>CAWHLW010000020.1:0-40785 GCA_963830305.1 Candidatus Dormiibacterota bacterium | reverse complement strand
CCCGGTAGTGGTGTGAATTCGGTGGAGTTCTCACAACGTCGGTGAATTAGGCGACGAGTCCCTCCGTGAGCGGGTTGGTGAGCAACGGCGGACCGTCGGGGTGCATCACGCGAGCCATCGATTGCTGACTGAAGTGGCGACGTCCGTCCTGCCACTCGTCGTGCTGGTCCTGGAGCACCGCGGTGAACAGACGCAACAGTGAGGCCGTGTTGGGAAAGATGCCGACCACCTTGGCACGTCGGTCGAGCTCCGCGTTGACGCGCTCGATGGCGTTGGTCGACGAGATCGAGCGCCAGTGGTCGACCGGAAAGTCCAGGTACGCAAGCACGTCGGTCTCGGCCGCGCGGAGCTTGGCTGCCACCGCTGGAAAGCGTGGCTCCAACACGCTGAGCGCGTGGTTCACCGCGTCGCGCGCAGTCTCGCGCGTCGGCTGCAGGAAGATCGATTTCACCACCGCGAGCACGGCCGGTGCGTGCAGCTTGGGGACGACGGCGGCGACGTTGCGCAGAAAGTGCACCTTGCAGCGCTGCCACGTGGCCCCGACGAACACTTGGCTCAAGGCGCTGCGCAATCCCTCGTGAGCGTCGGAGATGACCAGCTGCACGCCGCTCAGCCCGCGCCGCGACAGACTGCGGCAGAACTCCAGCCAGAAGGCCTCGGTCTCGCTCGCGCCGACCGCCAGGCCGAGCACGCTCTTCTCGCCGCTGTCGCGGACGCCGACGGCCACCACTGCGGCCTGGCTCACGATCCGCGCGCCCTGACGCACCTTCTCGTACGTCGCGTCGAACCAGACGTACGGGTACGGCTCATCAAGCGGTCGCTCCCGGAACTCGGCGAGTTCCTCGTCGAGCAGCGCACAGATCCGGCTCACCTCGCTGCGACTGATGCTGCAGCCACCCAAGGCAGCCATGAGGTCGTCGACCTTGCGGGTGCTGATGCCGAGCACGTACGCCTCCTGAACCACCGCCAGGAGCGCTCGATCGATGCGTCGTCGCGGCTCGAGCAATGACGGGAAGAAACTGCCCGAGCGCAGCTTGGGGATCTGCAACTCGAGGCGTCCAGAGCCGGTGTCGAGGATCCGCTCCCGGTAGCCGTTGCGGTACGTGGTGCGCGTCAATGCTCGCTCATGCGGGCCGGCGCCGATCTGTGTGGCCGCCTCAGCTTCGATGAGCCGCTGCATCGCGTGCTCGAGAACGCGTCGCAAGACGTCGGTGTCTGCGCCCTGCAGTTGATCGATCAGCGCCTGGGGCGTCATCCTGTTCTGGGCCATCGTGGGTCTCCTGGTTTGGGTTAGAGCTTCCAAGAGAACTCCGCGGTGGCCTTCTTTGTCTACCTCGTCGGCAGCTCTGGGTCCACCCCGGATTTACACCACACTACGGCACATCACTATTCGTGTGTGTCGCGCCGCCACGGACAAGCAGCAGGCGGCGGCACTCGCACGTATCACGCCTGGAAGGGCATGTTGAGCCGGTGCACGAATCCGTCGAGCGCCGACTGGGCACGATATGGCGGGCGCGGGATCACCGTTTGCCGTCGCTGGCACCGCTTCGAGGACTTTTTCGCAGACATGGGGTCGTGTCCTGACCGCCTGACGCTGGATCGGATCAACAACGAGGGCGATTACGAACCGGGGAACTGCCGTTGGGCTACTTGGGAGCAGCAAGTGCTCAATCGCCGCCCAAACCGCGGCGAGCGCCATGCCAATGCGAAGCTCACAGTCGATGAGGTGTTGACTATCAGGTGGATGGCGCGTTACGGAGCCAGGTACCGGTCCATGGCATCAGAATTCGGAGTTAGCCACGCAAACGTGGGGTACATCGTGCGAGGGGAGGCATGGCAGGCACTCGGCCTTGACGCTGGCGACCCAAAGTCGACGCCGCAATGTGGAGGCTGCGATTGGCCACAGCTCGAGGCATAGTTACGCAGAGATGGGTTCGAAGTCTGACGGTGGCACGACCGATTCCACGCTGACAAGTCTTCAAGGCGGGCTCAGTGGCGTCTCGTATCCAGCCGACGAGCTCGCCACCACCGACCCGCTCGATGGCCGTCCGCTTCTCGCCCGATACGACCTTGAGCGCGCTGCAAAAACGCTAGACGACGCCAGCGCGACCTGCGAGCGCCTGTTCGTGGTGTCTGGCAATGGGACGAATTGCTTCCGGTGCGTGACTGGTCGAGCGTCGTGACGCTCGGAGAGGGTCGACGCCGTTGCTGGAGGCATCGCGACTCGGGCGCGCGTACGGGATCAGCCAGCTGCTCGTGAAAGCGGAAAATTCTGAATCCAACCGGATCCTTCAAGGCACGCGGCATGACGGTCGCGGTAAGTCGCGCCATCGAGCTTGGAGCCATAAACTTTGTGATGCCGTCGGCGGGGAATGCCGGTGGAGCGCTGGCCGCATATGCCGGGGTCGCCGGAGTGCATGCCACCGTGGTGATGCCGAGCGACGCTCCGATCGTGAATCAGGCCGAGGTCGTGGCATGCGGCGCGGATCTCATCCTCATGGATGGACTCATCTCGGACTGCGGGCGGTTGGCAGCGCGGATCGCGGAGCGAACCGGGGCATTCAATCTCAGCACCCTGAAAGAGCCGTACCGGGTCGAGGGGAAGAAGACGATGGGGATCGAACTTGCGGCGGACCTCGGCTGGTCACTTCCTGATGTGATCGTGTACCCGATGGGTGGCGGGACCGGACTCATTGGGATGTGGAAAGCCTTCGCGGAGCTCGAGGAGATGGGCCTGATCGGCGGAGGCCGGCCTCGGATGGTGGGTGTGCAGGTCGAAGGATGCGCGCCGTTGGTTCGCGCGTTCCTCGTGGGCAGTCAGTTCGCTGAACCTTGGGCCGACGCCACCACCGAGGCGGCAGGCCTGCGTGTGCCGAGCACCGTTGGCGACTTTCTCGTGTTCGAGGCGATCAGTGAGTCGGGTGGGACCGCTCTCGCAGTGCCCGAAGCTGAGCTTGCGCAAACGCAGGCGTTCGCGGCACGTCATGGCGCCGGATTCCTGAGTCTCGAGTCGGCCGCAGTTTTCGCCGCGCTTTCGGAGCTCCGTAGTCAGCGCGCCGTCGAACTCGACGACACGGTGGTGGTGTTCGACACTGGCGCCGGGTTCAAATCGACGCTGCCTGAAGCGCCACCGCAGCGATCGGTCGGCGCGAACGACGCAGACTGGGAGTCGTTGCTCAGCGGCTACGCACCGGCAAGCCAGCGTGGGACCAGCTCAGTCAGCGCCGACTCCGGATCCTGATTGAGCGGGTGACCTCATCCTCGCCCAGGCGACGAGATCGTTCGCTGGCACCGTGTTGATGACCATTTCGGCCAGAACACCGCACGCCGCAGCGCGTTCGCATCCGCGAAGCTGCCAATCGAGCTGACCCGGCGCGTGCGCGTCCGTGTCGATGGCGAGCCGGCATCCTTTCTCGATCGAGCGTTTCAGCAGCCTCATTGGTGGATCGAGTCGTTCCGGGCGCGAGTTGACCTCGACCGCGACGCCGTGTTCGCGGCACGCAGCAAAGACGGCATCCGCGTCGAACTCCGACTCGGGTCTTCCACGGCCGACAACGATCCGCCCTGTGCAGTGTCCAAGAACGTCCATGTGTGGATTGCGGATGGCGGCGAGCATCCGGGGCGTCATCTCCGCCTTCGGCATGCGGAGCTTCGAATGCACGCTAGCCACCACGACGTCAAGTTGCTCGAGCAGATCCGATTCCTGGTCGAGCGCCCCGTCCTCGAGGATGTCGACCTCGATGCCAGTCAGGATGCGAAAGGGCGCGAGTTGTTCGTTGAGGCCGCGCACAACGTCGAGTTGCTCTCGCAACCGCTCGACGCTCAGCCCATGCGCCACCGTGAGCCGTGGGGAGTGATCAGTGAGGACGATGTACTCGTGGCCGATGTCTATAGCGGCGCGAGCCATCTCCTCGATGGGGCTCCCGCCGTCAGACCAGTCCGAGTGCACGTGGCAGTCACCGCGCAGCGCCTGCCGCAGCGCGAGCGCCTCGTCCGCGATGGGCGGGGCCTCCGTTTCGAGACGCTGCAGGTACGCGGGTACCGCCCCCGCCAAGGCCTCCTCGATGACCTGCGCGGTGACCGGCCCGATCCCCGCGAGAGCGCCCACTGTGCGGCGCCTGCGCCGCTCCTCGAGCTCCGCATCGGGAAGGGCACGCACGACAGCGGCCGCATTGCGAAAGGCACGCACGCGGTAGGTTGGTTCGCGTTCGCGTTCCAGGATGTACGCGATCCGCTCAAGAGCCGCGATGGCGTCTTGGGAGCTTGTCATCGTGGTTGGGCGGTCCGCATCGATCTGCGATTCCTTTGAACTCGGGGCCGCGTGGGACCGCTCGTCCGCCGTCCGGCGTGCGCGGGTGACGTACCGGGTAACGTACAACGTAACCTTAACCACCAGCCGCGTATATTGTCGCGAACATGGGCCGGGTGTCGGTGGTTGGAGTCCCAAGCAGTGCCGGGAGTTACGCGGCCGGACAGGAACAGGCGCCGGCCGCGTTGCGTGCCGCAGGGCTCATGGACGCGCTTGCTGCTGCCGGCCTCGAGGTTCATGACGACGGCGATCTTCCCAAGCAGACATGGAAGCCTGATCGAGCACACCCGTACGCACAGAATCTCGAGCAGGTGGCAACCTGTCTGCGCGAGCTCACCAATCGAACTCAGCCCGCTCCTCGCAACGGGCGACATCGTGCTGGTCCTCGGGGGCAATTGCACGATCGCACTTTCCGTTATGGCAGCGCTTCAGCGACTCGACGATGACACGCCCGGCTTGCTCTACATCGACCGGCATTTCGACCTGAACACGCCGGAGAGCACCACGGACGGAGCACTCGATTGGATGGGCTTGGCGCACGGCCTCTCATTTCCCGGCTGCGCGGACGAACTGGCTGATGCTTTTGACCGTCGCCCGCTGCTCCAGCCGGAACAAGTCTCGTGGCTGGGGATCGACCCCGCTCCGGCGACCGAGTGGGAACGAGAGCAGGCGAATCGGCTGGGGTTGCACGTAGGTTCAAGCGCCTCACTATGCAGCGATCCTGCCGGTGCCGCTGCGGCTGCGCTCGAGGTGCTTCCATCAGGTCCCCGCGCCGTCCACGTCGACGTCGACGTGCTCGACTTCACTATCGCGCCGCTTGCGGAGAACACCGATGGGCGGAACAGTGGACCGACCCTGGAACAGCTCCGTGATGTTCTGGTGGTGGCGGCGCGAGATCCGCGGTTTCGCGTCTTGTCGATCGGCGAACTTAATCCAACTCGTGCCGCCGGGGAGCCCGAGGCGATCCTGCGGTTCGTGAGCGTCATTGCCGGTACGCTCGGCGCCGGGGACCGGTCACGCGATTGAGCACGTCGATTGATAACTGACGTCCGAGAGGCCATGGAGGTGGAGATGTCCGCTGTCGCCGGCTTGCGTGAGCTTTACGAGAGTGGTGAAGCGCAGGCGCTCCCAGCGCCTCCGAGCGCAAAGACCTGCTCAAGCTTGTGGACACGGTGATTCGTTTCGCGCAGGCCGGCGTCGATGGAGGTCATTGACCGCCGAACGGTTGGCGCTGGTCACGCCGACGCCACAGCGCGTTCGAGGCTGGCGGGTATTTGGCGCCATGCCTGCTGGTCCGGACCCACAAACGGGACAGCGCCGGGGGCGGCTGCAACTATGGCCGCGCGGTGCCGCTGGTAGGGTGGCGGCGTGACCGAGCCGGCCGAGCGCTTCCCGCACGGAGCTGAGCTCACGCACCTGCTCGTGGTTGCCGACCTCTCGCGATCAGTGGCGTTCTACCGCGACGTCGTGGGTGCGGACCTGGTGCGTGAGTATGGAGGCACCAGCGCAGTCTTCCGATGCGCAGGCACGTGGCTGCTCCTCGTGACTGCAGGCGGCCCCACCGCCGACAAGCCCACCGTCACGTTCGCTCCTCCCACCGACCCGGAGACGGTAAGCAGCGAGATGACCTTCCGAGTCAAGGACTGCCGGGCGGTATACGCATTGTTGTCAGTGCGCGGCGCCGTCTTCCTCACGCCACCGGTCGACCACGGCTACGAGATCCGCTGCTTTTTCCGCGATCCCGACGGCCACCTCCTGGAACTCAGCGAGGTTCCGGCGACCCGAGGCACGTAGCGTCTCTGGCGTTGCTGCGCGTAACAAATGCTCAGGTGTGCGTCGGCGTGACATGGCTTGTGTTGCAGCCTCAAACTGACTGAACGCGGCGACCAATTGGTCACGCGCGTGTCGGCGCGATATGGCTCGTATATCGACGAGAAATGACTCGGAAGTCGCGACCAAATTGGTATGCGCGAATTGCGCAAAGCGGTATCCATGATGACCGTGTCGAATCACCGACGAACCGGCGAAGCGCACACGTGACGAGCACAAAGGCAACAGCGGGCTCCGCTGCGCTGGGACGTGGCATGATGGGAACTGCGTGACTGGTCGCGCCGATGCATGGTCGCTGGATGCGGCCGGGGGATTCCACGAATGGTTGGACACGCAGTAGCTGTTGACACCGCGGAGCGCTCCGCACTCGAGCTCGAGCCGTACCTCGGCGAAATCACCGGGTACTGCTACCGCATGCTCGGGTCGGTCTTCGACGCTGACGACGCGGCGCAGGAGACGATGCTTCGCGCTTGGCGTGCTGCTCCCGCATTTCAGAGTCGGAGTACGACGCGATGGTGGCTGTACAGGATCGCGACCAATGTGTGCATCGACGCCTTGCGAGGGCGGAAGCGCAGGGAATGGCCGATGGCGCTTGGGCCATCGTCGAATGTCGATGAGGCGATACACATTGCTCCGCAAACGGAAGCACTGTGGCTCCTGCCGCTTCCTGATGCGCGATTGGGCCCAAACAAGGATCCCGAGGATGTGGTCGTGGAACGCGATACGGTCCGGCTCGCCTTCGTAGCTGCGCTTCAGCACCTGCCGGCACGCCAGCGAGCAGTCCTGTTGCTGCGCGACGTGGTGCGCCTTCGGGCGTCGGAGGTGGCGCAGATGCTCGAGACGTCAAAAGCGGCGGTGAACAGCGCTCATCAGCGCGCTCGCGCCACGCTCGCCAGCTGCGATCTCGACGAACCCGACGCCCGCGCCCTCGGCGCGGCCGAACGACGGCTCCTCGCCGAATACGTGGCCGCCTTCGAGCGTTACGACATCGCTGCACTGGTGTCGTTGCTGCACGAGGATGCGGTCACGTCGATGCCGCCCTATCCGATGTGGCTGCGGGGCGCGAGCGAGCTCGGAAACTGGATGCTCGGACCTGGCCGCGAGTGCCTCGGTTCGCGATTGCTCCCGACCGCCGCGAACGGCTGCGCGGCGTACGGGCAGTATCGACGCCACGGCGACGGCTTCCGACCGTGGTCACTGCAGGTCATCGAGATCTCCGGTCCGGCGATTTCGAGCATCCACCACTTCCTCGACACCCGCGTCTTCAGAGCGTTCGGCCTGCCGGAGTACCTGGGGTCGCCGACCACCTAGCAGCCATTCCGGCGTCCCGGTAGCGATGAGTTTTCGCACCTGGCGCCGTCCTTACTAGTAGGCGCGAGTGCGCGCCTGCACGGGGAACACCCAAACCGCAGGAGTGAGGATGCTGCTGGAGCAGAAGACCACGGTGACCCTTGGACCCGGGGGCGCCTTCGAATCGGCGCTTGCTCGCGCCTCCCAGGGCATGGACGCGGGAGCCTCGAGTCCGGGAGTGGTTCCCTACATCGCATTCGACCGCACATCGGGCGTGCCGCTCTACCAGCAGATCTATGAAGGACTACGCCAGGCGATCATCTCCGGACGCCTCCCCCGGGGGCAGCGCCTTCCATCCACACGCGCACTTGCAGCAGAGTTGGCCGTCTCGCGATTCCCGGTGATCACCGCCTTCGAGTTGTTGCTCGAGGAGGGTTACGTGGAAGGAAGGCCGGGGTCGGGCACCTTCGTCCGGCAACACATTGCCAGCCAATCAACCACGCTCGCGGCTCTCCCGCTGTCGCTGCCAGCAGGAGCTGCCAACATCGTGGCCGCGCATCCTGCTCAGGACGACATGTCGCCGGAGGATCGGCCCGGACCTTTCGCGGTCGGGATCCCCGCGCTTGACCAGTTTCCGCGGGAGATCTGGGCTCGCCTCGTCCGACGTCATGCGCTGCTTGCGGTGGACGATCTGGCGAGCGGCGACCCGGCGGGGCATCTCCCGTTGCGGCGCGCCATCTCTTCGTACCTTCGCGTGGTGCGGGCGGTCGACTGCGACCCGGATCAGGTGCTCATCGTCTCTGGATCGCAGTTGGGCCTCCGTGTCGTCGTCACCGCACTGGCGAGCGGCGGTGCGGCAGTGTGCGTCGAGGACCCCGGCAACCGTGTGGCGCAACGAGCCCTGCGCCAGGCGGTAGCAGAGGTGATCCCGGTTGCGGTGGATCGTGATGGACTCGACGTTGCGAAGCTGGATCAAGTCGGAGGTCGCGCGAAGGCAGCCTACGTCAGACCGTCGCATCACTATCCGCTCGGCGTGGCGATGAGTACGCATCGGCGCGCCGAGCTCCTTGACTGGGCCGAGCGCCGCGAGGCATGGATCATCGAAGACGACGACGCTTGTGAGTTCCGCTACTCCGGCGTTCCGGTACCAAGTCTCCAGGGCATGCGTCTGTCGTCGCGGGTCGTCTATCTTGGCGGCTTCTCGAGCGTCCTCTTTCCGGCGCTGAGCGTCGGTTACATCGTGGTTCCTCACGAGCTGGTCACGAAATGCATCCGTGCTCGAGAGAGTCTCGAAGGGAGCGCACAACCGTTGTACCAATTGGTACTCACCGACTTCCTCAACGATGGCCATATGGCCCGCCACTTGCGGAGGATGCAGGCGCTCTATGCCTCGCGGCGAAACGCGCTGGTCGACGCGATCCATGAGTATGCAGGTGGGATCCTGACGATCGGCAACGCCGATGCGGGACTGAACCTGGCCGCCTTCCTCCCTGACGCAATCGATGACAGAGCGATCGCGCGGCGCGCGGCGCACGACGGGCTGTTCCCGCTTGCACTCTCTGCGTGCTACGCGCGCCACAACGCACGCCGAGGCCTCATTCTCGGATTCGGCGGGTCGGATGAGCGGGCTCTCGCTGACGGCGTCCAAACCCTCGCGCGGCTCATCAGGACGGCCTCCTAGCTCTCGTCAGTGCGCGAGCGCAGTGCGGGTGAGGTGGGTGGTGCTTGGTCGCCGCCGAGGCGTGTCACGCGTCGGTATCTCGGGGCAGAGACTTTGAGATCACGTGGACGACCAAGCCGGGTGAGTGTACGGCGACAAGCATTGTGGAGAAATAGCCAATAGTGGCCAATGCTACTGGGCCACTCGGGCATACCACTTCGCGGCCATGGCCGCATCACCACTCCTCCGATACCGCGGGCAACGCTGGGTCGGACGTTCGCCGGCTGGAGAGAACACGCTTGTACATCACCACTTTCGTTGATGCAACCTGCCACTCGGTGTTGGCGCGATCTCGTCTCCAGCCTTGAGATTGCAGCCTACATCGCTCACCAGGATGATTTATAGCGGGCATCTATTACCTCGCGAGCGCGCTCCGTATCCTCGATGGATCAAGGGTCCGGCTATTAACGGTTGCATGAGGAGCGATGTATGACATCGAGGCATTTGTTGCGGACCAAAAGCTGGTCAATTGTGGTTTGTCTCTGCGCGATCGTGCTCGCCGCGTGCGGGAGTAGCAGCTCTCCCAGCACAGGCCCGGCAGTGTCCAAGACCACGGCGACGTTCGCTGAATCTCCCGGCGCGCAGCCGAACTACATCTTCCCGCTCGCGTCGCTCGCCTACTTCAGCGTCTCGAATCTCAGCTGGTTCCAGTTCCTCTTGTACCGGCCGCTCTACTGGTTCGGTGACAACGGCCAGGTGCAGCTCAATCCGAGCCTCAGCCTCGCCGATGCCCCCGTGTATTCCTCGGACGGCAAGTCGGTGACCATCACCCTCAAGGGATGGAAGTGGTCGGACGGCCAGCAGATCACCGCCCGTGACATCCAGTTCTGGCAGAACATGGTCACGGCCAACAAGGACGACTGGGCCGGCTACTCGCCGGGCGAGTACCCCGACAACGTGACCAGCACGACGATCAATCCGAGCAACCCGCTCCAGATCACCTTCAACCTCACCCAGGCCTACGGCTCGTACTTCTTCACCTACAACGAGCTGAGCCAGATCACCCCGCTGCCCCAGCACGTCTGGGACAAGGAGTTGGCCACCGGTCCGGTCGGGAACTACGACGAGACCCCGGCCGGCGCGCAGGCGGTCTACAAGTTCCTCGATGCGCAGTCGAAGTCGATCTCGACCTACGACACCAACCCGCTCTGGCAGGTGGTCTCGGGTCCGTGGAAGCTGAAGTCGATGGACACCGCGGGCGACGTCTCGATGGTCCCGAACCCCGGCTACGGCGGACCGGTCAAGCCGACCCTCACGCAGTTCAACGAGGTTCCGTTCACCAAGGACACCGCCGAGTTCGATCAGCTCAAGTCAGCGAGTTCGGTCAACAACACGACGATCGACTTCGGGTTCATCCCATACGCAGACGTTCTTCAGAAAGGCGCGCTCAGCAACATTTACAACTTCGAGCCGTGGGCCGGCTGGCAGATCACCTACCTCCCGGAGAACTTCACCAACCCGACGAGCGGTCCGATCTTCAAGCAGCTGTACTTCAGACAGGCGATGCAGGACCTGGTCGATCAGAACACCTTCATATCCAAGGCGTTCTTCACCTATGGGTATCCGACGTATGGCCCGGTCCCGACCAAGCCGTCATCGACATTCGTCGACTCGCTCGAGAAGAGCAACCCGTATCCGTATGACCCGAGCAAAGCCGTCTCGCTGCTCCAGGCCAACGGATGGACGGTCAATGCCGGCGGCGTGAGCACGTGCACCAGCCCCGGGACCGGCACCGGCAATTGCGGCGCGGGCATTCCTCAGGGCGCCAAGGCCTCGTTCACCCTCCAGTACGAGAGCGGTGAGTCCCAGCTCGATCAGGAGATGGCACAGTTCAAGACCGACTTCGCCCAGGCCGGCATCTCCATCAACCTGGTCACCGCGCCGTTCGACACCGTCATCGGGAATGCGACCCCCTGCAAGGCGGGATCCGCATGCACCTGGGACATGGAGTTCTGGGGCGGTGGTTGGATCTACGCCCCTGACTACGAGCCCACCGGTGATGAGCTGTGGTCGTGCACCGGCTCCGGCGCCAGCGTCGCGTACGCAGGCTCGGACTCCGGCGGCTACTGCGATCCCCAGGCGCAGAGCGACATCGTCGCCACCGAGACCAGCAGCGATGTGCAGGCCATGTACACCTACGAGAACTACCTGGCCAAGCAGCTTCCGGTGATCTGGCTCCCCACGTCGTATTCGCAGCTGAACATGATCAACAAGGACCTGAAGGGCACCGAGCCGCTGGATCCGCTCCTCCAGATCTACCCGGAGAACTGGCGCTGGTCGTGACCTCGATCGAATAGCGCGGAGTGAGGCCGAAGGGGGTGCCGGACGTGACCGGCACCCCAACGGTGCACCATCAGAGTCACGTTCAACATGCGAGACAACGAGCGCATGACTTCTCTGGATACGCGCTCGGAGGTGTCAGTTTTGACGCGGGCGTGCGCGTCGACACTCAGCATCCTCGAGAACGCTCGCCGTGAACAACTCGCGCTGGAAACGCCATGTAGCGAATGGCAGGTGCATGAGCTCATCGATCACATCGTCAACGCCACCGATTTCTTTGTGAAACTTGTGGAACGGGGGCATCGCCAGACGATCGAGCATGGCCCAGCGACACAGACGATTACGTCCACGCGTTCGACGAGCGGGTTCGCCGATTGGTCACCGGGTTCTCTGAACCGGGCGCGATGGAGCGGATGATGCAGCTCCCACTGGGCCCGCACCCGGCTCGCAATGCATTCAGGTTGCAGTCGGAGAGATTTTCGTCCACGGCTGGGATCTCGCCACCGCAACCGGCCAGCAAATGGCGCCGGATCAGGGAGTCGCCGAGGCGGTGCTGGGGACGGAGTGGCCGTCGATGTGCGCGGACGTGCGCGGACGTGCGCAACGCGCATCCTTCGATCTTCGCCCCCGAGATCCCTGTTCCTAATGACGCACCCGCCATGGACCGGCTGGTGGGATTCCTCGGTCGCGATCCGAGCTGGACGGGAGCCGCCTAACTTAGGCGCGTGCACCTCGCGACATCTGGCCCACAACACTCTCTGGCAGCCTCGAGTCCGCAACGAGCGCATCCGCGCGCGGGGTACCGAACGCCAGGCTGAGCGGTATCTCGCCACCCCATACCGGCAGACTTCGGTCCGCAGCGCTGTCGGCAGGCGGCCCGCTGCGCACCTTGGTCGACAGGTGATCGAGCGGCAGTGCCAAAACGAGAGTCGTGTTCATCTCTTTAGGGTTGGGCTGACGCGCCTCGGCCCAGCGACCCGGGAGCACGTGTTCCACCAAATGGCGCATGGCTTCGAGCTTCGCGTCCGGATCAACGATCTCGTGAGCTGCACCCGCGATCACAACCGACCGGTAGTTCATGGAGTGCGAGAACACTGAGCGAGCGAGCACCAGACCGTCGAGCAGCGTCACTGTCACCGAGACATCAACGCCGCCGGCCAGACTGCCCAACATGCGGCTTGCCGGTGATCCGTGAAGATAGAGAAGGTCGCCGTCCCGCGCGTACATGGTCGGGATGACCCACGGACGGCCCTCAGCGACAAATCCGACGTGGCAGATCAGCCCCTCATCAAGGATGGCGAACGCCACCTCGCGATCCGCCACCGCGCGCTCCGGGTGCCGCGCCACCTTGAGGGCTCGCGCTAGATCGTCGCTCATGATGGGCCTTTGTATCACTACGAACTGGCTAACGTTGCACAACGATCGTACCAAAGAGACCAGCGCGTCAGGTCAGTCGGGCGTGGCCGCCTCGGCCGCCGCTTGCAGATCCTTGAGCGTGCGCTCGAACATCGCGCCAAGATCCGGCAGTGACTTCGCAGCCAGCGGCAGCATGAGGCCCTGGAAGACCTCGGTGATCGTGAGCTCGGTCGAGGCGTGCGGTCCTGGAGTTAGTCGATACGTTCGCTCGCTCACGAGGAGTGGCCACCGGTTCAGGCGCCACACCATCGACGCCGGCTCGTCGTAGGCGACGACCTTCGGGCTGAAGGTCTGGCGCGGAGCTTCAGGCAGCCTGAACGAGACGCGATGGCCAAGCGAGACCTCGCCCTCGATGCTCGTCACCGTCGAATTCCATCTCGACTGCGCACTGAGATCGGTCAGGAGGTTCCAGATGGTCACGGCCGGCGCGTCGACCAGCTTTGTGACCGTGACCGCGAGCCGAAAGGTGGTTCGCACGGTGGTCGACTTTCCGTCCTGGGACTCAACTGGCATCTCGGTTCTCCGCGGGAAATCTCCGTAGCTGATACGCTCTAACGCGTCAGGACTGGGGGATCAGGGTGGCAGGCGCCTACGCAGCGTCTACCGACAGAGCAGGTCTGCTCCTTCGAGTGATGATCCCATGCAGGTTGCATCGCGATCTCGGTCGCGCGGCACGTTCAGGAGGTTGACGATGAGAGGTCGGCAGACACGAGTCATCGGGGCGATCGCTGCCACAGCCGCCATCGTGCTCTCGTTCTCGCTGTCGCAACCGGCCGCCGCTTCGCGTCCGCGTGCAGTCACGGCGCCAACCGCGCACACGGAGTCGGCCACGACCGCGCCGGTGTCCGGCGCCTATTCCCCGGTGACCCCGTACCGCGTCTGCGACACGCGCCCAGCCGGCAACGGCGTCCCGGTCAACCAGTGCAATGACGACAGCACCGGCGCCGGGCGAGGCCCGCTCACCAAGGGCGCGACCCGGGTCATCACCGTCGACACCTTCGGCGGACTGCCGGCCTCGGGGGTGACCGCCGTGGTGGTCAACGTGACCGCGGTCGCACCGTCGCTCAACACCTACCTCAGCATCTTCCCGGACGGGGTCGCCAACCCCGGCACGTCGAACCTCAATCCCTCCGCGGGCACGGCGCTGGCGAACCTGGTCGAGGTCGGGGTGAGCACCGCGGGCAAGATCGACGTCTACAACGCCGTGGGCACCGTCAACGTGGTGCTCGACATCGAGGGCTATGTCTCGGCGACCTCCATGGGCCTGTACACGTCGACCACGCCGCTGCGCATCTGCGACACCCGGCCGCCGGGCGATGGGATCATCGCCAACCGCTGCGACAGCGGGGTGCCGTCGCCGATCGGACAGGACAGCGTGCGCACCTTCGCCGTGAGCGGCATGGGCAGCCCGGTGCCCACCAGCGGGGTGAGCGCGGTCGTCTTCAACCTGACCGCGATCAATCCCTCGGTGTCGACGGTGTTGACCGCGTTTGCCGCCGGCACCGGCAAGCCGAACGCCTCGAATCTGAACCTGGTGGCGCATAGCGCGCTGCCGAACCGGGTGATCGTGCCGGTGACCTGCACCGGCGGAGCCTGCTCGGTCTCGATCTGGAACGGCGCCGGCTCGGTGAATATCGCCGTCGACCTCGACGGCTGGTTCACCACCACGACGGGCACGCAGTTCACCCCGCTGGCGTCGCCGGCACGGATCTGCGATACCCAGGGCGGCACCCCGAGCTGCGCGAAGGCGAAGCTGGGCGGCGGCGACGTGCTCAACGTCGAAGCCGCAGGGGTCGACGGCATCCCCGACGACACCGGCGGCCCCGGCTCGCTGGTGGCGATCGTGGCCAACGTGACCGCGTTCAATGGGACGTCTCCCACCTTCGTCACCGTGTATCCCGGCCCGGACTCGCCGACCCATCCGGGCGTGTCGGACCTCAACCCCGGGATCAATGTCGCGGCGACGAACCTGGTGGTCGTCGGGGTCGGCTCGGACGGATCGGTCAATCTCTACAACGCCACCGGCAGCGTCAACCTCATCGTCGACGTGCTCGGCTACTACGCAACCGCGGGGAGCACCGGGCCGCTCGCAGCGCCCACCTACGCGAGCACGCTGGTCGGGCCCGGCCAGGCAGGGATGTACCCGGTGGACGTGACCAACGATGCGCAGTACTACTTCGTACTCGACGCGGGCAACTATCGGGTGGTCGCGGTCAACCGGACCACCGACGCCATCGACTGCCAGATCGGTGGACTCCAGGGCAACCTGCCCGGGCAGTTCGGCGACGCGCGTGCGCTCGATTACGACTCGGTGACCAACCAGCTCTATGTCGCCGACACGCCCAACAACCGCATCGAGATCTTCTCGTTCTCCGACTCCGCGTGCGCGAGTCACTCGGCGTCCGCGTTCAGCTACGTCTCGGAGTTCGGTACCAAGGGAGCCGGGCCCGAACAGTTCAGCCAGGTCTATGGCGTTGCCGTCGATGCCGTCAACGGCTGGGTCTATGCAGTCGACGGCGCGGGCCGCATCGAGAAGTCGGACCTCGCCGGCAACTACATCAGCCAGTTCAACGACGGTGGCAACCTTGACGAACCGCGTCAGGTCACGGTCGCACCGAACAGCGATGTGTTGGTCATGGACGCCCGCAACCACAGGTGCGTCCTGTTCAACGACGCCGGTACGCCGCTTCCCTTCACCTTCGGCACGCTCGGCACAGGCCCCGGCCAGTTCACCGATGACCCGCGCGGCGTCGCAGTCAGCGCGGACGGGACGCTGGCGTTCGTCACCGACTCGGGGGGCAAGCGCATCGAGGTCTTCAACCTCCAGTCAAGTGGCGGGGATTACACGGGCGCGACCTTTGCTTACACGATCCCGTCCGCAGCTTCGGGTCCCGGACAGTTCGTTGGCCCTCGCGGGCTCACGGTGACCTCGGACAACCATCTTCTGCTCACCGACGAGTGGGGCTTCAACCTGCACGAGATGACCTTCACCGCGACCGCAGCAACGCCGACAGTCGACACGACACCGGTGCCCCCTCCGCTGCCCGGGGTCAACTCGCCGCGCGGGGTGCGCGTTGCGGCAAACGGCCAGATCTACATCGTCGACTACTGGAACCAGCGCATCGAGTACATGAATCCGGACGGCAGTGATGCCGCGAGCTTCGGATTCAGAGGGAACCCATCGCAGAGCGGGGCCATCAACTTCGCGTGGGATGCTGCCATCCAGCCGGGGACCGGCGACATCTTCGTCGCCAATCGGGAGAACGACCAGGTGGCGGTGTTCTCGCCGACGGGGACGCCAGGGATCATCTTTGGCCAGAACGGCTCGGCCCCCACTGACTTCAGCTTCCCGCAGGGCATCGCGTTTGCCCCCGACGGCACGTTATTGGTGGACGACTCCGGCAACGACCGTATCGAGCGTTACAGCTTGAGCGCCGGTGACACGCAAGCGACCCTGGTCGCGACCTACGGGCAGAGTGGATCGGCCGTGGGTGATCTCAACACCCCGACCGGGATCGCCGTTGCACCCAACGGGACAATCTGGGTCGCCGACACCTTGAACAACCGCATCCAGAGCATGACGACGTCTGGCTTCTGGACGGCATACACGAAACCCACCGGCTCAACGGCATTCAACATCCCGTGGGGCGTCACCGTGGCACCGGACGGCAACATCTGGGTGTCGGACACCGGCAACAACCGGCTCGTATCGATGGACACCTCGGGCAACCTCATCTTCAGCGTTGCGGAAGCCGCCATGGGCATCCCCGCAGTGCCCGATGACACAGTCATCTATCCGTTCGGCGTTGCGTTCAGCGGCGACACCGTGTACCTCACCGATGTCTGGAACAACCGGGTCCTCGTCCTGACGACACACTGACCGCAGCGGTCCCTACCCGTAGGTGGGGTGCTGCGGCCAGCCGGCAGGCGAGTCTTCCCAGTCCTCCTGGCGTCCGTACGGCGTGAGGTCGAGGATGTTGTTGACGAACAGGAGCCGGTCCACACCGCGGGCAGTGGTGTTGTACGTCCGGAAGATCTGATCGCCGTCGCGGAAGAACACGGTGAGCATGAAGCCGTCAACCGAGCCGCAGTCGGCAGCAAACGTCGTGCCGTGGGACGACACGAACGGCACCGTCCAGCCCTTGCGCGCCGCGTATGCCTCAATCTGGGCGAGCGGCATGTTGGAGACGGTCACCCAGCTCACGCCGTTCTCCGCGAGCGTGGGCAGAGCGGTCACGTTGTTCGTGAAGTGGGTGCAACCCGGGCAGTACTCGTCGGGTCCGTTGTCCATGAACTGGTAGACCACGAGCTGTCGCCGGTCCCCGAACAGGTCGAGCAGGTGCTTCGGACCGTCCGGGGTGTCGAATACGTACTTGTCGTTGTCGACCTTCACCATCGGGAGGCGGCGACGGCGCGCGGCGAGCACATCCATTGCGCGAGTCGCCTCCTTCTCGGCCTTGAGCAACTCGTCGCGGTCCTGCTGCCATGTCTCCGCTGAAACCACCTCGGGCATACTCGTCATGTCAACTCCTGCTTGGTTTTCGACGATCCTGCGACAGCACGGTACCTCGACTTTGCGCCGTATCAGCTGTGGTGCCAGACGACAGAGAAGTCGTCGCCTGTCAGCGCTGATGGTTTGGCCATCACCCTGCCGCCGTCGGTCACCATGGTGATCTGATCGGGGCTCTGCTTCGCGATGGATTTTCCGTTCGCCTCGGCGGCGGTGAACCTCGCGGTACCGAAGTCGGTGAGCGGCAGCACGGTCCCGTCGCTCGATGGCGCCTCGGCGATGATCTCGGCGGACGCGTCCACCGCAATCGTCGAGGTCTTGTTGATCGTGTGGATCCAGTGCTCGGTGGTGTCGTTGATGACGAGCGTGAACTTGGTGCCGTGCACGGTCACCGACGCGCTGAACCTGTCGCCCGGCTTGACGGTGTTGCTGAAGTTCACCGGTGACGCCGGGTACATCTCATACCACGAGTAGTACTTCGGTTTGCCGCCGGCACAATCGACCTCGCTGCCGGTCTGCTCAACCGAGTCGCTGCCGTCACCGTCGATGCCGACCCAGAAGGACGAGTACGTGGGCTTCGACGTGCATGTTCCCGCGGGCTGCACCCATGACGCAGAGACGCTGGTGAACGGACCCGAAGTCGACGCATAACCGGACCAGTTCAAGCTCTGCGAAGAGGTGAGCCGCTCCAAAGTGGAGTGCGAAATCACCGCAGATGTCGCACTTGGCGATACCAATAGCGCGAGTCCCGGCAGCGCGCCGATGCAGAGCCACCGGCGGATTGTTCCCATTCTCGAGGACACGGTCATGCCTCCTCTCCCTAACCAGCTCGGACGCCTGGTACGAATTGTACCGGCGTCCGAGTTGGTTCCTGTCAGAGGGCGCCCCAAGGCTCAGCGGCTCAGGTCGTCTCGCACGTCCTCCCGACGGAATAGTCGCGTTGCGAACCACCGGTGTCGACCGTGAATGGCACGAGCGCGGGATCGTTGACCGCTCGGGTCAAGCCATACGGATAGGTCAACACCGCACCGGTGGGCGGGCTGCCGACATCCGCGAGAGGAACGTCGAGCGTGAGCGTGCCGTTGGCGAAGCTGCCGCTGATATTGCTGCTCGTCGGTGGCGTCAGCGACAAGTCGTTGGTGTTGCCGTCGTCGTAGAAGACCTCAGTGCCGGTGGGATCGACATAGGCCATGGCGTAGTACGTCGTGCCCGCGTAGGTCCAGAGCAGGTAGTACTCGGTGCCGTTTGCGCCGGCCGCGTCGGTGCCGGGCGCGAGGCTCGGCCCCTGCAGCTGCGCGACCAACGTCGTGCCGCTGAGGCTCATGCTGCCCGACGTGATGTCGAGATTGGCATCGTTCAGGTCGGTTGCGGGGTCGGTGGCATTGCCCGTGTATGTCGTGAACAGCGCCTGGCATGCACTCGCAATCGGCTCCGGTTTGACCGTGGCCTGGGTTCGCGGGGCGGTCGGCGTTGCGGTGGGGTTGTTGTCACCCAACGGATCCGCGATGAAGTTGGCGACATTGAACACGCCCCAGCCGGAGGTCTCGTCGTAACCCGCCGCAGCCTGGTGCTGCACGTTGGTTCCGATCGTGATATCGGTGAACGAAGGCTTGTTCGCGGAACCCGTTCCATGCGGGCCGGTTGCCACCCGGTAAATCGTCTCATCGGCAAACCCGAGTCCCACGGCGCGATGCTTCACCAGTGGAGCTGCCGCCTGGATACGCGCCCACATCCCCACTGACAGCGGCGACGAGAGGCTCGTGCCGCCGCTTGCCGACGAGAACATGTCGAAGTTCGTGTCGTACCCATTGCTGATCACGTCGCCCGACTGCGCGGCGATGTCAGGCACCGTGCGGCAGAACGTGCCGACCGGATACGTCGAGAGATCGTACTTCAACGTGCAGGGTTGGGGAACATAGCCCGGCGCATTGACGTTGCTGCCCAGGTACTTCTGCTGGAAGGCCGGCTGTCCGATGAAGAGCGAGCTGCCACCACCGGTGTGCGTCCATGCGTACTCGGTGTTGCGAGTGGTGACGTCGTTGTTGCTGTCGACGTTGGTGTACAGGACGGTGCCACCGACGCACACCGCGAAGTCGCTGCCGCACGGATAGTTGATGGCCGGATAGCCCTCATTGGCGATGCCGTTGCCGGCGCCGATGATGGGGGCGGCCACCGCCGGGCAGGAACCACCTGTGTCTCCGGCGCTGGCGAACAGGGTCCGACCCTCGAGGGCGGCCTGCTCGAGGGTGCCCTCGGCCACCGGCTCGACGTTGTCACCGAGTCCCTGTCCGAAGGGGAGCTGGGGATCGAGCGCGCCGCCGGTGATGGGGTTGCCGGGGTTGGTCTCGCACTCGCCGAAGCTCGCGTTCATCTGGAGCGGCCCGTTCGGATCGTCAGCCCACTTGCTGAACTCGGTTGCAACATCGGCGTCGTAGAGGGAATTGGCGTCGTAGTAATAGAGTTGGCTCACCAGCGGGGCCATGCCCGTCGAGGCATCGGAGTCGAGATCCCACTCCAGCCCACCCGAGTTGTCGGTGGGTCCGGTCGTGTCGCTCGGGTTGGGTGCCGGGACCACCGTCACTGGCACCTCGGGGAGGTTCATGCGCTGCTCGAAGACGCGCAGGTTGGCGATGACCGACGCGGTGACGCCCTCCATGAAGATACCGATCGTCTGCCCCTGGCCCTCGTCCTTCGACGGCATGTCGTAGACCTTCCAGAGATCCTGTGGTTGGTAGTCCCCGATGCAGATGCTGGCCTCGACGAGGTCACACGGGCTGCTGCCCGTGGCCTGCGTCGGAGTGGCATTCGGACGCTCGGCAGCCTGGTCGGTGGTGGTGTAGAAGCGCTGCAGCGTGTTGAGGCCGATCACGCTTTCGATCGGCAGTCCCGACGGCACGGAGGGCTGCTGCGGATTGGCAAGGAACTTGATGGTTCCAGCCGTGTAGGCGTTGATGGTGACCTGGAAGAGCGCATCGATCTGCGCGACAGTTCCCGACGCTTCGAAGAGGTCATTGCTCGGTGCTTCGTAGAAAACGTCGAGACCACCACCGCTCAGCCAGCTGCTGACCGCGTCGGCGGTGGACTGGGTCACGCCGAAGGCGGCGTCGTACTGCGCGGGGGTGAGGAATTCGTGGTAGCTCGAGCTCGACGGGTCGTACATCGCGCTGTACGCCGCCTGCTCGCCGGCGGGGTTCGGGTGACTGAGCGCGATGTCGAGGCGCATCGTCTGACTCGCAGGTGCGGGCCCGTTCAAGGTGGCGAGAGTGATGCCCGGAAGGACATCGGGGAGATAGACCGTCGGTGCTGCCGCATGAGCGGCTTGAGGCGCGGCCACGGCCGCAGCGGCGACCACCAGGCCGGCACAGGACACCAGCCATCTGTTGACGCGGGTATGGGCTGAGTTCACAGCGTTCTCCACCTCGTGCGGGACCGCGCCTGGGCGCGGCGTCAGACTATTCAGGCGCACACTATTATCTGCTGATAGTGTGAATGTCAAGTAACCCGAGTGCCCGTACGGTAAGAGGGCTTCCGAGCGATCGTCCGCTCCGGAGGCGAGAAGGCGGCTATTCGGCTACTGGGCGTCGGGCTAGGGCATACCGCCAAGCGTCGCCGGCAGATGGCGTTCCAGTTCCACGCCGCGGCTGACGCCCGCGGTGCGCTCGGGGGAGCTCGTGGTCGTCGAAGAGGTGACGTGCTTCACGGCGAGCAGGGTCGTGATGGCGATTGCGGCGAGCACGAACGGTTGCAGGTGCTGAGCACCGGAGGGAAGCCGGAGTTGGACGATCTCGACGACACTGATCGCGACCGCCTCACCGAGCGCGAGCAGTGGCCATCGACGTGCGATCAGCGCAATCGGGAGCGCGATCAGCATGAAATCCTCGGTGGTGACGTGCGGTGAGCAGAGCAGCGACAGCACCAGTCCGACGGCCACGGCCGCCACGGGCTCACCGCGCAGGACACCGCGGAGGCTGAGGATCACGCCGACGGCGATCGCCCCCATGCACCCGGCTGCGATAAATCCGGCGTGGCCACTCCCGGTCAGGGCCGAGACGAGGGACGGCAGTCCGATGCTGCGATCCGTCTGTCCGGGATAGGTGGTCGCCACGAGGTTCAGGAACGCGGCAAACCCTGGTGGGCGCGTGATCGCGAGACTGACCGCGATCCATACGGCGGAGCCCGCCAGGAGCCCCGCGAGGTATCGCCAGGACCGTGCGGCAATCAGCGCGGGCACGACGAGCCAGAGCACCTGCGGCTTGAGAATCAGGGTCGCGAGGAGCAGCCCGGCCCAGCCGTACTGCCGGCGCCGAGCCAGCAGGACCGAACCCAGAAGGGCGACGGTCATCAGCGAGTCCCACTGCACGATCGCCTCCACTGCAGGGATGTTCAGCACGGTTGCGATTGCAATC
This sequence comes from Candidatus Dormiibacterota bacterium, assembly GCA_963830305.1. Classification (GTDB taxonomy): domain Bacteria; phylum Chloroflexota; class Dormibacteria; order Aeolococcales; family Aeolococcaceae; genus Palsa-851. The sequence continues at coordinate 19,024 of CAWHLW010000020.1, read as the reverse complement.
GCGAGCTGCAGCGTGCGAGAGGACACGGGCGCCAGAAGACGGAACGCCAGCAGCAGCGCGAGTGCGAACAGCAGCGTGGACGCGAAGACGGAGATCTCTGCCGCGACCCACAGATTCGTATGGGCAAGGGGACTCAGCAGGAGCGCGCCGGCAGCGACATTCGTGAAGGGGGCGATGAAGTGATCGCCGAACGGAATATTGAGCAACGATGCTTCGGTGCGCTCCTGCGCAGCCGGCGAGTACATGTTCGTCGGGTTGGAGACCACCAGATGTCCGCCCGCGATGAGTGCGATTGCGTCACTGTCGCCGGGGTCGGTTACCTCTCGGTGCGCCTCCATGATGAGCGCGGTGCCGAGTACGGCAACGAGCACGAGCACGCCGATCCATGGGGCCGCGCGTCGAAGCGTGGCACGAGCCTTCACACCGTCATCCCAGGCGGTAGACAGTCTCGAGCACGGGTCGAGGCGCTGATGCGTTGAGCGGATTTGCGGGCGATCGTTCGCTCGCGACCAGCACCCAGCTGCCGGGCGGAGCAGGATCGGTTTGCGCCAGCACGAGCATGTCACCTGGTGACGCCTCGCTCTCGGCCTTTGGTGGCGCCAGTATCTGCATGCCCAGGGCGGCGAGCCCTGGTGTTGCGTTGTCGGTCTCATCGTGCGTTGGCGGCGGAGGCAGCAACGCGAAGAATGCATCGATGTACGGCTGGTCGAGGGTCAATGAGAGGTAAACGTGGTGACCGTCCGCCTGGTCATGTGCGGTCGTGATCGCGGCGATCTCGCCGGTGTCGAAGAACGGTGCAGCGAGGTTGGGGTACGCGGTGTACATGTCGACGATGAAGTACGCCGCCTGGGCGAGCAGGCCTGCAGCAAGGACGCCCGTGACCGCGCGTCGAAGACCGATCCGCGTCGTCAGGGCGCGCCGGATTCCGTCCGCACCGAGCACGGCGAGGAGGATGAGGAAGGGCAGCATTCCTGACGCCCGAAGCGCGTGACCGCTCTCGATGAAGGTCAGCGCCGCCGCCACCGGGGCAAGCACGATGCCGAGGACGAGGAAACGGATCAGCGGCTCGTGGCGTCGCTCCCAGCACACCATGATCCCGGCCACCAGCAGCGGCACCATCACCCAGAACAGCATTCCTCCGATCTGCGTGTTCTGGCGAGGATTCGCATCGCCGTACACGAACAGAAAATTCGGGCCGATCGAGGTGAAGTAGTTGGTGACGAAGCGGCCGATGACGACGTTGATCGAAGCGCCGTCGGCCCAGATGTTGAGATAGTTGAAGCGCGCGGTCAGGGCCCCGGGGTTGAGCAGCATGTATGTGCCCAGGACCGCGTAGCCGATCGCGACCGGCACCAGCACGCGCCACCATCCCGGCGTCCGTCGGATCCCCCAGGCGAGACCGATCGCGATCGCGATCAGGCCCACCTCGAGGCGTGCGGTCGTGTAGCCGAAGATTGAAACGGCGAGAAAGACCCCGGCCCACCCGAACTGCCGGGGCGTGGGAGTCCGGCGCGAGAGGCACCACAGCGCCGCAGAGAGCAGCGCGACCCATGAGATGGTCTCGAAGCCCACACGGCTCTCGATCACCACCCAGGGGGTGAGCGCCGTGAGCACCAGGGTACCGAAGGTCAGGGCGCGCGATGCGGTGATGCGCCAGGCGGCAGCGGTGAGGAACCCGACCACCGCGAGACCGAAGAAAGCCGCGGGCAGGCGTTCCACGGTCACGGTCAGTGGCAGGAAGCGCGCGAGCAAGGCCACGCTGTACACGTAGACCGGGTTCTTGTATTCGCCAAACGCCTCGAAGAAGAGGGGCCAGTGGATGCCGTGCTCATCGACGCCGAAGTGGGCGATCGTCCAGGCGTTGTAGGCGATCGAGCTCTCGTCGACGTACATCCCGGGCGGTGACCCCGAGAGATCGACGAGGTTGCGCAGCACCACGAGCAGCGCAACGACTGCGATCGCGCCAATCCAGATGCGACGGTGCAGCCGGGCTCGCCGCGCGCCGTCCTCGCTGGGCGTAGCGTCGCGTTCCGAATCGAGATGATCGAGCGCTGGCGGACTCTCCGCAACCATCGCCGCCTGCGGTTCCACGCGGACAGTATTTCCCAGGCACGACGAGCCGGACGCTTCGCCCACGTCACAGACGCGTAACGTCAAACCCCTTTCCAGCACTACGATGTCTCGCATGCGGGCGATGATTCTCGATGCGCCGCGGAGCCCTCTCCGCAGCGACACGGTTGCCGATCCGGTGCCTGGTGACGGTCAGGTCCTCGTCAAGATCGGAGCCTGCGGCGTGTGCCGCACCGATCTGCACGTCGTCGATGGCGAGCTGACACACCCAAAGCTCCCGCTCATCCCGGGCCACCAGATCGTCGGCGAAGTCGTCGAGGCGGGGGCCGGTGTTGACACGGTTCAGGTCGGTGATCGCATTGGGATTCCGTGGCTCGGCTGGACATGCGGCGTCTGTGTCTACTGCACATCGGGGCGCGAGAACCTCTGCGATCGCGCCCGTTTCACCGGCTATGACATCGACGGCGGATACGCGGAGTGCACAGTTGCCGATGCGCGGTTCTGCTTTCCCATCGACCGCTCATACAGCGACGCCGAGGCCGCGCCGCTGCTCTGCGCAGGGCTCATCGGTTACCGGTCACTCAATGCCGCCGGGGACGGTGTCCGGCTTGGCCTGTATGGGTTTGGCGACTTCGGCGCATCTCGTCGCCCAGGTCGCTCGGTACCAGGGACGCCGTGTGTTTGCGTTCACCCGCCCCGGGGATACCAAGGGTCAGGACTTCGCGAGGCACCTCGGCGCGGAGTGGGCAGGAGGAAGCGATGAGAAGCCGCCGGAGGAGCTTGACGCCGCAGTCATCTTTGCGCCCGTCGGCGCGCTCGTCCCGCTCGCACTCGCTGCGGTGGCGAAAGGCGGGACGGTGGTGTGCGCGGGTATCCACATGAGTGACATCCCGTCGTTTTCGTACGACCTGCTCTGGGGAGAACGCAGCGTGCGATCGGTGGCCAACCTGACGCGGCGCGATGGCACGGAATTCCTGGCACTGGCCCATAAGATCCCGGTGCGGGCCGAGGTCGAGACGCTGCCGCTCGACCAGGCGAACACCGCCCTTGCGCGACTGCGCGACGGGCAGGTCCAGGGCGCGCTCGTCCTCACGATCTCCTGAAGACGGTGGTCTAGGGCGGGCGGAGGGGACACCGGCTCCGGCCTCAAACCGGATTAGTCGGCCACCGGTGTGGTCTAGGGCGGGCGGAGGGGACCCCGGCTCCAGCCTCAAACCGGACTATTCGGCCTCCGCCGGGGTCCCCTTCGCCCCACGCTCAACCTAACGCGTATGCCTGGACAGTTATATGCCTGATGCAGTATACTCTGCGCCTATGACGGTCGCATTCGACGTCCTCGCGGAGCCCTCGCGCCGGCACATCCTCGATCTGCTCCTCGCGTCCGAGCGCCCGGTGTCGGACCTGGTCGCCGCGACCTTCATGAGCCAGCCCGCCGTCTCGAAGCACCTCCGTGTCCTCCGGGATGCCGGGCTCGTGTCGGTGCGGACGGACGCTCAGCGGCGGATCTACCGGGTCCGCGTCGAACCCCTGCGGGGCATCGACGAGTGGCTGCGCCCGTATCGACAACTGTGGTCGTCTCGGTTGGACGAGCTCGAGCACCACCTCGACACCATGGACATTTCCGAGGCGGGCGGAGACGCGCCCGCGGCAAGCAGGAGGGCAACAGAATGACCGACGCGCATCCCGCCGTCAGCGACGAACTCGGCCAGATGGACATTCGCGACGGCCGCGTCCTGCTGACGTTTCAGCGTCGCCTGCCGCACCGGCCCGAAAAGGTGTGGCGCGGGCTCACCGAGCCCGAACATGTCGCCGCCTGGTTTCCAACCACCATCGACGGTGACCATGTTGCGGGCGCGCCGCTGACCCACCGCTTTCGCGAGTTGCAGCTTCCGCCATTGACTGGTGAGATGCTCGCGTTCGAGCCCCCGACGCTTCTGGAATTGTTGTGGGGCGACGAGCACCTGCGGTTCGATCTGGTGCCTGACGGCGAAGGAACGCTGCTCACATTCACCTGCAGCTTCGATGAGATCGGCCGCGCAGCCCGAGACGGCGCCGGCTGGCACGCGTGCCTGGATCTCCTCGGCTTCGCGGTCGCGGACACCGCAGCGCCGTGGTCGTCGGCAGATCGCTGGACGCAGCTCAACGAGCGCTACAAGGAACGGTTCGGCCCCGCCGCATCCACCCTCGGACCACCGCCGGAGTGGGAAGAGGCACACGGGTCGCCACCGGCGAAGTAACCAGGGCTGCGCGACGCAGCGGTGCGCCGCTGCGCGACCATTCCGGGGTGACCGAGACCAGCTTTCCCCGACAGCAAGCGCGGACACGCCGCTTCAGCCTCGGAGTCCCGCGAGATTTCGTGATCTCTCCGGACGGAGAACGCGTGGTGTTCCTGCGCACGCAGAGCGGAACGGATCCGCTGACGTGTCTCTGGCAATTTGATGTCAGCAGCGGGACATCAACATTGATTGCCGACCCTGCGACTCTCGAGCAGGACGACGGCGCCGAGGTTCCGGTCGAGGAGCGCATGCGGCGCGAGCGAGCCCGCGAATCGTCCGGCGGAATCGTGCGGTTCTCGACCGACCGCGATGTCACGCGTGCCGCGTTCGACCTCGCCGGGAAGATCTACGTGGTGGATCTCGTCGCCGGCGGGGCGAGGGCGACCGAGCTGCCAACAACCGGCAGGGCAATCGATCCTCGTCTTGATCCAACCGGCTCGCATGTCGCATATGTCGAGGCCGGGGCACTCTTCGTTGTGGGAACCGGCGGCGCTGGATCTCGTGCGCTCATGCAGCCCGGAAAACGACCAGGTCACCTATGGCCTCGCCGAGTTCGTCGCCGCCGAGGAGATGGCCCGTCAGCGTGGGTACTGGTGGTCTCCGGATGGATCGCGCTTGTTGGTCGCTCGCGTCGACGTCTCGCGCGTGCATCGCTGGTACATCGCCGATCCCGCCAATCCGGCGAGCCCGCCGGTGGCGGTCGCATATCCGGCGGCGGGAACCCCCAACGCCGAGGTCACATTGCATCTCGTCGGCATCGACGGCTCGGCCGCGGAGGACGTGCAGTGGGATCGCGCCGGATTCGAGTACGTGACCACCGTGGACTGGTCGGAACACGGCCTGCTCGTCGTGGTGGAGAGCCGCGATCAACGCACCATGCGGATCCTCGAGGTGGACACCTCGACGGGTGAGACGACGGTGGTACGCGAGGATACCGATGACGCGTGGATCGACATCGTCGCCGGCGTACCGGCGAGGCTGACGGACGGAACGGTGGTGTGGACCGCCGACCGCGACGGCGCCAAGCGCCTCCTCATCGGCGACGAGCCGGTCACCGGCACGGACCTCCAGGTGCGCGATGTTGCCGACGTCGATCGTGATGTGGTGGTCTTCAGAGCCTCGGCCACGCCGACCGAGGTCGGCATATACATGTGGTCCAAGCCGGCCGGAGTGCAGAAGATGAACGCCGAAGGGGTCACTCCGGGCGTCTGGCGCGCTCGGCGCTCGGGTGGCACCACCGTTATCACGGCTCGCGACCTCGAGCGTCCGGGAGTGCGCGTCTCGGTGCATCGCGATGCGGTTCGGGCAGGACGAGATCGAGTTGTTCGCAGAGACACCGTCGATCTCGCTCAATGTTCGCTTGCTCACGCTCGGTGCGCGTCAGCTGCGCGCCGCCCTCGTGCTACCCAAAGGACACGTACCGGGCAGCGGCAGCCTGCCGGTGCTCCTCGATCCCTACGGCGGTCCCGCGATGCAGAAGGTAACCGCGTCAGCGGGAACATTTCTCGAGTCGCAATGGTTCGCAGACCAGGGGTTCGCGGTGCTCGTGATCGACGGCCGGGGGACGCCCGGGCGTGGACCCGAGTGGGACCGGTCGATTCGTGGGGACCACGCGACTCCCGTGCTCGAGGACCAGGTCGACGGCCTGCATGCGGCCGCCGCCGAGTGGCCGGACCTCGACCTGTCACGTGTCGCGATCCGTGGCTGGTCCTTCGGTGGCTTCCTCGCCGCTTTGGCGGTGCTGCGCCGCCCGGATGTCTTCCACGTGGCGATCGCCGGCGCCCCCGTCACCGAGGATCGCCTGTACGACACGCACTACACCGAGCGCTACCTCGGGAACCCGGACCTCGAGCCCGCGAACTACGCGGCGGTCTCGCTGATCGCCGAAGCCCCGCGTCTGACTCGATCGCTGATGCTCATACACGGATTGAGCGACGACAACGTTGTGGTCGCGCACACGCTGCGCCTGTCAGCCGCGCTGCTCGCCGCCGGGCGCGAGCACACCGTGCTACCGCTCACCGGTGCCACGCACATGGCGAACGACGAGGCCGTGGCCGAGAATCTCCTCGTGCTCGAGCTCGAGTTCATCCGCCGCGCACTCGCCGGCGTCGCCGCCGGCTGACGATCAGGGGATCGCGATCATCGCGATGGCCACCACCGCGAGACCGGCGCCGAGAGCCTGAAGCAGCGTCATGCGTTCGTGGGTGAACAGGCGCGCGCAGAGCACGGTGAACGCCGGGTAGAAGGATGTGAGCAGGGCGGTGACCGACAGCAATCCCGTGTGTGTCGCGTACAGGTAGAGCACGACCCCGGTGCCGTCGAACACGCCGCCGATCCCGATGATGCGCAGCGAGCTCCGGCGGACGATGGGGGAGGTACCGGTGACCAAAGCGGTGCTCAACGCAGCCGCGGCAGAGCCGAACCGTCCGCTCACGAAGGCGGTGACGCCCGCGTGGCTCGCGTCGTGGAACAGCACGAAGAAGAGTCCGAAAGCCACGCCGGCGAAGAGTGCGAGGCTCACGCCAAGCCGCGCATTGCCGACGTCCTCGCGGCTGGGGCCGTTGATGAGGACGAGCGCGACCAGCCCCACGGCAATGCCCCCGACCTGCCATGTCTCGAGCCGGTCGCCCCCGATCAGCCCCACCGCGACCGGCAGCGCGGCCGCCACGAACCCGGTGATCGGTGCCACAACGCCGATCAGGTTGAGTGACATGGCCCGGTAGAACGCGACCAGCCCGAGGCCGCCGATCGCGCCGCCGCCGAACGCCTGCAGTGCTGCCTGGAGATCCCAGCCATGGGGGAGGAGGACGAACGCAAGCGGCACCGCCACCAGCCCCAGCGATTCGACCGCGATGGCAACGCTGGGAGCGCTGCTCCTCCTGCCGGCAAAGCCTCCCGTGAAGTCGGCGATCCCGAGCGTCACCGCGGATGCCATGGCCGTCAGCGGCGAGAGTGGAAGGGTCATCGCCGCGGTGACGGTATCCGAGCGGAGGCGCAAAGGCGCTTCCTATAATTCACCGCGCGGTGAATTCGATCGAGATTGAGCGGCTGGACGTGACCAGGGGCGGCCGTCCGGTATTGATCGACCTGTCGATCTGCGTTGCGGAGGGCAAGGTCACCGGGCTGCTCGGTCCAAGCGGATCCGGGAAGTCCACCCTCATCCGGGCGATGGTCGGCGTCCAGAAGATTGCCGGCGGCTCCGTTCGGGTGCTCGGGCTGCCTGCGGGTGCCGCTCCGCTGCGCCGGAGCGTCGGTTACTTGACGCAGGCGCCGTCTGTCTACCGCGATCTCACCGTCAAGGAGAACCTCAGGTACTTCGCTGCGATGCTTGGGGTCGATGGCGCGCGCGTCGATGAGGTGATCGCCAACGTCTCGCTGGGGGACATGTCCGGTGCGCGGGTCGACCGACTGTCCGGTGGGCAGCAGTCGCGCGTTTCGCTCGCCACCGCGATGCTCGGCAACCCGAAGGTCCTCATCCTCGACGAACCGACGGTGGGGTTGGACCCGGTGCTTCGCGAGGATCTGTGGTCGCTATTCCATCGCCTCGGGGCTGCAGGCGCCACGGTGCTCATCTCCAGCCACGTGATGGAGGAGGCAACCCGGTGCCAGCGACTCCTGCTCCTCCGCGCAGGCCGGCTGCTCGCCGATGACACCCCGGACGAACTGCTCCGGCAGACCGGAGAGTCCGACATGGACGCTGCGTTCCTGCACCTCGTCAGAGGCTCAGCGCCATGAGCCCGCGGCGGACGACCGCGACCGCGAGGCGAGTGCTCGAGCAGCTGCGCCGCGATCCTCGGACCATCGCGATGCTCCTGGTGGTGCCGCTGCTTCTGATGCTTCTGCTTCGGTATGCATATGACGGTGACCCGCTTGTCTTTCGCTTCGTTGCGCCGGTGCTGATCGCGATCTTCCCGTTCGTGCTCATGTTCGTGGTCACGTCGGTCGCGATGCTGCGCGAGCGGACAACGGGGACACTCGAGCGTCTGCTGACCATGCCGATGGCGAAGCTCGATCTCCTCCTGGGTTATGCGCTCGCCTTCGCGATCGTCGCCGTGGTTCAGGTCGCACTCGTGCTGGCACTGGTCCTCGGGCCGCTCGGCGTCACCGTGACCGGCTCGGTGCCGCTCCTCGCAGTCTTCGCTGTCCTGGACGCGCTGCTCGGGATGGCTCTCGGCCTCTGTCTGAGCGCGCTTGCACGCACCGAATTCCAGGCAGTGCAGTTGCTCCCCGCGGTGGTGTTTCCACAGCTGCTCCTCTGCGGGCTGTTCGTCCCTCGCGCACTGATGGCCGGTGTCCTGCAGGGGCTTGCCGACGTGTTCCCCCTGTCCTACGCCGTCGATGGCGTGCGCCGCGCTGCGGAATCCTCGGCCTGGACGGGAACTCTCGTGCTCGACCTCATCGTCATCGTGCTGTGCATCCCGCTCGCACTCGGCATCGGCGCGCTGACCCTGCAACGCCGCACCAGATGACCACGCGGCGCGGGCGTCGCGTTGCAGGCGGCAACACCCGGATAGAGATCCTGACCGCCGCACGAGTCCTGTTCGCGGAAGGCGGCTACGCCGCAACGACGCTTCGAGCAGTGGGGCTTCGGGCGCAGGTTGACCCGGCGCTGGTCCTCCACCACTTCGGTTCCAAGGAGACGCTCTTTCGGAGTGCGATGCACGTCCCGATCGATCCCGCGACAGTCGCGGCCATCATCGGCGACGGCAGTCGGGACCTACTCGGTGAACGGCTCTGCACATACTTCCTCGGGCTCTGGGAGGAAGGCTCGACCCGGGAACCGCTCCTGGCCATGCTCCGCTCCGCCCTGACCCACGACGCTGCGGCGGGCTCGCTGCGAGGGTTTGTCGCCGAAGCGCTGGTCGGTCGCGTGGCGCTGGTGCTCGACGTCCCCGACGCGGCACTGCGCGCGACCCTAGTGGGGAGCCAGCTTGTCGGACTCGCGATCGGCCGTTACCTCCTCCGTCTCGAGCCGCTCGCGTCAGCCGACGCTGCGACAGTCGTGCGCTGGGTCGCTCCGACGCTGCAGCGATATCTCACCGCCTGAGCCTCTTGCGCAGCCCCTTGCCGCTGATCGATACTTCCGCCCGCACGTCGCCCGTGTGGGCGGTGACGGGTGGAGGAAGCGCAGATGAGCGGTGGTGCCTTTGTCTCGAAGCCTGAAGCCGCTGACAGTGATGCCACGCAACTGGCGAGCTTTGGGTACCGGCAGGAGCTGAGGCGTGTCCTCAACCTCTTCGAGAACTTCGCGGTCGCCTTCTGCTACATCTCGCCGGTTGTCGGCATCTACTCGCTGTTCATCCTGGGGGTCGGCACCGCGGGACCGCGATACCTCTGGCTGTTGCCCATCGTCGTGCTGGGCCAGCTCTTTGTGGCGCTCGTCTTTGCCGAGCTCGGCAGCCACTATCCCATCGCCGGCGCGCTGTTCCAATGGGGAAAGCATCTGATCGGACCGAGCTACGGATGGTGGGTGGGGTGGATCTACGGATGGGCGCTGATCATGACCGTCGCGTCCGTGGACACCGGTTTGATCCTCTACGCGGGCCCGCTGATCAACAACATCTTCAAGACGAGCATCAACCCGGCTGATCCGAACCAGATCCTCGTCTGCACCGTCGTGCTCATCGCCGTGCAGCTAGCGTTCAACATCGGTGGGGTCAATTTCCTTGGTCGCATCTCGCAGATCGGCGTTTACTTCGAGATCATCGGGACGTTCGGCATCGCGATTCTGCTCGCGATCACCGGCTTCCACCACGGTTTCAGCTACCTGTTCACGACCCAGGGCACCGAGAACGCGGCAACCAACCCGCTCGGCGTCGACTTCGGTGGAAACTGGTGGCTCGGCGCGGCGTTCGTGGCCATACTCGCGCACGTCTACATCTTCTATGGGTTCGAGTCAGCCGGTGACGTTGCCGAGGAAGTGGTCAATGCATCGAAGCGCGTGCCCCGGGCCATCATCTCGTCGCTGCTCACCGCCGGCGTCACGAGCTTCATCCTCGTCGGCGCATTGCTCCTCGCGATCCCGGCGGGATCCCACGGCCTCAGCGACACAGTCAGCGGCGGTGTGCCTTTCCTGATCAGCTCCAACGTGTCCAGCCAGGTCATCCAGGATCTCGCGCTTTTCGTCGTGTGTTTCGCGTTCTTCAGCTGCGGCCTGGCGATTCAAGCCGCCGCCGCGCGGCTCATCTATTCGTACAGCCGCGACCACGCGCTCCCGGCAAGCCGCAGCCTGTCGCGCGTTTCGCCGCGCTTTCGAACCCCGGTGAACGCGCTGCTTGTCGCGGCAGTCATCCCCGCGCTTTTCGCGGTGCTCGCGCGCTTCACTCCGTCGTCGAACATCACCATCGCATTCATCACCATCCCGGCAAAGGTGAATGCGCTCTTCCTGCTCGTTTCGTTCGCCGTCTCGGGCATCTATCTGTCGTTCCTGCTCGTGGTGGTCGCAGCCCTGATCGCGCGGCTGCGTGGATGGCAGGCGAAGGGCGCATTCCGGCTCGGTGCCTGGGCAATTCCGGTCATGGTTGCCGGTTGCGTGTGGCTCCTCGCGATGCTCTTCAACATCCTGATTCCGTCGGGCATCACCAGCCCGAGAGGTGCGCTGTTCAACTACGACTGGATCACACTCGTGGTCGTCGTGATCATCGTGCTCATCGGCGCGATCTACACCCTGTTCGCGCATCCGGCACGGCGAATCGAGCGGCCGAGCGATCGAGGCGTCAGCGGCTAAAAGTGCCCGGCGCTCCACGTGCGCGGCTCCAATTCAGGCGATCGCGTCCTCAGTGACAGCCGCAGGGTGCATCGACACCAACGACAGTTTGACCTGGTCGCGACCGCCGCGCTTGGCCTGATACATGGCGACGTCAGCGGCTCGGATCAGATCCTCGAGGCGCGCTCCCTGCTCGGGGAAGCTCGCGATCCCGATCGACGCTGTGACGTGCTCGACGCCGCTGCATGCGGGTGGGATCGGGACGTTGCGCAGTGCGCGCCGCAGATCCCCCGCGACACGCGCGGCACCGGACGCCTCGGCGTCGCGGAGCACGAGGACGAACTCCTCACCGCCAAGGCGCACCGCCGCATCGCCGGCACGGGTGATGCGCCGCAATTCCGCCGCGACACGTTGCAGCACGGCGTCTCCTGCGGCATGGCCACCGCTGTCGTTGATGGCCTTGAAGTGGTCGAGGTCCACGAGCACGACGCTCAGTGGCATGCCCCGGCGCCGGCAGTCGGCGATCTCGAGCTCACCCGCCTCGCGCAACCAGCGGCTGTTGTACAGGCCGGTGAGACCATCGGTCATCGCGCGGCGCGCCAGCTCCTGATAGAGCTGGGCGTTGTGCCACGCCATCGCGGCGGTGTGGCCGAACAGCGTCGCGGTTTCGAGGTCCTCGTCGGTGAATCGATTGAGGCCCATGCGCCGGCAGTTGAGCATGCCGAGCTTGTGGTCGCCCGCGAGGAGCGGGATGAGCAGCAACGACTCGTGCTCGAACGGCGTGTTCGGCACTGCAGCCGCTGCCGGATGCGCACCGGCGTTGCCAAGATTCTGCGGCGTACCAAGCGCAAAGGCCCATCCATTGACGCCGACTGAGAGCGAGAACACGTCGGCCATGATCTCGGCCGCCTGGCGTCCGGTCGCGAACGCCGCAACGAAGCGATGGTGGTTGTGATCGGCTTCGTAGATCGAGAGGTCGTCGACGGGGACGACGCGCTGCAACTGCTCGGCAATCGCCGCGAGAATGCGCTGCGGATCGTGCTCCGCCTGCAGCGCGAGCGCCGCGCGAGACAGGGCATGGGGAAGACTCTCCGGTGTCGGCAGCGCCGGGTGCGGCTTGCGGCGCGACGGCTCGTGGCTCGGTGTCGCGGACTCGACGGCGGCGGGGAAGGATTCGACGCGGCGAGTGGCGAACCATGCGGGCTGCACCAGCGTCGCTCCCTCAACGGCGGGGGCGCCAAGGATCACCGGTTCGCTGAGCACGTTGCCCTGACCGAACTGCACCCCCAGATCCATGAGGCTGTTGAGGTCCGCCTCGGTCTCGATCCCCTCGGCGATGATGCGTGCGTTGATGTGCGTGCCGAACGACAGCATCGACACCACGAGCGCACGTCTGGAGTTGCTGGAATGCACGCCGTGAATGAGGTCGCGGTCGATCTTGATGAAGTCGGGCCGCACCTCCGCGATCACCAGCATGCTTGCGTGGCCTGCGCCCGCGTCGTCGATCGCGATCCGGAAGCCGCGCGAGCGCAGGTCGGCAACCACACGCCGAAGACGCGCGACGTTGGGCACCGGCACCCGTTCGCTGATCTCGAGAACGATATTCTCGGGGGCAACGGCGGCTTCCTCCGCGAACTGGGACAGGCGCAGCGCGGCGTTGGGCTGCGTCAGCGTCGGCAGCATCACGTTGAGGAAGAGCGTGGCCGGCATGGTGTGCACGCTTCCCGCGAGCCCCGCCCGGATGCAGGCCTCGTCCAGCTCCTTCTCCATCGATTCACCGGCCGCGTCGAAGAGCGCGCTGGGCACCTGGGGGCCGGCCCCCGGGTTGATGCGGCAGAGCGACTTGTATCCCAGAGTGACGCCGTCGAGGAGACGGACGATCGGTTGCATCGCCGGACGAATCCCGCCTGAGTTGATGAGTTCCCGGATGAGCTCGGGAGTTGTTCCGCGCTCGTCGCGGTGGGCGGGCACGGGACTGACCGCAGTGCCGAGGCGCCGCCAGGCCGGGCCGAGTTGCGCCGCCACCACCTGCAGGAAGGGGAGCGCGTCCAGCCCGCCGCGACCACCACGCCAGGTGACGAGGACGCCGAGGAGCTCATCGCCCCGTTCGACTGGGACGGCGACGAAGGGACCCGAGCCGATCTCGTGCCGGAGCCCGGCACGCTCACTCGCCGACAGGTGGGGGACGAGGCTCATCAGCGACGTCGCCAGGTCGGAGCTGGTGGCGGGCGAGCGCCGCGTGGCGGCTGCGTGGACGCACGGGATCGCATTGGTGCGCAGGTCGAGGCTGGTGAGCGCCTGACCGAGGATCGTCTCGACACGGGCGAGTGACTCCGTCTCGACCCGGTCGCCGAGCAGCCTGATGCGGTCACCCTCGAGCTCGGCGAAGTAGCTCCGGAATCCGAGGTCGCGAAGGCATCCGCCGGTGAGCTCCAGCAGCTCGTCCTTCGACTCGGCTCTCGCGATGCTGCGACTCAGGTGGGAGAGCACGCGCAGCGCGCGCCGCGAGGAATAAGCGCGCAGCGTTTCCGGTTGCATTGCACCGAGGATCGGCCGTGCCACCAGCGGACCCGATGACAAGCATGTCGCAGGGCAACATCAATAGGAGTCCCGGGGCTGTGGGATCTCGCATGTACGAACGGGGCCAGGCGTTGCGGCGGGGTGCGTTACTACCCCGTCACCGCTTGGGATGGGGCTACGTCGCAGTGGTCTTAAGACAATCAGTCCACCGTCAAAAGGGGGCACCGTCCCGAGGAGGATTGTCATGGGTAGGCTGAACCGCTGGGTCAGACTGGGGATCGTCATCGTTGTCGCGAGTTCTCGCTGGGAACCGCGACCGTTGCAGCATCGGCGTCGACGTTGGACTCGACGCCGCAAGCGATGGTGCACGTGCACTGAGCATTCGGAACAAAGGGGTGCGCCGCTGAACCGCGAGCGCCCCTGGTGAGATTGGAGCGAGTTGTGGACGCCGGCGGCGCGATCGGGCCGGCGTCCCACTCCTCCGTTGATGGGATCCGTGTCGTGAGTTGGCGACTGTTCCGCCGGGACAGCCGCACGATCCACGCCATCTTCCGGCCCCGAGCGACACAGATTTGTCTGACGCTCGGTGCCAAGGTGTGACGTGGACTACGGGGAATGGTGCCGATCAGAGAACCAATGTGGGGGACAGCTTGAAATCCGCAGTCATGAGTGATGTTTCCGCCGACCGTTCCGCTCGTGCGGCGCGGCCCGGAATCGCGCTCCAGCCGGTGATCGACCTCATCGACCGCGTCGACCTGGGGTATGAGGCGCTGCCACGCCCTGCGAACGTCTCGCCGCGCACGCTGATTGCGGAGGCGCTGAGGCTCGCTCAGCACACCGGCCCGGCGGTGCTCATCGTCCCGCTCCATCGCGACCTGCTGTCGTCGGAGGATTTCGACCTCGCCGGGCAGGCGCGAAGCCACGCCGTCAACCCCGGTGAGCTTGCCTGGATCATCCAGAGCGAGATCGAGCAGGACCTCGATGAGACCGCGATTCGCCGGCTCGCCGAGCTGCGCGACCTCGGCTTCCTGCTCGCGGTCGATGGGGTGCTCGCCCCCGCGCTCGATCGACGTCTGATCGCAGACCTCCGCCCCGACTTCGTGTTTCTCGAGCCAAGCGTCGCTGCGGGGCTCGCGGAGAACGAGGTTGCCAGGGCGCACCTTGCGGCTGCCGTCGTTTTCGTCTCGCGGCTCGGCGGCCGGATCGTTGCGCGGGGCATCGACACCAAGGCGACCGCGGCCGCAGTGGCCGACGTGGGCGTCCAGTACGGCGTCGGACCGCACCTCGCTCATCCGCTGGTGATCGAGGCAGGCGTCGCAGAGGCCACCGACGAGGTGGTGCCGGTCGCCTGGTTCCAGCGCCGCGAGGTCCGAGTTTTCCGTGAGCGTGGTGACACGCTGAGCGCACCGATCGAGATGACACCGCTCCCGCTCGCCGGGGCCGCCCCACTCGATGATCGAAGCTTTGCCCGGTTCCTCGTAGACGCGGCGCGGACCCTCCAGGCGGAGCACGATCCCGAGCGGATCCTCCAGATCGCCGCTGAACGGATCGGCCAGATCATGCTCTTCGACCGGCTCGCCATCTTCGAGGCGGACTGGGAGCGTCATCGATTCAAGCCCCGCGTGCTGGCCGGTGCGGGCACCGAGGGATTCCTCGACCTCAACGTGTCCCTGAACGAGGGCATCACCGGGTGGGCATTCGGTCGCGGCCAGCCATATCGCTGTGCCGATACCGATTCGCACCCGGCCGCGTCCACCATCCCAGGGACGGCACGCGAGCCCGAGTTGCTGCTCGCGGTCCCGCTGGTCGCGGGCGACCAGCGCCTCGGCGTGCTCGACGTCTGGCGTGACGGCCTTGACGCTTTCACCGAGGAGGACCTCGAACGTTGCGCGTTGCTCGGGTTCGTCACCGCGGCCGCGTGGGGCAACGCGCAGATGTACGGTGAGCTGGAGCGACGCGCGCTCACCGACGCGCTCACCGGGCTGTTCAACATCCGGTGGTGGCGGGACATGGGTCCGCGCGTCATGGCCCAGAGCCTCCGTACGGGTGCCGGCGTCGGCATCCTGCTCATGGATCTCGACCACTTCAAGCAGGTCAACGACAGCGCCGGCCATGCGGCGGGCGACTTTGTCCTCCGCGCGGTCGCACGCGCCCTGCGCCGCGTGGTGCGCGACAGCGACTACGCGGTGCGCTACGGCGGCGAGGAGTTCCTCATCGTGCTCACCAACTCGACCGTCGACGGCGCGATGCGGGTTGCCCAGGCGCTGCAGGCGGCGATCACCGAGCTGCGCTCGCCGACGTCGGCGATCGAGCGGGTCACGGCGTCGATCGGGGTGGCCGTCTTCCCCGACCACGGTGCGGAGCTTGACGATGTCGTCGCGGCGGCAGACCTCGCCATGTACCAGGCCAAGCGAGACGGCAGGGACCGGATTGCCGTGGCTGCGATCTCGCGCCGCGAACTCCTGAGCGACGAGCCGTCGGACGACGCGTCAGGTGAGCTTCTCGCCTGAGGGAGCCAGGCCGAGCGCGTCACTGAACTTCACCCGGCCACCCACGCGCAGCACCGAGTTGCGGTAGATTCGTCCCGCGATCGCCGCGAAGAGAAAGATGGTCGCGATCACGAGGACCACGCTGATCGCGACCTGCCAAAACGGCGCCACCCCCGCTGCGATGCGCACTGGCATGATCACCGGCGACATGACTGGGATGAACGAGAGGACGGTCGTCGCGACGCTTCCGGGGTAGGGTGAGGCGACGGTCAGCGCGAGGATCCACGATGCGACCAGCACAAAGGTTATCGGCAGCGCGACGCTGGCCACGTCCTCCTGACGCGACACCATCGAGCCGACCGCCGCGTAGAGCAGCGCATACATGAGATAGCCCAGCACGAACCACACGATGCCGCTGATGACGACGTCGACACCGAGTGTTGGGATCGACACGAGTTTGGTGACACTGGCGAGCACAAGCGCGACGCCCGCGACGAGCACAACCTGTATGAGCGCAACCAGCCCGATACCCGTGATCTTGCCCAGCATGAGCTGCCACGGACGCACCGTCGCGAGCAGGATCTCGACGATGCGGTTGGACTTCTCTTCGATCACCCCTGCCGACACGAGCTGCCCGTAGATGATCATGGTGATGTAGAGAATTCCCGCAACCAGGAGGCCGATGACGATCTGCTCTATGCGCGCACCGTTGACGGGCGACAGTTCATGGTCGCCCACCGAGAAATTGAGCTGGCCCAAGACGTCGCTCGGCGGAAGGCCGTGCTGTGTGAGATATTCGGTGAGTATCTGCTGGCGTGCCTGGTCGTTGAGCGCCGTCTGCAGTGTTGGATCGACCGTCGACTGAACAGCCATGGTGGTATTGGCTCCGGATCCGCTGACCAGAGCGTCAATCGTGCCGCTCTGAAGGTCCGCGGTTCCGGCAGCAAGCGACGCGTATTGGTGGACCGTGATGGTCTCCCCGGATGCGGCTGCCTCGGCACGTACAGGCGCCGCGATCGACTGCGCTGCTCCGACGAACCCAACGTCCAGTGACGCCACCTTCGACGTGTTGAACACGTATGCCTGCAGCAGGATGTATCCACCAATCCCGATGACTGTCAGCACGGTCGTAATGGCAAACACTCGCGTTCGAATGCGGGCCAGGAACTCGCGCTCTGCGACCACCCGAATCAAGGACAGACTATTCATCGATGTCCTTCCCGCTCATGACATCGCGGAACAGCTGTGCCAATCCCGGTCGGTCACGCCGGAACTCGCGCACCGGGCCGGTGGCAAGCGCGGCGCGCAGCACCGCCTGGTCGTCTGCGCCTGCTCCCAATTGGAGTAGCCAGCGCGAGCCATCCTGCTCGACGAGCGTCGCCCCCCCGAGACTGTCATACCACCCGGCAGCAGCCTGAGGGGCGTCCACCCAGAAGCGCACCGGTCCGCGTTCTAACAGTTCGTCGACGGTCCCGGTGGCGACCATCTGTCCATGGTTGATGATCCCCACGCGGTCACAGACCCGTTCGACGATGTCGAGCTGGTGGCTCGAGAGCACGATCGGTTTCCCAGCATCGGCTTCCGACCGGAGCACCTCGGTCATCGAGTTGACGGCCACGGGGTCGAGCCCTGCGAAGGGCTCATCGAGGACGAGCAGCGCAGGCGAGAACACCAGCGCCGCCGCAAGCTGAACGCGTTGCTGGTTGCCGTGGCTCAAGCTCTGGAGCTGGCCCTTTGCGCGATCAGCGAGCCCGAGCCGCCCGAGCAACACCAGCGACGCCTCATGCGCGGCCTTTCGCTTCATCCCGTGCAGCTGCCCGAAGTAGACGAGTTGATCGATCACAGCCATCTTTGGATAGAGCCCGCGATCCTCGGGGATGTACCCGATACGCCGTCTGGCCGCGAAGGTGATGGGTGAGCCGTCCCAGATCACGCTGCCGGAATCGGCTTCGAGAACACCGAGCACCACTCGCATCGTGGTGGTTTTGCCTGCGCCATTCGCGCCCACGAATCCGAAGATCTCGCCCGGCTTGACGGTGAAGCTGAGATCGTGGAGCGCCTCGAGCGCGCCGTAACGCTTGCTCAGATGGCTAAGTTCCAACATCGCCGTGGATCTTCGCCGATTGTCCCCGCACGCGCGCGTCGTCACGCTCCGCAAGGTGCCCGAGGTCACCCCGGGATTCTGGGTGACCAAGGTCCTCACCACCGCCATGGGCGAGGCGACCTCGGACACGCTCGTCCACCAACTTGACCCCGTGGTTGCCGTGGGGCTCGGCTTTGTCGGGCTGGTGATCGCGCTCGTGCTGCAGTTTGCGTCGCCACGGTATCGACCGTGGATCTACTGGCTGGCTGTCGTCATGGTCGCCGTCTTCGGAACCATGGCCGCCGACGTGCTGCACATCAAGTTCGGGATTCCGTACTTCGTTTCGACCGTGTTCTTCGCGATCGTGCTCGCCGCCGTCTTCGCCATCTGGTACTCGAGCGAGCACACGCTCAGCATCCACACCATCAACACCCGGCGGCGCGAGGTCTTCTACTGGCTCACGGTCATCGCGACGTTCGCGCTGGGCACTGCCACGGGGGACATGACGGCGACGACATTCCATCTCGGATATCTCGTCTCCGGTGTCTGCTTCACGGTCGTGATCGCGGTTCCGGCGGTGGCGCACCGCTGGTTCGGTCTCAACGCGATCGTCGCGTTCTGGTTCGCCTACATCGTGACCCGGCCGCTCGGTGCTTCCTACGCGGACTGGCTGGGGGTCTCCCACGCTCGCGGCGAACTCAACTGGGGCTCGGGCGTCGTCAGCGCGGGCCTGACCGTGCTCATCGTCATCGCCGTCGCGCTGCCTCACGCAATCGCCGGCGTGCGATGGACGACCAGCCGTGGGCCGGTCAGCGATCAGACCCCGGGAAAGATGCTCCGTAGCGTGTCCATGTCGATCCCTTCGGTCGTGACCGTGGCC
>CAWHLW010000019.1:0-44853 GCA_963830305.1 Candidatus Dormiibacterota bacterium | reverse complement strand
CAGTGGTGCCGTGCTGGAAGGTGACGTTGTCGTGCACCCAGTCGACGACCGCCTTGGCGCGCTGCCACCCCGGCGGTACGTCGCCGAAGAGCCGCCACGCAGTGTTTCCAAGCTTGTCGGACTCGCAGAACCGGCTGGCCAGCGTGAAGTGGAGGGTGGAGTTGGGCAGGTCGGCCACCGCACGCTGTGTCGCGATCTCGTCCGCCTCGTCGATGCCACTGTCCACCTCGACCTCGGCCTCATAGCGGATGCGCACGCTCCCGGGTCCAAGGACGAATCGCTGACACGTGTTTCCGTACATGTCGGTGTACTCGTGCAACGGGGTGGGCGGCCAGGTCTCGACTCCCGCGCTGCTCAGCGCGTGAACCGCGTCCGGGCGCGGCTCGACCTGAAGGACAAAGGTGACCGGCCACTCGAGGTCATGGAGGAACTCACAGCCCACGCGAAGCCGTCGACCGCTCGTGGGGGCGTCGATCACGGCCCTCACTGTACTGCCGATTTGCAGCGTGTGAACCACTCTGAGTGCACAATCGCCGCCGCCCTGCCTTGTGCACGACGACCAATGACGATGTGCCGGATTCGGAGAGTACTGTCCATGGATGACAACCGGGGCAGGCACGGCGAGGGCGCCTGTATTCGGGTTGCCACGGGCGGCCGACGAGTGCGTCGATCTCGACGGCGTGGTCCGGCCTCCCTACGCGGAGCTGCTGGCGACCCTCGAGCGCGCTGCCGCCACCCTGCCGCAGATCCGCCGCGACGCGCAGCAGTGGTTCGCCGATCGAGGGGTGACGTTTGGCGTCCCCACCGATGGGGTGGCGCCAATCTTTCCCTTTGACCCGGTACCGCGAGTGATCTCGTCCGCCGAATGGCGGTCGCTCAACAGAGCTCTCTCGCAGCGCGCCATGGCGCTCGACCTTTTCGTGTCCGATTGCTATGGCTCGCAGCGCGCGATTCGGCACGGCGTCGTTCCCGGCCGGCTGGTGTACAGCAGCACCGGCTACCTCCGCGACATCGTCGGCATTCGTCCTCCCCGCGCCACGTGGTGCCACGTCTCCGGTATCGACGTGGTTCGAGTCGACGGCACGTTCCTTGTGCTTGAAGACAACGTCCGCATCCCGAGTGGCATCGCGTACGCGCTGGAGTTGCGGCGCGCGATGGAGTCCTTGGCCCCGGACTGGTTCGAGCTTGCCCCGGTCCGTCCGATCCACGGCTACACCGGGCGGCTGCGGCGCATCCTGCAGCGCATCGCTCCACGCCAGTGGGACGCGGACATCGTGGTGCTCACCCCCGGGGCCTACAACGCTGCGTACTACGAACACCAGCTCCTCGCCGCCGAGATGAACGCGACACTCGTCGAGGGTCACGAGCTGATCGTCGTGGAGGATGAGGTGTACCGCAGGGATGCTGAGGGCACCGCGCAGCGCGTCGACGTCATCTACTCGCGCGTCAACAGCGAATGGCTCGATCCCCTGGTCTTCCGGCGCGACTCGATGCTTGGCGCACCAGGGCTGATCGAGGCATGGCGGCGCGGCAATGTCGCCATCGCCAACGCACCGGGAACCGGGGTCGCCGACGACAAGGTCATCTATCCCTACGTTCCCGCGATGATCCGCTATTACCTCGGTGAAGAACCGTTGATGGACAACGTCGCCACGTACGACCTCACCGATGAGGGTCAACAGGCCCACGTTGTGGCCAACATCGACAAGATGGTGCTCAAGCCCGTGGACGCCAGCGGTGGCTACGGCATTCATTTCGGGAGGCTGATGTCGTCGACCGAGCGAGCTGAGTTCCTCGATGGGGTCAAGGCCAACCCCCGGCAGTGGCTGGCGCAGGAGGAAGTGGTGCTGAGCCGTGCGGTGTGCCTGCGCTCGGGCGGCGGGTTCGAACCTCGCGCCGTCGACCTGCGTCCATTTGTGCTGCTCGATGAACGCCCGTGGATCGTCCCGGGCGGGCTCACTCGGGTCGCCGGCGACCCCGACGAGCTCGTCGTCAACTCGTCCCACGGGGGCGGAAGCAAGGACACATGGGTTCTGACACGCTGACCTACTCGGTGTCGCATCGCACCGTGCTGAGATACACCGCGAAGGTGAGCCTCTCCTATAACGAGGTGCGGATGCGCCCTCGCGACCGCGGGTCGCAGCGCACCCTGGCGTTCTCGCTGCTGAGCAATCCGTGGGCGGTGCCTCGTAGCCGCGTCGATTACTTTGGCAATTTCGTGCATCGCGTCGACGTCACGACGCCGCACGATCTGCTCGAGTTCACCGTCGATGCCGTTGTCGAGAACTCCGAGCCGCGCCGCCGCCGGCTCGCGGCCTGGGATCCGGAGGTACTTGCGGGTGACCCGCGTCTCGAGTTCATCCTCCCGAGCCCACGTGTCCCTCTCGGCGAGAACACACGGACTCTGTGGCACGAGTGGAACGGTGATGACACCAGCTTCGACAGCGTCCTGTCCACGGCGCAGCGGATCCCGCGCGAGCTGCGCTACGTGAGCGGTGCGACCACTGTCGAATCGAGCATCGACGACCTCCTGGCAGGAGGCGCGGGGGTGTGCCAGGACTTCACGCACCTCTTCCTTGCGATGGTTCGCGGCGCCGGCTGGCCGGCGCGATACGTGAGCGGTTACCTCGGCCCCGTGGACGACGAAGAGGTTGTCGAGGGGCAGTCACACGCCTGGGTCGAGGTGTGCGGCTCCGACGGGCGTTGGCTGGGGCTTGATCCGACGCTCGGGGAGCATGTCGGCGCGCACCATCTCCGGCTCGCAGTTGGTCGTGACTATGGTGACGTGGCACCTCATCACGGTCTCTTCTTCGGCACAGCGAAAGGCACGCCACCCGAGGTGACTGTGCGCATCGCGCGGATGTCCAACCAGCAGGTGGACCGCGTCGAACACCACGCCGCGGTGCACTGGCAGCAGCAACAGCAGCAGCAATAAGTTCGAGCTAGGTCCAGGGTCGCGCTGACCTGGTGGCCCAGTACTGCGCGGGCGGCTCGGTGATATCGGGAATCTCGACCGCGACGGCGCTCATCGCACGCAGGTTGCTCGTCAGTTGCTCGACGCTGACAGCGCCGCTCAGCACAACTGAGACCCACGGTTGCGCAAGCGCGGTCGCGATGGCGAGTGCGTCGGGCGTGACCTGCGCCGCAGCCGCCGCTCTCCCCAGCGGAGTCTGCCCGCCGCCGGCGTCGCCGACGTGGGTCAATCTGCCGTTGGCGACGGCCTCCTTGACGATCACGGCCCATCCCGCGGCCGACGCCTCGCTGAGTGCGGGACCAGCCGACGGCTCCAGCAGATTCCAGGTTGCCTGCACCGACGAGAACAGCTGCTCCCCGTCGACGCGGACCTCGAGCGCTCGGCCGATGGTGTCTCCCTGTCTCGGACCGGTGGTCGTGATGCCGATGAGCAGCCCTTCCTCGCGGCGCCGCGCCAGCGCTGCCAGCAGCGGCTTGTCGTCCATCGCGCCCGAACTCGATGGTGAGCGAGTGCACCTGGTAGAGGCGAAGGTTCTCTCCGAGCAGCGCGCGGCTCTCGGCGTATTGCCGCTCGAAATTCGCCAGCGAGAGATCCTTGACCTCCTGCATCGGCGCCGCGACATCCCAGCCTCCGACATAGGTGTAGCCCCACTTCGAGCCCACGACCACGTTGTGGATATCGCTCCTGCTCGCGAGCCAGCCGCTGAGAAACGCCTCGGCCGACCCGTAAGACCGCGCGACATCGAGATACCGCACGCCTGATGCGTAGGCGGCGTCAAGCAGCTGCCACGTCCGTGCTCGAAGTGCGTCCATCGACCGATCGCTGCCGAGGTCGGCGGCGCGATCAGTCGTGATATAGGCGGGACGCCCGATCGCCGCGAGCCCCAGGCCGATCCGGCTTACGCGCGGCCCGTCGCGTCCGAGGGTGACGCCGTCACGAGAAGTATCCCGAGGGCCCGATGGACCGTCCGGTTTGCGCATGCGGCACATAGTGATCGCGAAGGATCTGGACGACAAGCTCGCGACGGCTCCGCACGCCCACCTTGTCGAACACTGACTTCAGATGGTCCTGCACGGTGTTCGTGGAGATCCCGATGTCAGCGGCAATATCGACCGTCGACATTCCCTGGCACACCAGCCCGGTGATCGCACGCTCCTGAGCGGAAAGCCCATACGCCATCATGATGACTGGAGCCACCTCGGCGGATGAGGCGGTGTCGATGATCACCGCGATGGCCTCACCGTCCCGAGTTGGGAGACGTGACGCGTGGAGCACCGCCCAGCGACCGGCTCGGGTTCGAACGCGAAGACGCGGAATCTCGGCATCCGGGTCGGTGCGCCCACGCAATTGCGCAGCGACGGCGAGAATCTCCGTCGGCAGCGGGGCGCTAGGACCGCCGTCATATCCCAACTCGTCGAGCCACCGTTCTGCAGCAGGAGTCCATCCAGAAATCGCAAGGTCCGAGTTCGAGCAGGACAACACCGGGCGCGGCATCGACCGGTGTTGCGTCCAGCGTTGCGGCAACGACGCCGGCCCGAAGTCCGAGAGCGACATGCGGCGAGATGGCTTTCATGAACAGGCTGTCCTGGGCTGAGAACGGTCGCTGCGCTTCACGGTGCAGGCAGACGAATCCCCAGGACGCTCCGTTGACTCGGAACACCGCTCGCAGCTCATCTCCGAACCCCAACGGCTTGAAGATGTCCGCGTAGCGCGCGCTGCGCGACATCACGCCGTCGGTGGCCTGGATCAGCGTCTTGACTCCGTCCTTGTCACGAGCGACGTCTGTCCATTTGTTGACGTCATCCGCGCCGAACTCGTTCTGCACGAAATACGGCTTCGTCTTCGCCGGGATCTCCTCCTGATATGTCCCAGTGAAGAGCAGCGTCGCCGGATCCGCCGTGGCCCACCAGATCCCGTCGGCGGGGACTGCCCGCTTGAGAAGCGGCAGAAGCCGGGCGCGAAGCGCGTCCGGGCCGAGACCCGTCTGGCAGGCTTCGATGATCGACTGAGCCGCGTCTCGCCGCACGATGTCGCCGTTCATGGCGTGCTCTCCTTCGCCTCCGACTCCTGACTATACGGGTCCCGACCTCAGGCGACGTCAGCGGGCAGCTGGGCCACCGACCACTTCGTACACCCCGCGTTCGAGCAGCTCGACGCCGGTGGCCGCGACCGTCCGTGCTCGGCTCTGATCAGCTGCAGCGTCGCTGGCGAGCGCCGCCTCCTCAGTGCTCCAGAGCGTGAGGGTGAGCGCTCGGCGTCCGTCGGCACCGACGAAAAAGAATGCACCGGCGTTTCCATCGAGCGTCTCAACAAACGAGCGCACGTTCTCGGCGGACGCGGCCCACTTCTCGATTGCCTCCGGTGTTCCGCCCCAGGTAGATGTTCTGGCAAGCACTGTCGATCCTCCTTGTCGGTTGTCTTCTGGGAGTAGCGTGCACAGGCGATCGCACTGACGCCATCCCAGAAAAGTGGGGGTCGACGGAGGCGATGTCCGCGTAAGATCGACCGGTGGCCACTCTGATCCTGGAAGGCGCGGACCTCGTGGTCAAGATGTCCGAGTTCGAGAAGTTCGAGGCGGTCCATCCGGACATTCGCGTGCTCATCAGCACGATTCGCGCCGTTCGCGTGGTCGAGGACGCGTGGCCCGAACTTCGCGGCATCCGAGCGCCCGGGACCGGCATTCCCGGTGTGATCGCGGTTGGGACACGACGTGGCTCGTTCGGCAAGGACTTCGCGGTCGTGCACGGCAGGGAGCGTGCTGTGGTGGTCGAACTCGAAGGAGCGAGCTACGCGCGAATCCTCGTGACCACGCCCGATGCGGATAACGTCGCCGTCGAGATCCAGCGCCATCTCATGCCGTCATCGAGCCTTCTCGCGCCGCCAGGCTGAGCCTGCTTCGCCACGCGTCAGGGGAGGTTGTTTCGTAGTGATGGACCTGCCTGGCCGCCGGGGCCTCCGGAGAGATCACGTAGAGGCTCGAGTTCCCGTCCTCATTGACCGTAACAATGAGCTGATGCGTGGCCGAGTTGGCAGCGATGCCATCGGCGTGGCCGGTGACCTTCCAGGTTGCGACGCGATGACCGGAGGCGTTGTACCCCACGACGTCGCTGGCGGTGGCGCCTGTGGGGCTCGGCTGCCCGCTCGGTCCGATGTCGTTCTGCCAGACGGCGTACACAGTGCCGTCGAGCCAGGTGATGTCATCCGGCTGCGTCATGGCGGCGGTGCCGCTGGCGAAAACCCGAACCGAGAGCTTCGCGTTGGCGGCGGGCGTTGTCGCAGCTGCCGCCGGTACCACCGAAAGAGTTGAGGGGACACCGATCGCGACCGCGGCGGCGGCGATGATCCAGCGGCGATGCGCCGTCTCTGACACGTCTCGGATCCTCCTCTCTGCAAACGACCCAGCAAGCCCAACTCTGAGCGCCGGATTGTTAATTCGGGGTAAAGGGACCGAGTGTGCCCGCCAGAGCTTGGTGTATTACGCCCGCGAGCGCCCCCGCATCAGATACCAGCCGATGATCGCGAGCACGATCACCACAACGATCACATACACAACGATCTCTTTCGTGCCAAACACGTGGAACGCGAGCATGGACTGCCTCCTTGGTCGGTGCTGGGCTGCGCCTCCGGCGCCATCCTACGGTGCTGACCCGCCCTCTTGCCTGCTCTCGTCCTCACACGTCAGACTTGAACGTCTCGAACGTATCGGATCGGAGGAGGAACGGCATATGCTCGGTACCAGTCACGCGTTCTCGGGATTTTCGGCGAACGACATCGTGAAAGCCCGGCAGTTCTATGCTGAGACACTCGGCCTCCGCGTTACCGAGGAGGACGGGATCCTCACCCTGCACCTGGGTGGCGGCGGCGCCGTGATCATCTATCCGAAGCCCGATCACCAGCCGGCATCGTTCACTGTGCTGAATTTCCCCGTCGCCGACGTCGACAAGGCTGTCGACGACCTCATTGCCGCAGGTGTCAGCCTCGAGCGATACGACGGAATCGATCAGGACGAGCGGGGGGTCATGCATGGGCCTGGGCCGACGATCGCATGGTTCACCGATCCCGCCGGCAACATCCTGTCGGTCATCAACGGAGCCGGCCCTTCCTAGCTCGCCGAAGCCGTCTCAGTCTGCCGGGGTCGCTCCACCCAGAGGAAGCTCGTGAAGTTCTCGTCGAGGTCCTGGAGATTGTCTTCGACAACTCGCAGGCCGTTGAGCTCCGCGAGGACCTTGCTCCCCATCGTCGCGATGGAATCAGGAAGCTCACCGGTGCCAAGCAGTTCGGCCACCTTCGCCTGATCGATCAGGTCACCGGCGCCGCTGGTCTGGTGGAGGTTCGCGTACTTCTTGTCGAGGTTGGTGCGGCACTGACGGAGCACCTGCGGATGCGCCATCACGGTATCGACGTTGGAGAAGTCGGCACCTGCGGCAATCATCAGCGCGTGCGAGATCTTGATCGCAAACTCTTCGACGATGGCGAAGCGATAACGGGCCATTGCCGCAACCGACTCCCCCACCATCCCGCCGACCGAGTTGTGGATTGCAAAGACGCCGCGATCGACCTCTCCTTCGTGCAGGGCGCGCAGCACCCGCTCGGTGGTGTGGAGGTAGACGATCTCGAAGGGGACGTCTGGCGTGCGGCTCATGTAGTACCGTGCGGCGTCCTCGTTGAAGCTCCCCCGGCCACCCTGGATGCCCACCACAACGCGCTCGGCCACCACCCGGTTCGGAAGCAGCAGATCAAAGACCGAGTCCTGCGCCTCCGAGATGCGCAGGCGCATCGCCTTGGTGTGAGGGTTGAGCGTCTGCAGGTCGACGAACAGCTGCCAGGTGTCGTTGCTCACCTGCGAGGTCACGTCGTGGAGCCGTCTCGTGCCGAGCGTGTCGATCGGTGTCTGCGCAAAGCCGAACCGTTCGAGGGTGCGGCCGACGAAGTGGGTGACCCCCTGGCTCTCTGCGGCGAGCCGATCGTGTTCATCGGCGGACATCGGCACCACCGTGAGTCCCTTGGACGCGAAGTAGTCCTTCCATGCATTCAGCGCGGCGGGCGGCAGACGAAATCCGTCGACGACGATGGTCTGCCCTTCAATGCCGTTTGCGGCAACGCTGTCCGGGCCGAAGAGCGGATGGGTGAGCAGCGCCTGGTAGGTCGCGGGGAGATGCCGCTCGAATACCTGGCGCGGGTGCACCTTCACCGACAGCACGTCGATGAGGGTCCGCGTTCCGCCGACCTCGTTGAAGATGGGCAGATGCTCCTCCAGTGTCGCCTCGAATGCGGAGATGGGCACGCAGTAGAAGACGGCGTCCGAGCTCAGCGTGTCACGCAGCGATCCCGGTGCAAACCCCTGGCGCTCCGCCTCGGCACGTTGAGCCGGATCGGAGTCATAGACACGAAGCGTGAAGTCACCCTGCAGCATCGACGCCCAGAGGCGTCCAAATCGACCCAGGCCCACGACGCCGACGGTCTCCGGCAGGCCGCTCGTCATCACCGGGGCTAGTGTACGGGTGCGCGCTGGAACCGCCTCGGCACCGAAGTGCGGGGCGTCGGTATGGTCTGCGTTGTATGGCAACGCCAGTCGAGGGTGAGACGGCCGATCGCAGCGTGCGCGACACCGCGCGGCATGAGATGCCGCGTGCGCTCCGCGAGGAGGTACGGTTGGTCGGCGACGCGCTCGGTCAAGTCATCGCGGAGCACGGAGGCGCCGGGCTCCTCGCCGACGTCGAAGCGTTGCGGAGAACGGTGATCCAGGCCCGCACGGAAGCCACCGCGCGGGGCGGGTACGCGAACACGGCCGACGCGCTCGTGTCCTCGTGGTCGCTCGATCGTGCTGAGCAGGTGGCCCGCGCGTTCGCGTGTTATTTCCACCTCGTCAACCTCGCGGAGGAGCGGTACCGCGCGCGAACGCTTCGCGAGGCTGACCACGGCACCACCGGTCCCGCCGAGGCGCTCGCCGGCGCACTCGCCACCGTGCGCGCGGAACTCGGGGAAGCCGAACTCGAAGAGCAGCTCGCCGGGCTGCGGGTCCATCCTGTCTTCACCGCCCACCCCACGGAGGCACGACGGCGTGCCGTGACCTCGGCACTCCGTCGCATCGGCGAGCAGCTCGAACGGCTCTCCGATCCCCGGCTCTCCGAGGCGCCGCAACCCGAAATCCGGCGCCGGTTGCTCGAGGAGATCGACGGGCTCTGGCGTACGGCTCAGCTCCGCAGTCAGGACCTGCAGCCGCTCGACGAGGTCCGTACGCTCATGAGCGTCTTCGACGAGACCCTCTTCCGGCTCGTGCCGGCGGTCTACCGCGAGCTCAGCGCAGCACTCGAAGCAAATGAGAGCGGCGTGAACCGGCCGCCCGCGCCCGCGTTCCTTCGCTTCGGGAGCTGGGTCGGGGGCGACCGCGACGGCAATCCGCAGATCACTGCCCAGGTCACCCGCGAGACGATGCTGATTCAGTCGGAGCACATCCTCCGCGGCCTCGAGGCTGCGGCCACCCGGATCGGCTCGGGCCTCACGGCCGATGCCGAGACCACCCCGCCCGACCAGGCCTTCCTGAGCAGGCTCCGCTCCGCGCAGGAGATCCTGGGCGGCCGCGGCGCCGCCATCGAGTCACGCTCTCCGGGCGAGCCGTTCCGGCAGTTCCTGCTGATGGTTGCCGATCGAATCGCTGCCACCCGCCTGGGGGACCTCGCGAGCGCCTACGCGCAACCGGACGAGCTGCTGGATGACCTCCGAAGCCTCCAGGACGCGCTCGTAGGAGCCGGCGCCCCGAGGCTCGCACACGGGGAGCTGCACGGGCTCATCTGGCAGGTGCAGACCTTCGGCTTCCACCTCGCCGACCTCGAGATCCGCCAGCACAGCGGCGTGCATCGCAATGCCCTTGCCGAGCTCCGCGCCGCAGGCACGATGCGCGGCTCTGGGACGCGCTCCGCGGAGACGGACGAGGCGGTGGCAACGTTGCGCGCGATCGCGCTGTTGCAGCAGCGGCTGGGAACGCTGGTCTGTCATCGCTATGTGGTCAGCTTCACGGAGGGCGCGCAGGACATCGCCAACGTGTACGCGCTCGCGGAGCTGGCGTGCGCGCCCAACGCGCCTCCCGAGCTCGACGTCGTGCCGCTGTTCGAAACCATCGCCGATCTGCGCAACGCGCGCGCCACGCTTGATGCGATGCTCGACCTCGAGCCGGTGCGCAGGCGCATGGCCGCAACCGGACGCGCCATCGAGGTGATGCTCGGATACTCCGATTCGGCGAAGGAGAGTGGCCCTGTCACCGCGACGCTCGTGCTGTATGCCGCGCAGGCCGACCTCACCGCTTGGGCCGCTGATCGTTCTGTTCAGCTCACGCTCTTCCATGGGCGCGGCGGCGCGCTCGGACGCGGCGGCGGGCCCGCCAATCGCGCGGTGATGGCGCAGGCACCGGGTTCGGTGTCGGGCCGTTTCAAGGTGACCGAGCAGGGAGAGGTCATCTTCGCGCGCTACGGCAATCAGACGATCGCGCAACGGCACATCGAGCAGGTGACGTCAGCGGTGCTGCTCACCTCCACGCCGGCAGCACGTGAGCGAACCGAGCACGCCGCAATCCGCTTCAACTCGCTGGCACACAGCCTCGACACCACTGCGCGCGCCGCGTATCGCGAGCTGACCGACATCGAAGGCTTCGCGGAATATTTCGCCGAGGTGACCCCGGTTCGTGAGCTGGCGCGTCTGCACCTGGGATCGCGTCCTGCCAGCCGAGGAGGTGACCACAGCCTTCGATCGCTGCGCGCCATCCCCTGGGTGTTTGCCTGGTCGCAGATCCGGCTCAATCTCCCAGGGTGGTACGGCATCGGCAGCGCGCTCGAGTGCACGCCACTGGACGAGCTGCGCGTTGCATACGTGGAATGGCCTCTGCTCAACGTGCTCATCGACAACGCCGAGATGAGCCTTGCCAAAACCGACCGCTTCATGGCGGCGGACTACCTGCAACTCGGCAACCGTCCCGCGATTGACGAGGTGATCCTCGCGGAGTACGACCGCAGCATCGCAGGCATCCTTGCGGTGACTGGTCAATCCCGTCTGCTCGAGCGTCGCCGCGTGCTGTCCTGGGCGGTCGAGTTGCGCAACCCGTACATCGACGCGCTCTCTCACCTGCAACTGCGTGCGCTTCGTGCCCTGCGCGCCGGCGAAACCGACGATACCGAGCGGCGACGGCTCGAGCAGCTCCTCCTGCTCACGGTCAACGGCATCGCCGCGGGCCTCCAGAACACCGGTTAGCATCTCCCGGCGGCGGCGTTACTCGCTCGTGCGAGGTGAGCCGCTCACCGCGTCGAGCGTCCGCCGCATCTGCTCGATGTGAAACCGGCCGTGACCCGCGAGCAGCCGGAACATCAGGTCGAAACTCTCCGGGCCGCGCTCGGCGTGCAGCCCGTCGCGCACCCGCTGCTCGGGGGTTGATCGTTCCCACAGCGCGAGGTTGGCAGCGCGGAGCGCGTCGAAGGTCTTGAGCAGCTCGTGCGGGTCGGCGCGGCTGTACGCGAGGGCGTCGATCCACAGATCCTGGTCATACGGCACGAGCGGCGGGCGGTTCTCGGCGATGACCCACCGATATCGCGCCGACGAGACGATCTCAGAGTCCAGCATGTGGCCGAGCAGCTCGATCACCGACCACTCCCGTGTCGCGGGGCGGGCGCGGAGGTTGTCGCCTGCCTCGGCGATGATCTTGCGCAGCGACGCCGACGTCGCGTGCTGCACTGCGGCCGGGTCTTCGTTGCCGACCAGGTCGAGGAGCATCCGCTGGTACGCCTGCGGATTCTGAACCGGATCGACTGTGGCGTTCATCCTCGGTTCTCCTGTCGAACCAACCTGGCCGATTGCGATCGTCGCGCTGCTCGACCACAAATCCTTACAGTGAAAGTGACCAACCCGTCTACGATCCATCGTCGCACCTTGACCAGCGGCAACGCGTCTGAGGAGACAGCCGGTGATGCTTTCATGAACGTCGGAGTCGTCGGGATCGGGAAGATGGGCCGGCCGATTGCCGGCCGTCTTATTGCTGCTGGGCACCACGTCGCCATCTGCAACCGCACGGACAACGCGGGCGTGCAGACACTACGTGAGCAGGGAGCGACCGTGCACACCACGCCGGCCGATCTCGCCGCGTCGTGCGATGTGGTCCTCACTGCACTGCCCACCGAGGACACTGTCCGGCAGGTGTATACGGAGATGTCCGCGGTCGCCTCGTCCGGGCAGATCTACGCCGACCATTCGACAGTGAGCCCCGGGCTCAACCGTCAGTGCGCCGAGGTTCTTGCGAAGCAGGGAGCGGGGTTCCTGGATGCGCCGGTATCGGGCGGCCCCGGGGGAGCCGAGGCGGGAACCCTGACGGTGATGGTCGGGGGCGATGAGGCCACGTTCAACCGCGCAGTCCCGGTGCTCGAGGCGTTCGGCGGCAAGATCCGGCTCTGCGGCGGAGTTGGCGCGGGCCAGGTGATCAAGCTCGTCAACCAGTACCTCGTCGCCGTGCACACCATGGCCGCATCGGAGGCAGCGGCGTTCGCTGTCCAACTCGGAGCCGATCTCGGCACGGTCCAGGACGTGATCGGCACGTCCTTCGGGAGCTCGGCGATGCTGCTGCGAGACCTGCCGCGCTTCATCGCCCGGGACTTCAGCCCGGCGACCCCGGTGGGCCTGATCGCCAAGGACCTTTCCATCATCCACAGCGAGGCGAAGGACGCGGGAGTGCCGCTCCTGCTCGGCGGGCTCGTGGAGCAGTACTACCTCGAGGCCGGAGCGCGCGGATGGAACGCCGAGGACATGGCCGCCCTGGTCAAGTTCTGGGACCGGCAGGCCTGATTTGCCCCGCTTCGCAGCCAACCTGACGATGCTCTGGCAGGAGCTGGAGCCGTTCCAGCGCTTCGAGGCCGCGGCGGGGGCGGGGTTCACACATGTGGAGATGCTCTTCCCCCACGAGCTCGACGAGGACCGTCTCGCATCGGTTCTCGATCAGCTGATCCTCCAGATGGTGATATTCGACCCCGCGGCCGGGGATTGGGGCAGAGGCGAGCGTGGCCTCCTTACGCTGCCAGGGCGCGAGGAGGAATTCGTCGAAACCGTTCGCGCAGCGATTGCGCTGGCGGCACGACTCGGAACGTCGAGGCTCAACGGGTTGGTGGGCGTGCCGCCCGACGGCGTGAGCCGCGACGAGGCGCGCGACACCGCACTCGCCAACCTCAACCGTGTCGAGCCGCTGGTGCGGGAAGCGGGTATCACGTTGCTGGTGGAGGCGATCAACAACGTCGACATGCCTGGGTACTGGGCGAACACGGTCGACGCCGCCGCCGATCTCGTGCAAACCGTCGACCGTCCGAACGTCCGCCTGCAACTCGATCAGTACCACGCTGCGATGGCCGGAGAAGACGCCATCGACTGCCTTCGACGGTATTTCCCGCTGGTTGAGCACGTCCAGATCGCCGACGTTCCCGGCCGCCACGAGCCCGGCACCGGCACCCAGCCGATCGAGGCGTTCCTCCGCGAACTCGATCGGCTCGGGTACAGCGGGTTCGTGGGCCTCGAATACCGCCCGCTCGTCGATACCGCGTCCAGCCTTGACTGGATGCGAACGATGAACCTGCGACCCTAGGAAACCTCGAGCCGCAGGGGGTTCGGAGCCTCCTCGATCGCCCGTCTTGCGGCCGTCCGCAGCAGGGCTCTCGTGTGACGCATCGGATCAATGCGCCGATCGATGCTATCGAGGCTGAGCGTCGAGGTGAAGAGCTCAGGGAGCGGATCGACCACCGTGCCCGCGATCGCGACGCACGGGATCCCGTGCGCCCGTGCTCTCCCCGCGACCTCGGCGGGCGCCTTGCCGGTGGAGGTCTGGCTGTCGAGGCGTCCTTCACCGGTGATCGCCATGGTTGCTCGCGTCAGTGCGGCATCGAGCCCGACCATGTCGCAGATCAGCGCGGCCCCGGGCAGCAACGTAGCGCCGGCCAGAGCAAGGCCGAATCCGCATCCACCTGCCGCGCCTGCTCCGGGGAGCATCGACAGATCCCCGTAGCCCAGGCTGGACGCGAGAACCGCAAAGTACGCCAGGGCTCGCTCGAGGCGGACGACGTCACTCGCACTGGCTCCCTTCTGGGGCGCGAACATCCGCGCTGGTCCGAGCGCCCCGAGCAGCGGACTGCGAATGTCGCAGGCCACCTCGATCGAGCAGTGCGAGAGCCTCTTGATCACATCCGAGAGATCGATGCCGGCGGCTTCCTCGAGTGCGGTGCCGCCCGGGCCGATCTCGTCACCGCGCGAGTCGAGCACATGACCGCCAAGACCCTGCAGCAGTCCCGTGCCGCCGTCCGTGGAGGCGCTGCCGCCAACCCCGACGACGATTCGTCGCGCACCGGCCTCCAGCGCGATGCGAATCAGCTCACCGGTTCCACGCGATGTCGCGTGCAGGGCGTCGCGTGGCGCCGCACCGAGACGGCGCAACCCTGAAGCCTCGGCGAGCTCGACCACCGCTGAGTCGCGGCCCAGCCAGCCGAGTCTCGCGGTTATGGACGTGCCGGCGGGACCGGTGACGCGATGCCTCGTCACCCGCGAGCCCGAGTGTTGCGCCGCGAGGAGCACATCGAGGGTGCCGTCGCCGCCGTCGGCAACCGGTATCTCGATTGCCGTTGCACCAGCGTCCCGGACACCGCGTGCCATTGCCACGGCCGCCGCCTCCGCGCTGAGCGTGCCCTTGAACGCGTTGGGCGCACAGACGGCAACGACGCCTGAGTAGGCTGCTGGTGGCATCCCCTCCATGGTGCGGAATCCCGTATCGCATGCGGCGATCAGAATGTCGGCGTGACCAGCCGCCGGGCCGTGACTGCGGGACTCGGCGTCGCTTATGTGGCAGCGTCGGCGATCGCACCACTGATCCTCAAGACCACGACGTCAGACCTCGACCTGTACTTCTGGCCTTCCGCCGAAACCCTGGTCTCCGGGCATTCGCTGCTGATCTACGCGGGCCACGTGCATGGCCTCTACCAGAATGACAACGGCCCGCTCGGACTGGTGCCGCTGCTCCCCGCGGTCGCACTTGCCAATGTGCTGGGCTGGGCCGCAAGCCTCGCCGGGCGCGCGGCGCTGACGGGTGCTGTGACATCGCTGGTTGTCCTGCTCCTTGCGTATCAAACCGTCCGGCTCATCCGCCGCGCACGTGGCAAATTGCAATGGCCGATCGTTGTTGCATGCACGGTGCTGCTCGCGCCGGCACTCTGGATCGGTCTGCTCGACTACGGTCACGTCGAGCAGCCCGTCGAGCTCTGCTTCGCGCTGCTGGCGATCACGCTCTTTCTGGGCGCACACAACGCGCTGACCGGAGTCGCACTCGGCGCCGCCGTGCTCGCGCGCACGATCGCGGGATTCTGCGTGATCCCGCTGCTGCTCATCCCGCTGACGACCCGTCAATTCCGATCCGCGTCGACGATCGCGATTGCGGGAGTCATCACGGTCGGCGTGGTCATGGCACCGTTCGTGCTCGCAGACGAGCAGGCGGTCACGCACTCGCTGCTCACGTATCGTCCCGGCCTGCCGATCGGCGGCGGCTCTTTCTGGGTCCTGTTCCGGCAGGCGTCGTGGGCGGGGCTGATCAGGACCGGCGACGTCTACCTCGGCGCGGCCGTCGCGATTGCGCTTGCAGCGGTCGCGCTGCGCAATAACCCGGCCGTCGCGAGCACATACGCCGGGCTCGCCGGCCTGCTCACGATCGCCGCCTGCTGCTTCCCGCTTTTCGCCAAGAGCGTCTATCCCTACTACCTCGTCGAGCCGTACGTGTTCTCGATCCTGTGGTGGCTCGCCCGTCCCGGGAGCGCGCTCAACTGGCGCGTCACGGTGCCGCTGCTGCTCACGGTCGACGTGTTCATCGTCAAGGCAGCGTCCATCTCACCATTCAGTGCGTGGGGCGCAACCGAGGGCGTGCTCTCGTCGGCTGTCATCGCCGTCGCGATCGCGATGGTGACGATCGATCTGCTGCACCGGCCGGCGCCGGAGCGTTCGGCGCAGGCCACTGATCACCGCCTGGACCGCCTGTCAGAGCGCATGCCGACCACGCAGGATGCGACGTAGATGACGGACGACACTGGCCGGTTTCTGCTCCTGGGGTCCGGGGAGTTCGAGCCATGGTCAGCGGAAGCCGAGCGATTCGCACTCGATGGCGCTTCAGGTGATGGTTCTGTCGCCGTTTTCGCGACGGCGAGCGCACCGGAAGGCGATGCGGTCTTCGAGCGATGGATCAGGATGGGTCTCGATCACTACGAGTCGTTCGGCATCACCGCGCACGCAGTGCCTGTGCGGACTCGTATCGATGCGCTCGACACCGCGACGGCGAACGTGCTCGATGGCGTGGGCATGGTGTTCTTCAGCGGCGGCAGCCCGAAGTACCTGGCGGCGACCCTGAGCGGAACCCCGGTCTGGGATGCCGTGCTACGAACTCATTGCCAGCGGCGGCGTCTTCGCCGGGTGCAGCGCCGGGGCCATGATCGCAGGAGCGCGCGACTTGCCCTTCCCCTTCCGAAGCGGGCTCGGGCTGCTCGGCGAGACTGCAGTGGGTGTTCACTGGGACGCGCTGTCCGGATGGTGGATCCGCTGGTTGCGCGATCTCGCACCTCGCCGCGTCCCGAATCACGCGCTCTTCATCGGCATCGCCGAGCACACCGCGATCGCTTCGAAGGCGGGTGACTGGCGCGTCTTCGGCGCCGGAGAAGTCGACGTACGGCACGGCCGCGAGCGCCAGACATTTCTCGCCGGGCAGCGGTTCGCGCGCTAGCAGCCGCAGCGTCAGACCGAAGTGACGAGCAGGGTCACCGCTGCAGCGCCCATGACTGCCGTGGCGATCCACACCAAGCCGGTGCTCCACACGCCACTGCGATGCTCCGCCATGACCTTCCGATCGCGAGCCAGCAGTGCGATCAACACGAGGATCGGCGGCGCCACCACTCCGTTGATGATCGCGGTGACCACCAGCGCCTGGATGGGATCGATGTTGAGCACGTTCATCAGCACACCGCCGATCAGCGCGACGACGATGATGGCGTAGAAGGTCGGACGAGATCCGGGCGTCTCACTCAGACTGCCGCGGAACCCGAAGAACTCCTTGACCGCATAAGCAGCGCTCGCCGTGAGCACGGGTATGGCAAGCAGGCCGGTGCCGATCATCCCCAGCGCGAAGAGCACGGACGCGAACGGTCCTGCTAGCGGTTTGAGCGCCTGCGCCGCCTGTTGAGCGGTCTCGACGCTGTGGCCCGACGAGTGGAGCACCGTCCCGGACGTGAGGATGATCGAGTACATCACCAGCTGCGAGAACAGCATGCCGACCGACACGTCGATTCGCGCCGCGTGCAATTCCTTGCGACTGGTGCCACGCCGCTCCTCCTCGGTCGTGCCACCCCCGGCCTTCATCTCATCGACCTCGCTCGAAGCCTGCCAGAAGAACAGGTACGGGCTGATCGTCGTGCCGAGTATCGCGACCACGATGCCGACGAACTCCTTGTTCAGCTCGAAGTGCGGGATGAACGTCGCTTCGATCGTCGTGAGCAGATTCGGGTGGACGATGACGACGGTGACGACGTACGCGAACAGTGCGAGGGTCAGATACTTGAAGCAGCGGAAGATGATCGAATACGTGAGCTTGAGCTGCATGAAACCGATGAGCAGCGCCGCGGGCAGGACCAACCAGCCGGCTTGCACGTGACTACCGGTGAGCAGCGATCCTCCCGCCGCGACGGCACCAAGGTCGGCTCCGACATTGATGGTATTGGCGCCAAGGAGGAGCACGATGCAGGCGCCGACCAGAACGGAGGGAAACTTGCGGCGCAATGACGTGCCCAGGCCGACTCCCGTCTGCAGCGCGATACGTGCACACGCCTCCTGGACTGCGAGCATCAGGGGGAATGTGAAGATCGCCAACCAGAGGGCCCCGAGACCGAACTGGCTGCCGGCCTGGGAATAGGTGCCGATCCCTGACGGGTCGTCGTCGGACGCGCCGGTGATGAGACCAGGGCCGAGGATATGGAGAACACCGCGCGGTCCCGCCCGCCGCGCTTCATCGATGCCGCTCCGTCCGGCCGCAGGCGCCCCCGTGGCAGCGTCACCGCCGTGACCCTTTTGAACGTCGGCGGCCGGGGGTTCCTCGGTGAGCCTGCTGACTCGCGAGGCGGCAGCACGAATTGGATCTGGCCGCTCCTCGGTCGTGGTCTCCTGGCCGGTCGTTCCCATCAGGGGATATGCAACCGGTTAGATGACATGCAGCAACAGCAGGATCACCAGAACGACCACGACCAGTCCGATACCACCGCCTATGTACATCTTGGCTCCCTTATGATGACGCCGTAAGAAAAGATGATATTTATACTAACACATTAAGCCCCCCGCGGCATGGGGTACATCCAGCTCCTGGTGGTTACCGGCGTGTAACACGGTTTCGCGAGGCGTCAGACATCGCCGCTCTTCGGAGCCCTGGCCGCGCTTCATATAGGAGTTGTCGGGCGATCCGCTGTCGCCGTCACGAGGAGAACGCCTGCAATGGGGATCCCGAAGCAGCCGGCTGCTGCCGCGCAGGGCACGGCCGATCGATGAGCCAGCTCTTCCGCCGCAACCGGACGGCCGCGGCGGCGCAACCGTCCACGCCTGAAGTTCCTCTGAGCACCGGTGTCGCCTGCAAGGTGGCCGGGTGCGCGAGCGACAACGCACAGCCGTGTGCCTACCGTGACGGCCGCGGTCGCGCGTGTCGAACGGTGTGCTGCCCCGATCACGGTACCTCGACCGCTGGAAAGTTCTACTGCCGACGCCACGCGGGCGTGATTCGCGCGGTCGGCGCCCAGCAGACCCCGCAGGGCGGGTTGCCGGATGTCGACAACCGGGCGGCTTCACTGGTGAATTGGATTGCGCGAGACCTCGATGCCAACGTCCGCCGGTTGTTGTCCGGAGTCGCGAAGGCTGGCGAGAGCGTCATCGCCGACGAGACAGTGCACGTCGCCCGTGACTTCAATCGCAAGGCCCGTTGGGAGCAGAGCTGGCGGCTCGTCGACCACACCGGCGTGATCCTCAAGGTCACCCTCCAGGTGTTGGAGGAGAACGATTCGCTGGTACGCGTCCATGTCGGCAGCGGCGTCATCGCCGACGGCGTTCCCCCATGGATCGCCCGCCGCACCGAGGACAGCGATGTCGCCACCGATGCCGCGCAGCGGCAGCGCTTCTATCAGTGGCTGGACGAGAGCATCTTCATGGCCGTCGACCGGTTCCGCACCGAGCGCGTTCGACTGCGGTAGTCAACCGGTCGTCGCTGCTTGCGGAATTCCCGCGATCGGGCCTGTCTCCACGCGAACGGCTTCGATACCGGGCACGTAGACGGTGACTCCTCCAGCTCCCAGGCACCGCCAGGTCCCCGCCTCCCAGAGTGCGCAGGTTCGCTCATCGATGCCGATCAGCACCGCGTCGGGCAAGGCCGTGCGGGCCGACGGATACCACTTCTCGCCAAAGGTGTCGTGATGTGGGAGCACGGCCGCATCCGGGACCACGCCGAGTCCCGGGAGGGCGCGACGTTGCGTGTGGCCTGGGAAGGACTGACGCACGAGCGTTTCTGAGCACAGCGCCATCGCACCTGCCGATGACCCCGCCAGCACGGCGCCACGTCGCCAGGATCCGATGATCGCGTTGCCTACCGGGCTCCCGCGAAGCACGTTTGCAACGAGGCCGGGATCACCGCCGAGGATGTAGCAGAACCCCGCGTCTGCAGCGAGCTTTGCCAGCGCCGGGTCCTGCGCCTGCGTTCGCGTGTAGACCGCCAACTCGGCGAGGTCCAGGCCGAATCGGCGAAACCACGACTGTGCATGGCGCACCGCCATCTCAGGTCGAGACCTCGCTGCGGCGGTTGCAAGGACATACGCCGCGCCGTGAGCGCTCGCTGCGAGGACTCCGTCGTGCGGCTCGTTTCCAGGGTGCAACTCATCGCCGCCGACGAGCCCGAGGAGCCCCGCGAACTCAGGCGTCGCGGTCAGACGGTGATGCGTTGCGCTTGGAGCGCGGCCTCGAGACGGAGTCGAGCATCGGCGTCCCGCCTGGCCTCGACAACGACATCCCACAAGATGCGGGACGCGTCTCGCTGCTGCAGATACGTCTTGATCGACCGGCTCTCAGCGTGATCCGCACGACGCTGTTGCCACCAAATCCAGGCCATGGGAGGGGTTCCTTTCTAGACACCCCCAGTCTAGCTCGGATGTTCCGTCTGGTTGGTCCTTTTTCCGAACGTGTCTCAGCGCGAACGCCACGTCCTTGGTTCGGTGGTCAGCGGATGAATGTGCCCGGTTGTTCGAGGAGATGCGCGGTGTTGACGTCTCGCTCGCGCAGCGCGCTGCGCCGCGCCGCGGCGTCGACCGCGATCTCAGAGGCTGGGTCGCCCCAGTGCGCCACCATGACCGGAACCGTCGCCACCTGGACGATCTTGTTGGACACGCTTCCGAAGACGATGCCCGTGAGGCTGGAGAGTCCACGGCGACCGACGATGATGAGGTCCGCCCCGCTCTCCTTGGCTGCTTCGATGATCGCCCGGGGGACGTCTCGGGTTTGCGCCCGAAGCAGCCGCCCCTTCGCCGTGATGCCATCCGCCGCAAGCGATTCGACTGCCTTGTCGACAAGTGCCTGGGCGTCATCCACGCTTTCGAGATCGAGAGCGACGCCCGACTTGCCTGGGATCAAGTCGTGCTCGTGAACATGCACAACCTCGACGTGGCAGCCTGCCCTGGCGGCAATTCCTCCCGCCGCGACTAGTGCCTCATTTGAGTACGGCGAGCCATCGATCGCAACCATGACCGTGTCGAACATGCCCAACCTCCTGAGACGCAGCCGGTCACCATGTGACTGCGATGTATTTGCTCTCCATGAACTCGAGCAGGCCGTCGTGACCGCCCTCGCGTCCGAGACCGCTTTGCTTGACGCCTCCGAACGGCGCCGCCGGGTCGGAGACCAGAGGACGGTTGAGCCCCACCATGCCGGATTCGAGCGCTTCACTGAAGCGCAATCCACGCTGCAGATCACCGGTGTACACGTAGGCGACAAGACCGAACTCGGTGTCATTGGCGAGCGCAACCGCTTCCTCTTCGGTATCGAAGACGACCAGTGGGGCGACGGGTCCGAAGACCTCCTCGCGCAGGATCGCCGCATCCGACGGGACGTCTACCAGCACGGTCGGTGGGTAGAAGAAGCCGGGTCCGTCGGGAGTGGTTCCACCGACGGTCAGACGCGCGCCGTCACGCACCGCGCCGTCGACGAGCGACATGACCTTCTCGCGACCGGCAGCGTTGATCAGCGGACCGAGTTGCACGCCATCCTCGAGCCCCGGTCCAACTCGAAGCGCACGCATCGCATCGGTGAGCCGCGTCGCGAAGGCATCGGCAATACCCCGCTGCACCAGGAAACGATTGGCCGCGGTGCATGCCTCGCCGCCGTTGCGCATCTTTGCCACCATGGCGCCGGCCACCGCGCTTTCCAGGTCGGCGTCCTCGAACACGACGAAGGGCGCATTCCCCCCGAGCTCCATCGAACAGTTGACGACGCAGTCGGCCGCCTGTTGCAACAAGCCACGCCCGACCTCGGTGGAGCCCGTGAACGAGAGCTTCCGCACGCGGGGGTCATGGAGCATGGCGCTGATGACCGGGCCCGAACGGCGCGACGGCAGCACGTTGACGACGCCTGCCGGAACACCTGCCTCGGTGAGCAGCGCCCCCATCGCAAGGGCGGTGAGCGGTGTGTCCGACGCGGGTTTGAGCACCACCGTACATCCCGCCGCCAGGGCCGGGCCGATCTTCCGGGTGGCCATCGCGGCTGGGAAGTTCCAAGGCGTGATCAGCACGCTCACCCCGATGGGCTGGCGCAGCACGAGGATCCGATTGGTGCCGGCAGGCGCCGTCTGCACGTGGCCCTCGGCGCGAACTGCCTCTTCGGCATACCAGCGGAAGAACTCCGCAGCGTAGGCAACCTCTCCTCGGGCGTCGGAAAGCGCCTTGCCGTTCTCACGGACGATCAATCTCGCGAAGTGGTCAGCCCGCTGAGTCATGAGCTCGAACGTGCGACGCAGTAGCTCGGCGCGCTGCCGTGGTGGCGTCGCCGCCCAGGCGGGCAGCGCAGCTGACGCGGCGGCCACCGCAGCGAGCCCGTCCTCCACCGAGGCGTTGGCGACCGACGCGATCACCTCACCGGTGGCCGGATCATCGACGTCGAACGTCTCCTGATCGGACGCGTCCATCCAGCGCCCGGCGATCAGCAACTGAGTTGGTGCGCCGATTGCCTCGGCATGAAGAACGGTGGTCATGGAGCTAATTGAAGCACTGCCTGGCGGGGGCTCACAGAGGCACTCGCCCGCGGGGCTCAGAGCGGATTACCCGGCGGCGTGCCGGTAGGCGACGCTGATGCGCGGACCGGCGGATGCGACCTTGGGAACCGCATGGAGCCAGGTGCGCTGGCTGCTGCCCCCCATCACGACGAGGTCACCCATGCCGAGCGCGAGCGCGAGCGCCGTCTTGCCCTCGCGTGGCCGCATGACGAAGCGCCGGGGAGCACCCAGCGATACGGTCGCGACGACGGGGTCGACGATTCGCATCGGGATATGGTCGCCGTGCCACGCGACCGAGTTGCGGCCATCGCGATACAGGTTGGCACCCACCGAGTCGAACGGTCGGTTGTAGCGGGCCACCAGCAGCTCCCGGATGCGCTCGATGGCCGGCGGAAGCGACTGAATCTGCTCGGGCGTCGTCCACCGCGCCACCAGCCGCGGCGTGACCATGACCTTGCCGTAGAGCTCCTGGGTGGTCGCCTCCCAGGGCGTCGAGTGCATCAGATCCTCGAAGAGGGTATCTGCACCCTGGAGCCAGCCGGGGACATGGTCCACCCATGCCATCTCATCCAGTTGGTGCCTGACGAGGGCCGAAAAGTCAGGGTCGGGTCGCGGTTCACCCTGTGCGAACAGGGACGGCTGCCAGAGCTGTTCAGGAGATTCCACCAGAGTTTGGTACCGCACCGGCCCTCCCCATCAAACGAACTCAGGCTCGACGAGAGCGGGTCTACGTGGTTGCCTCAGGGAGCCGGCGGCTTGACGTTGCTGTGCCCGACTCG
Organism: Candidatus Dormiibacterota bacterium; assembly: GCA_963830305.1. Taxonomy (GTDB): domain Bacteria; phylum Chloroflexota; class Dormibacteria; order Aeolococcales; family Aeolococcaceae; genus Palsa-851. The sequence goes on along the minus strand of CAWHLW010000019.1, from coordinate 21,773 downwards.
CGTTGCGTCCTGCTCGCGTGCCATGAAACTTCCGAGTTCCTCGATGGTGCTCATGATCGGCGCGGGAAACACGACCGTGGTGTTCTTGTCGACGCCGATCTCCACGAGACTCTGCAGGTTGCGCAACTGCAGCGCCACCGGGTGGGCCATCATGATGTCGGCCGCAACACCCAACTGATCTGCTGCCAGCGCCTCGCCCTCCGCGGCAATGATCTTCGCACGCTTCTCGCGCTCCGCCTCGGCCTGGCGAGCCATCGCGCGCTTCATACTGTCCGGGAGTTGGATGTCCTTCAGCTCGACGAGGGTGACGAGCACGCCCCAATCCGACGTGGCGACGTCGAGGATCTCGCGGATGCTGAGGTTGATCCGGTCGGTCTCGGCGAGCGTCTCGTCAAGCGTGTGCTGACCGACCACCTTCCGGAGTGTCGTCTGAGCGATCTGGTTGATGGCGGCGCCGACGTTCTCGATGGCGACAACTGACTTGACCGCGTCGACAACCTTGTAGTACGCGACTGCCGAGACATCGATGCTGACGTTGTCGCGCGTGATGATTCCCTGTGACTGGATGGGCATGGTGACGATGCGCAGTGATACGCGGCGCAGCAGGTCGATGATCGGCACGATCGGACGCAACCCCGGCTTGCGGAGCCCGATCACCTTGCCGAGACGGAAATGCACGCCCATCTCGTACTGCTGAACGACACGGATAGAAGACAGCAGCCCGACAACGATGACGGCGGCGACCACGATCGCTGCCACGAGCAACGCGTTCATCGACGGTGCGCTCGCAATGAGGCGGCCGGTGTCTGAGCGTTCTTCTCTTGTCCCGGCCGGCTCCGGTGCCGCGGGCAGCGTCGCTCCATGTCGACAATGCTATACGGCGGCGGGTTACATCCCGATATCGCTGCCGGGCTCGGTCACACGTGGGCGGCGGCTGGCTCGTCCGGTCAGGCCGACGTGCTGGTCCGGTGCTGTCTCCCGGAGCGCGTCAAGCACGTCGTGGAGCGCCTCGACGAGCCGCCGGATATCACGTTCCGGGACCTCGGTCCACACGGGCTGGGTCTCACGCAGCAGCTGCCCACCAGATGACAGGCGCGGATCCCAGGCACCGGCCCACGCCGGCGCATCCGCGCCGCGCTCCCAGACTTCCGGCGGATCACCCGTGCGCAGGTTGAATCGTTGGCGGTTTCCCACCGCGTCACCGCAGTACGCAATGAGATTTCCTGAGGGTTCCTCGCCCACCACGGCCTCGCCGGGGTCGAGATACCCGTGCGCCTCGCCGACATGGAGCATGTTCTGAGACGGGCCCGGCTCGAAGGTGTCGCCAACCGCAAGGTGCAGATCCTGCGAGAAGCCCTTTGCCTCAGCGCCGGCCGAGTGATAGAGATGGCCGCCAACACGCATCCACACCACGAAATTCAGCGCCGAACCGTTGCCGACATTGCGAACACGGACCGCCGCCCAAGGCTGGTCGCGAATCTCGATCGGTGGCTCATCAAGGAGGACGAGCATCGGCATGGTGGCAACGGCTGCCTCACGGCGCACCTCTTCAACGAGCTCTTTGGCAGCACCGGTCTGGAGTGCCAGGTTGCCGTCGACGAGGCGGCGCAATTCCCTGCTGAATGCGCTGTTCTGACGCACCATGAGCACGATGGTCACTGCGATCGCGATGAGCGTGAGACCAACGACGCCCGCGGTAATCGCCAGGATGATCGTGGTCGTGTCCATCAATGGGGAGTGTAGCCATGCTCCGACGTTGGCAGGGACACCGCGACTGACCGATGTGGGCTCGGTTTGCGAGAATCCGGCGCCGTGAGTAAGGCTGCTTCTCCGATCCGCGTCGCGCTCGAGGTGGCGCCGAAACGCGCATTCGCGTCGGCCATCGACTGGCCCGGTTGGTCGCGGAGCGGCCGCACGCCCGGCGAGGCGCTGGAGACGCTTGCGGCGTACGCGGATCGCTACGCGGCGGTAGCGACAATCGCGGGACTCAAGCTACCCAGGGTAGGCGGCACCGAATCCTTCACGGTCATCGAGGAGCTCGTGGGTGACGCGACAACGTCGTTCGGCGCGCCAAGTCAGCCTGCGGCAGTGGAGGGCGAGGCGGCCACCGCCAAAGAAGCTGAGCGCGTGGCGCAACTCCTCGAAGCCGCCTGGACTTTCCTCGATCAGGTGGTGCACTCATCCCCGGCGGAGCTTCGCAAGGGCCCGCGTGGCGGAGGTCGTGACCGCGACAAGATGTTCGCGCATGTTCTCGGCGCGGAGCAAGCCTATGCAGGCAAAGTGGGGATCCGTCTCCGGCAGCCGTCCATCGACGACCGCGCGGCGAGTCAGGCCATGCGCGAGGCGCTGCTCGTCGTTGTCCGTGCGGACCGCACCGGCCAACCTCCTCGCGAGCGCGGCTGGGCTCCGCGCTACGGCGCACGCCGCATCGCGTGGCACGCCCTCGACCATGCCTGGGAGATGCAGGACCGCAGCTCCTGACCGCAGCTGTGAGTGATCTCCCACCGCTGGTCATCGTCAGTGGACCACCTGCTGCCGGCAAGTCACGCCTGGCTGCCAGTCTCTGCGGCAGCTTGCATCTCCCCGTTGTCGCGAAGGACGCGATCAAGGAAGTACTGATGAATCATTTCGGCGGCGGCGAGCCAGTTGGTATCGCGGCATTCGCCGTCCAATTCACCATCGCCCAATCAATGTTGAACGACCGCTGTGGACTCATCCTCGAGGGAGCCTTCTTCAACGACCAGCACGAGCTGAGCAGTCTTGTCAGCGAGGCACGCGCGGCAATCGTGCATGTCGAGGCGCCGCTGGATTGCCTGGTGGAGCGGTACACGCTGCGCGCAGGTGACCGGCACCCAGGCCATCGCGGGCTCGAAGCGCTGCCAGACCTTCGAGCGCGTGTCCTGAGGGGTGCATACGAACCGCCGGACCTCGGCATTCCCGTGCTGCGCGTTGACAGCAGCATCGAGTACAAGCCTGCCCTGCTCGAGATTGAGGCCTGGCTCGCTCGTGAGTGCTTCGCGGGTCCGCCTCAGCGTTCGTAGGTGACGTGGTGCGTCGGTACCCGGCGCTTGACCGTCCGGCCAGAGTAACGGCTGCCTCGGTTTGGGACGGTGTAGCTGAGAAAGGCGGGTGTAATGGACTCACTGCTGACGCGATACCCGAGCGCTTGCAAGCGTTTTGCGTCGCGCAAGTATTCGCTCGCGCTCCAGTAGCTGCGCTCCACCGTGGCCGGGCGCACCCGTTCACGCGCAAGTTTCCTGGCCGCTCGAGCCAACGCCATGGTGCGAAAGGGTCCACCCAGGTCGATCGCGCTTCCGGACGTGGTGACCGCGCCCATGATTCCAAGTGCCACGACGACGATCACCACGATGAAGAACTGATTCGCTGCCATCGGTTTCAGGTCTGCTCGCCGGACTCGATCCACCGTCCCGCCGCCACGGCCATCGACCGTGCGCTCGACACCAACACGGCGTTGTTGAGTGCGAGCGACCCGTCGTCCAGCACCAACGTGTCCTCGAGTCCGACGCGGACATCATGGCCGACCTCTATCGCGGCGGCCATGACACTCCATGTGGCCACGCCGGCCCCATGATGCAGTCGCGGCGCCTGGGAAAGACCATCATCCAGGATGAAGTCGATCGCTGCCGCTAGACCCACGGCGTCGTCTGGATCGGAGACCGCATCCACCTCCACGAGCACACGCACGCACGCATCGTCGAGTCCGTTCTCGACGAGCATGTGAGCATCGTCCGTCGTCCAGACACCTGCCTCCACGCCGACGCCCAGCGCGTTGAGCACGTCGATGACCTCGAGCGCGCCCTCCTCGCTCAGATTGACCGACGCGAAGGCAGGCAGCACCGTCCACGAATGCAGCATCGCCAGGCGACGCGATACATCGGGTTCGATCCACGCAGCGGTGGTCACTCCCACCGGAAACCCGGGACAGCGTGCCTGCACGGCCTCAACCACGGCTCGGACATGCTCGCCTTCGAATGACTCCGAGCCGTCCGCGCTGCGGGGATGCACGTGGAGACACCCAGCACCGGCGTCTCTGACCGCGACAGCGTCGCGAGCGATCTGTTCGGCGGTCACCGGCACCGAAGGGTGCTCTCCAGAGTGACGAGACCCGTTGAGGCACGCTTGAATCAACATATGGCGTGAGGATGACACGCATGAGCACCAGCTGATCCGACGGTTTGCACATGGCCAAGCGTCCGCGTGTTGTGATCGTCGGCGCCGGGTTCGGCGGCCTTGCCGCCACACGCGCTCTGCGCCATGTTGACGTGGACGTGACGATTGTTGATCGCAACAACTACCACCTCTTTCAGCCGCTCCTCTACCAGGTGGCATCCGGATTGCTCGATCCGTCCGCGATCGCAAGTCCGATTCGCACGATTGTCCGGCGAAGTCCCAACGTGGACGTCCTGCGCGCCGAGGTCACAAGCGTGGATCTGGAGCAGCGCCGGGTGATCACCTCGGCCGAGACGCTCGACTACGACTACCTGGTCATCGCGTCCGGCAGTGAGACCGACTACTTCGGCAACGAGGACGCGCAGCAACACAGCACCGGTCTGAAGGATCTCGGCGAGGCGCTCGGGCTGCGCTCGCAGCTGCTCGGGTGCTTCGAACGCGCAACGCTCACCTCAGATGCGGACGCCCGACGTCGGCTCCTGACGTTCGCCGTCGTCGGCGCCGGCCCGACGGGCGTGGAGTACTCGGGTGCCGTGGCCGAGTTGATCAAGCATGTCCTACCGAAGGACTACCGCCGGATCGACTTCACCGAGGTGTCGGTGGTGCTCATCGAAGCCGGAGACCGCGTGCTCGCGACCTTCGCTCCGCAACTCGGACGTCTCGCCGCGAAGTCGTTGCAGCGCAAGGGAGTTCGCATCATTCTCAGCCGGTCCGTGCGCGGCGTCGACGATCACGGCATCGTGCTCGATAACGGAGAACGCGTCGAGACCAGCACCGTCGTCTGGACGGCCGGCGTGCGGGCAACGACTCCGCTGTATCTGGATGCTGATGCTCTGGCGCGATCCCGGCGGGTCAAGGTCACGCCCGGGCTCAATCTCAGCAGTCATCCCGAGGTGTTCGTCATCGGCGACGCCGCCGCGCTCGAGCAGGCCGGTGCCATGCTGCCGATGCTTGCCCCGGTTGCGATTCAGGGCGGGAAATACGTTGGGAGGGTCATCGCCGCGCGCCTCAAGGGTCAGGAAAGCCCGGCCTTCCACTACCACGACAAGGGGACGATGGCGACTGTCGGGCGTGGCGCGGCCGTGGCACAGATCGGACCCATCCACATCAATGGGCTGGTGGGCTGGTTCATCTGGATCTTCGTCCACCTGCTGTACCTGGTCGGTTTCCGCAACCGGGCGTTGGCGCTCTGGTCGTGGGCCTGGAACTACTTCTTCTGGGACCGGCCGGTGCGGCTCATCATCACCGCTTCTAACGATCGCTGACGCCGCTCAGAGCGCTGAGCGCGTCAGGCGGGTCGCGCGTCCCGGAGTCGCGGTTCCTCCGCAGACCGCAGATGCAGCACGAATCGGCTGCCGCGCGCGCCCTGGCGGTCGTGAAAGGTGAGGTCACCACCCATCTGTCGTGCGAGCGTCCGGCTGATGAAGAGACCGAGACCACTGCCGATCTCGGGCGATCCCTCGTCGCGCACAAACGGCTCGAAGAGCTGGGCACGACGCGCCTTGGAGATACCCGAACCCGAGTCCTCGACAGCGACCTGGGGACCGTCGTCGTGCTCTACACGGACGACAACGCGGCGGCTCTTCCCCGAATACACCAAAGCGTTGTTGATCAGGTTGTCGAGAATGCGCAGCGTGCGCCGCTGATCACCTTTCGCGATGGCCGAGTCGACGTGGTTGGTATCCACCACGACAGTGCCTTGCAAAAGGCGCGCTCGCGGTTGCGCCCGTGCGGCCGCCGTACGAGCTGCCTCGGTGAGATTGACCTGATCGTTGCCAGACCGTGTATCCGGCTCGCGATCCATACGCCGGAGCACGAGAATCTCATCGATGAGGAGCCGGGCCTCCTCGAGCTTGGTCCCGAGGACCTCGAGGGCCGCGCCCCACCGCCCTGGTGCGGGCCCGAAGGTGCCATCCATCAGCATCGAGAGGTACCCGCTTGCGACGCTGAGTGGCGCGCGGAGGTCATGGACCACCTCCACGACGTCGTCAGGCATGGACCGTACGACGTCAGCCAAGCCGTGCCCCGTCCCGAAGGGTCGAAGTGGTCTTGCAGACGCCGGGTTGCACAGCCAGGTACCTCAAAGGTTATATCGACACTATACATAAGGTGTACCGTACGGAACCGCTTTTGTTGACCTTCTGAGAAAACGTCCTCCCATCGCCCCCCTCGCTGCGCACCCGTATCGCCGGCGCACGACCGGCTGATCGTCAGGCCACTTTCGCGTCGCCGGGCAATTCGAGTGGCAACCCGAAACGAGGAAAGATTTCGGGGAAGCCGAACTGATATGCCAGAGTCCCGTCTCGTGTCGCCGGTGAGCAGACAGCACACCAAGGCAGCCGCGTTTGTTGCGTTGCATGCGGGGAACCCGTTCGTGCTGCCGAATCCGTGGGACGCAGGCTCCGCTCGTGTCCTGGCCGCCCTTGGATTCCGTGCCCTCGCGACCACCAGCTCCGGCTTCGCGTTCACGCTCGGTCGTCTCGATGGCGGGGCAACACTGGACGAGGTCGTCGCCCACGCTTCCACCCTCGACCTGGCGACGGACCTCCCCATCTCCGTCGATCTGGAGAACGGCTACGGAGCCGATCCCGAGAGTGCCGCCCATGCGATCCACCGTGTCGCGGAAGTTGGCGCGGTGGGCGCGTCCATCGAGGACTTCGACCCTTCGGGGTACATCTACGATCGCCACCTCGCTGCCGAGCGAATCTCCGCTGCAGCCGCAGCGGCGCGCGGGCTCGGCTTTCCCTTCACGCTGACGGCACGCGCCGAAAACCTCATACACGGCAAGCCAGATCTCGCCGATACGATCGAGCGCCTCCAAGCTTTCGAGGAGGCCGGTGCAGACGTGCTCTTTGCGCCGGGGCTGCAGACTGTTGAGGAAATACATGCGGTCTGCACGGCGGTCACGAAACCCGTGAATGTGCTGGCTGTCCCCGGTCTCTCACTATCGGCGATCACCGAAGCGGGAGCTCAGCGAGTGAGCGTTGGCGGCAAGCTGGTGTGGGTTGCAGTGCAAGCCATGGCTGGAGCGGCTGTTGCGATTCGCGACACCGGCGACCTCTCAGTGCTATCGGCGAAGCTGCCGCTCGAAGAGTGGTTCAGCTAGGACCCAGGCTCAGCAGATAGTTCTCGGGCTCCTGATACGTTGCGCTTGCGGTGACATCGCCGGCACTCGCGACTTGGGGATGCGTGCGATGTGCGCTGTCGAGCACGGCCTCGGACATGGCACGCGTGTCGTAGGTGCAAACAATTGTCGCGGGGGCCGACGCGAATGACAGATTGATCATGGCTTCGTAGCGGAACCATTCCGTGGTCTCGTCGTCGGACCATCCGCCCCACACAGGTTCTCCGATGATCCGCATCCACGATGCCCCGTGCTTGAAGCGCTCGTTCATAAAGGTGCGGTACCCGCTCGCGGCGCCGAGAAGCGAGACGTACCACTCCGAGGCGTCCTGGAATACGACGTGGGTTGCGTTGCTCCCAAGCGCATCACGGAGCACGCCGATATGGACGCTGGTCGTGACTGCCATAACGCAGTCGTCGCGTTCAAGGCCCTCGAGGAGGAATGGAACCGTCGCTGCGAGATATGCATCGTCGGAGCCATAGCTGAGGAGGCGGTGGTTGAGGAGCGCCGGGGAGGCGGTCGCCGCCCCGCCGATCAGGTAATCGACGCTGACTCCGAGCGCACTTGCCAGCGCCACGAGGCTGCTGACGCGAACCTCCTGGCGCCGGCCCGATTCGATTTGAGTGATCGCCGCCCAACTGAGACCGGAGTGATATGCGAGTGCTTCGCGGCTCCAGCCGAGGCGTTCCCGTGCTGATTTGACCGAGGCACCGAGTTCGAGGCGAGGCCATTTGTGTATACATTCTCCGCCCAGGTCCCTCACGCCGGGCCCAGATTTTCTGGTAGTATGTCATATGACGCTGTCATTTGACACCTGCGACGGGACCTATGGATCAGACGACTCGGTTGGAAGGGGAAGACCGCGCTCCACAGCGTGAGAACCGGATACTCGCGGCGCTGCCCCTGCCCGAGCGCCGGCAACTGCTGAACGCGACGACAGAAGTCACATTGGGTGTCAGGACCGTGTTGTTCGAACCCGGGGGAGCAATCGATGCGGTGTACTTCCCCACGGATGGAGTGATCTCCCTCGTCACGCCATTGCACAGCGGCGCCATCGTCGAGGTGGCCACCATCGGCAATGAAGGGATCGTTGGAATCCCTCTTGTGCTGCCGCTCACCGGTTTCGCGGTGCGCGCCATCACGCAGGTGGCAGGCCACGGCCTTCGCCTCGAGGCCGCGGCGTTCATCGCGTGGACCGAGCAGAGTCGCGCCTTCCAGTCGATCGTCAATCGGTATACGCAGGCACTGTTTGGACAGATCGCGCAAGCGGCCGCATGCAATCGGATTCACTCGAGCGAGGAGCGCCTGAGCCGCTGGCTGTTGATGAGTCAGGATCGCGTCGGATCGGATGAGTTCACGATCACGCAGGAATTCCTTGCGCAGATGTTGGGGGCGCGCCGCTCAACAGTCTCCGTCTCGGCGGGAATCCTGCAACGCGCCGGCTTGATCCGGTACACGCGAGGCCACGTCACCATCATCGACCGCGCCGGCCTGGAGGCCGTGTCCTGCGAGTGCTACGCCGTGATCAAGGCAGAGCTCGATCAGGTTTCGGCGCACGGGCCGGAACGCTAGGACTGCGTGGTCGCGTCCGCTGGCGCACCCCAGCGACCGTCTCCCAAGTCTCTCTCGGGCCCCTCGCCGAAATAGCGCTGAGCGAGCCGGACCACCTGTTCATTGGTCAGGTCGTCGATGTCAGCTCGCACGTCGGCCACGATCTTGGCGGCGATGTCTTTGCGGTGTTCTTCCGCGTACGCGACGAACTTGTGAGACGCGTTCGCCTTGCCCTTCCCGTGACCAAGGAGCAGGATCCAAGCCGCCGGGGCGAGCGCGTCGCCGATTTCTTGCCAGTATTCGGAACTGTCGTCCTCGTACGTCCCGTCCGGATTGCCGGCGTGATGGGAGATCTTGTGGAAGTAGCCTCGTGGATCGACTGCCGCGATCTGGGTCGGCGGGAGAGCAGCGGTGGCGTCGGGTGCATAGATGACGGTGTGATGGAAGTCGATCGCGGCGACGACCTGCTCACCCCGAAATCGCTCAGTGTCGGGTCGGTGTTCGGTCACATCAATCCGCCGGCCGCTCGGTCTCGGGTCCATAGCCGGCCTTGCTCAGCATGCGGCGTAAATCCACCACCTGCTGGGCGTCAAGATCCTTGCCTCGGGGTCGCTCCAGTGTCTCTGTTTCTGTGCCGAGGGTAAGAACGTATTTGCCGTCGTGGCGAACTTCGACCCTGCCCACCGCTTCGAGGAGAGACACCACCGCTCGCCACTCGATGTTGTGGCTCAGCGGGTGTTCGAAGATCTGGGCCAACGTGTCGCGGTGATGATGGGTCAAGCGTTCGGGCTCTGGCGTCGACGTCATCGGGCTCCTCTCATCGCGAACGGATGCGCAGTCTCTGGAAGCGGTGGACCCTCGGATTGAACCGCCAAGTCTACGCGCAGCCCCCTGGCCGGGATCAGCGCGCCGACCCATAGCAGGCTCTTACCGCACACACAACACGGCCTTAACCTCGATCTGCTCATCTTGGGGCGCATAAGTCGGCCCCGGTTGATGAGGAGGAGAGCCATGACGAGGCGACCATTGATCACGCTGGCCTTGGTGGGGACTGCCACGATCGCCAGTGCCACCCTCGCCACCACCACGGCTGTGCGCGCGGCGGTGGTGGTGAACAATAGTGCGAAGACGACAACCCCTATCAAGCATGTCGTCGTGCTCTTTCAAGAGAACGTGTCGTTCGACCATTACTTCGGCACCTACCCACATGCGACCAACACCAACGGAGAGCCATTCACCCCCAAGCCGGGGACGCCGACGGTGAACGGTCTAACCCCAGAGTTGCTGACCGACAACGCCAACGGCGTAAACCCGCAGCGACTCGGCCCGGGGAACGCGCTCACCTGCGACCAAGATCACGATTACACACCTGAGCAACAGGCCATGGACGGGGGGCTGATGGATAAATTCCCCGAATACACCGAGGTCGAGAGTTGCTCGCCACCCGACACGGCGCCGCCCGGGCTCGTCATGGACTACTACGACGGCAACACGGTTACAGCCCTCTGGAACTATGCGCAACGCTTCTCTTTGAGCGACAACGACTTCGACACGGAATTTGGTCCCTCGACGCCGGGTGTGCTCAACCTCGTTTCCGGTCAGACCTATGGCGCGACCCCCGCAGTGCTCGCGGGAGTCACCGACAACGGCACTGACTACGGCGATGCTGACCCGACCTACGACGAATGCTCGGCGGGCTCGACCATCGCGATGTCCGGGACCAACGTCGGTAATCTGCTGAACGCCAGGCACGTCACCTGGGGATGGTTTCAGGGCGGGTTCGCCCCGACTGGGCAAAGCAACGGGACGGTTATTTGCGGCGCCAGCCACACCAACATCGGCGGCGAGGCAGTCACCGACTACAGCGCACACCACGACCCGTTCCAGTACTACGCAAGTACGTCCAATCCGGCGCATCTGCCGCCGGCGAGCGAGGCCGAGATTGGCCATAGCGGGCAGGCGAACCACCAGTACGATCTCAGTTATTTCTACCAGTCACTGAGCGACGGCAACCTGCCAGCTGTGAGTTTCGTCAAGGCACCACGTTACGAGGACGGTCATGCCGGCTACTCCGATCCGCTCGACGAGCAGACCTACCTGGTCAACACGATCAACGCGATCGAGCAGTCCCGGTTCTGGAAGTCCACCGCAATCGTCATCACGTGGGACGACTCCGACGGCTGGTACGACCAAGTGATGCCCCCGATCGTCAACTCATCGACATCCGCCGAAGACGCGCTGACCGGCACGGGCCAGTGCGGCAACGGCACGCCCATGAGCGGCTATGAAGACCGCTGCGGCTACGGGCAGCGGCTGCCGTTGCTGGTGATCTCGCCTTACGCCCGCGAGAACTACGTGTACAACTCGCTGACCGATACCACCTCGATCCTCCGGTTCATCGAGAGCAACTGGACGCTCGGGCGCATCGGCGGTGGTTCATTCGATGCCATCGCCGGCAGCATCAATGGGATGTTCAACTTCTCGCACAGGAACTCGAGTCGGTTGATACTCAACCCAGCGACGGGAGAGCCTGCCGTCTGACCAACCGCTTGAGCTCAACCGTCACCCAGAGCGGGACGCGTCCGGCGTCCCGCTCTGCCGTGTACTCGAACTCTGGCCCACCGAAGCTCTGCCAGGCCAGCTCGCGCGGGAACTCCCGCCAAGCACCAGGAGGGATTCCTGCGGTTCTTCGGACGCGACGTCCGGCCTCGTCTCCTCAAAGAAGGCGGCCGTCGATGCAAGGCGTGATCGTAGTCCCGTGAACCGGGATGCGATCGGCATGCTGCGGCGCTGATCGGTCGTCGTTGCGATGGATACCCCTCGATCCGAGAGCGACGCTCCCCTGACGGTTCGCAGATTGTGTGCCGGCATGGCCATATACTCATTCGCTTTGGCGACGCGCCGCTGCTGCGCTAGGCGTCTGCGGACGCTTGAACCGTGACAACGGACAAATCAAGGAGAACGCGATTACCGAAAGACACCAGCCCGCGGCCGGGGTCCAACTTGCCTTGAATCGGCGCTTCGAAACCTGCGTCGCCGATTGGGACGGGACATTGGTTCCCGATCGGCACGCGGATGCCCGGCGGGTGCGTCAGCTGATCGAGAACCTCTGTGCGAACGGGTTCGACGTCGTCGTTATCACTGGCACCCACGTCAACAACGTCGATGGGCAGCTGCAGGCCCGACCCTCGGGGCCCGGACGTCTGCTGCTCTGTGTCAATCGTGGCTCCGAGGTATTCGAGTGCGGCCAGGATGGTCTCGAGCTCTTGATGCGACGGATCGCAACGCCAGAGGAGGATGCTCAACTTGACGGCGCGGCAGCGCTCACCATCGAGCGGTTGAAAGCGCGGGGACTCGAAGCAGCACTCGTCGCGCAGCGTCTCAATCGCCGTAAGGTCGACATCATTCCCGAACCTCGGTGGGCAGATCCGCCGAAAGCACAAATCATGGAACTGCTGCATGCAACCGAGGCACGACTCAACTCCGCAGGCATTGCATCCATCGCCGACGTGGTGGCCATTGCGCATGCGGCCTCATCGGAGGTCGGGCTTGCCGCTGCGCGGATCAGCAGTGATGCGAAGTATGTGGAGATCGGTCTAACGGACAAATCCGATGCCTCTCAGTGGGCATTCGCCGATCTGTGGGCACACGGCATCGCGCCGAGTGAGGTCATCGTCGCCGGCGATGAATTCGGTCTGCTCGGAGGAGTACCCGGCAGCGACTCGCTGATGCTGGTTCCTGAGTCGGTCGGCTGTCTTGCAATCACAGTCGGCGCCGAGCCATTCGGGCCGCCCCCCGGGGTCCTGGCGCTCCCTGGAGGTCCAGACAAGATTCTTGATGTGCTCGACGACCAGTTGCGTCGACGGCGAAGCGGGCAACCGCCCCAGCCGAGCCCTGCGACCTCGTGGCGAGTTGCCATTGACGGTGTGGACGAGCAGCGTGAACCGACACGCTCGACCATACTCACGTTGGGGGACGGCCGCATCGGAACCACTGGACAGCCGATCGGAAGGATTCGCGCGAATGCCGCCACGCGGATTGCCGGGTTCTATGAAGGCGAGGGGCCGGACGAGCACCTCCGCACCTTCCGCTCATGGAACCAACTCGATGCACACGTCGACGCTGCTGAGCGGCTCATCCGTGTTCTAGACCTGCATAGCGGCGTCCTGCTGCAGCAATTCGAGCGCCCTGAAGCCTCACTCTCAGCAGTTGAGTTCAGTTCGCTCGCGGAGCCGGGCACCGCAGTGTTATGGGCCGGTGGTGATGAGGCGCTCCTCACCGCGGTTACGACGCAGACCAGCGAATCCACGTCGCGCACCGAGCAGAGCGGTGTGGTGGCCACCCATACGAGTGAGGTGCGGCGCGGCGGCGTACCCGCAATCCTCGAGCGCATCGCGGTCTTCGCCCACGGAGATCTACATGTGGCCGAGACTCGCGCACACGAGTCGAGAATCGTCGGCGTCAATACGCTCCACCGTCGTCACCGGGAGTCGTGGGCGCGGCGGTGGCATGACGCTCACGTCGAAATCGTTGGTGACGAGCAACTACTCCGTAATGTCCGCTATTCGTTGTTCCAGCTGATGGGCGCTGTCAGCACCGAGGGAGAAGCAGCCGTTGGTGCACGGGGGCTGAGCGGCGATGGCTACAACGGTCATGTCTTTTGGGACGCGGACGTCTTCGCTCTCCCCTTTCTCGCTGCGACCTGCAGCTCTGCGGCGAGAGCAATGCTCGAATATCGAGTACGCCGTATTGGCCCTGCCATGGAGCGCGCGCGCGAACTCGGACTCGAGGGCGCCAGGTTTCCGTGGGAATCAGCGAGCTCGGGACGCGAGGCTACCCCCAACTCTGTGATGGGACCACGCGGTGAAATCGTCCGCGTGCGGACCGGCGAGATGGAGGATCACATCGTCGCCGACATCGCATGGGCAGCATGCCGGTATGTCGACTGGACGGGCGACGAGGAGTTCGCTCGTGGTCCGTTCATACGATTGCTCGTTGAGACAGCCCGGTACTGGGCTACTCGAATCGGGTGCGACGACGATGGTTCGGCGCATATCCGTCATGTCATCGGACCTGACGAATATCACGATGATGTCGACGACAACGCCTTCACCAACGTGATGGCACGGTGGAATCTGCGGGCAGCCGCAACTCGAGCCATCGGCAATTGCGACGAGCGTGAAGCTCGGCGATGGCACATCCTCGCGGATGCACTCGCGGACGGTCTCGACTCACAAACTCGTATCTATGAGCAGTTCTCAGGATTCTCGGGACTTGCTCCATTTCCGCTTCGCGAGACCTTTGGACCAGCACCCCTGGCGGCAGATTCCATCATCGGCTTCGACCGCATCCAGTCCCTGCAGGTCCTGAAGCAAGCTGACGTCCTTATGCTTCATCTCCTCGTTCCCGATGAGGTTTCGCCGGGGTCACTGCGTGCCAATCTCGATCGTTACCTGCCCATGACTGCGCATGGCAGCTCGCTCTCGCCCGCGGTGCATGCTGCGCTCCTCGCCCGTGCAGGACGCTACCCGGAAGCAGTCGAACTCTTCCGTCTGGCGGCGGCAATCGACATTGACGATTCCTCAGGGTCAACTGCACACGGCCTGCACGTCGCGACTATGGGAGGGGTTTGGCTGGCGCTCATTGAAGGGTTCGCCGGGATCAGGGCCGACGGCGATGGTCTCTCTGTCCGTCCTCGCCTTCCTGACGCATGGGAGAAGCTGACGGTACACCTGGTATATCGTAAAACCCGCGTTCGGTTGCGAATCGAAGGCGACCAGGTGGATGTGGAAACGGATGGACCGCTGCCCGTGGCAGTTCTGAGGGATTGACGAAAAGCTTCAATGCATGCGTTAGTTGGGAGCGGCGGCGGCCAATGACCCCTCGTCATGTCGTGATCGTGGCGCCCCCGTGGTATCCGGTTCCACCGCGCGGGTACGGGGGCATCGAGCTGGTCGTCGGATTACTTGTGGAGTCCCTGCGCCAAGCCGGCGATCGGGTCTCGCTCCTAGCCGCCGAGGCTTCAAGGCCAGACGCAATCGCGCTGGCGCCGAGCTCGTGGCGCGCGGACCTGGGTGGACCCGCCGAACGCCTCCGCGAGTTGACCTACGCGTGCCGAGTGCGGGCAACGCTCGCACAACTCGAACCAATTGACGTGATTCACGACCACTGTGGATTCGCGAGCCTGGTGGCCGCATGTGCTGCCGAGGTCGCGCCCGTCGTGCACACCGTGCACGGCGACATCCCCGAGGCATACGCGACCTTTTATGCGGCGGCCGCGACACAGGCGGGATTTGTGGCGATCAGCACTGCGCAGCGGCAGACCCTGCCGGAGCTGCCTTGGGTTGGTACCGTGCACAACGCCGTCGATGTCGCGAACCTCATTGTCACGCCGAGGGAAAAGGTGCGATTCCTGCTTTGCCTCGCTCGCATCTGCCCTAACAAGGGACAGCACGTCGCCATCGAAGTGGCGCGACGCACCGGGATGCGACTTGTGCTGGCCGGCAAGGTCGAAGCCACGCCCGAAGCGACCGAATATTTCAACACTATGGTCGAACCCTTCATTGATGGTATACGCATTCTTCATTTCGACAATGTCGCCGGCGAGGAGAAAGCGCGGCTCCTAGCGCGGGCACAAGCGCTGCTCGCTCCATTGCAATGGGATGAGCCGTTCGGTCTTGCGATGGCTGAAGCGATGGCGAGCGGTACACCGGTGATCGCCATCGGCCGTGGCGCAGCGCTGGAATTGGTCACCGAGGGGATAACCGGGTTCCTGACGAAGGATGTCGACGAGATGGTGCACGCCGTGTCCCAGATCGGCGCATTGAATCCGTCGACCTGCGCCGAAGTCTCGCGCGCAAGGTTCAGCCCATCGGTAATGGCCGCCTCATACCGACGTCTCTACGACAGGGTGGAATTGGGGCAGGATGAGGGCGGCGAGTCACCGGGACTCGTCGCGAATTCGGCAGCATGACGGTCGCCGCCACGTACTGACCCGCCGTTGACCGTTATCGGCGCGAATGAACCGTGCGACGAGACGCTCGCGCCCGGACCGACCTGGCGTTCGGCGGCCATGTCAGCTGCAGTCGATGCCTGCGACGATGTCGGGAGCTGACAATCGGCTCGAGATAAGCGCTGTCGTCGAGGAGGCTGGCGTTCTTCAATGCAGCAGTGCGTCCGTCTCGTTGGCGGCTGGGACGTAGCCCATTGCGGTGAACAGCTCTCGAGCCTCGCGCAACGGCCCGTCAGCACCGGGTGTGCCGAGGGCGACCAAGCAGCGTCCCTGGCCGAGCAGCGCGTACGCGAGCTCCGGTACGTCGCCAAACTGGCGCCACCGCGTGGCCGTCTCGGCGTAGCCAGCGGCCGCAGTGACATGGTCACCAGCAGCCTCCGCGAGCGCGGCGCGGCACGCACCGAGCGCGTGCTGTTGCAGTGGGGTGCGCGGCTCGACGCCGGCGATGAGCCGCGAAGCGAGCCCGGGGTCACCCAGCATGAGCGTGCAGCGGACCAGCTCTGGCAATAGGGCCGCGTAGTACGGGTCATCGCGGGTGCCACCGGTCCGCTCCAACTCCTCGAGCAACGCCTTCGCCCGCTCGTTGTGGCCCCCCGCCAACATGAGTTGGGCCGTCGCCGCGAACGCCATTGCCATCATCTGCGGCTCCCCTGACTCGCGGGCGGTCGCGCCGAGCTGCTCGGCGGCGGCGGCCTGGGCTCCCTCGCCGCGCTTGGCTAAGAGATCCAGTTGCAACGAGCGAGCCTCAATCAGAACCAAGTCGCCTGCCGCCTCGGCTTGCTCTGCCGCCGATTCGACAGCGGCGAGGGCATGCTCTGAGTGGCCGCAGGCAGCCGAGAAAGTCAAGCTCATCGCCCCGATGCCGAGCGCGAACTCGGCGATGCCGCGCCGCTCGCAGAAGTCGATGCCTTCGCCACAGCGCTCCAGTGCGGCCGCCGGGCCCTCATGCTGCCACGTAGCGAGCGCGAGATTGTTGTGCAGGACAGCGGCGTCGCGGCCCAGTCCCTGCTCCACCGCGAGCCCAAGTGCGCGGCGCATGTCGTTCAAGCCCTGCGCTTCCCCCAGAGAAGCCCGAGCGATGCCGCGGTAGCCGAGGGCCCGCGCCGATTCCGGCAAACCCAGGTCAGCGGCAAGTTGGAGCGCCCGCTCGGCGGCAGCGATCGCCTCCGAGTAGTCGGAATCGACTGCCCGGTTACCAGCGAGCTCTGCATACGCAGTCACCAGCTCCGGGCCGGGCGCCTCGGCCTCGAGGAGCGTCAGCGCCTCGGCGATGAGTTCCCGATGGCGCGGATCGCCGGTCGTGCGGAGCACGTTCGACAGGGTGGTCAGGGTCCTTCCCGCAGCCACCGCCGCACGCTGGTCGACATGCAGAGCGAGCGCCTCCTCCAGCGCTGCCCTCGCCTCCGGCAGGCGTCCCTGCTGGCGCGCTGCCTGAGCCCAGTGTTCCAGCAGGCCAGCGCGCTCAGGACGACCCGCAGGGGTGAGCTCGAGCGCCCGAGCGAAACTGGCCTCGGCGCTGGCCACGTCGATGGGCAGGGCCCGCTCCCCGGCCAGGGCGAGATAGCGCCGCGAGGCTGCCTCCAGCTGCGGGATGTCCTGCTCCTGGCCGATGGCGCGAGCCAGCTCCAGCGCCTGGACGTAGTGATAGGCAAGCACGTCGCTGAGGTCGTCGGCGCGCTCTCCGGCGTGGGACTCGATCCAGGCAGCAGCGGCGCGATGCCGGGCGGCTCGGCTGGAGCGCGGGATTTGGGCATAGCAGACGTCGCGTACCAGCAGGTGCCAGAAGCCGAACTCCTGCTCTCCCTGCATCGAGCTGACACGGGCGGGCCGGACCAGCTCCTTGCGAGCCAGCTCGTGGAGGGCCAGCTCCACCTCCCGCGGATCGCGCTCTCCCATGGCGGCGAGCGCCCCTGCCCAGAACACTTTGCCGATCACCGCGGCGTCCTGGAGCAGGCTCTTGCGCTCCCCCGAGAGCGTGTCCAGGCGAGCGGCGATCAGAGCCTGCACCGAGTTCGGGCAGGGGCACCGCCTGGAGGGGACCGGCCAGCAGGTTGCGGTCGCTGAGCAGGCGCACGAACTCCTCCGCATACAGCGGATTGCCGCCCGCCCGGTCGAGCAGGGCCTGCTGGGTCGCCGCCGGCAGCACCGTGCGCCTGAGCAGCAGCGCCACCAATGTTGCCGTCTCGTCGTCCGAGAGCGGCGCCAGGTTGATCGTCTGGGCGTTGCGCACCCCGGCCGCCCAGGTCGGATGCTGCTCGTGGAGCTCCGGCCGGGCGGTGCAGAGCAGGAGGAGCGGTACCCCTGTGGACCAGTCGGCCAGGTGCTCGAGGAAGGCGAGCATCGGCTCATCTGCCCAATGCAAATCGTCGACTACGAGCACGGTGGGCTTTTGCGCAGCCAGCCCCTCGAGGAAGCGCCGCCAAGCGGTGAAGGACTCCTTCTGCGCCGCCGGCTCGCCACCCGCACCCACGAGTGGGGCCAGCCGCGCCTTGAGCCAGGCCCGGTCTGGTTCGCGCTCGGGGATGGCCTGATCGAGCTTGGCCAAGGCCGCCTCGGGGGAGTCCGACTCGAGGATGCCGCACTCCGCCTTGACGATCTCGCCGAGCGCCCAGAAGGCAATCCCCTCGCCGTAGGGGAGGCAGCGGCCCTGGCGCCAGCGCACCAGGCCCGGCCGCTGCTCGATGTACGCGAACAGCTCGGTGCAGAGGCGGGTCTTGCCGACCCCCGGCTCTCCCACCACCGTCACCAGCTGGCAGGCACGCTGCGCCGCGGCCCGCTCGAATGTGGCGATCAGCAGCGGCCGCTCGAATTGCCGGCCCACCAGCGGCGTGGCATTCGCCCGGATCACGTCGGGGCCGAAGCGGGCCCGGGCGGCGAGCGGCTGCCAGACCGGGAGCGGGTCCGCCTTTCCCTTGACCTGCACTGCCTCGAGGCGAACAAAGGTGAACACGCGCTCGGTGTGGCGGAAGGTCGGCTCTGACACCGCTACCCCGTTGATCGGGGCGATTCCTTGGAGGCGTGAGGC
This sequence comes from Candidatus Dormiibacterota bacterium, assembly GCA_963830305.1. Lineage (GTDB taxonomy): Bacteria > Chloroflexota > Dormibacteria > Aeolococcales > Aeolococcaceae > Palsa-851. The sequence continues at coordinate 2,870 of CAWHLW010000019.1, read as the reverse complement.
GGTGTTGACTACGTCGCCGGTCACGAAGCCTTCGCCGCGCTCGGGACGGGCGCCCAGGGCGACCACCGCCTCGCCGGTGTTGATGCCCACCCGGACCTGGAGCTGCAGCTTCTCGTCGCCGCGGTTCAGCCCCTCGATGGCCTCCAGGATGCGCAAGCCCGCGCGGACCGCGCGCTCGGCGTCATCCTCGTGCGCCACCGGCGCGCCGAACACGGCCATCACCGCGTCCCCGACGAATTTCTCCACGGTGCCGCCGTGGCCCTCGATCACCTGCTGCAGCTGCGCGTGGTAGGGGCGGAGCCGGGCGCGCACGTCCTCGGGGTCGGCCTGCTCCGAGGCAGCAGTGAATCCCACCAGGTCACAGAAGAGCACCGAAACCACCTTGCGTTCCTCGCGGACCGCAGCCGGGGCGGTCTGGCCGACTGGAGCCCCGCAGAATGGGCAGAACGGGAAGTCGCCGGGGAGCTCCTCGCCGCAGTTCGGGCATGTGGCCACGACCCGAGTGTCGCTGAAACAAGGGCGCTCCCGTGATTCCTTGAACTTGGCGGTACCGCTGGCTAGACTGGCGGGTCTCGGCAAAAATGCACTCAGAAGGGGCGGAGATGGAAGGTCGCAGGTCGCTGCTAATGACGTGTGCGGTAGCACTAGGCGTGGGGGGTGCGCTGTTAGCACCTGCCGGATCGCAGGCCGCCAGTCCCGCTGCCTCAGGTCGCGTCGTGCTGGCAGGCACCGCCGCGCCTGCCGCAGCGCGGGCAGGCCGGGCGGGGTCAGTGAGCAACTCGAGCCAAGTCGCCTTTGACCTGGTGCTCCAGCTCCGCGACGAAGGCGGGGCGCAAGCGCTCCTCAGCGAGGTGTCAACTCCGGGGAGCTCGAGCTACCGTGACTTTCTGACGCCGGCGGAGTGGGAGGCGCGGTTCGCCCCGACCGCGGCGCAGGTGAGCCAAGCAGAGAGCTGGCTGCGAGCGCAGGGCTTCACGGTTGGCGCGGTCCCGTCAGACCGGCTCGTGGTTCCCGCCACCGGCACCGCGGCGCAGGTCGAGGCGGCCTTTGCCACCAGCCTCGCGACCTATCGGGTCTTCGGTCAGACGGTGCGGCTCGCCACGGCGAACCTCTCGGTGCCCACGTCGCTGTCCGGCATCGTCGCGGGCACGATGGGGATCAACCAGAGTGTGGCCAAGCCCGCCGTAGCCGCCGACCCGGATATCGCGGCCTCGAGCCAGGCGTCGTCCAGCAAGTCCGGTCAGTATCCGCCACCGCCTGCGGCATTCCTCCCGGCTCCCCCGTGCAGCGACTATTTCGGACAGAAGAGCACGACCCTCAGCCCACCGTTCGGCGACGGCTATCCGACAACAGTGCCCGACGAGGTGTGCGGGTACGTGCCGAGCCAGCTGCGTTCAGCCTACGGTGTCACCCCGAGCACGCTGGGCAAGGGCGCGACGATCGGGATCGTCGATGCCTTCGGCTCGAAGACGATCGCCAAAGACGCAACCAACTACGCGTCCAAGAACGATCCGGGCTACCCATTCTCGTTGGCACACTTCACCGAGACCCTCAAGATGCCGTTCACCGACGAGACGGAATGCGGCGACTGGTCGACCGAGCAGGCGATCGACATCGAGTCCTCGCACGCGATGGCGCCTGACGCCCACATCGTCTACTCGGGGGCGTCGAGCTGCTTCGACCCGCAACTGTTCGCGGCCGATCAGGTGCTGATCGACAAGAACGACGTCAACGTGATCTCGAACTCGTGGGGCGATCCTGCGGGCGACCTGCTGGACAACTCGTCTACCCGCTCGGCATTCGACAACCTGTTCATGATGGCCGGTTCCGAAGGGATCAGCATCCTGTTCGCATCGGGCGACTGGGATGACAACTTCTACCTCACCGGCCTCTCGGCGCCGGCCTTCCCGGAGTCGAGCCCCTACGACACCGCCGTCGGCGGCACGACCACCGAGATCGGCAAGAATGGGCAGATCACCGCCGAGTACGGCTGGGACACAGGCCGCTCGTTCCTCTGCACCAAGAACGTCGAGAACGGGCTGCCAGGGTGCGATTCATCGACACTCAACACCTGGCTGCCGGCAAGTCTCGATGGCGCCTCCGGGGGCGGGACGAGCTACGAGTACGCTGAGCCGTCCTACCAGCAGCCGGTGGTTCCGGCATCGCTCGCAGATCGCAACTCCGGCGACACGGGCGAGGCAAACCGGGTCATCCCGGACATCTCAGCCGAAGCCGATCCCTCGACCGGATTCTTGATCGGGCTGACCGAACAATTCCCGAACGGCAACGTGGGGTATGGCCAGCCGCGCTACGGCGGAACAAGCCTCGCCTCACCGATCTTCGCGGGGATCGTCGCCGACGCGATCGGAAAGGCTGGAAGCTCGATGGGCTTCCTCAATCCCGCCATCTACGGACTTGACGAGCACACTCCATCGTCCATCGTCGACATCCGCTCGCCAGGCAAACAAGGTATTTACCGGCGAGACTTCGCCAGCACGTACATTGGCGGCGCGTCGGGGTACATCACCTCGTTCCGGGAGTTGTACTACCTCGGACCGGAGACCTACTGTGACGGCACCGGCCAGTGCTACAGCCGTCAGCAGCCGCTCCGCGACACCAAGGGGTACGACAGCCTGACGGGAGTCGGTGCACCGAGCACCAGCTTCATCAAGGCCCTCTCGGGCTTGTAGGTCCAGCCGCGCGATTCAGCGGCCTCAGCGGCCGCCGCCTTCCGGGCTCCGGGAGCGCGGCGGCCGTTTCGTTGCCTCTGCTTGCTGCAGCCTTCGCGCGAGGACAGCGTTCGCGACGGGACCGGGCCGACGCGGATCACGCCCTTACCTGAACTCGAAATCGTCATTCCGATGGCGATG
>CAWHLW010000018.1:0-162094 GCA_963830305.1 Candidatus Dormiibacterota bacterium | reverse complement strand
TGGGCCGCCGCAGGCGGGGACACGGGAGTGGTGGGTGACGGCCTCTCGCTCCCGCCGGCTCCGCCGGTCCGCGGCGGATGCATTTGACGCCCACTGGGCCACCGCGGCGGCGCCCCCACAGGGATGGGCGGGCGCGCCGGACGCGACCGTGCCCCTGGTTGGCGTCCCGATGCCGCAGGTCGCGCCGAGGCGCCTCTGCATCCCGTCGCGCCGCGTTGCCCTGGTGGTCGGCGGGACGGCGGTCGATCAGACCCTCGGCGAGATGGTGTCGGCCGCCCGCCGCCAGGTGCTGGTGACGGTCCCCTATGCGCGCCCCGACGCTCCACCGGTACGGGCGGTCCTCGACCGGATGGCGCAGGCACGCACGCGAGGAGTGGACTGCGCGCTGCTGCTCGGCGGAATTCCCGCTCCGGGCGATGTGAAAGGACTGGCCGCCCTGCCCTTCGAGGTGCGCCAGATGGACCCCGCACGATCGACGTCGGGGCATGCCAAGGGGATCGTGGCCGACGGCGCCGTGCTGGTCTCCTCGGCGAACTGGAGCGCGGCCGGCCTCGGCGGCAACTGGGAGGCCGCGCTTCGCATCGACCATGCCGGTGCGGCCGCCTACTACGTGTCGGCGTGGCGTCGCGACTGGGCTACGGCACTCCCACTCCAGGTTTGACCCCGAAAGGGCTCGTCTATTCTGTTGGGATGCCCGATGTCGAGCCCTCGGCAGCTGCCGAGCCCGATCTGGCCGCGTCCGGCCACACTTCGCTGACGCTCCCGGCGGTTCCCCTTCGGGACAACGTCGTCTTTCCCTCGCAACTCGCTCCGCTCGCGGCCGGCCGTCCCCGCTCGGTCGCGGCCCTCGAGGCCGCCGTGAACAGCGACGGACGCGTGGTCCTCGCCATCCAACGTGATGCCGAACGTGACGACGCCTCGATCGAGGACGTGCACGCCATCGCCGTGATCGCCCACGTTGGCGCATTCCGGCGGCTTCCAGGCGGAGGCGCGCACGCGCTCGTGGAAGGCAAGGAACGCGTCCGCATCGACTCCTTCGATGCCTCCGGGGACGCCTGGATCGCGACGGTGACGCCGATCCCGCCCGATCCGGTCGAGGGCACCGAGGTCGACGCGTTGTTCGGATCGGTCCGGAGCCTCTTCGCGGACTACGTCAACGCGGGTGCCCAGGTGGGAGCCGATACAGCCGTCGCCATGGCACGCGCGTCCCAGCCGGAACTGATCGCGGACATTGCCAGCACCTGCCCGGACTTTGGTTTCGACGACCGTGTCGCCCTCCTGCAGGAGACCGACACGCTCGTCCGGCTGCGCAAGCTCATCCCGCTGCTCGCCCGCGAGGTCGAAGTCGCCCAACTGCGCAGCAAGATCCACGAAGACGTCCAGAAGACGATCAATAACTCGCAGCGCGAGCACATCCTCCGCGAGCAATTGCGAGCCATCCGCAAGGAACTCTCCGAGCTCGACGACGCCGGTGAAGACGACGAAGACCTCAGCGCCCGCGTCGAGAAAGCCGGCATGCCCGACAACGTCAAGCAGCGCGTCCTGAAAGAAGTGCACCGCCTCGAACAGATCCCCAGCGCCAGCCCAGAAATGGGCATGGTCAGAACCTGGGTGGACTGGCTTCTCGACCTCCCTTGGGTCGATCCGCCCGCGGAAACACTCGACATCGAACGTGCCGCGGCAATCCTCGACGAAGACCACTACGGCCTGACAAAGGTGAAGGACCGAGTGCTCGAATGGCTGGCCGTTCGCGACCGAATCCGCGTGAAAGGCATCGCTGAGGAAGCAGCTACAGAGCTGGAGACTGCAGAGGCTGTAAAGGCGCTGTCGGAGAGCGCGGGTCCTGTCGACGCGGGGACCCCTCCCAGTCCTGCGGTCGGGTCTCCTGTGTCGTCCGATTCCGGTGCGGACATTTCGCCGCCCGCCCTCCGGCCTGCGCTGCCCCCCGCGTCGCCACCCGCTCCTGAATCGCTTCCGGCTCCCGAGTCGCCAGCCGTTCCGACAGGACCCGCCGCACTCGCGCCTGCCACAAAGAGGCGGACGCTACAAACGCCGATCCTCTGCTTCGTAGGCCCTCCTGGCGTTGGCAAGACTTCGCTCGGCCGATCGATAGCTCGCGCACTCGACCGGAAGTTCGTGCGCATGAGTCTCGGCGGTATCCGTGACGAGGCTGAGATTCGAGGTCATCGCCGCACGTATATCGGCGCGCTGCCGGGACGGATCATCCAGTCGATGCGTACGGCGGGGACGCGCAACGCTGTGATCATGCTCGACGAGATCGACAAGGTGGGTGCGGACTTCCGCGGCGATCCATCGGCGGCGTTGCTCGAGGTGCTGGATCCTGAGCAGAACTGGGAGTTCAGCGATCATTACCTCGAGGTCCCGTATGACCTTTCGCAGGTGCTCTTCATCACGACGGCGAACATCGTCGACACGATCAGCCCGCCGCTCCGCGACCGCATGGAGATCATCCGCATCACGGGATACACGGAGCAGGAGAAGGTGCAGATCGCGGAGCGTCATCTGGTGCCGCGCCAGCTCGACCAGCATTCGCTTGACGCGGGTGAGCTTCAGATTCCTCATGAAACCATCGTCGCGATGCTCCACGGCTACACGCGTGAAGCCGGGGTGCGCCAGCTAGATCGCACGATTGCGGAGGTCGCTCGCAAGGTGCCGCGCAAGCTTGCGGCCGGGGCGATACCACCGGTGGTGATCACTCCTGAGGATCTGTCGGACCTGCTCGGTCCGCGCCGCCATGACTACGGTGAGGCGCACGAGCAGGACGAGGTGGGTGCCGTCACCGGCGTGGTGGTGAGCGAGGTCGGCGGCGACATCGTCACCGTCGAGGCGCTTGCCATCGAGACCAAACCCGACCTGGTGCTGACCGGTCAGCTCGGCAGCGTCATGGAGGAATCCGCTCGAGCTGCACTGTCATGGGCGAAGGTGCACGCCATCGAGTACGGCGCGCCTCGCGATTTCTTCGACACGCACGCGATCCACCTGCACGTCCCCGCCGGTGCGATCCCCAAGGATGGGCCATCGGCAGGCGTGACCATGGCGACAGCGATGGTGTCGGTGGCCTCGGGTCGCCGCGTGCGTCGCGATCTGGCGATGACCGGCGAGATCACGTTGCGCGGCAAGGTGCTTCCCATCGGTGGCGTCAAGGACAAGCTGCTCGCCGCGCACCGTTCCGGTTTGAAGACCTTCATCCTGCCCGCGAAGAACTTGCGCGATCTGTACGAGATCGACAAGGAGATCCTCGATGCCATCGAGGTGGTTCCAGTCGACAACGTGGGCGAGGTCCTCGTCCGCGCGCTCGTCGAATCGGACGTACCACGCCGGCGCGAACGCCACGGCGCCGGGTTCGTGCTCCCGATTACGGCATCCGACGTTCTGGGCCCGATCAACGCCAACCCCGCGTAGCCCGCAGCCGTGACCGACACGCTGCGAGACCTCATCGAGCTGGCAATCGTTGTCGACCCGATGTTCGACCAGAACTGCTACGTGCTACGCCGTCGCGACACCAACGACGCGCTGGTTGTCGATCCCGGCCTGCAGCATCCTCAAGCCATTACCGTGCTCGAGCAGCGTGGCCTGCGCTGCGATCGCATCCTGCTCACCCACGGCCACCCGGACCATGTCAGTGGAGTCCCGGCGGTGAAAGCCGCGTTCGGCTGCGAGGCCGCAATCCATCCCGATGACCGCGAGCAGCTCGAGGCTGTGCACTATCTTCCCGGCGTTCCGGACGACCTGCCCGACGTCGTGTGCGAGCAGGACCTGGCCGATGGTGAGGTGCTTTCCTGGCAAGGGCTCGACATCGAAGTCCTGCACACGCCGGGTCACACTCGGGGTTCGGTTTGCTTCCGGATAGGTCCCGACCTGCTGTCCGGCGACACGCTCTTCCATCGGGGTATCGGGCGCTTCGATCTCCCCGGAGGATCGCGGTCCACACTCATCTTCTCGATCGAGCATCGCATCTACACGCTGCCTCCCGAAACCGTCGTCTACCCCGGCCACGGGCAGCGGACCACGGTGGAGGAGGAGATGCGCGAGAACCCCTTTGTTGTGCACCCGCGATACCGCTGATCACGGGATCCTGTGCTACGGTGGCTGGGAGGGGGCGTTTTGAGAGTGAGCTTGGGTATGCGTACAACACTGGCGATTGGCGCTTGCGTCGTGGCGACCGCGACTGCCGGATGCGGTGGGGCAAGCAGCATTGCGTCGTCTGATCCCCCATCGGCTTCGCCATCGCCGAGCACCTCTGCCCCGGCCACGGCCTGCGCGAATCCGCAGCTCAGCGCGGCAAGCTCACCGGTGACGCAACTGGCGCTCACCGTCAGCGATCTGCCGCCCGGCGGCCCGCCGCTCGAACAGATCAGTGATGGCGAGATGAACAACACCGCGAACAGCGATCAACGTGGATTCTCCAACGTCAGCAACACGTATCGCATCGAGGATGACGTCGTGCTCGACCCGTCTGCGCTGGCTGCAACCGCCGATTATCCGCAGTTGCGCGACGCCACGAGGACGCAGTTTGCGTCGGTCACGAGTACAACGTCACCCGCCGCGCTCGGGTGCGTTGCGGATGAGTTCATCGGCAAGAACCGAACCTCGTACAGTCAGGTGGGTATCGCCTTTCAGGAGGGCGACGTCATCGCCGTCGTGCTCGTCGTCAACTCGGCCGCGCCCGTGGATCCCGCCTTTGCGGAGGCGGTCGCGCAGGCGCAGGATCAGAAGATTGCCGGCGCAGCGACCTGAGGTCAGTCGGTGCGGCCGAGTCGCTCGAGCAGCTCGTACACGATGGCTCCGGTGACACCCCAGATGACCCGACCTGAAGCCTCGTAATAGTGGATACGTCGCGGCAGACCGTCATGTTCGAACTCGCGAACTGTGTGCGGCGCCACCATGAGGTCCGCGATGTTGACACGGAACCACTCGGCAATCTCGTAATGGTCCGCCTTGAAGTCGATTGGCCTGCGCTGCAGACCGACGACGGGTGTCAGCCAGCGCCCGGACACCACAGTCGAGAACGGCGTGAGCACACCAAGGATCTCGACGCTCGCAGCCTCGATTCCCAACTCCTCGCGCGCCTCGCGCAGAGCCGTCGCCACCACGTCGGCGTCGGTCGTCTCCGCACCACCACCCGGGAACGCGATCTGCCCCGGATGCTGGCGAAGCTCCTCAGAGCGAAGCACGAAGAGCAGCGGCACGCCGGGCGTCGTGGCATCGCAGAGGAGCAGCACCGAGGCCGGCCGCAGGCCATCCGGCGCGCTCGGCAGCGAGGCCGGGTCGCGTGCGGCGAGACGCAGCCGATCGACGATATCGGGAACGGGGGTCATTGCGCGGATCTCCATGCCGTACGCTTGAGTCGATGAGCATCGACGCGCCACGTGAGACCAAGCCGCGCCGGCGTTGCGCGAAATGCGGCAGCGACATGCGTTTCTCGCATCGTGAGTACGCCGGCAAGGGGATGTCCGCGGCGGTGCTCCGATGCGTCAGCTGTGGCGACGTGATACGCGACTCGGCGCGCGAAGCTGCTCAGGTGACGCAGCGCCACACCTCGAAGCGGCATCGCAACCTTGATGCAGGCCCCCTCGAGAACCCGGTCCTCGATCCCGACATCGCGGCGCGACTGCTCGAATCCACTCGCGACTCCGGCTGACTCAGCGTCCCGCGGTCGCAGCCGTCCGCTCCGCCGGAACGAAGCGCTCGAACCACTGCAGGATGTCGTCGTTGACGCGGTCGTGGTCGACGTCAACGGAAAGCGCGTGGCCGCTGCGAGGAAGGAGCTCCAGTCGCACCGCCTCGCTCCCGATCAGGCGCCGCGCGATCTCTCGAGCGCAACGAGGGTCGATGGATCGATCCCGCTCGCCATGCATCACCAGCACCGGAGCGCGGATTGCCGCGAGCTCATTGCGTACCACCGCGCAGAGGCGCCTTAGCTCGTCGATGCTTCGGGTTGGACGGATGCCGTAGCTGTACAGCTCCTCGACCGCATCGGGAAGCCAGAGGTCGACATCGTCGCCGGCGCGATGCCAGCGCACCACGCGCTTGATCACCGGCAGCAGCGGCGGGAGTGGCCCGCTCAACCAGATCGGCGCCGCAAGCGCTGCGACCGCGCGGACGCGCAGGTCGTGCGCTGCGAGGTGGAGCGCCAGGGTGCCTCCCATCGACTGACCGGCAACCACGACGTCATCGCATTCGGTAGCAAGCTCGTCGAATGCCGCCGCGACGGCACCCGCCCAGTCCTGCCAGCGGGTTCGCTCCAGGTCCTCCGGCTTGGTGCCGTGGCCGGGGAGCATGGGTGCATAGCACCGAAATCCACGAGCAGCGAGCGCCTCGCCGAGGCGGCGCAGCTCGGGCGGCGTCCCCGCGAAGCCGTGGATGAGGAGCGCGCCACGCGGACCGTCGCCGAGGTGCCAGGGGCGGATGACCTCAGGGTCAAAGGGGGCGAGGGTGCGGGCGGTCACGCTTCCGAGTATATGGATCGCGCTGCTGATGCTCGGTGCTACCGTCGCCCGCGATGGGCGCGGAGGTGATGCGGCAGGCACTCGAGACAGTGGTGTCCGGTCGCTCGCTCGACGTCCCGACTGCACGAGCGGTGATGGACACCATGATGGAGGGCGAGGCGTCGCCGGTCCTCGTTGCAGCCCTGGTTGCCGCGCTGCGCACCAAGGGTGAGTCGGTGGATGAGCTTGCCGGCATGGTGGAGTCGATGCGAGCCCATGCCACGCAGGTGACACTGCCAGTCGAGGCGGTCGACACGTGCGGCACCGGCGGTGATGGAGCGGGAACCTTCAACATCTCGACCGCCGCGGCACTGGTGGCAGCGGGTGCCGGGTGTCCGGTCGCGAAGCACGGCAACCGCGCAGCGTCGTCGCGGTGCGGCAGCGCGGACGTTCTCGAAGCGCTCGGGGTGGTGATCTCACTGTCGCCGGAGGGCGTTCGACGTTGCGTGGAAGAGGCGGGGATCGGCTTCCTCTTCGCACCCGCGTTTCACCCAGCGCTGCGCCATGTCGGTCAGGTTCGCAGCGAGCTCGGCATTCGTACCGTGTTCAACGTGCTCGGTCCACTCGCGAACCCGGCGCGCGTGCGGCACCAGTTGCTTGGCGTTTCGAATGAGCGGCTCACGCCGATGATGGCGGAGGTGTTGCATCGACTCGGCCATGTCCATGCGCTCGTGTTCACGGGTCCGGATGGAGTCGACGAGCTCGGTGTCACCGGCGCCGCCCGCTGTTTCGAGGTCACCGTTGAGGGCGTTCGCGATTTCATCATCGACCCGCGCGACGTGGGTCTCGAGGCTGCGCCGCTCGCTTCGGTTCGCGGCGGCGGTGCCGAGACCAACGCGGGCACCATTCTTTCCGTCCTCGACGGCGAACCTGGGCCGTGTCGTGACGTCGTGCTGCTCAACGCGGCCGCCGTGCTGCTCGCTGCCGACTACGTCACCACGCTGCAGGACGGTGTGGCGGTCGCCGCGGCATCGATTGACACCGGCGCCGCTCGGCGGTCACTGGCGCTACTCGCTCGCGTGTCCCACGAGGTGGCCGCGTGAGCCGCGCGTCCGCGCTGCTCAGCCTGCAGCAGATCGACGACCGCATCGCGGCGCTCACCTCGGAGATCGCCACGGTGGAGGCAGCGCTGCGCGGCGATCCGGAGCTCGACCGCCTCCACAAGGCCGAAGCCACCGCACAGGAGGAACATCGCACGCTCGGGACCAGCGCACGGCTGGCCGAGCTCGAAGCTGCCTCGCTGCAGAGCCGGATTCGCGAGCTGGACCGGCGTCTCTATGGAGGCACGGTGCGCAACCCCGCTGAGCTCATGGAGATGCAGCGCGAGCTGGAAGCGATGCGCGGCAGGCTGTCCGCCGCGGAGGACGATGCGCTCGAACGCATGGAGCAGGTGGACCGGTCGCTCGCCACCCTGCAGGGCGCGTCAGCCCTTGTGGCAGCACGCGAATCACAGCGCAGTGAGGCGATGGAGCCGCTCCGGGCGCGCCTCGCCACGTTGACTGCTGAGAAGGATGTCCTGAGTGCCGAACGTGACGCCGTGCGCGCCGACACCGATCCCAGTGACCTCTCGTTGTATGCGCGCATCGCCGCTCATCGCCGTCCCGCGGTGACCGGGCTGGCCGGTGAGTTCTGCGCCGGATGCCACATGCCGGTGTCGAATGAGGAGCGCCGAGCGGTGCGCACCGGTACGGGACTGACGCAATGTGCGAACTGCGACCGGATCCTCGCTCCGTGACGGCGACAGTGATTGCGTACACGGACGGGGCGTGCTCGGGGAACCCCGGCGCGGGCGCGTGGGCATACCGCGTCGAATGGCCCGATGGCGGCATTGACGAGGCCGCCGGCGGAGAGCTCGCGACGACCAACAATCGCGAGGAGTTGAAAGCGGTTCGCGAGGCTCTGCGCCGCATTCGCGCACGCATCGACGACGATCCGGACTGGCGGATCGTGGTGCGCACCGACAGCCTCGGCGTCATCAACTGGCTGACCGGTGCCTGGAAGCGCAAGAAGAACCTCGACCTGTTCCCGACCATCGATCCGCTCATCGATCCGCGGGTGCGATTCGAGCATGTGCGTGGCCACAGCGGCATCCCCGGAAACGAACGCGTCGACACGCTGGCGGTGGAGGAGACCCAACGCATCATGGCCGGCCTTGCCGGCGGAGGCACTGAGCAATGACCTATTCGATCGTGGCGCGAGACCCGGAGACGGGAAACCTCGGCGTCGCCGTGCAATCACACTGGTTCTCGGTTGGTTCGGTGGTGACATGGGCCGAACCCGGTGTCGGTGCGATCGCCACGCAGTCCTTTGCCGAGCCCGCGTACGGACCGCGCGGGCTCGCACTGATGCGTCTCGGCGTCGACCCGGCGACAGCGCTCGCGGCGCTGACAAGCGCGGATGCCGAGCAGAGCCGCCGCCAGGTCGCCTTGGTCCACGTCAGCGGACGCGTCGCGGTGCACACCGGCGATCAGTGCATCGAGTTCGCAGGACACGTGACCGGCGATGGCGTGTCCTGTCAGGCGAACATGATGCGCGGCCCGGGTGTCTGGCCCGCGATGCTCGAGGCGTACCACACGACGACCGGAGACCTGGCCGAACGTCTGATGGCCGCCCTCGAGGCCGCGGAGGCCGCGGGTGGCGACGTTCGCGGCCGCCAGTCGGCGGCGATGCTCATCGTCAAGGCAACCGGTTCCAGCCAACCATGGCAGGATCGCGTGGTCGATCTCCGCGTCGACGACGCCCCCGATCCCCTCGGCGAGCTGCGCCGTCTGCTGTCGGTGCAGCGCGGGTACCAGCACATGGAAGTCGCCGAGCAGCGTGAGATCGCCGGTGACATGAACGGGAGTCTCGCGGCGTACGAGGAGGCGCGGAGGCTCCTGGCCGGGAACGACGAGGCAACCTTCTGGGCGGCGATTCTCATGGCCGACGCGGGGAAGGTTGATGAGGCACGATCGCTGTTCACAGACATCGTGTCGCGCGAGTCCGGCTGGAGCGACCTGCTCCGCCGCCTGCCGGCGGCCGGGATGCTCACCAATGGAGAAACCACGGTGACGGCGTTGCTGGGAGCGTGAAGAGGGTGCAAGCCGGCCGATAAGCCGGGTTCTGTCCTCGCCTGCGGCAGGCAAGGGACGGTCATCCATCTGGGACGCCGGTTACCCGGCGCCTCGAGCGGCCCACCTGAGACACTGGGAGCGAGCAACTCCTGAGTGCCGAAGCGCTCGGTCTCTGTTTGGCCTTGCTCCGGGCGGGGTTTACCTGGCCGGCCGGTCACCCGGCCGCCGGTGGGCTCTTACCCCACCATTTCACCGTTGCCCCGGACGGATCCGGGGCTGTGTCATTTCTGTGGCACTCTCCTTCGGGTCACCCCGACTGGGCGTTACCCAGCGCCCTGCTCTGCGGAGCCCGGACTTTCCTCGGACGCATGCGTCCGCGACCGTCTGGCCGGCTTGCCCCTCGAGTCTATCCTCTGGGGCTGCTCGCCACCATGCTCCACATCAAGGAGATCGCGCACTGATGCCACGACGTCTTTTCCTGCACGCCGGGGGGAACAGCATGTCTGCACGTGAGGCGATCGTCGAGCATCTCCGCGGTGCTCGCCGGGCCGTGATGATCCCGTATGCCCAGAGCGACCACGACGGCGCCACCGCTCGAATCCAGGAATGGCTCGCCCCCCATGGCGTCGTGCTCACCGGTGTGCACACGGTTGACGATCCTCGCGCCGCAATCCGCGAGGCCGAGGCCGTCTTCGTCACCGGTGGCAACAGCTTTCGCCTGGCTGGAGCCCTTCACCGTCTGGCGTTGATCGACGCCGTCCGATCGGCGATCGACGGAGGGATCCCGTATTTCGGCGCGAGCGCGGGATCCAATGTCGCCTGCCCGACCATCCGCACCACCAACGACATGCCGATCGTGCAACCGCCGAGTTTTGCGGCGTTCAACCTCGTGCCGTTCCAGATCAATCCGCACTACATCGATCCGCCGCCACCCGAGGCGCGGGTGGGCGAAACCCGGGAGGAGCGTCTCCAGGAGTTTCTCGAGGAGAACGACGCTACCGTGGTGGCCCTCCGCGAGCAGAGCTGGCTGGAGATCGATGGACCGGCGATGAGCCTCCGGGGGACAGGTGGGGCGGTGCTCTTCCGCCGGGGCGCGGCGCCGGCGCAGCTCACCGGCGGCGCCGATCTCTCGTCGCTCCTCCTGGAAACGCCTCGATACGACGCCTGACCTCACTCGCCGGGTAGAGGTGAAGCGTACATTTGTTTGCGTTGACGCCTCACCACACACCTGTTAGGGTTCGGCGCGCCGGTGGAGAAAAGTGGTGAGTAGTGGGGATACTGACGTGACGACGGTGAGGCTCGAGCAGACGCAGGTCGCGCTGCCGATTCCTGCGCACTTCTGCGGAACCTACCGCCATCGTATCGACGAGAAGGGGCGGGTGGCGATTCCCGCCCAGCTGCGCCGCTTCCTCCCTGAAGGCAGTGTCGTCGCCCCCGGTCCGGAGCACCGCCTGATGATCTGGCCGCCTGACGAGTGGGCGATCCAGAAGGACCTCTTCCGGCGCACGGCGGAGACTCCTGCACAGGAACGCCGGTTCCTGCGCCGTCTGACCGGCAACAGCTACCCATTCGAACTCGATGCTCAGGGGCGCCTGCTCCTGTCGGCGCATCACCGGGCATTCGCCCAGATCGTCGACATGGTGGTCTTCGTCGGACTCGACACGGGGGTCGAGGTCACCGCCGAAGAGCTCTGGAAGGAGCAGGAAGAGCTCGACCCCGACGAGTTCACCCAGGTCTGGGACCTGGTCCACCAGCGCGGCACGTCCGCATCTCCGTCGCCGGCGTGAGCGCCCCAGACGGATCCGCCTCGAAACATGACCATCCCCCTGTCGTTCGTGGCCGGCATGGGGATTCTCGACGACGCCACGCCCGGTGCCCCGTCGCCTGACGGCGCGGGCCACCGGCCGGTCCTTCTCACACCCCTCATAGAGAGCCTGCAGCCCCGGCCCGGGCAGATCGCCGTCGACGCCACATTCGGCGCCGGCGGGGTCACGGCCGCGCTCCTCGAGCGCGTCTCCCCGGGCGGCCGGGTGATCGCGATCGATCGCGATCAGAGCGCTGTCGACGCCGGTCGCGCCCATTTCGGCGGCAGCGGCGCCGTGGAGATCGCCCAGGGTGATTTCGCCGACCTCGAGGCCATCGTCCGCGCCCATGGCGTGACGGCGGCGGATGTCGTCGTCTTCGACCTCGGCATCTCCTCACTCCAGCTCGATGACCCGGCCCGCGGCTTCAGCTTCCGTTTCGATGGACCACTGGACATGCGCATGGACCCGACTTCCGGCATGACCGCAGCCCACCTGGTCGATTCGTTGACAGCGGACGAGCTGACGTCGTTGATCCGTGACTACGGCGATGAGCGCTTCGCGCGATCGATCGCGAACCGGATCGTCAGAGCACGGGAACGCACGCCGATCACCACCACAACGCAGCTCCGTGAGCTTGTGGAGCAGGTGGTGCCACGGCGCTTCTGGCCAAAGCGGATTCACCCCGCGACGCGCACATTCCAGGCGCTTCGCATCGCGGTGAACCACGAGCTGGAAAGCCTTGAAAAAGGTCTGCAGGCAGCAATCAGCATCCTCCGGCCCGGTGGGCGTCTTGGGGTCATCTCCTTCCACTCTCTCGAGGACACCCTTGTAAAGAATGCACTCCACGTCGCAGCTCAGAATTGTGTCTGTCCGCCCCAACAGCCCCACTGCACCTGCGTCCACCGGGCCACACTTTTTCTCCTCACCCGCAAGGTGATCCGGCCGGACTCGGCCGAACTGGCCACGAACCCGAGATCTCGCTCGGCGCGGCTGCGGGTTGCGGAGAAGCTCGCCACCGACGGGTGACGAGTCACCGACCTCCAACGCCTCACTTCGCGACCCAGGGGGGAGCCGCGCCCGGCGCGGCTCCCCCCGCCACCACCTCACGCTTCGCCGACCCGGCACCGTCGGTTCCCCTCCATCGTCCATCTCAACGTTTCACCATTGGAGACAGGGCAGTGCCCAACTTGCGTTTCGCACCTGGCGTCGACCGTGGGTCGACACCGACGGCTGCCGGCGTCGACGACGTCCCGTTCGAACCAGTCGTTCGGCGTCTGCGCATCCGCCGCGGCGGACCTCGTACACCGCTGCCGCTGCTGCCGGTGATCGCGGTCGCCGCAGGCATCGGTATTGCGTACGTGAACCAGACGGCGCACGTGACCACGGCGACGTACCAGGCCACGCACCTCATCGCGCAGCAGCAGCAGCTCGTCGCTCAGGAGACGCAGCTCACCGCCGAGCTCTCGCGGCTCGAGTTCGTCCGAGCGGATCATCGCCGAGGCGCAGCACATGGGCATGCGCCCGGCAGCGAAGTGGGCGTGGGTCGTCGCCGCACCGCACAGCGTCATCTCTTCACCACAGGAACAGCTCACCGGGAGTGACACGAGCGGTACCCTTCAGCAACTGGTCGGCGCGCTCGACGGGGCCTTCGACGGGAGTGGCACGGGCCGATGAACTCGCGCCGCCGCTCACCGGAGTTGGCGCGCACGGCACATGCGCGTGCCATCGCCCGCGCGCCGGACCTGCGCCGCCGCGGCCTCTGGCTCGTGCTCGCGTTCCTGGCCATGGCCACAGCCGTGTTCGGGCGCCTCGTGCAGATCCAGGTGATCCAGGGCAAGACGCTTGCAGCAGCAGCCGCCGCGTCACACACTACGTCGATCACGCTGCCTGCCACACGTGGCGTGATCCTCGACCGCGACGGACGCGTTCTCGTGAGCAACGTCCAGGTCTTCGACGTCTTTGTCGACCCGGCACTGGTGGCGACGTCCGATCGCGCACAGGTCGCAGGCCGGCTCGCCCCGATCCTGCAGCTCACCTCGGCACAGGTGATGCACGCGCTCAACCAGCCGAATCAATTCGACTATCTGGCCAAGGGCGTCTCGCAGGATGTCAACGACAGGCTGCAGGCGCTGGGATTGAGCGGTGTCGGCACCATTCCGTCCGAGCAGAGCGTATACGAGCCCTCGCCGGTCCCGGGCATATCGTTCGCCGCCAACCTGCTGGGATTCGTCAACGGCGGCGGAACCGGCCAGTACGGTCTCGAGGGCTACTACAACTCCATCCTCTCGGGCGCGAACGGCCACGAATCCACGCTGACCGACGTCAACGGCAACGCGATCATCCTTGGGGCGCAACAGAAGGTTCCGGCCCAGAATGGCGATAACCTCGAGCTCGGCCTCGACTTGCAGATTCAATACTGGGCTGAGCTGGCGCTTGCCAACGGCGTCAACTCCTCGAAGTCTTCGTCGGGAACGTTGATGATCATGGACACCAAGACCGGGGCTATCGACGCCTGGGCGCAATACCCCTCGTACAACGCCAACGACTTCGCGACGGCCGACCTCGCGGACTTCCGCGATCTCGCGGTGACTCAGCCGTACGAGCCGGGATCGATCATGAAGGTGATCACCTTCGCCGGCGGCCTCAACCACAACGCCTTCACGCCGAGCACGGTCATCGACGAGAAGCAGCAGCGCATCGACGGCTATCTGATCCACGACTGGGACCGGAAATCCCACGGCGACATCACCATGCAGTGGGTGCTCGACGACTCGCTCAACAACGGTGCCATCGACGCCACGAAGATGGAAGGCGACAACAACTTCTACAACAACCTCCTCGCGTTTGGGATCGGCGCACCGACCGGCATCGACCTCGCGGGTGAGGTCAATGAGCCGCTAGCGCCGGAGTTGTCGTGGAACGCTCTCAAGTACGCCGAGGCGTCGTTTGGGCAGGGTCTCGTCACCACCCCGGTCGAGATGCTGGCCGCGGTGAATGCGGTTGCCAACGGCGGCGTCTGGGTGCAGCCGCACGTCGTCGATGCGATCGTCAACCCCAACACGGGCAAGACCACGCCCTTCGTGCCGACCACCCGACGAGTCATCTCGGCAAGCGCTGCGGCTACCCTCGCGAAGATGATGGTGGGTGTGGTCAACGATGCAGGCGCTGAGGGCAAGCGCGCCAAGATCCCCGGCTACAGCATGGAGATCGCCGGGAAGACTGGTACAGCCCAGGTGGCGCTCCCGAATGGCGGCGGCTACGGACCCAACGTCGTGGCGTCCTTCGTCGGCTTCATGCCCGCCACCGACCCGCAGTTCACCATGATGGTGATCCTGAACAACCCACAGGTGAATGCCGGCAACCGTTTCGGCTCCATCCTCGCCGCGCCGATCTGGAAGCAGGTGGCCGAGATGATGATCGACGACTGGCGGATCGAGCCGTGAGGGAGACCGTCCTCCTGGGCGTCCTCGCATTCGTTGCGGGGGTGGTCCTCTATCCGGTCTTCATCGGCCTGCTGGTGCGATTTGGCGCGCGGCAACACGTGGCCTCATACAGCCCCGCAAGCCACCGTGCGAAAGAGGGCACGCCGACACTCGGAGGCGTGCTGTTCTGCCTTGTGGTCATCGTCGCCTGGCTCGCCGTCGACCGGTCGCGCGCGGGATTCGTCGCCATCTTCGCGTTGCTTGCCGGAGCCATCGCGGGTGGCCTGGACGACATCGTCAACATCAGCGACGTCTCGAGGCTCGGCCTGACCGTGTATCAGAAGCTCAGCCTCCAGGGTGTTGCCGGTGTGCTGGTCGGGGTCGGGCTAACAATTGCCGGATTCACGCATCAGTTCTTTCCCGGGCTCGGAGCGCCGAACCTGGGCTGGGGCCTTGCCGTGGTGGCCGCAATCGCCGTTGTGGCCACGAGCAACGCCGTCAACCTCACCGACGGCGTCGATGGCCTTGCCGCGTCGTGCACCACCCTCGTGCTCATCGGCATCGCGATCATCGGGGTCTCGCGCGGTGATCTCTCGGTCGCGGTTATCGCCGCTTCCCTCGCCGGCGCGGTCGCGTCATTCCTGCTCTTCAACTGGTTCCCGGCGCGGGTGTTCATGGGGGATTCGGGATCACTGGCGCTCGGCTGCGTCATCGTCGCGCTCACCGCCGAGTTGCACCTGATCTGGCTGCTCCCGGTGCTCGGAATCGTGTTCGTCGTCGAAGCGGCGAGTGTTGTCGTGAACGTCACCGCGATCCGCAGGTTCGGCACCCGCGTCTTGCGCGCGAGCCCGATCCACCATCACTTCGAGGAGCTCGGGCTCCGCGAGCGCCGTCTGGTCGCGGCCTTCGCCGCTGCCGCCGCCGCGGGTACCGCCATCACCGTCCTCTTCGCCCACGTCGCCGGCCCCGTGTCGTGAAGGAGAAGCCGGTGGTCGTGATTGGCGCGGGGCGGAGCGGTCTCGCCTGCGCGCGCACCCTCGCCGGCGAAGGCCACCACGTCGTCCTCGTCGATCGATCCGAGACGCTGGCGATCCGCGAACGGGTCGCGCTGCTTCCGGGCACCGTCGAGGTGCGGCTCGGTGGCTACCCGGATGACGTCGCCGCCGATGCGCTGATGGTGTGCCCGAGCCCGGGAGTTCCGTGGGACGCACCGGAGCTCGAGGTCGCACGGGCCCATGGAGTACCGGTGCGGAGCGAGATGGACCTTGTGTTCGAGCGCTGCCGTGCGCGCATCTGCGGGATCACCGGGACCAACGGAAAGACAACGACCACCGCGCTCGTTGCCGCCATCCTCGAGCGGGCAGGGGAGCGCGTCCATCTCGGCGGCAACATCGGGGTCACCATGCTCGACCGCCTCGACGCGGTGAACGACACCGATTGGGTCGTGCTCGAGCTCTCATCGTTCCAGATCGAGTTGGTGCTGGAGCCGCGCTGCGCGATTGCGTGCGTGCTCAACGTCACCGCCGATCACCTCGATCGCCACCGCGACTTCGAGACCTACGCCGAGACCAAACGGCGCCTGGTGCGCTTCGCGCTTGACGACGCCGTCCTCGGTTTCGACGACCTGATCACCCGCGAGATGGCCGCGGTTGCCACAAGCCGCGTGCATTACTTCGGGCGCGGGCGCGGCTTTGGCGACGGAGCCACGCGCGTCGGCGACGATGTGGTCGCCGTCGAGTCGGGCACCGCGTCTCCTGTACTGCCCGTGCGCGACATCCCGCTCTTCGGGGAGCACAACCTGCAGAACGTGCTCGCGGCGGTCGCGGTGGCCCGTGCCGCCGGGGTTGCGATCCCACCGATCGCGTTGGCGGTGCGCGACTTCCAGCCGGTACCGCACCGCCTGCAGACCGTTCGCGACCAGGACGGTGTGCTCTGGGTCAACGACAGCAAGGCGACCAATGTCGAGTCGGCGGTTGCGGCGCTGCGTTCCTTCCCCGACCGGACGATCGTCTGGATCGGCGGCGGCAAGGGTGCCGGGACCTCCATCGAGGCGCTCGCTGACGAGGTCGTGGCCCGCGCGCGCCACGCAGTGCTCAATGGAGCGAGCGCGGGCGAGCTCGATACGGCGCTTGCCCGGAGGGGTTTTGCGGCACGCACCGTGGTGGCGTCCCTCGACGAGGCGGTGACGGTTGCGGCACTGATCGCGCGTCCCGGCGACGTCGTCCTGCTCGCGCCCGGCTACAAGAGCTTCGACCAGTTCAGCGACTTCGAGGATCGCGGACGCGCCTTCGGTGAGGCAGTCGGCCACCTCGCGGTGCATCCGGCGGAGAAGAGCTGATGGCAGCGCGCGCCGGAAAGCTGACCGGAGGCCTCGCTGGGAAGTGGCGCTGGCGCGGCGGGTCGCGCGTCGCAGGCGCCTTCGCATCCGCTGATCGCGCAGCAGCGGCAGCAGGGGTCGACGGCTGGCTGATGATCATCGTGGTCGGTCTTGTCGGCTTCGGCCTGGTGATGGTCTACAGCGCCTCCGAGGCGCTCGGCTTCCTCTGGTACAACGACCCGAACTACTTCTTCGCGCACCAGTTGATCGGCGCGGTGCTGGGTGGTGTCGGCCTGGTGGTCGCCGCCCGTCTCGACTACCACAACCTGTCGCGGCTGGCCCGTCCAGCGATGGCGGTGATGCTGGTGCTGCTGGTGGTGGTCCTGATCCCCCACGTCGGATCGCAGCACTTCGGTGCGCAGCGCTGGTTCCAGGTTGGCCCGCTGTCCGTGCAGCCGTCGGCGATCGCCGTCGGGGTCGCGATCGTGTTCTTCTCACGCTGGCTCACCGACCGCGAGGGCTCGGTGCGGAGCCTGCGCGGCGTTCGCGACTACATCATCGTGCTGGCCGTGCTGCTAGCCCTCGTCCTCGCCGAGCGCGACTTCGGCAGCTCGATCGTCATCGCCGCCACTGCGCTGATCCTGCTCGCGCTGGCGGGGGCGCGGAAGCGGCACCTCCTGCTGATCATCATGGGCTTCGGCGCATCCAGCGTTGCGCTCATCGGACTGGTCGCCTACCGCGCAGACCGCCTCGCCCATTTCCTCAACCCCTGCGCTGCCGCGCTCGGCACCGGGTTCCAGAATTGCCAGGCCCTCTACGCCTTCGGATCCGGCGGCATCTTCGGGGTCGGGCTAGGCAACTCGGTCCAGAAGTACGAGTGGCTCCCGGAGGCGCATACGGACTTCATCTTCGCGATCATCGGGGAAGAGCTCGGGCTGATCGGAACCGTCACGGTGCTCGGAGCGTTCCTCTTCCTGGCGTGGCGCGGCGTGCGCGCGTCGCTTCGGGCGCCCGACCGATTCGGCGCCCTGCTCGCGGGAGGCATCACTTCGTGGATCTGCATGCAGGCCTTCATCAACGTGATGGCGGTCACCGGGGTCATCCCCACGACGGGCATCCCATTGCCCTTCATCAGCTACGGTGGAACCTCGCTGGCGACCACCCTCGTGGGCATGGGCATCCTGCTCAACATCTCAGCCCAGGGTCGACGGCAGGGGACAACAAGTCGTGCGCACGTTGATCGCTGGGGGGGGAACTGGGGGTCACTTGACGCCGGCCCTGGCGGTCGCGCTCGCTCTCCGAAGCAGTCGCCCTGACGACGAGGTGGCCGTGGTCGGCCGCCGGGACGGCGTCGCCGAGCGGCTCGTGGAGGCAGCCGGGATCCCTCTCGAGACCCTGGACATCAGCGGTGTCGATGTGGGCAGCGCAGGTGGCGTCGCTCGTGCGACCACCCAGGTGACCCGGGCGACGATGAGCGCTCGGCGGCTGCTCCGCCGCATGCGGCCCGACGTCGTGGTGGGCGCCGGCGGCTACGTGTCGGTCCCGGTGGTGGTGGCGGCGCTCGCGCAGCGCATCCCGGTGGTGCTCCTCGAGCAGAACGCAGTGCCGGGGCGCGCGACCCGGATGCTCGCCCGCCGGGCCCGGGTGGTGGCCGCGTCCTTCGCGGAGACCGCCGCGCGTCTTCCCCATGCGCGCGTCGTGCACACCGGGAACCCGATTCGCGCCGACATCCGAGCGGTCACCAGCCGGCCGGTCGGCGACCGGCTCCGGTCGATCCTGGTCACCGGCGGATCGCAGGGTGCGAGACGGCTGAATCGTGCCGTGGCCGGCTGCATGGTCGACCTGCTCAGCCAGGATCCGGAGCTTCGCATCGTGCACCAGTGCGGCAGCCTCGACTACGAGGCAGTTGAGCGGGCCGCGGCCGCGCTGCCGCCCCAGCTTGCGGCGCGGTACACGGCCTCAGCCTTCTTCGATGACATGGCGATGCGTATCGGGCAGAGCGACCTGGTCGTGATGCGGGCGGGCGGATCGTCGATCGCCGAGTGCTCGGCGCTGGGGCGGCCGATGATCGTGGTGCCGTACCCGCACGCCGGCGGGCACCAGCGCCACAACGCCGCGCCGTATGTCGCCGCCGGTGCGGCGTTGCTCATCGACGATGCCGAGTGCACGCCTGAGCGGCTCGAAGCCGAGATCACGGCGCTGGTCGCCGACCCGGTGCGCTGGCACGCGATGGCGGAGGCAAGCGCAGCGCTCGGACTCCCCGACGCCACCGACGCGGTGGTGCGGCTCATCGTCGAAGCGGCGGGTCCGACCTGGAGCAAAGCCGCCTGACGATGCATGTGCACGTGCTCGGCATCTGCGGCTACGCGACCTTCGGCGCGGCGAACCTCGCGCTGATCCGCGGGGACAGGGTCACCGGCTCGGACGACCACGCATATCCGCCGATGAGCGACGCGGTGACCGCTGCCGGGATCGAGTGGGAGAACCACAGCGACCCCGCCAACCTCGACCGCTGGGGCGTCCCGGATCTGGTCGTCGTGGGCAACCAGACCCGGCCGGCGAACCTGGAGCTCGAGGCGGTACGCCGGCGCGGCATCCCGTGTGTCAGCGAGATCGAGTTCTACGTGTCCCTCGCCGGTGACCGCACCCGGCTCACCGTCTGTGGAACCCACGGCAAGACGACCACCTCGGCCCTGCTGGTGCACATCCTCGAGCGGGCGGGGATGGACCCGGGGTTCCGCCTCGGCTCGACGTCGCTCGACCTCGGCGGCACGTCGAGACTGGGAACAGGACCGTTCGTGTTCGAGGGCGACGAGTACACCTCAGCGCCGTGGGACGCGCGCCCGAAGTTCCTCCACACCCGGCCGCACGGCGCCTGCGTCACGCGCCTCGAGCTTGACCATCCAGACGTGTACGCGAGCCTCGACGCATACCGCGAACCCTTTGTCGAGCTGGCTGCCACCATGCCGGCGGACGGTGTGCTCGCCCTCTGCGCCGACGACCCGGAGTGCCTGGCACTCCGCGACTCTGCGAGCAGCGTTGCAGTCACCTATGGCACGAAGGCAGGGAGCGACTGGTGGATCCGTGACGCGCACGATCGCGACGGCATGCAGCGGTTCCGAATCGAGCGCGACGGAGCAGAACCGCTGGACGTGGTGCTGACCTTTCCGGGACTCCACAATGCGCAGAACGCCTGCGCGGCGCTGATCCTCGCCGAGTTCTCGGGTGTCGACGCGACCGTCGCAAGCGCGGCGTGCACGGATTTCCTTGGACCCGCACGCCGGTTTCAGATCCTCGGCGAGGTCGCGGGTGTCGCCGTGGTTGACGACTACGCACACCATCCCACCGAGGTCGCGGCCGCGATCGATGCGGCGCGCCAGCGCTACGGGGAACGCCGCCTGATCGCCATCCACACGCCGCACACGTATTCGCGGGTGAGTCGCCTTCTGGAGGATTACCGGCGCAGCTTCACCGGCGCCGATGTGGTGATCATCGGCCCGATCGAGGAGGCGCGCGAGCGGGGCATGCCGAAGACCGTCTCCAGTCGAGATGTCGCCGAGCGAGCCGGGGAAGCCCATGCCGTGCACGTGGTCTCGTCGAGCGACGAGGCGATCGACCTCGTGACCCGGATCACGCGGCCCGGCGACGTGCTCCTGGTGCTGTCCCTCGGTGGATTCGACAAGCTGGCGCCGCGCCTCCGCGATGCCCTGGAGGCACAGGGTGTCCACCGGTGAGTGGCTCGACTCGTTTCCGGGGGTGCGCCGCCACGAGCCCCTCGCCCGTCACAGCCAGTTCGGGGTCGGCGGTCCGGCAGAGTGGTTCGTCACCACGCGGGAGACCAGCGTGCTCGCCGAGTTGCTGCGACGCTGCAGCGACTCCGGCGTGCCGGTGACCATGCTCGGCGCCGGCAGCAACACGCTGATCGGTGACGACGGGATCGACGGGCTGGTGGTCCGTCATGACGATCGCACGCTGCGGATTGCCGATGAGCACACCATCGAGCTCGGCGCGGGCTGCATGATGCCGCGCGTGGCACTCGACTGTGCGTCGCGCGGGCTCGCGGGGGTGGAGTTCGGCATCGGCGTGCCCGGGACACTCGGTGCGAGCGTGTGCGGCAATGCTGGAGCGTTCGGCACCGAGATGGCGGATGTGCTCATCGATTGCGCATCGCTGGACACGCGCGGCGAATCGCTGATCCTCACCGCCGCCGAGTGCGACTTCGGGTACCGGCGTTCGCGCTTCAAGGACGAGCTGTGCGACAACGCGATTGTCAGCGCGCGGTTGCGCGTCCGCGGCGATGACCCGGATCAGGTTCGCGTGCGGACCGATGCGATTCAGGCGGAGCGCAAAGCGACGCAGCCATATGGGATTCGCAGCCTCGGCAGCGTCTTCAAGAATCCCCCGGACGACAAGGCGGGGCGGCTCATCGAGGCGGCGGAGCTCAAGGGGCGCCGATCCGGTGGCGCACAGATCTCGCCGAAGCACGCGAACTTCATCGTCAACGTCGACCATGCGACGGCCGCCGACGTGCTCAACCTGGTGCACATCGCCCACGACACCGTGCAGGAGCGGTTCGGGGTCGACCTCGAGCGGGAGATCATCGTGCTCGGCAACGAGCCTCTTGATGACCACCGTGACTGAGCCGCTCAAAGTGGGGGTCTTCTTCGGGAGCCGCTCTGTGGAGCACGAGGTGTCGGTGATCACCGCGCAGCAGGCCATCGCCGCCATGCCTGCGGATCGTTTCGTCCCGGTGCCGGTCTACATCGCCAAGTCCGGCGCCTGGTACACCGGCGATCAGCTGCTCCAGCTCGATCGCTACAAGGACATCGACCGTCTGATCGCGGCGTCGACGCGGGTCACCCTACGCCCGGACCCGAGCAGCGGTGGCGAGCTGCTCGAGGTGGACGGACGTCGTGGCCTGCTCGGGGGATCCGCACGTGCGGTGGCACGATTCGACGTGGCCATGCCGCTCGTGCACGGATCGAACGGTGAGGACGGGACGCTGCAGGGACTCTTCGAGCTGGCAGCACTGCCGTACTGCGGATGCGACGTCGCGTCGGCGGCGCTCAGCATGGACAAACGGCTGTCTCGAACCACGCTGCGCGGCGCCGGCATCCCCGTGCTCGATGACGTGATGGTGTCGCGCGAGCGCTGGCGGCGCGACCGTGATGGAGTGTGCGCCGAGCTCGCCCACCAACCCGGTTTCCCCATGTACGTCAAGCCGCGAAGGCTCGGGTCGAGCATTGGCGTAGCGCGAGTTGAGGGTGTCGATGCGTTGCGCGCTGCGCTCGAGGTCGCGTTCGGCTATGACACGTCGATTCTCGCCGAGGCCGCCCAGGATGAGAGCATCGAGATCAACTGCTCGGTGCTCGGCGCAGGTGACGATGTTCGCGCCTCGGTCTGCGAGCAACCCGTCACCCGTGGGACCCTCAGCTACGCGGACAAATATCTCAGTGGGGCAAAGGGAAAAGGCGGTGCCAAGGCGCCGGCCGGCGGGATGAAAAGCTCGCGACGCATCATCCCGGCACCCATCTCCGACTCGCTCACCGATCGCATCCAGGAGACCGCCAAGGCGTCGTTTCGCGCGATCGGCGCCGCAGGCGTGACCCGCGTTGACTTCCTGGTCTCACCGGCGAGCAACTCATTCGTCGTCAACGAGCTGAACACGCTCCCCGGTTCACTCTCGTTCTACCTCTGGGAGGCATCGGGGCTGCACTTCGACGCGCTGCTGGCGCGTCTCATCGAGATGGCGATCGCGCGTCATCGCGAGCAGCAGGCAACCACGTCATCGATCGATACGTGGCTGCTCACCGGTCGGCCGGCCTGAACGGCGACTTGAGTGGGGATCGCGCGGCCGGGATTCCCGGCGAAATCCCTCGCGCAGCGTTGGAGGATCGTGGCACCGGCCGGCCGCTGGTGCTCCTCCACGGCTGGGGTGTGTCATCCGAACTCTTCGTCCCGATCCTCGACGCGCTCCAGCAGGGGCGGCGCCTGATCGTTCCCGACCTCCCCGGGTTCGGCGCCACCCCCGAGCCACCGGCGCCGTGGTCGGTGCACGAGTACGCCGCATGGTGCTTCGCGCTCCTCAACCGGCTCGGCATCGAGACGTTCGACCTGGTCGGACACTCGAACGGCGGCCGGATTGGGATCGCCATGGCCGCCACGTATCCGGGGCGAGTGAGCCGGATGGTGCTCGCCGGCGCGGCCGGGATCCGCTCGCCGCAGACGTTGCGAGGCCGTGCGCGGGTTCGCTCCTACAAGCTGCTCCGGGCGGCGGAGCGGTCCGTCGCGATGCCTGCGGCGATTCGCCGGGCAGCCGGACGCCGTGCAGATCAGCGCGGGTCCGCCGACTATCGCGCTGCGACGGGGGTGATGCGGGGCACGCTCGTCCGCCTCGTCAACGAGGATCTGCGGACCCTGCTGCCACGGATTCACGTGCCGGTGCTCCTCATCTGGGGCGACCAGGACACGGAGACGCCGCTCGACGACGGCCGTCTCATGGAGCGGCTCATTCCGGATGCCGGTCTGGTGGTCTTCGAGGGCGCGGGTCACTATGCCTACCTCGAGCAGCCGGCGCGCTTCTGCCGGATCGTCGAGGTCTTCCTGGGTGGCGACCCGAGTGAGGGCGCAGCGTGAGTCCGCTGATCGGTCCGCTCGTCGCCCTCGCGGCGGTGGTCTGGGTGATCCTCATCTTCCGGATCGTCCTGGTGGCCGCTCGAATGTTCCAGATCGAGGAGTACGAATCGATCCGGTTCCTCCGCTGGGGACTGACCCGCGAATGGCTGGTCCATCGCACGGTGTGGCTCGGGCTGCTGGTCGGCGCCGTGGCCCTCAGCGTCGCCGCCATCCTCCCTGCCGCGCGGCCGGTGGGCATCGCCATCGCGTGGCTCGTGTCGGCGGCCGCCGCGCAGTTCACGTGGCGGTGGACGTCACCGAAGCGTCCTCTGGTGATGACCGCGAGGATGCGTCGCCTGCTCATCGCGGGCGGATTTCTCGCGGTGGTGCTCGCGGCCGGGCTTGCGCTCGGCATCGTCGCCCTGCACCCGGTGGTCTCGGCGATCCTCGTCCTCATCGCCGCGGCGCTCGTCACCGGCCTCAGCGAGATCCTCCTGGTTGCTGCCAATGTCGTCACCAAGCCGGCGGAGGCGCGGATACGGCGGCACTATCTCGCGCTCGCCTCGGCGCGGATCAAGCTCGTCGATCCCATGGTTGTCGCCGTGGTCGGCAGCTACGGGAAGACGAGCACCAAGCACATCCTCGCTCAGCTGCTCCAGCCCAACGTGAACACCCTGCCGACGCGCAAGAGCTTCAACACGCTCATGGGGGTGAGCCGCGTGATCAACGAGGATCTCACTCCCGAGAATCGCGTCTTCATCGTCGAGATGGATGCGTATGCGCCGGGTGAGATCGCGGCCATCAGCGATCTCGTGCATCCGCACCTTGCGATCATCACGGCGATCGGGCCGCAGCACATGGAGCGCTTCGGCACCATCGACCGCATCGCCGACGCGCTCTACGAGGTCGCAACCGCGCTGCCGGCAGATGGGACGCTGATCCTCCACACCGGCGACGAGCCGGGTGCCGCCCTCGCGGCGCGCGCGCGTGCTGAGCAGCGTCACCTGATCCGCTACGCGCTGGCGGACGGCGCCGGGGCGGTCGACGCCGACGTTGTCGCATCGTCGATCAAGGTTAACTCGCACGGAGCGTCCTTTCGCTGGCGCTGGGATGCCGAGGGCCTGGACCGCGAGGTCAGCATTCCGCTGCTCGGACGCCACCAGGTCGCCAACGTCAGCGCGGCGCTTGCCGCGGTGCACAAACTCGGCTACTCGGTGGACGGCGCGATCGCAACGGCGGCATCCCTGGAGCAGGTCGAGCATCGGCTCCAGTTGATGACGAGCGCCGGACCGCTCACCGTCATCGACGACTCGTACAACGCCAATCCGGTCGGCGTGCACAACGGTCTGGAGGTGCTCGCGGCGATGAGCGGAGGGCGGAAATTCCTGATCACCCCAGGGCTTGTCGAGCTCGGCAGCGTCGAGGACGAGGAGAACCGGCGCTACGGCGAGCATGCCGCGAAGGTCTGCGACCACGTGATCGTGATGTCGGCGAAGACGAGCGCGGCGCTGTTAGCCGGTCTGCGAGACGGCGGCATGAGTGACGACCGCATCCATGTGGTCGAGACCCTCGATGAGGCGACACGACTGCTGCAGACGCTGTCGGGTCCCGGTGACGTGGTGCTGTTCGCCAACGATCTCCCGGATACGTATCTCCCTGTCGCGCACGCGCCTCGCGCCTAGGACGGTCACGCCGGCGCCGCCTGGGAGATAATCTGCGCGGCCCCGTGCGGCTTCCACGTCTCACCACACGTCTCAGCCTGCGTATATGCAACGTCCCCTCCGCACCGAGCACGTCTTGTGAGCACCGAGGTGCTCGACGAGCGCTCGCGCCACGTCGCCCTGGTCCGTGCCCAGGCCGCCCTCATCGCCGATTCCTCCCGATCGGTTCGCCGTCTGGTCCTCAGCCCCGGCGCCAAGCTGACCTCATCGCCCCGCAAGCGCCGCCACGGCCGCGGCGGAACGCCGCCGCCACCGCCGGCGGCCAAGCGGCACACCTCCTGGCGACGGCGGGCGATTGCGGCAGGAGCGCTGACGGTGCAGGTGGCGCTGCTGGTGCTCGCGCTCACGCTTCCGGGATTCCAGGTGCGCCAGGTGACCGTGCAGGGCACCCATCTGATCACCACCAGCGCGGTGGTCGCGGCGGCAGAGGTGCCCGAGCAGAGCATCTTCACCATCAACGGCTCCGCCATCCAGGCTCGCGTACAGGCGTTGCCGTGGGTGGCGAGCGCCATGGTCACGACCGAGCTCCCCGCAACGGTGGAGATCTCCGTGGTGGAGCGCGCGCCGATGCTGCGCGTCCGCCGCGACGGCGCCGACACGCTGATCGCCTCCGATGGCGCGACGCTGCCCGGGGCAGACGCGACTCCGGCGGCGCGCAACGGCATCCCGGTGCTCATCGACGACCGAGCCGGGTCGCCGCAACCGATCAACCCCGTTCTCGTCCAGTTGCTCAGCTCGATCGCGCATCGCTTTCCCACGGTGTTCGGATGCTCGGTGGCCGCCTATCTCTGGGGTGCTGACGATGTCGTGAGCCTCTGGACGAGCACCGGCTGGCGCGCAATCCTGGGACATCTCGACACCCAGGACGCGCTCGACGTGCTGCCCGCCGAGATCGAGACCCTGGCCGCACTCAAGGGCCAGCTCAACTTCACCAAGCCGACCTTCGGCTACGTCGACGTCGAAGCGCCCGCCTACCCGGTCAGCGGCGGAGCGCCGGGCCTGCCGGCTGAGGTGACCGCCGCGCTCCTGCCCGTCGCGCCCGTCGTTCCAGCCGCCACCGGCAGCGTCCGCGGTCACGCCGCCCACGGCACCGCCGACCCCCGTCCCGACGCCGACTCCCTCGCCTTCACCATCGGTCAGCGCCACCCCGAGCTCCGAGATCAAGCTCAACACGCCTCCCCCGGCCACTCCGACTCCGTCCCCCTGAAGAAGCACGAAGCCGCTAGCGGACGCGATCCCAGGGCCGCGCGGCGCGGAACGCGGAGAGGATCGCGCGCGTTGCCGGCGAGCGATTCATCGTGAAGAAGTGCACGCCTGGCGCGCCGCCGCCGAGCAGCTCGGCGCACTGCAGCGTCGACCATGCCACCCCCAGCTGGAGCACCGCGTCCGGGTCGTCCTCCCGCGAGCGCAACGCCTCGAGCAGCGCGTCCGGAATGGTTGCGCCGATCTTCGAGGTGAACCGGGTGATCTGCCCGACGTTGGTCACCGGCATGATGCCCGGGATGATCGGGATCGTCACGCCGGCGGCGCGCGCCCGTGGCACGAAGTCGAAATACATCTGGTTGTCGAAGAAGAGGTTGGTGATGAGGTAGCTGGCGCCGGCGTCCTCCTTGCGCTTCGCTGATCGGACGTCCTCGTCGGCATCCACCGACTCGGGGTGCTTCTCCGGATAGCACGCGCCACCGACGCAGAAGTCATAACGGGCGGCGATCAGCTCCATCAGCTCGCTGCCATGGGCGAGACCGCCCTCGGTGGCGAGAAACTGCCCCGTGCCATCGGGTGGGTCGCCGCGCAGCGCCAGGACGTTGTCGATCCCGGCACCGCGTAGTCCATCGAGAATGCCGTGGAGCTCGTCGACCGTCGCGTCGACACAGGTCAGGTGCGCAACCGGCTCGATGTCGAGCTCGCGCTTGATGCGGCCGACGAGCTCCACCGTACGCGTCCGCACCGAGCCGCCCGCGCCATAGGTGACCGACACGAAGGTGGGCTCGAGGTCGCGCAGACGTGAGATCGCCTCGAAGAGCTGGCGCACGCCGTCGTCCGTCTTCGGAGGGAAGAACTCGAACGAGAAGATGGGCTGCCGGCGTCCTTCGAGGACCGTGTCGAGGCGCATGGTGAGCACCATGCTACGGTCCGCGAAATGCTTGCGGCGTATGCGTCGGCAGTTGGCGGCGACAATCCTCTGGCGAACCTGACGGTCGGAGAGCTGCCCGCGCCGGATCCACAGCCCGGATGGGCGCGGGTGAAGGTGCGCGCCGCTTCGCTCAACCACCACGATCTCTGGACCCTTCGCGGGGTCTCGTCGGCCCCGGTAACGCCTCCGCAGATTCTCGGCTGCGACGCGGCCGGCGAGGTCGATGCCTATGGTGGCGAGCCGCCCGCCGGTGCTCCGCCCGTGGGAGCGAGGGTGGTCGTCTATCCGGTCATCACGTGTGGCCATTGCGCGGCATGCCTGGCGGACAACCCGCTCGGCTGCCGCTTTTTCCGGATGCTCAGTGAGTCGCCACTCGCCGGTGCGCTCGCCGAGTACGTCGACATCCCGGCCGACAACCTCATCGTGCTGCCCGACCAGGTCAGCTTCGCCGACGCGGCCTGTCTGCCCACCGCGTACCTCACCGCGTACCGAGCGCTCTTCGTCCGCGCCGGGCTGCTCCCCGGTATGAACGTGCTCGTGCAGGGCGCCACCGGGGGCGTCGCGACGGCGTGCATCCTGCTCGGACGCCTCGCCGGGATCACCGTATATGCCACGTCTCGTGACGAGGCGAAACGGGCGTTTGCGGTGGACATCGGCGCCGAGGCGGCATTTCCTGTCGAGCGCGAGACGGCACGCGCCGTCATCGGCGCCACGGGCGGTCTCGGCGTGGACGCGGTGGTGGACACCGTCGGCGAGCCCACCTGGGACCTGAGCCTTCGAGCCGTGAGACCCGGTGGGGTGGTGGTCGTCCCCGGTGCGACCGGCGGCCCCAATCCTCCGGCACAGCTGAACCGGATCTTCTTTCGGAGCGTGACTGTCGCGGGGACCACCATGGGCACGCGCGGGGAGCTGCGCCGCCTCGTCGATCTGACTGCCACGGGTGCGCTCCGTCCCCTGATCGGGTCGACCCATCCACTCCGCGACGCAGCGACGGCGTTCGCCGAGATGGCGGACGGCGACCTGCGAGGCAAGATCATCCTCGAGGCGTGAGCGAACGGGTCGCACCCCCGGTGTTCGTCCTCGTGCACAGCTCGAGCGTCGGGCCGGCCACATGGGCGGCGGTCGCCGACGAGCTTCGTTCCCGAGGCCACGTGGTCGAGGTGCCGTCCATGCGCGGCTTCGCCGACGGCGAGCCGCCGTATGCGGAGACCTACCTCAGCCGCGCAGCCGGCGCACTTGCATCACTTCCGCTCGGCAGGACGGTGTTCCTCGTGGGGCACAGCAATGCCGGCCTCTTTCTTCCGGCGATCGCTCAGTCGCTGGCGCCGCGCGAATACGCCATGCTGTTCGCAGACGCGTCGATACCATCCGTCGAGGGTGGCGACGTGCCGCTCGTGCCAACGGTATTCCTCGACGAGCTTCGCGCGATGGCGGTCGACGGCATCCTGCCGCCCTGGTCCGAGTGGTGGCCCGACGAAGCGACCGCCGGGCTCTATCCGGATCCTGCGACGCGACGGCGCGTCGCCGCTGAGGAGCCGCGGCTTCCGCTGTCGTTCTATGAGGAGACCGTGGAGGTGCCGCCCGGATGGGCGCGTCAACCCTGCGCGTACCTGCGTCTCAGCGAGGGCTATGAGCCCGAGGCGGCAACCGCTGAGGACCTGGGTTGGCCGACGCTCCGCCTTAACGGCGAGCACCTGCACATGGTCGTCGACCCTGTGGCGGTTGCCGATGCGCTCGTCGACCTGGCGAGAACGCTCAACATCGCGAATCCGCCTCGGCAAACGTAGACGCCTCAGCCAACTGGTGTTACGGTTGCGCAGCTTCGGCGGTCCACGCAGACCGCGGCGCACAGGGCCTCGTCCAGAAGGTGCAGTGGCGAGGCCCTGTCCGTGTCTCCAGGACCAGTGGAGACGGGTAATCCCGACGACACGGGATTGGATTCGTGAATGCGCTCGACGGCCCGGTCGGCCTCCCAAGACAACCAACATGTTGTGGCATACTGGGCCGGCGAACCCAGCATCTTGCGGTTTTGCGCCCGAAAACCCTTGAACGGCGCACCCGCGACGGCTACACTCGGAGACTAGACAGTGACCCGTCCTCGCCGCGTCTTCGCACTCGATCTCGGAACGACCAAAGTCTGCTGCGCCGTCGCAGATCTTGAGAGCACCGGTCTCCGAGTCTTGGGTGTTGGTCTCGTCGCGTCCAAGGGGGTCCGCAAGGGGGCCGTCGTCGAGATCGACCGTGCCGCCGAGGCAGTCGCCGAGGCGGTGGACATGGCCGAGCAGATGTCAGGGGTTCCCATCGACTCCGCGGTGGTCGGGATCGCCGGAGGGCACATCACGTCGCAGAACAGCCGCGGCGTGGTGGCGGTCGAAGCCGGCCACCGCGAGGTTCGCGATCAGGACGTGCATCGCGCCATCGACGCCGCGCGAGCTGTGAGCGTTCCGTCCGAGCGTCGCATCGTGCACGTGCTGCCGCAGCAGTTCACCATCGACGGACAGGAAGGAGTGCGAGACGCGATCGGCATGGCGGGCAACCGGCTCGAGGTCGACGCGCACATCATCACCGGCGCCAACACGGCGATCCAGAACGTCGTCAAGGTCGTGCACAAGGCGGGGCTCAACGTCGACGACATGGTGCTGCAGGTTCTTGCATCCGCTGAGGCGGTCGTCACCGAGGACGAGATCGAGCGCGGCGTTGTCGTGGTCGATGTCGGCGGTGGCACCAGCGATATCGCGGTGTTCGCGCGCGGCAGCATCGTGCACACGAGCGTGATCCCCGTCGGCGGCAACCACGTGACCGCAGACCTCGCGGTGGGATTGCGCTGCGACCTCGAGACCGCCGAAACCGTAAAGCGAAACTTCGGCCACTGCCTGCAGCTCACGCTGCCCGCCGACGCCGAGGTGACCCTGACGCCGATGGGATATGACGAACCGGTCGGTGTGCCGCAAAGGTATCTCGCCGAGATCATCGGGCCTCGCGCGCGCGAGATGGCGTCGTTGATCGCCGCGGAGGTGGAGCGTGGAGGACCACTCGGCATGTTCCCGGGTGGCATCGTGATCACCGGCGGCGGTGCGCTGCTGCGCGGTTTCGCCGAGGTGGTGCAACAGCAGACCAACCTTCCGGCGCGCGTCGCTGCGCCGCAGGGATTGCACGGGATGAACGATGAGATCCGCGGGCCGAGCAATGCCACAGTGGTCGGCCTGCTGCGCTGGGGAGCACGGAGCAACCTCGGCCGCAAACCCTCCCGCTCCAACGGAAAGAGCTCGGACGGCCCCGCCGCCGGAGCGAAACTCTCGAGGTGGTTTCGTGACCTCTTTTGATCATTTGCGGACTCACGGACTCGACCAGCCCGGGGACGCCCTGACACGACGGCGCTCGTCATCGAATTCGACCCCAAATCGAGAAACGACATCGCAACGCGAGGAGAAAGGCATGGCAGACCTGGACCGGACACTTGAAGGCAACGCCCGCATCCGCGTCGTGGGGGTCGGCGGCGGCGGCAGCAATGCCGTCAACCGCATGATCCGGAGCAACCTCAAGGGCGTTGAATTCATCGCGATCAACACCGACCATCAGGCGCTCAGCTCCTCGTCTGCGCATCTCAAGATCCGCATCGGCGGCAAGCTCACGCGCGGGCTCGGCGCCGGCGGGGATCCCCAGAAGGGCCAGGACGCGGCAGAGGAGTCGCGCGACGAGCTGACCAAGGCGCTGGCTGACAGCGACATGGTGTTCATCACCGCGGGCATGGGTGGCGGCACGGGAACCGGGGCTGCGCCGATCATTGCGGAGATCGCGCGCGAATCGGGGGCGCTCACCATCGGCGTCGTGACCAAGCCATTCCGCTTCGAGGGCTTGCGCCGTCAGAAGTCGGCCGAGGAGGGCATCGCCAACCTCCAGGGCCGGGTCGACACGCTCATCACCATCCCCAACGAGCGCCTCATGCAGGTTGTCGACAAGAAGACGCCCATCGGCGACGCCTTCAAGGTTGCCGACGACGTGTTGCGTCAGGGCGTACAGGGCATCAGCGACCTGATCGTCTTCCCGGGCCTGATCAACCTCGACTTCGCCGACGTCAAGACGATCATGCAGGGCCAGGGACAGGCGCTCATGGGCATCGGCTTCGGCAGTGGCGATACGCGCGCCGCGGATGCCGCCAAGGACGCGGTGGCGAGCCCGCTGCTCGAGACCACGATCGCCGGCGCCAAGGGCATTCTCCTCAACGTTACCGGCGGCCCGGACCTCACCCTCTACGAGGTCAATGAAGCGGCCCAGCTGGTCAGCGAGTTGGCCGATGCCGACGCGCAGATCATCTTCGGGACGGTCATCGACGAGCACATGAAGGGCGAGGTCAAGATCACCGTCATCGCCACCGGGTTCACCGGTCAGATCGATGTGATCGGGACCCTCAGCTACGAGCCGTCTGCGCGGCCGGTGGTCTCCGACCAGCGGCAGCCGGCCTTCAACGTCGGGGGAAAGCCCACCGGGCCGTACAGCGTGGACGACCTGGATATCCCCGCGTTTCTGAGGGACCGTCGGTAGGTTTGGGTCCGATGCAGCTCCGGCCGCGGTCGCGCCCGGAGCTGCATCCCAAGCCTCCAGGGGGCAGCAGGTGAAGTGCCCGTTCTGCGGTGAGACGGACATCAAGGTCGTCGACTCGCGCGATTCCGAGACCGGCGAGGCGATTCGACGCCGTCGAGAATGCCTCGGCTGCGGCAAGCGTTTCACCACGTACGAGCGGGTCGAGGTGCCCCCGCTCTACGTCCTCAAAAAGGACGGCAGGCGCGAGGAGTTCAGCCGTCCCAAGCTGCTTTCCGGGCTGGTGATGGCGTCGAAGAAGACGCGACTCGCGCCTGCAAACCTCGAAATGATGGTTGCGGATATCGAGAACGCCCTGCGCAGTCAGAACATTTCCGAGATCCCGAGCCGTGAGGTGGGGGCGATGGTGATGGCGCGATTGCGCGAAATCGACGAGATCGCGTACATTCGATTTGCTTCGGTGTACCGCTCATTCAAGGATGCCCAGGAGATGCGCGCAACCATTGAGGATGTTCTCGCTCATCCTCCTGGAACCCGTCCCGACACCGCCCGCCGGCAGCGCAAGCGCCGCGACACGGAAGGGCGCGAGCTGCCCCTCGACCTCGGCAAGTAGGGTGGCGATCGTGGAGGAGGTGCCGGTGGGGGACCGGCTGGAGACGGTGCGTGCCCGGATCGCGGCTGCCGCCGCGCGCGCCAACCGGGACCCGCTGGACATTCGCCTGATCGCTGTGACCAAGGGCATGTCCGCAGCCCGCGTCGACGAGGCGATCGCTGCCGGCATTGAGGACATCGGCGAGAACCGGATTCAGGAGGCAGCCGACAAACAGCGCGAGGTGCGCAATGCTGCCCGCTGGCACCTTATCGGGCACTTGCAGACCAACAAAGCCGGACGTGCTGCGGCGCTCTTCGATTTCGTGCACTCGGTGGACAGCAAGCGCATTGCCGCTGCGCTGTCAACGCACCGCCCCGCTGGGCGTGACCCGATCGGTGTGCTCGTGGAAGTCGATCTGACCGGTCTGCCGGCGCGTGCCGGCATCCGCGAATCGGGCGTCGAAGCACTCGTTCAGGAGCTCGTCAATGTCCCATCGATTCACGTCATGGGGCTGATGACCATCGCCCCCTTGAGCGACAATCCCGAGGATGCGCGCGCGGCATTCACGCGGCTCCGCCACGTTCGCGACCACATGGAGCACGTCACCGGATGGGCCCTGCCGGAGCTGAGCATGGGCATGAGCAATGACTTCGAGATCGCAATCGAAGAGGGCGCCACCATGGTGCGCATCGGACGGGCGATCTTTGGCGAACGCGTCGAATAGGAGTCTGCCGGCAGTTCGTGAGCGAACGATCTGCCGGTATCCTTGAGGTGATGCCCAGGTATTCAGCCGTCAGCGCGCGCGCGGGCTTTCCCGAGGCGGAGCTCGAGATCCTCGAGCTCTGGCAGCGCAACCACGTCTTCGAGCGCAGTCTCGAGATGCGTCGCGACGCGCCTCCCTATGTGTTCTACGAAGGGCCGCCCACCGCCAACGGGCTCCCCGGTCTTCACCACGTCCTCGCGCGCTCGTACAAGGACGTCTTCGCCCGCTACAAGCAGATGACCGGGTTCTCTGTTGCCCGAAAGGCCGGATGGGACACCCACGGTCTCCCCGTCGAGCTCGAGATCGAGCGTGCGCTGAAGATCAGCGGCAAGAAGCAGATCGAGGAGTTCGGCATCGCCGAGTTCAATGCGCGCTGCAAGGTATCGGTGAACGAGTACATCGACCAGTGGCGTGAGATGAGCGAACGGCTCGGCTTCTGGCTCGACTTCGACCATCCCTATCGCACCTATGACGGCACGTACATCGAGTCGGTGTGGTGGAGCCTGAAGGAGCTCTGGGAAGACGAGATGCTCTACCAGGGTTACAAGGTGAACCCGTACTGCCCTCGATGCCAGACGACACTGTCATCGCACGAGTTGAGCCAGGGCTATCGAGAGGACACGCCGGATCCCTCCGTGTACGTGAAGTTCCGGCTCAACGACTCCGACGGCAAGACGTTCTTCCTAGCGTGGACGACGACACCGTGGACCCTGCCCGGCAACGTCGCGCTCGCGGTGCACTCGCGCAAACCGTACGTCCGGGTTGCACAGGGCGAGGAGACATACATCCTTGCCAAGGAACGCCTCTCCGTGCTCGAAGGCGAGTACGAGATCGTCGAGGAGATGGACGGTTCGGACCTCGTCGACCTGACGTATGAGCCACTGTTCACGGACATGCTCCCCGACGGCCTCGCGTTCGTTGTGCTCGACGCTCCGGAGCTGGTGAACATGGATGAGGGCACCGGCATCGTCCATACGGCTGCTGCGTACGGCGTCGCCGACCTCGAGCTCTGCCAGCACATGGGTGTCGCGGTCCGCCACGTCGTCGGGCTCGACGGCCGTTTCCTCGACGGCCAGACGCGATACCGGGGAATGTTCGTGAAGGATGCGGACCCCAAGATCATCGAGGACCTGCGCGAGCAGGGCAGTCTCTATCGCGCGGAGACGATCCGGCACACGTACCCGTTCTGCTGGCGGTGCGAGACACCGCTCCTGTACTACGCGGTGACCTCCTGGTTCATCAGAACCACCGCGGTGAAGGATCGCCTGCTCGCCAACAACCGCAGCGTCCACTGGCAGCCGGCACATATCCGCGACGGCCGCATGGGCAACTGGCTCGAGAGCCTGATCGACTGGAACCTGTCGCGCAGCCGCTACTGGGGAACACCGCTGCCGATCTGGGTATGCGATGACTGCGATGAGAAATTCTGCGCAGGTAGCGCCGCGGACGTCGGGCTCACCGTCGACGATGACCTGCACCGGCCGTTCATCGACGACATCACGCTGCCGTGCATCACGTGCAAGGGCGTCATGCACCGCGTTCCCGACGTCATCGACGCCTGGTACAACTCCGGAGCGATGCCCTACGCGCAGAAGCACTATCCCTTCGAGAACAGGGAGCTCTTCGAGCGCACGCATCCGGCCGACTTCATCTGCGAAGGCGTGGATCAGACCCGTGGCTGGTTCTTCTCACTGCTCGCCGAGTCGACGCTGCTCTTCGACCTCCCCGCGTACAGGAACTGTGTCGTGGTGGGAACACTCCAGGACAAGAACGGCAAGAAGATGTCGAAGTCGAGGCACAACACCATCGAGCCCGACACGATCTTCGACCAGTACGGCGCTGACGCCGCTCGCTGGTACTTCTACGGGCAGGGTGTCGAGAACGCGGAGTTGCGGGTCAGCCCGACGTCATTCCAGGACGTCGTGCGTCTCTTCATGCTCACGCTCTGGAACGTCTACTCGTTCTATGTGACCTACGCGCTCACCGAGAGCTACGATCCCGCGTCGGCTGCTCCGGCGGTGATCGAGCGCCCGGTGCTCGATCGCTGGAGCCTTGCACGGCTCGCCGAAACCGTCGACGCGGTTCGCGAGGCCATGGAGCGCTATGACGCTTCCGACGCCGTGCACGCGGTGGAGGCCTACGTGGAGGATCTCTCCAAGTGGTACGTGCGCCGCTCCCGCCGTCGCTTCTGGAAGAGCGCCGGGACGAGCGACGATTCGCTGTCTGCGTTCGCCACCTTGCAGACGGTGCTGCTCACGCTTGCGGGGTTGATCGCCCCGTTCATGCCCTTCATGGCAGAAAGAATGTACCGCAATCTCAGCGGGTTCAACGGCGATCCACCTGCGCCCCGCAGCGTCCCCGATTCAGTGCACCTCACCGACTACCCGAAGGTCGCGGGCATGTGGCGTGACGCGGATGTGATCGTGGAGATGAGCCGCCTGCGCAGGCTGGTGGAGGATGGGCTCGCCGCCCGCACCACCGCCGGTGTGCGCGTCCGCCAGCCACTTGCGAGCGCGACCGTCGCCAGCGAGCCGCTCGATCCCGAGCTCGAGGCGATCTTCATGGAGGAGCTCAACGTCAAGGCCGTGCATTACGTCGACCCGGCCGGAGGTCACGCGTTGGTGGTGCTCGACACGACCATCACCGATGAGCTTCGCCTCGAATGGCTGGCGCGCGAGGTCAGCCGCAAGGTCAACGAGTTGCGCAAGCAGGCGGCGTTGCGTGTCGAGGATCGGATCACCTTGCTGGTGGATGCCGATGGCGACGCGCGACGCGCGGTGGACGCCCATCGCGAGTGGTTGCAGGGCGAGACGCTCGCGGTCGCCATCGAGGACCGTCGCGATGCAGCGCTCGCGGAATGGGAAGGGGAATTGGGAGGCGCTCGATGCTGGCTCGGAGTCCAGCGGTAGCAACGTCCCGGCGCGTCTCGCGGCAACGCATCTATCTCGTGATGCTCGGGACGGCTGCTCTGGTTGCCCTGGTCGACCACATCACCAAGTGGATCGTCGCGTCGCATCTTGCGCTGGGACAGCAGATCTGGCCGGGTTCGTTCGTCTCCATCGACCACGTCGAGAACAACGGTGCCGCCTTCAGCGTCCTTCCCCAGCTGCACTGGCTCTATCTCGCGGTCGCGCTCGTCGTCAGCCTCTACATCGTGTTGTTCGGCTACAGGTATGGGACCACGTGGTACCGGCAGGTGCTGATCGGCATGATCCTCGGCGGCGCGCTCTCCAATGGCGTTGACCGGCTCGTCCAGGGCTCCGTCGTCGACTTCATCGACTTCCACTTCTGGCCGGTCTTCAACGTCGCCGACAGCTGCATCGTGGTCGCGATCGGGCTGCTGCTGGTGCTCAGCTTCGTCCCGTCGTCGCACTCGCCCGCATCACCGGCGGCGTCATGAGCGCGGGCACTGCGACAGTCGCCACGCCACGCCTCGACATGTGGCTCGCGGAGTCGAGGCGGATCACGCGCCACGCGGCGCGAACGCTCATCGATGCGGGTCTCGTCACTGTCGACGGTCGCCCGGGGAGACCGGGGCAGCGCGTGCGCGACCACGCTGAGGTGGTGGTTGCGCAGCCGGTCGCACCCGACCCGTCGCCGGCAACGCGCACAGCTTCGCCCGAGAAGGCTCTGACCGAGCTCTGCATCGTTGACGAGGACGACTGGCTGGCGGTGATCGACAAACCGTCCGGGATGGTCGTGCATCCGGCTCCGGGGCATCCGACAGGCACCCTCGCCGACGCGCTCAAAGAGCGTGGGACGACGTGGTCGCTGCTCGGCGGCAGCGAGCGCGCGGGGATCGTGCATCGCCTCGACCGCGACACCAGCGGCCTCCTGGTCGTCGCCAAGACGGAGGCCGCCCACCGCGATCTGGCCAGGCAGCTCAGCGATCGCTCACTCGGGCGCACGTACTGGGCAATCGTGCACGGCGGCTTCCGCGAGGACACCGGGACCATCGATGGGCCGATCGCGCGTCACCCCCGCGACCGCCGGCGCATGGCGATCGTTGAAGGCGGCCGCGAGGCGATCACCGATTTTCGCGTCGTCGAGCGCCTGAATGGGGCGACCGTCCTCGAGGTGTCGCTGCGCACCGGGCGCACTCACCAGATCCGCGTGCACCTCGCCTCGATCGGGCATCCGATCGTCGGCGACAGCGTCTACGGACGACCGGACCCGCTGCTCGCGCGGCCCGCGCTCCACGCGAGGCAGCTCCGTCTTCGCCACCCCGGGGACGGCAGCGAGCGATCCTATGAATCACCGATCCCCGAAGCCTTGACCGCTGCCGCCTCCAGGCTCCGACCTTCGCCCGCATGAGCGAGCAGGGCAGGCTCATCGTGATCACCGGGCCGAGCGCGGTCGGCAAGGACACCGTGCTCCAGGAGCTGTTCGCCATCGATCCGTCGCTCGAGTACTGCGTCTCCTACACGACCCGCGCGCCCCGTCCCGGTGAGATCGATGGCGTCTCGTACTTCTTCGTCGACGAGCCGACCTTCCGGGCGATGATCGATCGCGATGAGTTCTTCGAATGGTCCACCGTGTACGGCGAGCTCAAGGGGCGGACCTACGAGACCGTGAACCGGGCGATTGCGTCCGGCAAGGACACCGTGATCAAGATCGACGTCCAGGGTGCCGAGAAGGTTCGGGCGCGGATCGGGGACGAGGGGATCTACATCTATCTGCTGCCGCCGAGCCTGGAGGCGCTCGAGCAGCGACTGATCGAACGCGGCACCGAGGACGCGGAGAGCCTCCGGGCGCGCCACGAGCTCGCCGTCGCCGAGCTCGCGCTCAAGGACACGTACGATCATCAGGTCATGAACGACGATGCCAAGCGCGCGGCGCAGGAGATCGAGACGATCATCCAGGACGCCCGGGCGAGCCGCGGACGCCCGGCGTGACCCTACCGCTGGACGGCCATCGGGTCCTGGTCGGCGTCGGTGGAAGCGTCGCCGCGTTCAAGGCGTGCCAGGTGGTGACCGATCTCCGCCGCGACGGAGCCGAGGTGAAGGTCGCGATGACCGAAGCCGCGACGCGCTTCGTGACCCCAACGCTGCTCCGCGCCCTGAGCGGGCACCGGGTCGCCTCGAGCATCTGGGACGACGATCCCGAGGCCGGCCACGGGATGAGCCACCTCGACCTGGCGACGTGGTGCGAGGTGCAGGTGGTCGTCGCCGCGTCGGCTGACCTGATCGCGCGTCTGGCCCTGGGCCTCGCCGGTGACCCGGTGACCGCGACCGCGCTGGCGTGCCGCGCGCCGTTACTGGTGGCGCCCGCGATGGAGTCGGCCATGTGGGAGCACCCCGCCACCCAGGGCAACGCCGCCACGTTGACCGCGCGGGGCGGCCAGATCATCGGTCCGGTGTATGGCCGGCTGGCGAGTGGTCACGAGAGCACGGGCCGCATGGCCGAGCCTGACGTGATCGTGGCCGCCGTGAGGGAGCTCCTTGTCGGCGGGGCCTGACCCCACCATCAACGGCCTCCGCTTCGTGGTCACCGCGGGTGGAACTCGAGAGCCCATCGACCCGGTGCGCTTCATCGGCAATCGATCGAGCGGCAAGATGGGCAACGCGCTTGCGGTTGCGGCCATCCGTCACGGAGCGACGGTCACGCTCGTCACGGCCGGACCGGCGCCGGCCGCACAGGCCGGGCTCGAGGTTGTCCCGGTGGAGACCGCCGAGGAGATGCACGCGGCGGTGCTTGGCGCGCTCGCGGGGGCGCGCGTGCTCATCATGGCGGCGGCGGTCGCCGACTGGCGTCCGCGTGATGTGGCGGCCAACAAGCTGAAGAAGGGGGCGGACACGCTGACCATCGAGCTGGTCCCCACCGTCGACATCCTGCGTGCGCTGCGTGACGACGACGTGGCACGAGATGTCTTCGTGGTCGGGTTCGCCGCGGAGACCGAGCACGTGATCGATAATGCGCGAGCCAAGCTCGACGCCAAGGACCTCGATCTCATCGTCGTCAACGACGTGTCGCGTGAAGGCATCGGCATGGGCGCCGACGACAACGAGGTCACCGTCATCGGGCGCGACGGCACGCTGCAGACGATCGCGCGTGCCCCCAAGCCGGACGTCGCCGACGCGATCGTGCGAATCATCGCGGACCGATTGCGATGACGTTCGCATCGGTGGTTCCGGAGACGCGCTCGCAGCTGCCCCGCGACGCGTACACG
This sequence comes from Candidatus Dormiibacterota bacterium, assembly GCA_963830305.1. Lineage (GTDB taxonomy): Bacteria > Chloroflexota > Dormibacteria > Aeolococcales > Aeolococcaceae > Palsa-851. Next base: position 122,455 of record CAWHLW010000018.1, on the reverse strand, counting down.
TATTCCATTCCTGATGACCTCGTCGAGCTCGTGCTCCCGGGGGTCCGTGTCGAGATCCCGTTCGGCAAGCGAACCATTCTCGGATACGTCGTGGAGCGATCCGACGAGAGCGAATTCGCGGAGGTCCGCGCCATCGACCGGGTCATCGACGAGCCGCGCCTGATCCTCGATCACCACATCGTGCTCGCGCGTCAGATCGCCGACCGGTACTGCGCACCACTCGGTGAGGTGCTCCGGGCGATGCTGCCCAAGGGAGTGCGCACCCGCCCGTCGCGCCGCGCCGGGCCACGCTCTGTCTCGCGTGCTGTCGCGGAGGCCGGGGTCGCAGGACCGCCCGAGCCTCCTCCGATCCTCAACGACGCACAGCGCGCCGCAGTTGCCCCGCTGCTCGAAGCCATCGCAACACGCACTCACCGGCGCGTGCTGCTCCACGGCGTCACCGGCAGCGGCAAGACGGAGGTGTATCTCGCGGGCATCGACGCGGCGCTCGCCGCCGGTCGCGGCGCGATCGTCCTCGTGCCCGAGATCGCGCTGACACCACAGATGATTCGCCGTTTCGCCGTGCGCTTTCCCGGCCGGATCGCGGTGGTCCACTCCGCGCTCACTGACGCTGAGCGAGCGGCCGCATGGCGCCGCATACGCAACGGCGAGCATGCGGTGGTCATCGGCTCGCGAAGCGCGGTCTTCGCCCCGATTCCCGACCTTGGCATCGTGGTCGTCGACGAGGAGGACGCGCCCGCGTACAAACAGGATCGCGTGCCCCGGTATCACGCCGTCGACGTTGCGCTGATGCTCGGCGCGCTGTGCGACGCGCCGGTGGTCATGGGAAGCGCGACCCCGCGTGTCGAGAGCTTCTTCCGCGCGCACACCGGTGACCTCGAGCTGGTCACGCTCCCGGAACGCGTGAGCGGCCGGCCACTGCCGCCGATCGAGGTCGTCGACCTCCGTGATGAGCTGAAAGCAGGCAACACCAACGCGCTCTCGCTGACTCTCGACCGCGCCATGCAGGAGTGTCACGCGGACGGCGGTCAGTCGATCCTCTTCCTCAATCGTCGCGGCACCTCCACCGTTGTGCTCTGCCGGACGTGTGGTGAAGCGCTGACCTGCCGCAACTGCAGCGTGTCACTGGTACATCACGTCGACCGCGCCAGCTGCGACTGCCACTACTGCGGCTTGTCGATCCCGCTGCCGAGCGCTTGTCCTGCCTGCGGCTCGCGCACCATCCGCGCATTGGGCATGGGCACAGAGCGGCTCGAGCGCGAGGTGCGCGAACGTTTTCCGGCGCTGCGCTTGATCCGCATGGATCGCGACACGACGCGATCGCGCGATGCGTATTTCGACATCTACGACCGATTCCGTCGCCACGAGGCAGACTGCCTGATCGGTACGCAGATGGTCGCGAAAGGTTGGGACCTCGGCAACGTTCGCCTGGTAGGCATCGTCAACGCCGATACAGCCCTGCATTTCCCCGACTACCGGAGCGGCGAGCTCACCTTCTCACTGCTCACCCAGGTGGCGGGCCGCGCGGGACGCGGCGACGAGCCGGCTCGCGTCGTGCTCCAGACGTACAGCCCCGGTCACTACGCGGTCCGGCACGCGACCACGCACGATTACCTCGGTTTCGCGCGCGATGAGATCCGGGTGCGCAAGGCATTGCGATTCCCGCCATATGCGCGGCTCTGCGTCTGCACCTTCGCGCACAAGGACGACCACGAGGCCGAGATCGAAGTTCGCCGGGAGGCCCGGCGAGTGTCTGATACACTCGGAATTGGCGCCGGGCTCGATGTCCTCGGTCCGACGCCGGCGTTCCTGCACCGCCTCCGTGGCGAATACCGGTGGCAGATCACGGTGCGGGGCACAGACATCGAGAGGGCATTTCCTCACCTTCCCAGGGCTCGGGGCTGGAGTATCGACGTCGACCCCGGGGCGTGAACGGAGACAAAAGCGTGGCAGTCCTTCCCATTGTCCTGGTCTCGGACCACAACGACGTGCTCACCACAAAGGCAATCCGCGTGCCGCGGGTTGACGATGAGATACGCCGTCTGATGGACGACATGGTCGAGACGATGTTCGACGCCAACGGAGTCGGTCTCGCGGCTCCGCAGGTGGGCGTATCGCTGCGCGTCATCGTGCTCCGCGTCGACAACCAGATCTATCAGCTCGCCAACCCGGAGATGGTCCGCACCGATGGCGACCAGACCGGGTTCGAGGGCTGCCTTTCCGTGCCGGGATGGGTCGGTGAGGTCACGCGACGCCAGCGTGTCGTCGCCAAGGGGCTGAATCGTCACGGCAAGGAGGTCCGCGTGAAAGGCGACGGCCTGCTGGCCCGGGCAGTCCAGCACGAGCTCGACCACCTTGACGGCATCCTCTTCACGAGCCGGGTGAATGAGGGAACCTTGCGCGAGGTCGAACCGGCAGAGGAGGCTGAGGAGCCCGGCGTCGTCAGCGCTGTGTGAGGCTCGTCTTCTGTGGCACCGCTCTCTTTGCGGTCCCGTCACTCCGGGCTTGCGCCGCGCACCACGAAGTGCTGGCGGTGGTCACCCGCGCAGATCGACTGGGCAATAGAGGACAGCCCGCGCCGCGTCCGGTCGCCGACGCTGCGCGCGAGATCGGTCTTCCGCTGCTGACGCCGGCAAAGATCGGAGCTCCCGAGGTGGTGCGAGGCCTGCTCGACCTCATCCCTGATTGCGTGGTCGTCGCGGCCTACGGACAGATCCTGCCCATCGCCTTGCTGGATCCGCTGCCCTTCGGTGCAGTGAACGTGCACGCATCGCTGCTGCCGCGCTGGCGAGGGGCTGCGCCGGTCGCCCATGCCATCCTCGCCGGGGACGCCGAAACCGGCGTCTCCATCATGCGCATGGAGGCGGGGCTCGACACCGGACCCGTGTATGTGACAGCGCGCGTCTCGATCGGGCCCGATGCCACGACGCCCGCGCTGACCCGCGTCCTCGCCGAGCTCGGTGCTTCGAATCTGGTCGCGGTGCTCGAGGCGCTCGAGCATGGATCTGCAACCGCGACGCCGCAACCGGAGGAGGGAATCACCTACGCGCCTCGTCTCACTCGGGCGGACGGGCGGGTTGACTGGGCTGCCCGAAGCGCCATCGAGGTCGATCGGATGGTGCGCGCGCTCATACCCTGGCCCGGGGTGCTCGCGTCAATCGACGGTGTCGAGGTGCAGATCCAGGCGGGCGGTGTTGCCGATGTCCCACTCGCGGCCGCCGCGCCTGGGACCATCGAACGTCGCGAGGGTGAGTCGGTGGTCATCAGGACCCGGGACGGCGGGTACCGGGTCGACATGATCACGCCTCCCGGGAAGCGGACCATGACGCCTGCCGCCTTCCTCCGTGGCCGGCAGACGGGCAAGGCAACCCGCTGATGCACCCGCGAGAAAGCCCGGCGACAACACGCTCGCGGTCAACCGGCGCGCACGCTACGAGTACAGCATCGTCGAGACGCTCGAGGCCGGGATCGAGCTGACCGGCACCGAGGTGAAATCGCTCCGGACCGGTCGCATCCAGCTGCGCGAGGGGTACGTCCGCGTCGAGAACGGCCAGGCGTGGCTGATGCAGGCGAACATCGCCTCGTATCAGCACGGCAACCGCAACAACCCGGAGCCGGAGCGACGCCGGCGCCTGCTCCTGCACAAGCGCGAGATCGAATACCTCGATGGACGAGTGCGCACGCAGGGGCTCACGATCATCCCGCTCAAGCTCTACCTGGTCCGCAACCGGGTGAAGGTCGAGATCGGCCTGGCGCGCGGCAAGAAGCTCTGGGACAAGCGCCAGGACGTCGCCAAGCGCGATGCTGAGCGCGACATGGAACGCGCGATCAGACGCTGACCGCGCAGGGTTTCAGCCAGTCGCCGTCCGAAACTCCGGCGGTGGTGCGGCCTGCGACGCGGCGCTCGGGCGGTTGGCCTTGATGTCGGGGACCACCTGGGCGGCGAGGGCGTCGATGCGCTGACGGAGCTCGCGCAAACCGGTACCGCGCCTCGCGCTCACCGCAAGTGCCGACACACCCGCGATGTCGCCGAGGCGCAGGCGCGCGGCGCGTACCTCGGACGCGGTGAGGCGATCGACCTTGCTGAGCGCCAGGATCATCGGCTGATCGCAGTCCATCGAGCGCAGGGTCTCGAGCACGGTCACGAGCTGCTGCTCGGCGTCTGGGTGCGAGGCGTCGACCACCAGGCAGAGCATGTGGGCCTGACGTACCTCCTCGAGGGTCGCCGCGAACGCCTCGACGAGCTCGGTGGGCAGCTTCTGGATGAAGCCGACCGTATCGGTGAGGATGACCAGCTTGCCTGACGGCAGTTCGAGACGGCGCGAGGTGGGATCGAGGGTCGCGAAGAGCAGGTCGTCGGCGAGAACCCGGCTGTGGGTGAGCACGTTGAGCAGGGTCGATTTGCGGCGTTCGTATAGCCCACCAGGGCGCACGACGCGAGCGGAACGTTGGTGCGCGCGGTTCGTCGCGTGCGGCGCTGCCGTTCGATGACCACGAGGCGTTCGCGCAGGCGCTTGAGCTGCTGCCGGATGAGGCGGCGGTCCACTTCGATCTGCTTCTCACCAGGCCCGCCTCGAAGCCCGACGCCTCCCCGCTGACGCTCGAGGTGGGACCAGCCGCCGGCCAGGCGGGGGAGCAGATGCTCGAGCTGCGCCATCTCGACCTGCACACGGCCCTCGGCGGTGATGGCCCGGCGGGCGAAGATGGCGAGGATGACCTCGGTCCGATCGAGCACCACGCCCACTCCTCCTGCAGGTTGCGTTGCTGGCGGGGCGTGAGCTGGTCGTTGCAGAGCACGGCAGGGTTGCCGAGCTCCGCGAGATGCGAGGCGAAGGCCGCGACCACGCCGGAGCGGAAGAAGGTCGCAGGATGTGGCTCGCGGAGCGAGATCAGGCTCCGCTCGAGCACGTCGGTGCCGAGGGTGCGAGCCAGCTCCTCGAGCTCGTCCAGCTCGATGTCTCGCTGCTCGCGCTCGTCCCGGGAGGCGACGGTCCCGATGACGATCACCTGCTTCAGCTTCGCGCCGACCGCCGGGTCAGCTCCAGACGGCGCGTCGAAATGGGGCAACTAGCGCGTCACCGGTCCGGTCAACACCTGGAGCATCCGATCAGCCTACCAACGGCGCCCGCTGTCTGCTGAGCCCCGGCGTCCTCAGGCTCGCGCGGGTGCCGCAGAACCCGGGACCTTGAGCTGAATCACCGCGCTCCCCAGCAGGGTGAGGCCGGCGGCGACGAGCACGGCAAACGTCGTCGAGACCCCGAGGACCGGTCCCGCGAGCGCTGACCCGATCGGTACCCCGGAGAAGTTCAGCGCCATCGCGACGGCGAATGCTCGCCCGAACCACGCCCGCGCGGTGCGGCGCTGGCGCAGCGAGAATGCGCTGACGCTCGAGGCGGCATCCGCACCACCGGCGATCGCGATGCCGACAGCAATCAGCGCCAGCGATGGCAGCAGCAGCGCCAGTACGGCAACACCCATGACCGCACCGAAGATGGACATCGACTCGCGCTCCTGTTCCTCGGTGCGGATCCGTCCGGCGATTAGCGCGGCGGGGATTCCGGCGGCACCCGCGAGCGCCAGGATCGAGCCGACAACCGCTGCGTTGCCGTGCAGGCTGAACACGGCCACGGGCAGGGTGACGATCACGATGCCCCAGCCCACGTTGAGCGTGGAGAATCCGATGGCGATCCAGCGCAGCGTGCGATTGCCCACCACGTAGCGAAGGCCGCGCCAGGCCTCGACAAGGATCCTGCCGGACACCTCGGCAACATGGGCGGGTTCAGGCACCGCCTGCAGGACTGCGGCGCCGGCGAGGAAGCCGACGGTTGCACCGACCAGCGCTGCGAGGCTCCCGAACACGGCGATGAGCCCGCCGGCGAGCGCGGGACCGGCGATGTTGGCGACGCCGTAGCAGACGCTGTCGGCTGCGTTGCCGCGGTCCCAGAGATCACGCGGCACTAGCAGTGGAAAGAACGAACGGGCACCCGCGATGCTCAGCGTGCTGGTGACCGATCCGCAGACCAGCAACACGTACAGGCCCCATACCGGCAGGTGATTCGCGGAGGCCAGGATGACGATCACCGTCATGGTCACCGCCGCCACGAGGAAGTCGAAGGTCATGAGCCGCTTGCGTCCATGACGGTCGAGGAGCGCGCCCGCAACCGGAGCGAGCAGCAGCCCCGGGAAGATGAGCAGGAAGAGGCTCACGCCGGCGACGCTCGGCGAGTGATATCGCTGCAACGCGAAGAGCACGAGGCCGACGGTCAACATCTGCGCGGCCGTTCGGGTGAGCAGCGAGCTGAGCAGCAGCTGACGGAACCCCGGGACGCGCAGCAACTCGCGATATGTCGCGGGAGCCGCGACGACGCCTTGTCCGGTGGTCATTTCGGTGGCGTTGGACATGACGGCTCGGCGGGTTCGTGGGCGTGCTGCGACGCCGGGACGGTGTGCACGACCCAAAGCCTAGCGCCGATGGGGGTTTGCGGCGGGCCTACGAACATATGTTCGATACTACAGGAATGTGTATTGTCGAGAGCGAGAGCGGGACCACGCCGCTGGATGCCTTCATCCAGGCGATCGCTCGGTTCGTGGAGATGCCTCGGCTGGAGCTGACCGCTTTCGAGCTGGGAGAGCACCTGGTCAGGCTCCGGCAGGGGATGGACCGCCTCGAACTCCACTTCGCGATGGGCGCCGCGGCGTTCGCGGCGACCAACGAGTGCGAGGTGCAGGGCTCGGTGTCCCCGATCGACTGGATCCGCCACCACTGTCAGATGTCCGGCCACGCTGCCGCCCGGGCCGTCGCGGCGGGGAGCAGCTCCACCGTCTGCCGGTGAGTGCTGCCGCCGTGGAGGCCGGGGAGATCGGGTTCGCGCACTTCTCGCTCCTCGCCGGCGTGGCTCGGGGCTGTGCGGCCAAGCCGTTGGCGGGCGACAATGGCGCCGCGCCCGGCGAGGCGGGAACCGACCCGGCGGACGCCTCGGCTACTGCGACGTCTATCAGCCCCAGCGCCTTCGACGAACGTCCCCTCCTGGAGCTGGCCCGTGAGCACTCGGTCGGTGTCTTCAGCAAGGACTGCGAGCGCGCTCGCCACGCGTACGACGCGGCCGCCGTCCTCGACGAACATGTCGCCGCCGCCGAGCGCAACCGCTGCGACTTCATTCCCTGTGAAGGTGGGTTCCTTGCCATCCGTGGCTACTTCGATCCCATCGCGGCGGCGACCATCAAGACCGCCGTCCTCCCGCTCGCCAAGCCGACGGGGACTGGTGATCACCGCTCGTGGACTCGCGCATCGCCGACGCGCTGGTCGAAGTCGCCGGCCACGCCCTCGACGTCGGGGCCGTGCCGACCACGGGCGGCGCGAGCACCCATCTCCAGCTCACCGCCTCGGTGGAGACCGTGATGGGTCTGGACGGCACCTCCGGTGGCGAGCTCGAGTTCGCCGGCGTGGTGCCTGCCGCCACGGTGCAGCGCCTCGCCTGCGATGCCCGCATTCGCCGCGTCCTGCTCGGCCCCAACTCCGCGGTGATCGATGTCGGACGCGCGCTCCGTCTGCCCGGCGCGGCCGCGCGGGCCGCGTTGCGTGTTCGCTCCGGGGGCTGCGACTGGCCGAGATGCGACCGCCCGGTGGCATTCACCAACGCGCACCACCTGGTGGCACTGGGGCCACGGCGGCGCCACTGACGTCGACAACCTCGTGCGTCACTAATACAACCCCCTGGCCACGGTGTTGTGAGCGAAGCCTTGGGCCAGCTGGGGGCGCGAGTTGACGCTGCACAAAAAAAGGAAGCCGGGATGGAGTGCTTGACGCGACCGGCTCTCCCTGAGATTCCAGCATGCCGCCCCACCCCGCGTGCATTAGCACACTCGAGCGCGGCGCCCAGTGGCAAGAACGCTCCCGGAGTGCGCATGATCGGGCTGATGGCGGTTCCGGAGGCCTTCATGACGAGCCTCTTTGGCATGTGGACACAACTAGACCGCACAGCCCGGCGCAGGGCGATCGAAGCCCTCTTCCGTCCCGACGCTCACTTCTACGACAAGGACGGCGACTTCGTCGGCTACGACGCGCTCGAAGATTTCAGTGATTCCCTGCAGTCGCGCTTCCCGGGAGCACAGTTCACCCTTTCCGCCGCTACCGCGATCGGTAGTGCCATTCGGGCCTCCTGGAGCTTCGGACCGCCCGAGCGTCCGGACGCCGTTACCGGAATGGATTTCGTTATCCTCGATGGAGACAAGATCAGCGAACTCTTTGCGTTCGTCGAACCGCCCGTCGAGTAGCACCCCGTCGCTGGGTCGGATGGCCTCAGAGGCTGATACCTAGGCGTGGCACGGGCAAGGGCGGCTTTGGCTTCACCCGCGACAACGGCCCCGTTCTGAAATGTCGGAGTCGCATCTCTTCCCATATTCAGCGGCCCGGGGCATGCGATGGTTGTCCAGCCGACGCTGATCACTCGGCCGCTCTCAGGGGGTGGGATCAGAAGAAGTTCGAGGTTGTCCAGGTCGGTGCTTCCGCTTGGGGCTGGTTCGCGAAGTAGCTAGGACCCGCCCCGGGGCTACGGAGGTGACGTCGACAACCTGGTCTTGCTGTGCTACCGCCACCACTGGATGGTCCATGAAGGTGGCTGGCAGTTGGCCCGGGTTGAGCGTGGCCGAATGCTCGCCATCCCCACCGACACCGACGTATCGCACCTGGATCCGCGCGCCCGCGACGGCCGTCGGCGGGTAGACGCGTCCCGAGATGTTTGGCTCAACGCAGGCCTGGTTGCAGATCTCGAGGACGTGACCGACTCGGGTGTCGCGATGCCCCGCTCGCGAATCTCGAGGACATGACCAACTCGGCTAACGCGAAGCACTGCCCGCAGAAGGCGAACTCGTGACCAACGACAAGTCCGCCAACGCCGTTCGCTCCAGCGTGATGCACGCCAGAGCGATCTTGCGCTCGTGCTCGCGTACTCGCGCAGTGTTTCGTGCTCAGCAAGCGGGTATGATCACCAAGCACGCTGATCTCGGACAGCTGCGCTCATGGGGGCGTACTGGTTTCGACGGGGTCGTGGGTTGTGCGAATGCGAGTCGAGCCCCGGGCTCGTAAAACCGGGAAAAATATACGTGCGAATAACGCACCTCTCGCCCTCGCTGCGTAAGTAGCAGAGACGAAAAAAGCTCAGGCTTCGGCCTGACGTCGACCGTCCTCTCGACTGTGGGGGACGGACCCGACGTTAATGCAAGCAGTCTCGCCGCCCGGTGGCGCCTCGGCGCCGGGCGGGACATTCACCGAGGCTGGCCGCAGCCGAGCCTGGTCCCAGGGCGCGGTTGGGGCGAGATTAAAACCGGGACTACACTCGTAGATGTCGCATGGAACGCGGCTTCGGACCCGGGTTCGATCCCCGGCGCCTCCACCACGGTTATTTCATAGAGAGCTTGACGGTTCCGAAAATCAGGTCTGAATCCGCGGGATTTTAGGGCCCCTCGAGTGTGGATCCGTCGAGTGACTGTCCTCTTCGGAGCCTTCTCGCACTCGGGGAGGTCCCTCGGCACGCCAAAAGCCGCGCTGAATCGCGGCTGCTAGCGAATGAGAAAGGCGGGAATGGGGGTGTGGAGTTCACTGTCAGGCAACCGGCCCTAGCGGTGATGTGGCAGTGAGGGTTTGGGGTCGGGTTGAGGAAATCGACCGCCTGGGTGGGGCAGACGAGAGAGCAGACCTCACTGCAGAACGCCCAGGACCGTGCCGTAACTGCCGAGTTCGGCGACTGGCTTGCCCTGGAAGGTGTCGATCCAGACGTTCAAGTTGGGGTCGATCGTGACGATATCAGGTGTTCCCCCCACCATCCGTCGGCAGCCATATTCGGAATGTCTATATGACTGTGCTCGGGTTCGGTCACCAATTCGACGCTAAGGATTGGGGTCGGAAGTGAGTAGTCGTCGCAGGGATTAATGGGGTTGGCGCGGGAGATGGCAACGTACGCCCCATCGGGACTGATGTCAGCGGGTTGCCCGTAGCCGTAGAAATCGATCGATGATTTATTCTCGGAATACATCATTCCGTTGATCAGGACGGCGTGAGGATCATTGAGCAGGGCGGTGACGGTAACCCCGTTGTCAGTAAGCAGATACTGCTGGTTGCCGGTGAAGAGTTCGGTGAGGTTGCCGGTGCTGGGGTTGAGGGCGAACCAGGCGGCGCCGGAGTCACCAAAGGGGTGATCCCCGTCGGGACCACACTGCCAGTATTCAAAGCGATGGAGAATGATGCCGGTGCTGTACCACCCCAACAGTTCTTCGGTAAACCCGGCCGGAGCTAACCACTGGTAGACCGTATGCACGGACTCACCGAGGCCGGTAACCTCTACAACGCCGTGATGCCGGTATGTCGTTCCAGGTCCAAGGTTATAGAGTTGATTTGCCGGGGATTGATCGACACTCCAAGCCCATTGGATCCCATCGGGGGAGGAGATGTAAAAGCCGCCATTGACGTTGTAGTCCGGGATAGAAGCGGTACCAATAAGTGTTCCAGCGTGCGAAATGACAGCCACCTTCGTGAGCGTGGCAGCGCCATAAAAGAGCACAAAGTTGGGAGTCAGCCACCTCGACCCTGGATCGGGTCTACAGGCCACAACTCTTCATTGTCGATGTGCAAGGATCTGAGTAACAGTCACCCCAAAGATCTGGGCTAGTTTCGCAGTCGTCAGTCCCCACTGCTCGACCCGCTGTGCGTTTACCACCTCGTAGCCCTGGCCTGTAGGTAGGCAGTAAGAACGGCCAAGGGGGTTTCGGGAGCTGGGGTAGAAGATCGCAGAGGAACTGGGCGTCGCGGCTGACGAGGGATTATGGCGTCGAAAAGTCGGTGTTGATCCCAAGATATGGTTTTGAAGTGGCGGCCGTCCCGCATGCTGCCAGAAGAAGCGCCAAGGGCGCGGTGATGATCATTCCATTACGATGGCCTTGGGTTCGGCGTCGCATCACACTGTCCTAACGCCGGCCTGATCAAAAAGCTACATCTGTTCGTCAACCCGACCGCTGTGCCCGGGCGTCAGGGCTACAGGAAAAACCGATGCGATTCAGTTGGAGAGTTTCGACGACATTTGGGAACGGGGTGTGCAGTTCACCGTCAGGAGGGTGTGCAGGTCGCCGAGGTGTCGAAGTTAAAAAACGTTGGTCGGGTGGGCCTTTTCGAACGTCAAACAACCCCACCACCATGCTGCTACCCGCTTTCGTTGATGGCAGCGTCGAGGCGCTCAACCATGGCGTCAGCGTGCGAGCGCGGTCCCAGTGCCCGCCATCGGCATGCCCTACCCGACGCGTGACTGGTCGATGCGCAGCAGATTGCCGGAAGGGTCGCGTACGGCACAGTCTCGGACGCCCCACGGCTGTTCGTTCGGCTCCTCCACGATCTCGGCGCCCCAAGCGCGCACCTTCTCGAAGGTGGCATCGAGGTCATCAGTGTGGAAGTGGATGCCGTTGAGTGCGCCCTTGGCGAGGAGGGCGGCGAGCGTGTCGCCGTCGGCGGCGCTGCCATGCGTGAAGTTCGTGAGGACGATCTCGACGTCGGGCTGAGAGGCGGCACCGACGGTGATCCAGCGCAGCCCTTCGCGGGCGACGTCGCTGCGGACATCGAGGCCGAGCGCGTCGCGGTAGAAGGTCAGTGCGAGCTCGGGGTCATGGACCTGGACGAAGCAACAGGCAAGAGAGAGATTCATGCTCACAAGGCTAGGGGAGCCGGCGTCCCGAGCGCTTCCCTGATCCTGCTCGGGGATGGCTCCGGCAGGTGCGCCGACGTAGGCCGCGAGGTGCTCGCCGGTGAGCGTGGACCGGGCGGCCACGAGGTCGGCCGGCGTGCCTTCGAAGACGATACGACCACCGTCGTGGCCGGCGCCAGGCCCTAGGTCGATGATCCAGTCGGCGTGTGCCATGACCGTCATGTGGTGCTCGATCACGATCACCGACTTGCCGGAGTCGACGAGCCGGTCGAGGAGGCCGAGCAGGTGCTCGACGTCGGCAAGGTGGAGTCCGGTGGTCGCCTCGTCGAGCACGTAGACGCTGCCCTTCTCCCCGATGTGCGTGGCCAGCTTCAGGCGCTGCCGCTCGCCCCCGGAGAGCGTCGTGAGCGGCTGACCGAGGATGAGGTACCCGAGGCCGACGTCGGCGAGCCGGCCAAGGATGACATGGGCAGCGGGCGTGCTTGCCTTTCCGGGGCCTCAGAACGCCTCGGCCCCGGTCACCGACATCCCGAGCACCTCGCGATGTCCCGCCCGCCGAGGTGGAACTCGAGGACCGACGCCTGGAACCGTTTTCCCTCGCACTCCTCGCAGACGGTCGCAACTCCCGCCATCATCGCGAGGTCGGTGTAGATGACACCGGCGCCATTGCAACTGGGGCACGCGCCTTCGGAGTTGGCGCTGAACAGCGACGGCTTCACACCGTTGGCTTTCGCGAAGGCGTTTCGGATTGGGTCAAGCAGTCCGGTGTAGGTCGCCGGGTTGCTGCGTCGCGACCCGCGAATCGGTGCCTGGTCGATCGACACCACACCTTCGCCGGCCGAGATGGAGCCGTGCACGAGCGACGTCTTCCCGGAGCCGGCGACGCCGGTGACGACAACGAACACACCGAGCGGGATGTCGACGTCGACGTTGCGCAGGTTGTGGACCGACGCGCCGCGAATCGGCAGCGTGCCGTTCGGTGTTCGCACTGTTTCCTTGACCGCAGCACGGTCGTCGAGATGCCGTCCGGTGATGGTGTCGCTCGTCCGGAGCCCATCGACCGTGCCCTCGAAGTACACGCCGCCACCGGCAGCACCGGCGCCGGGACCGAGGTCGACGACATGGTCGGCAATCGCGATCGTCTGCAGCTTGTGCTCGACGACGAGCACGGTGTTGCCCTTGTCCCGCAACCGCAGGAGCAGCTCGTTCATTCGCTGGATGTCGTGAGGGTGCAGACCTGCTGTCGGCTCGTCGAAGACGTACGTGACGTCGGTGAGCGAGGATCCGAGGTGGCGGATCATCTTGACACGCTGCGCCTCGCCCCCCGACAGCGTTCCCGACGGGCGTTCGAGCGAGACGTACCCCAGCCCGATCTCGACGAACGAGTCGAGGGTCTGTTGCAGCGATGACACCAGCGGCCCGACGGACGGTTCGTTGAGACCGCGCACCCACTCCGCGAGGTCGCTGATCTGCATCGCGCAGGCATCGGCGATGCTGATCCCCTTGATCTTCGACGACCGAGCGGTGTCGCTGAGCCGGGTTCCGCCACACTCGGGGCAGACGCTGAAGGTCACCGCCCGCTCCACGAAGGCGCGGATGTGCGGTTGGAGCGCGTCGATGTCCTTTGACAGGAACGACTTCTGGATCCTAGGGATCAACCCCTCATACGTGAGGTTGATGCCGTCGACCTTGATTCGCGTCGCCTCTTTGTAGAGCAAGTCGTTGCGCTCTTTCTGGGTGTACTTGCGGATCGCCTTGTCCGGATCGTGGAAGCCGGAGCCGCTGAAGATGCGGCCGTACCAGCCGTCGACGCTGTACCCGGGGATCAGGAGCGCGCCTTCGTTGAGCGACTTGCTGTCGTCGTAGAGTTGCGACAGATCGAAGTCGGTGACGGCACCCCGGCCTTCGCAGCGCGGGCACATGCCGCCGGTGCGATTGAACGTCGCCTTTACCGTCTTGCCGGCACCGCGTTCGACTGTGATCGCACCGCTCCCCCGGACCGATGGTACGTTGAAGGAGAACGCGTTGGGCGGGCCGATGTGCGGCTTCCCGAGCCGGCTGAAAAGGATGCGCAGCATCGCGTTGGCGTCCGTGGCGGTACCGACCGTGGAGCGCGGATCGGCGCCCATTCGCTGCTGGTCGACGATGATCGCCGTCGTCAGCCCTTCGAGGACATCGACGTCAGGGCGTGCCAGCGTTGGCATGAAGCCCTGCACGAACGCGCTGTATGTTTCATTGATCAGCCGCTGCGAGTCCGCGGCGATCGTGTCGAAGACCAACGAGGTCTTGCCCGAGCCCGAAACGCCGGTGAACACGGTCAACCGGCGTTTCGGGATCTCGACGCTGATGTCCTTGAGGTTGTTCTCGCGCGCGCCGTGCACCCGAATCCAGTCGTGGCTGTCGGCAACGTGCAGTGCGGGCGGCGACGTGTCCAGCCTCGAGGCCATGTTCTGGATCTACGCTCCGGCCATGTGGGCGGAGCTCATCGGTCCTGCACCAGCCCGAGGACGTTGCCGTCGGGGTCGGTGAAGCTCGCCACCAGGCGGCCGCCACCGACGTCACGAGGGGCATCCTTCAACGTCCCACCGGCAGCGGTCACCTCGGCCAGTTTCGCCTCGATGTCCGCGACATGCCAGTACGCCACCGGCGAGGTCATGTCGCTGTTCGGGACAAGCCCGATCTGCTGCCCCTCTGCTTCGTAGCCGACGTAGAACGGGGCGTCCGCCATCGGCTCGACGCCGAGCAGAGCGGTGTACACCGGCTTGGCCTTCTCCAGATCGGTGATGGGATGCAGCACGGTCTTGATTCCCTGGGTTGTCGAGCTGGCCATGGTCACTCCTTGAACGTGATTGGTGCGGTCCATGACGGCCATGCTAGGTGTGGGCCCGCGCCAAGCGCTTCTCGAATACTGCTCGATTTTCGGAGCGCCTCCACGTCGCAGGAAAGGTGGGACAGGAGGTGGAGAATAGGCGTATGAGTGCCGACATCGATGAGCTGCGCAGGCTGCGCCGGGCCCGCGACCAGATGGATCGCGAGTATGCGGAGCCACTCGACGTCCCTGCGCTCGCACGCACAGCGCTGATGTCACCGGCGCACTTCAGCCGCCGCTTCCGTGAGGCGTACTCCGAGACGCCGTACTCCTATCTGATGACCCGCCGAATCGAACGAGCCAAGTCGTTGCTGCGCCGCGGCGATCTGAGCGTGACGGATGTCTGCTTCGCGGTCGGCTGCTCGAGCCTCGGCTCGTTCTCCGCGCGGTTCACCGAGCTGGTCGGCGAGACGCCGTCCGCATACCGCGCCGGCGACCATGACGACTTGCGCGTCGTCCCCGCCTGCCAGACCATGGTGATGACCCGGCCGCGCAGGCTCAAGACCAATGCGCGCGCGCAAGAGAGCAGTTTCGGAGAAGCATCTGCCGCCGCACCGGCCTAGTGTCGGTGCCATGACCATTTCGCTCAGCCGCGTGCACGTTCTCGTCGACGATCCCGACGCTGCCCTCAGCTTCTACCGGGACACGCTCGGCCTCACGGTGCGCAACGAGGTTGAGCGCGAGGGCTTCCGCTGGATCACGCTCGTCACCGCGAGTCAACCCGATATCGAGATCGTGCTCTCGCAGCCGCATGCCGGCCGGTCGCGGGAGGACGGTGACGCACTCGCGACCCTGCTCGCCAAAGGTGAGCTGGAGATGCTCCAGTTGCGCTCCGACAACCTCGGCATGACCTTTGACCAGGTCGCGGTGGCACCCGAGGCCGAGGTACTCCAGGAACCCATCACCCAACCGTGGGGAACGCGCGACATCGCGGTGCGAGATCCCGCCGGGAATCATGTCCGCATCGAGCAGGGATAGACCCTGAATCGACATCAGATGACAGGTCCTCCCTCGTTGGGGAAGGCGAAAAGCGCCCGGCTCGGTGCCGGGCGCCTTTTGATTCAAGTTGTGGTGCTCGCTGCTAGTGAGCGAGGATCTTGATCTCGTCCCAGTAGTGATCGAAGGCGGTGTTGGACCCGGCTCCTTGCACGTACGGCTGGATGAGGAAGTTGCCGACCGAGTAGTAGAGCGGGATGTAGACGGCGTTGGTCTGGAGGATCTGCGAGAGCTGGTTGTAGAGCGGTAGCGCTTGCGCCAGGGGCTCAGCGTCAGCCTGCTTGAGGATGCTGTCGTACTGGGCGTTGTCGAATCCGCTGGTGTTCGCGCCCTCGGATGTCGCAATCGAACCCCAGAGGTTGTCGTACCAGTCCTGCGGATGGTTGTAGTCGAACTGCCATCCGTCGCGCGACATCATGTACTTACCTGAGAGACGGTCACTGATGAAGATCGACGCGTCCGAGACTGCGTTGAGATTGACATGGATCCCGAGGTTGGTCTGCCACTCATTCTGGAGGTAGTCCGCCACGCTTTCGTTGAGGCTCCCGGAGTTGTACGAGTAGACCAGGTTCTTGAGGTCTGCGCCACCCGGGTCGTACTGCGCGATGAGCGCCTTCGCCTTGGTCGGGTCGTACTTCGCGAGCGGGTCCGTGTTCGGCCCGCCGTTGCCGATCAACCCGGTCGTGATGAGACCGCCGGTTGCCGCCGAGCAGATGAGGTTGTGGCACACGGTCGTGGCCAGACCCTGCTTGTCCACGGCGAGAGCGAATGCAAGACGCAGGTTCGTCGCTTTCGCGCTGGTGCCAACGAAGGGACCACCGGTGGACGGGTATCCGATGTTGAAGCTCACCCAGGTGGTGCGCCCCTTGGGCTGGACCAGCAGGTCCGGCTTCTCACGCGAGTTGGCCTGGATGGCGAGAACGTTCGCCAGCGGGATGAGAGAGCTGTCACCGCCGTAGCCGATGATGTCGTAGCCCTTCTGGAAGAAGGCGTCGACGGTCGTTGGAGCCGTCGACGGATCTTTGATGTCGATGTCGATCGTCTTCAAGGTGGGCTTGGGAGAACCCCACCAGTTCGGCACCTGCGAGAACACCATCGACTGCGAGGGGATGTAGGACGTGAGCTTGTACGCGCCCGTGCCGACCAGGTCGGCGGGGGTCTGCCACCAATTCACGGGTCAACGCCAGGAGCATCGATGACCTTCTCGTCGACGATTGCGCCGACGGTACTCTCGAGTGTCCACGCGGTGAGGCACCAGCCGCAAGCGGTGGTCAGCTTGATCTGTACCACGTTGCCGTTGGGGCCATCGGGGGCCGTGAGTCCACTCATCATGAAGGCGGGATTCTTGGCAGCAAGCTGCTTCTCGATGTTGGCCTGGAAGCTCTCGGGCGTCCCGGACGTCGGTGGAGCGCCTGCTGCCGCTTGCGCCTGACTGAAGCCTTGGATTGCGCTGAGAATCGATGCGTATGCGCCGTGCAGGTCAGCCCCGCGGTTCCACGAGTAGAGCACGTCCTTGGCTGTGACCGGATCGCCGTTGGAGAATTTCGCGGCTGGGTTCAAGTGCACCGTGTAGGTGAGTCCGTCCGCGGAGATACCGCCGTTGGCCTGCGTCGGCACCGTGGTCGCGATGTCCGGAACGATGTCCAGCTTGTCGTTGAACCGCCAGAGGTTGTCGAACACGTTCTGCATGAGCTCGCTGTCGACCTCGGCGTCCATTTCACCGGGATCCCAGGTTCCAGGATCCTGGAACACGGGGAAATGCAGCACCTGCGACGTGGCCAGGGCGCCGGTCGTCGGGCCATTGCTGGTGCTCCCGCACGCTGCGGCCGTGAGCAGTCCAAGCATGCCCAACCCGATGCCACCAATGGTGAATTTATTAACGCGCAACGTGACACCTCCACGTATCACCGCATGGCGGCGGGCTTGCTGCGTTGCTCCTCAGGGATGATCCTCGAGCAACCTGATACACAAACCATACGCACGGTTTCGCGTATGAGAAGCATCAGCGCACAAAATCATTCCGTTGGGTGATGTGTCACGCTGCGCTGTCGCCATGTCGCAGAGAATTGGCACGGTCGATCGCACGAAAGCGGTTGCAAAGTGGTAACCGGCTGCGAAAGCAAATTGGTATTAACCACGCGTTGTGGTTTCGCCGGAAGTGGCTTAGTCGGTGCGGTTTGTCTCGCGCGCTGCCACGACAACAACACCGTCAGCCATCTCCGTATCGGGGACGGCGACGTGACACGCGGCATCGTGTGCCGGACCCATCGGCCTTGGTAACGGGGTCACCGTCGTGCATTTGTCGATGGCGTAGGGGCAGCGCTGCCGGAAGCGACATCCCTCACCGGGATCGATGACACGCGGTGGCTCGCCGCTGTCCGCAGAGACGGGCACAGCTTTCTCGCGAGGGTCGGGTACTGCGGAGAGGAGAAGTTGCGTATATGGGTGCTTGGGGCGGGAGAGCACGATCTCGGTGGGTCCCTGCTCGACCGCATGCCCCGCGTACATGACGATGATCCGATCAGCGACGTACCGGGCGCTCGCGATGTCGTGTGTGATGTACAGGATCGAAGCTTCTTCCTCAGCTCGCAGCCGCGCCATCATGTTGAGAATGCCCGCGCGGATCGACACGTCGAGCATCGACACCGGCTCGTCCGCGAGGATCAGCTTGGGTCGAACTGCAAGCGCCTGCGCGAAACCGACGCGCTGGCGCTGGCCACCGCTCATCTCATACGGAAACTTTCGGAGCATGTCGGCTGCCGGGTTGAGGCCCACGATGTCAAAAACGCGCTCGGCTTCCTCGCGTCGCTGCGCAGCGTCAAGGTCCCTGCGGTGCAGCTTGAGGTTGCGCATCACGCCGTGGGAGACACGGAACACCGGATTCATCGCGCTGTATGGGTCCTGGAAGACCATCGGCACCTCGCCGCGGTACCAGACCACATCCTTGCGCGAACGCAACTTGTGCACGGAGCGTCCGCGGTAGAGGATGTCGCCGCGAGTCGGTGAATAGATCATCGCCAGGAGGCGGGCGACGGTGGTCTTGCCGCTGCCGCTCTCGCCAACCAGGGCCACAATCTCACGCTCGTGGATGACCATGTCGAGGTCGTCGACCGCGTGAAGCATCCGGCGCGAGAGCAGCCCCCCGAGGCGGAAGTGCCTGGTCAGGCCCGTGGTTCGGAGCAACACGTTGTCGTCGGCAACGGCGACCGGCGTGGAGGTCATCGCGCCACCGCCCTTTCGACGCTGTCCGCGTAGAGGAGGCAGCGCACCTCCGTCTCATCAACCGAGTACAGCTCGGGTTCGGTGGTGATGCACTGCGTCATCACCTCGCTGCAGCGAGGATGGAAGCGGCAACCCGTAGGGGGACGTCCCAGGTCCGGCGGGCTTCCGGGTATCCCGATCAATGGCCGGCGCGGACCGCGCACCGACGGGAACGCGTCCAGGAGACCCTTGCTGTACGGGTGCAACGGCCGCTCGAAGATCGATCTGGTTGCACCGAGCTCGGCCACCTGACCTGCGTACATGACCATCAGCCGGTCCGAATAGTTGGCGATGACCGACATGTCGTGGGTGACGAACATGACCGCGAAGCCGAGCTTCTGCTGGAGCTCCTTGATCTGCGTCATCAGCGAGCGTTGCGCCACCACGTCGAGCGCCGACGTTGGTTCGTCCATGATCACCAGCTGCGGCGTGAAGAGCAGCGCCATGGCGATCATGGCCCGCTGGCGCATGCCGCCACTCAGCTGATGGGGATAGCTGTCGAGGTGGGTCGCGTCGATGCCGACCAGGTGGAGTACCTCGGCCGATCGGGTCCGGATGGCGTCCGCGGACACGCGCTCGTGCGCGCGCAGTGTGTCCTTGAACTGCGCCCCGATGCTCTTCATCGGGTTGAGCGCGTTCATCGCGCTCTGCATCACCACCGAGTAATCCCGCCAGCGTACGAGCCGCAGCTCATTGTCCGTGAGCCGGACAAGGTCCTGGCCGCGGAACACGACTCGCCCCGAGGTGACCTCCGCGGGCGGTGACAGCAGCTGCGCGATCGCGAAGAGCAGCGTGGACTTTCCGCAGCCGGATTCGCCCACGATCCCAAGGAATTCGCCCGCCTGGACGCTCAGGTTGACCTTCGCCACCGCCCGGATGTCCGCCGTCTCCGTGAGGTAGGAGACCGACAGGTTCTCGACGTCAAGCAGTGGTTCTGGCACGTCGCTTTCTCACCGGCCGCAGCGCGGGATTGCCGATCTCGTCGAAGGCGTAGTTGACGAGCGCGAACCCGGCTCCCATGAAGGCGACTGCCGCACCCGGCGCCAACGCCCACCATGCATTCCCTGCCTCGAGCGCGCCACCCTGTTGCGCGTAGTAGAGCATCGTGCCCCAGGTCAGCTCCGTGCTGTTGCCGAGGCCGAGGAACTGGAGGCCCGCGGCGAACCCGACCACGAACACCGAGAGCCCGAGAAATGACGCGACGATCAGCGACGTCATCGTCGGGAGGATCTCGACGAAGATGATGTACGAGGTGCGTTCGCCTCGCACCTTCGCCGCCGAAAGGAAATCGCGGGAGCGCAGCGAAAGTCCCTGCGAGCGCAGCTGCCGAGCCTGGAATGCCCAGCTCGTGAGCGTGAGCACCACGATCATGGTGACCGAGCCTGGAGGGAGGTACGAGGCGAGCACGATCAGGAGCGGCAACGTCGGGATGATCAGGAAGATGTCGGTGAGCAGGGAGAGCGAACGATCGGTGAGGCCGCCGATGTACGCGGCGCTGACCCCGATGATCATCGAGATGACCGTGGCGAGCGCGCTGACCACGACGGTGACGATCAACGTGAGGCGGGTGCCCCAGATGAGCTGTGAGAAGACGTCCTGCCCGAGTTGCGTTGTGCCGAGCAGATGCTGCGCTGAGGGACCGAGATTCTGACCATAGATCGCGGCCTCGGGATCATCACGCGCGATGACGCCGGGAAAGATCGCGAGGAGGACGAGGATCAGGAGGATCACCGTTCCGGCGGTGGCCTTGCGATTGCGAAGGATGGCTCGCGTGAAGCGGGACAGCGAGCCCTGGGGAACTGCGGCGGCAGTCGGGTCGAGTGGCCCTGCTTCCGATGCGATCGCGGCGATGCTCACGGCACCATCTCCTTACGCATCACGGGTCCGCGGATCCAACCCGGCGGTGGCAAGGTCTGCGAGCAGCACGCACACGAGCACCGCCAGCGTGTACACGAGGAACAGCGCCTGCATCAGCGGCAGATCGTGGTCGGTCGTGCTGGTGTAGAAGAGATATCCCAGTCCGGGATACGAGAATGTGTACTCGACGAGGATCGATCCGCCGAGGACGTATCCCAGCTGCATGGCGAATCCCGTCAGGTTGGGTAGGATCGCGTTGCGCGCCGCGTAATCGATCATGATCCGCCAGCTGCGCAATCCCTTGGCGCGGCCCATCTTCACGTAGTCCTCGGCCAGCGTGGTGATCATGTTGTTGCGCATCGAGTAGATCCACAGTCCGGCTGTCACCACAACGAGGCTGAGGCCGGGCAGCACAGCGTGAACGAGCACATCTCCGATGAAGGACGGCGACAGCGACGGCTCGAGGCCGATGCTGTAGTTGGAGCTGAGCGGCAGCCAGTTGAGCGTCACGGCGAAGACGTAGAGCAAGAGCAGGCCGACGAAGAACACCGGGAACGAGGCGACGATGAAGAGCATCGGGGGAAGGATCCCGTCGAGCAGGCCGCCGCGCCGCCACGCGCCCAGGACACCGACCAGCGTTCCGATGGCGAACGCGATGACAGTCGTGACACCGACCAGCCCGAGTGTCCAGGGCAGCTTGCTGATGATTTCGGTCAGCACCGGGACCCGTTGCGCCGTGAGGCCGAACTGACCGGTGAGACAGTTCCCGATGTATTGAACGTAGGTCAGGAGGATGTTCTGGTGAACGTTGACGCCGAACTCGATCTCCAGCGCGTGCAGCGCCGCCGGGTTGACGTTCCGGAACGTCGCCAGCACCGCCTGTGCCTCGTTGCCCGGCATGACGCGCGGGATGATGAAGTTGACCGTGAGCGCCGCCCAGAGCGTGATGAGGAACAAGCCGACGCGGCGGGAGACGTACTTCACCGCCGCGTCGGCCGCGCCTTGACCCTGCGCATCGGGACTACGCTAGCTCACCGGATAGAGTTGTGTGAGGACCACTCCGTCGTCGGGTGTCGCCCAGACCGGAGGCTGCGCGTAGGGATTGGACGGAGTTGGCCAGCCTCCGAAGCTCGTCGTGTCGTACTGGTACCAGTCGACGCCCTCGACGACCGGGATCACGGGAAGGTCCTGGGCCATGACAGTCGAGATCTGATGGATGATCTGGAGCTGCTGCGCGGGGGTCGCGCCTGAGTACTGGTTGAAGAGCGCGTCTGTCGAGGTCGACTTGTAGCGCTCGTAGTTGGTGGAGCCGATGCTGCCGCTGAAAAGCATCGGACGGAGCTCGTAGTACGGGCCTGGCCCGGCCACGGGCATCTCGCCATATGCGAGTTGGAAGGTGCCGTTCTGGGTGTCGTTGGTGTACGGGGTGCTGTCCTCGTCCTGGACCGTCACCTGGATGCCGACGGCCTTGAGCTCCTCGGTGATCACCTGCAGTGAGGCGTCCCAGTCGGTGTAGCCGCTGATCGTCTTGATGGTGAAGGAAAGCTGCTGACCCTGCGCGTTCGCATAGATCCCGTTCGAGCCCTTGGTGAACCCGGCCGCCTGGAGCGTCTGGTCCGCCTTGGAGGGGTTATACGTCGTCGTGTCGAGCGACTTCTCGTACCACGCCTGGTACGTCGGCAGGACGATGCCGGTCTGGTTCGCGGGAGGCTCGTATCCACTCTCACCACGCTGGGAGACCTGCGAGCGATCGATCGCCATCGAGATCGCCTGGCGAACCGCCAGGTTGCCGAGCAGCGGATTGTTCAGATTGGGGAAGAGTGAGACGTTGAGCGTCGGCGGGAACCAGTAGTGGCGCGTCGACGGGCTCTTGCTGATGTAGTACGACTGGATGTTGGGGATGTACTGGGCTCCCCACTGCGCCTCACCCTGGGCCAGGTAGAGGTTGGCCGATGTGTTGCTGAGGAACGCTGGATAGTCGACCTCAGCCACCTGGGGAACCGGATGCCCTGGCTTGCTC
This sequence comes from Candidatus Dormiibacterota bacterium, assembly GCA_963830305.1. Classification (GTDB taxonomy): domain Bacteria; phylum Chloroflexota; class Dormibacteria; order Aeolococcales; family Aeolococcaceae; genus Palsa-851. The sequence goes on along the minus strand of CAWHLW010000018.1, from coordinate 99,765 downwards.
TGCCAGTAGGTCGTGTTGCGCAGGTACTTGATGTTGTCCTGCGAGCAGTTCGACATGAGATACGGGCCGGTGCCGACGGGTGTGGTGTCGGCGTAGGTGTCGAGCTTGGTCTGGTCGAGCGTGCTGAAGATGTGCTGCGGAATGATCGGGGTCTGATCGGCGACGTAATAGAAGTACGACTGCGCCGGCGCGTTGAACGTGAAGACGACCTGGTTGCTCCCCTGGAGCGCGACATTGGTGAGCGGCCCGCTATCCACCGCCCAGAGCGCGTTGAGATCGAGTGCCGGGTCCGCCTTCAATGCATCGAAGGTGTACAGAACATCGTTGGCCGTAAACGGCGTGCCGTCACTCCACTTGACGCCCGACCGGATGGTCATGGTCAGCGTCATGAAGCCGTTGCTCCAACTGGATCCCGTTGCCAGCCACGGAGTCACCTTGGGGGTGCCATCGGTGTTCGTCTGGAGGATGTTGATGAACTCCAGGGGTTCGTAGATGAAACCGATCGACGTGATGTTCACCGAAGGGTTGAACGGGTTGAACTGGCAGGTCCAGGTGCTCCCGCTCTCGTTGTCGATGAGCAGCTTGCCGCCCACCTTGCCGGTGTTGGCCGTGCCGCCACTACTCGTCGATGATGCGGAACCACACGCTGCCACAAGGACGCCGGCGACGACCAGCAGGGTCATCGGCCTCATGCGTCGTGTGTTCGGTCGCCACGTCCATACCATCCGGGTTTCCTCCGAAGTCTGGGGCTACCACCGTGCGGTGGGGTGAGAAGTGATCCGCGGCCGGTAATTTATAGGAAAGCTACCTTAACATCGGCACAGCGGTCAACCATTCGGGGCTGTCAAGTTCCGGACCGTGTCCTCGAGTGCGCTGACCACGCCGCTTGACATCGGGCCAACCGATAGGAAGAATTCCTAACCATGCCCACGCGACCGCAACCGCGACGCCCCAGATCGACCGTGCGCCGCGTCCTCATGGTCGCTGCGGCATTGCTGGTGACCGCGCCCGCGCTCATTCCGATCAATGCCGCCGAGGCAGCCCCTTCGGCTCGAGCGCAGATCCGAGTGGATCAGGTCGGCTACGCCACCAGCGCAACCAAGCGCGCCTTTCTGATGACCGCGTCGGCAGAACCGGCAGCGGTGTTCCGGGTCGTGGATTCGCGGGGGAACGTCGCGTACGCGTCCGCGGTCGGCGCCGACCAGGGAGCATGGAGCAGTACGTACGACCACGTGTACGCGATGGACTTCAACCCTGTCGCTCGCGACGGGTCGTTCCACATCGTCGTGAGCGACGGGTCGATGCAGGTGCGCTCGCCGGCGTTTCGCATCGACACGCCGGCCCGGCTCTACAAGACCGCGATGGCAAATTCGCTCTCGTTCTACGAGAACGAGCGTGACGGTCCCGACTTCATCCCCTCCGCGCTGCGCAACGAGCCAGGGCACCTCAACGCCGAGGACGCGATGACATACCTCATCCCCAGGGTCGACAGCAACGGCAATTTCAAGGGTGACCTGACCTCGCTCGGCGCGACCGTCGACGCCGCGGGTGGCTGGTGGGACGCCGGTGACTATCTGAAGTTCACCGAGACGATCAGCTATGTCGTGGGCATGATGGAGACCGACGTCCGCGACTTCCCGAACCAGCTCGGGCCCGGGTCGGCCACCGCCAACTACAGCGCCGAGGCGGCCTTCGGGCTGAACTGGCTCGAGAACATGTGGAACGACAGCACCAAGACGCTCTACCTCCAGGTCGGCATCGGTGAGGGCAACAACAGCATCGTCGGCGACCACGACATCTGGCGGCTCCCTCAGGCGGACGACACGTACGGCGGCACCAATCCCGAGGATCGATACATCCGCAACCCGCCGGTCTTCCGGGCTGGACCACCCGGGTCGTTGATCAGCCCCAACATCGCGGGACGGCTCGCTGCCGACTTCGCGCTCTGCTACCAGCTCGACCGTGTCACCGAGCCGAAGCAGGCCGCGACCTGCCTCAAGGATGCAGAGGATGTCTACGCTCTCGCGAATACGCATCCTGGACAGCTGCAGACCGCGATTCCCTATGACTTCTACCCGGAGACCGAGTGGCGCGACGACCTCGAATGGGGAGCGACGGAGCTATACGATGCGCTGTCGGAGGGTCCCGTACCGGCAGGCATGCCGGACACGAACGCGATGTACTACCTCCGACAGGCGGCGCACTGGGCGCACGCTTACATCACCGGGCCGAACGACGCAGCCGACACGCTCAATCTGTACGACGTCACAGGCCTGGCGCACTTCGAGCTCTACAACGCCATCGAGCATGCAGGAAACCCGTCCGGCCTCGAGGTGACCAAGGCGCAGCTGCTCGGCGACCTCCGCAAGCAGCTCGACAATGCGGTCACCCAGAGCAACTCTGACCCGTTCGGATTCGGATTCCCGTGGGACACCTTCGACACCACGAGCCACGGCGCAGGCCTGGTGGTGATGGCCGCGGAGTATGACGAGCTCACCGGTACTGACGAATTCGCTCGCGACGATTCTCGCTGGCTTGGCAACATCCTGGGCGCCAACGCCTGGGGGACCTCGCTCATCGTCGGCGACGGCAGCACCTTCCCGGACTGCATGCAGCACCAGGTCGCGAACCTCGTCGGATCGCGCAACGGCACACCCCCAGTGCTCGCTGGTGCGGCCGTCGAAGGCCCGAACTCGTTCGCTGCCACCGGTGTGGTCGCGGGGATGCGCAGATGCCCCGCCAACGGCGTCGACACATTTGCGCAGTTCAACAGCGCCACGGCGGTGTACCAGGACAACGTGCAGTCGTGGTCGACCGATGAGCCCGCACTCGACCTGACCGCCGCGACACCGATGGCGTTTGCGTGGCAGGTCGACAACGACCCGAGCGTTCCATGACAGCCGTCCGGCAGGATGCTGTAGATAACCAACCTTACTAACGTTCGTCGGGAGACACACTGGATGCCGGCACCGGAAGCCGCGAAGCCCAGCCTGCTTCGCGCGATCAACCTGCGCACCACCTTTGAGCTGGTGCATACGGGCGGGCCCGTGGCCGCGCCCCACGTGGTCCGGAGTACCGGTCTCTCCAAGCCCACAGTTTCCGAGGTCCTCGGACAGCTCGTCGACCTGGGACTGCTCCGGCGAGTTGGGCGAACCAGCGGGCTCCCGGGGCCGAGTGCGCAGTTGTATGACGTCAACCCTCGCGCTGGATGGGTGCTGAGCCTCGATGTCGGCCGGGAGTGGGTCCGCGCGGCGCTCGTGGACCTCACCGGAGCGGTGGTTGGACGCTGCGCCATGCGAACGCCGCGGACCACCGCCAAAGCGGTCATCTCCCAGCTCCGCCATGCGGCGGAGACCCTCACGACGGACGCGGGCATCTCCCTGGACGACATCAACCAGGTCGTGGTCGGCACGCCGGGCGTCCTCAGGCCTGGAGCAGATCACCTGTCGCTTGCGCCGCAGCTCGCCGGCTGGGAGAGCCCAAAGGTCATTCCCGCGATTCGCGAGGCGCTGGTCGCGCCGGTCGTGTTCGAGAACGACGTCAACATGGCGGCGGTCGGCGAGCACGTCCACGGTGTTGCCCAGGACAGCGAGGACTTCGTGCTGCTCTCGGTGGGGACCGGGGTCGCCACCGGGGTCTTCGTCGACGGCGCGCTCCGCCGTGGCGCCGCCGGGCTCGCCGGCGAGATCGCCTTCCTGCGCCTCGACCTCGACGCTGAGATTGGCGCAGATGATCGCGCCACGTGGGGGACAGGTGCCTACGAGAGCCTCGTCGGGTCGGCGGCCATCGTGACCCTGGCACACCAGAACGGCATGGACTCCGCGACGTCCGTCGCCGAGATCTTCGACGCAGCCCGTCACGGCGATCCGAACGCGGATCACGTCGTGCGTATCGAGGCACGGCGGCTCGCGCATGCCATCGCGGCCGTGGCCGCGGTCCTCGACCCGGAGCTGGTCGTGCTGGGCGGCGGTATCGGCACTGGTGGCGGTGACCTGCTGCTCCGGCCCATCGGCGAAGCGCTGGCATCGATCTCGCCCTTCACGCCGCGGCTCGAAGTGTCGACGCTCGGCGTCGACGCGGTCATCGCGGGCTGCAGCACCACCGGTCTCCGGCTCGCGTTCGACCGCATCTTCGGCTCGGACACGCCGATCGCCCGGACCGCGATCGACCTCATGAAGGTTCGTGAGCAGCGTCGCGGCGAGGACACCCCCGCCGACAAGAGCGCATGAAGGTAGCGGTCGTCGGCGGGGGCAGCACGTACAGCCCCGAACTGGTCGACGGTTTCGGTCGCGTCGGCGAGCGGCTCGGTGTCGACGAGCTCGTGCTCCAGGACACCGATGCGGAGCGCCTCGCCATCGTCGGCGGTGCCGCGCAGCGCATCGCCCGGGCGCACGGCTACAACGGTGCGCTCACCGCTGACCAGCGATCTCGATGCGGCGGTCGAGGGTGCGTCCGCCGTGCTTCTGCAGATCCGCGTGGGTGGCCAGTCCGCGCGGTTCACCGACGAGACCATCCCGCTTCGGTGCGGGTGTGTCGGTCAGGAAACCACCGGCGCCGGCGGATTCGCCAAGGCATTGCGCACCGTACCGGTGGTCCTCGGGATCGCCGACCGGGTGCGACAGCTCGCAGAGGACGACGCGTGGATTGTCGACTTCACGAACCCTGTGGGCATCGTGACGCGTGCGCTCCTCGACCACGGCCACCGTGCGGTCGGTCTCTGCAATGTGGCCATCGGCTTCCAGCGGCTGTTCGCCGAGTGGCTCGACGTGACGCCGGAGTCCGTGCAACTCGGGCATGCCGGGCTGAATCACCTCACCTGGATACGTTCGGTGTGCGTTGACGGCGACGAGGTCCTGCCGGCATTGCTTCGCGATCACGGTGACGAGATCGCCGCCCACGTCGAGCTGCCCCGGCACATCATCGACAACCTCGGCGCCATTCCCTCGTACTACCTGCGCTACTACTACCAGCACGACCTCGTCGTGCAGGAGCTCCTCGAATCGCGCAGCCGAGCCGAGGAGGTGATGGATGTCGAGCGGGACCTGCTCACGCTGTACCGCGATCCGCAGCTGCACGACAAGCCCGACCTGCTGATGCAACGCGGCGGCGCCTATTACAGCGAGGCGGCGATCAACCTGCTCTGCGGACTCTTCGGTGACAGCACTGATGTTCAGGTCGTTGATGTCCGCAACAACGGGATCATCCCGGAGCTGCCAGCGGACGCGGTCATCGAGGTGCCTGCACACGTGAGCCCCGCCGGCGCGGACCCGCTTCCGGTTCCGGCACTCCCCGCCCACCAGGCGGGTCTGTTCAGCACACACGGCGGCATATGAGTCGCTGGCCGCGGCTGCAGCGGTGAGCGGTGATCGCGAGGTCGCGTTTCGCGCGTTGCTCACCCATCCGCTCATCGGGCAGAGCGCGCTTGCCGAGCAGCTGCTCACCGATCTGCTCGACGCCAACCGCAAGTTCCTGCCGGCCTTCGCATGAACGAGCCGCTGATCGTCGCTGTCGATGGGGGAAACTCCAAGACCGACGTGCTGCTCCTGCGCGTCGACGGCACCGTGCTCGCCTCGGTTCGCGGCGCCGGGTCATCGCCGCACCAGTTGGGACTCGGACCCGCCATCCAGGTCGTCGACGATCTGATCGACCGCGCCTGGCTCGCAGCCGGACTTGCAGCGCGCAACGGCGGGAAGTCGGCGGTTGCAGCGGTGTTCATGGCAGGCGCGGATCTCCCATCGGAGGAGGTCGCACTCGCCGACGCCGTGACAGCGCAGGGCTGGGCTGAACAGAACCATGTGGCCAACGACGTCTTCGCGGTCCTATGGGCCGCCACCGGGACGGGTCACGGCGTCGCAGTCACCGTCGGCGCGGGAGTGAACTGCGTCGGAGCCTCCCCGTCGGGCCGCCGCGCCTGGTTCCCGGCGCTTGGTGAGATCACCGGCGACTGGGGAGGCGGACCGGACATCGGCATGGCGGCGCTTGGCGCCGGCGTGCGCAGCGAGGACGGACGGGGCGCGCCGACAGTGCTCGCTCGTGCTGTGGCCTCGTATTTCGGGTTTGCGACGGCGCTCGAGGTCGCGGTTGCGATCCACCAAGGGAGCCTTGACGCCGCGCGCGTCGTCGAACTGCCGCCACTGGTGGTGAGCGCCGCCGAAGAAGGCGACGCCGAGGCGCTCGCGATCATGCGACGCCAGGGCTCCGAGGTCACCCGCCTTGCCGTCGCGGCGCTGCGTCAACTCGGCATGGAGGATGCACCAGTCCAGATAGCGCTCGGCGGATCGGTGCTCGCATCGAGCCGTTCGATCCTGCTCGACGAGATCGCCACGAGCATCCGCGCGGAAGCACCGAAAGCGCAGACGAGCCTGTGCACCACGCGGCCTGTGGTGGGCGCGGCGCTCGCCGGACTGTCGTTGGCGGGAGCCGGCGCCGGCGCCGAGGCGCGACTGCGCGCATGGCTCGACGAAGGCACGGTCGGCGGCATCGGATGAACGGTATGAACATGGCGGCCGAGATGGCCGAACAGCCGGCGGTGCTCGAGCGTCTCGTGCGGCGGCGCGCCGAAATCGGAGCCTTGATCACCGCGCTCGTACCCGAGCAACTCTGCGGCACCGTGCTGGTGGCGCGCGGTTCGTCCGACACGGCCGCGCTGTACGGGCGATATCTCTTCGAGATGGCGAGCGGCAGACCGGTCGCGCTCGCGTCGCCGAGCCTGCACACGCTCTACCGGATTCGCGCCGATCATCGCGGCTACCTGGCGGTTGGCATCAGCCAGTCCGGACGGACGCCCGAGGTCGTCAGCGTGCTCGAGCGGATGCGCGCCTCCGGGGCTCGCACGGTCGCGATCGTCAATGCCAGCTCGAGCCCGCTCAGTGATGCCGCCGACGTCGTCATCGACCTCTCGGCAGGCAGCGAAGTTGCCATCCCCGCCACCAAGACGTTTACCGCGACACTGCTCGCGCTTGCGCTCGTCGCCGCGGCGCTTGGGCCGCTGCCCTGGAATGACGGTGACCTCAGCGCACTTCCCGACCACGTCAGCCAGGTGCTCGACGACCGTCATCGCGCCGACGTCACCGCACGCCGTCTCGATGGCGCCAACCGCGTGCTGACCGTCGCTCGCGGCCCACTGCTCGCGGCGGCAAGCGAAACCGCGCTGAAGATCCGTGAGACGTCGGCGATTTTCGCCGAGGCGTTCTCCGCAGCCGACCTGCGCCACGGCCCGATCGCAGCGGTCACCCCCGATGTCCCGGTGCTCGCGTTCTCGGCTCCCGGTCCGGCTGCGGCGGATGTTGCCGAACTCTGCGCCGTGCTGCGCAACCGCGGCGTGTCGGTGAGCACGATCAGTGCGGAACCGGGTGCCGACCTCCCGCTGCCGCGCGCCGTTCCCGAGGCGCTGCAACCGGTGGTGGCGGCTGTTCGCGGTCAGCAGATCGCGTTGTCGGTCGCGCTCGCACGGCACCTCGACCCCGATGCTCCTATGGGACTCACCAAGGTGACGCTGACGCGCTGACGCCGTCTACAGCCCCGCGAACAGGCTGCTCTCCGGTTGCGGCTCACCAAGCGCGCCGCGCGCGAGGATGAAGCGCTCGGTTCCGAGCGTCGCCTCGAAGATCTGCGCGGCGATCGTGGAGAACGGGCTGTCAGGCTCGTACTGACTGAGGTGCGCAAGAAACGCCGCGCGTTTCTCGTCGAGAAACGCCGAGACATCGACGTCGGTGGTGATCTCATCATCGGGAATGCCGACGATCTGGCCGACCTCGATCGGGAGCTCGACGCCCGCGTCGCGCGCGCGGTGTTCGATCGCCTCCACCGCGCTGCGCGGAACGGCATGCATGTAGAACTTCGCCGGCGACCAGCCCTCATCGTGGAGCAGGTCGAGTGCGGCGACGGTGCTCTGATGCGCCTTGACGTGGTCAGGATGCCAGTAGGTGCCGTCCGCCGTGTACGTGACCACGACGTCGGGGCGCTCCTCGCGCAGGAATGTCGCCACGAGCTCGGCTGTTTCCGGAAGCGGAGCGGCATGGAACGCGCGCGGATCATCGTTGCTCGGCGCCCCGGCCATGCCGGAATCGCGGTAGCCGAGAAACTCCTGTCGGTCGACGCCGAGGATCTCGCACGACCTGCGCAGCTCGTCGGCTCGCACCTCACCGAGACGAGGACGCGTCAGGGCGGCGTCCATGTTGTGGATGTCGCCCTCCTCGCCTCGGGTTGCCGTGAGCAGCACCACCCGGATGCCGTCGCAACGGGCGCGCAGGATGACGCCGCCCGTAGCGATGCACTCATCGTCAGGATGCGCGTGAACGAGAAGCAGAGTGGTCATGCAGGTCCGCTGTTACGCGGAGTCTGAGACTACTCGATTCCTCCCCTGGTCCTTGGCCGCATAGAGGTTGCGGTCGGCCTGACCGAGCAGCGCTGCCTGGCTGGTGCGACCGCTCTGCAGCATGGTGAACCCGATGCTCGCGGTGACCCTTTCACCAGTCATCACGCCGTCCCAACGGACCGACTCAATTGCCTTGCGCACATCCTCACAACGTCGCAACGACTCGTCGATGCTGATGGCTGGGAAGACGAGCAGGAACTCCTCGCCACCCATGCGCGCAGCCCAGCCGGATTCGGCAGTCGCGGCGGCCAGGATGCCCGATACGCGGACGAGCACGTTGTCGCCGACGGCATGGGAGAACCGGTCGTTGACATCCTTGAACTTGTCGAGGTCGACGAGGCCGACCGACAACGAGGAGCCGTCCTCTCGCGAGCGCGCCAGCAGGACGGGCAGCTCGGTATCGACGTGACGGCGGTTGCGCAGGCCGGTGAGCGCGTCGCGGAGTGACAGCTGGCGAAAGCGCTCGCCCTCGCGCCGCGCTTCAGTGGTTTCGAAGACGGCCTGGAGGGTGCGCGCATTCGCTTCACGCTGAGCGGCGCGCAGTGCCGCGTCCTCGGCGTGAAACTCGATGTACTGCTGGTACGCCCGCTCGAAGAGTCCCTGGTCGGCGTAGAGGCGTGCTCGCTCCTCGAGCGCCTCGACATGAATCGCCAGCATTCCGCGAGCCGCGCACAGCTCGATGCATCGATCGAGCGTTGCTCCGGCATCCTCCATATGTCCCTGCAGCCGTTGCGCACCGGCGGCGGTGTTGAGCGCCTCAGCCAGTCCCTCGATCGGACGCGTGTCGAGGTCGTCGGCGTCGAGGATCGGGCGCAGTGTCGCCTCGGCCTCCGCGAAGAGGCCGAGCTTCAGCTGCGCATTGGCGATGGTGTCGAGACATGCGGCGTCGAGCGTGACGTTGTGTCGCTCCGCGAAGGCCTGCATCCGCTTGGCGATCTCCATCGACTGATGGACGTCGCCCGCATCGTCCTCGAGCCATGCGAGGTTGTTGAGGATCTTGACGCGCAGGGGGACGTCGTCAAGGCCGTCGGCGAGCTCGAGCGCGGCACGGTAGCGTTCGCGGGCGGCATCCCACGCGCCGGTCCGGACGAGCACCTGGCCGAGGCCGAAGATGTGATCGGCGCGCATGCGCTCGGGCATGGTGTCGTCGAGCAGATCGACCGCCGGCACCGCGTGCTCCCAGGCGCTGGGCACGTCGCCGATGAAATCGAAGAACACCGAGAGCAGGCGATGGCTCCTCGCCATGAGGTGGCGATCCGCGTGCTCGGTCGCCCACTCGTTGATCTCCCTGATCACCTGCCCGCTCGCGGTGTGCTTGCCCTTGCGGCAGAGCACGTCCGCCTGGATCAGCTGGGCGCGCCTCTCCGCGACCTCGTCACCGAGTGCACGTGCGCGCCGCTCCAGCGCGGCGGCGGGCGCATACGCCGCGTCAGGGTCCGAGAAAGGCACCATCTCGAGGACGTCCAGTTCGACGCGCAGGCGCTGCAGGCGTTGCCGGGTCGCGGCCGAGACGGGCCTGGCGCCCGGCGGCGAGTCCCCGGTGTCTGAGGCACCGGGAATCACCCTCAGTCGAGGTGCTGCGGCGCCCGAATGTGGAGCCATGCCCGCACGATAGGACTCGTCCTTCGCAGCCCCGGCCGAGTTGATGCCCTGTCACAACAAAGTAGTTCGATCGGACATCGCGCAGCAGGTCGATCACCCGACCGTCACACGCCGTTGACCCCGCCGGCGTCGAGCTGCTCCCACTTGGAGACGCTCAGCGCCCAGATGTGCACCGGTTGTGCGACGAAGGAATTGCTTGGCATCACCGAGCCGAGGATCAGGAGTTGACCGGTCGTCGCATCGCTCAGCACGACGTCCGGCTCGATCGGGAGGCGCGCCACGTTCATGAGCTCCCATGTATGTCCTGTCCAGGACGCGAGCACAGGAAGGGAGAGCGTCGGACCGCAGTTGCAGAGCGCGAGGCGCCCGGTATCAGGGTCGAGGGCGAGCGAGGAACCCGGGAGCGGCTGTGCCGTCCCGGCCAGCTGGTCCCACCGCTCCCCATCCCAGCGCCATGTCGTGTCAAGCGCGCCCAGCCGCGATTGCGGCGCATAGCAGCAGCCTTCCGCGATCAGCGAATGGGTCACCGGGTCGAACGCCATGGGGAGATCGAACGCGCTTGGAGCGACGCCGCCATGAACCTTGAGCACCCAATGGGTCCCACCCCAGACCCACGTCTGGTCCCCGCTGGGCGCGTTACCGGCCGCGGTGACCAGGACCATCTCGTTGAGCGCGTCATCCCATGCCATCGAGGCGCCCTCGCCCGGCGGAGGACCGCCCGATCCTTCGTCGAGCTCGCGCCAGACGGCGCCATTCCACGCCCACGTGTCGTGGAGCAGGGCGCCGGTGGTCACAGGGGCCTGGCGTCCGCCGAACAGGAGCACCTGTTGCGTGACCGGGTCGTATGCTGAAGCAGCGTCGATACGGCCGGATGGGCTGATCTCAGGCGCAGCCAGGATCCAGTGGCCCGACCACACCCAGGTGTTCGCGTAGTTATCGACGCCACCGAAGAGCACGACCTGGTGGACCGCCGGATCGTCGGCGACGCTGAAGCCGATCCCGGACACGGGGCCGCTCGGGATAGGCGTCGGCCTGGGCGACGGCGTCGGCGCCGGAGGTGGCTTCGGGGCCGGCGGCCGCTGCGCTGTCGAGATCGCGATGCCGGCGACCGCCGCGGCGGCGATCACGCCCACGAGCACCGCAGAAGATCTCACCGCCCCAGTCTGCGCGGGCACAATCGTCCGATGACAGCACCGCAGCCCACCATCATCGCCACGAGCATTGGATTTCAGCCGGACGGCGACATGTGGAATCTCAGGCCGGGCCCTGCGTACTCACTCGCCACCAGGATCGCCCGAGCCGGCGCGCATCCGCGCCTCTGCATCATCGGCACGGCGACGGGCGACAGCTCCATGTGGCTTGCAACGGCGCATCACGCGTTCTCCAAGCTCGACATGGTGGTGTCGCACCTGGACCTGTTTCCCATGCCCAACTTCGATGACGTCGAGGCGCACCTCCTGCGTCAGGACGTCATCTGGGTCAGCGGTGGAAGCACCGCCAACCTGCTCGCGCTCTGGCGCGTCCATGGGCTCGATGTGATCCTGCGGCGGGTGTGGGAGGCCGGCGTCGTGTTGATGGGGGTGTCGGCCGGCTCGCTCTGCTGGCATGTGGGTGGCACGACGGACTCGTTTGGCCTGAACCTGCGACCGGTCACCGACGCGCTCGGATTCCTACCGTACGGCAACAGTCCGCACCACGACGCCGAGGAGCAGCGGCGGCCCTTGATCCACAGGCTCGTGGCGGACGGGACGCTTCCTCTGACGTACGCGACCGACAACGGCGCCGGACTCATCTACCACGGGACCGATCTCTTCGAGGCGTTCACCGAGACGCCGGGCGCGATGGCGTATGAGATCCGCCGCGACGGTGACACCGCTCGGGAAACCGCGCTGCCGACACGAGTTCTCTGAGCATTCGGTAGCTCGGCTAGACTGCGAGCGCACGCAGTCGGGGAGGGAGTTCCACCGGAGGCGGCGATGAAGTACCAGGTTCGCGAGAAGATCTTCCGCCTCGGAGAGGACAACGACATCCTCAACGAGGCCGGCCAGCCGGCGTTGCAGGTCGACGGCAAGGTGCTGACCCTGCGCGGCCTGATGCTCGTCAACGACCTGGCCGGTACCGAGGTGGGCCGGGTGAGCCGGAAGCTGGTTTCGCTGATGGCGACCTACGACATCACGCTGGCGAGCGGAGTCACCGCGGAGCTGCATCAACGCTTCTCCGGGCCCTTCCATCCCAAGTGGACGCTCTCGGTCGCCGGCGGCACCGACATGGAGATGACCGGCAACTTTGCGGGACACGATTTCACCCTCACAGAGAACGGCCGGACCGTCGCGACGGTGTCCAAGGCGTGGATCAGCCTGGCTGACTTGTATGGCGTCGACATCGTTGAGGGCCAGAACGACCTGCTCATTCTGTGCGCGGTGCTGGCGCTGGAGGCCGAGCAGGATCGGAGCTCTGAGCACAACCGCGGCGAAGGTGAGCTGGGTGTCCTTGGCGGGCTGGGCGGACTGGCAGGCGGCGGTGGTCTCGGCGAGATCCTGAAAGGGCCGCTCTGACCGAACGTCTGTTCTCTCTGGGATGGTAGAATAAGCGGTCCCAGATGAGCGACATGAGCCGGTTCCACCCCGCGGTGCGGGCGTGGTTCGAGCGCCGTTTTCCCGAGGGTCCGACTCCCGCGCAGAGCGAGGGATGGCCACTGATCGCGGCTGGGAACAACACCCTCATTGCCGCGCCGACTGGCTCGGGCAAGACGCTCGCGGGGTTCCTCGTCTGCATCGATGCGCTGTACCGCGCGGCCGAGCGCGGTGAGGTGGTCGAAGGTGCCACGCAGGTCGTCTACGTCTCGCCGTTGAAAGCCCTCGCGGTCGATGTGCAGCAGAATCTGGAGACGCCCCTTCGCGAGATCGCCGAGGTCGCGGCCGAGATGGGGATGACCCTGCCGGCGCTGCGGGCCGAGGTGCGCACCGGCGATACCACGCAGTCGATGCGCGCGGCGATGATCAAGCGGCCACCGAACTTCCTGGTCACGACACCCGAGTCGCTGTATCTGCTCGTCACCGCACAGCGCAGCCGTGCGGCGCTCAGCACGGTCACGACCATCATCGTCGACGAGATCCACGCGGTCGCACGCGACAAGCGCGGTTCACATCTCGCGGTCACGCTCGAGCGACTCGAGCGCCTGTGCGCAGCGCGTCCGGTGCGCATCGGTCTGTCGGCCACTCAGCGCCCTATTGAAACGGTCGCGCGTTTGCTGGTCGGCGCCGGTCCGTCGCGCAGCAACGCGGACGGCAGCCCACGCTGTGCGATCGTCGACGTCGGCCACCGGCGCGCGCTCGACGTAGCGATCGAGCTGCCGTCGGGCGAGCTCGAGGCCGTGGCGTCTCGCGAGCAGCTTGGCGAGGTGCTCGACGCCATCGCCGCGCACGTTCGTGCGCACCGGACAACCCTCGTGTTCGTCAACACGCGGCGGATGGCCGAACGAGTCGCGCATCTGCTCGCCGAACGTCTCGGTGATGACGCCGTTGCGGCGCACCACGGCAGCCTCTCGAGAGACCGCCGTCAACGCGTCGAATCCCAGCTCCGCGCAGGCGAGTTGCGCGCGCTGGTGGCCACGGCGTCGCTGGAACTGGGCATCGATATCGGGCCGATCGAGATGGTCTGCCAGATCGCCTCGCCGCGCAGCATCGCCACATTCCTGCAGCGGGTCGGTCGCTCCGGTCACAGCCGCGGCGGCATGCCGAAAGGGCGGCTGTATCCGATGACGCGCGACGAGCTGGTCGAGTGCACAGCACTGCTCGCCGGGGTGCGGAGCGGCGCACTGGACGCGGTGCATCCGCCGCGCCTTCCGCTCGACATCCTCGCGCAGCAGATCGTTGCCGAATGCGCGGCAGACAGCTGGCGCGAGAACGACCTCTTTGAGCTGATGCGCACGGCGGCGCCCTTCTCAGACCTGACCCGCGACGACTTCGACCGCATCGTCGAGTTGGTCTCCGACGGCATCCCCACCGGCCGGGGCCGGGTCGGCGCTTACCTGCACCGCGATCAGATCAACGGTGAGGTGCGCGCCAGGCGCGGTGCTCGGCTCGCCGCATTGACGTCGGGCGGTGCCATTCCGGAAACCGGCGATTACCGAGTGCTCGCGGAGCCGGACGACACCTTCATCGGCACGGTCAACGAGGACTGGGCGATCGAGTCGTCGGCAGGCGACATCTTCCTGCTGGGCAGCACTTCGTGGAAGATCCGGCGTGTCGTCGCCGGCACCGTCCGGGTTGTCGATGCGCACGGAGCGCCACCATCGGTTCCGTTCTGGCTCGGTGAGGCGCCGGCGCGCACCGAGGAGCTGTCGCGCGAGGTGTCGGATCTGCGCAGCGGGGTGGAGGCCCTGCTTGCTGAGGGCGGTGCCGACGAAGCGATCACCTGGGTCGAGCAGCGCGCGGGGGTCGACAACGATGTCGCGTCGATGGTGGTGCGCTATCTGGCGGCGGGTCGCACCGCGCTCGGGGTGATCCCCACGCTCGAGCACATCGTCCTCGAACGTTTCTTCGACGACAGCGGCGGCATGCAGCTGGTGGTGCATGCACCGTTCGGCGGCCGGGTGAACCGTGCGTTGGGGCTCGCGCTGCGCAAGCGTTTCTGCGCGACCTTTGACTTCGAGCTGCAGGCGGCGGCAAGCGACGACTGCGTGCTCCTGTCCCTCGGTCCACAGCACAGCTTCCCGCTCGAGGATATTCCAAGGTTCCTGTCCTCGAACACCGTGGAGGAGACGCTGCGCAAGGCGGCGATCTTCGCCCCGATGTGGGCGGTGCGCTGGCGCTGGAACCTCAACCGCTCGCTCACCGTGCTGCGTTTCAAGGGCGGCCGCAAGAACCCGGCGCCGATCCAGCGGCTCGAGTCCGACGACATCATGGGCGCGGTCTTTCCACAGCTGGTCGCCTGCCAGAACGAGAACCCGACTGGACCCGTTGAGGCACCCGATCATCCGCTCGTCAACCAGACGATGTACGACTGCCTGCACGAGGTGATGGACGTCGATTCGCTTCGCGAGCTCGTCATGCGCATCGAGCGCAAGGAAGTCGAGATCAGCTTCCGTGACACCGTCGAGCCGTCCCCGCTCGCTCACGAGATCGTGAACGGCAGGCCGTACACGTTCCTCGATGACGCGCCGCTCGAGGAACGGCGGAGCCGGGCGATCACCTTGCGCCGGGGTCTCCCAGTCGAGGCGCGCGATCTCGCGGCACTCGACCCCGACGCAATTGCGCGCGTCCGCGCCGAGGCGGCACCGGATCCACGTGATCACGACGAATTGCACGATCTGCTCATCTCTCTGGTGGTGACCAGGGCGGAGGCGGCGTGGGCCACGTGGTTCGACGCGCTCGTCGAGCGGGGCAGGGCTGTGACGGTCACCAAGGACGGCGACGTCTTCTGGTGCGCCACCGAACGTGCCGCCGGAGTCGAATCCTTGTGGCCGGGCGTGACGCTGACACCGCGCCCGGGCGACCTGCCCCGCGGTGTGGGTCTTGCGTCGATGGACGGTGACACGCTCGTTGCCTCGATCCTTCGCGGACATCTGGAAGTCAGCGGTCCGATGACCGTCGAAGCACTTGCCGAGCGCACTGGACTTCGTCAATCCGACGTCACGATCGGTCTCGCCGCGATCGAGGGCGAGGGCTTCGTGATTCGCGGACACTTCGACCCCGGCATCAGCGATGAGCAGTGGTGCGCACGAAGGCTGCTCGCGCGCATTCACGGATACACGCAGCAGCGCTTGCGCCAGGAGATCGAGCCCGTCACCGCACAGGATTTCGTGCGGTTCCTGCTGCGTTGGCAGCGAGTTGCGCCTGGGACGCAGCGCGAAGGTCGTGCCGGCGTCGCCGCGACCATTGCGCAGTTGCAGGGGTTCGAGATCCCCGCCGGCGTGTGGGAGGAGACCGTCCTGCCAAGCCGAGTCTTCGGGTATCGCAGCGCCTGGCTCGACGAGTTGTGCATGTCCGGAGAGGTGGCATGGGCGCGGTTGAAGGTTCGCGACGAACCGGGCGCCGCTGCGCCACCGCGAAGCAGTTCGTCGGCTTCACGTGCGACGCCGGTGACGCTGGTGATGCGGTCCGACCTGCCGTGGCTGCTCCAGTCGGGGCGGGGCGATGCGCAGCCACTCGAGCCTGTTTCCGGAGCAACCCTGGATGTGCTCGATGCGCTGCGCGAACACGGTGCGCTCTTCACCAATGACATCGTCACGCTCTCGCGCAGGCTCCCCAGCGAGGTCGAGAACGCCCTGTGGGACGGCGTTGCACGAGGGCTGCTCACCGCGGACGGTTTCAGTGCGGTTCGGCGCCTCCTGGTCAGCCGCGGCCTCGGGCGTTCACGGCCCCATCACCGTGGACTGCGACACGGCGTCAGCGGGTACTCGTCGGGTGAGGGCCGCTGGTCACTGGTGCCGCGTGTGTCACCGGTAGCGGAGCACGATGCCCTCGCCGAGGCGATCGCCGAGCAGTTACTGGTGCGCTGGGGAGTCGTCTTTCGCGACGTCGTCGCCCGCGAGACGATCGCGCTGCCGTGGCGCGATGTCGTGTGGGCGCTGCGCCGCATGGAAGCACGCGGCACCGCGCGGGGCGGACGTTTTGTCACGGGCTTCGCCGGTGAGCAGTTCGCGCTTCCGGAAGCGGTCGATCAGTTGCGCAGCGTGCGGCGGCGTGAGCGCTCGTCGGAAGTGGTGCGTGTCTCGGCCACCGATCCTCTGAATGTCGCGGGCATCCTGCTGCCGGGACCGCGCATCACATCGGTGCGAACCAACAGCGTCGTTTTCGAGGACGGGCTGCCGGTCATCAGCGTAGGGCCCATGTTCGCGAGCGTGTCAGCGCGCTGAGGTCTCGGTCGCCGGGGCTGTCAGCCCCGGGCTGATGTCGTGATCCAGACTAGGTGCTGGCAGCCGGGACCGGTTCGAAGAACAGCGCGCTTGGCGTCGGTTCAGCGTCGACGTCCGCCAGCGGCCAGAGGATCGTGAACGTACTGCCGCGTTTCTCGTCGCTCTTCGCGGTAACGGTCGCGCCGTGTGCGTCGCAGAGGCGGCGCACCAGCGCGAGGCCCATGCCCATGCCACCGTGGCGCCGCGTGCGGCTGTTGTCCTCCTGGTAGAAGCGATCGAAGAGGCGCGGTATCGCCTCGGGGCTGATCCCGATGCCGTCATCGACCACCTCGATGCGACAGCGACCCGTGCCCTTGACAGGGCCGGCGCTGACGCGAACGTGTCCGCCCTCCGGCGTGAACTTCACGGCGTTGTCGATCAGCGCGCGGAGGACCTGGCGGAGACGGAAAGGATCGGCCATGAGCGCGGGGGTTCCGCGAACGTCGGTGGTGAGCTCGACGGGTAACCCGTCCTTGAAGTGGCGGCGCACGTCGTTGGATGCATCTCTGATCGCCGCCGCGACGTCGACGGATGACATGCGCACGTCGATCGTGTCGGAGTTCACCAGCGCGAAGTCAACGACGTTCTCCACGGTTTCGCCGAGCAGTTTCACTGAAATGTCGACGTCGCGCACGATCTCAAGCTTGGTCGCGTCGTCCCACTTGTCCCACGCGACATTGAGCAGCTCGATCTGTCCCTGAATGGCGAGGACGGGTGTGCGCAGCTCGTGCTGCGCGGTGTCGAGAAAGTCGCTCTTCAGCTGGTTCAACTCGCTGAGCCGGCGC
Organism: Candidatus Dormiibacterota bacterium; assembly: GCA_963830305.1. Taxonomy (GTDB): domain Bacteria; phylum Chloroflexota; class Dormibacteria; order Aeolococcales; family Aeolococcaceae; genus Palsa-851. Next base: position 82,103 of record CAWHLW010000018.1, on the reverse strand, counting down.
ACCGCCTCGCGTTCCTGTTCGAGGGTGCGCGTGTTCTCAACCGCGACCGCGGCGTTGTTGGCGAGGGTGATCAGGGCGCGCTCATCACCTTCTGCGACGGGGCGCTCCGACCCGACCACGAGCACGCCGGTGAGTGCCTCCTGGAACAGCATGGGCACGGCGATGCCGGCACGATCGCCCCAGTCGAGCCGCACCGCATGGCCCGCACTCAGCTCCTCCACCGGCATGGTGTCGGCCATGTCGGGCATCTCGGGCCCGCGACTGCGCATTCGCAGAAACTCCGAGCCGCGCCGCGTGTAGACGGTCGCGCTCGCTGATCCGCCGGCGATGGCGTCGGCAGCGCCGAGCACCGCATCCTGGAGTTGCTCGATGCCGCCCGTGGTCATGGTCAGCGCGCGGGACACCTCCTGCAGCCTGCCGACCGATCCGTCAATGTGCGCGATGTACCCGGCGATCTGCTCGCGCATCCGGTTGACACCGGCGGCGAGTCGCCCAAGCTCATCGCGCGAGGTGACAGGAATGTCGGTCGTGTAGTTGCCGTCGGCGATCCGCTCCACGCCTCGCTCGAGTCGAGAGACCGGGCGGCGAACGAACCGATCGACGAAGAGGAGCACGAGCAGGCACACCACCACGAGCGCGGTGAATGCGATCTGCGCGATCGTCGCCTCGTCCTGAGCGGTGCCGGCGGCAAAGATCGACAGCGGCACCTCGACGCCGAGGTACCCAGCGATGCTCGTCCCACCCGGTGCATCGAGGGGGACGAAGCTCCCGGCCACGGCCCCCACGCCTTCAACCGTATAGATGGCATGCGCCACCTGGCCGGACGAGGGATGCGCCACATCCTGCTTGATGGCCGGCGGTACCGCCGAAGGAGTGGGGGTGTCGTTGGAACCGGTGAAACGGATGAGGCTCGCGGTTGAGCCCGCGCTGAGAAATACCGGCGTGTATCCGATGACCGGGCCGTACCGGGCGAACTGTGTCTGCAGCTGGGCGCTATAGACGACCACGCCGAGCGGAGCTTCGGTGCCGGCTTGGACGTCATAGACCGGGACGGCCACGTCCAGCGCGGGCAGGCCGCCGGCAAGCGTCTCCACGCCCTCGACCCCTGATGGGCACTGCGTACGCAGCGCCGGGCTTGCCCCGATCACCGCGCTGGGCTGCCGACACGCGGTCGTCGCTTCGATGTTCAGTGCGTCGCGAACCGACGCGAGCGAGGCGGTGACGTGAGGAATAGCACCCTGCTCACACGCGGTGGTCGTCGGGTGCAGTGCGACCCCGAGCAGGTTCACGCTGTCGCATTCGCTCGTGTACAGGATGTTGCCCGTGCTGTTGAGGACAACCACGCCGAGCCCTTGCAGATCGACGATCCGCTTGTCGCTGAACTCAGCCGCGACCAGGGCCGTCGGGTTGCTCCCACTCAGCGCGAGCTGGAGCGATGTCAGCGATGCGACCGCTGTGGCCGCGTACTGAGCCTGCGGCTGGATGACCCGCGAGATCAGCTCACCGGCGACGCCGGCTCGGTTGTCCGCGTTCGACAGCGCACCCGCGTTGGTCTGCTGCGAGCGGCTCACCAGCAGGAAGCCGCTGACGCCGGCGATCACGAGCGCGGTGAACACGACCCCGCCGGCCAGGAGACGTCCGGCGAGGCTGGTTCGCAGCCCGAACCTGCCGACAATGAGGCCGCGGCCCGGCCGACGCGCGCGCATGAGTGGAGCCTATTGGGGCGGAGGCGGCGCCGAATGGGTGACCGCTCGCAGTCCGGAAACGGGGCGGTGACGAACGATCCCGCCCACTCGAGCGGATGGGCGTGCCTGCAGAGCCCGCGACCCGTACGCTTACAGCATGCCCTTTCGCCGCCGGAGGCCTACGAGAATCGCCACGGCTCAGCCGGAGCGTAGCGGCGTCGGCCCGTTCCTGAAGCGCTGGACGATCCCCTTGATCGGCGCGCTCACCCCCACTGCGCTGATCGTGGTCAACATCGCGGTGTTCATCGTCAAGAACCTGCCCGAGTTCCGCATCACGATCTCCATCCTCGCTTTCGTCAGCGGGCTGATGCTCAACTCCTGGGCCGGCCTGAACATCTATCGCATGCTCCAGCAGCGCCGGCCGGACCACCCCATCGTCAACGAGCGCAACCAGGAGATCGTCCTGGTCGTGGGCATGGCGGTGATCATCATCGCCGCCTTCCTGACTGCGCTGTTCTGCTATCTCGGCCTCTCGGATTACAACCACCTGCCCAACGGGCTGACGTTCTTCACCGGGGTGCTGTCGGCGGCGGTGCCGATCCTGCTGCGGGCTGCCTTCCATCGAGGCGTGCCCAAGGGCCGGGGGAACGGGCAGACGTCGATCACTACTGTTGCGGGACTGCCTCCTGGACCGATGCCGTCGCCGCCGACGTCGGCATCGAACTCGCGACGCCTTGCCGCGGCGGTAAGTCAGCGCCGGGCAAATGACACTGGTATCACTTGGGGTTTCGCGCCGTCGCGAGGACTGAGGGCAGTCCACACGGAGGGTCCACACAAAGAAATGCGCCTGACGAGACGTCCTCGCCAGGCGCAATTCAGGCCTCAGGGGTTGGTGTTAGACCTCTTTGAACTCGGCGTCGACGACGTCGTCTCCACCGGTTCCAGCGCCGGCACCGGCACCCTCATCGGGCGCGCCGCCGTCACCATTGCCGCTGTGCGGCTCACCCGGTCCGGGCTGTGCCTGCTGCGTCTGTGCATACACCGCCTCGCCAATCTTCTGGATCGAAGCTGCGAGGTCGTCGTGCGCCTTCTTCATCGCATCCGAGTCGTTACTGGCAATTGCGTCACGAACTGCCTTGACCTTGGTCTCGATGTCGGTGCGCAGCTCGGCCGGCACCTTGTCACCCGCGTCGGCGAGTGCCTTCTCGGCCTGGTAGGCAAGGGCGTCGGCGCGGTTGCGCGTCTCCACCGACTCGGCACGCTTGCGGTCCTCGTCGGCGTGGACCTCGGCCTCCTTCACCATGCGCTCGACCTCGTCCTTCTGGAGCGTCGTCGAACCGGTGATGGTGACCTTGTTCTCCTTGCCCGTCCCGCGATCCTTGGCGCTGACGTTGAGGATGCCGTTGGCATCGATGTCAAAGCCGACCTCGATCTGTGGCATGCCGCGCGGTGCGGGTGGGATGCCGTCGAGGCTGAACGTCCCAAGGATGCGGTTGTCCCGCGCCATTGGTCGCTCGCCCTGGAGCACCACGATCTCGACGGACGGCTGACCGTCCGACGCGGTCGAGAACACCTGCGTCTTCGCGGTGGGGATGGTGGTGTTGCGCTCGATGAGCTTGGTGTTCACCTCGCCCTCGGTCATGATCCCGAGCGATAGCGGGGTGACGTCGAGCAGGAGCACGTCCTTGACCTCGCCCTTGAGCACGCCGGCCTGGATGGCAGCGCCGACTGCGACCACCTCATCGGGGTTCACACCGCGATGCGGGTCCTTGTTGGTGAAGCTCTTGACGAGCTCCTGAATCACCGGCATGCGTGTCGACCCGCCGACGAGGATGACCTCGTTGAGGTCGGAGGCCGTCATACCGGCGTCCTTGAGCGCGGCCTCGAACGGTCCGCGGCAGCGTGCGGTGAGATCCTCGGTCAGCTGTTCGAACTTGCTCCGCGACAGCGTGATGGCAAGGTGCTTCGGACCCGAGGCGTCAGCCGTGATGAAGGGGAGGTTGACCTCGGTTTCCTGACGCTGCGAGAGCTCGATCTTCGCCTTCTCGGCGGCCTCGGTGAGCCGTTGCAGGGCCTGGCGATCGCCCCGCAGGTCGATGCCCTGGTCCCGCTTGAACTCGTCGGCGAGCCAGTCCACGATCCGGCGGTCGTAGTCGTCACCGCCGAGGTGGGTGTCGCCGTTGGTGGACTTCACCTCGAAGACGCCTTCACCAACCTCGAGGATCGAAACGTCGAACGTCCCGCCGCCGAGGTCGAAGACGAGGATCTTCTCGTTCTCCTTCTTCTCGAGGCCGTACGCGAGCGCGGCCGCGGTGGGCTCGTTGATGATGCGCAGGACGTTCAGTCCGGCGATCTGACCGGCGTTCTTGGTCGCCTGGCGCTGGGCGTCGTTGAAGTACGCGGGCACCGTGATCACCGCGTCGGTGACCTTCTCGCCGAGATACGCCTCCGCGTCGGTCTTCAACTTCTGCAGGATCATCGCGGAGATCTGCTCCGGCGTGAAGTGCTCGCCGTTGATCTCCACCTCGGCGCGGCCGTCCTTGCCGGCCACCACCTTGTATGGAACTTGCTTGGCCTCGGTGCTGACCTCGCTCAGCAAGCGGCCCATGAAGCGTTTGATCGAGTAGACGGTATTTTCGGGGTTGACTGCTGCTTGGCGGCGGGCCAGCTGCCCGACGAGGCGCTCGCCGGTGCGCGTGAATGCGACCACCGACGGCGTGGTGCGGCCTCCCTCGGCGTTGGCGATGACGGTGGGTTCGCCACCTTCCATCACTGCAACCACGCTGTTGGTGGTGCCGAGATCGATACCGACTGTTTTAGCCATCTGAATGTCCTCCGGGACTGATAAATCAATTTCGATTGCCGCGTCACACGGACGCCGCCCTTATCGAATACCTCGCGCCGCCAACATGCTAAACGTAGGGGGATGAGTGACTCCAGACCCATCGAGGAGCAACTGCGGGACCTCCGCCTCCGAGCCGATGAGGACTACGTCCACCCGGACGGGATGCGCGAGGCGGGGAGGCACCAGCTCGACCTGCCGGAACTCGGGCTGCGGGTGAGCGTGACGCGTTCGCGCTACCCCAACCGGCCCGACGGCATCGATCAGTACGCGGTGACGCTGTCGAGGCCCGAGCTGGACCGGCCGCCCGCCAACGAGGAGGTCGTGACGGTGCTCGCCGGTGCCTTCGGCGATGCCGCGACCAGGGCGGTTGAGCGGTCGGGCAGCTCGTCGAGGATCAGGATGTTCCGGGTCCCGGCGGGCGAAGAGCCGCCCGCAAGCGATCAGCCGGGGTCGGCGCCCTCGTAGCCGTCAGCACCGATCAACGGCACGAAGCGGCACGGACCGAGTAATTCCGTCTGCCAGCGCCCGTTGACCACGCGCAACCGAGTGAGCTCCTCGCCATTGGGGTTGTCGGTGATCGGCACCACCAGGCGCCCACCCTCGACGAGCTGGCGCGCGAGGGCCACCGGGAGGCGCGGCGCAGCCGCCCCAACGGCGATCGCATCAAAGGGGGCCCGTTCAGGGACCCCCAGGGTGCCGTCACCCTCGAAGACCTCCACGTCGTAGTCCAGCCGGCGTAGACGCTCGTCCGCCGTCTGCGCGAGCGACGATACGCGTTCGATGCTCACCACGTGCGCCCCGCACGCGGCCATCACCGCCGCCTGGTAGCCGGAGCCGGTGCCGACGTCGAGCGCTCGGTCGCCCTCGTGCAACTCGAGGGCCTCGACGACCACCGCGACCATGAGCGGCTGGCTGATCGTCTGCCCGGGAGCGTCGATTGGCAGCGCCCGGTCTGCATAGGCCTGCTCGCGGTCACTCTCCAGCACGAATTCCTCCCGGGGCACGTCCGCCATTGCGTTGAGCACCTGCGGCGATCGAATTCCGTGCTCGATCAGCGACGCCATCATGCGATCACGGTCCGACGTAGCGGTTAGCCTCGAGGTGTGAGATCCAGATCTGGCGGTGGCGTGTCTGGAAGCTTCCAGACGATCCACTCTTTCTGCCAGCGGCGGTGCAGCTCATTGGCGAAGTCGACCGCCTCGTGATAGCGCCGTTCGAACGCAACGAAATCGTGGGCTTCGAGCGCGGTCATCAGGGGGTCGAGGTCGTCGACGATCCACTCCTCGATATCGTCGGTGTACTTCGGCCGGGTCACCTCGCAGAGGCGAAGGAGCTTGCGCATCTCGCGAAGCTGCCAGTTCGCGAGCGGCCAGTTGCTCGCCTGGGCGGCGTAGAACGCCTTCCAGAATCGCGCCCCGATCTCGGGCATCAGGCGGGCAAGCCCGGGTTGCAGCGCAGTGAGCTGCTCGAGCTCGAGGCGCTCGGGGTTTTTGGGTTGCGCGGTGGTCTCGGTCATCGTGAAGTCCCAGTCTACGGAGGCGCGCCCGGCGGGAACTCGCGAGGCGCTTCTCGCGTGTCACTGCCATGAGTACTGAAGTCCAACGCTCGCGCTGGTCGCGACCGCTTGTCGGCATCGCGGTGGTTGCGGTCGCCGGGGCTGGCATGGGTGCGTTCTTCGGGATCCGTGCTGTCGCTGGGGCCGGCAGCTCGCCTGCTTCCACCGGGCAGCCATCTGCACGCACTGGCACTGCAATGGCCTATGACGCCGCCAACGGTTCTGTCGTTCTCTTCGGCGGTCAGACCAGGTCTCACACGCTCAACGACACCTGGATCTGGGACGGATCGGGATGGACTCAGGCGCACCCCGCGACCTCGCCGCCTGCACTCGACAACGTTCAGATGGCCTATGACCCGGTGAGCCACGACGTGCTCCTGATTGGCGGTCAGCAGCTCGCCACGCCGAACGACGGCTCCGTCGCGTGCTCGGGAGGCTCTGGGTCGGCCTCCTCAGGCTCGACGGGCTCAACAGGCATCTCCGTGCCGCCGAATGAGCCGATACCCGCCATTGCGCCTGCGCCGAGTTCGACGGCGAAAGCCGGTCAGGGCACAGCGGCGGCGGCGTCCGGCTGTGACAGCGTGGTTTCGCCGGGCGCCGTCACGTGGATGTGGAACGGGAGTGATTGGTCGAAGCCCGCGGCCTCGACGCCGTCCGTCGTCTTCGGCGGCGGCGCGATGGCAACGGACCCGGTCTCCCAGCGGGTCGTGCTCCTGCCTCGTGGACCGTTTGCGGAGCCGGCGCTTGGAGCAGCGGAGCCCGCGATCGCCTGCCCGATGCCCAGCGGGGCGGACCCCGGCGCCCAGCCGAGGTGCTCCTTGCCGATCCTCGCTGCGCCCGCGTGGACGTGGAACGGACACGAATGGAAGGTGATGGCGCCCAATTTGAGTGAATCGTCATACGAAATGTTCAGCTCCTCGATCGTCGACGATGCCGTCACCGGCGAGCTCGCCACCTTCGGCGGCAACGTCGGCCAGCCGATACCGGTGCCATTCCCCTGCGCAGGGTGTGTCGGCAATAACGCGCTGCAACCGTCTGCGGCCGACGCTGGCACCGAGCGCATCTGGACCGGAGCGTCCTGGCGGCAAGTGACCACCTACACCGGCGGTCCGGAAATGCCAGGAACCGCCTTCGTTGGCGACGCCTCGACCCACAGTGACGTTGCGCTTGCCGATGGGCAGACCTGGATCTGGACCGGTGTCTGGACCCGGGCGCATCCCGCGACGGCACCGCCTGTCGTGAGCGGGGCAGCCAGCGCGTACGACGCGACGACCGGTCAGATCGTGATCTTCGGCGGCTCCGGAACCTCGTCGCACACGGCCGGCCTCTACGACCAGACCTGGACGTGGGACGGCTCCAACTGGACCCAGCGCGATGGAAGCGCCGGGCCGAGCGTCGTCATCCCGGTGCCGTCGCCGGTGAGCGTTCCCCCCGGCCTGCCCTGCCATCCGGTTCCCGAGCCAGACAAGCCCGCCGGAACGGCGACTGCCCAGCCCACCACGATCTGCAACAACGGCACCGGTGGCGCCACCGGAGTTGCCTCGGGGGGTGGGGTCGCCACTTCCTGAGCCGCCACAATGGCTGGCCATGGCAGATCTCGATGACGTCCGCATCGAAACGCTCGAGGACCACGAGGACGTCCAGGTTCGCGCGATGCTCGTCGACCTGGCGCTCGCCGAGCAGGAGCACTATGACCACCCTGAGGAGACCTCGGATCAGCTGAGCGAGCGGCTCACGACGTCTCCTCGATTCTCCGGTGAGAACCACATCCTGGTGGCGCGCACATCGGAGGGGGAGGCGATCGGGCTGTGCTGGGTGGTGCTCTTCGACCCGGGCACCGGGCTTGAGGCGGAGATCGCGGAGCTGTACGTCCGTCCCGGCGAGCGCGGCCGGGGGGTCGCCCGAAACCTGATGGCGGAGGCGATGCAGCTCATCCGCAGCCGCGGAGTCACTTTCGCGTGCGTCTGGACTCGCGGTGACAACGAGGCCGCCCTGTCCGCCTACATCTCAGCCGGTTTCGCTCCAACCGAGCAGACGGTGCTCACCTGGCTCCCGCTCGAAGAAGTCGAGAGGCCGGGATAATAGCCGCTCCATGACACTTTCTCGCGCCGAAGTTGATCACGTCGCGATGCTGGCCCGAGTCGGCCTCAGCGATGCAGAGAAGAATCGTCTGCTCGGCGAGCTGGAGGCGATCCTCGACCACATCGCACGCCTGCAGCAGGTCGATACGTCGTCGCTCGCTGAGACCGCGCAGGTTGGCGATCTCGTCAATGTCATGCGTGCCGACGAGCCCGAGGAGCCGATCGGCGCGGCCGCAGCGCTGCGCAATGCCCCCGTTTCGGACGGCAACTATTTCGTGGTTGGGGCCATCCAGGGCGCGGAACTTGACGGCTAGAACCATCACCGAGCTCGCGGCGGCACTTCGCGACGGCAGCACGACACCTCGCGCACTGCTCGACGACGCGCTTGCCCACGTCGAACGGACCGAGAAGGACCTGAACGCATATCTCGCGGTCACGCGCGAGCTCGCTGAGGCACAGGCCGACGCCGCTGCGCACACGCTCGAGGCACATCCCGACACGGCATCGCCGCTCTGCGGCATCCCGATGGCGCTCAAGGATGTGCTCTGCGTCGACGGCATCGACACCACCGCGGGCTCGAAAATCCTTCGAGGATTCAAGCCGCCATACACCGGCACCGCGGTGCAGCGGTTGTTCGATGCCGGCGCGGTCTGTGTCGGCAAAACCAACTGCGACGAGTTCGCAATGGGGTCGTCGACGGAGAATTCCGCATACGGGCCGGTTGGCAACCCCTGGGACATCGAGCGTGTGCCGGGTGGCAGCAGCGGCGGCAGCGCAGCGACCGTCGCCGCGGGCAGCGTTCCGTTCTCGCTCGGCACCGATACGGGCGGGTCGATCCGCCAGCCTGCCGCGCTCTGCGGTGTGGTCGGCTTCAAGCCGACATATGGACGGGTTTCGCGTTACGGGCTCATCGCTTTCGCGTCCTCGCTCGACCAGATCGGCCCGTTCACGCGCACCGTCGAGGACTGCGCGATGGTCTATGCGGCCATCGCCGGTCATGATCCGCGTGACAGCACGTCCGATCCACGTGCGGCCGACGATCCGCTCGCATCGCTGCACGCCGGCGTTGCGGGGATGCGCCTGGGGATTCCGCGTGAGTATCTCGGCGCCGGAACCGAGCCCGGCGTTCGCGACGCGGTCGAGGCGGCCTTCCGTGTTCTCGAGGGTCAGGGCGCGACGCTGCACGAGGTCTCACTGCCCAGCACCGACGTCGCGCTGAGTGTGTACTACATCATCGCGCCGGCTGAATGCTCGTCGAACCTGGCGCGCTATGACGGCGTGCGCTTCGGTGTCCGTGTCGAGCGGCCCTCGGTCACCGATATGTACCTGCAGACGCGCGACGCGGGCTTCGGCAACGAGGTCAAGCGCAGGGTGATGCTCGGCACCTACGCGCTGTCGAGCGGCTACTACGACGCCTATTACCGGCAGGCGCAAAAGGTGCGCACGCTCGTGAGCCAGGAATTCGACGCGGTCTTCAAGGAGGTGGACGCGATCGTCTCTCCCACCTCACCGAGCGTCGCGTTCCCGATGGGATCGCGCAGCGACCCGCTGTCCATGTACATGTGCGACGTCGTCACCTTGCCCGCCAACCTCGCGGGCACCCCGGGCATCTCGGTGCCCTGCGGTTTCGTCAACGGGCTTCCGGTGGGTCTGCAGGTGATCGCACCGCGCTTCGAGGACTCGCGCGTGCTTCGGATCGCGCACGCATACGAGCAGGCAACCGACTTCCACGCGCTACTGTCGCCATACGCGACCGAGGCCGCATGACCGAGACGGCGACGATACCCGCGGCACTCGGTCGCTACGAGGTGGTGATCGGTCTCGAGGTGCATGCGCAGCTGCTGACCCGCAGCAAGATGTTCTGCCCGTGCCCGGCCGACTACATCAACGCCGCACCCAACGAGAACACGTGTCCCGTCTGCCTCGGACTGCCAGGCGTCCTGCCCACCATCAACCGGCATGCCGTCGATTTCACGGTGCGCACCGCGCTCGCGCTGCACTGCGACATCCCACCGTTCACCAAGTTCGACAGGAAGAACTACTTCTACCCGGACCTCCCCAAGGGATACCAGATCTCGCAGTACGACCTGCCCCTGTCCGTCAACGGATACCTCGAGTTTCCCGTCGGTGGTGAGCCGGTGCGATGCGGGATCACGCGCGTCCACCTCGAGGAGGACACGGGCACGATGCACCACGCGGGTGACGTGCTCCAGAGCGCCACGTCCTCGCTGATCGACCTCAACCGCTGCGGCGTGCCGCTCATGGAGATCGTCGGCGAACCGGACCTGCGCACGCCGGAGGCGGCACGCGAGTATCTGGTGCGCCTCCGCCAGATCCTCACCTACATCGGTGTGAACGACGGCAACCTCGAGCAGGGGTCCTTCCGCTGCGACGCCAACATCTCGCTCCGGCCTCCGGGCGCGCAGGAGCTCGGTGTCAAGGTCGAGGTCAAGAATATGAACTCGTTCCGGGCGGTGCAGCGGGCGCTCGAGTCCGAGATCGAGCGCCAGACGGGCGTGCTCGACGCCGGCGGCACGCTGGTCCAGGAGACGCGCGGATGGGTGGAGGCGCAGGGACGCACCATCTCGCAGCGGAGCAAGGAGCAGGCCCACGACTATCGCTATTTCCCCGAGCCGGATCTGCCGCCGCTACGCCTGGACGCGGCGTTCGTGGAGCGCGTACGGGCGACGCTCCCCGAGCTACCCGAGGCGCGTGCACAGCGTTTCCAGGAGCAGTACGGGCTCACCGCCTACGACGCTGCCGTGCTCACCGACACCCGTGACGAAGCCGACACCTACGAAGCCCTCGTCGCCACCGGTGTTCTCGCCAAACTTGCCGCCAACTGGCTGAGCGGCGACGTCGCGGCGCTGGCCAACGAGCACCACATGCCACTGCAGCGCAGCGGTCTGGGTATCGAGGGGCTCGCGACCCTGCTCCGGCTCGTCGATGCGGGGACCATCAACGGGCCGACCGCCAAGGAGCTGCTCGCCGAGCTCTACGTCGCCGGCGGCAATCCCGAGGCGCTGGTGCGGGACCGCGGTCTTGCCCAGGTCAGCGACACCGCAGAACTGAGCACGCTCGTCGAAGCCGCCATCGCCGCGAACCCGGCGGCGGCCGCGGACTTCCGCGCCGGCAAGCAGCAGGCGCTCGGGCAGCTGATGCGCGCGGTCAAGGATGCGACCGGCGGCAAGGCCGATATGCCGCTGGTGAACCGTCTGCTTCGCGACCGGCTCTCGGAGCGGTAGCCCCGGTGCGTCTCGGACGCATGGTCCATGGTGGACTGTGTCTCGCGCACGACGACCAGGGCGCGACGATGATGGTCGAGGGCGGTATCCCCGGCGAGGAGGTGGAGGTTTCGGTCCGCTATCGAAAGGGTTCGACGGCCTTCGCCGAAGTCGTGCGCGTCATCGAGGCGTCGCCGCATCGCGTCACGCCGCCGTGTCCATACGTGCCGAAGTGCGGCGGCTGCCAGCTCCAGCACATCGCATATCCCCACCAAGTGGATCTCAAGCGGGACATCGTGCTCGACGCGCTGCACCGGCAGCACATCGAGCACCCCGCACCGCGCATGTACGCGGTTGGCAACCCCTGGCGGTATCGCATCCGCGGCGAGTTCCACGTCATCGCCGGCACCGCGACGGCCCCACCAGCGCTCGGCTTCAACCGTGCGCGCAGCTGGCGGCCGATCGCGGTGGACGATTGCCTGATCCACCACCCGCGGATCACCACCGCGCTACCCGCGCTGCGCAAGCTCCTCAACTCCAGTGCCACAAATGCGCTGACCACGCTCCACCTCACAGTCGGTGAGGAGGGTCAGGAGCTGCTCATTCACGCGAAGCCCACGAAGGGACTGGCGAGCGGCTCCCTTGACGGCGGTCTCGATCTGCCTGACGGCGGACGCGTCAGCACGACGTCGACGACGTTGCGCTGGCGGGGTATGACGTTTCGCGTGACGCCCGACGCATTCATCCAGGTCAACTGGGCGCAGATGGATGTGCTGTATCAGTGCGCCATCGACGCGCTTGTCGACTACACCGGCCTGCGCGTGGTCGACGCGTACGCCGGCGTCGGCGTGCTCGCATGTCATCTCGCCGCTGACGCGCGCGAGGTGGTGTGCATCGAAAGCAACCGCGGCGCCGCGCAGCTCGGCGTGCTCAACGCGCGTGTCAACGACGTTGCCGCGCGCATGCACTTCGTGCTCTCGCCGGTGGAGGACGCATTGCCGCAAGTGGGCGCTGCCGAGATGGCCGATGCAGTGATCCTCGATCCACCGCGGGCAGGATGTTCGGGCCAGGTCACGGGATGGCTCGCGCTCGCCGGCCCGGAGCGCGTCGTCTACGTCTCCTGCGACCCGGCGACGCTCGCTCGTGACCTGCACACACTGGTCGCGTCAGGCCCGTATCGCGTCGACTCGCTCGACATCGTCGACATGTTTCCGCAGACGTATCACGTGGAGAGCGTGGTCAAGCTCACGCGCGTCGGAGCGACCGCTGACGGCGAGGGCTCCTGAGCCCTCCGGTCCCCGCTGAGGGGTACCCTCAAGAGGCCCGGCGGCCGGGCGCCGGGGAGTGGTAGCGTACGTCTGTTCGTTGTCATCGACCGCACCCAGGAGGCAGCGTGGAGAAGCCGTCCGCGACCGGCGACGAGATCGAGTTCGGGAGGCTTTGCCCACCTGCATACGCACAGCGAGTTCTCGCTGCTCGACGGCGCGTCACGCGTCAAGGAACTCATCGACAGCGCGAAGGCGATGGGGCAGACGGCCATCGCCATCACCGACCACGGCGTGCTCTACGGTGCAATCGATTTCTACGCCACCGCACGTGCGGCGAAGATCAACCCGGTGCTCGGCTGCGAGATGTACATGGCGCCGCGCTCGCGCCACGATCGGGAGGGCCGGACAGACCGTGACCCCAGCCACCTGATCCTGCTCGCGCGCAACGACATCGGCTATCGCAACCTCATCAAGCTGGTCAGCACCTCGCATCTCGAGGGCTACTACTACAAGCCGCGCATCGATCGCCAGCTGCTCGCGGAGCACGCCGAAGGCCTGATCTGCCTGTCCGCGTGCCTCGGTGGTGAGCTGCCGCAGGCGATCCTTCGCGGCGACATGGCCGCCGCCGAGACGGTGGCGCGCGACCACGCGGAGATCTTTGGGACGGACAACTACTTCCTCGAGATCCAGGACCATGGCATCCCGGAGGAGGACGCGGTGCGTGCGGGCCTCGTCGAGATCGCGCGTCGCACCGGCCTGCCGCTTGTGGCCACCAACGACTCGCACTACATCAAACCCGAGGACGCCGAGGCGCACGACATCCTGCTCTGCCTGCAGACGGCATCTCGTCGCGAGGACGAGAAGCGCTTCCGGTTCTCCGGCCCGGAGTATTACCTCGCGAGCACGCAGCAGATGCGCGAACGATTCGCCGCGTACGGCGAGGCCGTGTCCAACAGCATGGCGATCGCCAATCGGTGCCACGTCGAGATTCCGCTGGGACGCAACCTGCTGCCCACGTACTCGCCGATCCCTGAGGGTCTCGACGCCGATACATACCTTCGCGAGCTGTGCGAGGTGGGTGTTCAGGAGCGCTACGCGCACGCGGTGACCGCGGAGGTTCGCGAGCGCCTCAACATGGAACTCGACGTCATCCGCGAGACGGGGTTCTCGGCGTACTTCCTGATCGTCTGGGACCTGATCAGTGCGGCACGGCGCGACGGAGTGCGGGTGGGGCCGGGGCGCGGTAGCGCAGCAGGCTCAGTGGTGAGCTACGTGCTCCACATCACCGACATCGAGCCCCTTCGCTATGGGCTGATCTTCGAGCGGTTCCTCAACCGCGAGCGCGTGCAGATGCCCGATATCGACATCGACTTCGACGACCGTGGACGCGACCGCGTGCTCGCCTACGTGCAGGAGAAGTACGGACGCGATCGTGTCGCGCAGATCATCACCTTCGGGACCATGGCAGCCCGAGCCGCGATCCGCGACGTCGGGCGAGTGCTTAACGTGCCCCTCCCGGATGTCGACCGGCTGGCGAAACTGGTGCCGCAGGTGGTGAGCATCACACTCGATCGAGCCCTCAAAGAAAGCCGCGAGTTGAAGGACCTCTACGAGCACGAGGACTGGGCGAAGCACATCATCGACAACGCGCAGCGGCTCGAGGGGATCTGCCGCAACGCGTCGACGCACGCCGCAGCCGTTGTGATCGGGTCGGAGCCGCTCGCCAACATCGTCCCGCTGCAGCGCTCGACGGCCGGTGACGGTACCGCGGTGACGCAGTACGACATGAACGGCGTGTCGCAGATCGGACTGCTGAAGATCGATCTCCTCGGTCTGTCCAACCTGACGGTCATTGACGACGCCGCCCAGATGGTTCGGACATCGCGGGGCATCGATCTCGACATCGACCAGATCCCGCTCGACGACGCCAAGACCTACGAGCTCCTCGGCAAGGCAGACACGCACGGCATCTTCCAGCTTGAAGCCACCTTCGCCAAGCGAATCCTCATCGACATGCAGCCCAAGACCCTCGAGGACATGGGCGTTGCGGTTGCCCTCAACCGTCCGGGTCCGATCGAAGGTGGGGCAACTGCAACGTGGATGCGCCGCAAGCGCGGCGAGGAGCCGGTGACCTACATGCTCCCGGAGCTCGAGCCGATCCTCAAGGAAACGTACGGTGCGATCCTCTACCAGGACCAGGTGATGAAGATCGCGTCAGCCGTCGCCGGCTTCACGCTCGGCGAAGCCGATGTTCTGCGCGCCGCGATGGGCAAGAAGGACAAAGTGAAGATGGCCAAGCAGCGCGAGCAGTTCCTGAGCGGCGCTGCCGCGCGAGGCGTGGCGGCCGACACCGCGCTCGAACTCTTCGAGCTCATTGCTCTGTTTGCCGGGTACGGATTCAACGGGGCGCATTCGATGGCCTACGGGCTGATCGCGTACCAGACGGCGTATCTCAAGGCAAACTATCCGCGCGAGTACATGACCGCGCTGCTCAACAGCCGCGCGGATAACTTTGACAGGCTCAAGCAATCGATCCTCGATGCGCACGCGCGCGGACTCGTGGTCCGGCCGCCGGACGTCAACCGCAGCGCGTCCGCCTTCAGCCTCGGCGATGAGACGCAGAGCGAGATTCTCTACGGGCTGCGCCACATCAAGAACGTGGGCGAGCGTGTCGCCGCTGAAATCGTCGCCGAGCGCGATGCCGCAGGTCCATTCGTCTCGCTCTTCGATCTCTGTTTGCGCGTGGCGAGCCGCGACCTCAACCGCCGAGTCGTGGAGGCGCTGATCCGCAGCGGTGCGTGCGATTCCCTCGGCGAGCGAGGGGCGATGCTGGCCGTCCTCGACCGTGTCATCGATCGCGCGGCGTCGATCCGCCGGGAGCGTGAGTCGGGTCAGACGTCGCTGTTCGGTGAGACCGTCGTGCTGATCGAGCCGGTGTCGCAAGCCACCGACGACCTCGAGGGTCGCGAGGTGAGCGGTCCGTTCGCGATCGCGGCTGACGAGCGGTTGAGCTGGGAGCGCGAGTTCCTCGGGATGTACCTGAGCGACCACCCGCTGCGCAGGATCGCGGCCGAGTTGCAGCAGCGGGTGGACACCACCATCAACGAGCTCGGCGCGCATCTCGACGGGCTCATCGTCCAGGTTGGTGGTGCCATCCGCGACATGCGCACGTTCGTGCCGCGGCGGAGCACGACGGGGCAGCGAATGGCTGCACTGCAGATCGAGGATCTGACCGGCAGCGTTGAGGTGGTGGTGTTCGCGCGCGTGTTCGAGGAGTGTGTGTCGGCGTTGCGGCCGGATGCGGTCATCGTCGTGCGTGGGAAGGTGGAGGCCGGCCGTACATCCGGCACCGGGACCACAACGCCCGGAGCGGAAGAGGAGGACCGCGTCGATCTCGAACCGCCGCAGATCCTCGCCGAAGCGGTCTACGCCTATGACGACCCCCGGCTTGCCACCTGGCGTCGCGACAGCACCGTGCATATCAGCGTCAACGCGTCGCAGATCGGCAGCCTCGGAGCGCTCCGCACTGCGTTCGAGGAGCATCAGGGCGATTGCGCTGTGGTCCTGCACGTCGAACTCGGGGACGAGTGTTGACGAGATCACGCTCAGCGTGGACTTCGCCGTTGAGCCGTGTCCCGCGCTCGAACGTGCGGTGGAGATCCTGGTCGGTGACAACGCGTATCGCGTGGAGATGCGGCGAGTGCGCGCCCCGGAACGCGAGCGCGCTACGGCTCGCCGCTGACCGCGAGTTCGATCAGAACGGCTGCCCGAGCAGCAACCCGAAGACGAACTTGATCACGATGATCAGCACGATGTACATGACCAGCGCGGCGATTGCCGGGACATCGACGCCGGCCGTCACGCCGCCGCGGTGAAAGCCCGAGAAGGGGGCGACCAGCGGGTTGGTCAGTGACCGGACCATCTGCACCAATGGGTGCCACGGGTCGGCATGGAACACCGCGAGCAGGATGCGGACGAAGACAAGGATCGCAATCGCGATCGCGATGTCGACCACCACTTCCTCGATGAGCAGTTCGATGGTCGCGCCCAGGTCGACGCCACCACCGATGACCAGCGTCTGCAGCACCTGCGCCACGATGTTGATGACAACGAGCGCGAGAATCGGCGAGAAGTCGATGCCGCTGAAGCTCGGGAGGATGCGGCGGAATGGGGCGAGGATCGGGTCGACGATCACGCGCAACCAGCGGACGATGGGATGCCACGGACTGAGCCCAATCCACGACACGGCAATCCGCGCGATGATCAGCACCGTCAGGGCCACCTCGACGAAGGCGATGACGTTGTACAGGAAGAGTTGTGTCACCGGGCTGCAGCCGGCTCCTGGCCCGTTGCCGGCTCCTGACCTGCTGCCGGACCGGCGGGAAAGCGCTTCTCGAGGCGGTCGTTCGTTCGCCGCCAGAGCAGATACAGGAGCGGGGCACCCAGCACGAGCATTGCGATCGACGTCCACTGCGCCTCGCGCAACCCGAGCGGTCCGGGCGGCTCGCTCTTGCGGAACTCGAAGAGGATCAACTGGCTCACTGCATAGAGCACCACATACGCGATCGCAAGAACACCCGGACGGACGTTGCGGCGCACCAGCAACAGCAGCATGAGCCCGATAACGATGGTGCCGATCGCCTCGTAGACCGCGGCGGGTTGGTACGCAATGCACTGGATGCGCGTGCACAGGGAGAATCCGGTCTGCAGGATGGCGTGCGGGTTGGAATACGCAGTGGCCCAGGGCAGCGTGCTCGGTGCACCCAGGATGTCACCGTTGATGACGTTGCCGATCCGCCCGATCGGCTGACCGACAACCGCGAAGATCACCCCGCCGTCGAGCGCGATCCATGGGTTGTATCCGTACCGCCACGCGCAGATTGCGAGCGTCACGAAGCCGGCAATGATGGCGCCGAAGAACGCCATGCCGCCCTGCCAGAACGCGATGATGTTGATCGGTTTGAGGATGTAGTTCTGCCACAGGTCGGGCTGCTGCACGACGTAGTAGAGACGGCCGCCGAGCAGTCCGAAGATGATCGTCCAGACGCAGATCTTCTCTGCGACCGACTTGGGAAGACCGCGCCACTTCGCATACGGGAGCACGCCGAACTGGTATGCGGCCAGGAACGCCACGGCATACATGACCCCGTACCAGTGAATCGGTATCGGGCCGATGTTCAGGACCGGGTCGACGTTGATGGTGATGAAGCCGACGGGGCCGGGGCTAGCGGGCACGGCTGCCATCATGCGGGCTCGCAGCGATGGCATGCACCTCGAGCACTCGATAGCCGGCCTTCGATCGAACTCGCTCCACGGGGTGGCCGAGGCTCGTCAACCAGGCGGCGAGGGAGTTGGAGCCGAGGTGGCGCTGCACCACGAGGGTCGCCACCCCATCCGGCTCGAGGCGCCCGATCCAGGTGAGCAGCAGCTCGTGGAGCGACGCCTTGCCAAGCCGCACCGGCGGGTTGGAGTAGATCGCGGCGAACCTGATGCCGGCGGGGACCGCGTCCGGCTCGGCGGTCACCACATTGAGCGCCCCGGCGCGTTCGGCATTGCGCGCGCAGAGCTCGAGCGCCCGGCGATTGACGTCCACCGCCCACACGCGGGCGTCGGGGTTGCGCAGCGCCAGCGTGATGGCGATGGCGCCATACCCGCAGCCCACGTCGACGAGCTCTCCGGGCGGCACCGCGGGAAGGGTCCGGAGCAGGAGATCGGTTCCCGCGTCGAGGTGACCGTGGGCGAAAACCCCCCGGTCGGTGTCGAGTTCGAAGCTCAGATCCGGGAGCGTCACCCGCATCGTCCTCGGGCGCGAGGCGACCTTCGGATCCGGGCTGAAGTAGTGATCCTGGCTCACCAGCGCAGGGTAGTAGGCTGCGGCGATGAGCACGTACGAGGTGGCCGTCGTGGGCCTCGGGGCGGCGGGTGCCGCCACCCTCTACCAGCTGGCCCGGCGTGGGATCCGAGCGGTCGGGATCGATCGCTTCGCACCACCGCACATCTACGGTTCGACCCACGGGGACACGCGGATCACCCGTGAGGCGATCGGCGAGGGCGAGGCGTACACGCCGCTGGTCCAGCGCTCCCACGCCATCTGGCGGGAGCTCGAGGCCGAGACCGGGCAGGATCTGCTCACCCAGTGCGGCGGCTTGATCCTCGAATCCGCCGGGGGCGGGCCGGCCGGCCATCACCGCCACGAGTTCCTTGCCAGCACCATCGCCTGCGCGAACCGATACGGCATCAAGCACGAGCTGCTCGACGCCGCGGACGTGGCCCGGCGTTTCCCGCAGTTCGGGCTCGACGGCAACGAGTCCGCCTACTACGAGCCCACCGCCGGGTTCGTCCGGCCGGAGCGCTGTGTCGCCGCGCAGCTCGCGGTCGCCGACCGCCTCGGCGCCGAGATCCGCCGTGACGAGCCCGTCCTCGCCGTGGAGCCTTTCGCCGATGGGGTGCGGGTGCGCACCGACCGCGGGGTTGTCGATGCTGACACGGTGGTGCTCGCGGTGGGAGCGTGGGTCCGCGATTTCGTCGCCGCCGAGCAACTCCAGCTCTTCAGCGTGTACAGGCAGGTGCTCTCGTGGTTCGAGCTCCGGCCGGACGCCGTCGACCACACGCCCGGCGCGATGCCGGTGTTCATCTGGGGCCTGAGCGACGGGAATGCCTTCTACGGGTTCCCGGCAATCGACGGTACCCGCGAGATCAAGGTCGCGGACGAGCAACTCGATACCGCGACCGCCGCTGACGAGGCGTCACTCGAGGTCGACCCCGACGAGCCGCGCCACCTCTATGAGTCACTGATCAGCAAGCGGCTTCCCGGTCTGTCGTCGCGCTGCCTGCGCGCGGTGCGCTGCCTCTATACGGTCACGCCGGACGCGAACTTCATCATCGACGACCACCCGGATCTCCCCGGAGTGCTGCTCGTCTCGCCCTGCTCGGGACACGGGTTCAAACACTCAGCCGGAGTCGGCGAGGCGATCGCGCAGCGCGTCACCACAGGAGCGAGCGATGCGGATCTCTCGCCGTTCCGCCTCGATCGATTTGGAGCAGCGGTCTAGAGCTTCCGGGTCTTGACCGCTGTGCCATATGCGCAGATCTCGGTCCAGGTGCCGCCCATCTCGGAGGTGTCGAAGCGCATCCCGACGATGGAGTCGCCGCCCTTTGCCGCCGCTTCGCCGCACATGCGCTCGATGACTTCCTGGCGGCTCTGCGCGAGGTTCGCGGTCATCCCTTTCAGCTCGCCGCCCATGAGCGACTTGAGGCCGGCGCCGAACTGGGAGCCGATGTTCCGGGAACGGACGGTGAGTCCGAAAACTTCGCCGAGCACTTCGGTGATCTCGTAACCGGGCAGGTCATTGGCGGTGCTGATGAGCATTGGTGTGCCTCCTGGTGAACCGGGTATGAAGCGGGCTGCTCCGTTCATTGAGAGTGATACCCCGGGGCGCTGCTTCCCAGGCACACCGGGCGAGTGCGCTGCCGTCAACGCTGAGCGTGAGCCCGAAGCTCGCGCTGCGACTCTGCCCGCGCGGAGAACCAGGCGAGCGCCGCCGGGAGCACGAAGGGGACCAGAAGCAGGCGCAGCCAGTCCCAGAGCGTGTTGCCCTGAAAGCCGGTCCAGCCCCAGTTGAGCGCGTAGCCACCCACCACAACGACCACGAAGATCACAAGTCCGCAGAGGCCGACCGCGCGCCAGCGCCGCTCGAAGCGCCTATTGGTCGCGAACCACAGCGGGAGCGAGCCCACCACCACGGGCAGCGCGAGCAGCTCGAGCCAGTCCCAGAAGGTGTTGCCCTGGAAGCCGGTCCACCCCCAGTCGAGCGCATAGCCACCAACCACCAGGACGGCGAACGCGAGGGCTGCGATGGCGAAGACCAGGTGCCACTCCATCATCCAGCGCTGCCGGGTTCGGTACCAGATCGGCAGCGTCGCCAGCACCACCGGAAGCACGATCACGTGGAGGAGATCCCAGAGCTGGTCGCTCGGCGTGACCCCGGTCCACGACCAGTGAAACTCGTACCCGCCGAGGAGTGCGATGGTCAGCGCCAGGACACCGCCGGGAAGCACCCATTTGATCAACGGCGACAGCGGCTCCTGCTGCGGCGGTGCGCCGCTCACGCGCGCGATGTCCATGCGCGAATGATGCCGGGCGGAGACAGCGCGATGTCGATGACGTGCCCGGTACCATCGTTGACGACCCATGTCGATCGTTCTCATCACGGGCGCCAACAAGGGCCTCGGCCGCGAGGCGGCAAGCCGGCTGATAGCCGACGGTCACGACGTCTGGTTGGCGGCGCGCGACAAGCGCCGCGGCAATGAAGCCGCAGACCTGCTCGGCGCGTGGTTCGTGGAGCTCGATGTCACCAGTGACGAGAGCGTTGACGCGGCGGCTGCGCACGTTGTCGCGGCGAGCGGACACATCGATGTTCTGATCAACAACGCCGGGATCACGGGCGACCGCGTGGCGGTTCCTGACCTCACCGCGCAGCACATCCTTCGCGTCTTCGAGACCAATCTCGCCGGCGTTGTGCGCGTGACGCACGCGTTCCTGCCGCTGCTGGAACGATCGGCGAACCCGGTGATCGTCAACGTGTCGAGTGGGATGGGATCCTTGCAGGTGACCAACGATCCGTCGCGATTCGAATCGACGATCATCAGCGTGCCGTACACGTCCTCAAAGGCAGCACTGAACATGCTCACGACGCAGTACGCGAAGGCGCTCCCACATATCCGCATCAACGCTGTCGATCCGGGCTACACGGGCACCGACCTCAACGCCAATCGAGGCACGCAGACGGTGACCGAGGGAACCGACGCCATCGTCCTCATGGCAACGATCGGTCCCGACGGGCCGACGGGGACATTCGTCAGCCGGAACGGGGTCGTCCCCTGGTAAGTCGGCGGGTCCCAATGCGGACGCCACCGGAGCGCGGGGTGGTGTCACACGACCGCATTGGCATCGCGCTACAGTAGGCGCCCCTGGTCGAAGCCGGGAGAGTTGGGAGGAAAGCAATGAGACGCCTCATGTACGTCGGCGCCGTTGCATTTGCGATGTCAGGAATCACCGGCGCCAGCGCAGCGCCGCTGGCGGTTTCCAGTTGGGCGCCGCAGTCCACGCCGAATCCCACCGGTGCCATGTACAGCGAGTTGAACGGCGTGTCGTGCCCTTCAGCGACCCTCTGTATCGCCGTTGGGGACTATGACAACGCGTCCGACACCACCGTTACGCTGGCGGAGCGATGGAGGGGTGGTGCCTGGTCCATTACATCGACGCCCGTGCCAAGCGGCGCAACCAGCAGCGCGCTCGGCGGCGTGTCCTGCCCGTCAACAACGGTATGTATCGCGGTCGGAAGCTACGTCAGTGGCTCGGGCGCGACTCGCCCGCTGGCCGAACGGTGGAACGGGAGCACGTGGGCGCTGCAGTCAGTCAGCGGCCCCACCGGAACTGCGGCGCTCAGCGGTGTGTCGTGCTCCTCCGCCGCGGTGTGCACCGCGGTCGGGGATTGGGCGCCCAGCGACCTTGCATCGATAATGACCCTGGCCGAGCGCTGGAACGGCACCACCTGGACGGTGCAGTCCACGCCAAACCCACCGAGCTACAGCCTGAGCAGCCTTAGCGGCGTGTCGTGTCCCTCGGCCACGACGTGCACGGCTGTCGGGCACTATCTGAACACCGAGGAAACGGCGAACTTCGTGCAAGCCGAACGTTGGAATGGGAGTACGTGGTCGCTGCAGACGTTGCCGCACCCCGCAGGTGTCACGTCGAGCTCGCTGAATGGCGTGTCGTGCCCTTCGGCTGCGCTGTGCACGAGCGTGGGTGATATGGAGCGCGCCGGGGTCGTGTTGACTCGGGCTGAACGTTGGAACGGCACAGTCTGGGCCCTTCAGACCAGTCCGAATCCGGCCCACGCAACCTCGAGTGACCTCAACGGCGTGTCGTGCCCGACAGCGAACGACTGCACCGCAGTGGGTGAGTACACAACGTCCCCAGACGTGGGGTCTGCCTTCGCCGAGCGCTGGAGCGGTGGCACGTGGGTGGTCCAGTCGGTGCCGCCGCCGAGCGGCGCCACGCAGAGCGCTCTCCAAGGAGTCTCCTGCTCATCCGCCACCCTGTGTACGGCGGTGGGATCGTTTGGCGGCAGCTCGCTGGAGACCCTCGCGGAACGCTATTCCTGAGCGCCCGATCGACTTCACGCGCTCGCGATGACGGCGATGGAGATGCGGAGGCCGGGCACGTCAATAGGAAGTTGAGCACCCTGTCTGGCGGGTGGGTCGGTGGGAAACCATGCCAGCCATTCCTCGTTCATGCCCGCAAAATCATCGGGATCTCGCAGGATGAACGTCGCGCTCACCACGTTGTCCAGCGACGTGCCGGCGCCCTCAAGAATTGCCGACACATTCCTCAGGCATTGGCGCGTCTGTTCCTGGATCGTGCTCCCGGCGAGATTGCCGGTGGCGGGATCGATGCCTGCCTGACCTGATACGAACACCAGCCCCGCGGCCTTTACAGCTTGGCTGTACGCCGGCGACTTGGGAGCGGCTGCGCTATTGATGCAGTCCCTGGCCATGGCTTCTCCTCCGTGAATGTCGGCGTGTTCAGAGAATTCACGGCCAACAATGGTGGCGGATCAGTGCCTCCGTTTTGCTACTGACCGACGCGACCGTCAATCCGCTCGCGGATCAGGTCGGCGTGTCCGCAATGCCGCGCATATTCCTCGATCATGTGCACGAGGAGCTCGCGCAGCCGAATTGGTCTCCCGTCCGACATGCGGCCAACCGTGTTGAGATCCGCTGTCTCGGCAACGTAGCGCTCGGAGTTTGCGACCTCGTCCTCCCACGCCGCCCATGCCTGGGCGACCACACCGGGATCGCCCACCGCGCCGTTCCACGCACCTTCGCGGTCGTCGTCGGATGAGAACAACCTGGGGGCATCCTCACCCGCCATCACGCGTCGGAACCAGCTCCGCTCCACGTCTGCCATGTGCCGGATGAGGCCCAGCAACGACATCGTCGACGGCGGCACCGATCGGAGCGCCAACTGTTCGGCGTCGAGATCGGCGCACTTCAGTCGCAGCGTCAATCGGTATGCGCGCAAGTATTCGATGAGGGTCGCGCGCTCGTCGGATAGCTCGACGCCAGTGTCGCGGGGATCGTTATCGGGGTCGACCCACATGTCGGGAAACACCGTCGAGGCTGTCCATCGCTCGGGAACCAACTCGCCGGCGTGATCTCGAGAAGCCATGTCTCCATTTTTATCTCACGTGTACCGAGTGACGGGAGATGGAGTCGCACTCTCATTCCGCCACCGCCCTGGATGGTGCCAAACCGATTGCACCCTCGTAAACCTATCGCATGACCCCGTTATCGGACTCCGCAATGAGGACGACGGACGGGATTTGGCTCGGCCTCGACCGCTGTAACATCGCCTGGATGAGGCGCATTCCGGCAAATGTCCTTCGGGTGGCTTCCGTGCCGGTGGGAGTTGGGGTTGGCCTCTGCACAGCGCAACTTATTACAGGTGTGAGACCCGAGTGCGCTCTGTTCAGTGGGGGCCCTCCGGCGGTCCTCTGCCCGCTTCCCAACTTTTTTGCGAGGTACACCTTCACGACTTGGCAATGCGTCGTGTTCGGTGGGGGTGCAGCGGTCACTCTGCTTGCCCTCTCTTTGGTGGACAGCCTCACGAACGCACTTCGCGTGCTATCGGTGCCTGTCGGCGTTGGGATCGGTCTTTGGACCGCTCAATTGCGCTCGCTTCCATACTGCCCTCCTTACGGTCGGTGCGCTGCCTATATGGGGATGGCACCGCTCACGTTCGCGCCGTGGCAGTGCGGCCTGATGGGCGCAGGCGCCGCGGTCGTCTTGCTTCTCCTCTCCCTTGATGGTGGTCCAATTGCCATCGCCAAGGTCATGCAAAGCGGCCTGAAGAATCATCCCTTGGCCCCGTCCGACGCCTAGTACACGCTGCCCGTCAACGGCGTGCCGGGAGAGGGAGTCGAACCCTAAACGGCGGAAGCGTAAACCTCGATCCTGAATAGCCAGCAGCCTGTGTGCGAGTGCTTGACTAACCGATCTGGTCAATGGCGGATGCGCTGCCTGAGACATGTGTGGATTCAGGAGATAGAACGCCCAGATGCCGTTCTTGAAACTGGTGACCATTCCCGCCTGACGGAGCGTCGCCAGGTGGTGGCTAATGGTCAGCTGCTCTAGCGCAAAGCGGCTGTGAAGTCGCAGACACAAACGGGCACGGAGGGAAGCAGCGAGGATGTGGACGATTTGGATCCGGGTGGGATCCCCCAGCCCCTTGTAAATCGCCGCCAACTGTTCGGCCTGGTCATCCGGCAGCGTTCGAGCACGAACCCCACGATCACGCTAAGCGCGAGCCCCTTCTGGGCCGGCTTTGGGGTCGACCATGGTCTTAGCGAGAGCGTGGGTGGCAACTGACCTCATGCCGAAGTCAGTGATCCAATAGCGGCGATCGGCAACCCTACCCTCGGCCACACAGTCCACCAGGCCTCGATCGGCCAGGCTGGCAAGGATCGGTCTGACCACTTGCCCGAGCGCAAGCACAACGTCAGCTACCGTGGCGCCCTCGCCCGCATTCCCATGGAGGAGCGTGAGGACGGCCATCTCGTCTGCCGTGATCGACGACCCTGGGCTGACGGCGTCGATCGCCGGCAGGGTCCAGCTCAGTGGGCGAACACGGGCACGCTTGGCGTCAACAGAAACATCGAGCCCTACGGCCGCCAGCCGACCACGCACCAGCTCAATGCCGTTCCTCGCTTCCGCTACGGTCAAATCGACCGCCTCCGCCAACGCGGTGAGAGGCACGCCGTGTGACCAGACCAAGCAGGCTACCAAGGTGGTGAGCCGGTCGGGTGTCAGTCCGATGTTCTCACCGACGCTCTCCTCGAGTTCGAGCACTCTTCGCAACCTTGCGTACTGCTCGGGAGATGGGATTCGCCGACTGTGCTCGAAGTCGACCAACAGGTACTGCGAGACGCCAGTTCGCTGGGCCAAGGCCCGGAGACTGAGCCCCTGACCCTCGCGCTGTTGGCGGAGCGCTCGTGCCACCCTCGTTGGCCCTGGAGTTTGCAGCGGACGGCCTTGGTGCTGCCTCACGCCCAGATCCTACGGAGTTGGAGGGTCCAACTAATAGCTTCGGTCAGCATTCGAATCTGAGATCAAACGCGCCAACCGTTAAGCAGTCGTTAACCGTTGCCTTGTGTCGCCCTTAACCACTGTATCGGCAGGATTGCACCCGTGCAGTCGCATTGCGACAGGGTGAAATCTGGGGAATTGAGGGCTGAGATGACAGTCGATATCGACCGATCGTTGACGGCTGGGCGTTCTTTCTGGCAGCAGGGTGCAACCGTGAAAGGCGCGATCACACTCATGGCAGGGAGCTTGGTCTTAGCTGCATGTGGGTCAACCGCATCAGGGGACAGCTTGGCTCCCACCGCGACTCCCACGGCGGTCTGCACCGGGACGGTAGCGCCCCCGAACTACACCAATGGGGTGACGACGGTTGCTGGCCAGGCAAAAACTCTCAGCGGCGCAGGATCGACGTTCGTGGCACCCATGATGTCGGTGTGGGCCGCTGCCTATGCAACCGACGGCGGTGTCCAGGTCGCCTATCAGTCGGTTGGCTCTGGTGCCGGCGTGGCGCAGATCCAAGCCAATACCGTCGCCTTCGGCGACTCTGACGCCTTCATGACCGATTCCGACATCGCCAAGGCAAAGGGCCCGATCATCCAGATCCCGCTCGTACAAGCGCCGGTCACGGTGGTCTACAACCTCCCGGGTATTGCGAGCGGCCTGAAGTTTAACGGCAGCGTTCTGGGCAAGATCTTCTCTGGTGGCATCACCAGCTGGAGCGATCCGGCGATCAAGGCTTTGAACCCGGGGGTCAGTCTCCCGGACCTCCCCATCGCCGTCGTGCATCGTTCAGATTCATCGGGTACCACAGCGATCTTCACTGACTTCCTCACCCAGACGAGTCCGGCGTGGGTGACCGCCCTCGGTGGCTCGACGGAGAGCGTTGGTAAGACCGTGGCCTGGCCGGTGGGCATCGGCGGAAAGGGCAATGAGGGGGTCTCGGCGGCCGCTGGTCAAACCCAAGGCAGCATCGCCTATCTCGAGCTCGACTACGCCATCTCTCAGCACCTCACCTACGGTGATGTGTTGAACAAGGCCGGTCAGTACATCCAGCCGTGCGAGCAAACAGCGGCGAATGCAACCGTGGGCATCACCAGCTACCCATCCGACCTGCGGGTTGACATCGTTAACAAGTCGACCAACCCCGAGGCCTATCCCATCACCGGGCTGACCTGGGCGCTCATCTACCAAAACCAGACCAACGCGGCGACGGCTGCGGCGCTGGTGAACTTCTTCTCATGGGTGCTCACCAAGGGACAGGCACTCACGGGATCCGTCTACTACACACCGCTTGGACCCACGCTGCAGGCGCTCTGCATCGGGCAGCTCAAGAAGATCACGCTCAACGGAGCTCCGGTCGTTTCGTGACCCAACTCGCACGTTGATCGGGGGCTCCTCACGATGTCGCTCGATGCTGGTGTGAGCGGCGTCACCGCGACCCGGACGCTTCCTCTTCCATTGAAGAGGGGGCGTCCGCGTGTTGCGGATCGCCTCTTTGGAATGGGCGTGGCCGTCGCCGGGGGCCTTGTGCTGGTGGTTATTGGCGGCATGATCATTTTCCTCGTGCTGGAAGGCCTGCCGGCCATGCAGCACTACGGGTTCTTCTCGTTCATCACCGCAGCACGATGGGCGCCTTCAGACGCCTTCCCAAATGTCTCGCATCCGAACCCGTACGGGATCCTGCAGTTCATCTACGGCACGATGCTGACGTCGATTATCGGCATGCTCATTGCGGTTCCACTGGCGGTTGGAGCTGCATTGGTCATCACCGACATCGCTCCCCAACGGGTGAAGGGCGCACTGTCGGCGATGGTTGACTTGCTGGCCGCAGTTCCAAGCGTGGTTTACGGTTTCTGGGGGATCTTTGCTCTCATTCCGGCGATCAAGCCGGTCGTTGACTTCCTGACCACGACGCTGGGAACAGTCCCCGTCATCGGTGTCGCCTTCCAAGGCCCCTTCTTCGGGGTCTCGTATTTCACCGCTGGGTTGGTGCTGGCGATCATGGTGTTGCCGATCATCGCGGCAGTCTGCCGTGAGGTCTTCCGAAGCACACCTCGCAACGAGAAAGAGGCTGCTTTGGCGCTTGGCGCCACCCGTTGGGAGATGCTGCGAATTGCCGTTCTTCCGAGGTCTCGGTCCGGCATTGTTGGAGCGGCTCTCCTGGGCTTGGGCAGGGCCCTTGGCGAGACCATCGCAGTGACCATGGTGATCGGCAATGCCGTTCTTCACATCAATCCCAGCATCTTTTCGCAAGGTGCGACGATGTCGAGTGTCATCGCCAACGAGTTCACCGAGGCGACTGAACCCTTCCACCTTTCGGCACTCTTCGTGGTTGGATTCTGGCTGCTCATCGTAGCCTTGATCGTCAACATCCTTGCCCGCTTGATCGTGCGTCGAGGGGTTGCGTTGTGAGCCAGCTCGCCCTCGGCACTCCAGGGCTCCGTAAGCGGCAGTCGGAGCGCCGTCGCCAGGGCAAGAGTGCAGTCATGGTGGGTTTGCTGGTCGCTGCCGTGGCGGTGGCGATTGGGGTCCTTGCCTGGGTCCTGATCTACGTGGCAATCCAGGGTGCCGGCGCTCTGAACCTCAACTTCCTTATCAAGACTCCTCCTGGAAACCCCGCGGCCGCCGGGGGTGGCTTCTACAACGGCATCATCGGCAGCCTGATCATCGTGGGCATCGCCGCGGGGATCGCGGTCCCAATTGGAATTGGTGCCGCGATCTACTTGGTCGAATATGGAAGAGGTCGATTCTCAGCCACGATCCGCTTCTTCAACGACG
The DNA here is from genome assembly GCA_963830305.1 of Candidatus Dormiibacterota bacterium. Classification (GTDB taxonomy): domain Bacteria; phylum Chloroflexota; class Dormibacteria; order Aeolococcales; family Aeolococcaceae; genus Palsa-851. The sequence goes on along the minus strand of CAWHLW010000018.1, from coordinate 53,521 downwards.
TGCTCATCGGGATTCCCACGATCGTCACCGGCGCATTCATCTACGCGATCTGGGTCACCCGTTTTGGCTTCTCAGGCTTTGCGGGATCGCTGGCACTGTCGATCGTCATGCTCCCGTTGGTGACCAGAACCACTGAGGAGATGCTCCGACTGGTGCCAAACGAACTCCGAGAGGGGAGCCTAGCTCTTGGGGCGACCCGCAGCCAGACGGTGATGCGGGTTTGCCTTCCCACTGCCCTTCCCGGGATCATCACCGGGGTCATGCTCGCTGTCGCGAGGGCGATGGGAGAGACCGCTCCGCTCTTGCTGACGGCTCTGGGGAACGACCTCTTTGTCCAATACAACCCGACCCAACGGATGTCGACGCTGTCCCTGCAGATCTTCGACAATGCGGTCACGGGGTTCCAGGAGGGCCAGGACCGAGCATGGGCTGGAGCCCTGACCCTCATCGCCATCGTCTTGATCTTCACTTTCGGAGCGCGTTTCTTCGGCCGCCGGGTTCGGACTGCGAATGCCTGACGTGGCAACCGAATCCGCCACTGCGCAAACGCCTAGGGGTGATGCCGCTCCCGACAGACCGGCCGCTAGTGACGGGCTCACGATCGAGAAGCTCAATGCGTGGTTCAGCAAGCACCACGCCGTTGCGGACGTCGACCTTGTGGCACCGGCGCACAAGGTGACCGCGCTCATCGGCCCTTCTGGCTGTGGCAAGAGCACAGTGCTCCGCTGCGTGAACCGGATGCACGAGATCGTCCCGGGCGCACGGGTCGAAGGGCGGGTGATGTTCAGTGGCCAGAATGTGTACGACCCGGACATCGACGCGGGCTCGGTGCGCAGCGAGATCGGCATGGTCTTCCAGCGCCCGAATCCCTTTCCCACCAAGTCGATCTTCGAGAACGCAATCATCGGGGTCCGGCTTGCCAAGTCGGCTGGAGACCGGAAGCTCGACGACATCGCCGAGAGCGCCCTTCGACGGGCCCAACTCTGGGATGAGGTCAAGGACCGGCTCAACAAGCCGGCCGTGAGCTTGTCGGGGGGCCAGCAGCAGCGACTTTGCATCGCCCGAGCAGTGGCCGTCGACCCCGCACTCCTCCTCATGGACGAGCCGTGTTCGGCGCTCGATCCGATCGCCACCTTCAAGATCGAGGAGTTGATTCGCGAAATCGCGGGTCAATACACGGTGATCATCGTGACCCACAACATGCAGCAGGCGACCCGAGTGTCACAGTACACCGGATTCATGACCATCGAGCACGCGGGCGATCCTGGTCGAACTCGTGGAGTTTGGTGCCACGGAACAGATTTTCGGAGCGCCGACCAAGCCGGCGACCGAGGCATATGTGAGTGGGAGGGTTGGCTGAGATGGCGAGTGACTTGAGCATCGTTGGGCGGCTGCAGGAGGATGGCGCACCCAAAGCTCGGCCGGCACGCCCAAGCATCGTGCAGGTGGAGCAGCCGGCGGTCAGCACCCGCAACGTCAACGCACGCTACGGATCCTTCCTCGCGCTCCGGAATGTTTCGATCTCGGCGCCGCAGGGCGAGATCACGGCGATCATCGGGCCGTCCGGCTGCGGGAAGTCGACGCTGCTGCGCAGTCTCAACCGAATCAATGACCTGACTCCTTCATTCAGTCTTGACGGCGAGGTCATGGTGGGCGATGAGAATGTCTATGACTCGACCGTCGATGTTGCGAGCCTGCGCCGGCGGGTAGGGATGCTCTTCCAACGGCCCGCGCCATTCCCGATGACCATCTACGACAACGTCGTGTACAGCCTGCGTCTCGACGGACGCCAGACCAAAGCCAAGCTCGATGACACGGTCGAACGCTGCCTGCAACAGACTGCCCTTTGGGATGAGGTGAAGGATCGTCTCAAAGCCGCAGCCACCGGGCTATCCGGAGGCCAACAGCAGCGCCTGTGCTTGGCGAGAACCTTGGCCGCGGGGAGCGACGTCATCCTGATGGACGAGCCATGTGCTGCGCTGGATCCCATCTCGACGCTGCGGATTGAGGAGTTGATGCGCGAGCTGCGGGGGACCGTAACGATCATCATCGTGACCCACAACCTGCAGCAGGCTGCGCGAGTCAGCGATTACACCGCCTTCATGCTCATGGGCGAGGGCCGGGCCGGCGAACTGGTTGAGCTGGGCAAGACCGATGAGATGTTCAAGGATCCGGTGGACAAGCGAACTGAGGACTACATCACAGGACGATTCGGATGACTCAAACAACGCCCGAGAGCGCCCCAGCATCGACGACGAACCGCCCCGTCCTGCAAGGCGAGCTCAATAGCATCCGCACTGGGGTCATGGAACTGGCGCAGCAGGTCGAGGTCGCTATTGAGCGCTCGATCTGGGGGCTGCGGGAACGGAACCCGGATATCTGCACGGCCGTGATCGAGGGTGACATGACGATCAACGGTCAGCACCACAAGATCCGGGATATGTGCTTCCACGTGATCCTGACCCAGGCTCCGGTGGCTCGAGACCTGCGTGACATCCAGGGTTTCGAGCACATGGCTTCAGAGCTCGAACGCATGGCCGACCACTGCGTGTCAATTGCTCGGATCGGACGGTCGATGACCGACCTCCCAGACGTTCCGACATCGGAACCCCTCGGAGCGCTAGCAGAGTTGGTAGAGGCTCAGGTGCGAGACATGATGAATGCCGTCGAGACGCACGACACAATGGCTGCTCGTGACGTGGCTCGGCGCGACAGCGTTATCGACCTGCACTATCGCCACCTGTTCTCGACGTATGTGGAGCAGATGACTGCCGACGGCAGTCTCGCGCCGCGGGCAACGGGGCTGGTATTCGTGGCGCACTATCTGGAGCGCATAGCCGACCGAGTCACGAATATTGCTGAAGAACTGATCTTTGCGGAGACTGGTGGGCTCGAGGATTTGGGGTAGGTCGCTCACCGGTCCACGGCCGATATTCCGGAGCGGGACGCCATAACGGAAGCCGCCATCACCAGCTTGCTCTGACCCCAGGACGAGGACTGGTTGGACCGCAAGCTCACAGTCTCGACGCGCCTCAGTGCCGGGCTCGACCGGTACCTCCGCCTCCGTCTCGGCGACCTTAAGCGCGTCCCTGGTCTGCCACCCAAGCCACACGGTTGCTCCAGCCAGTGATGACGGCGACAGCGACAAGGGCTCCTGTGATCCAGTCAAGTGCGCGGTCCACGCCCCCGAAGCGTAGACGTGCCCCAAGGGACATTTGGGGCGGCGATTCCCGCCGTGGCTACATCGGTGGCTATAAACCGGGTCTGAACGGATGCTACGAGTGCAGCCGCATCGAGCGAAATCCCTTATCTGTCAATGTGCCGGGAGAGGGAGTCGAACCCTCACGAGGTTGTCCTCGGCGGTTTTTGAGACCGCTGCGTCTACCATTCCGCCACCCCGGCCGGATGGACAGCGTACCGGCTCCAGCCGGGAACCGGAGGGCTACCTGGCGCGTACCCTCAAATGCATGGACGACGAGGCGCTCCTCGAGCGGGCACGCCGCGGCGACCGCGATGCCTTTGCAGCAATTGTCACTCGCCACCAGGATGAGCTCTACACGATGGCACTCAGGATTCTCGGGACCCCGGCGGATGCGGCCGACGTCGTGCAGGAGACCTTCCTGCGCGCCTACGTGAGGATCCCCGTGCTGCGCGGCCAGACGATCCGGGCCTGGCTCTTCCGGGTCGCGATCAACTGCAGTCACGACGTCCAGCGCCGCACCGTCCGCCGGCCCGCCGATCCACTGGAGGACGCCGAGGGCAACATCGTCGAGCTTCCCGACCCTGCGCTGGGTCCGGAGGCGACCGCGCTGTCCCGCGAGCGCGTGGCCGCGGTCCGCGAGGCACTGCTCACGCTCCAACCCGAGTTCCGTGCGGTGGTCGTCCTCCGCGACGTGAACGAGCTGAGCTACGAGGAGATGTCCGAGGCGCTGCGTATCCCAATCGGCACCGTGAAGTCGCGGCTCAACCGCGCTCGGACGATGCTCGCGAAGGCCCTGCGGGGCACTGCCGCGGCGCCGGGCTTTGCGGAGGAGAACGCATGAGCAGCCCGCGCCGGCACCTCGACGATCTCTTCTCCGCGGCCTACGAGGATGAGCTGACGCCAATCGAGGAGGCTCGCTTCCAGGCACACATGCAGTCCTGCGAACCCTGCGCCTCGGCCTATGAGGAGTTCCGGGCGAGTATCACAGCCCTTCACGAGTTGCCGAAGGCGCGGATGCCCCACGTGGTGCACCTGCCGTCCACGCCGCCCGTGGCCGAAATTCCGACGCGGCCGCGTATCGGCCTGAGCTGGCTCAACCTCGGCCTGGTGCGCCGCTTCCCGGCAACGGCGCTCGCCGGCGCCTTCGTGCTCGTCATCGCAATCGCGGCCGTGGTGCACGGCGGCGGAAGTAGCGTCACCGGCACAGACCAGCCGGCGCAGGCGATCGCTCCGGGGACGGCGCAGCATGGTGGGGCGAGCACCACAGCTGCCTGCAGTTCGGTCGTCGGCATTACCGGTGCCTCGCCGCCATCCAACTTCAGCCAGGAGGACCTGGCCACAGATCCCGCCCAGCCGGCGCTCCATCTGGTGCTCGCCGCGCCAACCCTGAACGTCAGCTCGGGCAAGCAGGCGGTCGTGTACGCGCAGCTCACGGAGCCGTTCACGTCACTCTCCATCCCGGGGGCGGCATCAACTCCGGCCGCGTCCCGCGCTGCGCTGCCCTGCGTGTCGGTGACGGTGGCAGGCACAGGATCGAACTCGAACCGTCAGTTGGCGGTCCTCCCGATCTTCGGCGCGGTTCAGCCGGTGCCGCAGGCCGCCGGGACGAGCGACGGGGCATCCGGATCGGTTCCGGGATCAGGAAGCAATGGGCCGCTGCTCAGCTTCCAGGTCCCGGCAGGCCTTGCTCCGGGCACCGAACTTCGGGTCATCGCGACCGTTCCGGCCGGGGCCACCGGCCCGAACAGCCCCGCCCTCACCGCGGAATTGACGCTGACGATCCACTGATCCGGGGGCCGCGCCGGTCCAGAGCCCGCCTCCTTTACTAGACTGGAAGGCAATGCACCGCCGCCTGGCGTGCCTCGCTGTGGCGCTGCTGGTCTCCGGCTGCAGCTTCAGCGGGCTCGGCCCACCTCCAAACTACGGCTACCTCGTGATCACCGCGGGCGGCGTCGGCCTCCGTTCCGGTTCGACCGACGTGCCCCCCAATCTCGATCTCCGGCTGCATGCCACCGGAGCAGCGCTCAAGGCATCGGACGTCACCGCGACCCTGGACGGGCACCAACTCGCCCTTGCCACCGAGGCTCAGGATCTCGTCGCCACGGTCCAGCCACTGCTCCCGCTCTCCACGGCGCACCGCCTGTCGGTCGCGGTGGCGGGCATGAGCACCCAGAACATCAACTTCACGGTGATCCCACCAACCGCGGCGATGCTCGCGGCCCACATCGACCCGTCGAGCGGACTGGTCGTCGACGCGGTGTTCGACGATGCTCCCTCCCAACCGGCGATTGCTGCCGCGCTGCCAGGCGCAAAGATCACCTGGATCGACGGCACCCACGCGCGGATCTCCTGGAGCGGCAAGCCACCCGCGTCGATCGCACTGCCCGAGAGCATCCCCACCGCGGGCCAGGCGCACCTCGACCCCGGGATCACGCTCTCCCTGGCGGGCATCGCCCCGCACACCGTCCGCCGGGTGACGGTCCCGGCACCACCGTCGGTCAAGGGCATCCCCGTGGACGCCTTCGTCATCAACACCGCGCCGTCCAACTCGTCGCTGGCATTCCATCTGGGGGCTGTCACCGAGGTGACCCCCACGGGTTGGGAGGCGCAGGCCAATGGCACCCTGCTCGGCACGCCCGATCAATCCGCCGTCGGTCGCGCGGGTGCAGCCGGACTGCCGATCTGGCCGTCGCTCGCCAACGATTCCACCAATCCCACGGCGACTGACCAGCTCCTCAACAACCCAAGCGCGGTCAACGTGCTCATCAACGAGATGGTCGCCGCGATTCGCTACGACGGATACCGCGGGATCAACGTGGACTTCGAGGGGATGCTGGCGGCCGACAAGGCGCCCTTCACGGCGTTCATCCAACAGCTGGCCACCGCGCTGCACGCGCACGGCGCCAAGCTGATCGTCGACGTCGTTCCGCACGACTTCGCAGGGGTGAATTCGTACTCCGCCGCATACGACATCGCCGCCATCGGCAAGGTGGCCGACTACGTCGACCTCATGGCGTATGACCAGCACGGCGATGGCGGCACGCCGGGTCCGGTGGCAGGGCTGGACTGGGACAACGCGATCCTGCAGGCGACGCTGCCGGACCTCACCCCGTCGCACGTGCTGCTCGGGGTTCCGCTCTACGGCCGCGCCTGGGGCAGCAGCTTCGGTGGCGCCTCGGCGTACTCGAACGTCCTCTACAACGCGCTCGCGGTGCCCGGGGCCCGGGTCGACTACGACTTCAGCGCCCAGACCCCCTACATCCTCTCTCCGAACGGCTCGCTGATCACGTATTTCGACGACGCGGACAGCCTGGCGCGAAAGGTCGCGCTGGTGCACACCTACGGACTGCTGGGGATCGCGGCCTGGAGGCTCGGCTTCGAGGATCCGGGGTTCTGGTCGCTCTTCAGCGCCTGAGCCGAGGCTAGCTCTCGGAGGCCCCGGTGCCGAGGTCGGGGAGGTTGAGGGTGTTCACCCAGTCGCGAATCTTGGCGAGCCGCTCCTCGCTCTCGGGGTCGGCCTCGGTCAGATCGCCGTCCTTGTCCGCCTCGGGGAGGACGCCTGCCTTGTCGAGCACCTCGTCGGCAACGAAGATGCCGGCGCCGACCCGGACTGCCACGGCGATGGCGTCCGACGGGCGGGAGTTCGATCTCCAGCCGGCGACCGTCAACCTGGGCGAGGATCCGCGCGTAGAAGACTTCATTGCTGAGCGATGTCACCACGATCCGCTCGACGGTGACCTCCACCGCGCTCAGGAGGTTGGCGAGCAGGTCGTGTGTGATCGGCCGCTCAGGGGTGATGCCGGTGATCTTCAGCGCGATCGCATTCGCCTCGTTGATGCCGATCCAGATGGGGAGGTAGCGATCGGCTGTCTTCTCTTTGAGAATGACGACGTGCTGGCCTGTCGGCATGTGCACCCTGATGCTGTCGACGGTCATTTCCACCAGGTCGGCCATGCCTCGATCATAACCCCGGGAGTGAGCCAGCGAGGACATCCATGCCTCGCCGCTACCATGGATCGCTGTGGCTCGCGAGACCTTGTTGCTGGTGGATGGGCACAACCTTGTGTATCGCGCCTTTCACGCGATGCCTGCATTGAGCAACAGCCGGGGCGAGATGACCAACGCTGCCTACGGCTTCACGTCGATGCTCTTCAAGGCGCTCAACGACACGACGCCGACATACGCGATCGCGGCCTTCGATCTCTCCGGTCCCACCTTTCGCCACGAGCGAGTCGCGGAGTACAAAGCGCAACGCCTGCGCGCTCCTGACGAGCTGCGAGCGCAGTTTCCGTGGGCGCGCGAGGTTGTCATGGCGCTCGGCATCCCCATCATCGAGGTTCCGAGATACGAAGCCGATGATGTCATCGGTACGCTCGCGCAAAAGGCGGAGGCTGCTGGACTCGACGTCATCATCCTGACCGGGGATCTCGATGTGCTGCAGCTGGTCACGGAGCACATCCGCGTCTTCGCGAGCCGGCGTGGTCTCAGTGACACCATCATCTATGACGTCGACAAGGTGCGCGAACGCTACGGGTTCGAGCCACCACTGGTTGTCGATTTCAAGGCGCTGCAAGGCGATCCGAGCGACAACATCCCCGGGGTTCCGGGAATCGGTGAGAAGACCGCGATGTCGCTGGTGCAGCAGTATGGGCCACTCGAGAATGTGCTCGCCGCCGTGCCGACCATGCCGCCTGGCCGCGTGCAACGCGCCCTGGAAAGCCATATGGACCAGGCGCGGTTGAGCAAGTGGACGGCGACGATCAAGGTCGACCTGGATATCGACCTGCCGCTCGAGGAAGCGCAACTCTTCAACTACGACGAGGCCGACGTGCGCGAGTTGTTCGACCGACTCGAGTTTCGCAGCCTGCTCCCGCGCCTGCCTGGGCGGACTGATGACGGCGCCGCCACGATTGGTGCCCCACCACCCGCAAGCGATGCGCCCGCATTGCCCGGCGACCTGCAATTGCCCGCGACGGACGTCGAGATCGTCGTCGATGCCCATCAGGCGGCGGACGCCGTGCAGCGCGTTCGCGCAGCCGGTGCAATGGCGGTCCGGACCGTGGTCGACGGAAACCCGCGCACCGGCGACATGATCGGCGTCGCCTTTGCGCCAAAGGGCGAGGACATCGCCTACTACATGCCCGTGTGGCACGCCGGACTCGAGCGCAACGCGGATCCGGCGGCCATAGCCGCGCTGGAAGAGGTGCTCGCCGACAGCACAATGCCAAAGCGCGGCTACGATCTCAAGCGCGAACTGCTTGCGTGGCGGCGGCGCGGCATCGCCATCCAGGGTCTCCAGTTCGACGCGCTGCTCGCCGCGTACCTCACCAACTCGCGTCTCAAGGTGCCGACCCTGCCGGTGCTCGCCCACGATCTCGCAGCCCTCAGCGTGGAGGCGGAGGAGACGCTGCTCGGCAGCGGGCGGGGCAAACGCGGCATTGCGGACGTGCCGGTGGAGGAGGCCGCCGCGTATTACGGCGTCTGGATCGGGCTGCTCGACCCGGTCGGCGACGCGTTGATTCGCGATATGGAGCGCGCGGGTGCAACGCGACTCCACGACTCGATGGAGCTGCCGCTCGTGCCGATCCTCGCTGCGATGGAGGTTGAGGGCGTCGCCGTCGATTGCGACCTGCTCGCTTCAATCAGCGCCGAGATGTACGCGCGCATCACCGCGATCGAGAACGAGGTGCAGGAGGTTGCGGGGTACACGTTCAACCCGGGGAGCACGCAGCAGTTGGGCCGCTTCCTCTACGACGAGCTCGGCCTGGCGAGCGGACGCAAGACCAAGACCGGGCGGAGCACTGACGCCGACACGCTCGAGGCCCTGCGTGGCGAACACCCCGTGGTGGAGCTGATCCTCGAGTGGCGCCAGCTCACCAAGCTCAAGAGCACCTACGTCGATGCGTTGCCCTTGCTGTGCACGGCCGACTCACGCGTGCACACGTCGTTCAACCAGGCGGTGGCGACCACCGGCCGGCTCTCATCGTCAGACCCCAACCTGCAGAACATCCCGGTGCGCACGCAGTGGGGGCAGCGCATCCGGCGCGCCTTCCACGCCGACAAGGATCAGCAATTGGTCAGCGCCGACTACTCGCAAGTGGAGCTTCGCGTGCTCGCCCACGTCACCGGCGAGACGGAGCTGATCGAGGCGTTCCAGCGAGGCGAGGACATCCACCGGCGCACAGCGGCAGAGGTCTACGGGGTTGAACCCGAGGCGGTCACTCCGGACATGCGCCGCATCGCCAAGGTGGTCAACTTCGGTGTGGTGTATGGCTTGAGCGACTTCGGGCTCGCCCGCGACACCGGCATGAGCCGCGAGGACGCGCATGCGTTCATTGACGCGTACTTCCACAATTTTCCCGCGGTCACCACGTACCTGGAAAGCGTGCGGAACCACGCTCGTGAATATGGCTGGGTGGAGACGTTCATCGGCCGGCGACGGTACATCGCCGACATCCGGGCGGCCAACCGCCAGCTCCGGTTCGCGGCCGAGCGCATGGCCGTGAACATGCCGATCCAGGGCGGCGCGGCCGACATCATGAAGCAGGCGATGATCCTCGTCGATCAGGCGCTGCGCGAGCAGGGGCTACGCAGCCGGATCCTCCTGCAGGTGCACGACGAGCTGCTCCTCGAGGCACCGGCCGAGGAGGTGGACGACCTGGTCGTGCTCCTCCGGGATCGCATGGGTGCGGCCGAGGCGTTGAAGGTGCCCCTCGATGTTGACGTCAAGATCGGCGACAACTGGGGGGATATGACCCGCCAAGACGCGTAGTCTCGTCAGGCGCTATCTCGCTGCGGACCTCTGGTTGGACAGGTAGGACGAACACTTGTCCCAGTACGGTACTGGTGCAGGGGTCATGATGTTTGTGATCGACCGCCGCGGACCTTAGACTGTTGTCACCTCGCGTGCGTCCAGTGCAGTCTCAAGGAGGTAGGAGGAAGTGCGGCACCCATGAGTTCCAGGCCGAGGCCGACTGTGACCATATGGCCGATGGAATCACGGTACTTGGTGCAGTCGATGTGTTCTATCCTCGCGTCTGGTGGAACATTCGAACGGGACACCACGGGGCTCAGCGAGGGGCCGCGGGGTCACTTCGGAACGGTTCTGCTGTTCTTGCCACCACCCGGGACAATTGAGGTGGCCCGTAAAGAGTCGGGCGAGGGACATCTGCGAGTTTGGATTCTCGATCGCAACCGCCCCATCGCGAGTGTGGACGATGATCTCAGCACCGATGCGAAATGGCTTATCGACACCGTCTTCCTTGGGTACGACCATCCCGATCAAGCACCTGCATCCTTCATACCAGAACAGCTGCCACTTCCCGAGGTCGAGACACCTCATCCTCCAAACTGGCGTGATCGTTTGTGGGAGATCCCGGCCGCGGGCTTGCCAGACCACCAGATCTGACGCGTCGCGACGCGTTACTTGGCGGGACATGACGCCCATCGCGAGGAACTGAGGTGCCGGAGCTTCCCGAGGTTGAGACGGTGGCCCGTGACCTTCGCGCCGCGGTGTCGGGGCGACGTATCGAGCACGTGACCGTGGACCGCCCCGATATCGTGCGTTTTCCCGACGGGCGCATCCTCCCAGAGCTGCTCATGGGGCAGCGTTTCGAGAACGTGGACCGCCGGGGCAAATACCTGCTGCTCGAGCTCGATTCAGGCGACGAGCTGATGGTCCATCTCGGTATGACGGGGCACCTGCTGGTCTGTGATGCGGATGCGCCGGTTGCCAAGCACACCCATATCCGTGCGTCGCTCGATGACGGGAACGAGCTGCGCTTCGACGACGCGCGCCGCTTCGGCCGCGTTGCCTACGGGTCGCGCGAGGCGCTGACAGCGGCGCGGGTGCTGCCCAAGCTCGGCGTGGAGCCACTCTCCGACGCGTTCTCGCAGGAGCAGCTCGACGCGGTGCTCCGCAAGACGACGAGGACGGTGAAGGCCGCGTTACTGGATCAGAAGGGCGTGGCAGGGCTCGGCAACATCTACATCGACGAGGCGTGTTTCCTCGCGGGAGTGCGGCCGACCCGGCGCTCTCATCGGCTCACCCGCCGCGAACGGGCGGCCCTGCTCGACGCCATCCCACGCGTGCTCACCGCCGCCGTCGCCAACCGGGGCAGCAGCGTCGACGACTATCGCGACGTCTGGAACGCACGAGGCAGCAACCAGGAGCGCCTGCAGGTCTATGGACGTGGCGGCCTGCCCTGCTTTGTGTGCGGCACAACCCTGCGCACGACCACGACCGCCGGCCGCACCACCGTGTACTGCCCACACTGCCAGCGATGACCCGGGTCACCATCGCCAGCTACGACGACGATCCACCGCTTGGCGGCCAGGGCGTCGTCGTCCACGGCATGCGCGCTGCGCTGGAGCGGCGTGGGGTGCAGGTGCACACCATCTCCGGTCGCGGCGAGCACGCGATCGCGTTTGCGCGGCGAACCGGCCGCGCGCCGCTCGACTTCTCCATGCAGCTCAACCGGTATCCGCAGGTCCTGCTCCGGGCATCGCCGGACGTCATCCATGCCCAGGGTGGCCCAGGCGGGGTGCTGCTCTGGAAACGGCTCGGCGCGCCACTCGTCTACACGGCGCATCACACCTACCGCCAGGCGCACCGACGCGGGTCGGTGAAGCGATTGCTCAACGGCGTGGAGGCACGCTCCTATCGCAGCGCTGCGATGGTGCTCCCCGTCTCGCGATCGACGGCAAACGCGCTGCTCGAGATGGGAATCTCCGCATCACGCATCGAAGTCCTCTCCAACGGTGTCGACGCTGTCGATCTTCCAGGCGTCGAGCATGGGGACGGACGGGTGCTGTTCGTGAGTTGCATGGAGCGCGAGAAGGGTGCCCTTGACGCCGTCGCGGTGCTTCAGGCGCTCACTGAATCGGACCCGAGAGTGCACGGCGTGCTGGTGGGGGGTGGCAGCCTCGCGGCCGAGGTGCGCCGAGCGGCGGAGGCGAGCGGCGGGCGGATCGAGTACCTCGGCGCGCTCGATCGCGAGGCGCTGAACCACGAGTACGCCAGGGCTGCAGTCGTTTTGATGCCATCGCGGTTCGAGGGGCTCGGCATGGTGGCCCTCGAGGCTCAGGCCGCGGGCACACCGGTGGTGGGCTTCGACGTCGACGGGCTTCGTGACGCAGTGGGCGTCGGGGGTGTGCTGGTCCCTGCCGGCGACATGGCCGCGCTCCAGGCTGCGACGCTGCGGCTGCTGAACGACCCTGAACGGCGTGCGGAAATGGGCTCTCGGGGACGCGAGGTGGTCCTCGCGGAGCATTCCTGGGACGCGATCGGCAAGCGTCTCGAGGAGATCTACACGGCGGTGCGCTGAGAGCCAATTCGGCGAGAGTCGGACAGCGACTAGACTCGAAGGGTGCCCGATCTCGAGTTGCTCGCGCCCTTCGCACCTGCCGGTGACCAGCCCGCCGCCATCACCGCGCTCAGCCGCGGCCTGAACGAGGGCCAGCGCGAGCAGATCCTGCTCGGCGTGACCGGGTCGGGCAAGACCTTCACCATCGCCAACGTCATCGCCGAGCAGCAGCGGCCGACGCTCGTGCTCTCCCCGAACAAGACGCTCGCTGCTCAGCTCTGGGCGGAGTTCCGGGAGTTCTTCCCGAAGAACGCGGTGGAGTATTTCGTCTCCTATTACGACTTCTACCAGCCCGAGGCGTACATCCCGCGCACCGACACGTACATCGAGAAGGACTCTTCGCGCAACGACGAGATCGACCGGTTGCGCAACAGCGCGACTCGCGCGCTCCTTACGCGGCGCGACGTGGTGGTGGTGGCGTCGATCTCATGCATCTACGGCATCGGTTCGCCGGAGAACTATCTCGGTGAGTTCGATCACCGTCAAGCGGGGAGAGTCGTGGCGGCGAGACATCCTGCTGCGCAAGCTCTCCGACCTCCAGTACGCGCGCAACGACATGGACTTCGGGCGCACGCGTTTTCGGGTGCGCGGGGATGTCGTCGATGTGCAGCCGGCGTACGAGGAGATCGCGACGCGCATCGAGTTCATGGGCGACACCATCGAGTTGATCAAGGATTTCGACGCCCTCACCGGTGAGATCCTCACCATGCGTGATGAGCTGACCGTCTTCCCCGCAACGCACTACGTCACCCCGCAGCAGCAGATGGAGCGCGCGCTCGTGTCGATCGAGGCGGAGCTCGAGGAACGGGTTACGCTGCTCGAGAACTCGGGGCCGCTTGCTCGAAGCCCAGCGCCTGCGCCAGCGCACCAACTTCGACATGGAGATGATGCGCGAGACCGGGACGTGCGCCGGCATCGAGAACTACTCGCGGCACCTGAGCAATCGCTCCGAAGGGCAGCGTCCCCATTGTCTGCTGGACTTCCTGCCCGACGACGCGCTCCTGATCGTCGATGAGTTGCACGTCGCCGTTCCCCAGATCGACGGGATGAACAAGGGGGACCGTGCTCGCAAGATTCCCCTGGTGGAGTATGGGTTTCGGCTCCCATCGGCACTCGACAACCGGCCCCTGACCTTCGCGGAATGGGACTCGATGATCGGGCAGATCATCTACGTCAGCGCGACGCCGGGACCGTACGAGGAGTCACGCGCCACCCAGGTTGTGGAGCAGATCATCCGGCCGACGGGTCTCGTCGATCCCACCATCGAGGTGAAGGAATCGCACGGGCAGATCGACGATCTCATCGCCCAGATGCGACGTCGCATCGAGAAGCACGAACGCTGCCTGATCACCACGCTCACCAAGAAGATGGCCGAGGATCTCACCGACTATCTGCGTGAGGCGGGGGTCAAAGTCCGATACCTGCACAGCGATATCGACACGCTGGAACGCGTGGAGATCATTCGCGACCTGCGCCTCGGAGTCTTCGACGTTCTTGTGGGAATCAACCTGCTGCGCGAGGGTCTCGACCTTCCCGAGGTGTCGTTCATCGGCATCCTCGACGCCGACAAGGAGGGCTACCTCCGCGGCTATCGCTCGCTGATCCAGACGGTTGGACGCGCTGCGCGCAACGTCTTCGGCCACGTGGTGATGTACGCCGACCGGACATCGGACGCGATGGAGAAGGCGATCGCGGAGACCGACCGCCGCCGCGCCATCCAGGTCGCCTACAACGTGGAGCACGACATCACGCCGCTGTCGATCGTCAAGGCCGTGTACCAGATGGAGTTGCACCGCGACCAGCAGTCGCTTCGCGCCGCAGCCTTCCAGGAGGCGTCCGGATTGCCGCCCGACGAGGTGCTGCGCCTCGCCAAGGACGTGGAGAAGGAGATGCTCAGGGCTGCTCGCGACCTCGAGTTCGAGCGCGCAGCCGAACTCCGCGATCGCCTCGTCGAACTACGCCGCCGCATCGAGGGCGTGGAGGAACCGGAGCCGGCACAGACACATCGAGGCCGAGGCCGCCCCGTCCACTCGCGCTAGCTCGGACAACTCCTGCCGAAACTGCCGTCGCCTCGGGTGTATCGTAGTTGGGCAAGGTGCTTTGACCATGGTGAAATCCGACGGCAACGGATGGCTGAGCCGGCTGAGCGCGTCTCGGCCCTTCTTTTCAGTCGCTGATGAACGTCCGGATCGAACGTCGTGGTCGCTGGGGGGTCTCGCCGCAGGAGCGATTCCCGAGAGAGTGCGGTCGAACTCACGGCTACAAGGCGCAGCTTCCATCCGACGTTCAGGAATTGCCACGCGAGGCGCGACCCGGCGACTTCTTCCGCAGTTAGCTCCCTGTCACGTGGCGCAAGCCGACCCGGCCGGCAGTGGTCGGTTAGCGTCTGGGGTTCCCCTCGACTAAGAAGCGACGGACACCGGCGTGGTGGAGTGTCCAAACAGCACGATCGCCAGGACGATCGCGAGGCCAATAGCAACGACGATCAGGAACTTGACGATCGAGGCGTTCATGGCGAGATTCTGACACTCGGAATCAACGACCCCTTGACCGGGCGTACATCTGTTCGGTAGGATTCGTCGCCCATGGCCACCGAGTTGCAACGCGCCGTACCCCGCCTGCACTACCTCTGTGCCGAGTGCGGGGCGAAGGCGCCGAAGTGGCAGGGCCAATGCCCGGCGTGTGCCGCGTGGAACAGCCTGAGCGAGAACGTGGTGCGCCTCACCGCGCGCAGGGCTTCCGTCGCTCCGGCGACCACGACGCCGATGGGAGCCGTCATGGCGGTGCCGGGACGGGTGCTTCCTACGGGTTCGTCCGAAGTTGACCGCGTCCTGGGAGGGGGGATCGTTCCCGGCAGCGTCGTGCTGCTCGGTGGTGACCCTGGCATCGGGAAGTCCACCATTGCGCTGCAGGTGTCGAACGCCTGCGGCGATGAGGTGTCACCGGCGCTCTACTGCACCGGTGAGGAGTTGCTTGAGCAGCTTGCCCGGCGAGCTCGGCGGCTTTGCTGCACCGGTGCCAGGGTTCACCTGCTCGTCGAGTCGGATGTCGACACTCTGATCGCCACGATCGAGGCGGAGCGTCCGCCGTTGGTGGTCGTCGATTCCGTTCAGACGCTCCGCGATGCTGGCACCCCGGGACCGCCCGGGAGCGTCTCCCAGGTTCGCGCCTCGGTATTGCGCATGACCGAAGTCGCCAAGGCGACGGGCGTCCCGGTGCTCCTGGTCGGGCACGTGACCAAAGAGGGCGCCATCGCCGGTCCGCGCACCCTCGAGCACATGGTCGACGTCGTGCTGTACCTCGAGGGTGAGCGCCTCGGCGAGCACCGGATGCTCCGCGGGATCAAGAACCGCTTCGGCGCCACCGGAGAGGTGGGCCTGTTCACCATGGAACGCGACGGGATGCGCGATCTCGACGCACCAAGCCGAGGCATGCTCGACGCCGCCTCGCTCGGCGCGTCGGGCAGCGTCGTCACCATCACCTGCGACGGGCTCCGGCCCATGGCGGTAGAGGTGCAGGCGCTGGCGGTGGCCTCGCCCTTCGAGTTCCCGCGACGGACGGCGTCGGGGTTCGAGCTCAACCGCCTCCATCTGATGCTCGCGGTGCTCACCAAGCGCGCCGGTATCACGATTCCGAAGCTGGACGTTTTCGTCAACGTAGCCGGCGGGATCCGTCTCGATGATCCGGGCACCGACCTCGCGGTTGCGCTCGCGATCGCAGGGTCGATGAAGAATCGGGCGGTATCGCGCCATTGCGCTGTCATCGGAGAGCTCGGCCTCGGCGGCGAGGTGCGACGCGTCTCCCGGACCGAGGTACGCCTCGCCGAGGCGGCGGCCGTGGGCATGGAGGCGGTGATCCTCCCCGAGAGCTATCGCCGCGAGGTCCCGGCAGGCCTTCGCTGTCATCGGGTCTCCACGTTGATCGGGGCAGTTGCACTACTCGGGTGACCGTCGTGTCGCGCGGTCATTTGGCGCGGAGATCGTGTGGTTCAATCGCCGAGATGCATACGCACGCCGCTCGGACCATCCGCCGGGCGCGAAATGTCTCCCGGATCATCGGCGCCAGTGTCGGATTCGTATTCGGAGTGCTCTACGGCGTCTTCATCCTCTCGGGGACCCCGGGCGTGCTCACGAGCAGCACGACGACGGCCGGGGCGGCCCTCCTCGCCGCGGGCGCCGCGGGTGCAGCGTCACTCGCCCTTGCGGCGCCGCTGTTGAGCGTTGAGCCCTACCTCTGGCTCGAGCGCACCCTGGATGAGGCCCCGGCGGGGCAGATCATCGGCGCGGTCATCGGCCTGATCGCGGCACTGCTGATCGCGACGATGGTCGCCGTTCTCCTCAACCCGTTGCCCTTCGGCCTCGGTGTTCTGATCTCACTCAGCGTCGCCACCGCCCTCGTCTACGTCGGCGTTCGTACCGGCAGCCGCCGGCGGGACGCGCTCGGCGTCATGTTCGGCCGCGCCGGGCCGGTGGACATCGACGAGATCGGCCCGGGTCCGCTCGACGGCCAGCCCGTGATCGTCGACACGAGCGTGCTCATCGACGGTCGCATCGTCGACGTCGCCGCCGCCGGCTTCGTACCGGGGCGTCTGCTCATCCCCGGGTTCGTGCTCGAGGAGTTGCAGCGCGTCGCCGATTCCGCCGATCCGTTCCGCCGCCAGAAGGGTCGTCGCGGGCTCGGCGTCGTCGACGCCCTCCAGAAGGCGGAGGACGTCGTCTGCGAGCTCGTCGATCTCGACTTCCCGGGTACACCCGACGTGGACGCCCGCCTCGTCAAGCTCGCCCGCGCCCGGAGCGCGGCGTTGATGACACAGGATTACAACCTCAACCGTCTCGCCCAGATCGAGGGTGTCCGGGTGCTCAATCTCAACGACCTGGCCAACGCCGTGAAGCCGATCGTCGGCGCCGGCGAGAGCATGGCGATCACCATCATCAAGGAAGGCAAGGAGCCCCACCAGGGCGTCGGCTACTTCGAGGACGGCACCATGGTGGTGGTGGAGAACGGGCGCAGCCATGTCGACGAGACGGTCACGGTGACCGTGACCACGGTGCTCCAGACCACGGCGGGCCGGATGATCTTCGCGACCCTCGCCGACGACGATTCCGGGAAGCCCCGGGTGCTGCGGCCGGTTCGCGCCAAGGTCGCTCAGCGCTGAGCAGCGCCCTCATCGTCCCCGCCTTCGGGCTCGGTGTTCGGGCGGGGGAGGACAAGCTGTGGGCTGATGTCTCGGGACGCCCGGTGATCGCCATCACGCTCGAGTTGGTCGCGGCAGCGGGATGCTTCGATCTCATCGCCATCGCAGCCCCGGCCGACCGTTGGGACGCGATCCGGGTCATCACCGCCGGCCATCAGCTCGACAATGTGGTGCTCCTCGAGGGAGGGGAACGTCGCCAGGACAGCGTCGCCGCCGCGATGGTCCGCTGCGATGGGCACGAGTGGATCACCGTCCACGACGCCGCCCGCCCGCTCACGCCGCCCGATGTCTTCCGGGCGGTGCTCGAGGCTGCCCGGACTGAAGGAGCGGCCATCGCAGGGGTACCCTGCGTGGACACTGTGAAGCAGGTGCTGAACGGCCATGTCCAGGCCACCCTCGATCGCACGTCGCTCATCGCCACGCAGACCCCGCAGTCCTTCGAGGCCGGCATCCTGCGCCGAGCCCACCAGCACGCGGCGGCGCACGGGATCACGGCCGGCGACGATGCCGCGCTGGTGGAGGCGATCGGTGTGCCCGTTACCGTGGTGCCGGGGGATCCACGCAACTTCAAAATCACGTTCCCGCAGGACCTCGTCCTGCTCCGCTCGCTAATCGAGGAGGTCCGATGACCCCGCGTATCGGCCATGGCATCGATGCGCACCGCTTCATCCCTGGGCGGCCGCTGATGCTCGGTGGTGTCCTCATTCCGTACTCGAGAGGCCTTCTCGGGCACTCCGACGGCGACGCCGTCGTGCACGCGCTCGTCGACGCCATCCTCGGTGCGTCAGGGCTCGGCGATATGGGCCGGCACTTCCCCTCCGGTGATCCGCGCTGGAAGGACACCTCGGGGTGCGAGTTCCTGAAGATCGTGGCCGACAAACTGCGCGAGGAAGGCTGGACGATCACCAGCGCGCACGTGATCGCGATCGCCGAGGAGCCTCGCCTGGCCAAACATCTCGAAGCGATGTCCGAGGCGATGTCGAAGGCACTCGGTCTCGACCCGGGCACGATCGCGGTGGGCGCAACGACCACCGACGGCATGGGGTTCTCCGGCCGGAGCGAAGGGATCGCCGCGTCGGCGACGGTGCTGCTGGAACGGCAATGACCCTGCAGCTGCACGACACGATGAGCCGCGAGCTCGTCGCCGTGGAGCCGATCGAGCCAGGCCACGTCCGCCTCTACACGTGCGGGCCGACGGTCTGGAATCGGGTCCACATCGGGAATTTCCGGACGTTCATCTTCGAGGACGTGCTCCGGCGGTGGCTCGAGCGGCGGTTTCCCAAGGTCACGCATGTGATGAATCTCACCGACGTCGACGACCGCATCATCAAGAACGCCGTTGCGCACGGCCTTTCGCTCGACGAGGAAACCGCTCCCTGGATCGCCGCCTTCGACGAGGACCGCGACACACTGGGTATCCGTCCCGCGCATTACTACCCCCGCGCGACCCAGTACATCGAGCAGATGGTCGACCTCATCGAGCGCCTCGAGAAAGCCGGCGCGGCATACCGCACCGACGGGAGCTACTACTTCCACATCGCGGCTTTCCCCGAGTACGGCAAGCTCAGCGGCGCGCGGGCGGAAGGGCTCGTGACCGGTGCCAGCGGGCGGATCGACGCGGACGACTACACCAAGGAAGATGTCCGCGACTTCGCGCTCTGGAAAGCGGTCGGTCCCGATGAGATCGGCTGGGACACGCGCATTGGCAGAGGCCATCCCGGCTGGCACATCGAATGCTCCGCGATGAGCATGGCGCTGCTCGGCGAGAGCTTCGATATTCACTGCGGCGGCGTCGACAACATCTTTCCGCACCACGAGAACGAGATCGCTCAGTCCGAGGCGGCCACCAGCAAACGCTTCGTGCGCATCTGGTGCCACAGCCAGCACCTGCGGATCAGTGGCGAGAAGATGGCGAAGCGGCTCGGCAACTTCGCCACTGTGTCCGATGTGCTCGAGGAAGGCGCGAGCCCCGCGGCGCTGCGTTACCTGCTCGCGGCGCGCACCCACTATCGCAAGTCGCTGGACTATTCGGACGAGCTGCTCGCCGACAGCACCATGGCGGTGCAACGGCTCGTCGATTTTCAGACCCGCGTGGACGGACTCCACACCGTCGAGGAGGACGCCAACCCGCGCGATGAGGCGATTCTCGGCTCGGTCCGCTTGATGCGCATCGGATTCGACGAGGCGATGGACGACGACCTCAACCTCCCTGAAGCGATGGGCATCGTCTTCTCCGGACTGCGTGACGTCAACCGCGAACTCGACAGCGGCCCCGTCAGCGCTGAGACGCAGCGCACGTTGCAGCATCTCCTCGCCGACGTCGACGACGTGCTCGGGGTACTCTCACTCGTTGCGCGCGACCGTCAGGCGGCGCCGGATGCCGAGGAACAGCGCTGGCTCGACGAACGAGCCGAGGCTCGCGCTGCTCGCGACTTCGCGCAATCCGACCACCTCCGCGTCCAACTCGCGAGCCGCGGCATCGAGGTGGAGGACACGCCGCAGGGGCAGCGCTGGAAGCGGACCTCGCCGCGCCGCGGCTGACGCGGTGGACATCCTCTACGGGCGCAACCCCGTGCTCGAGGCGTTGCGAGCCGGCCGCCCGGCCCGCAAGATCGTGATCGCGACCGCGATTCGCCCCGAGGCGCGGCTGACCGAGATCCTCGAGCACGCCGAGGCGCGCGACATCCTCGTGGAGGAGGTGCCGCGCCAGCGGCTCGATGACATCGCACATACCGAGCATCATCAGGGCGTTGCCGGGTACTTCCACGCGCGCGCAGCGCTCACCATCCACGACCTGCTCGACCAGACGCGGCCGCCGGCGCTGCTCGTCGCGCTCGATGGGATCCAGGATCCGCAGAACGTCGGCGCCATCGCGCGCAGCGCGGAGGCATGTGGCGCCGACGGCATCGTGGTGCCCCGTCACCATGCAGCGCCGCTCACGGCAGCGGCGGTCAAAGCGTCAGCAGGAGCGACCGAGCACCTCCCGATGGTCACCGTGCCGAATCTCGCTCAGGCACTCGAGGTGATCGGCGAGGCCGGGATCTGGCGTGTGGGGCTCGACGCCGATGCGCGGGATCGATACGACAACATCGATCTCTCCGGGCCGACGGCGATCGTCGTCGGCGCCGAAGGTGCGGGCATGCGCCGCCTGACTCGCGAGCACTGCGACGCGCTCGTGTCGATTCCGATGATGGGTCACGTCGAGTTGCTCAACGCGGGAGCGGCCGCTGCGGTCCTGCTCTTCGAGGCACAGCGCCAGCGCGGCTTCGCGCCGCGCTGAGACGGCTCGCGAGTCGATGCAGGCGCTCATCGTCGACGGCTACAACATCATTCACGCGTGGCCCGCTTTGCACGCGACGCTGCGTGAGCGCGGGCTCGAGGATGCACGCCGCCAGCTGGTGAGCGCGCTGTCGGAGTATGCGGCGCAGACCGGGGTCGCCGTGACCGTCGTCTTCGATGCGCACGGGCGTCCCGGTGCGATCCCATCCACCGAAAAGCTGGACGGTGTCACCGTGCTCTTCGGATCCAAGCGAGCCACCGCGGACCACGTCATCGAACGCGCCGCGTACAAGGCAGCTCAGCGAGGAGAGGGCGCGGATGTCGTGGTAGCCACCGACGACCGCCTCGAGCGCGATGTCGTCGGCGCTATGGGTGTCGCGACGATGGGAGCGCGCGCGCTCGAGGCCGAAGTGGCTCGGGTCGCGGGCGACGTCGGCCATGAGACGCGCCGGAGGCGAGACGACAGCAGGCGCAGCACCCGGGTGGAGGACACCATCGATCCGGAGATCAGGCGCCGGCTCGAACGGCTCCGGCGCGGCGAGGACCGGTAGGCTAGGGGGATCGTGCTGAATTCGGATCCACGCGCCCGGCGGAACTCCCGTGTCTGACCCGACGCCGCGCCGCGTCGTGGTCACCGGCATGGGCACCGTGTCGCCAGTCGGCAACAGTGTTCCGGAGAGCTGGGAGGCGCTCAAAGCGGGACGGAGCGGCACCGCCGCGATCACGCACTTCGATGCCTCGCGTCTCCCGGTCAGGATCGCCGGCGAGGTGAAGGGATTCGACGCGGTGGCAATCTTCGGCAACAAGGAGGCGCGGCGGAGCACGCCGCACGTGCAGTTCGCCATGGCGGCAGCGCGTGAGGCCGTGCTCCACTCCGGTCTCGACATCGCGGGGGCGTCGACCGATGTCGGCGTGCTGATCGCGTCGGGTATCGGTGGCCTCGAGGTGATCGAGAACACCACTCGGGTGCTCGATGCGGAAGGCCCGCGCAGAGTGTCGCCCTTCGCTGCAGCGATGGCGCTGGTCGACATGGCGCCAGGCATGGTCTCGATCGACCTCGGCGCACGCGGGCCGAACATGGCAGTGGTCAGCGCCTGCGCCTCCGGTGCGGACGCGATCGGCCAGGCCGCGAGCTGGATCCGGCAGGGCGATGCGGTGGCGGTCCTCGCCGGCGGGACAGAGGCGGGGATCACGTCGACGGGCATCGCGATGTTCGCAGCGGCACGCGCGCTGTCCACCCGCAACGATGATCCTGCGCATGCATCGCGTCCGTTCGAGCGGGACCGGGACGGCTTCGTGGCGGCCGAGGGATCCGCGGTGCTCGTCCTCGAGGAACGCGAGCATGCCCTTGCAAGGGGCGCAACCATCTATGCGGAGTTGATCGGCTATGCGGCGTCCGCGGACGCGTACCACATCACCGCGCCGGAGCCGAGCGGTGACGGTGCAGTCCGCTGCGTGCGTCGTGCGCTCGAACGTGCCGGTGTGCGTCCCGAAGACATCGAGTACATCAACGCGCACGGCACCGGGACGCCGCTCAACGACCTCGCCGAGACGCGCGCGCTCAAGCAGGTGTTCGGCGACTCCGCATACAAGATCCCGATCTCGTCGACCAAGTCGATGACCGGGCACATGCTCGGCGCCGCCGGAGCGTTCGAGGCGATGGTGAGCATCCTTGCGCTGCGTGACGGGTTTGCCCCGCCGACCATCAATCTCGACAACCCCGACCCGGAATGCGACCTCGACTACGTGCCGAACGTCGGCCGCAACGTGAAGGTGCGCCTCGTCATGACGACGTCGTTCGGTTTCGGCGGGCACAACGCGTGCCTGGTGTTTGCGGCAGCGGAGTAGCGGGAGGACCGTGCGTCCTGACGCCTCAGTTGGTGGAGGACACCACCCGATCGAGTGCCGCCTTGATGATGCCGTAGCACTCGCAGGACACGGACTCGAGGCCCTCGCGGTCCACGATGGTCACCCGCCCGCGGTGGTACCGGATCAGCCCTGCGGACTGCAGGAGTCCGGCCGACAGCGTGACGGTCGCACGCCGCGATCCGAGCATCTGACCGAGGAACTCGTGCGTGATCGGGAAGGTGTCGGTCCCCACGCGGTCGTGGCTCATGAGCAGCCAGCGACTGAGCCGCTCTTCATTGGAATGCAGCCGGTTGCACGCCGCCGCCTGTGAGATCTGGCCGAATAGCGCCTGGACATATTTCTGCACCAACTCGCGGAACGCGGGGAGCCGCTCCACTGCCCTGAAGAACTCGCCTGCCTCGAGGCGCAGCGTGCGGCCGCCGACCTGCGAGATTGCGCGGACGGCGAGCGACCCGCCAGGCACGAGCGGCACGCCGACGATTCCCTCGTTGCCGATGGTCGCCACTTCGACGATGTTGCCGTCGGCCAGCGGCGTAACCAGCGAGATCACGCCGTCTACGGGGAAGTGGACGAATTGGATGGGCTGCCCGGGATCGAAAAGGACGGTCTTGACCGTCAGATGGGCAGGACGAAGCTGTCGCATCAGCGTCTCCCGCTCCGTATCAGGTAATGCCTCGAGCAGGTGATTCCCTGCTGTCGACGTCAGGGTGCTTCCCTTGGCCATCTTCGTACCCAAGCTGAGAGTACCGCAGAGGCCCCGATCGGAGCAATGGGGAACGAGTTCCCATGGGAGAATCCGGGTGCCCAGCCGATGTAGCTCAGGGGTAGAGCAACCGCCTTGTAAGCGGTTGGTCGGGAGTTCGAATCTCCCCATCGGCTCGCGCGCACCTAAGGTACCGAACAACTCCACGTGCCCAGGATGTGAAGAGAGCGCGTTTGTAGCGCGGAGCGGCGCGAGCCACGCGTCCACCGAGCCGTGGATCGTCCCGGTTGTCCCGGTGGAGGTCCTCGACAGGGTCAACGTGCCACTGCTTGTGGGACTGCTTTGGCCCGCGGCCCACTCACTGGAACCGTAGCCGATGATCTCGACAAATCCCGGCGGCCCGGGGGTCGTCAGCTCGCCAGATAGCGGAAGCGTGAAGGTCCCAGGACCGCCAGTGAATCTAAGCGCCACGGTCGACGAGTCATCGCTGAAGTCAACCGTGCCGGTCAGAGCCACTTGGGTGGGAGGAGGCGGCGCCACCCCCGTTGTGGATATGTCGGCGATGGAACAACCTGTGTCGGAATCCTGAGGACCAGCGGTCACGCGACCGGTCATGGATCCCGAGAGTGTCAGCGAACCGGCGGCAGCGACCGCCGAAGCGGACCCCCGTTCGCAACTTGTTGCAGCAAGCAGGAGCATGACGGGCACGAGTTCGGTGTGTTGCTCTGATCCAGCGCATCACACCGCCAGCATACGTAGTGAATTCCGCTGAGGCATGAGGGCGCTTCCGTCGCGAGCTAGTAGCGGGGTAACGCTTTACGTGCATGCGGGCTGAATGCCGCCCGGCTGACAGATCTGACGCCGCCCTAGCATGCGACTAGCTCGGCGCCGCGAAAGCCTCGACGACGTCTGTCTCTTCGTAGTCCGGAGTCACGAGCACCAATCCATCGGCCGCAATGAGGACAGCCGGGGGCGCCGACAGTGATGTGGCGATGCTGCTCCCAGCATCCACGAAGGCAGGGAGCGGAAGCTTGGTTACCACCTTGCCTGTGTCCATGCGCAACGCCGCCACCACAAAGGTACCTGCGGGACTCGATGGTCCTGGAAGCGGGAGATATCCGGGCGTCGAAGCCGTCGGCAGCGCCAGGTAGAGCAGGCCATCCGCTGTCACTGCACAGGATTGCCCCGATCCAGCCTGGTCCATGCATTGCATCGCCGGGTGCGAGGCGCTCGCATTGTTGGCAGCCCAATTCATGGACCAGCGAGCAGCGCCGTCGGTAGCGCTCCGGCAATCGGCACCGGCGTCAGTGAGGACGCAGATACTCCCGGCGCCGCCGACAGGCAGGAGTTGTCCCACAACGTCGGTGAGATCCCAGAGCGTGTGTCCAGTGAAAGCGTCGAGCATGACGACGTCATCTGTCTCGGCGTAGCCGTAGACGTTGGCGATTGTGGTGGGGAGCAACGGGCCGGGCGCCGGGGCAACCGTCGCGGGTGCATTTGCGGGTGGAATCAGTCCTATGACTGCTGCGACGGCGGTTCCCTCTGGCGCTCCGGTGGAAACTGTGTTGGACATTTGCGGATCGAGCTCCCAGCCTTTCGGGACATTCCAGGTCCATCGCCTCGCGCCGTTGGCGGCGTCAATTGCGACGATGCCCCCCGCTTCGGCGCATGACGTCGCGATGACCGTCGGCACGCCACCCACAATTGGCCCCAGCCCGAGCACGGCGGCATTCGGTTGCAGGCCGTCCTGGGTGCCTGCAGCGCACCCCTTCGGTGCTCGGTCACGCCAGATCTGATGGCCGTTGGTCTCGCTCAGTCCGAGCAGCGATCCATCGGCTTCAGCGACGACGAGAAACGATCCTGCCAGGAGACCGGGCATCTGCTGTCCATCGTCCGGGAGGGCGAGCTCCCACCGCAGACGTCCAGTTGCGGAGTTGTACGCAGCGAGCTGGTTCACGGTGGGAGCATCGAGCCCGGGACCGTTGCCGGGGTTGGCTCCAGTCGCAGCGAGGACAGTGGATGGATCCGCCACCACATCGAACAGCGTTGGGTGGCCCGCCGGCGGCGCAACGGTCCACTCGACGCGCCCGGTTGCAACGTCGATTGCGGTGATGCAGTTTCCGTCAGTGGACCCGGTTCCGTAGGCTGTGCCGCCCACAACTGTCGAGGGACGGCCGACCGCCGCGGCCCACACCGGCACGGCCACTGATTGCGCCTTGGCTGCCACCGTCGTAGTCGGGCTGCTGGCAGCACCGGCGCTCGGGATGGAACAGGACACGGACGCCAGTTCGGATCCGGCGGGCTGTCCACCACATGCGACGACGCCGAAGGCCCCGACAAGAGCCAGAGCGGCGATCGCAGCTGGGCCATGCGCCCTCGCGCGAATCCCTTCCGCGCTCCCCGATACCTTCATCGAAGAAGCCATGTCGGGAACGTATCACTGAAATCTTGATTCGAGGTCATCGCGACAGGGTCACGATCGCCCTGTATCTGAGTCAGCTGCGTTCTTGTCCTCGAGTTTGCACGGAGCACGGAGGAGGTCAGGACGTCTATCTGGCGGAGTACGGCTCACCCGATTGGGGGATACCTACCGCCGTCGATTGGGAGTCATGATCCCGGCGATGGCCTCGAAGGGATTGTGGCGAATGATCACCCGACAGGTGACGTCGCGCCGCGATCGCTCGATCGCGCTCGGAGCGGGCATCCTCGTCGCCTCGGTGAGCTTCTCACTGCTGACAGCTGCGGCCTCAACGAGTCAACTCGAAGTGCACGGCACCGTAGAGAATGCACCGCGGCCCGCCTACGACATCCTGGTGCGACCGAAGGGTGCGGCCGATGCGATTGAAAAGCAGGACAACCTTGTTCGAGATAACTACCTCGCTGGCACCTTCGGAGGGATCTCGATCGCGCAGTGGCAGAAGATCCTCGGCATATCTGGCGTCTCCGTAGCAGCACCCATCGCGAACATCGGCTACGTGATCCTGGAGGCGACTCTCGAAGTCCCGATCGGATCACTCATCAACTCAGAGCCGGCACAACTCTTCCGGATCAATCTCACCTGGAAGGCGGCGAACGGTCTTTCGTCATATCCCGGCGGTAACGACTACGTCTATTACACGCCGACCGCTGGCTTCTCCCTGCATGAAAACATGTTCGGCGGCTATGACATCGAACAGAGCATCCCCGGACAGGCGAGGCCACTGCACATATGTCCGCCTCTCACCACACCGACCGGTCTGGATGCAGGAGCGGAGGTGGGTCTCTACTGCTTCTCCGGCCTCACTCCCAAGGCGAGCACAACCGAATATGGGCTGCAGACCCCAGCTGCGTTGCTGACGTACAGCTTCCCGGTCATGCTCTCGGCCATCGACCCTGACCAGGAAACCAAACTCGTCGGGCTTCCACAGACGATGGTCTCCGGCCACTACTTGTCTGAGGCGGAGGGCTTGGGGCCGTCGATCGGCAATACGAACGGACTCCCCCTGATCGCATCCTCACGCACCTTTCTGGACGAATCCCTCAACGCATCCATCCAGCAACTCGTGGTTCCGAGCGGCGTGGCCGTTGCACAGCAGCTTGCCAACCCCAATGGCACAAGCCTCGAGGCTTTCCTGGCGGGCCTCTCCGGTTTAGCGGCTAAGGAAGAGGCGATATCGCCCCAGTCTAGCTACGCGACCCTGATCCAACAGCTGCAGCACCCTGCAACCGACAGCCAGTACGGCAATGGGATACAGGACTACTGGACCACGTCTGGAGTGCAATATCGGGATAGCGGTGGCGTCCTTTCGCCCATTGAGACATCGAACCCGACATCAGTGTGGGACGCAGGCGACAACGAGTTCGAGTATCAACTCTTGGCTCCCCCGGGCAATGCGGACACGCAATTTCAGAAGTTGACCTCATACCAGGGCAACGATGCAGTCAACCTGACGAACGGAGTGGGCGGGGTCGTGGCCCCTACGCTGATCGGACAATTCGATCCTGACAAGTTGCCGGGTTTCAATCCGCTCAGCGCCGTCCCGCTGGAGACGTACTACCCGCCGCTGGTGACCGGTGCTGATGCGGCCTCCCGCAAAGTGCTCAAGAATCAGCCTCTGGGACCAACGATGAACCTCGGTGGCTACGTGGCTCAGCCGCCGCTCCTGCTGACCACGCTCACTGCGATGGAGCAAATGCTGTCCCAGTCCTGCTACATCGAAGCCAGCAAGGAGGTTCCCTCCTGCACACGCTACCCCGACACCGATGTCGCCGCGCCTATCAGTGCCATTCGCGTTCGCGTCGCTAAGATCCGCGACTTCTATCCGGTGGATCGCGCCCGCATCCTCGCTGTCGCGACGGCGATCAAGAAAGACACCGGCCTCCAAGTTGATATCACGGCCGGGTCGTCTCCGACAACTGTCGACGTCAACCTTCCCGCGGGTTGTTGCGGAGAGCCGGCACTGACGGTTGCCGAGGGCTGGACTTCAAAAGGGGCGGCTCTTGCCATCCTCAAGGCCGTCGACGCAAAAAGTGTCGTGCTGTTTGTGCTGGTTCTGGTGGTCTGTGTGCTCTTTCTCGCCAACGGCGCGTATGCGAGCGTGCGCTCGCGGCGCACGGAGTTGGGAGTCCTGGCGTGTCTCGGCTGGGGCCGGGCCGCACTGTTCAGACTCGTGCTCGGCGAGCTTGCCCTGGTCGGTCTGGCCACGGGAGTGATAGGCGCAGCGTTGGCCGAGATCCTCGCACTGGCGCTGGACCTCGACCTGCCCTGGTGGCATGCGCTCCTCGTGGTACCGATTGCACTTGGTCTTGCGTGCGTCGCTGGGCTTGCGCCCGCCTATGCCGCGACGCGTGGCCGTCCACTCGACGCCGTGTACTCGGTGCCGGGCGGAGGACGACACCATCGACAGGTGCGTCGTGTGTCGGGTATCGCTCGCGCGAATCTCGTGAGACGTCCGGGGCGCCTGGTGAGCGGTGCGCTTGGCTTGTTTATTGGCGTAGCCGCGTTCGCGGTACTTCTCGCCATCCAACTGGCATTCCAAGGCCAGGTAGTCGGGACTGCACTCGGCAACGTGGTCAGTGTGCAGGTACGCGGCGTGGACTTGATTGCAGCAGTGCTCGCGTTATTTCTTGGTGCTTTCAGCGTCGCGGATGTCCTGGCCGTGAACCTTCGTGATCGTGCCGGCGAGCAGGCTGTCCTCGCGGCGACTGGGTGGCGGCCCGCGACATTGTTCCGGCTTGCATTCACAGAAGGAATCGTGGTCGGCATCGTCGGGGCTGTCGCGGGCGGAGCGGTTGGGCTGGGGCTGGCGGCGATCCTCGCTGGATCGGCGCTCGAGGTGGCTCCTGCCGCGATCCTCGCAGCGGTGATCGGCTTGGTCCTGGTAGGCGCCGTGCTCATCGTCCCGGCGTGGCAGGCCTCGCAGACCGCGCCTGCAGCCGCCCTAGCGGAGGACTGAGCGAGCGTCACGGTGCGCCACCCAGTCGCCATTCTCATCCGATCGGGGGATGTCGGAAGTGGCTGATCGCGAGGCATGATCGCGCCGATGGCCTCGAAGGGATTGTGGCGAATGATCACCCGACAGGTGAGGTCGCGCCGCGATCGGTCCATCGCTCTCGGAGCGGGCATCCTGGTTGCGTCGGTGAGCTTCTCGCTGCTCACAGCCGCCGCCTCGACGAGTCAGCTCGAGGTACATGGCACCGTGGATGCTGCGGCGCGTCCGGCATACGACATCCTCGTGCGCCCGAAGGGGGCTGCCGACGCGATTGAGACTCAGGACAACTTGGTGCGGGACAACTTCCTCGCCGGCACCTTCGGCGGGATCTCAATCGCCCAGTGGCAGAAGATTCTCAGTCTGCGCAATGTCACGGTAGCCGCTCCCATCGCGAACATCGGCTACGTCATCCCGCAGGCCACCGTCGCCCTCCCGATCAACCCGGTCAGTAGCACGGACCCACATCAGCTCTATCGCCTCAACTTGACGTGGAAGGCTGACAACGGTTTGTCGTCATATCCTGGTGGCACGGACTACGTGTACGTCACCCCAACTGATCGTTTCGTTTTCATACCTGGTTCGGATGGCGGATACGAGGTGGCCGAAGTCGCTGCTGGCAGCGCCAAGCCAGTCGCGATGTGCCCGTATCTAAACTATCCGAACGCACCTGTAGGAGTAAATACGGGCGGGGAAGAGAGCCTGTCCTGCTATTCAAGCGTTAGTCCGACGGTTAATACGTCTGCTCAGTTTGGCATTCGCTCAGGGCCGGCTGACATAGTGACCGTCAACTTTCCGATGATGCTCTCGGCTGTGGACCCGATACAGGAGGCAAAGCTCGTCGGACTGCCACAGACCATCGTCTCCGGCAAGTATCTCTCGGAGACAGAGGGTCTCGCCGCGCCGTTAGCTGCGGATACCGACGGTCTTCCTGTGATTGCTGCGTCGCGCAGTTACCTGGATGAGTCATTGACGGCAGACGTGCAGGAACTGACAGTGCCTGCCGGGGTGAATGTCGTCCAGCAACTTGCTAACCCTGACATAGCTGAGATCGACGGCTTCTTGGCGAATTTACCTGGAACCGAGGTGCAACGTCGCACACTAACGGCTCAATCCAGCTACACAACTCTGCTCGATCAACTGCAACATCCTCCTGCCTACCTCGACAATCTATACAACAACGGCGCGACGCTTCTCGAGGGAGCTGTGTGGGACTATTGGACGTCCTCGGGTGTGAAGTATCAAAACGATGGCGGAGTCCTCGCCCCGATCGAGACGTCGAACCCCGCTTCAACGTGGTCCCGGGGGACCCCGGAAGGCGGATACCCGCTTCTGGCGCCACCTGGAAATGAGGACTCGCAGTTCCAACACCTGACTGTTCACCAGTCCAACATCGCGGACAATGTGCAAACCAACACCGAAGGATTCGTCGCGATCAGGCCGATCGGCGAGTTCGATCCAGACAAGCTCCCTGGCTTCAATCCGCTGAGTGCAGTGCCATTGGAGACGTACTACCCACCAGTCGTGACCGGCGCGACTTCCGCATCGCGGAAAGCGCTGAACAATGAGCCGCTTGGACCTTCGATGAACTTGGGCGGATACGTGAGTCAGCCCCCGCTGTTGCTGACGACCTTGACAGCCTTGCAGCAGATGCTGTCGCAAGCGTGCTACATCGTCTCCGCGAAGGATGTCCCCTTCTGTACGCGTTATGGCGTTACCGATGTGGCAGACCCGATCAGTGCGGTCCGCGTCCGGGTGGCCGATGTGCACGGCTTTGAACCGATCGATCGAGCCCGGATCCTCGCCGTGGCAACAGCGATCAAGAAAGCCACGGGGCTGCAGGTCGACATCACCGCGGGCTCGTCACCGACCACGGTAGATGTAGACCTTCCGGCCGGCTGTTGCGGCGAGCCGAAACTGACGGTCGCGGAAGGGTGGGTTCGGAAAGGCGCTGCGCTCGTTGTGCTCAACGCGGTGGATGCGAAGAGCCTGGTGCTCTTCGTACTCGTGCTCGTGGTCTGCGTGCTCTTTCTCGCCAACGGTGCCTACGCGAGCGTACGCTCGCGGCGGACGGAGTTGGGAGTGCTGGCGTGTATCGGCTGGGGCCGGGCCGCGCTCTTCAGACTCGTGCTCGGCGAGCTTGCCCTGGTCGGTCTGGCCACGGGAGTGATCGGCGCAGCGTTGGCTGAGATTCTCGCGTTGGTCCTGCGCCTGCACCTGCCGTGGTGGCATGCGCTCCTGGTCGTGCCGATCGCGCTTGGCCTCGCGTGCCTCGCTGGCCTCGCCCCGGCCTTTGCGGCAACGCGCGGACGTCCGCTCGACGCGGTGTACTCCGTGCCGGGTGGCGGTGGGCGTCATCGCGCTGTGCGCGATGTGTCCGGCATCGCACGCGCCAACCTGCTGCGCCGCCCGGCGCGGCTGGTCACCGGTGCGCTGGGCTTGTTCATCGGCGTAGCCGCCTTCGCGGTGCTCCTTGCTGTCCAGTTGGCATTTCAGGGCCAGGTGGTCGGGACCGCACTGGGCAATCTGGTCAGCGTGCAAGTGCGAAGCGTCGATTTGATTGCCGCGGTGCTGGCGTTGCTGCTCGGCGCGTTCAGCGTCGCGGATGTGTTGGCGGTGAACCTTCGCGACCGCGCCGGTGAGCAGGCGGTGCTCGCGGCTACCGGTTGGCGGCCGGTGACCCTCTTCCGCCTCGCCTTCACGGAAGGAATGGTGGTCGGTGTCGTCGGCGCCATCGCCGGCGGGGGAGTTGGGCTCGGACTGGCGGCAATCCTCACGGGATCTGCGCTCGCGGTCGCGCCCGCAGCGATACTGGCAGCGGTGATTGGACTCGTTCTGGTCGGCGCGGTACTGACGGTTCCTGCCTGGCAAGCGTCGCAAACCGCGCCCGCGGCCGGGCTGGCGGAGGACTGATCGGTGCCGGGCGTCGCAATTACAGGCAGGGGGATGACCCGGGACTATCCAGCCGGAGAGCGGTCATTAACAGCGCTCGATCACGTCGACCTGGACGTCGTGCCCGGCGCCCTCGTCGCGATCACCGGCCCTTCTGGCTCTGGGAAGTCCACTCTGCTGCACGTCATCGGTGGGATGGACATCCTGACCTCGGGCACTTTGAGGGTGGGAGACACGCAGCTCGACGAGTTACCGCCCCGGAAGCTCGTCAACTACCGTCGGCGAGTTGGCTTCGTCTTTCAGCGATTCCATCTTCTGCCCGCATTGACTGCGGCGGACAACGTCGCGGCGCCACTGCTGCCGTATCAGGGCGGAAAAGCATTGCAACAGCGAGCACACGAGCTGCTCGAGCAGGTAGGTCTCGGCGATCGGGGCGATTCGCTCCCGTCGCAACTCTCGGGTGGCGAACAGCAGCGCGTTGCCATTGCGCGTGCGCTCATCGTCGATCCGCCGTTGTTGCTCGCCGATGAACCTACCGGGAATCTCAACTCTGCAACCGGCGAGACGATCTTCGATCTCCTGATCGAGCTGCACGCTCGTACGGGAGCGACGCTGCTCGTCGCCACCCATGACCCGGCGGTTGACGCGCGGTGCGATGTCCACCTCGGGATCCGCGACGGAAAGATGATCCCACCGACCGACCAGGAGGCACGCGTAACGTTCGCGCGTCCCGGTACTACGTCAGTCTGACTCCCGCCTTCGGCCGGTCATCTGCCCGCCGGGCGACCGTTCGATGGGTCGCGGCCACGGACACGGGACTGGACCGCGGGCCGAGATCTGGGCGGGGTGGGGCAGGACCTCGGAGGGCGTTGAGCGCGTCGACGCGCACCCCGAGATCGCCGCCGCTATGGCGAGGCGCCGATTACGCCTCAGCCGCCGATGGGTTCTGCGCGCATCGTGCCGCAAACTCCTGCCAACATCGACGCACATGCGACCGGAACGAGCAGCGATCGACGTGGCCCAGATGCGCGGGCTGGAGATCGGACCCCTCGCGTCTCCGCGGGTGCGCAAGGACGAGGGAGCGGTGCGCTATGTCGACCACGCCAGCGCAGCCGAACTCAGGGAGAAGTACGCGACCAACGAGGGTATGCGAGATCGGCTCAACGACATCGTGGATGTCGACTACGTGCTCGGTGAGACGACGACAATCTCCGAAGCCGTGGCCGCGGATGCGCCCTTTGATTACGTGCTCGCATCACACGTCATCGAACATATCCCCGACCCGATTGGCTGGATGGACGACCTCACCCACGTCCTTCGCCCCGGCGGCATCATCTCGCTCGTCATCCCCGACAAGCGGTATTGCTTCGACATCAACAGGTCGCTCACCGAAATCAGTGACCTCGTCGATGCCAATCTGCGCCATCTGCGTCAACCCAGTTACCGGCAGGCATTTGACTTCTACTCGAAGGCCCTCGGCGGGACGGTGGACACTGTGGCGGTGTGGGCCGGTACCGCCGACTACAGCCTCGCCGTGCGCGAGGATTTCGCTGACCCGGAGGCTGCGGCGCTCGATGCGTGCCGCCATATGCAGACGAGCAACGAGTTCGTCGACGTCCATTGCCATGTGTTCACACCGGACTCGTTCCTTGGGTTGATCGAGAAGCTGGCCCGCCTCGACCTCATCGACTACGAGGTCGCGGCCTTCCATCCCACCGAGCGCGATACCTTTGAGTTCTACGTCAGCTTGCGGCTCCTCGACGTCTCCGCGGGTCGCGAGCCGGTGAAAGCGTCGCAGCTTGCATCGGCGGATCCCGAACGAGCTCGCAGCCTTCCTCGGACGCAACAGCCGCGCGGTGCCCAACCCGCACTGGTCCGGATGGACGTGAGCGAGCTCGAGGAGCGTCTTCTCAAGGTCAAACGCCGGTCGCTCGCGCGCGTTCGGGCGCTGATGAAGCGACGCAGCTAGCGGGTCACTCTCGCGCCTACCGCAATCGGCGGGCTAATCGCGGACCAGAGCCACTAACAGTTGTTGATGCAAAGTTGCGCTGCGTATGTTGCATTGATGACCGTTAACAGACCCCACGGCGTCATTGAGTAAGTCTTGTCAGGGCCGTAAACGGTTGCGACCAACACATCATTCGGCGTCCAGAGTGTCGGGGTCAGGTGGTCCACACCGGTGGCGACCGCAACATGGCCGCTCGCCAGGTCCAGGATCACGACATCTTCGCTTTGTGTATCTGGGCACGAGAGAGCAATTGCGGCAAACTTGGCATCGGCCGATAGCAGCACACCGTCGATACAGCGAGGAAGGCTGCTGTGCTGTGCGGTCAAGCTCGAAATGCTGTAGTTGGTCTGTGTGCCGTCCGGAGCGATGACCCGAAGCGCCGGTGCCGATCTAACCCCTGTGCACACGATCGTCCCGTTGTCGGCGATGTCTTGGAAATCACAGTCCGTTCCGATGCGAGAGGCGAGGCCCGTGCTCGCGCCCGTTGCGGCATTGATGAGGATGGCCGGCGAGACTGGTAGTGTCGAGATGCCGAACGCTCCGCAGGTATTGTCGCCAGACGCCACGATGCCGGCAGCCGTCCACGCCACAAGACTGGCCTGCGTGACACCAGCGCCGAAGGCCGCACTCCCGATCTTCCTCGCTCCGGTGCCGTTGTCGGTGTAAATGTCGAATGCCGCTCCAGCTGATGAGCCGCAGGCCGGGGAATTGGTCTGCACGGCCCAAGCCCACGCGTGACCATCATCGCGTCCAACCACGGACGCAGAACTGGCAACGTTCTTCTCGAGCGTTGTGAGGGTGCCGTCTGACGATACCGCGACGATCGAGTCCAGTCCGCTGGGAACGCCGAGTGGCAGGCTGTCGGTTCCAATCATTCGACTGCCCAACGGACCGGCGATCGCCAATGTCCCGTCACCGTCGACGACCGGCCCCGAGGGAATCGGACCAGTCGTCTGACCGCTTGCCAGCATCAAAACACCCGGGTCTGGGTCATGGCCGCCGAAGGCGATGAGGAGTGGCTCGAACGAAGCGCTTGTCGGGGTAGGGGTGGACGTCCCACCGACCGAACCGCTTGTGGGTGTCGGTGAGGACGTCGGTGGGGATGTCGGTGAGGGAGTCGGTGATCCCGCCCGTGACGACGGCGCTGCTCCGCAGGCTGCCAGGGCAGCTGCGCTGGCGATCACCAGGGCGATTCGTTGGTTCGGCATCGAGTGGTTCCTTTCGTTCCTCGGAGTGTGCAGGGGGAACGACGACTTCTCCATTTGAGTTACGCGATTGAAGCGTTCGCGAACCGCGTACGGCGCTTGCGGCTAAGAGGAAGCGACCACCATCGGATCCGCATCGATGGTCCAGTCCGCGGCCGCGAGTTCGGCGATCTTCTGCGCAAAACCGTCGTCGTCGACGCTCGGGAGGACCTGGTGGCGGCTCGCATCACCGCGTCATCGCTCCGGCCGACCGAGTAGCTCTGCCCGGTCACACGGAACATGGCCAGATCGTTGGGCATGTCCCCGAAGCTGATCGCTGCGCCAGTGTTGAGCCCCAATGTGAGCAATGCGCGGCAGGTTCCGGTGCCCTTGTCCACGCCTTGCGCGGTGACATCGAGAACGGTCGACCGTCCGACGTGACTGAGTGCGGCAGAATCCGCTTCTGCCGCAACGAGTTCGGCGATGCGATGCAGGTCGCCGTTGCGGTGCCGCACCGCCATCGTGCAGCACGGCGTCTCGGCGAGCACGCGGCTGTCCACCACGACGCGAGTCGGTCCGTGCGGCTGCGTTGGGCTCAGGCGCCAGTACTCCTCGGTCATTCGCCATAACGTGCCGTCGAAGCTCGCGACGCCGGCATCCTCGCCGACGGAGATATCGACGACGCGTCGGATCGCGATCCGCTGGCAGTTCCTCCATCCAGGCCATCGCTTTCTCGGGCGATCGCCAGCCGATCGCGCCGGAGCAGCAGACCGCGATCGAGGTCCGCATCGCCAACTCCTGAAAGTGCTCGAGACCCTGCGGTGTTCTCGCTGTGGCGATGACGAAGGCGATGCCGGCGGAGCGGACGAGGTCGAGCGCGTCGAGCGTCGCCGGAGAGATCGAGAAGTCGGAGCGAACGACGGTCCCGTCGAGATCGGTGACGACGGCCTCGATCCTCACGGGCAGCATGATCGCTCAGGGTCGTCGGGCCGGGATCGCGGCAGGGGCGAGCTACCGCGACCCCAAGCCCATCAGGAGAGGTCGAGCGCCGCGGCCGGAACGCGGAGGTGTGCTTGGGCACGAACCCGGGCGTTGATCAAGAGCGCGGGACGGCCGTAGAGGAACACTTCCTCGGAGGCCGGCAGCTCCCTTTCTGTGACCTGGTGCTGGCGGTTGCTGATGGCGTCATCGACCATGGCGCGGCTTCGCTCGCGGGCGAGATCCTGAAGCGAGTTCCAATTCATCATGCCCGAGATGCTACAAGGCAATAAGGACAGTATCCGTCCTATATGATGACGGACATGGATTTGTCCGTCGGGCGCCTGCTGACCCTCATCGAGCTGCTCCAGGTGTACCGGCAGCTCAACGCCGAGGAGATCGCGAGCCGGCTCGAGGTCACGCCGCGGACCGTGCGGCGATACATCACCGGACTGCAGGAGATGGGCATTCCCGTGGAGACGGAGCGTGGTCCGGCCGGCGGCTACCGGCTCCGGCGGGGCTTCAAGCTCCCGCCGCTGATGCTGAGCAACGACGAGGCCCTGGTAATGATCATCGGGTTGCTGGCCGCGCAGCGCCTCGGACTTTCAGCGTCAGGCACGGCCGTGCAGGGGGCACTTGCGAAGCTCGACCGGCTCCTTCCCGAGACCCAGCGCGACCAGGTGCAGGCGATGCAGGACTTCGTCAGCCTCGGGCTCGCGCCGGTCGCCAGGGATCATGCGGACGCTGCGACCGTCCTCCGCCTCAGCACCGCGGCTCGCGATCGGATCGGCATCCGCCTGACGTACCGGTCGTCTGCCGGCGAGGTGACCGAGCGGCTCGTCGACCCCTACGGCGTCGCCTTCCAGAGCGGCCACTGGTACCTGGTGAGCTGGGACCACTTCAGAAGCGCGATGCGGACCTTCCGCATCGATCGCATGGTGGCGGCCGAGGGCACCGAGGAGACCTTCGATCGCCCGGACGACTTCGACGTCATCGGATACCTTCGACAGTCGATTGGCGAGGCGGTCTACGGGACGCGCTGCGAGGTCCTCCTCGATCTCACCCTCGAGCAGGCAAAGCATCGGGTGTCGCCCACCGACGGCACGCTCGAGGCGGCCGGCGGCGGCACCGTGCTCCGCTTCAGCGCCGACGACTTCGAGTGGGCTGCAGCATTTCTGGCCGGCCTCGAGTGCGATCTGGTCGTGCTCCGACCTGCCGAGTTGCGCACCTCGCTGCGAGCCATGGCGGCGCGGTTGCGGGCGTCAGCGCGAGCTCCCAGGCGCACCCGTGCCGGCGCCGCCGCGGCCCCGTCGTCGTGAGGCAGCCGCTACACGGCCGTCACACGAGCGCAGCGCCGCCTGCAATGTCGCCCGACCAGACTCGAGTCATGAGCTTTCTCGCACTTGCCATGCATCCCGACGACTTCACAGCCCGCCGCCCATGAGGGCGATCAACGATCTTGCGGACGAGCTGTCCGAAGCGGACCTCGCGGTGTTCGGGGTCGAGGATCGCAACGACATGGCAGTGGCGAGCGTGAGCTCCATCGGGCTCAGCCTTGAAGCGCTGCCCGATCGGTCGACCTTTCTTGATGAGGCGGCGCGCCACGTCGCCCACGCGCGGCGGAGCAAGCATCCGCTCTGCTTTGCGCTGGTCGCGTTTGACCACGGCACAGACGGCGAGGGCGAAAAAGGGCACATGGCCGAGGAAGCGTTCCTTGGCGAGGCGACGGCGCGCTGGCGCGAGGTCCTTCGCGCCGAGGACCTCATGGGTCGCTGGGGAGAGGACGAATTCGCGATCGTGCTGGTCAACTGCACGACGGTGAGCGCGGTGCAACTCTGCTGGCGGCTGCGTGAGTCGACGCCCGAAGGGCACTCGTTCTCAGCAGGTCTGGTTTCCTTTGAAGGGACGGAGACGATCGACGATCTCGTCGACCGTGCCGACGATTGCCTCGTCCAGGCGAAGGCCAAGGGCCGCGACCGGACCGTCGCTGAGGGCCTCGTCGACCTCGACTGAGGGGCGCTGTAGGGTCGGGATTTGCAATACGGACGTTTTCTCAGAACGTCCACACGCAGGAAAAAAGTTCTTGACCCGTTGGCAAATTGGTGGTATGTTTCTTGGTAACGCTTTGATCCCCGGGGCGAAAGCCCGTCCGCCGGGATCGAGCAGAACGAGTTTTCGAGAACGCCTTTGCGCGTCGTTCTGGCATCTGCAAGCTCCGCATCGCCCATACTGCGAATCCGATCCACGCCACGGGTGAATCCATGACCGAGACGACACCTCCCGAGAATCCTCCCGAGCACGAGAAGAGCCGGCTGCGCCGCTTCGAGGATGCCGTCCACGATCGGTTCGTTGCCGCCGAGGTCGCGGCTGAGGAAGCTGCTGGATACGGCTCGCTCACCGCGGCGCGCGAGGCTGCGGAGACCGCTGCCAACCCGAGCCACGAGTTGAGCGACGACGAGGCGAGCGCCGTCGATCCGGGCTCCGAACCGCCCAAGGAATAGGACAACCCGCCCCGTGTGGTGGGACGAACGCGAGCCAGGCGGCGCGATCCGATCGCTCGTCTTCATGGGCCATCCGGGTCCGTCGCTGCTGGTCACCGTCGTCCTGGTGGCAATCGCTGGACTCGCAGAACAGCGGGTCCCCGATGCCACCCGGATCCTGCAGTTGATCGCCGCGATGCTCCCGGTCCAGCTCTGCATCGGGGTGATCAATGATGTCGTCGATCTCCCTGCGGACGCTGTCGCCAAGCCATACAAGCCGTTGGTTCGGGGCGTCATCAGCGGCTCATCGGCGTGCTGGGTGGGCGTGGTGCTGGGTGCAATCGGGCTTGCGAGCGCCGCCACGATCAATCCAGCGACACTCGGATTCGATGCGCTCGCGCTCGGCGCCGGCCTCGCCTACGACCTGGGGCTGCGCAGGACGCCACTGTCGTGGGTTCCGTGGTGGGCCGGCATGACGGTGCTCCCGCTCGAGGGCTACGCGTCGGTGGGATCGATCCCTTCGCGATTGCTTCTGCTCATTCCCTTGTCCGCGCCGATTGCGATCGGCCTGCATTTCGCCAATGCGCTTCCGGACATCGACGGCGATCGTCGTGCGGGGAGGAAGAGTCTCCCGGTCCTCGCGGGGACGCGCTTCTCGCAGTGGGCGGGACCAGCCTCGGGTGGCGCTGCCGGGGTGATCGCGGTCTTCTTTGCCGGAGTTCTCGGACAGGCGGGGGTCGTGTTCTCCGTGGGGGTCGCGGTGCTGGCGGCGGGAGTGGTGGGAGTGATGGTGATCCGTTCATCCAGGCCGTTCCCGATACTGGCCGTGGCGTCGGCGGTCTTCGCGGTCGCCTGGCTGGCCTCACTGCCCCACGGCTGATCCCGGCCTGACGCCTTGGTACCATCGCCGGGCGTGCCCAAGTAGCTCAGTGGTAGAGCAACGCCTTGGTAAGGCGTAGGCCGTGAGTTCAATCCTCACCTTGGGCTCCACCGGAAACCTCATATAGAGCAAGGGGTTTCGCCGTTGGGTGGCTACCCATTGTAGCCGCCACGTGGCTGCCGCTGCCGCCACTGCTACCGCCATCGTGTACCCTGTGGGCACCTGTAGCGGTACCAGGGGAGCGCATGGCGCGGAAGAAGAAGCGACCAGACGGGGCGGGGAGCATCAGGCAGCGTCAGGACGGGCTGTGGGAATACTCGGTTCGCCGGGACGGCAAGCGGCACTCGTTCTACGGCCACACCCAGTCAGAGGCGTTCGCGAAGTCAGACGCGCTCAAGCCCTCGCGAGAGACAGTCCACGGGTACCTTGCCGACTGGCTTGAGAAGCGACGAGGCACCGTGCGTGCGAGCACGTGGCGACGGTACGAAACGACCGTCCGCAATGCCCTGGTACCGCACCTGCCGGACATCGCCCTCAGTGCCCTGACAACGGCACAGGTGGCAAGCCTCAACGCTGAGCAGCTTGGGAGTGCGTCAGCCGCCCAGAAGGCTCGCGTCGTCCTCGGGACCGCGTTGCAGTACGCGGTGGACACCGGCATCCTGACAGCGAACCCGTGCCACTCACGTGCGCTGCGTCAGCCGGTCAGTCGGCGTGACTGGGTGGTCCTGAGCAAGTCAGACACGAGCAGGCTGCTTGAGGCTGCTCGCACGCAACCGCAGCTTGAGGCGATGTACGTCCTGGCGGTCACGACAGGAATGCGTGTCGGTGAACTCACTGCGCTGCTCTGGTCCGACATTGATCTTGACGCGGGCACGCTGCGGGTCACGGGCACGATCAACCGCGACGAGCAGAACGAGCTTGCACGACTCGCGCCGAAGACGGGTCGCGCACGGCGCACCATCAGGCTGTCTGACATCGCTGTAGACGCACTCAGACGCACACCGCGACGTAACGTCGGCGGGACGCTCGCAGGCTATGAAGACCTCGTGTTCAAGGGCAACGCGGAGTTTCTTGACCCGTCCACCGTGACGAAGCACTTCCTGCCTGCGGTGCTTCGCGAAGCCGGTCTACCGCCGATGCAGTTTCACGACCTCAGACACACGGCGATCACTCACATGCTGGAAGACGGAGTGATGCCGCACACCGTGAGCGAGATCGTCGGCCATTCGAGTGCAGCGTTCACGCTCTCGCGCTACGCCTCAGTCACACGCGGGATGCACGATTCAGCCGTTCAGGCGATGAACCGGAGATATGCGCAGTCTCTACTGTCCCAGAGCACCTTATCCCGACGTTCAGGCTCCGAGCTAGATATGGGCTCGTTTTGTGACTGGACCACAACTGGTGGTGGTGTTAGGGTCATGTAGATAATCCGTGCCCGTGCAGAGAGGATTTGACCGAAATGCCCGAACGCTCCGAACCAACGGTTCGCATCCCGCCCGTGGTCGCCCCGTTGCTGACCGGTCCCATGTCAAATGTCGATCTCACGAAGGGTCTCCTGGCGTCGTTCGCCAATCTCTCTAAGTCTGTGGGCGGGTCAGCAGTGACCGCCGCCGCCCTTGCTGGCATGACACAGCCGGTGACCGCGTTGGCGGGTCAAACCGCGCAAGCCCTCGCGCAGCAGATAGGCGCAGGAGCAGCCGCGTCGGCAGCGAGCATCGCTGGGAAGCAGATTGCGAGCCTGTTTCCGTCCCCGTCGCTAACCGCAAGTTTGACCGCCCTCACCGAGAGACGTCCCTTGGTGCGGCGAACGCAATCAAGGCGAGCGCGGCGTCAGCGATCAACTATGAGCGTCTTTTCGGCATC
Source organism: Candidatus Dormiibacterota bacterium (assembly GCA_963830305.1). GTDB lineage: Bacteria > Chloroflexota > Dormibacteria > Aeolococcales > Aeolococcaceae > Palsa-851. The sequence goes on along the minus strand of CAWHLW010000018.1, from coordinate 12,156 downwards.
AATGACGTGTCGGCGCGAGCGATGGACGTTCCAGCGCTGAAACTCACCTACACGGCACCGGCCAAGCCGACTGCCAAACTCATGATCGATCTGTTCGAAGCCTTACAGGCCGAGATACGTGATGACTTCGCTGAGCAAAACACGAAGATCAATGATCTGCGCTCGGATGTCGTCGACATGAACACGAAGATGACTGCGATGGCCACCGACATTGCCGTGCTGCGTCGGGCAACGCTACCCCGTTGGGTCTTGGTCACGCTTCTGGGCCTCTAGCGCGGCGGCTGGCCTAGCTGCCGTTGTGCTCATGGTGCTTATTCAGCTACAAGTCTTCTACGTCCAGCAACCCCCAAACGGAAGTAACCTTACCCACGATGGCAGGCAAGGAAGCGTTGGCCTGGCTTCCACCCCCGTCCGTCGGCCGGAGTACAGTTTCGCCGACGATGTCGCGAGTCCCCCGCCAACTCGCCCTCACACAAGGTGCGGCCGACCGTGCGCTCCTGTCGGGGTCTTCACCGTGACGCCGTCGTCGACCGCCAGTACTAAGAACAGCCACCTGACTGCCGCGAAGGCCGCGAAGAACGATGAGTTCTACACCCAGTGGCCCGACATCGAGCGCGAGATGAACGCCTACCGGGAATACGACCCAGACGTCTTCCGCGACAAGGTGGTCCTGCTCCCGTGCGACGATCCCGAGTGGTCCAACTTCGCGAAGTTCTTTGCACTGCACTTCGTCGACTACGGACTCAAGAAGCTGATCTCGACGTCCTACGCCCCGGACAGCAACCCGAACCTCGACCACTACCAGCCAACGCTCTTCGAGATGGACGATCCCAAGTTCGACGAGACCAAGACCCACGCCAACGGCAAGAAGTTCGTCCTGGAGCCCAAGGACATCAACGGCGATGGGGTCGTGAACATCGAGGACCTCCAGTGGGAGTACCTCAATGGTGACGGTGACTTTCGCAGCGCCGAGGTGACGGCACTGCGCGACGAGGCCGACTTCGTCATCACGAATCCGCCGTTCAGCCTCTTCCGGCAGTTCATGACCTGGGTGGTCGGGGGCGGTAGGAGGTTCTCGGTGATCGGCAACAACAACGCCATCACCTACAACGAAGTCTTTCCTCACATCATGGCCGACAAACTGTGGAAGGGTGCCACGGCCAACAGCACCGACATGGTGTTCGGCGTCCCGAAAGGCGCGAAGGTGAGCGTCGCCGATCGGCTCAAGGCCGCCAAGCTTGGCTATCCGTCAGACGACGAGCGTGACTACACGCGTCTCGGGAACTCGTGCTGGTTCACCAACATCGACCACGGGCGGCGTCATGAGCCGCTGCAGCTGATGACCACCGCGGACAACATCAAGTTCAGCAGGCACAAGGAAGTTCGCGGAGTCGGCTACAAGCGATACGACAACTTCGATGCCATCGAGGTGCCCTTCACCGACGCCATCCCCAGCGACCACGACGGGATGATGGGCGTCCCGATCACCTTCCTGGACAAGTACGACCCCGACCAGTTCGACATCGTCGGCAGCAGCGAGGGTGACTACCCTCCAACGAAGACGTACGGACCGAAGCAGCGCGTCGTCGATGGCGTACACGTGAAGTCGAACACCGGGACTTTCGGCTGTTTCGTCCGCGTAGAGGCCTTCGGCCCCGGGACGTACTTCGATGTGGGATATCCCGTGAGGCGCATCTACAAGCGGCTGTTCATCCGGCGGAAGGCTGACTCGTGAAGACCGACCTCAAGCACTACACGGTCGACGAGGTCCTCGACGGCTTCGTTTACAACGAGCTCGAGGGCAAGGGGCTGTTCGGGCTCGCTGGGAGGCTCACCATCCAGCCGGAGTACCAGCGCAACTACATCTACAACGACGGCAAGCGGGACGTCGCCGTCATCGACTCACTGCTCAAGGGCTACCCGCTCGGACTGATCTACTTCAACGTGAACGGGGACCGCCTTGAGGTCCTCGACGGGCAGCAGCGCATCACCAGTGTCGGGCGCTTCGTCACCGGCAAGTTCGCGATCCGCGTGGCCGGCAAGGAGCAGACCTTCTCGTCGCTGCCGGTGGAGGACCAGCAGCTGATCAAGAACAGCGAGCTGCTCGTCTACGAGTGCCAGGGCACCGAGACGGAGATCAAGCAGTGGTTCGAGAAGATCAACATCGTCGGGGTGCCGCTGAACAGGCAGGAGCTGCTCAATGCGATCTACTCCGGCCCGTTCATCACCAAGGCCAAGGCCGAGTTCAGCAACTCCAACAACGCCAACATGCAGAAGTGGTCCTCCTACATCAAGGGCGACCCCAAGCGGCAGGAGATCCTCGAGGTCGCGCTGGACTGGGTCGCCTCGTCGCAGGAAAAGAACATCGACGCCTACCTGGCGCTGCATCGTCAGGACCAGGGCATCACAGAGCTGAAGACCTACTTCATCTCGGTGATCGACTGGGTCGGCGGCGTCTTCATCCGCCCGCCGGACAAGGAGATGCGCGGTCTGGAGTGGGGACGGCTCTACGAGCTGTACCACTCGAACTCGTACAACGCCGCTGAGCTGGACAAGGCCGTCGACGAGCTTCGAGGAGATCCGTTCGTCAAGAACGCCAGAGGCATCTATGAGTACCTCCTGGGCGGCAGCAAGGACCCACAGTTGCTCGCCATCAGGCTGTTCGACGAACCGACCAAGAGAGCCGCGTACGAGCAGCAGACCAAGAAGGCGAAGGCTGTCGGCGTATCGAACTGCGCTCTGTGCGCGCACGGCGACAACGCCAACAAGACCCGCATCTACGCGCAGAAGGAGATGGATGCCGACCACGTCACAGCGTGGTCGAAGGGTGGCTAACCGACCTCACCAACTGCGAGATGCTCTGTGTCATGCACAACCGCTCCAAGGGCAACCGGTAGCTACGCTGCCGTCATCGACGAATCGCAGGGACATGAGCGTGGCGCAGACTGCGATTCAGGCCACGCACTTGTGCTTGGAGGACAACCGGCGCAAGGGCGCGATTTAGCGCTCTCGTAGACGACCTGTTCACGGTCCCTGATGCTATTCACACGCGGGGCTGAAGTGTGGCTGCCCCTCATACAGGGCAACCCATCGACCCGGGCGGTACAGCGATTGACGGCGGGTACACGCCCTGAGCAAACTCATGGGATGCGGCTCCTCGACTGGCGCGTTGTTGGCGGACAGCTCAAGGCGTGGTTCGTTGGACCTGCCGCCGTTGCGCTGACGCTCGTTGGATTCGCCGGAGTGACCGTGACAGGCATCCTGTCGGGGCTGGGTAGACTGCCTCTTTTGGGCGCCGGTTCCTCTCACGGCGGCGGTCCTTCTGGTGGTCGCGGAAGAGGTCGGGTATCGAGGGTGGAACTAAGCAACAGAAGGAGAGGAGTGAGGATGACCGTGCTCCTCGCAGCCTTGGAGCGCCCACCTAGGGGATCTGAAGAATCTCGCAGCCGACGTCGCCGATGCCATCCGCAGTCGCTCGGTCTACCCGCCGGGGTCACTGCTCATGTCATTCAATGTGCACTTTCCCGATGAGGGCAAACTGGTACATGCATATGAGACTTACTTACGACGATGCAATCGACGCGCGAGAGGCTATGGGCAACAATGCCAAGAAGACGGGGCGAAGATCGGGATGGGCGAAACTGGCAGCGACGTCCTCTTTGGAGCGGTTGAGGACTTTGCAGCGGAGCGCGATCCGAATGTCGGTCTCCACGCTCGGCTCACCGGTTGGCTCACGTTTCAAGAGCAGTTTGTTCCCAAGCATCGAGACCCGCAGGAAATCGCGGCTCTACATACGGCGCTGGACGAGTATCTAGCAACGCTAAGAGATCCTACGATGTGCGTCTCATGAGAGCGGGGAACATCTTGCTTCCTGAGTTTATGAATGACGCCGTGGTAGCTCTCGGTGAGCTTGTGCACAAGCACAGGGTTCCTGGCCCACGTTGTGACCTGTGTCGCGACTTTGCCCCGTGAAATACGGTGGGTTCCGGCGCTGTGTCACACCGTGTCAGTCCTCACGCGGTTGATCACGGGACCGGCCCACCCCCAGTAGCTCCAACCGTCGTCTAGGTCCAGATACCGGAATCGCTGGCCGCGCCACACCCGGTTGACGCCTTCCGCCTGGATGAGCGCGAATGAGGGCGTAGTAGCCGCCGAGGTCAGACGCCTCGCTGCGGCGGTGGTACTGATGTGGGCTGTCCGCGTACCGCCCATCGGGCTTCGTCGGACGCCACCGCGCCGCATCCACGTAGGCTCCGCGCCGCCCTTGTCCACCCCGCCATTGCACTGCCCTGTAGCTACTGCCAAAATTGGCTCAAAGTCAAAGATGAGACAGGATAGGGGCTTACAGGTCTGTGACTACTGCTCCGGATCCTTGTGCTTCCTAGCGTGGCGGCGCATCCTGTATATGATGCCGCGCCAGCGGAGTGCAGACCACTCGGGACGCGGCCAGGAGACAGACAATGGCAACGAAGACGGCGCAAGCCCCGACCACGGATGCACTCGCAGCCCGCCGCGCACGGGCGCACGCACAATCGGGAACGCGCCAAGTCCGGCACGGTGACCCCTGCTGAGCAGGCGATGCTCGCCCAGGAGCAGGCCGAGAACCTAATGGCCGCAGCCGATGCGCTCGTGACGCCTGACCTTGTAGAGGCCGTTGTCCAGATGCTCGCCCCGAAGGCCGCCGACGTGGATGCGGACGGGTTCGCGGTCATCGACTCCAAGGCCACCTTCGTCGCCTACGACCCGAAGGGGAGGCGCCCGTTCAAGCTGCACTGCGCCGCGTGCTCGAAGCCGATCATGCGTGCCGACCGTGCGCCGGGCAGCAGCGTTTCGCGGCCTGCATCCGGGCCGCGAAGGTTCGGCCCGCGAAGCATCCCGCAAGCCGATGCGGCTGAGGCAAAGAACGTCGCGAAGGTTGTAAAACCCGCGAAGCCGAGCAAGAAAAGCGCGAATCCCCGCACCGCCCGCGAACAAGATGGTGATGGACCGTGCGAGGGCGATTGCCGCCCGGTCGAACGCTTTCTCTTGATGAAGGCGCTGATCCTGCCTGCTCGACAGCGACAGGGGCCACGGTGGTCTGATGCGGACATCAACCTCTCGTGGCTTCAGGCCCGTGTCGGTGGACTCGATTGAGGCCGTGCGCCTGGACGAAGTGCTGACCGACGCCGGTCGCAAGCTCGTGGAAGCCACCGTCTTCGTCAGCGAAACGGGGAAGCTGGACATGCTCCCGTTCAACAGCCGCGCGACCGACCTGTGCGCCTTGAAGATCGGCGGCTGGTATCGCGACGTGATCGTCGGCGACGTCGTGGTTCTCGGGCAGGTGGACGACGACGGCGACGAGACACCAGTGCCCGATGCTGTCGTGAAGCTCGCACGGCGCCTGGGCTGGCTCGCGTGAATGCGGGCGATCTGGTGCCGCGTGAGCACCGATGACCAGAGCAACCTCAATCAGTTAGGCGCTCTTCGCTCGTGGGCGGAGCGACGCGGGCTGACGGTCGTGAATGAGTACCGGGTTGAGGAATCCGCGTGGACAGGCAAGCATCGGGCCGCGTTGGCGACGGCGGTTGAGGATGCGCGGCTGGGTCAGTACGAGGTCTTGCTCGTGTGGGCGCTCGACAGACTGTCCCGAGAAGGCATCGAGGCGACACTCAGCACCATGCGGGCGTTCCGCGAGCGCGGTGTCCGCGTGCTCAGCCTGCAAGTAGGCATGGACCGATGGTCCCGAGGCCATGCAGGAGCTGCTCGGTGCGTTCTTCGCTTGGATGGCGCAGCAGGAATCGGAGAGCGTCGAAGTGAGCGCGTCCGAGCTGGGCTGGCACGTCGGAAGGCGTCCGGGCTGCCGATTGGTCGCCTACAAGGGGCAAAGGACAAGGTGCCTAGGCGCAGAGCTGGCTACTACGCCCGTCACGAAGCTCACCGCACTTGAGACACCACGCCTGGCGCAACGCCCAAATCTGACCGACGTGGACCACTGGTCTGAAGGGTGGCAGCGCCGGGGCGAAATGCTCCTGACCGTGGGATTCGGGTCGGGCATCTTATGGGCTGCGACGATCCTGCAGCCCCGATGCGAAGGTAAGTCTCTGGCCGCCCGTGATCGTCTGTGGTGTGCTGGCGTTGGCTGGCCTGTACATGATGTTCGCTCCTAGCTTCGAGCGAGTATGGCTACCGGGACGAGCAGGAGCACGCGTCGCCCGCAGTAAGGAGCATCCGTCCTTTCGGGATCACGTTGCCGATCTACATGGACAGGCACAAGCCATTTTCGATACCCTCAATCCGCTTCTCGCAAACGGGCGGGCGCGGTTCACATCGACCAATCCAGTGAATCTAGGACCGGCAGCGACACGTGAATTCACTGGGCACTTTCCACAAGAGGCGGCGACCCTCAAAGAATGGAATGCCGTCGCGATTGGATTCCCCGAAGCTGTTAGGCAACTGAGCGTCGTGACCGAGCAGTTGGTCGAACACGTGCTGCCGAGCCGAGAGCGCGGCGAGTTACCAACCCAGCTTTTGCAAAGGATTGGCACTCGCTATTACAAGATTGAGAACGCTGCTTGGACACACGGCGACGATGGCCGACTGAACATACGATTCCCACCAGACGTCACCGCGTGGTGCGTCGCTTTGCATCCCCCCGCGAGCGAGAATGACGACTTCGGTCGCTCTATCCGTACGGCCTTGGAGCAGTTGCCCACGCTACCCGAAGCACTGGATGTACAGAGACGCGAGGCTGAGTTCACGAGGCTGCGTCCGATACTTGACGAGCAGATGCGCGAGGTCATCAGGACCCACAATCCAGGTGGCCACTGCGACAAGTGTCCATGACCGCGCGGCCGTGTAGCAGTCCCTTGAACCCCACGTGGTGGCGCTGAGCGGGCCTGGGCGACACGAAAGGTGCCGGGGCTGCCCCATTTACCCGCACCGTTGCCACGCGCTTGTGACGCTGGCGTTATTCTTGGCAGCCGCGACGATGGTGAGCTAGCCACATGACAATCGCTATCACTCGCTGGGGGAACCTCTGGCGAACGGTCGCGATCCTTGCAGTAGTAAGCGCGTTCCTCGCGGGCGTCGATGCGCTCAAGGTCCACGACCTCGGCCTCATGTGGATTGCCGGCGCGGTCGCTGGCGTCGCGGCTACGCATGCGGGGATAGGGTTTTTGGTCAAGCTGAGGGGACACCCGATACACACAGAGCTAGCACCCCCGGCACCGCCTGCGTTCTGACGCCATATGCGATTCGAGGTGCGTAGATCTGGGATTGTCTTGCCCATGCGGGTCAGGTAGCCTTCGCATCAGCAGCTACGAACCAAGGCTCAGAACGGGGCGCACAATGCGCTCGCACGAAAGTCACCATATGGGGCGCTGCAAAGGAGCCCCTATGGCAGCGACAACCCTTTCCCCGGTACGGGAGACGTGGACGATCATCGAGCGGACCCCACGAACCAGCGGTCTGCTTGGGTCGATACACCGCGAGCTCGAACCCGGCGTGGTCGCCAGGACCACCGATGGTGAGTTCTACAAGCTGGTCACGCTCCGCAGGCACCTCGGTCGCGAGCCGGGGACGCTCTGGAATGTTGAGTGGGTCACCCAAACCGGCGCACCGCTGCGCCGGACCCGCGCTGGTATGCGCCTTGGCATTGTCGAGTTCAAAAACGCTTCGCCGACGTTGGGTCTTCGGACGATGTGTCTGTACGCGTACAAGGTGGCCGTATAGGAGTGAGTTTCACGGCTGCACGGGATACTCATAAGTGCGTGGGTTTCCCGGCAGCCTGGAACAGCTCTTTGTTGGTTAGGATTGTGAGCACGACCCGTATCTAGTGGGGACGCGTGCCAGAATCACTCGGCGAACTTGCGCTCGTGAATGAGAGGCGGTGGCATCCACAAAGACGTCAAGGCGCAGACCAAACTGATGGGCAGTCAGCAGGCCGCGATGGTGAACGTGCCACTGACGCTCATCTCATTGTCAGCTTGGAACGTGTAGTGCCACGTGCCCACTGGCGTCAGCGGACCATAGGTGCCACTGGGATTCACGTTCTGGTACACGATGATGGATGCACCCGTCGGCGGATACACCGTGAGCTGGTAGTAGAGGTTGCCAGCGCCACTCCATGCGATTTCGCCACCGCCGGCGGCACCAACCGGATCACATGCGGTCACAGTGATTGTAGGCGTGATCGGTGCGGGCGTTGAGATAGGTGTCGCGGTGGTCGTTGCGCTGGGAGTTGGCGCTACTGTCGCGCTGGGAGTTGGCGCTACTGTCGCCCCGACAGGCGGCGCGAGAGTTGGGGTTATAGTCGGAGCGACTGTTGAGCCACAGGCTGCGAGGCTCACGGCGGCGATCGCAGTGCCGATGATGGTTGTGAGTTTCATAGCTGTCTTGACCAATTCAACGCGAACACGTCATCACAGTTACGGAGCACCCCGCCGCCGCGTCGGTTGGCCTGTAACGGCGCTGTAGCGGCCTGAGTGACACGACACGCCACGGGTGCGCCCATCGTACCTAGCAGCTCGAACAAACTAGCCATGCCTGCCTAACTGGACGTTCTGCTGGCTGTCCGGCGAGCTGTCACTGCCAGCAAACAAGGCAAGGCTATTCAGCGACCAGGTGGCGACAGGACGCCCTAGCGCGTAGCTTTTCTGATCCCGACGAGAAACGCCAGACCCACGAACCAGATGACGATGATGACACCGAGCCCGAATCCGCTCGCCAACCCGTTCGCAGCCTCGCACCCCACCTGCCCATTGCTCACACCGCCGACGCACTGAGGTTGCGTGGCCGTCTGGGTGCTGATAGCCCACACGAGCATAAGAACGTTGAACGCAATCAGCAGGAAATTTGCCACGTACCGTCCAACGCCGTGTTTTCTAGTTTTCTTGTCGGTGGCTACGTTGGTCACTGCCATCGCAGTTCTCCTGAACAGCTCCCGTGCGTCTCACGGGTGGACTTGAGGCGTCTTTATGGAGTGTCTCATTTGGGAAAGTGCGCCCCGCCACAATCGCTGCGCACCTCTGTTCGATCTCGCTGGGTAGCCGTCACTTTTTGGCAACGCCTATCACGGATGTCGGCGATCCGTCACATGACGCGAACCCGTTGTAGGGCGTCGATGCATAGGTTCAGCGACCGGCAGGTGAGCGAAACCTCACGAGCGGTGATGGTTCGCCGCGCAGGTTCACTGCGTGCGGCGCAGCCGGTGCATTCACGAGCACGCCAGGACGCTCGCGCAGACAGCCACAACTGAACGCACGATGTGGGAAACGATGTCCAGAGCACGTACAGGTCCGACGACGCAACCTCTTGCGACCACCCCCGTGCTGCCAGCACCGGACATTCCCCAGAGTGGCCTTGTGCGTGCACGAGCCGCCCGAAGCAGTCAGTGCGCCACAGGTTACGGGTGCGTCGTCTGGGAAGGCTGTGAACGGCAGCCTCAGCCGCACCGGCTGACCGTCTTTGTAGACAGCGTTCCCGAGGTCATCGTGCCAGCGAGCAGCGTTCCCACGACGTACGGGATCTCGATAGACACGGCGTTTGCGACGAGCCACGAATTCAGACTACGCTCGTGGCAACTCACGCGCATGAAGCAAGGCTTCGCATCGCCTGCGGCGCTGAACTCGGGCTGCCAGTGACAACCGTGTGTCGTCAAGAGCATTCAGAGACACAAACCGTGTCATCAGATCGTGTTTTCAGGACTTCGAGTGTCGTCTGCCAGGAGCGGTTGAACTCAGCAGTGACACGCCTTGTCAGGCACTACGGACGGTTGCCAGCGTGTCTTCCAGATAGCTCTCTTCTGGGTCATAGCTTTGAGGAAGCTCGGAATCGTCGCGACGTTTCCTGCCGCCCGCGAACCTTGTCGAATGGCGTTGTCCAGCCCAGCGTCGTTGCCGCCGACGCGAAGATACGTTCGGACCTCTTCCGTGAGCTTCGCCGCATGTGGTTCTGGATCACCGAGTGTGCCTCTGACCGCCGCCGCCAGTGCGCCCGTGTCATGTGTGATCCGCATGAAGCTGGTGACCGCAAAGGTGACGCTCTGCGCCGCCAGGAAGACGTCGGGTTCAGGTGGCGGAGTTTCAACGATCCGCATGACTATCGGTGGCGGTGGCGTCCAACTCTCATCCGCTGACACAGGCAGTTCTGCCTTGCGCCGTGCGCGTGACCGACGCATGGAAGCCACCTTGGCTTTCTGAGCGCACGCAGCACATCTTTTCGCTTGCGGGTAGCACGGGCCGCCGCAGCCTTGGCACTTGCCACTCATCACGCGGTCTGGATGGCGTTCGCGCCAGTGACGTGCACGCACAGCCTGAACGGAAACGCCCAGCTCCGCAGCTTCCTCGGCGTAGCTCATGCCGCACCGACTTGACGATACGTCGGGCAATTTCGCTGACCGGGTAGATTGCCCGCGAAGGCACAGGGAGCATCATGCGCGGGCATACCTGAGTGTACCTCGACGTTTTCAACGTAGCCAGTGCTGTCCACGCGGTGAACCTTCGGCAGAACCCACGGTGGCGTATAAGGCATTCGTCTCTCTGACACGTACACGGTTGGCCGCTCCCCACGTGCAGTTTCCAGGGGAGTAGCTCGCACGGGTACAGGTACAGGTTCAACGACTGTGATCTCACCGAGATGCAGGTTCCGCGCTCGCGCCATTGTGGCCCGTCGGCGCTTGACGATCTGCTCAGCGTGATTGACGACAGGCTGAGGGACGAATTGCTTGAGAATGCGAATGGTGGCAGGCCGTTTGCCCACGTGGCCGTCATGCCACGCCAGGAAGGGCGCGTCAACAGCGAAAGCGCGTTTGATCCGCGCCTAGGCGGTCGCGCGGCGGCAGCCCAGACGCTCTGCGATGTACCGCTGCGAAAGTTGGCCGTCACAGTCGCGTATGAGGGCTTGAACCTCTGGGTCACTTGGCAGGCTCGTTGCCTTCAGGATGGCGCGGTACAGATCACTGCCGGACCAGCGGTTCAGCGGTGGAGCAGCGACACGCCGTGTGCGCTGAGGTAGGCGTCCACAACGGTTGCAGGTGATGCCGTGGCGTTGCTGACGCGCGTTGGGACTGTGACGGTAGTCATAGACCCGACCCTTCCCGCACCGCGTGCACCGGCTGCCGTGCTCAAGGCGGCGCCACGACTCAGGCTGTCCAACCGCGCGGCGCTCTGCTACGTGCTCTTGGTCATACGACCAGAACGCGTCCGTCCAGTGCTTTACGGGAGCGGTAGGTTCAGTTACACTGAGAGCGTTCATTGACGGTTCCAGCGTCAGTGTTCACGAAGACCTTGACGAGTTGATGTGTCAGGGTCTTCATTGTGTGTGGGGCAGCAACGGACGGGCCACGGGCGTCAACGGGGAGCTGCGGTGCATTGATCGGCACTGTCATGAGCCTACCTGCTCGTAATCGACCTTGCAAGTGCGCGGCCAGCGGCACACTAGGGACGCTACTGATGCCACCTGACGGCTGATGCTCCCGGTCGTCCAATCTTTCGCCGGGTCGATCAAATGCGAGACACTACGTGACACGCGTGGACGGATGGCATCAGTCGTTACAGGTGAGTTGACCGGGAGTTGCATGTCAAAGCAAGGACTGAATGAGGCCAGCGATGTCGGCCTTGTTTCTGGCGTCAGCTTGAATGTCGCGCACGGGTGCGGCTGCCGGATGCCAACCGCACCTGCCGCGCTCCTGTGAGGTGGCGAGTTCGGCTGATGCGGGGTCAGCGAGTTGCACGAGCGCGGGGTTCTCCGCAGCGAAGTCAGCGACCCTTCGCTCGATAACCCAGAGTGCCAGGACCGCCCTGGATTTCGCGAGGCATCTTCGGCTTCCCACTGGGGCGCACATCAGGTGCGGGCAGCAGTCCACCAGGGTCGTCGGCGGTACAGGCGGTGTCGCCTGCATCCCCATGCTCAACTGCGACGACGCGCCGCCAGGATATGAGGAATCAACGGGTGCGGGCATCGCAGACGCGGGCACTGACGGCGTGCCGAACTGCGGACCACTGAACGTCGGGCTCCATGGCTCACTGTTTGGCGCGCCGCCGAACCATGGGGGCGTGAAGCGGTCGCTGCCGCGATCACCGGGCACATGCGGAAACGACGCATCCGGGTTGTCGGTGCCAGACGTACCAACAGCACGCGCATCTGAACCCGACGCGGCGTGTGTCTGCTCTGTCGGCA
>CAWHLW010000017.1:0-105797 GCA_963830305.1 Candidatus Dormiibacterota bacterium | reverse complement strand
CGATGTCAACGAGTTGCGTTCGCGCTCGATCACCTACGCGGCGCAACTGGCGGTGCGCACCAAGTTCGCGGTGCGCGTCGGTGTTATGCACGGACCGAGCGCGGTGGTCGTGCACCACGTATTTCGCCCGGACGCGACACTGCAGATCCTCGAGGTCGGTTCCCAGCTGCCGTTGCATGCCAGCGCGCTTGGCAAAGCGTTGCTCGCCTTTGCGCCCGGTGACGTCATCGACAACCTGATGTCGGCGCCACTGGAACGGCTCACCAAGCGGACATCCAACGCAGCGGCGTTGCAACTCCAGCTGAACACCATCCGGCTGCAAGCGATTGCCACCGAGCGCGACGAGGCCGTCCTGGGCGAATCCAGCATTGCCGCACCGATCTTCGATCGCGTGGGCAACGCCGTCGGCGCGATAGCGGTTGTCGGCGACACGGATCGCGTCTTTCCTCGTGGTACGGCGCGCGGGCTCTCCACTGCGGTGGTCGAGGCGGCGCGCGGGGTGTCGCGAGAGCTGGGCGCTCCCAGGTGGCCCTTCGCCGGCTGAGGTCGCCGCCGGTCTGACGGCTATGCTCTGATCGTCGTCCGGAACGCGGAGGAAGAAACCCTGTGCCAGCCGTGAGAGTCGTCGGATCGATCCGGGACTGGTTCAACGCGCGCGACGTCCGGCGCATGGTCCGCAAGCAGGTGTTCCCCGATCCATTCCTGCGGCACTACTTCGAACTCGGCGGAGTACGCCCGGGATGAGGCAGCCCTGCAGGCACTTGGGTACATGACGGTTGCCAAAGACGTGACGCCAACTCACGTCGGCGTCACGCTCCCAGCGGCGTCGAACGGTGTCACAGGGCATCTCGACCGCCGCATCCAGCGCCGCGTCGCGTCGATTCACGTTCTGTATGCGCGCCGGCCGACCCCAGGATCGACGGCGACCGAGTCCGCCGTCGAACTCGACGCAAGCGCAGTGAGATCCAGTCGAGAGGTGCGGCGTTGATAACGGTTGAGGGCAAGGAGGTCTTCACCGAGCTTCCCGAGCTCGTCGATCCCGCACACACGGCGCTGCTGCTCATCGACATGCAGCGCGACTTCGTCGAAGCAGACGGTGCGTTCGGAACGCTGGGGATTGACCTCTCGATGTATCGCAACTCAGTGCCCAGGCTTGAGAGGTTGCTCAGCGATGCACGTCGTGCGACAGTTCTCGTGATTCATGTGCAGAACACCACGCTGGCCGGTCGGATGAGCGATTCACCCGCGCAGATCCGCTTCAACCTTCGCATGCACGCAGGGAGCCGTCATGACGGCGTCCCGCTCCGCTATTCCGTCGAGGGCACGCCAGGCCACGAGTTCATCAAGGACCTGACGCCGGAGACCGGCGAACCGGTGGTCAGAAAGCACCGATCCAGCGCGTTCTGGGGCACCAATCTCGAACTCCTGCTCCGCAGCAACGGCATCAAGACAGTGGTGATCGGTGGTTGCACGACTGAGGGATGTGTCGAGTCGACTGCTCGCGACGCGTTGTTCAACGACCTGTACGTGGTGATCGCCGCCGATTGCGTCGCGAGCGACGACAGGGAACAACACGATGCGTCGCTCCTGCTCATGCGCCATCGCTTCGATATGGCGACTTCGGACGAGATCGCCGCAGTCTGGGCGCCGGCGCCGCCCCCCGCCCGCGCGAGCGACTGACTCGCGACTGCAGTCCACATGCGCATCACCGACGTCATCGCCGTCCCGGTCCGTTCGGGGTTCTTCGCCGACGACCAGGCCGCGATACGCGCGGGGGCGGTGCACGACGGCTTCACGTACAGCGGCGCCCCCCTGACCGCAGGCTTCCGGACGATCCGCCAGCCTGGTGAGGCGGTTTCGGTACTGCTGATCCTCGATGACGGGCAGGCCGCTCACGGTGACTGCGCAGCGGTGCAGTACTCGGGGGTCAGCGGTCGCGAACCGCTGTTCCTCGCGCGGCCGTCGGTGCAAGTCATCGAACGGCATGTCGCGTCGCTGCTTCGCGGGCGTCAGGTCACGAACTTTCGCGACCTCGCCGGGGAGATCGACGCACTCGTCGTCGATGGTGATCGCCTCCACGCGGCCATCCGGTATGGGCTGACACAGGCGCTCCTCGATGGCGTCGCCCGAGCGCGCGGCGTGACGATGGCTGAGGTCGTGCGCGATGAGTATTCGACGGGCATCGTGATCGCCCCGGTACCGCTCTTCGTCCAGTCGGGCGACGAGCGATACGCCAACGTCGACAAGATGGTGCTCAAGGAGGCGGATGTCCTCCCTCATGGTCTGATCAACGAGATCGACACGAAGCTCGGCCGCAACGGCGAGCTGCTGCTGGACTACGTCGCCTGGGTTCGGGACCGGATCATCAAGCTGCGCGTTCGTTCGGACTACTCCCCGCGATTGCACTTCGACGTCTACGGAACAATCGGTCAGGCGTTCGACGGCGACGTCGACAAGGTGGCGGAGTATCTCGAGCGTCTCGGCGCCGCAGCCCAGCCATTCGCGGTCTGCGTGGAACATGCGATCGATGCCGGAAGCCGCGAGGCTCAGGTTCGCGTTTTCGCGGCGTTGCGGAGCGCGCTTCGAGCCCGCGGCAGCGGTGTCCGCATTGCTGTGGACGAGTGGTGCAACACGCTCGAGGACATCGAGATCTTCGTCGCGGCTGACGCGGCCGACGTCATCCACGTGAAAACACCCGACCTCGGCGGAATCAACAACACCATCGAGGCACTCCTGCTTGTCGCACGTCACGGCCTCGCCGCTTATTGCGGTGGCAGCTGCAACGAAACCGATCGATCGGCGCAGGTCTCGGCGCACATCGCCATGGCCTGTGGAGCAACCCAGGTCCTGGCCAAACCGGGGATGGGTGTCGACGAGGGAATGATGATCGTGGGCAACGAGATGGCGCGAGTCGCGGCGCTGGTCGCGGCTCGACGGCGCACGCCGGTATGACGCCGCTCGGGGACGTTCGCATCGTCGCAATCGAGCAATACGGGGCAGGGCCGTTCGGAAGCGTGCACCTCGCCGACCTCGGCGCCGATGTGATCAAGATCGAGGATCCGTCGAGCGGCGGAGACATCGGGCGCTACGTCCCGCCGATGCAGGAGGCAGAGGACAGCCTGTTCTTCGAGACCTTCAACCGGAACAAGCGCAGCGTCTCTCTCGACCTCAGGACACTTGCAGGACGTGCGGTGTTCGACGATCTCGTGCGAGTCAGCGATGTGGTGTTCTCGAATCTTCGCGGCGACGTCCCCGACGCCCTGCACATCAATTACGCGGATCTCGAGCAGGTCAACAAACGCGTCGTGTGCTGCGCACTGACCGGGTTCGGGATGACCGGACCGCGCAGGTGTGAGCCCGGCTACGACTACTTCCTTCAGGGGATCGCGGGCTGGATGGACATCACCGGGGAGCCGGCAGGTCCGCCCACCAAGTCGGGACTGTCGATGGTCGACTACTCGGCCGGATTGGTCGCCGCGATCTCGATACTCGCGGGCGTCCACGCGGCTCGTCGCGATGGGGTGGGCATGGATTGCGACCTCAGCCTTTTCGACACTGCGCTCGGCATGCTCACCTACCCCGCGATATGGCACCTCAACGGAGCGTTCACTCCCGAGCGCACGCATCACTCCGCGCATCCGTCGCTGGTTCCCTTCCAGGCCTTTGAGACGCGTGATGGGTGGATCGTGGTCGGATGCCCGAAGGAGAAGTTCTGGGTGCGTCTGGTCAACGCCATCGGGCTTCCCGAACTTGCGAAGGATGCCCGCTTTGCGACCTTCGCCGATCGCGGCGCTCACGCTGCAGAGCTGCTGCCAACGCTCGAACGTGTCTTCGAGTTGCGAACCGCATCGGAGTGGCTGGAGATCCTTGGCGATGCGGGTGTTCCCTGCAGCCCCGTCAACACAGTGCCCGAAGCGCTGCGGGACGAGCAGACCGGTGCACGCGGCATGATCGTCGACACTGAGCACCCTCGGTTCGGCACGGTCCATCAACTGCGCAGCCCCGTGCGTGTCGGCGCCTCGGAACCACAATACCGGCGAGCACCGCTGCGCGGTGAACACCAGGATGAGGTGCTTCGCGAGCTGCTCGGCTACGACGAGGGTCGCATCGCGGAGCTGCGACGCGGGGGAGCCTTCGGACCGACGGGCTAAAAAACCCGGGGGGCATCGGCTGTAGCATCTCTTCGCCAATGACCAGCGAGCCCGGAAGGGTGGACGGAGCGTTTGTCGGCAGACGCAACGAAATCGCGAACCTGCTGGCGCTGGCCGCCGATGTGCGCGGCGGCCATCCTCGTGTCGTCCTGCTCACCGGCGAGCCAGGCATCGGCAAGACCGCCCTGGCGCATCGTTTCGTCAACCAGGCACAGGGATTTCAACTCTGGGGGGCGAGCGGGGAGGAGGCCGAGCAACTGCTCACGTTCGGTGTCATCGAACAGCTGGTGCGGGCGGCCCCCGAGTTGGGGGACCCGGCGCTCGCGGGTCTCGGGAGCAGAACCGACGAGTTCCGCGACCCGATCTGGGTTGGCGCAGCACTGCTCGAGCTGCTCGGCACCATGCAGACGGCGGGTCCGGTGCTGCTGCTCATCGATGATGCTCAGTGGGCGGATCGCCCTTCGCTGCAGGCGCTCGTCTTCGCGCTCCGGCGGCTGCAGGCTGACCGTGTGCTCACCCTGATGGTGTCGCGAAGCGGCTCGCCGAGAGGCCACCTCGCCGGATTTCACCGGCTCGTCGAGCATGGCCACGGCGCATGGGTTCGAGTACGCGGCCTTGACGCGTCGTCGATCCGTGACCTCGGGGTGGCGATGGGGGTCGAGCACCTGTCGTCTCGCGCCGCCGACCGGATTCGAGCCCATACGGGTGGGAGCCCGCTCCATGCGACCGCGATCTTCGACGAGATCATCCCCGCCATCCTTCGAGAGCCGTCCGACCTCCCGCTGCCGTCTACCGCGGACTTCGGCGCCCTGGTGCTGGCCCGGCTCGACGCGTGCACTCCGGACGCGCGGCGGCTGGTGAGCGCGGCGTCCGTGCTCGGTCTCTCGAGCCGCCTCGCGATCGCGGGCCGGCTCGCCGACCTCTCCGAGATGCTCATGCCGCTCGAGAACGCGATGGCGGCGCGTCTTCTCGAGGAGCGCGGCGCGCCGGCGGATCGGCTCATCGCGTTCCCGCACCCACTGGTTCAGGCTGCGGCGTACCACGCACTCGGCCCGGCACACCGCGCCGAGCTCCACGAGCGCGCCGCGTTGCTGGTCGCCGACGAGGGTTCGGCGCTGCGCCATCGCGTCGCCGCTGCGCGAGGCGTCGACCCCCAGCTCGCCGCGGACCTGATCATCTTCGGTATCCAGGTGTCACGGCGCGGTGCGTGGGACGCCGCCGCCGACGCGATGCTTTCGGCGAGCCGGCTCACGCCGGATGGCCCGGAGCGCGATCAGCGGATGCTCATGGCCGCGGAGTACATGCTGCTCGGCGGGGCGGTCGACGACGTGCTGGCGCTCGTCGGCGAGATCGAGCGCCAGGCGCCCACCGCGCGGCGCGGGTTCGTGCTCGGCAGCCTGGCCATGATCAGCGGCCGCTACGACAAGGCTCAGGAGCTGCTCGCCGGAGCGTATGACGGCTGTGACCCCGTTCGCGACCATCCGCTTGCCGAAGAGATCGCGGCGCAGCTCGCCCGCGTGCACATGGGACGCGGCCATGGTGCAGAGGCCGCGCTCTGGGCGACCAGGTCGCTTGACCCGCGCCGTGCCCCGTCGCCGGTCGCCGACTCACTCTCGGTGCTGGCGATCGGTCTGTTGTTCGCGGGACGCGCGCCCGAAGCCGCGGCCGCGGTCGTGGAGCTCCCCGACGCCTCGGCGCTGGACGACGACGCCTCCCTCGACGGATTCATCGGGCGCGGGTACGTGCGCCTGGTGACCGACGACCCGGCAGCCGCGCGCGGAGACCTGGCACCGGTCGCCGAGCACTTGCGCAGGCGCGGTCCGGCACACCGTGCCATCGAAGCGCTGACGATGCTCGCGATCGCCGAGTATCGAATGGGCGAGTGGGACGACGCATCAGTGCACGGTCAGCTGGCGGCGTCGCTGGCCGAGGATGCGGATCAGACGTGGCTGCTCGCTGCCGCCCACGCCGCCGCGTCCGCGCCACTCGCCGGACGCGGTGAGTGGGACGCGGCCAACGCGCATGCGGAGGCCGCGAGGCGTGCAGCCGAACTCGTCGGCGCCGAGTACGCCGGGATCGCCCAGGCGGCGCTCGCCTCCGCCCTGATCGCACGAGCCCGAGGGGACCACGAGTTGGTCGTTCATGCGCTCGAGCCGTTGCTGCCGATCGCCGAGCTCGGCGGGATCGGTGAGCCCGGGGTCCTCGACTGGCCGATCCTCCATGCTGAGGCGCTGCTGGGCCTCAACCGGCTCCGTGACGCCGAGACGGTGGTGGCCCGCTTCGCCCGGCTTGCTCGCGAGCGCAACCGCGCGCAGTCACTCGCCGGCGCCGATCGCGTCCGGGCGATGCTCGATGCGGCATTGGGACGGATCGACGATGCCGAGGTGTCCTTCGTCAGCAGCCTTTCCACCCTCGACGAGGTGGATCTCCCATTCGAGCGCGCGCTCACGGAACTCGAATACGGACGGTTCCTGATGCGCGCGGGGTTCAATCGGGCTGCGGTCTGGCAGCTCGAGGCGGCACGGGAGCGATTCACCGACCTCGGGGCCCGGCCCTTTGTGACCGAATGCGTTGCTGCACTGGCGCGGTGCGGGGCGGCGGTGTCGACTGACGGCGGTCATGCGCGTTGGCGCCTCACCCCCCAGGAGGCGTCGGTCGCCAGGTTGGTGGCCACCGGGAGGACCAATCGTCAGGTGGCGGACGAGCTCGTCGTCAGCATCAAGACCGTCGAATATCACCTCGCCAACGTGTATGGCAAGCTGCGAATCCGATCGCGACAGGAATTGGTGCCGATCTTCGGTCCGATCGACACCGGCCGGTCGCCGCGCCCGGCCGGCAGTGCCAAGGGTGCGGTGGCCGAAAAGACTAGGGTCCTACCCTGGGGTAAATCGGGTCCGTGAACTCGTAGAGTCAGTGCAAGTGTCCAGCCAGAGGCGTGGTGGTGAGCGGGGACCTGAGGCCTGAGCGTCCGGCCGCGTTGACGGTCGGGCTCCTCCGTCCGTGCATCCTCGCGCACCTGATGGGCGGCGATACGGTCTACGGCTACGAATTGCACCACTGGCTGCTGGGGATCGGCGTCGAATGCGACCTGGGCACGGTGTACCGCTCGCTCAACACCATGGAATCGGAAGGTCTCCTGCACTCGACCTGGGAGCGCTCGGTCGGGGGACGCAGCCGCAGACGGTACGAGTTGAGCGAGCCGGGGCTCGACATGATCGACGCGTACGTGGCGCCCGTGGAGCAGCTCCGGACGGTCGCCACCGAGTTCCTGGACATGCGCAGGGCCTGCGAAAGCCGTGCCGCGACGGACGCGGCACAGCACCTTCGTGACGCGGCCGCGCCTCGCGTTCCAGTCTGAGGGACGCTCGAACTCGTCCCATATCCGCGCGCCGCGGATAAGTGCGCAAGACACGGATTGACGCGCCCTGTCGCGATGACCACAGTCGATGGCGCGAGGCGGTTGTCGCGAGGACGTGATCCGCCCTCGACAGTCGCTGCCAACTGCTCACAAAGGAGGAGGTTGGATGGCAACGGACACCGTGCCGTATGGGCGAAAGACCCAGAGGGAGTCTCCAGTCTCCGATCTGCACATCGTGTGGATCACCGCCGGACTTGGGTGCGATGGTGACTCGGTATCGATCACCGCGGCGACCCAACCGAGCATCGAGGACGTGCTCCTCGGAGCGATCCCCGGTCTGCCCAAGGTCCACCTCTACAACCCGGTCCTCGCATACGAGAACGGAGAGGAGTTCATCAAGTCGTGGCATGCGGCTGCGAACGGAGATCTCGATCCGTTCGTCCTCGTCATCGAAGGCTCGATCCCCAACGAGACGATCAAGAAAGAAGGCTACTGGGCGGCCGTTGGCACCGACGCCGCGACGGGTCAACCGATCACCACGTGTGAGTGGATCGATCGTCTCGCCCCGAAAGCCCTGGCGGTGGTGGCCTGCGGGACGTGCGCGACCTACGGCGGCATTCATGCGATGCAGGGCAACCCGACAGGCGCCATGGGCCTCGCCGACTACCTCGGCTGGGACTGGAAATCGAAAGCCGGCCTGCCCATCGTCAACGTACCGGGATGCCCCGTGCAGCCGGACAACTTCATGGAGACGGTGCTGTACCTCCTCTACATGGTCGCCGGTCTCGCCCCGATCATCCCGCTCGACGAGCAACTGCGTCCGACGTGGCTCTTCGGTGACACCGTGCACGACGGATGCGACCGCGCAGCGTCATACGAGCAGGGCGACTTCGCCGCCGACTACAACTCCCCGCGCTGCCTGGTGAAGCTCGGCTGCTGGGGACCTGTCGTCAACTGCAACGTCCCCAAACGAGGGTGGATGGCCGGCATCGGCGGCTGCCCCAACGTGGGCGGCATCTGCATCGGCTGCACGATGCCCGGCTTCCCCGACAAGTTCATGCCGTTCATGGACGAGCCGCCCGGAGCCCACCTGTCAACGGGCGTCATCGGCGTGTATGGCACCGCGATCCGCGCGCTGCGCAAGGTGACCAACACGACTGTCAACAAGGAGCCGAGATGGCGGCATACGGGGTCCGAGCTCACCACCGGCTACCGGCCGACCACGTACTGAGGAGAACTGAGCAATGACAGTCGTTGAGAAGGACCCAACCCGGACCAAGGATCCGGTCCTTGTCGATGTCTCCTGGGACCCGATCACCAGGATCGTGGGAAGCCTCGGCATCTTCACCAAGATCGACTTCGCAAACCGTGTCGTCGCCGATTGCCGGAGCACGTCGTCGATCTTCCGTGGCTACAGCATCTTCATGAAGGGCAAGGACCCGCGCGACGCGCACTTCATCACGAGCCGGATCTGCGGCATCTGCGGCGACAACCACGCGACGTGCGCCACGTACGCGCAGAACATGGCCTTCGGCATCAGGCCCCCGGCGATGGCCGAGTGGATCGTCAACCTCGGCGAGGCGGCCGAGTACATGTTCGACCACAACATCTTCCAGGACAACCTGCTCATGGTCGACTTCTGCGAGCAGATGGTGAAGGAGACCAACCCGTCGGTCCTCGCTCGTGCCGAGAACACGCCGGCGCCGCATGCGGCGGATCACGGGTACCGGACGATCGCCGAGATCATGCGCGCGCTGAACCCCTTCACCGGGGAGTTCTACCGCGAGACGCTGCACGTCAGCCGCTACACGCGCGAGATGTTCTGCCTGATGGAAGGACGCCACGTCCATCCGTCGACGCTCTATCCCGGTGGCGTCGGCACCGTGCCGACCGTGCAGCTCTTCTCGGACTACCTCGTGCGCCTGATGCGCTACGTGGAGTTCATGAAGAAGGTCGTGCCGCTGCACGACGATATCTTCGACTTCTTCTACGAAGCGCTCCCCGGTTATGAGGAAGTCGGCCGCAGGCGGATGGACACCGTCTGCTGGGGCTCGTTCAACGATCCGGACGAGTGCGACTACACGTACCGGCACATGACCAACTGGGGCCGTTCGATGTTCGTGACCCCGGGCGTCGTTGTCGACGGCAAGCTCGTCACCACCGATCTCGTCGAGATCAACCGCAACATCCGCATCCTCCTGGGCCATTCCTTCTACGAGGACTGGGCGGACGACGGCGAAGTCTTCGTAGAGAAAGACCCGCTCGGGCATCCGATCGACAAGCGGCACCCGTGGAACCAGACGACGATCCCCAAGCCGGGGAAGCGCGACTTCGACAAGAACTACAGCTGGGTCATGTGCCCGCGCTACCTGCACGAGGGCGAGCACCTCGCCATGGACACGGGCGGCGGAGCGTTTGCCCGTTTGCTTGCCACCTCGCTCGCGGGCATCGTCGATGTCGGTTACATCAAGGCGACCGGCAACAGCACCAAGATCTACCTGCCGAAGACCGCATCGAAGCCCGAGGTCGAGTTCGAGTGGAAGGTTCCGAAGTGGAGCAACGCCATCGAGCGCGATCGTGCGCGCACGTACTTCCAGGCTTACGCCGCAGGCGCCGCATTGCACTTCCTGGACAAGGCGTTCGAGGAGCTGAACGCGGGGCGCACCGACACGTTCACGCCATTCACCGTGCCGGACGAGGCAATCGGTTGCGGGTTCCACGAAGCAGTGCGCGGCGTGCTCTCGCATCACGTGGTCATCCGTGACGGCAAGATCGCCAACTATCACCCGTATCCGCCGACCCCCTGGAACGCCACGCCACGGGACATGTACGGCACCCCGGGACCGTACGAAGACTCGGTGCAGAACACACCGATCTTCGAGGAGAACGGACCGGACACCTTCAAGGGCATCGACATCATGCGGGCGGTGCGGAGCTTCGATCCCTGCCTGCCGTGCGGTGTGCACATGTATCTCGGCAACGGCAAGGTGCTGGAGACTCGGCACTCGCCGAACTTCGGCCCGCAACCATGAATGGCAGCGCAAGCTCGTCTCGTTGAGGAGCGAGAGCTCCAGAAACGTCTCACCCACGTCGACACTTTGGTCGGGGAGCTGCAAAAGCTCCCCGACCTTGCGTCACGGGCGCTGGTCGAGGAGTTGCTCTCGACTGTGCTCGACCTCCACGGCGAGGCGCTGGCGCGCATGATCGATGTGCTTGGCCCGCGTGGCGAGCCGGCCACGGATCGGGTGCTCGAACGCATGGCGGCCGACGACGTCATCCGCGGGGTGCTGCTGCTCCACGGACTGCACCCGCTGGACTTGCGCACGCGCGTGGAGGGCGCACTCGAGTTGGTGCGACCGTACATGCGATCGCATGGCGGTGGCGTCGAACTGCTGGAAGTGGTGGGTGACACGGTGCGGATCCGTCTCGAAGGGCACTGCAAGACGTGCCCATCGTCGACGGTCACACTCAAGCTCGCGGTTGAGAAGGCCATCTATGAGGCCGCACCCGATGTCGAGGCGATCGAGGTGGTCGAACCGCAGCGTGCGCAGGGACCGCCGCAGATTGCCGGCCTGGTGGCGCTCCCGGTCATCAGCGCATCAGATCCGCGCCCGACCCTGCGGCCATCCGTCGCGGTGTCGGGGGAGTGGGTGACGCTCGCCGCGCGTGCTTCGCACGTCAACAACGGCAGCGTGATGAAGACCACGGCCGACGGCGAGGCCGTCCTGATTGCCAGAACCGGCGACGTGTTCTATGCGTATGTGGCGAGGTGCCCGGCGTGCTCAGGGGGCATGGAGGCCGCGTCGCTCGACGGCGCCGTGCTCGTGTGTGACGGGTGCGCCGGTCGGTACGACATCCGGCGCGCCGGCGCCGGCATCGGCTCGGACTTCCGCATCGAACCGCTCCCGCTTCTCGAGGATTCGGGGGTTCTGCGCATCGCGGTCCCAGCCCGGCTGGCATGACTTCCACCGCTCGCCTCCCGGGACTCCGAGGGCTCATCCGCGAGCGCGTGCCTGCGGAGCGGTGCGAGCTGTGCAGCGCCGAGCTCGCGCCGCATCCGCACCACGAGCATCTCTTCGAGCCGACGACGCGTCAGATCCGCTGCAGCTGCACGCCGTGCGCGATCCTGTTTCCGCCGGAGGCGGAGAAGCGCTATCGCCGGGTTTCCCGGCGGCTGCTCTACCTCGACGACTTCGCCATGGACGACATGCAGTGGGAGTTGCTCGCCATCCCGGTGAACATGGCGTTCCTGCACACCAGCAGCACCACTGGCGGTGTTCGTGCCTTCTATCCCAGCCCGGCGGGAGCGACCGAGTTGATGCTCAGCCTCGAGGGATGGGATCAGTTGCTGGCTGACAATCCGCTGCTGCTCGAGCTCGAGCCCGAGGTGGAGGCGCTGCTCATCAATCGCGTCGGGGGTGCGCGCGATCACTACATCGCGCCGATCGATCGGTGCTTCGAGCTGGTTGGTCTGATCCGCATCAGCTGGCGCGGCCTGAGCGGCGGACAGGAGGTATGGGAACGAATCGATACCTTCTTCACCGACCTCCGCGCCGCCGCGCGTACGAGGACTCGTGCACATGCCTGACCTGGATCTCGAAGTCGTCTCCGCAGGGGCCGAGCCCGACACGCTGATTCCGATCCTCAACTTTCGCGTGCGGATCAACGAGCGGGAAGGACACCGTGTCGACTCGATCTCGCTGCGCTGCCAGATCATGGTCCAGGCAACGCGCCGGACGTACGCGCCCGGCGAGCAGGAAGCCCTCCTCGACCTCTTCGGGCAGCCTGCTCGGTGGGGAACGACGCTCAAGACCATGCTCTGGACGCACGCGAGCACGGACGTCGTCGGTTTCGTGGGATCGACGGAGACGATCGTTCCGGTGCCGTGCACCCACGACCTCACCATCACGGCCGGGAAATACTTCTTCGCGCTCGAGGATGGAGAGATACCGCTGATGTTCCAGTTCAGCGGCACGATCTTCTGGCGCGACGAGGAGGGAAGCCTGCAGGTCGCTCCGATTCCGTGGTCGAAGGAAGCGGCGTTCCGGCTCCCTGTCACCACCTGGCGGGCCCTCATGCAGGAGCACGACCCGGACAGCGCCTGGCTCTGCCTGCGCCGCGACACCGTCGACCGTCTCAACCGCTACAAGGCGCACTCCGGTGTCCCGGGGTGGGACGAGGCGCTCATCCGTCTGCTCGCGGCCGCCGACGGTCATGCCGCAATCGCGAGCAAACCGCAATGAGCGTCAGCACGCTCGACCGCCTCGTCGCGGCCACGCTGTACGAGGGGTACATCCTGTACCCGTACCGTCCTTCGTCGGTCAAGAACCAGGTGCGCTGGACCTTCGGCGGGGTGCACCCACGGGCGTGGAGCGAGGCGTCCGGCGGTACCGATCCGTGGACGACGCAAACGGAGTGCCTGCTGCGCGCACCAGACGCTGCTTCCATCAGCGTGCGCGTCCGGTTTCTGCAATTGGTGTCGAGAACCGTTGCAAGGCTCGATCCCCCCGCGCTCGAGCTCGACGCCGTCGCCGTCGGACGGCTCGAGGATGTCGAGGAATTGCGGGTGGCGGGCATCAACCATCGTGGCTGGGAGGAGGCGACCGAGGTCGCCATCGACTGTGGCAGCCACACCGTCGCAACGCTGCTCGTGCGCGAGGTGGTTGTGGAGAAGACGTTCCCCGCGCATGAGGATGTGGAACCGCTCCTCGATGGACAGGGGCAGATCGTCGGGGTGCTGCAGCGAGAGCGTCAGGCACTGGCTGCCGAGGTGACCTTGCAGGCGGAGATCGCCGGTCCGGACCTCATTCGGGTGCGGGTCATCATTCGCAATGCCAGCGCGTTCAAGGTTGACGGCGATCATGACCGCGAACGAGCTCTGCGGTCATCGCTGGTCTCGACGCATGCGATCCTCGTCGCGGAGAACGGCGAGTGGCTTTCGCTCGCAGATCCACCTGCCGACGCCGCGGATGCCGCCGCACTGTGCCGGAACGTCGGACTGTGGCCGGTGCTGGTGGGCGAGCCGGGTGAATCGGACACGGTACTCGCTTCCCCGATCATCCTCGAGGATCACCCTCAGGTCGCCCCCGAGTTGTCGGGCGATCTCTTCGATGCCACCGAGATCGACGAGATCCTGAGCCTGCGCATCCTGGCGCTCACCGATGAGGAGAAGGCGGAGATGCGGGCCGCGGACGCACGTGCCCGCGCGCTGCTGGATCGCACCGAGGCTCTGACGGGCGACGACATGATGCGCCTGCACGGAACGATTCGCGAGATCCGGCCGGTGATCGGAGACCGCAGGTGAAAAGCTTTGACTTCGGCGCCTGGGACCCGGAGGGCACGGCCACCACCACTGAGTCGGTCACCTGGGGCGAGGGCCGCCTGCATCTCGGCGACCGCGTCCGTATCAGTCCGCGCCGGCGCGCGGACATCATGGACATCGCGCTGCACGGTCGCACCGCCGTCGTCGAGTTGATCGAACGCGACTACGAGGACGTCATTCATGTTGCGGTGCTCGTGGACGACGATCCGGGCAAGGATCTCGGTGCGCTCCGCCAGCCCGGACACCGTTTCTTCTTTGGTCTCGACGACATCGAGCGGCTCGAACCCGTGGAGGAGCAGCGGTGACCGAGGGCACGATCCTTGTGGCGGGAATCGGCAACATCTTCCTCGGCGATGACGGCTTCGGGGTCGAGGTGGCGCGGCAGCTCGCGTCGTATCAACACGCAGGTAGCGTGCGAGTCGCGGACTACGGCATCCGCGGATTCGACCTCGCATTCGCGCTCCTCGACGAACCAGCCGCGACCATCCTCATCGACGCCATGCCTCGTGGCGGAGAGCCCGGCACCGTGTACGTGCTCGAGCCGGAGCTCGACGCCGACGGCGTCGAAGCGTCGCCGGATCACGCCGAAGGATCGTTCCAGGGGCACGCCATGACGCCGGACTCTGTATTCGCCCTGGTGCGCGCCCTCGGCGGACGGCCGTCCAACGTCACGGTCGTCGGTTGCGAACCGCTCACCTTCGGTCCGGAGAACGAAGGGTGCATGGGCCTCAGCGAACCGGTCGCCAGTGCGGTGCCAGAGGCGGTCGCGGTCGTCGAGCAACTCCTCTCGCGGCTGGTGCCGACTGCGAGTGCGCCCTGATGCACGAACTCGGCCTTGCGGAAGGCATCATGACCGTCGCCATCGACATGTCGGGTGAGCGGCCCGTGAAGCGCATCGTTGTGCGCATCGGCGAGGACCAGCGGATCGTTCCCGACAGCCTCGAGTTCGGATTTCAACTGCTCGCCGAGGGCACCGTCTGTGAGGGCGCGTCCTTGCAATGTGTCGTCGTCCCCGGGATCGAGGTGCTCGTCGATGAGGTGGAGCTTGGTGGCGATACTCCGACGATCCTTCGCCGACCGGGTGCCCCGGTTGTCGAGCCACCCCATGTCCATGAGCACGCGGGCCACAACGGCGCCAGTCCGGCGCCTGCAACATCAGCGCACACACCAGGAGGAATCTAGATGGGGCTCATGCTCGGCGGTCAGAGAAGCGCTCTCCGGACGATTGCGCAGTGGTTGATCCTCGGCGCCGTCGTCGGCGTCGTTCTCAACTCGAAGGACATTCAGCGGTACCTCAAAATCCGGTCGATGTAGAAAGGACGAGATCGCATCGTGGCTCGCTTCGAGGTCAACACCGCTCAAACGACGGTCCAGGTCGGCCTTCGGGTCAACCTCCACCCGTCGCACATCAGTTCGAACGCGCTCACCGGGTTCATCGAATGCGAGCTTGACGATCAGGGAAAACCGCGCCTCGACCAGCCGTATCGCGCGGAGTTGACGCTGCCTGTGGACGCGATCAAGTCGGGCAACGGCATCCAGGACCGGGAGATGCGGCGCCGCTTCGACACCTCGCGGTATCCGACGATCACCGCAGTGGTCACCCACGGCGAGGCCCTCGATGGTGAGGGCCGATATCGTGCGACGGCGCGTCTCACGATGCACGGCGTGACCAAGGACATCACCGGCGATGTGCAGGTCACGACCAGTGGGCGCACGCTGACCATCGACGGTCAGCAGGTGATCAACATCAAGGACTTCGGGATCGATCCCCCGCGTCTGATCATCCTGAAGGTGGAACCCGACGTCGACCTGCAGGTCCACATCGTGGCGACAGAAAAGTCATAGCGGTCAGGCACTTTGGAGTGGAATGGAATGCTTGAGAAACTGGTGATCTTTGGGATCGGATATGTGCTCGGCACTCGTGCGGGCAAGGAGCGCTTCGACGAGCTGGTCGACACCGCCAAGAAGTTCGCGGCCCGTGATGAGGTGCAGATGGCGGTGAGCCTGGCGACCGGCTTCCTCGAGGAGCGCTTCAACTCCACGGCGGAGCGCATGCGCGCTGCATGATGCAATGAGCATCGCGACCCAGCACCCCAGGACCCGCGCGGCGACTGCGAACGCATCCGCGGGTGATGAGCGGGAGCGGCTGGGGTTCGCGGTTCGTGGCGTGGTGCAGGGCGTTGGGTTCCGCCCGTTCGTCTGGAACCTCGCAACCCGTCTCGAGCTCAGCGGCTCGGTCTGCAACACGTCTGGCGCGGTGATCATCGAGGTCGAAGGCGACCGGCGCGCGCTCGAGACGTTCGCCGCCGGACTACGCCAGGATGCGCCCCGCCTTGCCCGGATCGATGCCGTCGTGGAAACGAGCCTTGACCCACTGGGGGATGAGGGCTTCCGGATCGTGGAGAGCCGTGCCGTCGACGGCGACTATCAGCCGATCGCACCCGATGCTGCGACGTGCCCCGAGTGCGTCGCAGACATCCTGGATCCTGACAATCGACGCCATGGCTACGCGTTCACCAACTGCACCAGCTGCGGACCGCGATTCACGATCATCGAGGACATCCCGTACGACCGTCCGCTGACGACCATGCGCCATTTCGTGATGTGCGACGCCTGCAGGCATGAGTATGAGAACCCTGCGGACCGACGCTTTCACGCCCAGCCGATCGCGTGCCGGGTATGCGGCCCGCGCCTCTGGTGCACCGACTCGCGCGGGACCGAGATTTCCGGCGACGCGATCGAGCTCGCAGCAGATGCGATTGCCCGCGGCGAGATCATCGCCCTGAAGGGATTGGGCGGCTTCCAACTCTGCTGCGATGCAAGCGACGACGTCGCGGTCGCGCGGCTGCGCGAGCGCAAGCACCGGCCGGCGAAGCCCTTTGCCGTGATGTGCGCTGATCTTGTGGCGGTCCGCAGTCTCTGCGTCGTGAGTGACTCGGAGGCGGCGCTGCTCGAGGGGTCCGTACGGCCGATCGTCCTGCTGCAGTGCCGGCGCGGTCGCAACGCGGCGCGGGTTGCGGGTTCTGTGGCCCCTGGGCTCGACGAGCTTGGCGTCATGCTCCCGTATACGCCGATGCACCACCTCCTGCTGCGCACCGCGGGCGGGATGGTGGTCATGACCAGTGGCAACGTCAGCGAGGAACCGATCGCCAAGGACAACGACGAAGCGTTGCAGCGGCTCGGGCACATCGCCGATCGCTTTCTCCTGCACGACCGGGACATCTATGCGCGCTATGACGACTCCGTCGTGCGCGTGGTCGACGGCACCGCACGCATGATTCGCCGCGCGCGCGGATACTGCCCGCTTCCCGTGCGCATCGAGCCGGCGGGTGGGCAGGTCCTCGCGCTCGGCGCCCACCTCAAGAACACCTTCTGCGTGCTCCATGGCGGCAATGCGTTCACCGGCCCCCACATCGGTGACCTGGACAGCCCACGCACGCTCAGCCACCAGGACGAGGCGCTGCGCACCTATCTCCGGCTGTTCCGGACCACACCCGCAACGGTCGCGGCGGATGCGCACCCCGACTACGCGTCCACGCGGATCGCCGAGCGGTGGTGGGAGTCCGGCGCTCGAGCTGTGCGTGTCCAGCATCACCATGCCCACATCGCCAGCGTGCTTGCCGAGCATGGACTGCGGGGGACGGTCCTCGGGGTTGCCCTTGACGGTGTTGGCCTCGGGCCGGACAACGCGATATGGGGCGGTGAGTTTCTGCTCTGCGACGAGCGCTCGTACCGTCGCGCCGGCCACATCGCCCCGGTCCGCCAGCCGGGTGGCGACGCCTGTGCCCGAGAGGGGTGGCGCATGGCGATTGCGTATCTCGCGGCGGCGGGTGAGCTTGGCGACGCACCGCCGAGCTGGTTCAACGAGACCCCGGGCGCCCCGGACGAGCGTCGCTGGCGGCTCGTCTCCCGCCTCGCGCGCTCCGATACCGCCCCGATCACCACCAGCGCGGGGCGGATGTTCGACGCCGTCGCCAGCCTGCTTGGGGTGGCTCACGTGTCCACGTTCGAGGCCGAGGCCGCGATGCGTCTCGAGGCGGTTGCGAGCTCGTCCCGCGATCTGTCCACCGTGGATCACTTTGACATCGGGCTGGACGGCGATCCCGCAGTGCTCGACACCGTCCAGCTCGTGCGGACGCTGTTCCTCGAGCGGCAGCGGGGTGGTGACGCTCACGAGCTTGCGGCGATCTTCCATGAGAGCCTCGCCCGCGGCATTGCGAAGACCTGCGTCCGGCTGAGCGACGATCACGGGGTCAACAGGATCGCGCTGAGTGGCGGCGTTTTCCAGAACGCCCTGCTCCTGAGCCGCGTGTCGCTCCTCTTGCGCGAGCGCGGCCTCTTCGTGTACACCAACCAACAGGTCCCGGCCAACGACGGCGGCATCAGCCTGGGGCAGGCGCTGGTCGCGGCATCACAAGAGCCGAGAGGTTGATCTGAATGAGTGTGCAGATACGACCCGACCGTGACGCGGCCGTCGCCCGCAGTCGCGCATTTCTCGAGGAGCGCATCACGGCGTCGAACCGCGCCGGAGAAGCGTACTTCGGCCGCCACGCTCAGGCCATCGCGGCATGTGCCGCGGCGATGGCGGATCGGTTCTTCGCTGGGGGCACGCTGATTGTGTTCGGTTCCGGACCGCACGCCACCGATGCTCAGCACAACTCGGTCGAGTTCGTGCACCCGGTGCTGCCCGGATGCCGTGCGCTTCCGGCGCTGTCGCTGACCAACGACATGGCCACCGTCACAGGTCTGCTCCAGGGCGACACCGCCGCAGACGTGTATGCGCATCAGCTGCGCGTGCTCGGACGTTCCGGGGACATGGCGCTGGCTTTCGCTCATGCGCCGGTGCATCCCTCAATCACTCGCGGACTCGCTGCCGGCGCGGTGGCGGGCATGCTCACCATCGCGCTCACATCGGGCGAGGGCGCCGGCCGGGAGCAGGCGGACTTTGCCTTCTCCACCGACAGCGCTGACCGTGATGCCGCCCACGAGCTTCACCTGGCGACGTATCACATGCTCTGGGAGCTCGTCCACATCGTTCTCAACCACCGCGGCATCGGAGAGGTCTCATGAGCGGCGAGTGTCACGACGAAGTCTGCATCACGTGCTCGGATCAACTGCTCGCGATGGTGGTCACCAATGTGGACGCCCCGGCGGGGATCGCACGAGGAACGATCGACGGCGCGGAGGCCGAGGTGAGCATCGACCTCATCGACGGTGTCACGGCGGGCGAGGTGTTGCTCTGTCACGGCGGTGTGGCGCTGCAGCGCGGCACGCCGCTGGAGGTGGGCGCATGACGGAGTCCGGTCGCGACCCGTTCTCGCAACTGCTGTATCCGATGCTGAGCCCGCAGCCCGCTGCAGGTGATGCACTCGTCCAGGAGCTGGCGCTTGCGCCCATCGAAAAGTCGGCGGAGAGCAACCGGCTGCGCCTGGTGCTGCTCGACGAATTCGGCGATGAGATCGTCCAGACCGCCGAGGAGATGACCGCGGCGTTCCGGAAGGGCGGCAGGTTGCTGGCGCTCGGGAACGGAGGCAGCGCAACGTCCGCGGCGGACATGGTGACGGAGATGCTCGTTCCCGCCGCAGGGCGTGCGCCGATTCCCGCGCTCTGCCTCACCAACGACATCGCGGTGGTCACCGGCGTCGGCAACGACGTCGGATTCGGCGACATCTTTCTTCGCCAGATCATCGCGCTCGGGCGGCCGCACGATGTCGTGCTGGCCGTGTCCACCAGCGGAAATTCCGAGAACCTCGTACGCGGGCTCGGGGAAGCGCGGCGCCGCGGCATGAGCACCATCGCGATATGCGGCTACGACGGCGGACGCCTTGCCCGCGAAGCGATCGCCGACCACTGTTTCATCGTCCGATCCAGCAGCATCCACCGGATCCAGGAGGTACAGATGACGCTCTACCACCTCCTCACCGAGTTGGCGCAACGTGCACTTGAAGGAGAGCCGGCATGTGCCTAGCGATTCCCGCCCGCCTCGTCGAGTACATCGACGACGACCATATGTACGGCAAGGTGGAGCTCGGCGGAGTTCAGCGCCGGATCAACACGTCGCTGCTGGTCGGTGAGGACGTCACCGTGCCGGGCGAGTACGTGCTCGTGCACGTGGGCTTCGCGCTGAGCCGGGTGAGCGAGACCGAGGCCGCGGAGACGCTGCGCATTCTGGAGCAGATGGGGCCGGCATACTCCGACGAGGTCCAGCAGATCCGCGAATGGCAGGCGATGGAGGAGGAGCTGGTGGGCCCCAACTATCGCGAGAGCAACGGAACACCGGCATGAAGTTCGCAGACGAATTCCGAGACGCCGACCTCGCCCGCGCTCTGGGCGCCCGGATCGCGGCCGAGTCCGGCGACAAGCACTGGAAGATCATGGAGGTGTGCGGTGGGCACACCCACACCATCTTCAAGTACGGCATCGAGGACCTCCTGCCGAGCAACGTCGAACTCGTGCATGGACCAGGGTGCCCCGTGTGCGTGATCCCGATGGGACGCCTCGACGATGGCATCGCCGTCGCGCACGAACCGGGGGTCATCTTCACGTGCTTTGGTGACCTCATGCGCGTGCCGGGCAGCACTGGGAGCCTGCTCGACGCCAAGGCTGCCGGCGCCGACGTGCGCATGGTGTACTCGCCACTCGACGCCTTGAAGATCGCGCAACAGAACCCGGACCGCAAGGTCGTGTTCTATGCGATCGGCTTCGAGACCACCGCGCCGTCGACGGCACTGACCCTGATGCGAGCCAAGGCAGAGGGCATTCGCAATCTGTTCGTCTTCTGCAACCACGTCACGATCATCCCGCCGATGAAGGCGATCCTCAACTCGCCAGACCTGCAGCTCGACGGGTTCCTCGGCCCGGGGCATGTGTCGACTGTCGTCGGAATCAGACCCTTCGAGTTCGTGACCAACACATACGGAAAACCGGTGGTCGTGGTCGGGTTCGAGCCGCTCGACATCCTCCAGGGCGTGCACATGATCATCACCCAGATCCACGAGGGCCGCTGCGAGGTCGAGAACCAGTACAAGCGCGTGGTGCACGATGACGGCAATCCGAAGGCGCTCGAGGTGCTCGCGCGCGTGTTCAAGTTGCGCTCTCATTTCGAGTGGCGCGGCCTGGGCTTCATCAGCCAGAGCGCCCTCGAGCTGCAGGACGAGTACGCCGACTTCGATGCGGAGAAGGTGTTCTCCGTGCCCGGCGTCAGGGTGGCGGACCCCAAGGCCTGCCAGTGCGGCGAAGTCCTCAAGGGGGTCCTCAAGCCGTGGGAATGCAAGGTGTTCGGCACGGCATGCACGCCGGAAACGCCGATCGGCACCTGTATGGTGTCGTCGGAGGGCGCGTGCGCTGCGTACTACAACTTCGGCAGGTACTCGCGCGCACGTGAGCGCGAGCGTGTGCTGGCAACGGGCGAGCACACCAACGGCAATGGCCACGCCAACGGCGCCGTGGCCGAGCACGACCTCAAGCCCATTCCGGTGGAGGCGCGATGACCGAGACAGTCATCCAGCCGGGCAGCGGCGCGGCGATCCGAGCAGCGTCCGCCCGTATCGCCGACCCGGAGCAGCGTGTGCTCGAACGCATCGCCGAGATTCGCAAGCGCAAGCCGACCCTACGCGAGGATGCGATCACGATGAGCCACGGCGCGGGCGGAAAGGCCAGCCACACGCTGACCACCGCGCTCTTCGGCGACATCCTGAGCAACCCCGTGCTCGACCAGCTCGGCGACCAGGCCGTGCTCGGGCTCCCCGGCGTTGACCACGTCGGTATCGCGGTGACGACGGATTCGTTCGTCGTCAGCCCGCTCTTCTTTCCAGGCGGTGACATCGGCGAACTGGCGGTCAACGGCACCATCAACGACCTCGCCGTTGGGGGCGCCACGCCCCTGGGCATCTCGGCCGCGTTCATCCTCGAGGAAGGGCTCGATATCGCGCTCCTCCGCAGGGTCGTGGAGTCGATGCGCCGCGCGGCAGACCGCGCGGGCGTCTCCGTGGTCACCGGCGACACCAAGGTCGTTCCCCGGGGTAAGGCAGACCAGCTCTTCATCAACACCACGGGGGTCGGCACCGTCGCGCTTCCGCAGCAGGTGGCGCTTCAGCGGATCGTTCCGGGCGACGTGGTTGTGCTCAGCGGCGCGATGGGTGACCACGGTGCCACCGTCATGCTCGCGCGCGGCGACGTCGACCTCGAGGCCGACAACCTGCGCAGCGACACGATGGCTTTGCACGGGTTGACGTCGGCGCTCCTCGCGGACGGCATCGATGTGCACTTCATGCGTGACGCGACCCGGGGCGGGGTCGCAACCGTCCTCAACGAGATCGCGCAGGCCGCCGGCGTCGCCGTGGCCATCGATGAGGATTCGCTTCCGGTTCACGACGAGGTGCGCGGCGTCGCCGAGATCCTCGGCATCGATCCGCTCTATATCGCCAACGAGGGGAAACTCGTTGCGATTGTCGCCCGCGATCACGCAGCGCGCGCGCTCGAGCTCATGCGCTCGCGCCCCGAAGGCTCCGAGGCAGCCGTGATCGGCGAGGTGATGGCGGAGCCGGAGGGGATGGTCTTCATCCATACCGGCTTCGGTGGCACGCGCGTGGTGGACATGCTGATCGGAGATCCCCTGCCTCGGATCTGCTGAGAGTCCGCAAGCGCACTGACTTGCCGCACGAACAGGCGTATGGTCTATCTGCGGACCAGCCCCACACGCCGTGATCGCCCCATGGAATCTCAGCCCTGGCCAGCCCCTCTCGAGCCGGACGACACCGGAGCGAAGCCGGAGGCCGATGTGCGCATCCAGGCTGTCGCATGCGGGCGGTGCGGCTGGCCCAACGCGTGCAGGATTCAGAGCGGAATGCGCACCCTTCGCTTCATGTGTCAGTGGTGTGAGCGGATGACCACTGGCATCGTGGACCCGTCGATCAAACGCAACGTCATCTTCTAGCCCGCCGGCGCCGCCCGTTCATCGAGGTCTCCATTGCGACCGGCCTCCGTGAACCAGCGGCTCTTGTAGATGTCCTCGGCCTCGATGCGCATCAGGTCGTCGCGGGTCACCAGATGACCGTTCGAGACGAGCCGGTTTGCCTGCCGGAGGCGGGCGCGCTCCAGCGCGTTGCGCACGCTTCGGGCATTGGCGAACCGCGGCTGGGGCATGCGCCGCGACATCAGCTCCCGGAAGGCCGGTTCCGCGTCGCTCGAGAACATGTAGCGCTGGCGGTCGAGCATGATGCGCGCGATCGCCAGTAGCTCGTCGAGGTTGTAGTCGGGGAAGTCGATGTGATGTGCGATCCGTGACCCCATCCCGGGATTGCTGCTGAAGAACTGGTCCATGCGGTCCTTGTAGCCGGCAAGAATCACGACGATGTCGTTGCGCTGGTTCTCCATGACCTGCAACAGGATCTCGATCGCCTCCTGGCCGTAGTCGCGCTCATTCTCCTGACGGTGCAGGTAATAGGCCTCGTCGATGAAGAGCACGCCGCCCATCGCCCGCTTCAGCACCTCGCGCGTCTTCGGTGCCGTGTGTCCGATGTACTGTCCGACCAGCTCGTCGCGCGTGACGGCGACCATGTGGCCTTTGGCGAGATAGCCGAGCCGGTGCAGCACGGTTGCCATGCGCATCGCCACGGTCGTCTTCCCGGTGCCGGGGCTCCCGGTGAAGCACATGTGCAGGTTGGGCCGCTCTGCCTCCAGCCCGAAGCGGCGACGCGCCATGTCGACCACCAGGAGTGCCGCCACCTCGCGGATGCGGGTCTTCACCGGATCGAGCCCGACCAATTCGCGATCGAGGTCCTCGATGACCTCGAACACACCGGAGTCGCGAGCCGCCGCCACGACGTTGATGGCTTGCTCGCTCGGGACCGGGTGTTCGGTCGCCTCAGGGACCGCCCCGACGTTCGTGGCCACTGCTGCGGGAACCGTTGTCGCCAGGCCGTGGGACGCAGGACGCGGCATCCCGAACGGGACGTGGGTGTCCTGAGTCATGCCTCAGCGCTCGTAGCGCTCTCCGGGCGGACGGTCCAGCGCATATGGGTGAAGCGTGTACCGGACCTGCCGATCGCGACCCTCCTGCCGCTCCAGGCGGAAGCCCTTCTCGTCCGCGGGGCGCTGGACGATGAAGCTCAGCGCCGTCGTCTGCCGCCCGAGCGTCCGATCGTAGGCATTGAGCCGGATGTAGCGAGCGGGATACGCCTCGCGACAGCGCCGCACCTCGTGGAGGATCGCGGCGGGATCGCGCAGGTCGAACATCGGCAGGCCCCACATATCCCAAAGGAAGTTGCGCGGGTGGGGATCGTCGGTGAACTCCACCGACAGTGCCCAGCCGTTATCGAGGGCGTACTGCACCTGCGCCGTCATTTGCGTATCGGTGAGCGGCGGGAGGTACGAGAAGGTTCCCTGGGTGACATGCATGGTCATCTCCCTACGCCGGCGTTGCCGTGGTAGTGACGTCGGGCGTGTCCGTCAACTCGTAGTTGAAGCTGATGTCGCCCCAGACATCGAGGGCGGCGCGCAGGGGGGCGCACCAGCGACCGGCGGCGCGGAGGATCTCCGGCCCTTCGGTGAGGAAATCGCGGCCCTCGTTGCGTGCCTGGACGATCAGCTCGACAGCGGTGCGGTTGGCGGTCGCGCCGGCCGCGACGCCCATGGGGTGGCCGATGGTGCCGCCGCCGAACTGGAGGACGACGTCCTCGCCGAGGTAGTGAACCAGCTGGTGCGTCTGCCCTGCGTGGATGCCTCCCGACGCAACTGGCATCACGCCTGGCATCGATCCCCAGTCCTGGTCGAAGTAGATCCCGTGCATGGGATCGCGCGGGATGAAGCCGCGGCGGAGCGTGTCGTAGTAACCCTGCACCATGTTCGGGTCACCCTCGAGCTTGCCGACGACTGTCCCAGCGTGGATGTGGTCGACGCCGAGGAGCCTGCACCACTTGGCGATGACCCGGAAGCTGACGCCGTGGGTCTTCTGGCGTGTGTACGTCCCGTGGCCAGCTCGATGGAGATGAAGGAGCACGCCGTTGCGCCGCGCCCACTTCGACATCGACGTCATTGCCGTGTAGCCGACCGTGAGATCCATCATGACGATGACGCTGCCGATTTCCTTGGCGAACTCTGCGCGCTCGTACATGCTCTCCATGTCTCCCGCGGTGACGTTGAGATAGTGCCCCTTGATCTCACCGGTCTCGGCCGTCGCCTTGTTGACCGCTTCCATCGACGCGAGATAGCGATCGCGCCAGCGCATGAACGGCTGGCTGTTGATGTTCTCGTCATCCTTGGTGAAGTCGAGGCCGCCGCGGAGCGCCTCGTACACCACGCGACCGTAATTGCGCGCCGACAGGCCGAGCTTGGGCTTGGTGGTGGCGCCGAGGAGCGGCCGGCCGTACTTGTTGAGGTATTCACGTTCCATGACGATGCCGTGCGGCGGTCCCTGGAACGTGTTGACGTAATGCAACGGAATACGCATGTCCTCGAGCCGCAACGCACGCAACGCCTTGAAGCCGAAGACGTTTCCAATGATCGAGGAGGTGAGGTTGGCGATCGACCCCTCCTCGAAGAGATCGAGTGCGTAGGCGATCAGCGCGATGTACTGCCCCGGTGTGCCCGGGACAGGATCGACCCTGTACGCCTTGGCCTGGTAGTGCTCGTGCGCGGTGAGCCGATCGGTCCACACGACGGTCCACGTCGCCGTGGACGACTCGCCGGCCACCGCCGCCGCGGCCTCCTCCGGGGGCACGCCGTCCTGCGGCGTGATCCGGAACGCACATAGCACGTCAGTGTCCTTGGGCACGTAGTCCGGTTCCCAGTACCCCATCTGCGCGTAGGGGATGACGCCTGATGACCAGCGGTCGGTCGCTGCATCTCTCGGGGGTGTCTCGACTGCTGTCATTCGCGCGTCTCCGTGGAGCTGATCGGTGACGACATCAGCTGGTGGCTTATTGCGGCGTAGTCGTCTGCCTTGACGCGGACGAGCAACGACTTCTGAGCGCTGAGGATTCGGTGGGCGAGGATCAGCTGGGTCAGTCCAAGGGGATCGCTGTGCCGCCGACCCTGCGGTTCGTCATAGCTGCCCAGTTCCCGCTGACGGCGGCGGTGGAGGTGGTGATGTCGCTCGCTTGCGTGATCCCACACGGCCCGTTCAATCCGTGCGGCGTCTTCGGCGGAGATCCTCCCGGCGATATCGATGACGTCGGATCGCCTGCCGTCGTCGTCGCGGATGTCGTTACGCAGGCGGACCGTCGATCCGTTGTCAAGGGCGTGTTCGAAGGCGAGCTGTGGGAGTGAATGACGCTGGGTCAAACGCACATCGAGGTGGTCGCCGCCGCCCGGTGACAGGTCTTCGCCGGGAGAGGAGAAACGCACCACGAGGTCTGCCTGCGCCCGCTGCGGCTGGATGTGCGCCTCCGCATCCGCGCGGCGCGCCTCGATCTCTGCTCGCACCTCGGCCTCGTTGTAGCCACGCTTGGCGATATCTCGCTGCAGCTTCCACTTGATGCGCAGGCCGGGGTCAGGATCAAGCCACACCTTGAGGTCGAACGCCTCACGAATGCCAGGGAGCAGGAAGGGGTGCAGGCCCTGGATGATCACCACCTCGTTGGGCGCAACACGCTCCGGTGGTTTGAAGGTACCGTCCGCGTGGTCGTACACAGGCTTGGCGATCGCCTCGCCGCGCTTGAGCGCCCAGAGCTGCTCCTCCATGAGCGCGAAGTTGTTGGCCCGAGGGTTCAGCGGGGTCACCCCGATCAACGCGCGCTCCCGGCGATCAAGCGAGTGGTAGTCGTCGAGACAGACGCTGGTGATCCGCTCGGCGCCGAGGAGCTCGTAGAAGGCTGCCGTCAGCGTTGACTTGCCGCTGCCGCTGTCGCCGCCGATGCCCACGAAGATCGGCGCCATCTCGGTGCGCCGATCGATCACCGGCACGTCGTCCGCCAGTTGGTAGAGAGGCCAGGGCGCCTCGGAAGGACAACCATGGGACGACCATAGGACGGCCCAATCCTGCCGTCCAATGCATGATTCTTATCTCTTCAATAAGATGCTCTAATGACAACCAACCTTGAGCGGAGCATCACGCTGCGCCAGCTGCGCATTTTCACGAGCGTCATCGAGCAGCGCAGCTTCACTCGCGCTGCTGAGATGCTCTCGCTCACCCAGCCCGCCGTGACCCATCAGATGCAGGCGCTGGCCAGAGCGGTCGGACAGCCGCTCCTCGATCCGGGGAGCCGGGCTCCCGTGCTCACGGCTGTCGGACAGGCGCTGCATGAACGCGCGGGCCGGATCCTGGCGATGGTCGGCGACGCACAGGAGGCGATCGAGGATGTCGCCGGGCTGCGCAGCGGGCGGGTCCGGGTCGCCGGAGACACGACCGTCGGCATCTACGTGCTCCCGGACGCGATGGCCGCGTTTCACCGCGAACACCTTGGCATCGCACTGAGCCTCGACGTCGTCAACCGGGCACAGGTACGCGAGCTGCTCCTCGAAGGAACCGCCGACATCGGTGTGGTCGGGACGCTCTGGGAGGACGATGTGTTCGCCGCTGAGCCGTTCCTCGAGAACTCATTGATGTGCTTCTGTGCTCCCGGCCATCCGCTCGCTGAACGTGAACCGCTGCAACCGATCGACCTGCTCGATGGTCCCCTGCTCCTCCGCGAACGAGGATCGGGCACGCGCGATTCGGCCGAGCGGATCCTCCGCGACGCGGGTGTCGAGCCCGTCGCGGCGATGGAGATGGCCAGCAACGGCGCCCTGAAACGCGCTGTGGCGGGCGGACTCGGCGTCACGGTGCTGTCTACCTACGCGGTCCGGCTCGAAGTGCAGCTGGGGCTGCTCCGGCCGCTTCGGGTGCACGGGTTTCCGGTGGAACGGATGTGGCACGTCACCTGGTCCGGAGACCGGCTCCTGAGCCCGGCCGCCGTCGCGTTCAAGGCATTCCTGCAGAGCCCCGATTGGCGGGCCTCACTGCTGATTCCGTTCGGCAGCGAGTAACGCGCCCGCCTCGAGACGGCTCAGCGAGTTGCCGGCGAGCTCATCGCACCAACGCTTGCGTTGACGCGTCGAAGACCATCAGCAGCGAGGAACCCCGCGGGTACGCCCAGCGCCCCGGCGGTCACGAGCGCTGACGCCCAGAGCGGCAGCACCTTGTGCAGCCCGGCGATCATCGCCGTGGCCGTGGCGCCAAGCGCGCCGAGCCCGAGTGCGCTCGCAACGCCCATCTGGCCGACGCCGAGGCCGGCTGCCTTTGCCTTCTCGGCGACCCCGCGGCGATCGAGCTCGGCACGGACGCGTTCGGCCGTCTCATCGCCGACCCGGCGCGCGAATGCGGCAAGTCGGTCCGCGGTGCCGCCTGCGAGACCTCCCGACCCGCCGAACATGTCGTCAATCGACACGTAGTCGTCAGACCCCGCGGTGGCTGCTGACGCGCGGCCGTACCTCGGCGGCTGGGGAGCCGTCGCCGTATCGCCATGGAGCTCGCGGAGCCGTTCGGTCGGCCCGGGAACCTTGTCCGGATCGGGAAATCCGGAGGCGACCCGGCGATCCCGGTCGTGCTCGTTCTGATCTGCCATCTCGCCGACCTCCGTATTGGGCTATGCGTATATCTGATAGTCAGACTATCACATACGCGAGCTCGGGGGCGAATCTCTCCGCGTGTGAGGGGGCTCTCCGGACAAATCCGCGATGACGGCTAGACTGGCCCGCCGTCATGCTCTCCCGGATTCCGCTCGCCCACCCTGGGGATCCAGATCTTCGCTCACCGGTCAGGTTCCTCTTCTGGATCGCGCGCGGGCAGCGCCGGACGGTCATCGGCGGTGCTTTCTTCGGGGCGCTGTGGATGGGAACGCAGGGAGTGATCCCGGCGGCCCTCGGCCAGTCGGTCGACGCCATCACGCAGCGCAACGGGTCGGCGCTGATCCTCTGGGCGATGGTCGTCCTCGCCCTTGGCGTCCTGCAAGCCGCTGCGGGTGTCATGCGCCACCGGCGCGCGGTGAGCAACTTTCTCGAGGCTTGCGTGCGCGTGCAACAGCTGGTCATCCGCGCGGCGATCCGTCTGGGCGCCGGCCTGCCACGCCAGATCGGCGCGGGCGAGGTGGCCAGCCTGGGGACGACCGACGTGGTGCGTGTCGGCCGGCTCCTCGACATCACCGCTCGGGGAACAGGGGCGCTGGTGTCGATCGTGATCGTCGCGGTCATCCTGCTGAGCACATCGCCGCAGCTGGGTCTCGTCGTGCTGATCGGAGCGCCGATCGCCGCACTCCTGATCCTCCCGGCGATGGGCCCGCTCGAACGTCGCCAGCGTGCCGAGCGGCAACGACGCGGCGCCGCATCAGCGGTCGCAGCCGATACCGTCGCGGGACTTCGGGTGTTGCGCGGCCTCGGCGGTGAGGCCGATTTCTCGGCTCGGTACGCCCGTACGTCCCAGGAAGTGCGGCACGCGACCGTGCGCACCTCGCTGATCCAGTCGTTGCTCGACGGTCTGCAGATCCTCCTGCCGGGGGCGATCCTGGTCGTGATCACGTTTCTGGGCGCGCGCCTCGTGCGCAGCGGGTCGATCCCACCGGGAGAGCTCGTCGCCGACTATGCATACGCGGCATTCCTCGCTCTGCCGGTGCAGACATTGATCCAGGCCGCAAGCATCTGGTCCGCGGCGACGGTTGCGGCAGGTCGCGTTCTGACCGTGCTGCGTCTCGACGTCGACCTCGCGTCACCGGCGGCTCCGGTGGAACCGACGGATGGCGACCTCGTCGACGAGGAGTTGGGGCTGCGCGCACCGCAAGGACTCCTGACCGCGGTGGTGGTTGCGGATCCCGACGTGGCAAGCGCGGCCGCCGCACGACTGGGGCGCCTCGCGGATCCGTCCGGCGACGCGTCGGTGACCCTGGGCGGAGTAGCGCTCGATCGGTTGCCTGTTGACGAGGTGCGGCGCCGCATCCTCGTCGTCGATCGCGATCCGCAGCTGCTGGTCGGCTCGCTGCGCGACGCTGTCGATACGCCGAGCGCACGGCCCGACGCGGCGGACCCGCGCCCGAGTGTTGATGAAGCGATCGCTGCAGCGTCCGGTGCCGACATCGTGGCGGGCCTTGGCCGAGGCCTCGACTCGCAGGTCTCCGAGCGTGGCCGATCGCTCTCCGGTGGTCAACGCCAGCGCATCGCCCTTGCGGCCGCGCTCCGCGCCGACCCGGACGTTCTGGTCCTCGATGAGCCGACCAGCGCCGTCGACGCGCACACCGAAGCGATCATCGGTGAGCGTCTCGGCGTGCTCCGGCGTGGACGCACAACGGTCATCTTCACCACCAGTCCGCTGCTGCTCGCGCGTGCGGATCGGGTGGCGTTCGTGGATGACGGCACCGTTGTCTCCGGAACGCATTCTCAGTTGATGGCCACAAATGCGCGCTACCGCCTGGTGGTCACCAGGGGCGGCGAATGAGCCGCGACACGGCGTCCATCCTCCCTGTGGCCGGCGGCCGCGCTGCGTGGCGCAGCCTGCGGTCCAGCCTCGCCGAGCGCCGCGGGCTCATCGCCGGCGCCATCGCCTTGCAGATGGCAGCGAGTGCCGCCGGTCTGGTGGGACCGCAACTCCTCGAGCGAATCATCAACAACTCCGGCGCACTCACGGACGCGACCATCGACCGCACGGCGCTGCTGTTCACCGTCGCGCTGCTCGTCCAGACGGTGTTCACCGCGGGAGCCCGTGCCTGCGGGGCGCTCACCGGCGAATATGTGCTGGCCCGCCTTCGTGAGCGGTTCATCTCCACCGTGCTCGCGCTGCCGATTGGCATCGTGGAGCGCGCAGGGACAGGTGACCTGATGACTCGGGCGTCCACTGACGTCGACGACATGTCGCAGGCGGTGCGCCGCGGACTTCCCGAGCTACTGGTGGCCGGCGTCACCGGCATCCTTGCCATCGTCGCGCTGGTCGTGACTGCGCCGATTC
The DNA here is from genome assembly GCA_963830305.1 of Candidatus Dormiibacterota bacterium. Classification (GTDB taxonomy): domain Bacteria; phylum Chloroflexota; class Dormibacteria; order Aeolococcales; family Aeolococcaceae; genus Palsa-851. Next base: position 75,057 of record CAWHLW010000017.1, on the reverse strand, counting down.
TAGGCCTCGTTGTGGTGCCGGTCATTCCGCCACTCGTGCTCGCCACACGCTGGTACCTGCATCGCGCTCGGCCTGCGTATCAACAGCAAGCCGCAGGCGAAGCCTTGGTAAACGCCGACCTCCAGGAGACCGTCAACGCTGCGCGCACCATCGAATCGCTGCGGCTCGGCGCGCGCCGCATCGCCCAGACCGACGACGACATTCGTGAATGGATTGCATGGGAACGGCGGACGCTGCGCCTGCGCACCGTGTTCTTCGGTTCCTGCGAGGCCGCGTACGTCGTTCCGCTCGTGCTGTGCCTGCTCTTCGGCGGTTTGCTGGTGATCCATGGCCAGCTGACGATCGGTGCAGTTGCGGCCGCCGCGCTCTATACGCAACAGCTCGTGTCTCCGGTCGACACCCTGCTCGCCTGGCAGGACGAGGTGCAGCTTGCGTCTGCCTCGCTCTCGCGCGTGGTCGGCGTTTCTGAGGTGCCGCCCGCGGAGATCACCGAGCGCATCCCGTCGGACCAGCGATTGGTTGCGGATCAGGTGCGCTTTGCCTACAACGAAGATGCCGACGTGCTGCACGGCATCGACCTCTCGCCGGACGTGGGCGCGCGTCTTGCGGTGGTCGGCCCCAGTGGAGCCGGGAAGAGCACGCTTGCGCTTCTCCTCGCAGGTGTTCATGCGCCGCGGACAGGATCGGTGGAGCTCGGCGGCGTGGAGCCGCACCTGCTGCCGCCGGAACGGCTCCGCCGCGAGGTGGCGCTCGTCACCCAGGAACATCATCTGTTCGCCTGCTCACTGCGTGACAACCTCCGGCTCGCCCGGGCGGACGCGAACGACGAGCAGTTGCTCAAGGTCCTCGAGGCCGTCGACGCGATACAGGCATTCCGCGCCCTTCCGGCCGGGTTGGACACCGTCATCGGATCGGGCGGAACGTCGATCAGTCCTGGATTCGCTCAGCAGATCGGGGTCGCACGTCTGCTGCTCGCCGATCCGCACACGCTCGTGCTCGACGAGGCCACCTCGCTGCTCGATTCGCGCGCGGCGCGGCACCTCGAGCGTTCGGTCGCCGTGCTGCTCGAGGGCCGCACGGTCATCGCGATCTCGCATCGGCTGCACGCGGCACACGACGCGGAGATTGTCGTAGTGGTGGAGGACGGTCGCATCAGTGAGTACGGGACTCACGCTGAGTTGCTGGATGCCGGTGGCGCCTACGCGCAGCTGTGGAACACCTGGAGGCAGGACTCCGACGGCGGCACGGGCTAGGCGTATGGCGGCCCGAGTGCCGAAAATGTGGACACAATCGGGAGCAGCGACACCTTCCCGTCGGAACAGAAGACCTGACCGTCCTCGAACCCCTCAGTCTGCAGATTCACAACAACAGGCATTGACGAGCCCGGCGTGAGGACGCGGACACGCGCCGCGGTCACGCACGGGTTGATGACGTCATCGCCCGCGATACTGACGTATGCAGGAGGGGTGGAACCCGAGGCGCACCCGCCCGAACTCGCGCAGGGTGGGAGGCTGACCGCAACGGGTAGAGCGCTGCCCGAAAAGTCCCCGGTAGTTTCGATCCAGTGGGTCGGCACGAGACCGCCGACGGGATTGAGGAATTGCACCGTGGCCCAGCCGCGCAGCGTGCAGGGCCGCTCGCCGCGATTCCAGATACCTAACGCAACGGTGAAACTGCCCGCAGCACCTCCGCTGAGCGCTTGCGAGTATGCGATCTGCAGCTGAGAACTCGCGCAGGTCGGCTCCCCGGCGGAGACGATCGGCGGGGTGGGCGACGGGGTTGGCCGCACAGTCGGGGAGGCGGTCGGCGCCGTCGCCGGGGCGATTGACCGCGTGATCGGAGGTTGGGTGTGGAGTGGCGCGCTCGATGGGGTTCGGACCAGAGGCGAGCTCGTGCATGAAACGAGCGTCGCTGTCAGGGCGGCGGCAACAAGCAGGCAGTAACGAGCAACCCGACGCGATGCTCCCGTGAAGGAACGTTGCTCTGGCACGGACATCGTCGACTTGATAACGCTCGCCCTGCGCGTGCAGTTCCGGCTGCTATTGCTGTCAGAAGGTGCCGACAGCCACGAATCCGACGATCAGCGCGGCAATCGCGACCGCTGCGCCTGATACCGGCCAGACCCAAGGGTTGGGTCGACGGATCGGCGGGATCGTCGCGGCGGCGATTGAGAGCAAGGCCGCAGTGATCAGTAGCGCCAGCCCGATGCTGAAGATCCCAATGACGCCCAGGGCGGCGCTTCCCGCCGCAGCCGACAGGAAGACAGTTTTGGCCGCCGCAGGCCTTCCGCCCAGCACGCATGCCGTCCCCAAGATCGAGGCGGCTGCGATCGCGGCGATGTACCCGGTGATGAACGGCACGATCCCGGGTAGGGACGGAGGCCCGTTCTGACTATGGACGACGGCCGTGAGGTAAGCCCAGTCCGTCGCAGCGGCCGCGACCGCGGCGAGGAGGCCCGCCGTCAACTGCCTTCGTCGATGTGCTCCTTCCATCCCCATGGCGCCCACTGTAGTACGGCTTCGCGTATGGCACTGCAACAGTGCTATCGCTCAGCCGCCCGACTTGTCGATGACGTCGAAGAGGTTGCCCTCCGGATCCTGGAGGGTCACGAAGTCGTCGCCGGGTTCCGGCGTACGCGGAAAATGCACCGCCCCGAGCTCGAGCAGGCGCGCGACCTCACCTGCCGGGTCGGCTGTGTACAGATCGAGGTGCAGGCGGTTCTTGCCGACCCGCGGCTCGGGCACCTGCTGGAGCGACACGTTGACGTGGTCTCCATCGGGGTCTCGGAGCACCGCCCATCCATCCTCCGGCGGATCCCGAGGCACGTAACGGAGCGCCGCCGTCCAGAACGCGTACATGGCGGGGAAGTCGTTGCAGTCGATCACCACTGATCCGACGTACATATGGAATCCCTCTGAGACAGGTTGCTCACGGAGTCGACAGGATGCCGTGTCCATGATGCGACCGTGATCCAACCGCGATAGGGGATGAGCAATGCTCGCGATCGACGTCAGGGACAGCGACATCATGGAGACAACGCACCGCCCGGGCGGTGTCGCGCGCATGCTCGCCGCGCTGCAGGAGGCTGGTCTCCGAGTGATTCGCATTGAACCGAGGATCAATGAGACCGGGCTCTATCGCGTGACCTTCATCGACAGCCCCGAGCTTGCGGTTCGGATCCTCAACGCGATCGGTCGCCGGGTGAGCCCTTCGGTCTCCACCGCCGCCGGCTAGCAAGCGGCTTTCCAGCGCCGTCGCGCTACGCTGACAGCGTCCGTTTGACTGGCTGAGGATCTACGAACGACCAACGAACGCGGTTGAGCGAAGCTCGCGACAAGCCCGGGTGGATCCGGCGCCTCTGGGGCTACATGCTCCGGCACCGGCGGGACGTCGTGCTGTCGGTGGGAGCCGCAGCGCTCGGCAGCGTGACCCAGACGGCCGTCCCGCTGGTCGCACGTCAGATAGTCGACGGGGTCATCCTCACCAGGACGTCGGCGTTGTGGCCGTGGCTCGTCCTGCTCGTCGTGCTCGCCGCCGCCAGCTTCGGGTTCGCGTACATCCGCCGCTACCGGGGTGGTCGAGTGGCGCTCGAGGTCCAGTACGACCTGCGCAACGACATGCACGATCATCTGCAGGCGCTCGACTTCGACAACCTCGGGCGCATGCCGACCGGGCAGCTGGTCGCTCGCGCCAACTCGGACTCGACGCTGGTCCAGGGGTTGCTGAGCTTCTTCCCGATCATGAGCAGCAACGTCCTCCTGCTCCTGCTCTCGCTCGGCGTGATGATCTACCTCTCGCCGCTGCTGGCGCTCGTCGCCGTGGTGGTCGCGCCGAGCCTGCTGATCGTCTCCTACCGCATGCGTTGGCGTGTCTTTCCTGCGACCTGGGACGGACAGCAGCGCGAGGGTGAGCTGGTCCAGATCGTCGACGAGGATGTCAACGGCGTCCGCGTGGTCAAGGCGTTCGCCCAGGAGCAGCGCGAGCTCGATCGCGTCGCGGATGCCGCCAAGGCGGTGTACGGGTCACAGATGCGGGCCGTGCGCCTGCAGTCGCGGTATCAGCCGCTGCTCGAGGCGATCCCCTCGTTCGCTCAGGTTGCGATCCTCGCTCTTGGCGGATGGCTCGCGCTCCATGACGACATCACGCTCGGCACCTTCCTTGCGTTCTCGACATACGTCACCCAGCTGCTGGCGCCGGCCCGACAGCTCGCCGGGGTCCTGACAATCGGCCAGCAGGCTCGGGCAGGCCTGGAGCGCATCTTCCAGCTCCTCGACCTTCCTGCCGCCATCGCCGACGCCCCGGATGCGGTCGAGCTCCCCGAGCTCCGCGGTGACATCCGCTTCTCGAATGTGCATTTCCGCTACGGGGACGGTGACCCGGTGCTCAAGGGGGTCGACCTGCACGTGGCGCCCGGAGAGCGCGTCGCCATCGTCGGTCCAAGCGGGAGCGGCAAATCCACCCTCGCGATGCTCGTCCCGCGCTTCTACGACCCCACCGAGGGGGCGACTCTCGTGGACGGGCACGACGTGCGCACGGTCACGCTTCGCTCGCTGCGCCGTCAGGTGGGCGTGGTCTTCGAGGACAGCTTCCTGTTCTCGGACTCCGTTCGCGAGAACATCGCGTACGGGCGGCCCGACGCGACCGACGAGCAGATCGAGGCAGCCGCGCGCGCGGCGCAAGCACACGAGTTCATCGAGGAGCTGCCGCGCGGTTACGACACCGCGATCGGCGAGCGAGGGCTGACACTCTCCGGGGGGCAACGCCAGAGGATCGCGCTCGCGCGCGCGATCCTGTATGACCCGCGCATCCTCATCCTCGACGATGCCACCAGCGCGATCGACGCGCGCGTCGAGGCAGCGGTGCACGACGCACTGCGCGGGATCATGGCCGGCCGCACCACGCTGCTCATCGCGCACCGCCAGTCGACGCTGCATCTCGCAGACCGGATCGTCGTGCTCGACGGCGGCGTCGTGGTCGACGAGGGCACGCACGACGAGCTCATCGCGCGCAGCGCGCTGTACAGAACGCTGGTGTCGGGGCTCGAGGAGCTCGATGTCGCGGAGATCGGGGATTCCATCGAAGCGCTCGCGAGCCTCGCGTCGACCGTCGGTGCTGACGGCACCACCGCGGCCGCGTGGGCGGGCGACAGACAGCGATCCGGCAACCGGACGGCCGCGCGCACCATGGGTGCTCCTTCCCTCGGTCCGGGCCTTGGCGGCGGCGGTGGGAGTGGATGGCGTCTCAACCTCGCTCCGACCCCGGAACTCCTCGCTCGCGTCGCACGCCTCAGACCTGTCCGCGATGTCGCGAAGGTCGACCTCGAGCGCGAGTCGCGACCGGACAGGAACTTCAGCCTGTTCCGGTTGTTGCGTGAGTTCAAGGGGCCCTTGTTGCTCGGTCTGCTGTTCGTTGTCGTCGACGGCCTGATGACGCTCGCAGGACCGGTGCTCGTCAAGACCGGGCTCGACAATGGCGTGGCGAAGGGATCGACATTCGTCCTCTTCGCCGCAGCGGGCGTGTTCCTCGTCGTCACGCTCGTCGATCTCATCGACGAGATCGGCGAGACGTTTGTGACGGGGCGAGCCGCGCAGCGCATCATGCTGTCGCTGCGCATCCGGATCTGGGCGCAGCTGCAACGCCTTTCGCTCGACTACTACGAGCGCGAAATGGCCGGTCGAATCATGACCCGGATGACGACCGACGTCGACCAGTTCGAATCGCTCATCGAGAACGGCCTGCTCTCCGCACTCGTCTCGATCGTCACCTTTGTCGGTGTCGGCGTGGCGCTGGTCGTCATCAATACGGAGCTGGGGCTTTGCACGCTGTCAGTGGCAATTCCGCTTGCTGTCGCGACGGTCGTCTTCCGTCAGAAGGCGGCACGGCTCTACAGCATCTCGCGCGAGCGGATCGCGATCGTCAACGCCGATTTCCAGGAGAGCCTCTCCGGTGTTCGCGAGTCGCAGGCCTTCGTGCACGAGGGTGCCGCGATGGCGCAGTTTCACCGGCTGGGACGCTCCTACCTCGACACGCGTGTCGCGGCGCAGCGTCTGGTCGCAACGTACTTCCCCTTTGTGCAGTTCATGTCTGCGGTGGCGGACGCCATCGTGCTCGGCGTCGGGGCGCACCTGATCGAAACCGGGCATCTCACCTCGGGAGCGCTCATCGCGTTTCTGCTCTACATCGACCTCTTCTTCTCACCGATCCAGCAGCTCTCCCAGGTGTTCGACGCGTGGCAGCAGACGCGCGTATCGGTGGGTCGCATCGCCGAGCTGATGCAGCTCGAGTCACTCACGCCCAATCCCCCCGACCCGGAGGCGATCGGCCGGCTGCAGGGCAACCTCAGCCTCAACCACGTGCGCTTCTCGTATCCCGCGCCGGTCGGTCGCCTCGGCTTCGAGGGCGTGCGTCCGGTTGATCGGCGTGGACCTCAGGATCCGCGGCTGCTCCAGTCCCGCGACGCAGCCTGGCGCAAGCCGCCCGAGGCGCTCCGCGGCATCGACCTGCGCGTTGCGGCGGGGGAGACGGTCGCGCTCGTCGGCGAGACCGGCGCAGGGAAATCGACGGTCATGAAGCTGCTCGCCCGTTTCTACGACCCGGATGCGGGAAGCGTCGAGGTCGACGGCCATGACCTGCGCAGGATCGACCTCCACGACTTCCGCCACCAGCTCGGCTACGTCCCTCAGGAGGCGTTCCTCTTCTCGGGGACGATCCGAGACAACGTCGCGTACGGCCGCCCTGAGGCAAGCGATAGCGATGTGGAGACGGCCGCGCGCGCTGTCGGCGCACACGAGTTCATCGCCCGGCTGTCGGGCGGCTACCACCACGAGCTCACCGAGCGTGGGCGGTCGCTATCGTCGGGCCAGCGCCAGCTCATCGCGCTGGCTCGCGCCGAGCTGGTCGATCCGGTGATCCTCCTGCTCGACGAGGCGACCTCGAACCTCGACCTGGTCACCGAGGCGCACGTCGCCGCCGCCATGCAGGAGGTGTCCCACGGCCGCACCACGGTGGTCATCGCCCATCGCCTGCAGACAGCCAGGGCCGCGGACCGGATCATCGTCCTGCACGGTGGGCAGGTCGTGGAGGCCGGGACCCACGACGAGCTGCTTGCGGCGCACGGGCGCTACGCCGCGATGTGGGAGGTCTTCGAGGTCGTCGGCAAATCAGCGCCGGTCACGCAGCCGGGGTAGCGCCGCCCGGACGATGCCGCCGGAGTTAGGGGTGCCAGGTGGGCTCGAGCCCGGTGGCGATCGCACCGGCGACCATCGCCGCCACGAGTGCCCAGACGATCACCTTCTCCGGTCGGTTGATGGCAGTTGCGGCGAGGCTTCTGGCCGACGCCCGGATCGCCTTGCGCATGTACACGGCCAGGTGAACGAGGACGATGCCACCGAGCGCGATCACCGAATCGGTGTGGATCGTGGCCCAGATGCCGTGATCGGTGCCGATGGCCCAGAGCACCACGCCGCTGGCGGTTGCCAGTACCGCCGCCGCCGCCAACGGAAGCGCGATCAGCCGCGGGAGCAACCACGGCGCGCCGGCGGCCCGGTACGCCTCGCGGTGAAAGTAGTAGCTGATGGCGCGCCATGCCGTGCTCGCGAGCTTCACCACCAGGATCGGGATCAGCGCGAACCCCAGTGCGAAGTGGACCGGCCGCAGCGGGGTGAAGGCGAGCCCGCTGAGGTAGAGCAGCACCAGGCCGAAGAGAATGACCAGCCCCGCGTGCGAGGTGAGGATCAGGTTGCCGATGACCTGTTGCGTGCGCTTCGGATGAGGACCGTCCTCAAGAACGTCGAGAGCGTGCCCCAAGCCGTGGCGGTCTGGCGGAACCGCGTCGTCAGCCGGCGTCCCCGAGACGATCCCCACTCACAAGACTGTACGCATCGAGGCGAGGTCGGCGACCGCCACAGGCTACGTCAGGCGGCCGTCTCCAGCGCCTCGTCGATGAACGCCAGCAGGCGTCCCTTGGACAGGAAGCCGATCACCTGACGCACCGGCTTGCCGCCGACGAAGAGCAGCAGTGTGGGCAGTGACATGACGCCGTAGCGGCCCTGAGTCACGGGATTGGCGTCGACGTCGACGGTGAGAATCCCGATGCTGCCGGACCGCTCTTCCGCGACCTCGTCGAGGATGGGGGCGAGCATGCGGCAGGGCGGGCACCATGCTGCGCCGAACTCGACGAGCACCGGTGCGGCGGAAGTGAGGACCTCGGTATCGAAGGTTGCATCGTCGACGGTCTTGACCACGTGGGTTCTCCTGATCACTGGCGGGGAGTGGTGACCGCCTTGTATGCGGCGCAGTTCGAGAAGGTGTGAGTGGCGCCGCGAGCTCGTGAACGCCGGCCGCGAGCGGGTGGCGGGGGGTTGTGATCCTCGGCGGCGTAGCGGTCCCACACCGACTGGCGTGACATCCCGAGGCGGCCGGCGATGTCCTGCCAGCTCATGCCCTCGGCGCGAGCCGCGAGGACCGTGGATGCGCGCTTGGACCCGAGCAGGACGGCGACCGATCGAAGCGCCACGAGACGATCCTCGGTTGGGAGGTCGTTGAGGACGCGCAACACGGTGGCCACCGCTGTATCGGCGCTGGGCGGGGACAGCGTGTAGGCCATATGTCAACTATACATGACATACGGGGTCTCGGATCAGACGCTGATCCGCCGGCGCGTCACGAGCCATCGAGGGAGACCGACGCCGCGCGTCACGGCAACGCCGACAAGACAGAGGACGCCCCCGGCCAGCGCCAGCAGCGGCGGCACGGCGCCGAGGATCAGCCAGCCCAACAGGATTGCCACCGGCGGGACGAGATACCCCATGGCACCCATGCGCCCGCCGCTGGTTCGCGCCAGTGCGTATGCCCAGAAGCTGAACCCGACGGCGGTGGGAAAGAGGCCGAGGTACACCGTCCATGCGATCGTGCCGGCGTCCGCCTTGCCGAGCTCATGGACGAGCTGAGGTGCAAAGGGCAGGCAGACGACGGCGCCGATGGTGCAGGCGAGCCAGGTGACCGTCAGCGCGGAGTTGCGGGCGAGGAGCGGCTTCTCAGCAGTGACACCCCCTGCGTAGACGATGGCCGCGGCCACGCAGAGCACGGCGCCGAGCCCGGCTTGAAACCCGTGGTTCGACGTGGCGAACCCGATGATCACGGCACCGCCGAAGCCGATGATGCAGCCGGCGACGAGGCGCCGCGGGAAGCCCTCCCGAAGGAAGAGCCCGCTGAGGATCGCAACGAAGACCGGGCCGGTGTTCACGAGCATGGCCGCCGTACCGGCGTCGACCGTCCGCTCCGCCTGGTTGAGGATGAGGTTGTAGGCGCCAAACCACAGCAGCCCGCAGGCGAGCAACCCCGGAATGTCGGAGCGTCGCGGGAGCGGCTGGTGGCGGACGACGACCATGACGCCGAGGGCGATGGTCCCCACCAGGAGACGGCCGAGCGCAAGGGCGCCGGGCGAGAGCACGCGATCTGCTGCTCGAATGCCCACGAACGCGGATGCCCAGAGAACGACGGTCGCGAGCGCCGCTGCAAGCGCCAGACCGCGTTCGCTGGGTGCGATCACCTGGACGGTAGGGGCGGGTGTCACGGCGCAAGCCTATCCGCTGAACAGTTCGGTGGTGACCGAACTATCGAGGCTGTACGGTTCTCGGTGATGGGTACCGATTACGCGGCGTGGGCAGGCTGCTGAACGGCGCCGTCGTAAGCGGGGCGGCGCCCGTTCGTCGCGCCAGTCGCGCGCTCATCGTCGATGCTGAGCAGCGGGTGCTGCTCTTCCGCGGCGATCTTCCCGACCGGGAGGCCTGGTGGTTTGCGCCGGGCGGTGCGCTCGAACCCGGCGAGACCTACGAATCCGCGCTGGTTCGCGAGGTGATGGAGGAGACCGCCTTGTTCGTCGACGTTGCAACGGTCGGGCCGCCGGTCTGGACCCGCAATGTTGTCTTCACCTGGCAGAACAGACCGGAGCGGCACGTCGAGCAGTTCTTCCTGGTTCGGATCGTCAGCCACGATGTCGATACCAGTCGCTTCGAGTCCGCGGAGTCCGACGTGATCAGGACCTTTCGCTGGTGGAGACTCGACGACATCGCTGGCAGCACGGAGCGCTTCTCGCCGGCCTGCCTCGGTGAGGGTCTGGCAGCGCTGCTGCGAGACGGAGTACCGGACGAGCCAGTCGTGGTGGGCGAATAAGGCTCTAGGTTTGGGCGGAATCAACGTGCTCGCGCACAGTGTCGATGGGGTGGTTGAGCACGAGCAGCGAACGAGGCTGCATCGGGATCTCATCTCCGGCGTGATGGATGCTGGAGCCGCGATGCCCTTCGGGATCGTCGGTGTCCATGACGAGAGTCCAACCTCCGCGCCATCCGGACGGCATGGTCCAGGTGATCGGCACGTCTCCGCTGTGGAGCAGGACCATCAGCGAGTCACCGACGATGCGGTGGCCGCGCGGATCGCGGTCGGGAATCTCCTCACCGTTGAGGATCATGCCGATCGATCGCTCGCCGTCGTTGTCCCAGTCCGCGTCGGTGAACTCCTCGCCGTTGGGCAACAGCCAGATGATGTCCTTTCTTCCCGAGCGCCGCGTTGCCTCACCGGAGAAGAACCGCTTCCGCCGCAGGACCGGTTGCTCGCGTCGAAAAGCGACGACTCGTTGCACGAAGCGCAGCATCACCTCGTCGAGCCTGGTCCAGTCGAGCCAGGAAATCTCGTTGTCCTGGCAGTACGCGTTGTTGTTGCCCTGCTGGGTGCGGCCGATCTCGTCGCCGCCGCAGATCATCGGGCAGCCCTGCGAGAGCAGGACCGTGGCGATCAGGTTGCGGCGCTGGCGGTCGCGCAGCGCAATGGTGTCGGGATCATCGGTCTCGCCCTCGACACCGCAGTTCCACGAACGGTTGTCGTTGGCACCGTCGTCATTGCCTTCGCCGTTGGCCTCGTTGTGCTTCTCGTTGTACGTGACCAGGTCGCGAAGCGTGAATCCGTCGTGCGCGGTCACGAAGTTGATGCTCGCCCACGGCTGGCGGCCGTCCCATTGGTAGAGACTGCTCGAACCGGTGAGGCAGTTGGCAATATCGCGGACGCCGCCGGCTTCGCCGCGCCAGAAATCGCGCACCGTGTCGCGGTAGGCGCCGTTCCATTCCGCCCATCGCACCGGGAAGTTGCCCACGTGATAGCCACCCTCGCCGACGTCCCACGGTTCGGCCACGAGCTTCACGCGGGAGAGCACGGGGTCCTGGTGGATGATGTCGAAGAAGGCCGAGAGGCGATCGACGTCGTAGAACTGGCGCGCGAGCGCCGCTGCGAGGTCGAACCTGAAGCCATCGACGTGCATCTCGGTCACCCAGTAACGAAGGCTGTCGGTGATCAACTGCAGCGTGATCGGGCTGCTGACGTTGAGACTGTTGCCGGTCCCGGTGACGTCGAAGTAGAAGCGTGGTTCGTCCTCGACCAGCCGGTAATAGGACGGATTGTCGATGCCACGAAAGCTCACCGTCGGGCCGAGATGATTGCCCTCACCGGTGTGGTTGTAGACGACGTCGAGGATGACCTCGAGTCCGGCACCATGGAGTGCGCGGACCATGGCCTTGAACTCTCGAACCTGGTCGCCGTTGCCACCGCCAGCGGAGTAGCGGCTTTCTGGCGAGAAATAGCCGATGGAGTCGTAGCCCCAGTAGTTCACCAGGCCGCGATCGACGAGGTGTCCCGCATCGATGAAGTGGTGTACCGGCATGAGCTCGACGGCGGTGACGCCAAGTTGCTGCAGGTATTCGAGCGAGCTGGGATGCGCCAGTCCGGCGTAGGTCCCGCGCAATTCCTCAGGGATATCGGGATTGCGTTTCGTGAAGCCCTTCACATGCAGCTCGTAGATCACGGTGTCCGCCCACGCGGTATCCGGTCTCCGGTCGTCACCCCATGGGAAGCTCCGGTCCACCACGACACTCCGGGGCATCGATGGAGCGGAGTCGAGTTGACTGGGGTCGAGATCATCGCCGTCTAACGAGTAGCCGTAGAGCCCGGGCCCGTGCTTGAACCGTCCCGATATCGCCCATGCATAGGGGTCGAGGAGCAACTTGCGCGGGTTGTGACGCAGTCCGTGCAGCGGGTCGTAGGGACCATGGACGCGAAGCCCGTATCGCTGTCCCGGACCGACCTGGTCGATGTAGCCATGCCAGACGAGGTCGGTCCGCTCCTGGAGCTCGTACGTGGCGCTCTCGACGCCATTGTCGTCGTAGAGCACGACGTCCACCCCATCGGAGGACGCCGAGTACACGGCGAAATTCGTACCCTCTCCATCCCACGTCGCACCAAGCGGTGCCTCGCTTCCAGGCCACGCCTGGTGACGGGGAGTGGATCGGCTTCCCGTGCGCCGTCTCGGAGTGGTCATAGCGGTGCAATGATGGCGCGGCTCAGAAAATTGATAGAGTTACCTTCAGATATGGTTATAGCCGCACTGATATTACAGAAACCCATGGTGCCGCGGCGGCGATGAGGAACAGTCCTCGCGCCACCTACCGGGTGCAGCTTCGCGAGGAGTTCGATTTCGACGCCGCCACCGCGATCATCCCGTACCTGGAGGAGCTGGGCATCTCGCACCTCTACAGCTCACCGTATATGCAGGCGGCCCAACACAGCCCACATGGATACGACGTTGTCGATCCGACACGCGTGAGCGAGACGCTCGGCGGCGACGCCGGGCTGCGCCGACTCGATGCCGCCCTTCGCGATGCGCAGATGGGGCAGCTGCTCGACATCGTGCCCAATCACGTGTACATCGGCGAACGCGCCAACGTTCGGTGGTGGAACCTTCTGCGCGAAGGACGTGCCGGCGATTCTGCGTTGTACTTCGACATCGACTGGGATGCGCCGGGGCTTGCGGAGCGGGTCCTCCTCCCGGTGCTGGGCGCGCCACGTGACGAGGTCCTCGCTGAAGGCGGGCTCGACGTGGTCGCGACGGCATCTGATGGCTTCGAACTCCGTTACGGGGACAGCGCTTTCCCGCTCGCACAAGGCACGGCGGCAACGCCCGGTCCGGTCGCTCCTGAGACTCTGAACGCACAGCACTACATCCTCGACTTCTTCAAGACAGGGTCTGTCCTGCTCAATTACCGACGCTTCTTCGACGTGTCATCGCTCGCAGGCGTTCGCGTCGAACACACGGCGGTGTTCGACTGGAGTCTCGCCCGCGCCATAGAGCTTGTCGACGACGGCACGGTTGACGGGCTGCGCATCGACCACATCGACGGTCTGCGCGATCCGACGGGATTCGCAGTCCAGCTGCGCTCGCGGGTTCCGGGCGCGTGGCTGGTCGCCGAGAAGATCCTTGCTACCGGTGAGCAGCTGCACGTCGACTGGCCCATCGATGGCACGACCGGCTATGAGTTCGGTGCCCTGCTCACCTCGCTGTTCATTCATCCAGGCGGACTCCAAGAGCTCTCCGACTGTTACCGGCAGTTCACGGGCGACGCGCTCGACTTTCAGGCGCATTCACATCGGGGTCGCCACGAGGTGGTCGAGTCGTTGTTCAGCGCAGAGTTGAGCAGACTCACACGCGTTGCCGAGCGCGCCGGAGTCGCAGGCGCGCGAACCGAGCTGGCCGTTCTCATCGCTGGCATGCCGCAGTACCGGATCTATCCGCAGGATGGTGGCGTGCTGTCGCGCGATGACCGGCGAGCGCTCGATGCCGCCGGAACATGGGCACGCGAGTCCAATCAGTGCGACGGCCGGCGTCTTGATGCGATTCTCGCCATCCTTCGCGGCAACGGCGGCGGTTCCGCGCCGGCCCGTGAGCTGCGTGAGCGGTTTCAGCAGGTCGCCGGCGCTGCGATGGCCAAGGGCGTCGAGGACACCGCCTTCTACCGCTTCACGCGTCTGGTCGCGCTCAACGAGGTCGGCTCCGATCCCGAGCGCATCGGCACGCTCGAGGAGTTTCACGAAACATGCATGCAGGTAGCACGGGACCACCCCTTGACGCTGCTCGCAACGACCACCCACGATACCAAGCGCTCCGAGGATGCACGCCTGCGGGTCGGGTTGCTCTCGGAGATGCCGCAGCGATGGCGCCATACCGTCGAACGCCTGGACCACCTCGCTGCGCGTCATCGCGGACCGCATCCCCCGTCGCGTACCGCCGAATACCTCTTCTATCAGACGCTCATCGCGGCGCATCCCATCGATGCCGATCGTGCGTGGGCGTACATGCGCAAAGCCGCGCGTGAGGCAAAGCTCGACACCAGCTGGCTCGAACCAAATGAGCCCTACGAGAGGGATCTCGAATGGTTCGTCCGAGGCATGCTCGCCGACCCGAATGTTGACGCGGAGATCGAGGCGGTGATCGCGACGATGACTCCCGCGTGGCAGACGCTGTCGCTGTCGCAGACGCTGATCAAGCTCACAGCGCCGGGCATCCCCGACATCTATCAGGGGTCCGAGCTCTGGGACCTTCGCCTGGTCGACCCCGACAACCGCACGCCGGTCGACTACGACACCCGGCGCACCGCGCTTCGCGATGTGATGCGCGCGGACCGCGGCGAATTCCTGGCAGATCTTGAATCCGGCGCTCCGAAACTGCAACTCATCGTCACTGCGCTGGCGGCGCGCGCCCGTCACGCCGAGGCGTATGGCACTGAATCGGGCCACGCCCGCGTCTCGGCAATGGGTTCACGCGCCGACCACGTGATCAGCTTCCTGCGATCGGGGAGAAACGGGCAGCCGGTTACGGTCACGGTCGCGTTCCGCTGGCCGCTGCTCCTGCGCGACGGCTGGGGAGACACACGCTTGGAACTCCCTCCCGGACGCTGGCGCGACGCGCTCACCGGTCGTGAAACCCCAGGCGGTGAGCAGCGCATTGCAACACTGCTCGAGGCAGTCCCGGTTGCGCTCCTGGAGCGCGCGTGACCGCCAGAAGGATCAGCGTCTGGGCGCCCGCCGCCCGACCCTCAGGCCGTCACGACCTTCGAGAACTCGATCCTCAAGTGGGACGAGGTCCACGAAGGAATCCACGCTTGCATGCTCGACTGGTATCGACGACTGATCGAATTGCGCCGCGTTCGGCTGATCGCCTCGGAGGCTCAGGGAGTGGCGACCAATTCGTGGTATGACAGCACGCGCTCACTGCTGGCCTACTCGCACGCGGACCTGCTGTTGTGCTGCAACCTCGGCACCGAACCCGTCGGTGTCCCCGAGGCGGCGGACGCGATGTTGGTGCTGGCATCGGACGATGCGGTCCGCTCAGATGCCGGGCCGGCGCTCAATCCCGACTCGGTTGCCATCTGGAGCAACGCCGCCAACCCAGGGACCGAGTTAGTCGACGGCATCGGCTGACCAGATCGGCAGGGTCAGCACGAAGGTCGAACCGCCGCCCGGGGTCGACGTCGCGGTGATGTCGCCGCCATGGAGGCGCGCCAGTTCGCGTGACAGATAGAGGCCGAGCCCCGTCCCCGAGATGTGGCTGTTCTCGGGGGTGACCAGACGGCTGAAGCGCGTGAAGAGACGGTGCATCTGTTCCGAGGGGATCCCGAGGCCGTGGTCGATGACCGTGATGCGCGCGAAATCCTCATCGGCAGTCGTGTGGCAGCCGATCACTCCACCGTCCGGCGAGAATTTGATTGCGTTGTCGAGAAGGTTCCGCACCACCGTCTCGATCCGCCCCGCATCAGCGTTGACGAGCACGGACTCGCCGGGAAGGCGCACGTCGAGCCGGTGGGCACTGCTGAGCTGCGGTTGAATCGCCGACGTCGCGGCAGCAACGATGGCGCGCAGGCTCTGCGGCTGCCGCTCGAGGCGAGTGAGGCCCTCCTCCAGGCGTGCCGTCTCGAGCATCTCGTTGACCAGCGCATTCATCTCGTTGAGCTTTCGCTCAATGATCGGCATCGCGTGTTCGAGCGCCTCCGCGTCAAGCGACTTGTCTTGCATCATCGAGAAATAGCCACGTACAACCCCGATCGGGCCGCGCAGCTCATGCGATGCCAGCTTGAGAAAATCCGAGCGCATCTTCTCCATCGATCGCGTGCGCTCGATGTGCTCGATAAGCCGCTGAGCCTCGGCGTCGCCGAGAGTGCGGATGCGCTCCTCGGAGTCCTTGATCTGCCAGACGAGGCCGGCGGCGAACGCGGCGAGTTGGAGGGTCCAGGCGTCTTCATTGCTGAAGCCGTCGGGTTTGATGGGCTCGTGCGCGGCAAGCACCCCGAGCCGCACGGTCCCGGCGCGCCACGCCACCGCCATCGTGTCGGCCGTGGACGCCGAAAAGTCGTTGCCTCCCAGGCGCATCCCCAGGTCGGCAGCGCGACCATGAAAGACGGCATCACCAAAGACGACTCGATCGCGGAGAGACGCCCCTTCGGGGTTGCACGGCACCGCCTGTAACTGCGCGAAGTCGGGCGCGGTGACCCCGTGCGCAGCCGCTGCCGGCATCAACAGCGTATGGTCGGTGCTGAGCCGCCAGAGCGTCACACGGCGCGCTCCGACGAGCTCTGCAACCGTCTCCGCGAATCGCGCATACAGATCGGCTTCGGAAGCGTTGGAGTCCAGGTGGTCGGAGACGCTGAGGAGCGCGTGCAACGCCTTCTGCTGCGCTTCCTTGGTTTCGGCGAAGAGGCTGGCATTCTGAAGCGCCAGCGCGGCGGAAAGGGCGATCTGCTCGAGGTTGTCCAGATCGAGTTGCGCAAACTCCTGATCCGTGCGTCGGCTCACGGCAAGGACACCGAGCACGCGCCCGCCGGCTCTGAGCGGGAGCATCATCCGCCTGCGCACGTCGGACAGCTGCTCCTGCATGTCGGCGGGCATTCCCGAGACATCCGAGAAGCCCTCGAAGACGGATTCGCCACTGTCGATGGCGCTGCGCAGCTCCGGGGTCAGCTCCCATCTCGCGCCGATCCGTGCCGGAGGGCGACTTCGATCATACCCGGCGATCGCCTCGATGCTGTCTGGCCAGAACTTGGTCACCGTGATCCGGTCAACGTCGACGATTTCCGCGATGCGCTCAACGATTGCCTGGACGACGTCGCCGGGATCAAGCGATGCTGAGAGCTCGCGCGTCGCCTCACCGGTGAGGCGCAGTCGATCGACCAGGTGCTGCGTCGACTCTCTCGCATCGTCGCCGATGACCATGATGCTGATGAGCCGCGTGAATCGGTCCATGATGGCTCGCTCGGTGTCGGTGAACGGCAGGGTCCCGGGCCGCCAGAACCCGACCACTCCCATCCCGACGCGTCCGTCGGGCAGCGGCGTCCCGGTGGACATCGGAACCAACCGTCCGATCCGGATGTGCGAGCCGAAGACTTCGGGGGCGGCGCTCTCATCGGGCGCGTTGGTCGTCTCGACCGCCACGTGATGGAGCATGGCGCGTCCGTGGAGCATGCCTTCGTGCAGCGGCCACTCTTCACCGATCAACCGCTCCGCCCAGGCGCCTGATGCGGCGATCACCTGAAAGATGTCGGGTCGTGATGCAGGCACGACCGAGATGACGCACTCGGTGTCGGGGACGACGTGTGTGCCTTCGACCGCCATCGTCTTGAGGAGCTGGGCGAGCGGGACCGTCGCTCGCGGATCCGTGGGAACGTCATCGAGGAGCCGTCCGACCAGGCGACCAATCGCCTCGTTGACGCTCGGAGTGTCCCCGTCCCCCTGAGATGGCCTGGACTGAGGGTCGGCGTGGTCCGGGGCGGAATGCGTCTCTAGCGCTTCGGGCACAGCAATACGATGCGCAGCCGGACCATTTTAGTGATAGTGACTATATCACTTTTCACCGATGTGGTCCCAGCGCGTGGACCACTGGTCTCCAAGGCCAGGTCCCCATGCTACACTCGTGATATAACTTTGTATGATAGCCGTGAAGGAAATCCCTGATATGCCGGCCGGCGTTCACCTTGCCTGTGTCTCCGTCTAAACCCGCCTCGTCCGCGGCGAGCAGCCGAGGGCGCACGGTCAAGGACCGCGTGGCACCCAGAGCGTCGTCTCGCAGAGCGTCCCAGAGCACAGCCGGGGCGCTGTGGGACAGGCGGCCGATGAAGGCGCTCGTCTGGCTCGCGATCATCCTCGCGATCATCTGGATCTTCGAAGGTGCGTCATTCATCCTCGTGCACGTCTTCAACGTGCTGCTGCTCTTCATCTTCGCGGGGATCATCGCGCTCATCCTCACCCCGTTCGTCGACTGGATGGAGCGCGTGAGACCACTCCGCGGGCACCGGACGTTTGCGGTGCTGCTCATCTACATCGTCGGCATCGCGATCATCGCCGGCGCGATCATGCTCGTCCTCCCGACGGTGATTGCCCAGGCGAAAGGGTTGCCCACATTGGCGCAGACGATTGAGAATCAGCTGCACCGGCATGGCATTTCGTTCTCGTTGACATCGTTGATCAAAGCCGTCAACGGGCAACAGCTCGGCGTTGCGCTCGGTGTCGCCGCGGCGTTCGTCTCCGGACTCGTCAGCGTGGTGTTGATCCTGGTCATCTCCATCTATCTGCTGATCGAGGGTCGCGCCGTCGTTGCGACCGCGCGCAACGTGTTTCCCAGCCGCCAGCGTGAGTTCGACTTCGCTGCACTCGCCGTCGGATCGACCGTGGCCGCGTACGTGCGTGGCCAGGTCGTGATGTCGCTGGTGATCGGCGTCTACACCGGCGTGGGTCTGACTCTCGTCGGCGTCAAGTACGCGTTTCTCCTCGGCATTGCGGCGTTCTTCCTCGAGTTCATCCCCATCGTCGGCGCCGTGGTCGCGATGGCGCTTGCTGTCGCGGTTGCGCTGCTCCAGGGCCCCATCCTCGCGCTCTTCGCTCTGGGCATCGGATTGGTGGGACACGCGATCGACGCGTACCTGCTCGGTCCCCGCGTCTATGGACGCGTGACGCGCCTCCATGCGCTGGTGGCCATGGCCGCGCTGCTCGTCGGGGCCGAGCTGGCCGGGATCCTCGGTGCGCTGTTCGCGGTTCCCATTGCGGCGGTTGCCAACATCTTTCTCGGCGCGTTGTATCGCGCTCGACGGGGAGACACGGCGATGACCACCGCTCCGGATGACTCGGTGACCGTTGAGTCGCTTCCACGGCTCGGTGAGGAGGTCAGCGCGGTGGAGGAGGAGGGCGTCCGCAAGGAGCCCGTGCCCCACGGCGTCAAGGCCGGTGCGCGAAACGGTACAGGCTAACTATCAGGTATAGTGATATAATCACCATCAAGTGGGCGAGATGGGTCCGGCTCGCCCCTGACGTCTCAAGCAATGTCGTGAAGTCCGGCGGCCGGTCATTACGGACGGCCGCCGGCACCAACACGGAGGGAGACGCGCCACCGGTAAACGCGCGAGCCGAACTACGTCGAGCGCATCCTGGTCAGCCGCAGGTGATGAGGGTCCCGCTCAGAGCGGGGCATCGGACGACCCGGCCTGGGATTGACGCGATCGCTCGACCTTCGTGGACAGCTGCGCCGGCGTCGTATCCGCCTTGACGAGGAACTCGAGAGCGCCGAGTTTCAGGCCACGCTCGCGCAGCTCCGGCTCGCCGTAGTTGCTGAGGATGATCACGGGGATGTGCGTGGTTGCCGGATCGGCACGAAGGCGCTCGAGCACTTCAAATCCATCCAGGCCGGGCAGGCGCAGGTCGAGATAGATGAAGTCCGGCGCCTCCTCGGCAGCCATCCGGAGGCCTTCCTCGCCATCTTTGCCGACTACAACGCTGTAGCCATCAGCCGCAAGCCGGAGACGGTACATCTCGGCGGCAGCCGCGTCGTCCTCGATCAACAGAACCCTGACGTCATCGTCCACCAAGCTTCTCCTCTGACACCCCGCCATCGGTGAAACCACCTGGCATCCGGCTCGTTGCGTACCCGAATTGTAGCGCTCTCCTACGTGCCTTGTGTCATGAAACCACCAAATCCCAAGCGGTCGACGCTACATGCAGGCTATAAGTTTGCTTGACAGCCACTTTACCAAGCTGATAACCTCCAACCTGGCTCTGCTCAGCCATCCAAACAGGAATTCCCCTCCCCAAAAGCCCACCCCACCGGGGTTCATTCCCCGGCGGGGTGGCTGCGTTTACCGGGGCGCTTTCTGTGTCACTTGACGCATCACTCAGGGTATACACTCGCTATCATGATTGTGCGCGCGATACCCTGAGCCTGACATTCGTGCTGAGCGAGCATCAATCACCATCTGTTGCGGCTGGCGCGATGACCGCGCCACCAGATCGCTGCGGTTTTGGCCTGGCTTTCGAACGACCGACCATCGATTGCCCCGCCTTCCAGCGAAGCCAGTTCATCGCCGCGACGTCGTATGGCAAGCCGCTCGGCACGCACATCGCATGCGCCCACCTGGTGGTGGGCGAGTTGAGCACGAATCAGTTCTATCCGCGCTGCTCACTGGGGTCCGCACCCGACCGGATGCGCTGGCTCGGCATGATGGGCCCTGCGCGTCTGGAGGTGCAGCGGGCACTCGGTGCCGAGTTCGAGCGCCAGCACCCGGACGCGCTGAGGAAGCTGATCGCGGCCAAGGCGGCCGCGCTTGCCGAGCCCCCGGAGAGCCGGTCCAGCCGCCTGGCGCTCGCGGCAGTGGTTCGCGAGTTCGTCGACGAGTTCGGGGCCTTTGTCACCACACATGCGGCTCGAATTGAGGAGCTCGGCTTTTCAGCGAGCGATCTCACCGAGCGCGCCGCAATCGTGCTCAGCGAGTGGCAGCGCAGCTCGCGTCTGGACCTCCCGCGCGGCGACGGTCAGTCGACACGGCGACCCGATGGTTCGGAGCCCTTGACCGAGGGTGCCCAGGCGTCTGGTGCGGTGACCATCTCGCGCACGACGAAGCCCCCCTCGCTGACCTTCGCCGGGAGCATCGACCAGACGAACCTCGATGCAGTGGAGGCGGCGCTGACGGAGGCGATCGTCACCGGCGACGTGGTCAGGATCGACCTCTCCGATGTGACGTTCTGCTCCGTTGCCGGCCTGCGCCTGCTCATCCGCAGCGTCAAGGGCGGAATGGTCACCCTGGACGGGATGACTCCGCAGTTGCAGCGCGCGTTGGCAGCAGCGGGGCTCACGGACGACGCCCGCCTTGCTCCGCCAGTCACGGATCTCGAGGTGGCAAGTTGACTGGCGGTCACGGAGTCCGTGATTTCAGGCATGAAGCAATCCTCTATGAAGGCGAGACAGAATTCCTTGAACGCGTCGCGCCCTTCGTCATCGATGGGCTCGTCGCCCGGGAACCGGTACTGGTTATGGTGAGTGCCGGGAAGATCGACGCACTCCGCAAGCGCATCGGCGCTGATGGTGATGGGCTCGTCGAATATCGAGATATGGGCGTCGTCGGCGCCAACCCGGCGCGGATCATCCCCGCATGGGACGAATTCGCGCTCGTACAGGAGCGACGTGGCGCCGTTCGCATGCGCGGTGTGGGTGAGCCGATCTGGCCGGGACGAGCAGGGGCCGAGCTGGAGGAGTGCCACTGGCATGAGGCTCTGATCAACACGGCTTTTGCGGATGTGCGGGGCTTCTGGCTCGTATGTCCCTATGACGTGGCAGCGCTTGATCCGGATGTCGTTCTCGAGGCGCGACATACCCACCCGCTGGTCAGCGACGGCGCGGCGCTCGAATCTCTGCCGGTTGATTCCTTAGCCGAGGCATTCGTGGCACCGACGTTTCCATTGTCCTCATCGTTGTCCCAGCCGGATAGTGCCGCCGTCACCGAGATCGCGTTCGACGCCGGCACCGTGGGCGAGGTGCGAGCGCTGGTGGCGGCAGAAGGCGCGCGAGCGGGGCTGCTGTGCTCCCGGCTCGAGGACTTGATCCTCGCGGTGAGCGAGGTTGCGACGAACAGCATCGAACACGGTGGCGGCCGCGGTGTCGCGCGCATCTGGATCGACGATGGCGACGTCGTTTGCGAGGTTGAAGATTGCGGTGTGATCAGCGATCCGCTGGTCGATCGGCGGCAACCGGGCACCGACCTCTCGGGGCCTCGCGGTCTGTGGACGGTGAACCAGCTGTGCGACCTCGTTCAGGTGCGCTCGTCGCGCGACACCGGATCCGTGGTGCGCCTGCGAGTGCACGCGGGTCGTCGGCTGGCATGACGCCGCGGACGCCGCGACACTCATGACTCGCGCGGCTGCAGGCGGCGACGGCGCGGGGAAGATGCTGAATCTCGACAAGCCTCTCTACACAATCGGCATCACCGCGGAAATCCTTGCCACGCACACGCGGACACTCATGATGTACGAGCACCTGGGGCTTGTCGTGCCGAGTCGCACGGCCACCAACCGGCGGCTCTACTCTCAGCGCGACATCATTACGTTGAGTGCGATCCAGCGATTGACCCGGGGATACAGTCTCAACCTGATCAGCGCGCGCTCGTTGATCCTCTGTCTTCAGTTGCTCGACGCCCACGGGATTCCGCGACCCGCGGAACTCGTCGACATCGATATCGAGCACGTCAGGGTCTGAAGCTCAGACGATCCTCGCGTTCGCGGTCGTCTTGGGATGACGGAAGAACCGCGCCCGGCACCTGGCACAGCGAAACAGGAGTCGTAGCCCCATCCGGCCGAGCACCTCGGTCAGGCGCGAATCGCACTGCGGGCAGGTCGCGGCCTCCTGGAGCAAGTGATCGGGAACCGGCTTAGCGTCGAGCTGTACCGGCTTATGTCTACGTGGCACCAGGCGACCTCCGGCTGATCCCGCTCCGGCGTCGGAGTGCCTGAGGAACGGGCGGCTAGCTATCAGTAAATATGATAGTCATACTACCATACGGCGCCCATAACTGATGTCGGGAGTCGTAGCTCTACCCAATTGACGTGATCCCTACTGCTCGATGCTGTCGGAGCGATCGCGAAAGCGCACCACCGCCTCGGAAATCGTTTCCTCGAGGTACCGGTAGAAGAGCTGACGCTGGGAGATATCGATCGCCGCCTCCACGTCCTGGCCCTCTCGCCGCCGGGCGATCCACGGCGGCACGCCGCCGGCCACGGCCTCGCATCCCACGCGGACGTGGACGAGCGAGTCGTTGTCCTCTGCCACGTGCAGTGTCACGTTGAGGACCGGGCCGGTGTGTTCGACGAGACGCCAACTCCGCTCCCACCGGGCGTTGCGATGAAAGTCGTGCGCGCGCCGGGCGACATGGTCGGAGATCACGCTCTCCCCGGGCCGAGCGGCGCGAGCGAGCAGTGTGCGGATGTCCTTGTCGAGGTCGCGACCGATCCAGTCGACCAGCGACGGTGCACGATCGTCGATGTCCGGGTGTCCGCTCGGGTCACGTGACAACTCGCCGATCGCCTGCACGGTGCCGGCATGACGGCGGCAGTACGTGTTCGCCCCGAGCGAGATCGCGTGAGCAGGGCAGATCGTCACCGAGCAGGAGCGTTCCCGGCGATCGCGATACGCGCAGAGCTGCGCGGTCTGGTTGGCGCAGCCGCGCATTGCGCACGCGATGCCGGTGGCGGGGCGTGCGGGTGGCGCGGCGTGCTCCCTCCGGCGAAACAGCGCGGTTGCGGGAAGGGCGCCAAGCCGCCGGAGCCCGCTTGCCTCCTTCCGGGGAGTCTCAACAGTCACCACAGCGTTCGTCCTCCAGGTCCCACTCTCGACGCGGCCACCCTTGTTCGCGCGTCCTTGGCTAATCAGACGTCACCAGGCGGGTCCCCGGGCTCGCGTGCGACGGTTTGCGATCCAGGCGTTGACGCCCGGTCACGCGGCGCAACGCCGCTCCGGGAGTTATGCGGAGTCGGTGACGACACCCCCCGAAAGCTGATCGGTCCGTGCCTTCCAGAACGCGAGGCGGCGCTCGAAGCGCGCGGCTTCGGCTTTCAGCACCTTGAGATCGGTGTCCTTCACCTCCGTCCCGGCGTCGGGGTGCAATGCCGTCACACCGCGCTCTGCGACGTCGAGCAAACTGCGCTTGAAGTCGAGCAACTCCGTGTACACCTTGGTCCAATGCACGGCGTCATCCACATATGAGGTGTCCTCGTTCTCGCCGTCGAGCAGACGCTCTGGTTCAACAGCGTCGAGCGCCGCGTTCTGCGCCTCCGCGTGAGCCGGGGTCGGCGTCGATCCGTGGTCAGCCGCAGCATCCGCATCGTTCACGGTCTCGCTCACAACACCCACCTTCGGGTGGCCTCAGCGAGGGCGGCAGGTGGTGTGTGCGCCTTGATGAGGTAATCGTGCGCGCCGAGCTGGCGCCCCCGTTCCACGAGCTCGGGTTCGCTGTAGTTCGTGAGGATGACGACGGGAATGCGCGAGGTGGTCGGCGCGGCACGGAGCCGTTGGAGGACGTCGAAGCCGTGCATCTCGGGCAGCCCAAGGTCGAGATAGATCAGGTCCGGGAAATCGGCGCCGGCTCGGTCGATGGCCTCGGCACCGGAACGCGCCGTGATCACCTGGAATCCGTAGGCAGCCAGCTGCGTCTCGTACATCGTGGCGACGTCGATATCGTCGTCGACGAGCAGCAACCGTATTCCCATCGCCCCATCAGGCATGCACTCTCCCCGCTGGCCGCTTGCGTCCGCGCGGCAGCCGCAGGGTGAATGTACTCCCTTCCCCGGGCCGGGACGACACCGCGATCTCTCCGCCCTGTCCCTCGGCGAGGCCCCGTGACAGGTGGAGCCCGAGGCCGGTCCCCTGAATCCCGGTTGCGATGGCGCTCTGGAGACGGCCGAAGGGTTGAAACAGCTTCGTCAGGTCCTCTTCCGAGATGCCTTCACCCTGGTCGGTCACGTCCACCGCGACCCAGCCGGGCTCGTCGCGCACGAATCACCGTGACGGGCGCGGTGTCCGGCGAATATTTCAGCGCGTTGGAGATGAGGTTGCGCAGGATGGTCTCGACCTGTTCCGGGTCGGCTCGCACACGGATGCGCCGCGTGGATCTGACGCTGACAACTCGGGCCGCCTGACCACCCGTGGTAGTCGCCGCCGAGGCGGCGACTGCACGTGCCAGGGCCACCATATCGATGTCAGTTGCGTTCTGACCCCGAGTGCGGATCTCCATGCGACTGGTGGTGAGCATGCGGTCGACGAGCTCGCTCATGTGGCGCATCCGTCCCGTCATCAGGGGCACGACCTTGGCGGCGGGACCGGGCAACTCCCCGAGTGAGCCTTCCTCGAGCATGGAGAGGTAGCCGCTCACGAGCGTGATCGGCGCGCGGAGTTCGTGCGATGCGAGCTGCAGGAACTCGGACTTCTGCCGGTCCAACGACGCCATTCGTTGCGCGTGTGCCTCGAGCCGGTCGAGCTCGGCGGCCTGGAGGCCCTGGGCGCGCTGTTCAGCCGCATACCCCTGCCAGACCAGCGCTGACGAGCGAGCGGCGAGGCGCATGATCCACTCGTCCTGGTCGCTGAAGCCCCCCTGTGAATTCCACGCGGCCAGGATCCCGAGCGGCACTGCTGCGGTGCGCCACGGAACCGCGAGGATGTCGCGAGCGCCGAGCCGGGCGAGCATCGAGCCGGGGCCGACCGGGGCCTGTGGTTCGGAGCGGATGAGTCGCAACGCCTCACCCGCGTAGAGGAGCTTCGACAGATCCGGGTCGTCCTTGGAATCCAGGACCCTGACCGGGTCGGCGTTTGCCGCGCCGGCCATGAGCGGATTGTGGAGCGGGACCAGTTCAGTGCCGATCAGCTGCCAGAAGCCCGCACGCTCCGCGTCCACCAGCCCCGCCACCGTTTCGCTCATCTTCTCGAAGAAGGTCGCGCGATCCAGGCTCGAAGCAACGTGCCGGGACATCTGCGTCAGGGAATCGAGGCCTCGGCGTTGGGCGTTGCGCACCTGCTCGACGAGACGGGCATTGCGCAGTGCGAGGACAGCGAGCAGTCCGACCTGCTGGAGCCCCTCCAGTTCCAGCGGAATGAAGGGGCGATCGCTCCTCCGGCTCAGGATCAGGACCGCCCCAACCGTGTCGCCGAGGGAGAGCGGAACGATGGCGGTGTGATGCATCACCAGCAGTGACGGAGCGAGTCGGGGATCCGCCGTGCCGGATTCACCGAGACTCCCGCCAAGTTGGATCTGTCCCGTTTTCACCGCCTGGTCGAGCAGCGGCTGCCGGCTCAACCAGGTCAGCGGATACTCCTGCCCGACGAAGTCCGGTGGTCCGCCGCGCTCATAGCTGGCCTCGACACGCAGGACGTCCTGATCGAGGCTCGTCAGCGTGCAGCGATCGACATCGATGTTCTCGGCGGCGAAGCGCACGAGGCGCTCCATGATCTGATGCGCGTCACCGCGCGAGACAAGGTCCGCCTCGATCGACGCGGCGAGACTGGCCGTCTCCGGCAGGCGCGGACTCAGGTCAGAGTCGAACGTGGTCGATGTCAATCTCTGCAAGCTCCGGCGGCCGGGGAATGCCGTGTGCGTCGAGGAGTTGCAGACACTTGATGACGTATCGCGCTCCCGCAATATTCAATCCGTACTGACGCGTGAGGCGTTGAATCGCGCTGAGCGTGAGGATGTCGCGCTGCGAATAGCGGCGCCGGTTGGTCGCGGTCCGCTCCGGTACTCCGAGGCCCATGGTCTCGTACATCATCAGCGTGCGAGGATGGCTTGCGAGGATCTCGGCAGCGACACTGATGGTGTAGAGCGGTTTGTCGAGGTCGAGCATCCGCTCGGACGTGGGGACGGTGGTCTCAGCAGGCAACCGATCGACCTATCGCTAAACCTCTGCGGGCACATCCCCCGAGACCGTGCGAACGAACGGTGGCACTGTCCAACGTGACAGGGATTCTACCGGTCAATCGGCGAAGCGTCAGACCAGACCTGCGCTGGCCGCGGTGCGCTGGCGGAAGAACTGGACACGGCACCGGTCACAACGAAAGACGAGGCGGAGACCCATCCTCCCGAGCACCTGAGTGATCCTCGAGCTGCACTGAGGGCACGTCGCCGCTTCGGCAAGATATTGCCCCTCGACGGGTTTGACATCGAGTTGAATCGGCTTGTATTTGCGAGCCATCGAGTACCTCCAAGTGGTGCGACCAGGTCGGACAGGGAGCCTCTCGTGAACCCCTGCTTGGAACATCCTATCACAAAACGTGATAGTGCTGATATTGCTATCATGGTGGCCATGCCTGAGCTGGTGACCCCGGGGTCCGATCAGATAGCCCGATCGCGGACCACGCCGCGCGCGTTGCGTCGTCGCAGAAGGCTCGATCTTCGAGCGCTGGCGACCGGTGCGGCCTTGTTCGTCGCTGTCGCCTGGACCATCTTCTTCGGAGTGGGAATCGTTCTCCGCTAGTCCGCCGCGAGGGGGTGGCTGCGGCGCACTTGCTCGGTTCGCGGCTGAGCCGAAGACGAGCCCGGCCGGACTCTTGAACCCCTGGAAGGTTTGTCTGCTACCGTACCGAACAGGCGGACCTATTCGACAACGGGAGTGGAATCCGACGGCCACTGAAGAATACGGAGCGGACGAGGATGTCAAAGTCCTGCTCATCGAGGACGATGTCGCCGCCGCCGAGATGTATCGGTTGCGTCTGGTCGCTGACGGGTATTCGGTCGTGATCGGCAACGACGGCCGGGAAGGCCTGCGCCTCGCGACCGAGGAAGCCCCCGACTTCATCTACCTCGACCTTCGCCTCCCGGGGCTCGATGGCTTCGAAGTGCTGGAACGCCTCCGCGGCGACGCAGCCACAAAGCACATCCCCGTCATCATTCTCAGCAACTACGGCGAACCTGAATTGCGGGAACGCGGTTTGAGGCTCGGCGCCCTCGAGTTCCTCGTCAAAGCCGATACGAACCCGGCACAGCTCTCCGAGAGCGTCGAACGGTCGATCGGCCCGCGCGCACTTCCCTCGAGCTGAGTCGCGGCAAGCGCTGCAGCGGACCTGGCACCCATGTGGGCTGATCCGACTGCCACCGACGGTGCTTCGAGCAACCTCGTCCTCGAAGCAGTCCGGCTCGCCTCCCGGCTGGCGTCGACCGATGGGCAGGTGCGGGAGGCCTCATATCTCGCATTACGCAGCGATGTCCTGACCTGCCTTGCCGCGTCGGGATCCCCAGAAACGTGGGCGCGGGCGTCGTACCGCACTTCCGAGCACGCCACGTTCGACCGTGCGATCACGACCGGTGAGATCGTCGACGATGACGCCCAGGTCGTGGTTCCCGTCACTGGGGAGATGGGGGTGGGCGGGATCATCGTGATCGACGGCGCCGGCGGCCTGGATGCGAGCCAGCGAACGGCGCTGGCGAACATCGCACGCATCGTCAGCCTCGGGATGCGCCAGGCCGCGACCGTCACCGAACTCCAGCTCGAGGCAGAGCGCAGCCGCCGTCTCGAGCGTCTCAAGAGCGAGTTCCTGAACATCGCTGCGCACGAGCTGCGCAGCCCGCTCGGGATCATCCGCGGCTACGCGTCGATGCTCGGCGAGGGAATGCTTCCCAAGGCGGATGGCGAATTGGCCCTGAGCCGCATCAGTGAGAAGACGGACGAGATGGCGCGTCTGATCTCGGAGATGCTCGAGACCGCCCGCCTCGAGACCCTCGGTCTGGAGCTCGAGCTCGAACCCGTTGATCTCCTCGAGATCGTCGACAACGCGGTCCTCGCGATGCGTCCACTGATGGGCCCCAGCCATCAGTTCGCGCTGGCGTCGACCCGCGATGACATTGCCGCGGTCGCCGACAAACGACGGCTGACGACCATGCTGACCAACCTGATCGACAATGCGATCAAGTACTCGCCGGGGGGAGGGGAGATCGAGATCTCCTGCGAGCACGATGACCGGGAGGCGACGATCCTGGTTCGCGACCACGGGATCGGCATCAACGCCGAGCAGGCGCATCTGCTCTTCACCAGATTCGGTCGCCTCGTGACGCCGGAGACGAGCCACATTCGGGGAACTGGCCTCGGGCTCTATCTCGCGCGAGAGATCGCCAGGCTCCACGGAGGCGATATCACCGTCAAGTCGAATCCCGACTCAGGAAGCACATTCGTGGTGACGCTGCCGCTCGCCTTCCCCCCGGACACGAAGAGTCCACCCGCGCCGTGAACTGGCCTCGGCGGGGTGGACTCGTTGGGAGGGGGTGGGGGACAGCGATCACCCGACCGCTGACCCGTCGAGCTTAAGGAGCCCGTACCGATCATGTCAATTTAGGTTCCAGTCAAGCTATACAATCCTGTCGCACCTCACGATCAGGAGTTGTCCTCGACGTACTCCTCGGGATCCTTGTCAACAACACTGATGCCACGGGCGCCGGCGTGGTCGGTCTCGAAGGCGGCGAATGCCGACGCGAGCTGTGCCTGCTCGTCCGAGGTGGCCGCGTCATCGAACTCGATGAGTGGTCCCTTTTCCTCCTCTTCCATGTGCTCGGTATTGGCGTGCTCGGTGGCGTTGACGGCCTGCCACCAGGCGTCATCGCCGATGCGGTGGCCCTCGGCGTCATGGATCGCGTCACGTATCTCGTTGTGATCCTTGATCGCGTCCTTGGTGTCGTCCACGGAGCCCGAATCGTCCTTGAGCAGCCGCGGGTAGAAGAGCGCCTCCTCCGCAGCCGCATGGACTTCGAGGCGGGCCGACAGCGCCGCCCAGAGCGACATGAGCGTGTCAGGGTCGTCGCGCGCGGTCTCGAGTGCAGCGAATTGACTGCGAAACCAGATGTGGTCCAGGCGGATGAGATCGGTCACGCGGGTGGCCTCCATGTGTCTCCTTTCAAGAGGTGGCGAGCGCCGGGTACTCGGCCTGCGGCTTCACACGGCTTGCCGCCGACAGCGGTGTCGCGATGTCCTCAAGCGGCTTTCGTTCTGCGTTGACTCCGAAGAACCAGGCGACCAAGCCGCCCGCGAACATGATCGCGCCTCCGATGTAGTAGCCGACGCTCAGCGGCCCGGGATCCTTGCCGGCGCCGATCAGCGCGCCGAAGATGGATGGAGCGGCGACTCCGCCTGCCAGCTGGGATATCGCGAAGAAGAAGGAGATGGCCTGCCCGCGCAGCTCCAGCGGAAAGATCTCGCTGACGGTGAGGTAGGCCGACGACGCGCCTGCCGACGCGAGAAAGAAGATGACGCACCACATCAATGTCTGCGTGAATGCGTTGAGCGTGCCCTGATGGAACAGGAAGCCCGAGATGGCGAGCAGGACGCCTGAGACGCAGTACGTGATGAGGATCATCTTCCTGCGACCGACCGTGTCGAAGAGATGGCCGATGGTGAGGGGCCCGAGCAGGTTGCCGGCGGCGAAAGGAAAGAAATACAAGGCGGTCTCCGACGCCGGCACGTGATAGAACGTCGTCAGCACGAGCGCGTAGGTGAAGAAGATCGCGTTGTACAGGAAGGCCTGCGTCGCCATCATGGTGAAGCCGAGAAACGAACGAGCCGGATACTCCCGCAGCATGGTCTTGGCGATCTGCATGTAGGAGACGCGCCCTGAGCCGGTGAGCTCGATCGCCTTGTCATCCGACACGGGTTCGAGATGCACGCCCTCGCGCTCGAACTCGTTGCTCGATCTCGTCGACGATCTGTTCCGCCTCCTTTTGACGACCGTGGGTCATCAGCCATCGCGGACTTTCCGGAATCGTGCGACGCAGGAAGATGATTCCCAGTCCGAGGATCGGTCCGATGAAGAATGCGAGCCGCCAGCCGATGTTGACAGGCAGGAGCTGTGGATTCAGCAGAAGAATCGATGCTGCGGCTCCGATCATGGCGCCGAGCCAGTACGTGCCGTTGACGGCAATGTCCACGCGCCCGCGGTAGTGCGACGGGATCAGCTCGTCGATCGCGGAGTTGATGGCGGTGTACTCACCACCGATACCGAGACCGGCGACGAACCGGCACACGAGGAGTGACCAGAGATTGAAGGAGAAAGCTCCCAATCCACTGAAGGACAGATAGAGCCCGAGACAGACCATGAACATCTTCTTTCGTCCGATGTGGTCGGTGATCCGGCCGAAGACGAGTGCGCCGATCACCTCTCCGAGGAGATACACGGTCGCCAGAAACCCAACGTCACCGGCGGTGAGGTGCAGCGTTCCCTTGTCGATGAGGACGGTGCCGACGAGGGCCACGATCTGAATCTCGAGCCCGTCGAGAATCCATGACACGCCAAGCCCGGTCACCACGAGCCAGTGAAACCGTGTCCACGGGAGCCGGTCCAGCCGCGCCGGGACCAGGCTGCGTACCGTGCCGGAGGGCTGGTCGGTCCTATCGGCCGAATGGGGCCGAACGGCGGTGGTCGTCATCGCGTCTGCCTCCTCACCGAACCAGCAGCACCGAGCACGTGGCATCTCGCAGCACCTTCTGCGTGACGCCCCCGAGCAGCATGTCGGCGACCCGCCGGCCGTGATCGCCGACCACGATCAGCGTGGCGCCGAAGGACTCGGCGATCTCCAGCAGATCCTTTGCGGTCGAGCCCT
This sequence comes from Candidatus Dormiibacterota bacterium, assembly GCA_963830305.1. Classification (GTDB taxonomy): domain Bacteria; phylum Chloroflexota; class Dormibacteria; order Aeolococcales; family Aeolococcaceae; genus Palsa-851. The sequence continues at coordinate 43,807 of CAWHLW010000017.1, read as the reverse complement.
TCCCCGGCTGTACGAGCCCGCGGGCGCCGACGCCGGCCCTGCGGAACCTTTCGACGGTGAGATCGACGAACGCCTCGGTCTGCGGGCCGACGTCGTCGACCGGCAACGGGTGGATCGATCCTGCCCGAGGCGTCGCGGCGATCGCCGCCGGGAGCTCCAACTCCTGGACATGGGCAACCAGCACTTCCGCGCCTTCCGCTCGCGCAACCACCTCTGCGGCGTCCGCAACACGTCGCGCTCGCCGGGGTTCGGCATCCAGCCCCACAACGATCTTCTCGAACATCGGCAACTGGACCTCCTCGAGCGGCCCTCGGACGGGCGGCATGAAGATGTTGGATTGCATGATAGGGACACTATCAGGTAGACCCACACAGTGAGGTACACACAGTGCACACTGGCCTCTATGAACATCCCGATGACGCCTCCGATCCCGCCCTCGCTGCCCGACCCCGAGCCGGACCCCGAGATCACAGATCCAGATCCGGATCCGGGTCAGCCGGAGGTGCCCGATCCCGATCGCACGGCTGACACGCCGGAGACCGTCCCGGACCGAGACTAGGCTTTAGCCGAGGTTCCTTCGCAGAAAGGCGAGCATCCGGGGGAACGCGTCCAGCCGGTTGGCGCGTTTGGCGAGGCCGTGGCCCTCGTCCTCGTAGACGAGCAACTCACTGTCGACACCCCGAGCGACGAGCGAGGCGTGCAGCTGGCGTGCCTCGCTGACCGGGACCCTGGGGTCGTTGGCACCATGGATGAGCATCAGGGGCGCGCGAATCCGGTCCACGTGGGTCATCGGCGATGCCTCGATGAGAAAGTCGCGATCAGTATCGAGAAATCCGTACTCCACCTCACGGACCCGGCGCCGGTATGGGGAGGTGTTCTCGAGGAAGGTGACCAGGCTGCTGATCCCAACTGTCGCGATGCCCGCAGCCCAGAGATCGGGATAGAACGAGAGTGCAGCGAGCGTCATGTAGCCGCCGTACGAACCGCCGATCACCGCCACGCGAGAAGCATCGACGCCGCGCCCCGCGAGTGAGCCGTGCACCGCGGTGAGGTCGCGAACCGAGTTGAGCCGGAGCCTGCGGTCGTCGAGGGAGACGAACCGGCGTCCCCAGCCGGCCGAGCCACGAACATTGGGCGCCACGACCGCGATGCCCGCGGCGACGAGTTGAATGATGAAGGGGTCGTAGCGAGGCGCGAAGCGTGCCTCTGGTCCGCCGTGGACGACCATCACCACGGGAGGATCCTCGACGGGCGGTCGATAGAGGAAATACGTGACCTCCTCGCCGTCGAATGAGGAGATCTTCTGGAGTTCGGGGGTCACGATGTCATCAGGGACGACCTGATCGATCGGGAGCAGCGGCACCGAGGTACCGCCTTCACCGGTGTCGACGCGGAGCGGAGTCAACGGCGTTGCCGTGGTCGTGTAGCTCAGCAACGCCGTCGAGCCGTTGGACGAGAGATACGGGCGCGGGACCAACGGCAGCGCGAAACCGGTACCAACCCCTGGGAGGGCAACGTCCCGGATGAGCTCCAGGCTGGCGCCGTCGCGCAGTTGCAGACGGGTGACCGCGTTCTCCGCATGGACCACCAGCACGCTGCGCCCGTCACTGCTGAGCGCCGCCTCACTGTCCCATTCGGTCTCGAGCACGAAGCGCCAGGAGGAGGTCTCGATGTCGTAGCGCGCGATCGACGCGACGTCCCGGCCGGCATCGGTGCTGAACAGGAACGCGGACGAGTCCGGGTACCAGGTGGGAGCGATCGCTGTACCGGGACCGTTCCGCTCGACGACCGTGCGCACCTCGTTCGTCTGCAGGTCGACGAGCAGCAGGTCGTTGCTGAGCGCATACGACCCGTCGAGGCGGGTCACGGCGAGCCAGCGTCCGTCGGGCGAGAAGGACTCGACTCGGTTCCATCCGCCTTCCAGCACCGAACGCGTCGTGCCCCCGGCTCGGTCGAGCACATAGACGTCGATGTCGATGCCGTTGCGCTGTGTCGACGTGAATGCGATGAGCTTCCCATCGTGGCTGACATCACCGAGGTCGTGCTTGATGTTCTCCTCGACGACCAGCGCTCGTGGGTCCCCGCCGTTCACATCCACGAGCCAGAGCTGATAGTTCTCGTTACCGCCACGATCGACCGCAACCACGATGTCGTTTGTATGGGGAATGTATCGTGCCGCTGCAACCGGCTCGTCGAGAAAGGTCAGCTGGGTGAGCTCGCCCTCTCAACTCGACAGCCGGTACACCTGCAGGCTGCCGGTGTCGTCGCAGCGGACCAGGAGCTCGGAGCCGTCGGCCGCAACATCGGCGATGACCGAATTTCGCGCCTCCAGCAGGCGTGTCAGCAGTTCATCGGTCACGCCTCCATCTTCCCATCCCGGCTGATCAGCCCGTCCACGGCGCCGCACCGGCGTAGTCGTCCTGGATCGTGGTCTCGAGCTGACCAACCAGCGAGCCGCCGGTGAGAACGATACCGAGCTCACGGTTGTAGAGGAGCGACTCCGTCGAGAAATTCTGCGATCCGACGAAAGCCTGCTGGTCGGCGGCCCCAGGATCTCGCACCAGCACCTTGGCATGGATGTAGAGCCGGGCGTCCGGAGCGTAGACCCTGACGTGGACCCCGGCGCCCACCAGAGTCGCGAACTCCGAAGACCAGCTGCTCGAGTTGGTCATGCAGATCTCCACCTCCACTCCGCGCCGCGCTGCAGCAGCGAGGGCGTCGGTGATATCCCGACTGCTCATCTCCTCGTTCTCCACAAAGAGTTCGTGGTTGGCGCCGTTGATGAGGGAGAGCAGCTCGGGCTCTGATGTGGTCGGTGACCAGACGAGATCGGCTCCTCGAGCCGGCGTTATCCGGGTTGCGCTGTAGTCGGCGTCGAACGTCGCCTCAATCGCAGCGACATCGGCGGGGATGCGATCGATCACCGCGACGTCGCGCGTGTCGGAGTAGTAGCGACTGGTCCAGTTCAAGGTCATGATCGCGGCCACCGATCCGTCCACCACGAGCGCTTTCTCGTGGGTGAGGGCGTACACCGAGCTGGCCCAGCGCACGTGGACGCCATGGCCATTCAGATAGGAGAAAGTGGAGCCGTTCTCGGACCCCGTGTACGCGCTGTTCAGCACGACTCTGACGTCGATCCCATGCGCGGCATCGCCGGCCAGAAGCTGCTCCGCCTGGATGTCCTCGAGCTCGTACATGACGAGATCGACCGTATGACGAGCCGATGCGAGCAGCGCATAGATCGGGCCCATGCCCGCGCCGGGCTCGATCAGCGCCGAGAGCGCGGCCGCCTGCGCTGAGGCGCGCGACGCAGCCGGGGTAGCGGAAAGCGAAGGGCCGGCGGTCCCGGTGCCACCGGTCGTTGCGGTGGCAGGTTGCTCAGTGGCGCAGCCGGCAAGTGCCACGACGCCCGTCACGAGCATGCCGGCGAGCCGACGAGATCTCACGCCGCAAGCATGGTGAGTCCCTCCAGACGCCCTGCGGACGTCTCCGGGAACCCCGCAAGCGGTCTGAAAAGCCCGTTCTGATCGTATGGAGCGTGCGAACCGAACAAATCGCTTGCACCTTGCGCACCCAGCGCGCCACAATCCTCGCCTCGGAGCTTCAGTCGATGCCAGAGAGGGTTTCCCGTATGCCGTGTCCGTTCGTGGAAAGAGTGTTTGGCGCAAATTCGCGCCATGGAGGAGATTCATGAAGTCAGCTCGATCTTGGGCCGCCCTGGCATCGGTGGGGCTCGCGGCGTCAGCCGCGGCCGCGACCACCGGGACGCCGGCATCGGCAGCATCCTCGTCCAGCCGCGCGGCCCTGGCCGGCTCGCTGGCAACAGGAGTCGAACGATCCAAGCCCGAAGGACGGGTTGCGGCGTCGGCCGCGGTCGCGTTCGATCTCAATCTCTCGCTGCGTGACGCGGCGGGGGCACAAGCCCTGGTGACGGCAGTGTCGACCCCGGGGTCGGCCCAGTACCGTCACTACCTCACGCTTGCACAGTGGATGGCTCGGTTCGCGCCGACCCAGTCTGCGGTCACATCCGCGGAGACCTGGCTGCGCCAGCAGGGCTTCAGGATCGGCGCGGTCCCGTCGGATCGCCTGTTCATCCCCGCGAGCGGCAGCGCCGCCCAGGTCGAGCGCGCATTCGGCACCACTCTGGGCACCTTCAAGGTGAACGGGAAGGACCTGCGCCTCGCCAACAGCACGCTGTCAGTCCCCGCCACGCTTGCCGGCGTCGTGTCCGGTGTGGTCGGCGTCAACCAGTCGGTCGCAACCAACGATCTCAGCTCGGGATCGACGATGGCCGCGACCACGGGTAACAGCCCCACCCAGGAGCCGCCGCCACCAGCCGTCTTCAGAAACCCGCAGCCGTGCTCGGGGTACTTCGGCCAGAAGGTCGACACCACGGACAAGGCGTCGCTCTACGCGCCGTATACAAGCCCGCAGCCATACGACATCTGCGGTTACAAGCCGGCGCAGCTCGAGGGCGCGTACAACCTCTCGACGGGTATCAAGAACGGCACCGCCGACGGCCACGGCGTCAAGATCGCGATCGTCGACGCGTACGAACTCGCCGACGCTGCTCTCTGATGCTCAGGAGTACTTCAACACCAACGACCCATCCATCCCGCTGACCAAGAGCCAGTTCACGAACATCAAGCCGGCGTCGGTGGGGAATGAGGCGGAATGCGACGCCAGTGGCTGGTACCCCGAGCAGGCGCTCGACGTCGAGTCCTCGCACACCATGGCACCGGGCGCGCACATCATCTTTGTCGGCGCGGTCGACTGCCTCGACAGCAGCCTGCTGGCCGCGGTGAACACCGCAATCACCAGCGGCGCATCGGTTGTCAGCAACTCGTGGGGCGACGATCTCGGTGACCTGCTCACCGACGCCGCTACCAAGACCGCCTTCGACCACACATTCATGCTCGCCGACACGACCGGGGTCAGCGTGCTCTTCTCGAGCGGCGACGCCGGCGACAACTTCGCCGACTTCGGCATGACCGTTCCTGATTACCCACCCACCAGCCCGTACGTCACGGCGGTGGGCGGCACGTCCCTGGAGATCGGTCAGGCACACAATCGCCTCGGTGAGTACGGCTGGTCCACTGCCAAGCAGGTCCTCTGCGAAGGCACCACCACCAACTGCGGTTCCGCGACCGTGCCTGCTGGAGCGATCGCGTTCCAGGCCGGCGGTGGCGTTGGTACCAGCTACACCTACCTCCAGCCCTCGTACCAGGCAGGCGTTGTGCCCGCTGCGCTGGCGCTCCGCAACGAGAACTTGTTCGGACCGCAGCCGCTGCGCGTCGTCCCGGACATCTCGATGGACGCTGACGCGTCGACCGGAATGCTGATCGGGCTCACCCAGACCTTCTCGAACGGTAGCACCGGCTACTCGCAGTTCAAGGAAGGCGGAACGAGCCTCGCGTCGCCGCTGCTCGCCGGTGTCATCGCAGATGCCGACCAGGCCGCCGGCGGTTCGGTCGGGTTCCTCAACCCGACCATCTACAGCCTGGATACGAGCCATGCGAACGCATTCAACGACATTGTGCCCGCGGCCAATCCGGATGCCACCGCGGTGATCCGGGTCGACTACGCCAACACGGCGAACGCGACCGACGGCTATGTCGTGAGCCTTCGCGCGATCGACTACCAGGGTGAAGAGACCTACTGCGACGGCACGGGCAACTGTGCATCGCGCTTGGTCGAGGTGAACACGGCACCAGGTTTCGACGGCATGACCGGCATCGGGTCGGTCGGGCAGAAGTTCATCCACTGGATGGCAAGCGCCTGACGCCGTTCTGACCCACTGAAAGCAAAGGGCGCCGGGAAACCGGCGCCCTTTCTTGCGTTCTTCAGGGCGCGGTGCGCCATCATCTCCGCGTGGACGAGGTGCGCCGGCCGATCACGATCATCACCGGAGCGGGGAGGGGCATCGGCGCTGCCACCGCGCTCCATCTCGCCGAGATCGGTCATGACGTCGTCGTCAACTACCAGCGGGATCATGCAACTGCTCAGCAGGTCGTCGACACGGCGAAAGGGTTGGGCGCACGAGCCATCGCGGTCCAGGCAGACGTCACGACCGAGGAAGACGTGAACAGGTTGTTCGCGACAGCGCACGACAGCCTGGGATCGGTCGACTGCCTCGTCAACAATGCAGGCGCGACTCTGCACATCGCGGACCTCGCCGACACCCCGGTTGCGACGATCCGTGCGGTGGTTGACGTCAACCTGTTCAGCACGATCCTCTGCTCGCGTCGCGCCGCGCAGGTGATGTCAACCCGGCGCGGCGGCGCCGGCGGTGCGATCGTGAACGTCTCGTCGGCCGCCGCGACACTCGGGAGTGCGCACGAATACGTCCACTACGCCGCCGCGAAAGCCGGAGTCGAAGCGCTGACCATGGGGCTCGCGAAGGAGCTTGCGGGAGAGGGGATTCGGGTCAATGCCGTCGCACCGGGCATCGCTCGAACCGAGATTCATGCCGCGGCCGGTGATCCGGATCGGGTCGACCGGTCAGCCTCGCGTATCCCGCTGGGTCGTCCCGCCGAGCCGCACGAGATCGCCGTCGCAATTGCATGGTTGCTCGGCCCGGAGGCGACGTACGTCACCGGCGCGGTCCTGCGTGTCGCAGGCGGGATGTAGCAACCCGTAGGCTTCCAATGTGAAGCTCACGCCTCGCCAGCTCGCGGACGCGGCTGAGGTCGCTCGCCGCTGGATTCGGTTTCAGGCGATGCTCTGGGACATCCCGGGCATCTCGTTCGGGATGAGCCACGGCGGCCAGGTCGTGATGCTCGACGCCAAGGGCGTTGCCGACATCGCCACGGGCCGGCCGGCGACGCCGGATGCGACGAGCTACCGATGCGCATCGATCACGAAGACGATGACCGCGACCCTGGTGATGCAGCAGGTCGAAGCGGGGCGGATGCGAACTCGATGCACCGATCACCACGTATGTGACGTGGACCCGCCGCCTGCCCGGTGCACATGACATCAGCATCCGCCATCTCCTGATTCACGGCGGTGGGGTGATCCGCGACGGCTCGAACCGATGGGGCGATGATGACTTCCCGGACCGAGATGCGGTGCGGCGGGAGCTCCGCCAGCAACTCACATTCGCCGAGCCGGCCACGACGTTTCGCTACTCGAACCTCGCGTACGTGCTGCTCGGTGAAGCGCTCGAAGCAGTGACCGGCAGGCCCTTCGACGCGCTGCTGCAACGCGATGTGCTTGGCAGGCTCGGACTGAACGGCAGTGCGCCATCGCTCACGCCCCGCGTGCGAAAGACGCTCGCAACCGGTTACTACCATCGCCGGCCTGGCGAGGAACCACATCCGGCGCGACACGCCGAGGCGCGGGCGTTCACGCCCGCAGGCGGGCTGGTTTCCACGGTCCCCGATCTGTTGACGTACCAGCACGCTCACTTCCCATCTGCGGGCGGGCTCATCTCAGATCTGTCCCGCCGCGAGATGCAGCGTACCCAGTGGCAGCGACCCGAGGAACCGAATCACGGGCTGGGCTGGATGATCTGGCATGTCGACGGCATCGCAGTTCGCGGGCACAGCGGTGGCTTCCCAGGGTTCACGACCAAGATCGGTTTCTCGCCGGAGTGGGGGCTTGCCGCGGCGGTGCTCAACAATATGAACAGCGCCGTGCCATCTCTCGGAGTCGATGCGATCTTCCACTGCGCGGCGTGGGTCGTCCGCAGGTGGGCTGATGCTGCCGAGACCGCCCACGGGCACTCGCGGGCCAGCCTGAGCCGCTTTGCCGGCCACTATCGTGGCGAGGTCGGCGAGCTCACGGTTGCGCGCATCAACCGATCGCTGTACTTGTACGACCCCGAGATGCCCATGCCGCTCGCGGCAGCGGCGCGACTGCTGCCGAACGGGGGCCGTCGATTCACCATCGTGGAAGGCGACGACTACGGGCATTTTGGCGAGGAGGTGAGCTTCGCTGTGGATGGCGCCGGCCGCGCCACCGCAATGCGCTATGGCCCCCATACGCTGCACCGGGCGGACGTCTAGCGGCTGATGGCGGCCGACCGCATTGTCGGCTCGACCTTCACATAAATCACGCAGTCGTGCGGGAGGCTGCGGCGACCAGCGCACGGAGACGCTCGAGCCTGTGCTCGCGATCGTGGACGAAACGGCCGATGCCCTCGAGGATGTACCGCGTCGTGAGGTGTGCCTCGTCCATGACCTCATCGACTGATCCGCCCGTGCGCCAGCGGTTGTCCCAGTCGGCACCCATCGAGTACTCAGCGGCGAGCGGACCGTCGACCCAGTCACGCATCAGCTTCACGGTCCGGTTCGTGATCGCCATGGCGTCGACACGGTCGGCCGCGGTGATGACGCTCTCGCGATATGCCGCGGGCTGCATCCGAAACAGTTGCGGGCTGATGGCCGCGACGATCTTGACGTTGAGGCCAAGAATGTCAAGATCTGGGAGCGCCTTGACGAGGTTGGCGGTTGTGGTCGTGCCCTGGATGAACACGGTGCCCATGGCCGGGAGATCGTCTCGGAAGGGACGGAGCACGTATGCGCCACGCGCGGCCTCGAAGTGACTCGGCATTCCGAGGGCTTTGCGGTCGGGCAGCTCGATGGCCGGCCTCGTCAGGTGCAACGCGATGATCGGAATGTCGCTCGCCAGCGCCGCGCCGAGCACGACGAGCACCTCGTTGTATTCCCACGGGTGCAGATCGATGACCTTGCCTTCGGGAAAGAGCTGCGTGACCCCGGGTTCGTAGATGCCGAAGTGTGTCCGTGAATCCTCGGCGGTTTCGGGACCCGAGTGTCCCGCCACCCAGAGCACCTTGCCCACCTTGAGCTCGCAATCCTGGGCGAGCTGGCTGAACAACCGCATCTCGCCGTACTTCAGATAGCTGAATGATCCGTAGGTCGAACACGCGCCCCAGAAACCGTTGAATGTCGAGAAGGGGTCGGATGACACGTTCACCGTGGCCAGCCCGGCGATCATCCCGGCGTTGGTGAACTCGGTGATCTCGGTGGGGAGGAGCGCCCCATCGGGATTGGCGTCGCGTTCGTACCACCCGTAGCCGGGCATGTCACCGAAGTCCTTGCCGAAACCCGCGAGGTTGGTCGAGTTGGCGAGGTCCGCGGACGCCGCGATGAAGAGCGGGCGTCCATAGTCCTGCCGCCCCATCGCGTTCACCCACGAGCTCCACGCACCCAACGCGGCGCGGTTCGCCTGCTTCTCACCGGGCTTCCGGTAGAGGGCCGCCGGGTAGCTGCGGTAATCGGTCAGGCGCGGGTCGCTGAAGATGTCGCCGCCGCGGCCACCGACTCGGAGGCCGTCGATGTCGTCCGGGACCTGCTCCGCCAGCTCGATGAGACGGTCGGATATCGCGTCGACGGCGTCCGGGTGATCCGCGAGCACTCCAGCGGCGCGGCGCAGGTTCTCTGCAGCCTGCTCGAGGATTGCCTCGGGATCGCCGGGAGCCGGCTCATCCACGCCGACGTAGCTCATGCCGTACTTCGCCATGAAGGCCGTGCGCAACTCCCAGAACGGCGCGCTGTTCATCGCATGCGCAGAGCCGTGACTCTTGTAGTCGTACTTCAGATAACCGCGTCCTTTGCGGGTGCGGAACCAGGCCATCGACGGCACGCGGTTGGGATTCTCTCCACGCGCGGCCTCAAGCACCGTCCGGGTCACCGGCGACCACTCGGAGCCCTCCAGGGTTCCGGTCACGCGCCAGCCGTACGGCCCGAACCACGTCTCCGGAGTCCCGGGAACGACTGAAGATGCGGCGAACTCATCGATGCCGTAATCGTTCCAGTCGACCAGGAACACGAGGTTCGAGAGCCCGAGCCCCCACGCCGCATTTCGGGTCTCGTGGCTGGCACCTGCTGTCAGGCCACCCTCTCCCTCGACCACGAAAACGCGCACCTCACCCGCACCGGCGAGTTTCAGCGCGAGCGCCTCGCCCGCGGCCGGCGGCATCCCGTGGCCGGATGGCCCGGTGTTGAACTTCAGAAAGAGCGTCTTGCCGGCCATCTCGGGATGGCCGGGCAGGCCCCCGCGATGACGCAGCGTGGTCAGGTGCTCTGGAAACAGGGCCCATCGGCCATCGTCGGGCAGGATGAAGGCCGGGCTGGGGTCGCGGCCGGAGCGCAGGCGAAGCGTCTCGTTGAGCGCGGCGAGAGTGGCGTAGACCACCGGCACCGTATGGCCGGCCGAGAGCACGAAGCGATCGCCAAACGCCAGCCAGGGCCGTCGGAGGTCCCAGCGCATCGCACCCGACAGCAGGGTCGAGAGCAGCAGGTGGACCTTGGAGCGCGAGCCACCCGGATGTCCACTCTGGCGATAGTTCAGGGCGAGGTCGATGAATTCATCGACGACGTCCTTGAGCAGCTCCCACGCTGGGAATGACGCCTCCGCATCGGCGTAGAGGCGTTCGGGGGTCTCCACGCTTGTGCACAATAGCGGCCCAGGAGAACCGCATGACGACAACTGCGCCCGTCGTAATCCACCAGGCGATCCACGACGCCACCAGCGCGTGCGCGGACGAGTTGATCTCCACGTCGCGCGCCATCCACGCGCTTGCCGAGATCGGTTTCGAGGAATACGAGTCGTCTCGCATTCTCAGTGGTGTCATCGGGCAACATGGATTTCGCGTCGACCGTGGGATCTCGGGGATGCCGACGGCGTTCGTCGCGAGACGGGGCGATGCCGGCCCCCATGTTGCCTTTGTCTGCGAGTACGACGCGCTGCGTGGACTCGGCCATGCCTGCGGTCACAACCTCATCGCAACATCGTCCGCGGGTGCGGGGATCGCGCTTGCCCGGTCGCTGAAGGGCGCCGGTGTCGACGCGCGGGTGAGCATCGTGGGCGCGCCGGCGGAGGAGGGCGGTGGCGGCAAGATTCCGCTGTGTCACGACGGACTCTTCGACGACTGCGATGCCGTGCTCATCTTTCATCCTTCAGACCGCACCGCGTCAATGCAGTACGCGCTTGCCTGCACCCACTGGGAGTGGACATTCCGTGGCAAGGCTGCGCACGCAGCGGGCCATCCCGACCACGGCATCAACGCGCTCGATGCCTTCGTCCACGCGTACAACGGCGTGTCGCTCTGGCGCCAGCAACTGCGCGACGACGCGCGCGTGCACGGTTTCATCATCGAAGGTGGGACGGCGCCGAACATCATTCCGGAGCTGACCCGCGGTGAGTACCTGACGCGTGCGCGCGACGGTGAGTACCTGCGCGCCATGAATGTTCGCTTCCGCGCCATCTTCGAAGCAGCCGCGCAGGCAACCGGCTGTGAGCTACAGCTCGACGAGCGGGAAACGTACCTCGACCTGCGATCCAACGCGGTCCTCGCCGAACGCGCGAGCCTGCACCTCGCAGAGGTCGGTCTCAGAGAAGATCGAGTGGTCCCGTGGGAGCGCACGGGATCGACCGACGTCGGTGACGTCTCCTACGCGGCGCCGACGTTGCATCCCGAGTTCGCAATCGCCGACGAGGGGATCGGTCCGCATACGCATGGATTCCGCGATGCCGCGCTGTCAGCCCGTGGTGAGCACGCGATGTTGCAGGCCGCCGAGGTGCTCGCCAGGATCGGCGCGGACGTGATCCTCGATACCGATGTGCGTCACCGCGTTCGCGATGCGTTTCTCGCCCAGCCGCAGCACCGCACTCACTGGACCGGCTCGAGAGAGTAGCCGCCGGCCAGGACCCTCCAGGCTCGAGCGAGCCCGGAGAGCCTGACCGACGACCGCCGCGGTTCAGTGAACCGCGTGCACCAGCTCTGGGACGAAGAGCGCCGCGTTCACGGTCCCGACCCCACTCGCGAGGTCGTAGCCGTCCACTGCGGCAAAACCGTGGATCGTGTGGGTAGCGCCACCCTGGACGGCCATCACAGTGTTGTTCCCGTTGGTCACGTCGACGATTCCGGGATCACCAGCTGCTTCCATCGAGTACAGGGCGGGGTTGATCAGGCCGAGGCCATGACCAGCCATCTGGTCGGCGATGGCGATGATGCCCGAGAACTCGGGCGACGCCTCGCTGGTTCCGCCGATGAGGTAGAACCCGGCGGTTCCAGCGACCTGGGCGCTGAGGTACACGAGCGCCGCGCCATTGACGGCTGCGCTCATGGAGATATCAGGGAAGCCGCGCGAAGCGCCGACGACCGACTTGACGCTGTTCTGATACGAGGGGCGCGCAAAGACCGCCGAGGTGCCGCCACCGCCTGCCGCCGGCGAGCCGAACAGGGCGGTATCGTTCCAGACGGCCGGGGGCTGGGTTGCCTTGCCCTTCGCGTTCAGGAACAGCTGGAGGCCGCCCACGCCGGTGACCAGCGGGTCATCCGATGGCCATTCCGCGACGCGGCGCAGGAAGTAGCTCGTGATGGAGCCACCAGCGTTAATCGATTTCGGGCCGGACGGACCCTCGTCACCCGACGCCGCCAGCACGGTGACCCCGTGTGCAGCCGCGTTCTTGTACGCGCTGCGGAGCCCGAGAATCTGCTGGGCATTCGCGAAGCCCGGCTCAGGCGCCGCGAAGCTCTGCGAGATGACCGTGCCGAGATGGTGGTTGATCACGTAGTTCTCGGCTGCGACGATCTGCGGGAAGCCGGTGACCCCGAGTGTCTCAGCAACGGGTGTCTCGACCAGCAGGATGTTGGCGTCAGGTGCGATCGCGTGCGAGTACTCGACGTCGAGCGACGTCTCCACGGCCCACCCGTCCATCATCGGACGCTTGGTCGCGTTGAAGGGCGGGATCGGGCCCTCAGGCTGCAGGACGATGAAGTGGGGCGGCGCCGGCAGGTTGAACGACTTGTCAAAATTCGCCAGCTCCGGCCCAATGCCCTGGTAGCCGTAGGAGTTGACGATGACGATCGTCTCACCCTTGCCGGTGAATCCCTGCTTGTACAGGGGTCCGAGGTTGTACGCCTTCTGGAACTGGAAGGGCGCGTAGCAGGCGAGGCCGGTCTCCGCTATGCAGTCCGCGGTGGTTGGCGGAGTCAGGAACGCGTGGTTGCTGAGCAATTGCGCGAGCGGCACCGGTGCCGCCATCGCGGTTGTCGCAGCGGCCGCGCCGGACCCGCCGACGGTCAGCAGTGTTGCCGCAAGCAGGCACGATCCAGACAGCAGGCCCGTCATTCGTCGTGGCATGGAAATCATCAGTTCGAAGTTCCCTCTAAGTGTTCGCTCGGCGCGGTGCGCCGAGGTCGGTCCTGGACGAAATGCGCATCCGCTACGACGCGCTCACGGCCGCCGGTCAGAAGCCCTGACCCCGACGGCGTCGCAACATGAATCCCAAGGGCTCTCCTCCATGAACATGCCGCACGTGATTGAGGCGCGGAGAATCCCGAGTCTGCCCGTCGGCCACCTCCTCTCGGGGACGACTCACCGTATACAGGTGGAGGTTACATCGCGACCCAAATGGCCCGCTCGGCGCAATCCTCAGGCGGGGTTTTCGGGCTTGCGCGCGCGGCTCGGGGCCACCCGCGACGGCTCCCCCGGCATCTTCGGGTACTGCGGCGGCCACGGTGCATCGACCAGTCCCGCAACCCTATCCCGATCGTGAAGCGCGAGCACGGGTTCGAGCGATTGCGGTGCTGTGGACATCGGCAGCCACGGGTCACCGTCGCGCGCGACCCGCGCTGGCACCGTCTCGATGGTGAGCGCGTCAGGCGAGATCGCCTCCAGCTCGTCCCAAGTAAATGGGGTCGATACCTGCGCCCCCGGGCGCGCCCTGACCGACCAGGCGCCGAAGATCGTCTTGTGCGGCGCGTTCTGGTTGAAGTCGACGAATACACGGCGGCCGCGCTCCTCCTTCCACCAGGCAGCGGTGATCAGATCAGGCCGACGGCGCTCGAGCTCACGTGCCACCGCGACTGCCGCCGAACGGACCTCGTAGGAGGTCCATTGGGGCAGGAGCCGGACGTACACGTGGATGCCCCGGTTGCCGGTCGTCTTGGGGAGGCAGACGACGCCAAGCTCCTCGAAAAGTGCGCGAACCTCACGCGCCGCCTCCCGCACCATCGGAAACACGACGCCGGGGCTGGGGTCGAGGTCGATGCGGAGCTCGTCCGCATGCTCCGGATCAGCGGCCTTGGACGGCCAGACGTGGAAGCCGAGGCACCCGAGATTCACCGCCCAGATAACGTGCGCGAGGTCGGCCGCCACGAGCGCGCGCGAGGTCGTGCCGTTGGGCGTGCTGACGATGGTGGTCTCGAGCCATTCAGGCCGAGCGTCCGGGACCCGCTTCTGGAAGAACGAGGGGCCGCCGGCCCCGTTGGGAAATCGCTGGAGCAGCACCGGCCGCCCACCCATGGCGCGGATCAACGGATCCTCGACCGACTGGTAGTAGCGAACCAGGTCGAGCTTGGTCTCGCCTCGTTCGTTGAAATAGACCTTGCCCGGGTTGGTGATCGGAACCTCACGGCCCGCCGCTTCGATCAGGACGACGTCATCAGCCATCGCCGGCGAGCATAGACGTGCCGGCGCGTCTGCGCCCGCGAGCGCGCTTCGACGACAATCCGGCGGCGATGGAGGAACATCACCTGCCCCAGGGATCAAAGAAGTCCGAGCAGCAGCCCGAACCGGAGTCCGAGCAGGATCTTGCGGCGCTTATCGACTTCCATCCCTACCGAGACCGCTTCGAGGCGCATCATCGGATCCCGGCCGAACCACGCTCGCGGGACAGCATTCTCGCCGAGCTCGGTGCCATGGCCGAGGAGGAAGACCGGATGGGGAATGCCGGACGAGTCTCCGGCTCGATCTATCACGGCGGCCACGACCACTACCAGTTCCTCACCGAGGCATACGGACTGTTCGCGCACGCGAACGTGCTGCAGCGCGACATGTATCCGAGCGCCACCAAGCTCGAGGGCGAGATCGTCGCGATGACGGCGTCGTTGCTGCACGGTGAGGCCGTCGCCGAGCACCATCCCGGGGAGGAGGTCTGCGGGGTGGTGACCTTCGGCGGCACCGAGAGCCTGATCAATCCGATGCTCGTCTACCGCGAGCGCGGCAGGGTGGAGAAGGGCGTCGGCGCCCCGGAGGTGATCATCCCGATCACCGCGCACGTCGCCCTGCAGAAGGCCGCGCACATGCTCGACATCGAGATCATTCAGGCGCCGGTTGGCGACGATTGGCGTGCCGACGTCGACTGGATGCGCGAGCACGTGACCACGAACACGATCGCGATCGTCGGTTCGGCAGGGAACTACCCGCACGGACTCATCGATCCGATTGAGGAGATGTCGACGCTCGCGCTCGAGCATGACCTCGGATTCCACGTCGACGGATGCATGGGAGGCTTCATCCTTCCCTGGGCGGAGCGGCTGGGATATCCCATACCCGTGTTCGACTTCCGGCTCCCCGGGGTCACCTCGATCTCCGCCGACACGCACAAGTTCGGGTACGCGCTCAAGGGGACTTCGGTGCTGCTGTACCGGAACAGCACGCTGCGCCGCTACCAGTACTTCAGCTACCCGGACTGGCCGGGCGGCATCTACATGTCGCCCGGGCTCTCGGGCAGCCGTTCCGGGGGAGTCGTGGCGGCCGCGTGGGCGGCGATGCTCAGCGTGGGCGAGCAGGGATACATGGAGATTGCCGAGCGGATCTTCGCGACCGCGGCCACCATCCTCACCGGCATCGCGGCCATCCCCGAGCTCGAGGTGTTCGGCGACCCGACCTTCATCATCGCGTTCCGCGGGCGCGGCATCGACATCTATCACGTCAACGATTTCCTGATCAGCAAGGGATGGCGGCTGAACGCGTTGCAGCTCCCCCCTGGTTTGCACTTCTGTGTCACGCGGCCGAACACCGCCGACGGCGTTGCCGACGCTTTCCTTGCCGATCTGCGCGACGCCGTGGAGTACGCGAAGACTCCGGGCCTCGGTCCGGCACGGAGCGGCGCGCTCTACGGGCTCGGCGGGTCCCCCGAGGGCAACGAGGCGCTCGACCTGCTGTTCGCCGCCGCTCTCGACGCGATGTACGACGTGGTCCCCTGACGCGAATGACCGAACCGTCGTTTTCGGCCCCCCGGTTCCGAGATCCACGGCGAGGATCCACTACTCAGGCAGGTCCTGCCGCGCCGTCGCGACGTTTGACGGCGAGTGCCGAGATTGCTTCGAGCAGGCATCGATGTGCATTCTGCGCAGTGATCTCGGCCCAGTCGTAGGGAGGTGACACCTCAACGACGTCCATGGCGACGAGGTGGGTGCGGAGCACGATCTGCCGGATGGCGTGGAGCAAGTCGACGGGCTGCATACCGCCGGGCTCAGGCGTCCCAGTGCCCGGCGCAAACCCGGGATCGAGCACGTCGATGTCCACCGAGAGATAGATGTGCTCCGGTCCGTCGAGCGCCTGGGCGATCGCGTCGTCGATGACGGGAACGACGCCACGATCACGCAGCTCGCCCATCAGGTGCCAGCGCATCCCCTGGTCGCGCATCCAGTCGAACACGTCCTTGGACGGCCAGTAGCCGCGCAATCCGACCTGCACGAAGTTGCGTCCGTGAACCGCGCCCGACTCGATGAGACGCCGCATCGGTGACCCGTGGGAGTACAGGTTCCCCCAGCTGTTGTTGCCGGTATCCGCATGGGCGTCGAAGTGCACGATCCCGACGCTCCCCGGTGGATACGCTGCGGCAACCGCGGTGGCAGACGGCCATGTGATGGAGTGGTCGCCGCCGATCACCATCGGGATGATCTTTCGCTGCGCGACCTCGCCGACACGCTCGCGGATCGCTGCGTGCGACGCCTCCGCCAGGCCGGGGAGGCAGAGCGCATCGCCGTAGTCGATGACACGCAGCACCTCGAGCGGCGCAACCTCGAGCTCGAGGTGCCACTCGGCGGCCTGGTACGAAGCGGTTCGCACGCTGCGCGGTGCGAAGCGGGCGCCCGGGCGGTAGGTGACGCCCTCGTCCCAGGGTGCACCGACGATCGCGACGTCCGGCATGACCTCGTCGAGCTGGACAGCGCTCGTCAGGAGCGGAGCCTTGCAGAACGTGGTTGGACCGAGGTAGGCGGGCCAGTCGGCAGCGTTATCCACTGCGGCGAAGACTACCAACCGCGGCTGGAGCGGCGAGAATGAGCAGCCTGATGCAGCTCACTGATTTCGACGCGCTCAGTTTCGACTGCTATGGGACGCTGATCGACTGGGAGGCAGGCATCACTGCGGTCCTCGGCCCATGGGCGAGCGCACACGGCGTGGCCGCAAGCAGCGAGGAACTGCTCGAGCAATATGCGCAGATCGAGGCTCGAGCGGAGGCGGAGCATCCCACAGCGTTGTATCCGGACATCCTCGATGCCGCGATGCGCAGTCTGGGGTCGAGCTTGGGAATCGACGTCAGCTCGGCCGACGCCGAGCGGCTCGCCACCTCGGTGGGGGACTGGGCCGCCTTCCCCGATTCGCCGGCTGCGCTGCGTGCGCTCTCGCAACAGTACAAGCTCGTCATCCTGTCCAACGTCGACCGCGTATCGTTCGCGAAGAGCAACGAGAGGTTGGGCGTCGAGTTCGACGCGATCATCACCGCGCAGGACGTCGGCTCGTACAAACCAACACTCAACAATTTCGTGGTGCTGGTGGAACGGGTCCGCGCAATGGGTGTCGAAGACGGCCGCCTGCTGCATGTCGCTCAGAGCCTGTTCCATGATCATGTTCCAGCCCGAAGCCTTGGGTTGCCGACGGTGTGGATCGACCGTCGAGGAGCGCGTCATGGGTGGGGCGCGACGCCACCGCCGCCCACGGCGCCGACGCCTGACTGGACCTTCCCGTCCATGGCCGTATTTGCGGCCGCTTGTCATTCGGAGCGTAACGAGTGAGGGATGCCGGCTTTCGCCGGCATCCCCTGTCGATGTCGCTTTGTTGCTAGGGCTGTCGCGCTCTCGAGGTCAGGACCAGCGCCAGTTCTCCGGGTAGATCTGGAGGAGCGGATCCTGGGGGCCCGTGCCCTTCAGGTCTTTGTTGATCTCCGAGAGTTGCGCATCCGCAACCGGCAGCCAGATGACTGGGAGCTGCTTGGCGAGATAGTCCTCGTAGGTGTAGAGCGCCGAGACGCTGTTGCTGTCCTCGGTCGCGAGGATGTCCTGTTCCGCCTGCGCGTCGCAGTAACCGCCCGAGTCCGAGCCTGCGTACGCGACGCTGGCGCCGGAACCGGTGCACGACCACAGCTCGTCGCCGGTCGGATAGTAGTCAGGGGCGTAGATCCAACCGCCGCCCCAGAACTCCATGTCCCAGCTGCAGGCCTGTCCGGCCTTGCATGGGATGGCGTTGCCGATCACCGTGTCGAAGGGCGCGGAGGTCAGATCGATGGCGATACCGGCCTGCGCGTAATCGGTCTTCAGCTGTGCCATCTCCTGGTCGAGGGACGGCTGACCGCTCTCGTACTGGAGACTGAACGAGGCCCTGGCGCCCTGAGGAATGCCGGCGCCGCACTGGCCGGTGCCGGTGCCGGGGCTCGTGCATGTGCTCACCCCGCCGGCCTTGACCGTCCATCCGTTGGCCTGGAGCAGCGACTTTGCCTTGCTCGGGTTGTACGGGTACGGATTGCTTCTCTCGAACGAGTCGACGAAGCTCGAGGAAGGCTTGGTCGGTACCGGGCCGTACGTCGGGTAGGCGTAGCCGAAGAACGCCTTGCTGATGAAGGTGTTCTGGTCGATCAGGTCCTGCATCGCCTGCCGGAAGTACAGCTGCTTGAAGACCGGACCGCTGATCGGGTTGGTGAAGTTCTCCGGGAAGAACAGGACCTGCCATCCGATCCACGGTTCGAAGTTGTAGGCGCTGTTCAGTGAACTCTTCTGCAGCGCGTCATTGGCTGGGAGATAGCCGTAGTCGACGGTGGTGTTGGTGACCGAGGTCGCTGACTTGAGCTGGTTGAACTCGGCTCCGGCCTGCGTGAAGGGAACCTCGTTGAACTGCGTGAGGGTCGGCTTGATCGGTCCGCCGTAGCCGGGGTTCGGGACCATCGAGACGTCGCCCGCGGTGTCCATCGACTTCAGCTTCCACGGACCCGAGACCACCTGCCAGAGCGGGTTGGTGTCGTAGGTCGAGATCGACTTCGACTGCGCATCGAGGAACTTGTAGACCGCCTGCGCGCCGGCCGGGGTCTCGTCGTAGTTCCCGACCGGACCGGTGGCCAACTCCTTGTCCCAGACGTGCTGGGGCAGCGGGGTGATCTGGCTCAGCTCGTTGTAGGTGAAGAAGTACGAGCCGTAGGCCTGGGTGAGGTTGAAGGTGATCTGGAGCGGGTTGCTCGGATTGATCGTCGTGCTGGTCACGTTGTCGGGGTACTCGCCCGGCGAGTAGCCGGCCCAGTCGTCCTTGTTGGCCGTGACCATGTTCTGCCAGAACTGGATGTCACGGGCGGTGATCTGCTGGCCGTCCGACCACTTCCATCCCTTGAGGGTGATGGTCACCGACTTGCCGTCCGAGGAATACACGGGGGCATCGGCGAGGCTGAGGCTCGGGTTGAGCTGCACCTGGCCGTTGTCACCGAACCAGTAGAGCGGCCGGTACAAGAGGAACTGGAACTGGCTGAGGTTCGAGACGCTGAAGTAGGCGAGTGACGCGAGCGGGAAGATGTAGTTCGGCTGGGAACCGGGTCCCTCGGCGAACGTCGCCGTGGTCTTGGTCACTGCCGGACCTGTGCTCGAGGGGCTGGTACTCCCGCAGGCAGCGAGCACCAGCACTCCGAGTCCCGCTGTGGCGACGACGCTTCTCCGTCCAAGTATGCGTTGCAGCGCCATATGTACCTCCTCAGAACAAGACGCACTGGTTCTGAAGTCCACGATACGAAACACCCGCATGCGACTAAAGAGTTGTGGACGAAATTCACTCCAACGGGTGATGAAGTAGTTCGACAAAACGTGCAGAATGGCTCGGCGACCTTCGAGGAAAGTGGTACAGGGAAAGGGATTTCGTATTCGGCTCTTGGGTACGTTCGCGCCCATCGCGAAGCCGCTGCAATCGCTCCACTGCGGTGCGCGCACGAAAAATCATTCTGATGGGTGATGAGGAGCGGCGTGCAAGCGCACAAAATGGCACGATGCGATTCGCGCAAAGTGGCACGGCGGAATGGCCGTTCTCGAATGCGCGGAAGTGGTACTCGCGTTTTGCACCGCGCAGCGTCACGCTGGCGATGCCTGGTCGTCGGAGTGACGTGAGTCTCTGCCCCACGACGCCATCGGCGTCGCCTCTTTGTTCACCGGCGGCCAGGCACCACCGGCGCGCGTCTCCGTGAAGACCGCGCCGAGCACCGGGCTCACCCCGTACATCCCATTCGATCGGTTGTCGGGCGTGCCCTTCTACACGCAGATCTATGACGGCTATCGCATGGCGATCCTGAGCGGACGGCTTGGTCCGGGGCAGCGACTCCCATCCACCCGGACACTTGCCGCCGAGCTGCAGATCTCGCGCCTTCCCGTGCTCAACGCGTTCGAGCAGCTGCTCCACGAGGGCTATCTCGAGGGCAAGGTGGGCTCGGGGACGTACGTCCGCGACTGCATCCCCGATGAGGTTGCGAGGCCGATGCGGCTGCGCCGTCCACCACTGCCGGTCCGCAAGCGGCCATTCGTGGTCGACCCCAGCCCGGCCCGGAGCCGGCGCGACGATGGCTCGGGAGTCTTCAAGAGCCTGCCAGCCCTCGATCGCTTCCCCAATGAGACCTTCGCGCGTCTGACCCGGCGCCACGCCGGCCGGCTCAGCGAGGATCTGCTCGCCTACGCTGACCCGGGAGGATACGCACCGCTTCGGGATGCAATCGCGGCATATCTGCGCACCGCCCGAGCTGTTGACTGCGATCCCGACCAGGTGATCGTCGTTTCGGGATCCCAGATGGAACTCCAACTCGCCGCGATGACCCTGGCCACGCCGGATTCGATCGCGTGCATGGAGGATCCCGGCTACCGCGGAGCGCGCGCGGCGCTCGCGGGTTCAGCCGCGAGCATCGCTCCGATCGCCGTCGACAACGACGGGATCGACGTCGCTGCGATCGCCCGGCTCGGGGAACGCGCACGGTTCGTCTACGTGACTCCGTCGCATCAGTACCCGCTTGGCGTTTCGCTCGGAGTCTCGCGCCGTCTCGAGTTGCTCGGGTGGGCCGAACGCAACGAGTCATGGATCCTCGAGGACGACTACGACAGCGAGTTCCGCTATTCGAGCCGGACTCTCGGCGCCCTGCAGGGGATGGACACGGGTGACCGGGTGATCTACCTCGGCACCTTCAGCAAGGTGCTGTTTCCAGCGCTGCGCCTCGGCTACGTGGTGGTGCCGCACGAGCTGATTCCGAGATTCATCCGCATGCGCGAGGCACTGGATCTCTTCTCGCCGCTGCTCTACCAACTCGTGCTCACCGATTTTCTCAGGGAAGGGCATTTCGCCCGGCATCTGCGTCGCATGCGCGCCATCTACCTGGGCCGCCGCAACGCCCTGCTCACCGCCATCCGTGAGCATGCCGGCGACGTGCTCGCCATCGAGAACACCGACGCCGGGCTGCACCTGGTGACCTTCGTTCCCGAGGGCGTTGATGACCTCGAGGTGACGAGTCGCGCGGCGGAGTGCGCCCTGTTTCCAGCACCGCTCTCCGCCTGCTATGCAGCGGCCCCGAGCCGGGCTGGGCTGATCCTGGGATTCGGCGGCGCCAACGAGCAGGTCCTCGCCGAGGGCGTGCGAACGCTGGCCGGGCTCGTCAGGGACTGCCGCCGGCCCCAGACGCGAAAGTGGCTTTGAACGTGGGTCGGACGGGACTTCAGTGGAGGCTGAATAGTCCGGTTTGAAGCCGTAGCTGAGGTCCCGTCCGACCGTGTGCGGATGCGATCGCCGCCGCTGGTCGACGGCCGTCACGCCGGGTATGGTTGCCAGGTGCGGCCGCGCACACCGTGTCCATCGCCTGACGAGGAGGTCGAGGCAGCATGCTCTCGTATGCATCCGGACCCAGCTCCTTGCCGCTGCTCGGCGAGACCATCGGCGCCAACCTCAGGCGGACCGTCGAGCGGCACGGTGATTCGGAGGCGCTGGTCGTTCCGCACCAGCAGTACCGGGCGACATACCAGCAGCTCTGGGAGCAGACCTCACTTGTCGCTCGGGGCCTGATCGCACGCGGGGTCCGGTGCGGGGATCGGGTGGGCATCTGGTCGCCGAATCGCTTCGAGTGGGTGGTCACCCAGTATGCGACCGCTCGAATCGGCGCGATTCTCGTCAACATCAACCCGGCGTACCGAACGTCGGAGCTCGAATACGCGCTCGGTCAGTCGGGGGTCTCGTTTCTGATCCTCGCGCGCGGCTTCCGCCAGGCCGACTACGTGCGCATGCTCCGCGAGGTTAAGGGGGCCTGCCCGGAGCTTGGCGAGGCGCTGGTGCTCGAGGACGGTTGGGGCTCGCTGCTGCGTGACGGCAGAGGCGTCTCTGACGAAGCCCTCGCGACGATCGAGTCGACGCTTCAGTTCGACGATCCGATCAACATCCAGTACACCTCCGGGACCACCGGCTTCCCGAAAGGGGCGACGCTGTCCCACCACAACATTCTCAACAACGGGTTCTTCATCGGCGAGACCGTCAAATACACCCCCGAGGATCGCGTCTGCATCCCGGTGCCGTTCTATCACTGCTTCGGCATGGTGCTTGGCAACCTCGCCTGCACGTCGCACGGCGCATGCATCGTGGTGCCTGGCGAGGCGTTCGACGCGGACACGGTGCTCCGCATCACCGAGCAGGAACGTTGCACGTCGCTGTACGGCGTGCCAACAATGTTCATCGCCGAGCTCGAGCATGCCGGCTTCGAACAGCACGATCTGAGCCGCCTGCGCACCGGGATCATGGCCGGGTCCCCGTGTCCCGTCGAGGTGATGAAGAAGGTGCAGTCGCGCATGAACATGCGTGAGGTGACCATCTGCTACGGCATGACCGAGACCTCACCGGTCTCAACACAGAGTGCGCTCGACAACTCGCTGGAGAAGCGTGTCGGAACCGTGGGCAGGGTGCATCCGCACGTCGAGGTCAAGGTCATCGATCCGGAAACCGGCGCGATCGTTGGTCGCGGAGCATCCGGCGAGTTGTGCACGCGGGGATACAGCGTGATGCTCGGGTACTGGAACAACGAGGCCGCAACCGCCGACGCGATCGACACCGCGCGCTGGATGCACACGGGTGACCTCGCCACCATGGACGACCAGGGCTACGTGAACATCGTTGGTCGCATCAAGGACATGATCATTCGTGGCGGCGAGAACATCTATCCCCGCGAGATCGAGGAGTTCCTTTACGGGCATCCCGACGTCAGCGATGTGCAGGTGATCGGAGTCCCGTCCGAGCGCTACGGCGAAGAGGTGATGGCCTGGGTCAAACCGAAAGAGGGCAGCGCACCCACCACCGAATCGCTCGAGGCGTTCTGCCGCGGGCGCATCGCGACCAACAAGATTCCGCGCTACTGGAAGTTCGTCGACTCGTTCCCGATGACGGTGACCGGCAAGGTGCAGAAGTACCTGATGCGCCAGGCATCGGTCGAGGAGTTGGGACTGCAGGCAGCTGCGTCGGTGAACACCGCCTGAGCATCGGACTGGCGCTCGCCGCCGCCGCACTGTGGGGAAGCGGCGACTTCCTTGGCGGATTCGCCAATCGGGCGACGTCGTTGCTCTCGGTGCTGTTCATCTCCCAGGGCGTCGGGCTTGTCGGGATGCTCATTGTCGCGACGATTGTCGGCGGAACCGTGACCGGAGCGGACCTCGGGTACGGTGGGCTTGGGGGTCTCGCCGGCGCTGCCGGCGTCGCCATGCTGTACCGGGGTCTTGCCTCGGGGGCAATGTCACTGGTCGCGCCGATCACCGGAGTGGTGGCCGTGGTGGTGCCGATCGTCGTGGGCGTCGGTGGTGGCGAACGTCCGGCGACGCTGCAGTACGTCGGCATCGCCGCGGCGATCGTTGCGGTCGCGCTACTCAGCGGCGGCGGGCATCGCGCTGCGCGTCTCAGTCGCGGGACGCTGCTCCTCGCGCTCGGCGCGGGACTCGGGTTCGGCCTCTTCTACGTGGCAATTGCCAAGACGTCGCCTGATGCAAATCTCTGGCCGCTGGTGGCTGCACGCGGCGCGTCGGTGGCAGTGCTCCTCGCAGTCTCCGTCGCAGCGCGACGGATACCGTCCTTCGGCGCGGCCAACCCGATCGTGATCATCGCCGCCGGAGTGTTCGACGTGAGTGCCAACGCGCTGTATCTGCTGGCCGTCCACGGCGGCCTGCTCAGCATCGTTGCGGTGCTGGTCTCGCTCTACCCGGTTTCGACCGTTCTCTGTTCGATGGTGGTGCTCGGTGAACGGCTTCGTCCGGCGCAGGTCGCCGGCGTCGGCGCGGCGCTGGTCGCGGTGGTACTCATCACCGCCGGGTGAGTCGCCGTCAGTCGAGCGCCTGCGAGAAGTCCAACTCGAGTTGCATGCGGCGGACCACGTGTGCCTGCATCGTGGCGCTGAAGAGCTTGAAGGTGCCCTTGCCGGCGGCCTTGGCCGCGTACATCGCCACATCGGCGTCGCGGAGCAGATCGTCGGCGTCGCACAGCGCGTCCCCACTGAGGGCGACGCCGATGCTCGCTCCAGGATCGATCATCGTGCCCTGGATGTCGACCGGTGCGACCAGTGAAACCATGATTCGCTCGCACGTGTTGACAACGCGCCCTTCGCTCCCTATGTCCTCGAGCAGAATGGCGAACTCGTCGCCGCCGAACCGTGCGGCACTGTCCGATGGGCGCAGGGATTCACGGAGCCTGCGCGCGATGACCACGAGGAGCTCATCGCCGGCGGCATGGCCGAGGCTGTCGTTGATGGCCTTGAAATTGTCGAGATCGGCAAAGAGCACCGCCGTGATCCCGGTCGTCCGGCTGCTCCGCGCCAGTGCCTGGGTGACGCGGTCGACGAACAGTGCGCGGTTGGGGAGACCGGTGAGCGCGTCGTGAAAGGCCAGGTGTGCCATCGAGTCCGCGATACGGGCATTGGTGAGGGCGACGCTGGCGTGGACCGCGAAGGTGACCAGCATCTGCTGCTCGGTCAGGCTGTACGTGCGGCCACGGCGATGGGTGGCGACGGTGAGGGCGCCGATAACGTGGCCGTTCTCCTCGACTGGCGCGGACATGGCCGCCTCGAGGCCTTCACCACCGAGCACCTGGAGCCGGTCGGGACTGGTCTGGTAGTTCTCGATGACAACGAGCCTGCGTTCGGTGAAGGCGCGTCCGACAGCTCCTTCGTCGCTTCGGATCCGCGCCACGAAAGGCTCGACCTCGGCCGAATACCCGCGACCCGCGACGCGAATGAGATGCGTGGGATCCTCAGGATCCTGGAGACGGAGATTGACGGTCTCATCGCCGATGAGCTCGGCCGCGGCATCGACGACGGCGTCGAGGATGTCCCGAAGTGGCGCGCGCAGCGACAGCGCGTGTTGGATCCCCGAGAGCTGGTCGAGGAGGGCGTCTCGGTCGCGGAGCAGCTTTCGCAGCCGGCCGGTTTCCAAGCTATCGGTTTCGGCGGTCGCCCATCCGCCCTCACGGGTCAGCAACTCGAGACCCGCCTCTGTATAGACGACCGCGGCGGCGATCTCGGCGGCAATCGCCTTGTCCTGCTCCGTGAAGGGAGACCCAGGAGCGCGCTGGAGGCGCAACGTGCACTCGCGGCGTGAGCGCATCCCGCCCGCCGGGATCACGATGCAGGGCCCGAGCAGCGGCGTCGAAGCCGCATCGGTTGTCTGTGTGCGGCGCTTCGCCACGGCTTCCGCTCCCGCTCGCAGACGCACGTGCACCGACATCACCGTCTCGCCGTGGCGAAGTAGGGTCGCCACCTCGAGGTCGAGAGCGTCGATGGCGAGCTGGAGGACACCGGTGATCGCCGAAGCGTTCTGATACGTTCCGAGCGAGTGACGCAGGTTTCGAAGGCTACCGGAGGCCATCGTTCACGGAGAGAAGAACGCTGACCATCCGCACGAGGGTAGCCCCAGCCACCGAAGTCGGACATCGCGTCACCGGGCTGCGACCCGCAGCCATCGGTGTTGATGCCGCGGGATCTCAGCCCGACGGTTTCTCAGGTCCGCGTCATGTGGAAGGTGCTGATATGGCGCTTGTCACAGTTGCGAACGACGCCCGCGTATGTGCGCTATCGAACAGATCCCCTGTGTTGCGGTGGCGCAGCTTTGGCGGCGGAAGTGGAATGACGCTCGCGGCAGTGCTCGCGGTGAGGGCGTCCGCGTCGCATGCCCCATCGCGTTCACTGTCCCCGTGCATGTGATCAGGCAGCCTGCTGCCCACCGGGTTGCTCCGACATTGCGCGCCGGGTGTTTGCGTTCAGTTACGGGCCCAGGGGCGGCTTGCCCACCCCCCTATGCTCGGGCGCGTCAGCGCGTGAAAGCCGTTGCAGCGCAACCGCTCGAAGGAGCCACCTGAGAAATCCCAGTGCCGGTCTGAAGTCCTGGGAGGGTCCTGAACCAGGAGGCGGTGCGTCCGGTGATGTTGCTGCATCGCAGCGTGCACCTCGTGTGGTTGCTCAGAACCCCCTCTTTATTCGCGCGGCGTGCGATGCGGTCCAGGACCTGGTGATGGTCTGCGATCCCTACGGCAGGGTGTCGCTGATCAATCGCGCCATGGAGCTCTTCGCCGGGATCGAAAGCGGCGGCGTTCTCCCGGAGCCGTGGTCGGCATATGGCGACATGTTGCACCTCGATGGCCAACCGGTTGCGGACGGCACAGGTCCGATAGGTCGAGCGCTTCGCGGCGAGACCATCCGCGAGCTCGAGTTGATCATGGTCGGCACCTCCGGCCGGCGGCGAACGATGACGGTGGACAGCGAGCCGCTCCTCGACCCCGCAGGTGAGCTCCTGGGTGCGATCGTCGTCTGGCACGACATCACCGATCGCCGTCGTGCCGAGGACCAGCTGACATTTCACACGTACCACGACGTGCTCACCGGACTGCCGAATCGTGCGAACTTCATCACCATCATCCGAGAGGGCCTGACCAGGGCGAAGTCTCGCCGCGGGTCGACCGTGGTGCTGGCGGTCAATGTCGACCACTTCGCCGACATAGCGACTCGCATCGGGGATCGATCTGGCAATCATTCCGGCGATCAGTTCCTCCTCGAGGTCGCGAGACGTCTTGCCGCATCGCTGCGGCGGATCAGCAAGTCCCGTCCTCTCGACACGCTCGCGCATACCGGCGGTGACCACTTCCTCGTGCTCTGCGAGGATGTCGCTGACTCGGAGGCCGCAAGGATGATCGAGCGGAGAATTGCCGCGGCGCTGGGGGCACCGATGTCCATCGCGGGGGAGGAGCTCAGCATCACCGCATGCATCGGCGCCACGCTGACCCGTGATCCGAGGCGCGATGCCGAACCGCTGATCCGAGAGGCCGAGGCGGCGATGCGCCAGGCGGAACAGCGCGGGCCAGGCCGCCATGAAATGTTCAACGGTGAGATGCGGGCGCAGCGACTGGTGAGAATCGCCAACGAGTCGTCGCTGCGCATGGCGCTTGCCAATGGTGAGTTCTACGTGGAATATCAGCCCAAGATCTCGCTCGTCACCGACCGCACCGTGGGAGTCGAGGCCCTGCTGCGCTGGATGCATCCCGAGCGCGGATTGATCTCGCCCCTCGACTTCATCCCGCTCGCCGAGGAGTCGGGGATCATCGTGCAGATCGGCGCATGGGTGCTCGAGCAGGTGTGTCGGGACGCGATGCGCTGGCGTACGGCGCTTCCAGGCGGTCTTCCGCTCATGGTCGCGGTGAATGTCTCTCCACGCCAGTTCGAATCGGAGCTCGCAGAAACCTTCGGCGGGATCATCGGCAGATCGGGGATCGACCCGGCGACCGTCTGTCTCGAGGTCACGGAGAGCATGGTCATGCAGGACGCTGAACTCGCAATTGCAACGCTGCGCGAGCTGAAGTCACTCGGGCTCAGCATCTCGGTCGACGACTTCGGCACCGGATTCTCGTCGCTCGCGTATCTCAAGCGGTTTCCGCTCGACGAGCTCAAGATCGACAAGTCGTTCGTGGACGGTCTTGGACGCGACTCTGAGGCTACCGCCATCGTCGCCGCCGTCATGGGCATGGCGCACGCGCTCGACCTCCGGGTCGTCGCCGAGGGAGTGGAGACCGAAGACCAGATGGTCAGGCTTCGTACCCTCGGATGCGACGAGGCGCAGGGATTCTTCTTCGCGAGGCCCGGTCCGTCGAGAGCGATCGATGACCGCCTTCTCACCGAAGCAAGCGCGAGTGCGGGCAGGTCGAAGGAGTCGCAACGCAGGCGCGCTGTGAGCGCGCACATCGGCAAGATCCTCGTCGTCGATGATGCCGATGACGTCCGGCAACTCGCGCGGTCGAGCCTCGCTGCCGCCGGCTTCGAGGTCCGTGAGGCTTCGAATGGCGAGGACGCGGTGACCATGGCCCGGCACTTCAAGCCCGATTGCCTGGTGCTCGATGTGAACCTCCCTGGTATCAGCGGTTTTGACGTCTGCAGAGCGCTGCGTGCAGATTCCGAATACGCGCGGACCACGATCATGATCCTCACGGGTGACGCCGCTGCCAGCGAGAAGGTGATGGCCTTCTCGCTCGACGCAGACGACTACATGGTGAAGCCGTTCAGCCCTCGCGACCTGGTGAGCCGCGTGACCTCAGCTATCCGGCGCCGCGGCGAGTCATTCGCTTCGGGTGACCGTTCGACCGAAGCTCAGCCAACACGCCCCTACCCGACCCTGGAGGTCATCAAGTGATTCTCGCCGCCGTCCTCATCTCAGCGGGCGCCACGCTGCTGTGCGTCGTGCTCTTCGTGGCCACCGCCGGTCCGGTGAGCCGTCGATTCCGGATCGTCCGGACGTCGACGCCGTCCGCAACCCCGTCGTCTGCGGGCATCACGCTTCGCGATGAGGTCGACGAGCTCGCGCAGTTCCTTGCGGCTTGGCAACGCGTGACCGTCGACCGCCTCAGCGGCCGGGTCGAGCAGTCGGAGGTCCTCGACAAAGGCCTGCTGGCCCACGTTGCCAAGCTGCTCAGTGCTGAGCGGATCGTCATCAGCCTGCTCGATCCGAGCGGTCTGCGCATCGTCGACGGCCACCCAGACGTCGAGGAGTCAGTGGTGGTAGGGGACTCGCCAAGCGGTCGAGCGGTCCACACCGGTCAGATCTTCATCGGCGACCTCCATTCCGAGCCATGGGGCGCGGATACGATCGCTTACCGAGACCTCACCGATGCCGGGCCGGTGATGTCGATACCGATGGTCAGCGGGGGTGAGAGCATCGGCGCGGTCATGGTGCTGCGCAGCACCGGAGAGGTGCAGTTCACGCGTGTCGAATCCGACCGGGCGCGCATTCTCGTTCCGCCGCTTGCGGGAGCGGTCCGGCTCAGCAGCCTGTCCGACCAGTTGCGCAGTGACAACATCGCTGCCGACGTCGAACGGACCCGGCTCGCCAACAGTCTCCGGATGCTGCTCGAGTCCGCCGGAGAGGGCATCTACGGTATCGACGCCGACGGTCGTTGCACGTTCATGAACACCGCTGCCGCGGGTGCGCTCGGCGTTGATGTCTCGAGGGTCATGGGCGAGTTGACGCATCCGCTCTTCCACCACAACAGAGCCGACGGTTCGGTGATCGCCTTTATCGACAGTCCCATCTACAAAGCGATGCACGGCGGTGGCAGCTGTCGTGTCGCCACCGAGGTCATGTGGCGAAGTGACGGCAGCTCATTCCCAGCCGAGTACTCGGCGTTCCCGATCGTCGACGAGGCCGCCGTGACCGGCGAGGCCACCGGCGCTGTCATCACCTTCAACGACATCACCGAGCGCAAGCGCATCGAGGACGACCTCGCCATCGCACACGCCCAGGCCATGGAGGCGTCGCGCCTGAAGTCGGAATTTCTCGCGAACATGAGCCACGAGATCCGCACGCCGATGAACGGCGTGATCGGGATGACCGGGTTGCTCTTCACCACCACGATGAACGCCGAGCAGCGGGAATATGCGGAGGCGATCAGTCAGTCCGCCGAGTCGTTGCTCACGGTGATCAACGACATCCTCGACTTCTCGAAGATCGAGGCGGGAAAGATCGACATCGAGGTCATCGACTTCGACCTGCGCGTCGTGGTCGAGGAGGCAGCGAAGCTCGTCGCCCCCAAGGCGGACGAGAAGGATCTCGAGCTTGCGGTCATGGTCGACCCGCAGATGTCGATGCGGGTGCGCGGTGATCCAGGTCGCATCCGCCAGATCCTCATCAACATGCTCGGCAATGCGGTCAAGTTCACCGACAGCGGCGAAGTCATCCTGAAGTCCGCAAGGAATCGGAGCATGGCAACTCGATCGGCGTTCGCTTCGAGGTCACCGACACCGGCATCGGCATCGACGCCACCCAGCAGACGCGCCTCTTCGAGAGCTTCATCCAGGCGGACGCGTCGACGACGCGGCGCTTCGGCGGTACCGGTCTGGGGCTCGCGATCTGCAAGAAGCTCGTCGAACGCATGGGCGGCAAGGTCGGTGTGCTGAGTGAAGCCGGAAAAGGGAGCACGTTCTGGTTCACGCTCACCCTCGAACCGGGAGCGCGCGTCGTGGGCCGGCCGGCGCCCTCCCGCTCCGCGCTCCAGGACATACGTGTGCTCGTTGTCGACGACAACAAGACGAATCGAGTGATCCTCGAGCAGAACCTCAGGGTATGGGGGGCGCGGTCGGCGAGCTTCGAAAGTGGTCACGATGCGTTGCTCGGTCTGCGACACGCCGTCGAGGCGGGGGACCCGTACCGACTCGCGATCCTCGATTATCAGATGCCCGGGATGGACGGCATCGGACTCGCCCGTGCGATCCGTCGCGATCCCACCCTGGGCCGGATCGGGTTGATCCTGCTCACCTCGTCATCGCGGCCCGGTGATCCCGTGATCGCTGAAGAAGCGGGCATCAATGGATTCCTGACCAAGCCTGCACGCATCTCCGATCTCTATGACTGCCTGGCCGTGTTGTTGGAGCCCTCGGATGAAGAGATCCTAGGGGTTCTCACAGAGAGCGTTCGGTACTCGTTTTCCGAGGTGGCGCCCGAGTTGAAAGCTCGTCTCCTCGTCGTCGACGACAACCCGGTGAATCAACGCGTCGCGGTTCGCATGCTCGAGAAGATGGGCCATGTCGTCGATATCGCCGACAATGGCATCGGCGCGCTTGCCGCCCTCGGTCGCGTCAAATATGACGCAGTCTTCATGGACTGCCAGATGCCCGAGATGGACGGCTTCGAGGCCACGCGTGAGATCCGCCGGCGTGAAGGCTCGGATCGACACACCGTCGTCATTGCGATGACCGCGGGCGCGATGGCGGGTGATCAGGACAAATGTCTTGCTGCCGGCATGGATGCCTACTTGAGCAAGCCCGTCAAGGCCGACAAACTCGCGGCCATGGTCGCGCTGTGGACGGGTCCGAACGCTGCGACGCACAATGATCCGGCGCAGCACGCGGACCAGGAGTCTCCGGGTCTCCTGGATCAGAGCTATGTGACCGGTCTCCGTGAGCTCGGCACCGACGAGTTCGACAAGCTGGTGCGGCTCTTCCTCAAAGATGGGCAGACGCGCATCGATGGCCTTCGCTCGGCGCAAACCACAGGTGACACCTCGGCGATGGTCAAGCTCGCGCATAGCCTCAAGGGCAGTGCGAGCAGCTTCGGTGCGGGAACCCTGGCAGCGCGATGCGGCGAGCTCCAGGCGCGCGCACGCGCTGCGGATGCGGCCGAGGACGCAAGGATGATCGACAGCGTCGATGCCGAGTTCGTGCTGGCCAGCGCTGCGCTCCGCGAGGAACTCGCGCCGGACCCTGCAGTTGTCCATGCGAACGGCGCCTACTGATTGGGCGTGTGACCCAAGCGTGTCCCGCTAGTTGAGGGAAGGCACGGCAGGACGGGGCCGCAGCTGACTCAGGGCGGCCCGCTCGGCGAGCGCTGCTGCGACATCCTCGAGATCGGTGGCGGTGGTTGGCTTGCCCAGCCCGAATCCCTGACCGAGCGTGATGCCGCCTGCCTTCATGAGATCGGCGACGAACTCGTTCTCGACACCCTCGGCGATAACCACAGCGCCGCTGACCCGCGCAAACGCGAGGGTCGCATCCATGGCGGCGCGTGATCCGATCTTGGTGGAGGTCATCGTCAGGCTCCGCCCCAGCTTGAGGAATTCGCTCGAGGAGGCCGCGAGGAGTTCGATGGTGGCGTGTCCCTCGCCGACGTCATCGAGCGCGAAGCGGATCCCTTCAGCACGGTATTCGGACAGGATCTTGGCGAGCGTGTCGTAGTCGCGGATGCGCTCGTGTTCGGTGATCTCGAGCACGACGCTCGACGGCGATCGCCCGGTGCTCTTGAGGAGGAGGAGCAGCTGGTCGACGCCGTGCACTGGGTCGAGGAGTGCGGCAGCACTGATGTTCAGGAAGATGGTGCTGCCGTCTGGCAGCAGCCTCGCATCCTGCACGGCTCTGCGCCGGCACACCCAGTCGAGATCGCGAATCTGCCCCCCGATTCGGGCAGCCTCGAAGACCGCCTCGACGGAGTCCATCGCCGCGAAACCCTCGGGACGCGCGAGCGCCTCGTATCCGACCACGGCGCCGTTGTCGAGGCTCACGATCGGCTGAAACATGGTGTTCAGTGATCCACCGTCGAGGAGGCGTGTGACCACGTCGGAGTACGACCGTTCTGCGATGTCGGCCATCTCGCCGCCCTCGTACGACGCCCCGGCAACCCGGTCGCCACCCGCGCGCTTGGCCTGGTATAGCGACTCGTCGGCGCGCTGCCACACCGACAGTGGATCGGCGCCCCCCGGGGCGGCGCTCCAGCCGACGGTGATGCGGACCGGCCCGGACGCGAGCACGAGGGAGTGCATGGCAACGCGCATGCGTTCGGCGACCAGCTGGGCGCCGAAGACACCGACCTCGGGAAGCAGGGCTGCGAACTCATCGCCGCCCACGCGTGCCATCACATCCCACCCGCGGACCAGCAGCCCGAGCGTGTGACCGACGACGCGCAGGAGCGCGTCTCCTGCAGCATGACCCTCGGTGTCGTTGGTGTACTTCAGACCGTCGACGTCAAGCGAGAGCACCGCAAATGGCAGTCGCGGAATGGTGCGCAGTGCCCGGTCGAACTCGCGTCGATTCTTGAGCCCGGTGAGCGCATCGGTGGATGCGAGTGACGCAAGTTCCGTGGCGGCCTCGTGAATCGCTGCCTCAGCGCGAGCGCGCTCGATGAAGCGACCAAGATGCTGACCTATGACCGGCATCGACGCCAGCGCAGCGCGCGACGGCCGCAGCGGGGACTCCCTGAAGATGACCAGGACACCGACGAGCGCGTTCTTGCCACGGATCGGAAACGTCAGCGCGCTGTGGATGTCGGCGGCTGCCGCAATCGCGGCGCGGCTGCCGCTTCCTGTCGCAGCCACTGAGGACACCGCCGAGCCGCGACCGGTCCTCACCACACGGCTGACCAATGCCGGCCCGGTACCGAGACCGAGTGCAAGTCCTTCCGCTTCGAATGCGACGACGTCAGGAGTGCCGTCTGACGACGAGTAGCGCAGCTCGACGTCACGCGCTTCGCCGCGGCGCAGCCAGATCTCGCCGATGCGCCCGTCGAGCGCCATGGTGAGAATCGTGAGCGTCTTGCGCAGCGTCGCATCGAGGTCTTCGGACTCGTTGAAGAGCGCCAGCGCGGCGATCAGCATCGCCTCTGGGCTGATCGACCCTGCGCGCGGCGCCTGCCGGGCGGCGCGTCCGATGACCTCGTGCTCGTGAGTGCGCACGAGGCCGTTCGCGTGGCCACGCGGTCCACGCGTATCGGGCGCGAGGGGAAGGGGCGATACCGACACTTTGAGTCACCTGGAAATGGAGGGAGGATGCCGCACGATCACGTTGCTGGAGGTGCAAATCAAGGTCGGTACGCGACCGCACTTATCGGCCAGACCGCGACACCACTGCGTTGTTTGGTTGCACAGCGGTCATGCGGGGCGCAAACGACATGACGGCGCCGCGATATCCGGGGCGCCGTGCAGTCACATCGACGCCCGCGATTTCCGGAGCTACCGTCGTACAAGCGACTATCGGCAGCCGTCGGCCCGGGTACCATGAGACGCGAGATGGATCAGGACTGTCGGGCAGGGGCGATTCACTGCGATGACGCGCTGACCTCCGTGTTCGCCGTGCTCGGCAAACGCTGGACAGGAGTTGTCATCGGCGTCCTGCTCGAGCGTCCCGCCCGGTTTGCGGAGATCGCGCGTGCCATCCCGGGGATCACCGAGAGCATGCTCTCGGCGCGGCTCACCGAGCTTCGTGATGCCGGGCTGCTGACGCGCGAGGTCATCGACGGCCCGCCGATCGCGTCCCTCTACCGGTTGACCCCGGGCGGCGAGGCGCTGCGACCCGCGTTGACGGCACTTGGCGAGTGGGCGCATACGCACATGAGCCCGCGGGCCTAAGCGGTCCTGACCATCCGCCGTTGCGCTTCGCTGCGGCTGGTCAGTTTCCGGAGACGACGCCTGGCGGGCTCGGACGCGGTGGGCGCCGCCGGGGAAGCGCGATGATCTTGCCCACTCCCGCCGCCGCGGTTGCGCGCATCGAGCGGTCGCGTCCCTCGTGCTTCGCCGAGTACATCGCACGATCGGCTGCACCCAGGAGGAGGTCCAGCGTGGCGCCGTGCTCCGGATACGTTGAGATGCCGATGGATGCGGTGAGACGATCCGGGCTGCATCCGTCAGGCACGACGACGTCCCGCACGGCGCCGCGCGCCGCCTCCGCGGCGACCATCGCGCCCTCCGCGGAGCACTCGTGGAGCACCACGACGAATTCCTCGCCGCCGAGCCGAACAACTGCGTCGGATCCGCGAACGGCCGTGCGCAACTGCGCTGCAACGCGCTGGAGCACGACGTCTCCGATGGCGTGCCCGGCACTGTCGTTGACCGCCTTGAAATGGTCGAGGTCGACGAGCAGCAGCGACAGCGGCTTGCCCTCGCGCGCCGCACGGGCGATGTCGCGCTCGCCCGCGTCGCGCAGCCATCGGCTGTTGTAGAGGCCGGTGAGCGGGTCGGTCATCGCGGCGTTGACCAGCTCACCGTAGAGTTGCGCGTTGCGCCATGCAGAGGCGGCGACGTGGGCGAACAGCGACGCAGCCTCGAGCTCGCTTGCGCTGAACTGGTCGACGCCGAGACGCCAGCAGTTGATGATGCCGAGCTTGTGCTCGGTCGCGACCAGTGGCACGAGCAGCAGTGATTCCTGCACGTAGGAGGTCCCGGGAATCTGTCGCGCGAGCGGGTGCATTGAGGTGTCAGGAATGTTCTGTGGAGTCCCTTTCGCGAAGGCCCAGCCGGTGATCCCGGCGTCCAGCGCCATGCTGTCCGCCATGATCTCGTCGCGGTCGGGCCCGGTCGCGAGCATGGGGACGAGGCGGAAGGTTTCGTAGTCGGCGACAAAGATCGCCATCTCGCTCACGGGGACCACCCGGCTCATCTGTTCCGCCATGACGCTGAGAATGCGCATCGGATCGTGCTCGCTCTGCAGCGCCAGCGCTGCGTCGCTGAGCGCACGGGCGAGCCCGCGTCGCGGCCGGGCCTTGGACGCAAGGCCGTCCGGAGCGATGTCTCCCGCAGCCGTGGGTTCCGACACCGCGGTCGCGACTCGCGTCGGTGAGACGACTCGCTGCGCGAACCAGGTCGGATCGACGACCTCCATGGAGGTGTCGCCCTTGAGCGCGTGGGGCAGCACCGGCCGCCCGAGCAGCCATCCCTGTCCGAACTGGACGCCGAGCGACTGCAGCGTCTCCTGCTCGCGCTGCGTCTCGATCCCCTCGGCGATGACGCGCGCGCCGATGTGCCCGCTGAATGAGAGCAGCGCCACAACCAAGGCCCGCCTGGCGCGGTCGGCGTCGATTGCAGTGATCAGGGAGCGATCAACCTTGATGAATTCCGGGCGCAGCTCGGCAATCACCCGCATGCTCGCGTGACCGGCACCCGCGTCGTCGACGGCAATGCGGAAGCCGCGTGCGCGCAACTCCGCCGCGATCCGCTGCAGCAACGCGAGGTCCGGCACCGGCTCACGTTCGCTGAATTCAAGGACGACGGCTGCGGGATCGACCCGGGCGTCGTGAACGGCCTTGTCGAGAGCTTCAACACCGCTCTGGTCGACGAGCGTGCCGATGAGAACGTTGACGAAGAGATCGGCCTCTCCGATGTTGGACGCGGCCTGCAATGCCGCTCGCACGCACGCGCGGTCGACTGAGGACTGCATGTTCAGCGCGGCGGCCGCACCGAAGAGCTGGTCAGGCGTGTGGATCCGCGCCCGCGGTGGGAAACGGGCGAGCGCCTCATACCCGATGACCGTGTCGTTCACGAGGCGCACGATCGGCTGCAGCGCGGCGACGATCGCGCCGCTCTTGAGCAGAGACGCAACCGTGCCCCGGAGACGCCGGTCAGGTGCCGCCGATGCGGCCGCATCGAAATGCTGCACGGCCGGTTGGGCTTCCGCGGACCACGCACCGCCAAGCATCGCTCCTACCACCTCGAGGACTGGGCCGAGCTCCAGGCTGGCCCCCGGTCCCCACACCGAGAGCACTGCGACGACACGGTCCCGGCAGGTCACCGGCACCGCCAGGACGTCCTGCTCCTCGGCCGCATTCGGCAGGGCTTTGGCGAGCGCGGAGTCCGTGGTGAGGCGTCGCAAGGTCTCTGAGGCGTCGGCCGCGCCGTAGTAAGGACGCCGGAGCCGGACGGGTTTGCGCAGGGATTCGACGCCGTCGAGGGGGATGCGCATTCCCACCATGGTCCCGGCCAGTCGCGTCGACAGCCTGACCGTCAGCGTTTGCGGGACGTTCACGGCGAGCACCACTGCCATGTCCGATTCGACGGCGCTCACGATGCCGGCGACGTCCAGGGCGGCGAGGGCGTCGACCACCTCGGCGGACGCCTCAGCCGGGCTTCGTGCCCCAGGAAGTGAGTGTCCGAGCCGGGTCAGGACCTCGAGGCGCACATCAGAAGACCGAGTAGCCACGGAGAGAGTTTGCTGTCTCGCGGCGCAGTCGCTGACAACGGAATGGTCGCTTTCCATCGGCAAATCGCCACATTTCGCCCGCCGAGCCGATCGCGGCGAACTCAAACCGGCGATCAACAGGCCCGAGTCCCGGCCCTGGTCGAACCCGGCTCGACCTGTCCGGAGAGCGGCGTAGGCTGGTGATCGATGAATCAGGCGGACCCGCAGGAACAGACGCGCGATGTGCTGATGCAGAAGCGCTCGGAGATCCTCGCCAAGGTGGATCAGCTGGGTGCGCACGATCCCGCCGAGGTCGCCAACCTCGGCTTTGGGAAGCGAATCGGCGACGCCACCGCCTACGCCGTTGAGCGGATGACCGACGCCTACCAGGCACGCACCATCTACTCAACTGTTGCGGAGATCGACCAGGCGCTGGAGCGGCTCGACGCCGGCACCTATGGACGCTGTGTGCGCTGCGGCCGGCCGATCCCAGACGAGCGCCTGGCGGCGGTGCCCTGGGCGGCATTTTGTGTCCCCTGCACCGTCAGGCCGGGGAAATCGAAGGTCGTGCGCTGACCTGACAATCCCGGCTTCGATGGGTGATGATCGACGGCCTGCGGAGTGCGGCCGCACGTACCTGCCGGTGCCGCAACCTGGAGGGCCTTGACGTGGATGTGATGAGCGTGCAGGACGCGGCGTTCCTCCACATCGAGAACGGCAACAACCCGATGCACATCGGATCGGTGGCGGTCCTCGAAGGACCTGCGCCGGCGTATGGCGACCTGGTCAGGCTCATCGCGGGCAAGCTGCCGCTGGTGCCCCGATACCGCCAGAAGGTGCGGTTCGCCCCGGGTGGCGTCGGGCGGCCGGTGTGGGTCGATGATCCCCACTTCCAGATCCTCTATCACATCCGCCATACGGCCGTTCCACCGCCTGGCGGCAAGGACGAGCTGCGCAACCTGGCCGGCCGGGTCTTCGCGCAGACCCTTGATCGCAGCAAGCCACTCTGGGAGCTGTGGATGGTCGAGGGTTTGAAGAATGGCCGGTGGGCGCTGATCTCCAAGGTGCATCACTGCATGGTCGACGGCGTCTCCGCGACCGACCTGCTCACCGTGATGTTCGACTCCACCGACGCGACGGCGGCGCAACCGCAGGCATCGGCGTGGGCTCCCGAGCCGGAGCCCGGCACCTTCACGCTCACAACCCAGG
The DNA here is from genome assembly GCA_963830305.1 of Candidatus Dormiibacterota bacterium. Classification (GTDB taxonomy): domain Bacteria; phylum Chloroflexota; class Dormibacteria; order Aeolococcales; family Aeolococcaceae; genus Palsa-851. The sequence continues at coordinate 5,683 of CAWHLW010000017.1, read as the reverse complement.
CGGTGATCCGCACGGTCGCGGACCCGCTCGGTCGCCTCCGCGCTCTCTCCGGAGGGCTGCGTATCACCGCGGGGCCGCGAACACGGCTCGCTGAAGGAGCGGCGCTGCTCCGCTCGCTCGCCGAGTGGAGCAGGCGTTCAGCGACGTCGCTGAATGGCCCGATCGGGCCGCATCGTCGCTGGAGTTGGGCGGAGGCCAGCCTCGACGACGTGAAGGTCGTGCGCGAGGGTCTGGGCGGCACCGTCAACGATGTCGTCCTCGCCGCGATCACCGCGGGATTCCGGGCGCTGCTCCTGCACCGCGGCGAGGACGTGTCCAATCGCGTGGTTCGCACCCTGGTACCGGTGTCCGTGCGCGCGGACTCGGAACGCGGCTTGTACAACAACCGGGTGTCCGGCATCTTCCCGGGGCTGCCGGTGTCCATCGCGGACCCGCGGGAGCGTCTCAAAGCAATCGCAGGACAGCTGTCCATGCTCAAGAAGTCCAAGCAGGCGGTCGCAGGAGACGCACTCGTCAAGCTCGCCGGTTTCGCTCCACCGATGCTGCTCTCGCTCGGTGCGCGGCTCGCCGCTCGGACCCCGCAGCGCGCACTCCAGACCGTGACCACCAATGTCCCCGGTCCGCAGTACCCGCTCTACGTCGTCGGACGCCGGATGGTCTACTCGTATCCCTACGTGCCGATCATGGGCAGCGTCCGCATCAGCATCGCGATCTTCTCGTACTGCGGCCGTCTCTTCTTCGGGATCACCGGCGACTACGACACGGTGGCCGACATCGACGTGCTTCGCGACGGCATCGAGGAAGGTATGCGCGAACTGGTCGCCGCAGCCGGCGGATCGCAAGATGACGCGTCCCGCGCCCGCAAGAAACGGGCGCCACGGGCCGCCCGAACGCGCCCGGTGTCGCCGGACGGTCAGGCGGCGGTGCGCTCCGGGAAGAGGTGACGGGCGAGCGACGGAGCCCGGAACGGCCTCCAGGTTCCTTCAGGTTGGGCGAGGCGGTCGGCGATCACCCAGAGCACCGCGGCGTTGTGTCCCATGCCCATGTGACTGCTGTACACCGCGACGTTCTCGCGGCGTGGCCCGGGTGTGTTGATGCACGCCTGCCAGGGCACCACGCCGTCGAGCCGCGAGTAGATCGCGGTCGTCGGCACGGGAATCGGACGTGAGAGGCGTTCGCGCGGCGGCAGCGAACCGGGGCTGACGTGAAGGACGCCGAGGCGCCGGTACGCTGCACTGGCTCGGCTGTCCGCGGGGTCGCCGAGCCGGAATGGGCTACCGAGCGTGATCACCTGGCGGGTCAGTGCGGGACGGGCTCGGGCGAGTTCGCGCGCGAAAATCCCTCCAAGGCTCCAGCCCACGAGGCTCACCGAGCGTCCGGATGAGCCGTGGAGCGCTTCGAGCCTGGCGCTCATGCCCTTGAGGATGGCCGCCGTCGGGCCAAGGTTGCGGCCGAGCCGCCACCCGTGCACCTCGTAGCCCAGTGAGCGGAGATACAGCCGCATCGTCGCGGTGGAGGCGTCCTCGGCAAGCAGGCCGGGAAGCACGAGGACCGGGTGGCCATCGCCGCGCGGCGCGCGGAGCAGGACCGGCGATGTGGCAAGCGTGGCGCCGTAATCGGCGATCGCGCGCCCAGGCTCGGTGATGAAGAGGGCGAGTGATGGACGCATGGTTGCGGGCACGAGGGGTTCATACCACCTGGAAGAGGGATGTGGAAGCTCAGCTCGCCGGCAGTGGATGCGCCTCGAAGAACTGCCACATGGTCGTGTCAGCGTCGATGGCGCTTGATTGCGGTCCAAGCACGCTGGTGTCTGCCACGGGGAGGATCGGGCCGCCGGGCCATTCGTGACCCTCGCCGGTAATCGTGTACAGCTCCACTGTCGCAGCATCCTGGCAGCCGCTGTACTCGGTCAACGTCACTTTCGGTGCGGGGGTGGTCGTGTCCGGTGTGCCGGCGCAGCTGTCGTGTCCGGCCCAGCGCTGCGCGGCGGCCGGCACGCTGTATGTCCAGTACGCTTGCCCGTTGCCGTTGTAGGGGTCGATGGGGTCGGCCGTTCCGTGAAAGGAGATGACCGGAACCGCACGCGTGCCCGTGCACGGCGACGGGAGGCGCAGACCGCTGACGGGCGCGATTGCGGCAATGGTGCCGGGCAGGTCGCAGCCGAGCTGGCTGGTCATCCGGGCGCCACCGGAGAAGCCGGTGGAGAAGACCCGGTTCGGGTCGATGCACAGGCCTGCCTCGAGCCGCTGGATCACCTCGGCGAGAAAGGCGACATCGTTGGGGGCGTTCGCCGGCGCTGCGCCGCCGCCGAAGAGTGGCTCACCAGGCACGTTCCAGTCGTATCCGGAACCGGACGAAATCTCGCCCTGCGGGTACGTGACGATGAAGCCATCGGTGTTGGATGTGGAATCCATGCCGCTGAATGTTTCCTGGGCGGATGCCGTCGATCCGGAGCCGTGCAGGTTGAGCACCAGGGCCACCGGCGTGCGGTCGGTGTAGCCACTCGGGACATGCACGACAACCGGGCGGCTCAGGCCGCCGAAGACGACCGAGACCACGAGGTCGCCGGTGGCCACATGGCCTGCGCAGGCGCTTGCGGGCAAGATGGTGGCCTGCGAGACCGCTCCGGTTGGCGATCCTCGGCATCCGCTGAGCAGCGCGCCGGTCACCACCGCGGTGAGGCAGACCGCACCCATTCGCAGCCGCAATCGCTCAGCGTGCATGTCGCGTCGAATTGTCGCAATGGCCTACTAGAGCGGCGCGATCCCCCAGCTGCTGCTGTGCGCCTCGCCGGGCTGGAGGACCACGAGTTCGGCGCCGGAGTTGAACGCATCGGGCGCGCACGTCATCGGCTCGATGGCGAGCCCGCGCCGGCGGCGCGTGACATCCGCGAGCGTGTCACCGCTGTAGATCATCACGTAGCGGTGGGACCCGTCCATCCACACTTGCGCGCCGTGGCCGCCATCCGCGTCCGTCAGCGCGATTCGGATGACACCGTCGCCGTCCGGGGCAAGCCGCGTGAACGCCGTGTCCAGGACCTGTGAGCCAATCCCACGCGGAGTCCGGAAGTCGAAATCGGTACCGTCGACGGGAAGCTCCATACCGGCGGGGATGCCTCGCGCATCTGCGTGCAGCGTCGCGTCCGCGGGGATGTGGAGCAGCGCACCGTCGATCGACTCGCCAACGGCGAGGCGAATGTAGGGATGTGCGCCGGCGCCGTACGGGCACGACCGCTCGCCATCGTTGACCGCGGTGACGCTGGCGGTCAAACCGCGGTCGCTCAATGCATACGTCGCGGTCAGGCCGAGCTGGAACGGATATCCATCCTGTGGCGCCAGGTCCAGCGCCAGTGTCACGGCCGCTGACGATGCATCGACCAGTCGCCATTGTTTGTCGCGCACGAGCCCGTGAATGGCGCTTCCCGTTCTCGGTTCGTTGATCGGCAACCGAAATTCCTCGCCTTCAAAGCGATATGTGGCGCCGGCGATGCGATTCGGCCACGGGAGGAGCAGCTGACCCCGTCCGCCGTCTGGTTCCTGTTCGACCCCGTATCCGTCGACGAACGAGACAGAATCGCTGCCGTACTCGCGGAGTCCGGCACCCACCTCGACAACGACCGCTCGATGGGCCCCATGCGCAAGCTCGTACTGCCGCCCCGTCGGCGCGGCCGTCACTGTCGCTCTGGAGCCGCTTTCGGGGGACGCTGTGGCGACGGGTCGACCACCCGTTCCAGCTCGTTCCTGATCACCGAGTAGCACTCGCACGAGACCGCCTCGAGCCCCGCACGGTCGACGATGGTCACGTGGCCACGGACGTAGCGGATCAGCCCGGCTCGCTGGAGGATGCCGGCCGACACCGAGACCGTTGAGCGTCTCGCCCCGAGCATCTGTCCAAGGAACTCCTGGGTGATCATGAATTGATCGGAACCGACGCGATCGTGGCTCATCAGCAGCCAGCGGCTGAGACGCTCCTCACTCGAGTGAAGCCGGTTGCACGCCGCTGCCTGGGAGATCTGACCGAAGAGCGCCTGGGTGTATTTGTCGACCAAGGCCTGAAGTGCCGTGCTGCGTTCGGAGAGTGCGAGAAACGCACCTGCGTCGATGCGCAGGCTGTGACCGGCGACCTGGGATATGGCGCGGACCGCAAGGCCGCTCAGCGGCACCAGCGGAATGCCGACGATCCCCTCGTTGCCGATGGTGGCCACCTCGACGATGGCGCCGTCGTGGAGCGGCGTGACCAGCGAGATGACCCCGTTGGTCGGGAAAAACAGGGCCTCGACGGGGGCACCCGGTTCAAAGAGCACCGTTTTCACGGGCAGGCTGACGTTTCTCACAAGACCGAACAGCTCATCCCGATCAGCTGATGGAAGGGCGGTGAGAATGCGGTTCTCACCCGCCCCGGCGACGTCATGTCTGGCGTCGTGGCTCATGCCGGGACCTGACTTGACATTACCTATGTGCGCTGTGGGACAGACGTGGTGGGAAGCGTGTCTCAGATTATGCCCGACCAGAAGGGACGACAACGGGCGCGCAGGATCGCTGCGACTAAAGGAGAGCTGGCGCGTGGCTGCAGAACGCAGTGTCCCCGAACCGGGTGGGTTGGACCCGGGCGATCGCTTCTGGCTGGAGGCGATGGCCGACGCCGTCGTCATCCTTTCGCCGGTCTACGGACGCAGGCCGATGGTCACCGACTTCCGCGTCGACTATGCGAACGCCGCAGCTGCAGCGCTCTCCGTTGACCTGGTCACCGATCCCCTCCGGCCCGGATCGCTCGTCGAAACGAGTTTTCGCGAGCTCGAGCACGAGGCGGCGACAGCGCTCCTCACCGCATTCCGAAATGTCCTGGCAACTGACATTCCCTGCGCAATCGATGGGCTGAGATTTCGGATCCTGCGCGCCGATGCGGACATCGAGCAGGTGCGCGATGTGCGCATCAGCAGGCACGGAGAGCGGCTTCTGGTCACCTTCCGCGACGTCACCGCCCGAGAAGCATCGGAGCAGGGGATCCGGCGGAGCGAAAAGAGCCTGCGCGCGCTCGTCGACGGCGTCTTCGACGAGGCGCTTATGACGGTGGATCCAGCTGGAACGGTACTCAGCTGGAATACCGGCGCGAAGCGCATCTTCGGCTATACCGTCGATGAGATTGTCGGCCGGCACTACTCGGTCCTCTATCCTCGAGGGTGGCCGGTCAGTGTTGCCGGCGAAGACGCTCACACGATCGCCGGCGAGAGGGTACACGAGACGTGGCAGGTGCGTAGGGACGGAAGGCGTTTCTGGGCAAGCGTCTCGATTACTGCCACTTACGGCGACAACGGCGAGTTGCGGGGCTTCTTCTCGGTAACCCGGGACCTCACTGAGCAATCGGAGCAGCGGCGCCGTGACCTGCAGTTCTCGCTCTTCCGCGCCCTCGCCGAGTGCACCGACGTGGACACCGCTGCCGAGCTCATCCTTGAGCTGACCACGCATCGTCTTGGCGCGACGTTCAGCGAGATGTTCGTTGCGCGGCAGGAGCAGGGACGCGGTGATGCCACGTCGCGGCATGCCTTTCCGCGCGCGAACTCGAGACGCGCTCGACATCGCCGCCGGTGGCACATCGGGCCCGATCGAAGCGCTGATCGCGCGCGTCCGCACCACCGAGAAGCTGGTGGTCGTCTCCGACCTCAATGAGCTGGGGACGTCGGCAC
>CAWHLW010000016.1:0-143778 GCA_963830305.1 Candidatus Dormiibacterota bacterium | reverse complement strand
GGCGTACGCGTCCACCATCGGTGGGCCCGGCCACGCGACCATGTACGCCTCGGGCATGGAGATCGTGCCTCAGGGAGCCCCGAACGCCGGCGACATCATCATCGCCGACACGGGCAACAACCAGGTTGCCGAGTACACGCCGGGCGGCACGCAGCTCTGGCGTGTGGGCACCGAGGGCACGGGCGCCAGCGCGACCAACATCCAGTTCGAGCAGCCTCGCGACGTTGGCGTCGACTCAGCGGGCAACGTCTACGTCGCCGACAACGGCAACGGCCGCGTCATGAAGCTCAGCCCCACCGGCGCGTACATCACCAAGTGGAAGAGCGAGGTCACCGGCAACGGTGCTCCGATCGGGATCACGGTGAGCAATACCACCGCGAACCTGCCCAATCTTCCGGCCGGGCAGCGCGTCTACGTCTCTGACGGCACCAAGAGTCAGATCACCGTCTGGAACACCAACGGCACCGCGGTGACACCCGCTGCGGCCGCGACGATCACCGATACGACCGGCAACTGCGGCGCCGCCGGGACCAAGACGACTTTCAAGCTCAACCGCATGCGTGATGCAGCGGCAGATGCCGCGGGCAACGTGTATGTCGCGAACTACGAGTACAACAACATCCTCGAGTTCAGCTGGAGCGGTTCGGCCTGGAACTGCGTGAATGCGTTCGGTACCAAGGGCACGCAGAGCAGCACCACCGCGGTCTGCAGCGGCAACGGCAACGGCGCTTTCAAGAATCCCTACGGCGTTGCGGTCGGTACCGATCCATTCATGAACGGCGGCGCCGGCGGTGAGGCGATCTACGTCGCGGACTCCAACGACGACTGCATCCAGGAGTTCACGCCGAACGGCACCTGGGTCGCCAACATCGGCGGACCGGGAGACGATTCGCAGACCGGAACGTTCACGCAGCTTCGACGCGTTGCCGTCGACTCGGCCGGCAACGTCTGGGGCGCGGACCTCTGGGGCAATCGCCTCGAGGAGTTCACCCCCACCGCACTTGGCACCTACAACTACGACCAGACCGTGCCGAACCCAATCGTCGGACCGGGGAATACCAGCACCTCGGTCTTCAATCAGGTGCGCGGCATCAGCTTCGACGCGTCGGGTGACGTCGTCGCCATGGACACGGTCAACCAGCGCGTTGCCGTCTTCTCGCCGACCGGCACGTTGATCAACCTCTGCGGGCAGCGCGGCTTCACCGATACCGGAGACTTCAACTGGCCGCGCGGCGTCGCCGTCGACCCGGCGACCGGCAACTACTGGATCGCGGACACCAAGCAGAGCGACATCCAGATCCTGCCGCCCATCACCTCGCCGGCGATGTCGGGGTGCGGAGCCGGAACCTACGTGACGCAGACCCTCGGCACCGCGCCGGGCGATGTCGATTACCCGGACTCGATCGCCATTTCCGGCGGTTACGCATGGGTCGCCGACACCAAGAACAATCGGATCGAGTCGTGGAACGTTGCGACCCAGGCCTTTGTGGCCTCCTACGGGAGCCTCGGCAGTGGCACCGGGCAGTTCTCGGTGCCCACCGGTATCGCGGTTGACCCTACGACCGGTAACGTGTTCGTTGCCGACAGCGGCAACAACCGCGTGGTCGAGCTCGCGGTCAGCGCCGGGCATGTCACCGGAAGCCCGATCGCGACATTCACCGATAGCTTTAGCCAGCCCTACGGGGTCGCCTCCGACAACGGTTTGCTCGCGGTCGCGGATCGCGGCAACAACCGGGTCGTCGTCCTCAACGAGAACGACGGCACCGAGGCGGCGACGATCAATGGCACTGACGTCACCGGCGGCGGGCCGACGACCCTCTTCCATCCGGAGAACGTCGCATTCGCGCCCAACGGCAATCTCGAGATCGCGGACACCTACAACGACCGGATCCTCACGTACACCCTGTCGACTGGCGGCGGTGGTGGCACCGGACCGCTGGTGGCGCCGACCTACGCGAGCACCCTGGTCGGCCCCGGTCAGGCTTCGATGTACCCGGTCGACGTCACGAACGACTCGCAGTACTACTTCGTGCTCGACGCCGGCAACTTCCGGATCATCGCGGTCAACCGGACCACTGATGCAATCGACTGTCAGGAGGGTGGCCTCCAGGGCAATCTCCTCGGTCAGATGGGTGACGCACGAGCGCTGGACTACGACTCGGCCAACGGCGAGCTGTACCTGGCGGACACGCCGAACAACCGCATCGAAGTTTTCTCGTTCTCGCCCTCGGCGTGCGCGACCAACTCCCCCACCGCATTCACCGCCATCACGCAGTTCGGCACCAAGGGTACCGGGAACGCTCAATTCAATCAGGCATATGGCGTTGCCGTTGATCCGGTCAACAACTGGCTCTACGCAGTCGACGGTGCCGGCAGGGTCGAGAAGTTCAGCATCGGCGCCAACAACGTCTATACGTACATCACCTCATTCGGACAGGGCTCGCTGAACCAGCCACGCCAGGTCACGGTCGCACCGAATAGCGATGTGTTCGTGATGAATGCGCGCAATCACACGTGTGACATCTACAGCAGCGCCGGCACGCTGCTCAAGCAGTTCGGCAGTCAGGGCACGGGGCCTGGTCAGTTCACCGACGACCCGCGCGGCGTCGCCGTGAGCGCTGACGGGACGCTCGCATTTATCACCGACTCGGGTGGCAAGCGGATCGTGGTCTTCTCGCTCACGCAGAGCGGCGGACATTACACGAACGCGACTCCCGCCTACACGATCCCGTCAGCTGCGTCCGGACCGGGTCAGTTCGTCGGACCGCGGGGGCTCACGGTCACCTCCGACAACCACCTCCTGCTCACCGACGAATGGGGCTTCAACCTCCACGAGATGACCTTCACCTCGACTGGGGCGACACCGACGGTGAACACGACCCCGGTCGCGCCGCCGGTTCCGGGCGTCAACTCGCCTCGCGGTGTGCACGTTGCGTCGAACGGGCAGATCTATATTCAGGACTACTGGAACCAGCGCGTGGAGTACATCAACTCTGATGGCACCGGGGCCGCGAGTTTCGGGTTCCGTGGCAACGTCTCGCAGAGCGGTGCGATCAACTTCGCGTGGGATTTTGCGATCCAGCCGGGCACGGGTGACATCTTCGTGGCCAACCGCGAGAACAACCAGATCGCAGCATTCTCACCGACAGGTGCGCCACTGGCGGGCGGCATTTACGGCAAGGCCGGGACGGGCAACGGACAGTTCAGCTTCCCACAGGGCATCGCGTTCGCCCCCGATGGCACCCTGCTCGTCGACGACTCCGGCAACGACCGCATCCAGCGGTTCACCCTCGGTAGCAATAGCAACGGCATCACATTCGCGTGGGACGCAACCTACGGGCAGAAGGGCACGACTGGCGCAACCGCGCCGGCCGGCAACCTCAACAACCCCACCGGGATCTCGGTCGCCCCGGACGGCACGATCTGGGTCGCCGACACACTCAACAACCGCATCCAGAGCATGTCGCCGAGCGGCGTCTGGACCGTCATCAGCAAGCCCACCGGCACCGGTACGCAGACCGGGTTCAAGATTCCGTGGGGTGTCACGGTCGCTCCTGACGGCAGCATCTGGGTTTCGGACATCGGCAACAACCGGATCGTGTCGATGTCGACCACGGGAGCACTGAACTTCAGCGCGACGTCGGCATCCGGTCGAGCATGGGAATTCCGGCGGTCCCGGCGGACAACGTCATCTACCCGTATGAGATCGCCTTCAGCAACGGCCCGGGACCGTACAACGTGTACCTCACCGACATCTGGAACAACCGCGTCCTGGTGCTGACCACACACTCGTAGATTTGATGGCCAGCCGGCCGTGCGGGCGGCTGGCCGTGCGTCTCTTTAGGGCGACTCCGCCGGTGCCGCATGAACCATCAGGCGCACGCGTATGGCGGCAGTGCCCGTAGGTGGCTGACCTCCTCGGCACGTATACACTTCGCGAGATGGACCGATTTGATCGTCTGCGAGAGCACATCGATGTTGCGAAGGGCCGCGGACTTCGAAATTGGCCCGCTCGCATCGCCGATCGTCACGCGGAGCTCCGGCGATGTGTACTACGTCGACCACCTCTCGACCGACGACCTCATCGCGAAGTACACGAATGATCCGGACATCGACGAGCGCAAGATTGTGTCAACGGACTTTGTCTGGGGCGAAAATACGCTCGCTGAAGCCGTCGGCGCGTCTGCACCGTTCGACTACGTCGTAGCGTCGCACGTCCTCGAGCACGTTCCCGATCTTGTGGGCTGGCTCGACGAGGTGGCAGCCGTGCTTCGACCCGGGGGCCGCCTCAGCCTGGCGCTGCCCGATCGCCGATATACGTTCGACGTGCGCCGGCGCAACACCGACATCTCGGAGGTCGTTGAAGCGTCTCTGCTCCACCTCCGCCGTCCCGCTGTTCGTGCCATCTTCGATCATTTCTACCGCTACGTGGCCGTCGATCCAGGTGCCATATGGGGTGGACAACCCGGCCACAACGATCCACCTGAGGACGTCGAAACCGCGCTCGCATTCGCCACGAAGGCTGCAACCACGAATGCATACCTCGACACCCATTGTTGGGTCTTCTCCGATGCAACCTTTGTTGGGCTGATGGCCACGCTGATGCAGATGGGGCTCGTCACCATGCCATTCGTCGCCTTTCGCACCACCCAGCCCGGGGAGTTTGAGTTCTTCGTCACGCTCGAGAAACCACCTGATGGCTTATCTGCTGAAGAGCTCCAGGCCCTCTGCCTGGCCAGTGTACCGACGCTTCCTGGGGAGACAACACGATCAACTCCCCGCGCCGCTGCTACATCGTCATCCGCTTCGAGCTACGTCCTTTCGGACCGCGAGGTTGCTGTCATCGATATGAAGCGCAAGGCGATGGCGAGCATTCGAGGAAGGGCTTCCCGTCTGAAACGCCGGCGGTAACAGCGGCCCAATTGGCGTGAGTCCCGGCGCCTCACGGTGCTCCAAGGTTCAGGGGAATATGGTCGCGCTCCACGAGCCTGTCTTGCCGTTTGCGATGTCGATGTAGGAGCCGGAGATGTAGCCGCCGGACACCGTCCCAATGTACGTGACCACGCCGCCGGCGCCGAAACTGATCGTGCTTCCTGTCAGATTGCCGCTGATGTGGAGGTTGTCAGGCGGTGACGACAGCGCGATTGTCCCGTCGAGGGAGTGAGCGGTCTGTGTCCACGTGAGGGAGAACGAGCCGTTGAGCGAGCCGCTGTACTGCCCCGACCACGTTCCGCTCACGTCGAGTGCGGTTGGGGCATCGGGAGCGGTTGGCGTCGCGATGAATCGCCGTCGGTTGTATCGGCGCGTGGGTAGGAGGACGTTGAAAACGGCGATCAGGACGCCCACGGTTGCGATGACCGCGACCAGCGCCGCGAGCGCTGCCGCCGGTCTCCACCAACGTCCGGGTGGCTCGTCTCCCATGCCCCGACGATGATGCGCTCGCGGGGCAGGAGGCAGCCATCACCTGGGCTGTCGGTTAGTTGACTGACACGGTTCGGCGACGATGGCACGGTAGCAGCGGTACCAACCGGTACCACGTCAGACGCCGACCAAGGAAGGAGGACACCATGGCAGCCAACCCCGCAACTGACCGTCCGTGCGGTCGTTTGCGCTGGGCGTTTGGGCTCATCGCTGCGACCACGAGCGTCACGCTGGGGGGATGCGCGGCATCCGGCTCGACCATCGCGCCCTCAGCGTCGGCAGTGCCAACCACCGTTCCCTCGTCGTTCGGCACCACCGGCCAACGGCACCTCGCCACCAGTGCCATCGCCGACTGACCCGAAGCAGGTGCCCGGTGCGCCCGCACCGCATGTGGCGGTGGAACTCTCGGTGGGAATGCCCTACGTGTTCATGGGCCCTTCGGGAAACGAGATGCAGGTCACGTTCCTCGGGCTGATCGACAACGCTCAAGGGGTGAACGGAGCACGCGCTGCCGACGGATTTCGCTTCGTCGCCGCCAAGCTCGAGATTCTCGGGTATGCCAGCTCGATTTTGGTCGACCCAAATCGCGACGCATCCCTCCTCCCCGCTGACCTCAGCCCGATAAGCGCCCAGGTCAATGACGACGTCAAAGGCTGCACAAACTTCCATCGCAGCAGCTACGCGATCGACGCCGGGGACGTGATCGACGGATGCCTCGTCTTCTCGGTATCCAACGACCTCCGCATTGGCACCGTGGAATGGGGCGTCGGGTAGCGGCAGTCGAGGGGCTCATGCCGGCTCCAACCCCCAACGTGTCATCCAGCCGACAGCAGAACCCCGCGACTTCTGCTATTTATGCACTGACCGAAGTGCCAGGTGCTCAGCCAGGCGGACGGTCCTTGGGAGGTAGACGATCATGGGAAGGGTTCTCCTGATACTGGCGATGGTCGCTGGGGGATTGGGGCTCGCCGCGTGCAGCTCGGATCCACCGTCGTCCACGGTGACTGTCGCGCAGCTGGCCGCGCTGCAGAAGGATGCGGACATGTACCAGATCGACGAGATCGAGGCGACCTGGCACAAGGCCTCTTCGACCAAGGACCTCGACCTGATGATGACTCTCTGGGCGGACAACGCCACCTTCCAAATTGGCACGCAGACCGCTTCAGGGAAGGATCAGATCCGAGCCATGTGGGCCCAATCGAAGCCGTTCCAACCGCAGAACGACTGGGTGGACGAAACGCCTGCCTACAAGATTCGCATTACCGTCAGCGGCAATACCGGCACGCTCTACTTCGAATGCCACTTCGTCAACGTCCCCACTCGTACGCTGGTCGCCGTTGTCGCCACCAATGCGCAAGTTGCCAAGATCAACGGTCGGTGGCTCATCACCAGCTCGGTCGGGTCAACGCCTTTCCTGAGCCCCTGATGTGCCGGCATTCCTGAGCCCGGCTGACAACCCGCTGGTGCGTGCCATTGCGCGCGTGCCTGCCACGGTCAATCGCAAGCTTCTCGTCGCGTTCGTCGGAATTGTTGTCTTGCTCGTCACCGTGGGCGTTCTCGGTCTCCGCGTCCTCGGCGACGCGAACGGCCGCGTCGACACGCTCGGGAAGTTGCAACAGCGGACGGTCGCATATCAAAACCTCCAGACCCACGTCGTCCAACTGGGCAACCTGATGGCGCAGCGGGTGAACAACGATTTCGCCAGCATCTTCGCGGATGTGAACACGTCGCCGGCGGTCAGCCTGGCGGTTGACCAAATCATCCAAACCGCCAATACAACGATCGGCCCAGCGTCAGACATCAGCAAACTCGGCTTCGTGCCCCCAGCAGAAGAGAGGAGCATCCTCAGCCAGATCGAGCTGGATTTCAGTGAATTCTCCGACGTGATCACGCGGATCATCGCTTACGACAAGGCTGGACAGCCAACCCAGGCTCAGCAATTGCAGGACACCACGGGCAACGGCCTCGCCACCGATTTGCTGAGTTGGGCGAACAAGCTCGTGGGTATCACCAATGCGGACACCGCCAATCTGATCGCCGTCAACACAAGTGCCTACGCCGAACTCGCAGCACCTGTTCATCGGCGTTGCGGCAGCGAGCGTCGTCGTGGCACTGCTCCTGGGATTCCTCATCTCCCGATCCCTCGTCGGACCGATTCGGAAGATGGACACCCGGCTGGAGGCCATCGCCTCGGGTGATTTCTCGGGCCACGTGGACGTCCCCAACCGTGACGAGCTCGGTGCCCTCGCCACGAACCTCAACCGGATGAATGACCAGCTGGGCCGGCTGTATGGGGAGCTCGAGACTGCGAGCCGGCACAAGTCGGAATTCCTCGCCAACATGTCGCACGAGCTGCGCACCCCGCTCAACGCGGTGATCGGTTTCTCGGAGGTGTTGCAGGACCGCCTGTTCGGTGATCTCAACGACAAACAGGCGGAGTACGTCGCTGATATCCACGCCTCGGGTCGCCATCTGCTCGCGTTGATCAACGACATCCTGGATCTCTCCAAGATCGAGGCGGGGAGGATGGATCTGCAGGTCAGTCCCTTCGCGCTCTCTGATGTGGTGCAGAACTCCGTGGCGCTGTCGCGCGAGCGCGCCACGCGTGAGGGCATTGCGCTGGGATTCGAGGTCGACCCGAACATCGGCGTCATCGAGGCGGACGAGCGGATGCTGAAGCAGGTGCTCTTCAACCTGCTCTCCAACGCCTTGAAGTTCACGGGCAGGGGTGGTCATGTCGACGTCATCGCTCATGCCGTCGGCGACGACGTGGTGGTCAGCGTCCGCGATGATGGAGTCGGTATCGCAGCGGCGGATCAAGCTCGGATCTTCGACGAGTTCCAGCAGGTCGGAACATCGCACCTCCAGGAAGGTACAGGTCTGGGCCTCGCCATCTCGCGACGCTTCATCCAGCTCCACGGCGGCGGCCTCGTTGTGGAGAGCGAGCCCGGCCACGGCAGCACGTTCACCTTCACGCTTCCGCGCACCCAGGGCACTGCGAGTGCACCTGAACGCGAAGCGCCGCCTCGCCCGGCAGTCGCCGCCACAGCGCCGCTCGCATGACCACGCTCGCGCAGGGTCAGCTGGTGCTCATCGTCGAGGACAACGAGAAGAACCTCAAGCTCGCGCGCGACCTGCTGCGGTATCACGGCTTTCGGACGATCGAGGCGCCAGACGCGGAGACCGGCCTTCGGATGGCGGCGGAATCCAAGCCCGACCTTATCCTCATGGACATCGAACTGCCCGGCATGGACGGGGTGACGGCACTGGAACGCCTCCGAGCTGATCCCGCCATCGCCGACCTCGTCGTGGTGGCCTTCACCGCGTCAGTAATGCCGGTCGACCGGGACCGGTTCTCCCGGGCGGGTTTCGCCGGGGTCATCGTGAAGCCGATCGACGTGGCCCTCTTTCCGCGCCAGGTCCTCGCGTATTGCAACGTCCTGGCGGGAGACGGTTGATGGATCGGGCTGCGCGCCTGCTGGTCGTCGATGACACGCCGCAGAACGGCCGGCTCCTCGAGGCGATGCTCACGCCACACGGCTACACCGTCGCCCTCGCGCTTTCTGGCGGAGAGGGACTCGCGAAGCTGCGGGCGGAGCCACCTGACCTCGTGCTCCTCGACATCGTCATGCCCGACATGACCGGGTACGACGTGTGCCGCCGGATTCGCGAGGATCCCGCGACGCAACTCCTGCCGGTGGTCATGCTGACGTCGAGTGGCGACCAGGACAAGGTGAACGCGATTGAGGCGGGAGCGGACGATTTCATCGGTCGGCCGTTCAACCCGCAGGAGTTGCTGAGCCGGGTGCGCTCGCTGCTGCGGATCAAGGAGTACCACGACACGATCCAGAAGCAGACCGCGGAGCTTGCCGAGTGGAACCGGACCCTGGAGGAACGTGTCCAGAGTCAGCTCGGGCAACTCGAAGGTCTGGATCGGCTGCGCCGCTATTTCTCGGCGCCGGTGGCCGACGTGATCATGTCCGGTGGCGCTCAGCTGCTCGAGCCGCACCGGCGTGAGGTCACGATTCTCTTCTGTGACCTCAGAGGCTTCACCGCATTCGCCGCGAACGCCGAGCCCGAAGAGGTGATGGGCGCGCTCAGTCAGTTCTACGAAGCCGTCGGCGAGCTGATCCTCCGCTATGAGGCGACGCTCGAGCAGTTCGCCGGCGACTCGATCATGGCCATCTTCAACGACCCGATGCCGTGCGTCGAGCACACCGCCACGGCGGTTCGTATGGCGGTCGAGATTCGCGAACGTATGCGGGCGGTGACCGACGTGTGGCGACGCAACGGTTTCGAACTCGACGCTGGCATCGGCATCGCCGAAGGCTACGCGACCCTTGGCCGCGTTGGCTTCGAAGGACGGTTCGACTACCGTGCAACCGGGACCGTCGTCAACCTGGCATCGCGTCTGTGCTCCGAAGCGCTTGGCGGCCAGGTCCTCCTCTCTCCGCGCGCCTATGCGGCCGTGACCGACCTCGTGAACGTCGAATCAGTCGGCCCACTCCAACTCAAGGGATTCCACGACCCGGTGCAGGCGTACAACGTGACAAGCCTCAGGGAGTAGTTGCAGGGATTTTCAGCAGGTCAAGACCTCTCAGTCGCAGGAGGGGACCGGTTTGGGCCTCACGATCTCCCGTCGCTTATCGCACTCCACGGCGGCACTCTCTGTGTCGACAGCGCACTCGGCAAGGGCACGATGTTCACCGTCACCATTCCGCGCCGGCAGAACGCCGCAGTGTCAACCGACACCGAGCGCCTTGAGCTGCCTACGATGACGCCGGCGTCTCCGGTTGTCCGTTGACCGACACGACCGAGACCTCAGCCGGGAGTGGCCCCTCACTGATCAGGACCGCAAGGGTGTTTGCGGAAGCTGCTGTGAAGTTGCCGGTGATCTCCGTTTGGTTGCTCTGGCCACCGCCCGTCACGATCGGTGCCGTCAGGACGTCGTCGTCCAGGAAGATGGCGATCTGGGCTGTCGCAGGTGGCCCGGCCGTGTCAGCGTGATACGCCGCATAGGCCGTATTGGTGATCTTTGTCCACTCCGCCGCTCCCTTCGAGTCGAAGGTGATATCGACGGTGACCTGTCCAGTGGTGGAATCCGTACCTGAAACTGCCGAAGCGACATCGCCGGCGTTGAGCCGGGTGTCGATCAGCCAGTGGTAGCCGGAAGGGTAGAGGTCGGCGTCATCAAACTGCCGAGCATCAAAGCGACCGCGCTGATCGGCGACGAAGGAAGCATTCGTGGGGTCTGGCGTGCCAAGAATCGCTGTCGCAAACGCGATCGAGCCCGTGACCGTGAAGAGATCGACGGCATCGGTGCTGGCGAGAGTCGTTTGCACCTTGATCTCGCCGGCGCCGACCGCTGTGATGTTCGACTGACCTTGGAACTTCGCTGCGCGGTCTTCAAGACGGGTAATGACGTTATTGCGCACCGTTTCGGGATTGCTCGTAATGGCGGTGCACTCCGACGCGGTGGCGTTTTCTGGTGATCCCGGGCCGCACACTCGGAGGACCAAGGTTGTCTCGTAGTGGACCGGTCCAGGGCCGCACGAAGCGAGTATGGCCAAGCAGAGCACCGAGAGCACCGCTCTGAACATGAATCCTCCACGCCTTCCAGATAACTCGACTATGGACCCGCGGCACTTCACGGCTCCGGCGCTGTAGGGTCTCAGGTCGATGGGCTGATCGCGAAGACGAACTCGCTGTTCGGGCCACCATTGCTCGCAAGCTGCGCAGCGAAGTGCTGCGCGGCAAGGGCCGAAGCATCTTGCACGCTGAATGCCAGTGACATCGGATTCTGCCCGCCGATGGAGGCGATCGCCTCGTTGACCTCTCCGGTCCCGGCAGGCGAGAACGACTGCCGGGTGATCCCGCCGTTGCCGTAATACTCAGAAACGGCAAGTACCAGATCATTCAGCGACGTCACCGGCGAGTGCGTGGTGACCGATATGCTCGTCCCACCCACCGAAGTGCCGACCGTGTCAAGCGGCGCCGTCGCATTTGCGCCGGCGATTTCGACCACCTCGAGAATACCGGATCCGGTCCCGCCAGTCTCATTGGCAACGACGGTGTCGCTGGATGCGCTGGCGGGAAAGCCCAGATACACGTCGCCAATCTCGCTGTCGCCATGTGCGCTGACACTCGACTGCGTTGACAGTTGCTCAAAGCTGGTCTCGCTCGTATCGCCGAGCGAGAAGACACCGTCCTTGCTACTTGGCTCGCCGCCAAAGGTAGCGAAGACCAGCAGCAAGTCGCCGGCGGACCTCGGTGTGACTGTCAGGAAAACGGAGGGTGCGGCATGCGCCGTCGAAACAACCTGCACTATCCGTGGCGCTCCCTGTGGGGCAGGTGTTGGTGTCGGCGTGGGCGTTGGCGTAGGTGTCGGCGTGGGCGTTGGCGTGGGCGTTGGCGTTGGCGTTGGCGTTGGTGTGGGTGTGGGTGTGGGTGTGGGTGTGGGTGTGGGTGTGGGTGTGGGTGTGGGTGTGGGTGTGGGTGTGGGTGTGGGTGTGGGTGTGGGTGTGGGTGTGGGTGTGGGTGTGGGTGTGGGTGTGGGTGTGGGTGTCGGCGTGGGGGTCGGTGTCGACGTCGGTGTGGCCGTCGGCGTCGATGAAGGCGTAGCCGTCGGCGTCGGCGATGGTGTCGGCGTCGGTGCTCCGGTAGGTGCCGGAGGGGCAGGCAGCGCTGCGCCCAACGATGCGACTTGCGCCGCGGTCAAGCAGTTCCCGTACGAGTTGGGACATGCGTATCCATCCGGCAGCTCCACCGAGCTGGCACCCCACTGGCCGGCAGTCTGGATAACATTGGAGAGCGACCCGACTGTGCCGATGGTTGCCGTTTGATACGCGATCGTGGGTCCGGCCGCGCTGATAGCTCCGTACATCGTCTGGTAGTTGCCCGTTCCGGTCAGATAGTTCTGATTGAGGCTGTTGTTTTCCAACCCCAGGCCAGCCTGGCGAGCGGCGGCAATCGCCGTTTGCGTGAACGACATGTTGGTGCTGGTCGTCCCGCCTGAGTTGATGACCTGGTACGGATTGAACGTGTAGTCGACCGTGGTGTGCGGCCAGTAACTCCCGATCCCACCTCCGGCGCAGGCTCCCGTAACCGGTCCAATGTCGCAGAGCTGGTTCTGTTCGTCGACATTCGCGCTATATCCAGCAGCGGCCAGAGCGGAGACGTCTGAGGCGCTCCCGATGTCACGAATCATCGGCTCAGCGCTGAACGTCATGTTGGGCGTCATCGTCACCTCGGCGATCTCGGGAGCTGTGTCGTACTTCGCAGCCAGCTCACCGACGAACGCATACCAAGCCGTCTGGAAGGCGGGGGTCCAGAAGCGCGGGACACACGCCGTTTGATTCGAATTCTGTGGGTTGACGAGTTCGACGCAACTCCCGCCCAGATTCTGCGCCCAGATCGGCGTGTACAACCCAGCGGCCACGCGCAGTTTGAGAACCTCCTGATCAGCCGGGTTTGCTGCATTCCATGCGTCGACCTCGGTGATCGCCTGGTCGATCGGGTTGTTGCTGGTGATCGCACCACCGGGTGAAGACTGCAACTGGTTCCATCCAACCAAACCGGTTGCGCTGCCTGTGATCACGTATCCGGCGAGGCTGGTTCGGTATCCGGATGGGATGGTGGCGCCGTCGCGATTCAGGAGCCCGTGAACCGCCGGTTTGCTGCCCTGTGCTGCAGCGTGGATGAATGTGATGCCGCCGACGAGCAGGACTGCCACGAGCAGGAGGACCGCAGCTCCCTTCCGCGTGAGCTCCCTTGTATTGACCGCGCCGCCTCGTGCGATCAACGCGTCAACCGCTACGCTGACGCGGTGTGATGACAGTGGCGATCAATGCCGATACACGGCATTCTCGACGGCCGCCCCGTTCCCTACCACGCGCACATTCTGCACTATTCTCCGCTCCAAAACCATAACGCGGTACTCGTGGTTAGCCACAGACGGAACCGACCGCTCATTCGCCGGAGTGCGAGAAGAATGTGATGGGTGCATAAGCGAGCACCCGGATCCGGTAACCGTCCCCAACAGACATCCCCGCCGCAGTCGTATGCATGTCGTCATGGTCATGGTCGGGACACATCGCCCTCGCTGCCTTGTCGGCGGCCTCGGGGCGTGCGACCGAATCAAATCGTTGGGCGACCTGGACGCGATTGGGGCGGACTTCTGACGACCGTAGATCAGAGACGGTCTGTGCTATTACCGGCCTTCACCGGCCGTGCACCGCCTCTCCCACTGACGACGGGAGGTGCTTTTGCGCAGCAGGGCTTATCTCCGTACCTGTACTGACACGCAGGCTGTTTCGGTACCGAGTTGGATGCGTGTTTTGTACTTGGTTCGTATTGAGTTTGGTACGTAGTGAGGCCGCTCTCGGCGGTCGAGCTCATCGTCCCCGCGTGCCGCCGAGCGGCAGAGGTGCCGTCAGCCTATGGCAGTGGGGGGATCTGCATGCGATCCAGGAGCCGATTCACCAGCTCGCTTCGAGAGTGGACGTCGATCTTGTTATAGATATTTGCCAGGTGGGTCTCGACCGTCCGCTCGCTGATGAAGAGCGCGGAGCCTATCTGGCGGGTGGAGCGTCCTTCGAGAACGAGACGCACAACATCACGCTCGCGGCGACTGAGCCTTGCCATTTGCTGATCCAGGGCGCTCTCCGGTACCTGGGTCGATGCAGATACGTACGGGTGCCGGTTAGCGTGCCCATTGGCCGAGACTTCCTGGTCGATCCCCGGTGCCGCTGCGCCTGGGTGGGGAGGCTCGATCAGGAACCCGCGCAACGCCAGCCCCACCCCAGTCGCAACCAGACAGATCGCGCCAAAGATGACCGGATCGGCTATCGGTGCGAGCCCGCTGGTGTCTACGTGCATCAGGACAAGTGCCACCAGCGACACCGCAAGGATGCATACGAGCAGTAGACGCGGCAGAAGGATGCTTGCGATGACAAGCATCATCGGGATCAGCGCCACGACCGGCACGCCAACCGGTCCGAGGCGCAGGACAAGCCAGGCTATGGCGAGGACCACCGCGCAACTCACACAGACTGCGAGGCTGCGCATGGTCGCGGCCTGCCGGCTCTTTCCCCAATCCTTTCGCATCCGAGCCCCCTCAGGCCCGCTTCCCAACGTGTCCCCGACGCCTCTCGCGGATTGGCGTGGAACATAGCAGGTCATTGGGTACTTAGTCACCGCGGCTCCGGCGCGTTTCGAAGCGCCTGGTGGAGGAGGGCAATCGCACCACTCGCTCATGCGCCAAGGTGCTCGGTTCGATCGGGTAGCAAAAGAAAAGGCGCTCCACCGCGCGTCGCTGGAGCGCCCGAGAGGGGGGCAGGGTTGCTTAGTTCAGGGAGTCGTGCTTGGGCTGATGCAGGAAGAGGTCTACCCGCCGTGGCACTGTCACGACCGCGAAACCACTCTGCATCGAGGCTGCCTCCTCCGAGGACGCACCACTACCTGTCTGGGCAGTATCGGGCAGTATGGTGCAGAAACGCAAGCTCCCCGCGCAACCGAAAGGAAATCGGGTGTCGGAGCTTCGCTCGCAGCGGCAAGCGGAAGCGACAGATCCGAGCAGGTGGACGCAGGTCGCACTCGCTCGGATGGTGGGGGCGTCCGTGCGCTCGGTCAAGGCTTGGGAGGCCGGTGACACGGTGCCTCGCGACTTTCATCGCCGCCGCCTGGCGAAGGTGTTCGGAGTCAGCGTCGAAGAGTTGGGATTCTGAATCGCTGCGGCGCAGTCAGTCGTAGCCCGTCGCGCCGTCGATCCGTTCTCGAAGCAGGTCCGCGTGGCCGTTGTGCCGCGAGTACTCCTCGATCATGTGGTTGAGGATCCAGCGCATCGAGACCTCGCGACCCGTCCGCTGTTTCCCGGTTGCGTCGAGGGCGCGCCGGGAGATGATCTCATCGGCGAGTCCGCACTCCTCCTGCCAGCTTGCGAAGGCCTCATCGACATTGGCGGTGTCGACGTTGTTGAAGTCCCCGTCGCCGTCGTCATCCGATCCGTAGCGCTCGGAAACCGCTTCACCGGCGAGCGTTCGGCGAAACCAGCCCCGTTCGACGTCGGCCATGTGGCGCACCAGGCCGAGCAGCGACAGCGTTGAAGGCTCCGCCGAGCGGATGCGCAACTGGTCGGGCGCGAGACCTGCGCACTTTCGTGCGAGTGTCTCGCGCTGCCACTCGAGAAAGGCGAGAAGCGTCGACCGCTCGTCGCCGTTTCGAGGAATCTCGTCGTATTCCATCGGCCGAAAGTATGAGCCGACTAAGCGATCGTGATCTGCTCGTTCAAGTACACGTCCTGAATGCTGTTGAGGAGGTGCACGCCGTCGCGCATCGGCCGCTGAAATGCCTTGCGCCCGCTGATCAATCCGGTCCCGCCGGCACGCTTGTTGATGACCGCGGTCCGGACCGCCGCCGCAAGGTCGCCGGCGCCGACTGACTCACCGCCGGAGTTGATCAGGCCGACGCGTCCCGAGTAGCAGTTGAGCACCTGGTAGCGGCAGAGGTCGATCGGATGATCGGATGTCAGCTTGGTGTAGACGCCGTCCGCGGTCTTGCCGAAGTTGAGCGCCGTGTACCCGCCATTGGTCACCGGCAACTTCTGCTTGATGATGTCCGCTTCGATGGTCACGCCCATGTGATTCGCCTGGCCGGTGAGGTCTGCCGCAAGCGAGTAGTCGACCCCGTCCTTCTTGAAGCCGTTATTGCGCAGATAGCACCAGAGGACGGTGGTCATGCCGAGCTCATGGGCTGCGGCGAAGGCCACCGACACCTCCTGGATCTGGCGGTCGGACTCCTCGGATCCGAAATAGATGGTTGCGCCCACTGCGACCGCACCGAGGTTCCACGCTTCCTTCACCGTGCCGAACATGATCTGGTCGAACTTGTTCGGATAGGTCAGCAGTTCGTTGTGGTTGAGCTTCACGATGAAGGGGATCCGGTGCGCCCAGTGCCGTGACACCGCGGCGAGCACGCCGAACGTCGAGGCGAACGCGTTGCACCCGCCCTCGACGGCGAGCTCGACGAGTTTGCCGGGGTCGAAGTACTCGGGGTTGGGAGCGAATGACGCGCCGGCCGAGTGCTCGATCCCCTGGTCGACGGGGAGGATCGACACGTAGCCCGTGCCTCCGAGCCGGCCGTGCTGGTAGATCGACGACAGGTTGCGAAGGACCTGGCTGGAGCGGTCCGTGCCGGTCCAGATCCGATCGACGAAGTCGGGCCCGGGCAGGTGCAGCCACGCCCGGGGCACCGTCTCGCACTCGTGCTCCAGCAGCGAGGCGGCGTCGTCGCCGAGGAGTTGTTCGACGATCTCGGTTGTGGGAAGCGTTGCGGTTGCCATTGGCGTCTCCGTTGTGTGCGGGCGATCCGGCTGGATGCCGCTCCTAATCTACCCGGTCGGGAACTGCCCGGTGGGCGGCCGCCGTCGGGTACGGTAGGCGGAGATGGAAGTCCTCCGTATCCGTGGCGGGCGCCGGCTCGAGGGCAGCGTCGCGATCTCCGGGAGCAAGAACGCGTCCTTGCCGGTCATGGCGGCGGCGCTCCTCACCGACCAGGAGGTCGAGCTCGGCAACGTCCCCGACATCGAGGACATCTCGACCATGGCCTCGATGCTCCGGCACGTCGGGGTGGCCGTCGACCACCCCGACACCAACACCTGGCGACTCCATGCAGGCGCGCTGCGTACCACCGAGGTCGACCCGAACCTGAGCCGGCGCATGCGCGGCTCGTTCCTCCTCCTCGGGGCGCTGGTCGCGCGAGCGGGGGAGGCGAGCATCGCCAAGCCCGGAGGCGATGACATCGGCATGCGCCGGGTGGAGCAGCATCTCGAGGGACTGCGCCTCATGGGCGCCGAGGTACTGGAGCGCGAGGGCGGTTACGTCGCGCGTGCCCGCCGCCTGCACGGGGCGCGGATCTCGCTCGACATGCCGACTGTCACGGGCACCGAGAACCTGATGATGGCGGCGGTGCTCGCCGAGGGCATCACGGTGATCAGCAACGCGGCTCGCGAGCCCCACGTGTACGACCTGGCTCGGTGCCTGATCGGCATGGGCGCGCACATCAGCGGTGTCGGCACCGAGCTGATCGTGATCGAGGGCAGCGGCGGTTTGTTGCACGGCACGACGCACAACATCACCGCCGACTACATCGAGGCCGGCACGTACATGATCGCGGCAGCAGCGACGTACGGCGACGTCGTGGTCGAGCACATGCGACCGAGTGACCTGCGCTGGTTGTTCAGCAAGCTGCGTTCGGCGGGATGTGACATCGTCGAGGGCGCCAACCACGTGCGCGTCACCTGCTCGCACCTTCGCGGCGTGGACATGACCACGTGGCCGCACCCCGGCTTCGCAACCGACATGCAACCCCAGTTCTGCGCGCTGATGACCCAGGCGACGGGGCCGAGCGTGATCAGTGAAGCGTTGTATGAGAACAGGTTTCGGCACGTGGAGTTCCTCCAGCAGATGGGGGCGCATATCGCCATCGACGGACGCAGCGCAGTCATCAACGGACCGGCGCGACTGCACGGCACGAGGATGAGCATCCCCGACATTCGCAGCGGCGCTGCGCTGGTCATTGCCGGCCTCTGTGCCGAGGGAACCACCGAGCTCGACAGGGTGTTCCACCTCGAACGCGGCTACGACGATCTCGACAGCAAGCTCGCCGGACTCGGCGCGGACATCGAACGTGCCGTCACTGACGAGCCCGGGAGCGAAGTGCGCGACCTCACCGGCGTGGTCGGCGACTGAGGCTGCGCGAAGGCAGTGCTCGGCAAGAAGGTCGGCATCGACCTCGGCACGACGACGACGCGGATCATCGTCAAGGGCGAGGGCATGATCGCCACCGAACCAACCGCGGTGGCGATCCGCGACGGCGGCATGCAGGCGGCGGTGTTCGGCGAAGCGGCACTGGAGACTGCCGCTGAGGATCCGGAGTTCCAGCTGAAGCGTCCGATCGCGCGGGGCGAAGTCGCTGACGCCGCTTCGGCGCGCTGGCTCGTGAATCACGCGATGATCCGCGCGGCGGGGCGGCAGCGCATTTTCAAGCCGGATGTCGTGATCGCCGTGATGTCGTCGCTGCCGGGTGGTCAGCGGCGGTCGCTCCTCGAAGCCGCCGCGCTCGCCGGGGCGCGCACCGCCTACCTGCTCGATGCCCCGCTCGCCGCCGCGATGGGCGCGGGCATCCGCCTCAGCGGCCCGAACGGCCACCTGGTGATCGACGTGGGCGCGGGCAAGACCGACGTCGCCGCGCTGGCGCTCGAGGGGACGGTGAGCGGCCGTTGTCTCGCCGGCCACGGCGGCATGCGCCTGCACGCCTGCGTCGCCGACCAGGTGCGCAAAGAGCACGGCGTGATCCTCGACGCGGCAACGGTTGAGGAGCTGATCGCCTCGCTGGCCCGAGTTGGGCCGCACGAGGAGCGCCGCCTCGACGTCATGGGCACGGGCGCCGGGGACCAACAGGAGGTGAGCCTGACGATCACCTCAACCGAGTTGAACGGGTGCCTCGACGCGCACGTGCATCCCATCCTGGTCGCCGTCGACGCCGTGATCGCCGACACGCCCGCGCGATTGCTGACCGACATCCGGCGCGAGGGCATCCTGCTCTGCGGCGGTGGTGCGCAGCTGGAGGGCCTGGATCGCGCCATCGGCACCGCCACCGGGATCGAGGTCCACCGGGAGAGCCAGCCGCAGCTCTGCGCGGTCCGCGGGACCGGCTACGCCCTCGACAACCTCGACGTGCTCAAGCGCGCGCTGATGTACATCCGCTAGCGCTCAGATCGCTGACTCGATCCCGGCGAGGACGTCCTCGACCCGGATCTGGTCCATGGTCGCAGCGTTGCTCACGCCGTCCTGGTACCGCGGCGGGGCGATTGCCTGGACCACGCGGTGCGCCGGGCCGTAAGCACCGCCTCGGGCGCCGTCGGTGGGTCCGAAGAGGCCGACGGTGGGGGTGTCCATCGCCGCGGCCAGCTGGAGCAGCGGCGTGTCGCTGCCCACCAGGAGATCGCACCTGGCGATCACGCCGGCGAGCGTCGCCAGGTCGATCTCGCCGACGAGGTCCGTGGCAGGCGCCCGCAGGTCCATCTTCATGTGCTCCGCGGCGAGCCGGTCGTGCGCCGAGCCGACCATCAGGATCCCGGCGCCGTGACGCTGGGCGAGCAGGTTGGCGAGATGCGCCCATCGCTCCGGGTCCCATACGGTGTTCGCACTGGTGGCCGCGTGGGATCCGGGACTTTCGGCGTACCCGGCACCGGGGGCGATCGCCACGAGGAGCCGCCCGTCGCCGAGCCCGCTGCCGTGGAGCACGTCTACGGCGCGGCGGCGGGCCTCGGGGCCCGGCTCGTACACAGGCGTGTGCAGCTGCTGATGAACGCCGGCGACCTCGGCGAGGCGCAGCCAGGTCTCGGCCTGGTTCTCGGCACGTCTCGGCTTCACCCTGCCGGTGAGGAGCAGCCCGATGCCGCCGCCGACACCGCTGCGCTGCGGGATGCCCGCGAAGTATGCGGACGTGGCAGCCGCCGACCCCGTGGTGCAGAGGAAGACGGAATCGAGCCGGAGGCTGCGCAACGTTGCCCAGAGGTGCAGGCCGCCGGTTCGCCGGCCCCGGAGCCCGGCGAGGGGGACGACGACGTCGACGGGCGGGATGCCGTCGGCGAGGTCGACGGCAGTGGACGGACAGACCAGTGCGATCCGAGCAGTGGGATACCCCGCGCGAAGGGTGCGCAACAGGGGTGTCGACTGCAGCGTTTCCGCCATTCCGCCGTTCACAACCACTGCGATGTCCACGGCCGAACGGTATAGCGTGTGACGCTCTGCGCGCGAGATTGCGCGTGAGGCGCGCGATTGAGGTCGCGGTGCAACCATATGGGCGGATGAGTCATTCGCTCGCCGGCCGTGATCTCTTGAGCATCGCAGACCTCAGCCCCGACGAGATCATCGCCGTCCTCGATCTGGCTGATGCGGCCAAATCGGGGCGCGATCTCGGCAGCCCGCTCGCGGGCCGCTCGCTCGCGCTCATCTTTCAGCGTCCGAGCAATCGCACCCGGGTGTCCTTTGAGGTTGCGATCCACCGGCTTGGAGGCCACCCGATCGCGCTGTTCAACCCCGAGGTCCAGCTCGGCGAGCGTGAGTCGGCGGCGGACATCAGCCGGATCCTCGACCGGTACGCGGACGGGATCGTGGCGCGCCTGGTCTCGCACCGCGACCTGGTGACCATCGCGGGTGCGGCGCGCTCCCCGGTGATCAATGCCCTCACCGACTCGGAGCACCCCTGCCAGGTGCTCGCCGACTGCATGACCGTGCGGGCGGTCACCGGCAGGCTGGCCGGCGCGACGGTCGCGTACATCGGCGATGGGAACAACGTCTGCACCTCCTGGATCTACGCCGCGGCGCTGCTCGGCGTGCACCTGCGGGTCATCTGCCCACCGGGCTACGAGCCACCCGCGGCAGTGGTGGAGCGGGCCGCGCGGTTGCGCGCGCCGGGCACCGGTTTCGAGATCACCCACGAGGCGGCTCCGGCGCTGCGCGATACCGAAATCATCTACACCGACGTTTGGACGAGCATGGGGCAGGAAACCGAACAGCAGCGCCGGCGTGAGGATTTCGCCTACCTGCAGGTGAATGACGGGCTGGTTGCGCTGGCACCGCCGCGCGTCCGGGTGATGCACTGCCTCCCCGCGCATCGCGGTGAGGAGATCACCGACGCGGTCATCGACGGACCGCAGTCCGTGGTGTTCGACCAGGCGGAGAACCGGCTCTGGGTGCAGCAGGCGCTCCTCGCCCTCATCTATGCGGGCGATGGCGCCGAGGTCGCGGCGTGAGCGACTTCCTCCGCAACGCCCACTTCTTCCTGCAGAGCCTGAGCTGGCGCGACGCGCTCGACGTGCTCGTGGTCGCGTTCCTGCTCTATCAGCTCCTCAAGCTGATCCGGGGCACGCAGGCGGTCCAGCTGCTCCTCGGTCTCGCCGTGATCTTCGCGGTCGGCTGGGCCGCGCAGCTGCTCCATCTCCGCCTGCTCGAATTCATCTTCAACAACGGCACGCAGGCGATCGTCATCGCAGCCATCGTCCTGTTCCAGCCGGAGCTGCGCCGGGCGCTGGACCAGGTCGGCCGGCTCGGGACCGTCCGGACCGTGCTGGGACGCCACCCTGAGCTGGCCTATGCCCGCACCGTCGACGAGGTGCTCCGAGCCGCCGGTTCGCTCTCAGAGCGCAAGGTCGGAGCGCTCATCGTCTTCGAGCGGGAGACTGGTCTCGAGAATCTGGCCGCCACCGGCGTCCACGTCAATGGCGACGTCACCGCCGAGATGCTCGCCACGATCTTCATTCCCGGCTCGCCGCTGCACGACGGGGCGGTGATCATCCGCGAGAGCCGGATCATCGCTGCGGGCTGCGTCCTTCCCCTCGCCGAGACGCTGCCCGGCGTGGGCCGCATGGGCACCCGGCATCGTGCGGCGCTCGGCCTGACCATGCAGAGCGACGCTGTTGTCCTCATCGTCAGTGAGGAGACGGGGCTGATCAGCATCGCCCACGACGGGAAGCTCTACCGAGGTCTCGACCAGACCAAGCTCCACGACATGCTGGTCACGCTGCTCGCCACCGAGGGCGGATCCGGACGCGCCGCGATGCTGCGCCCGCTGCAGCGTGTCGGCACCCTGCGCACCCTGGGGCGTCGTTCGCACCCGTGAGAATCCCGGGGTTCATCAGGCGCAACTGGAAGCTCAAGGTGCTGTGCTTTTTCATCGCGTTTGTGACCTGGGTCGGCGTGGTCTACGCGGGCAATCCCCCGGAGACCAAGGTCGTGTCGGTGCCGGTGCCGCAGAGCCCGGCGAGCATTCCCGCCGGATATGTGCTCGTCCACTCGGTGAACAACGTGCTGGTTCGCGTGGGCGGTGATCAGAACACGCTCAACTCGCTGAGCCCCGCCATCCTGACCATCAGCGTGGACTGGGCGGCGGTGAATCGCGCGGGCACGTACTCCATCCCGATCTCGATCACCAGCACCGATCCCGACGTCGAGCTCATCGACCCGCCGACGTCGGTGCAGGTCGACATGGACGCGTTGGCGTCGAAGTCGATTCCCGTGTCGATCTCGATCAGCAGCCCACCACCTGCGGGCTACCAGACCGGGAGCCAGCAGGTAACGCCCTCGACCGTGGTCGTCGAAGGACCTGCGCATGAGCTCACCGGCGTCGTCGCGCGCGTCCCGGTGAACCTGAGCAACCAGAAAGCCAACTATCAGCAGCAGGTTCCGGTCCTGCTGTACGCGGGCACCTCGGGCCCGCGGATCAACAACATCGGCGTCACGCCCACCGACGTCAGCGTCAGCATCTCCATCACCGCTGACGTGACCACGCGCACCATCGCGGTTGTGCCCCACACGGTGGGCAACCCGACTCAGGGTCACTACCTGCTCGGCCTCGTGGTCACGCCCCTCACCGTGATGGTGACCGGCCCGCAGGACCTCCTCAACTCGCTCGAACTCGCTGTCCACCGTCGCGATCCCGCTCGCCGGCATCACCGGCAACTACACGCAGACCGTCGCCATCATCGCCCCGCCCGGCGTCACGCTCTCGGTGAACAGGGTATCGGTCGAGATCGAGATGGGCACCGTTCCCGCTCCGCCAACGCCGACTCCGTCGCCGAGCCCGTCCCCGACGTAACCGGTTCCGGCTCCGTCCGTTCCAGAGAGGTCCTATGTGCGGCATCATCGGCTACGCCGGCCCCCGTCCCGCAGCACCGATCCTGCTCGACAGCCTGCGCCGGCTCGAGTATCGGGGCTACGACTCGGCCGGGATCGCGATCATCGACCCGGATGGCGACGTCGCCACCGTCAAGAACACTCACAAGGTCGCTGATCTCGCCCTCCAGGTCGAGGCAGAGGGCACGCCGGCTGGGACTGTCGGCATCGGCCACACGCGCTGGGCGACCCATGGACGCCCCTCGCTCGAGAATGCGCATCCGCATCAGGACTGCACCGGACGCATTCACGTCATTCACAACGGCATCGTCGAGAACTACCGCGAGCTGCGTGCCGAACTGATGTCGCGCGGGCACGAGTTCCTCAGCGAGACCGACACCGAGGTGGTCCCGCACCTCATCGAAGATGCGTACCACGGCGACCTCGCCGCCGCCGTGCGCACCGCGCTGAATCGCATGCAGGGTGCGTGTGCTCTCGTGGTCATCTCCGCTGACCAGCCCGACCGCGTTGTCGGCGCGCGCATGAATGCGCCGCTCGTCGTCGGCCTCGGACGCGGAGAGGTTTTCGTGAGCAGCGACATCACCGCGCTGATCCCCTACACGAAGCGGATCGCGCTGATCGGAGAAGGCGAGATCGTCACCGCGAAACCCGACGGGATCACGGTGCAGCAGCTCGACGGAACCGCTGTCGAAGCGCGCGTCGTCACCGTCGACTGGGAGGCGGAACAGGCGCAGAAGAACGGTTTTCCGCACTTCCTCCTCAAGGAGATCTACGAGCAGCCCGAAGCGGTTCGCCACGCGCTGCGCGGACGTGTCGACGACCTCGGCATGATCGTGCTTCCCGAGCTCGGGATGAGCGACGACACACTTGCGAACGTGCACGAGGTCGTCCTGGTTGCATGCGGGTCCGCGTGGTACGCGGCGATGGTCGCGGGTTACGCGATCGAGCATCTCGCCAAGGTCCGCTGCAAGGTCGAGGCCGCGAGCGAGTTCCGCTACGGTGAAGCGCTTGTCGACGAGCACTCGCTGGTCATCGCGGTATCGCAATCGGGCGAGACGGCGGACACGCTCGCCGCAGTGCGTCAGGCGCACGCGGCGGGTGCGCAGGTCATCGCGATCACCAACGTTGTCGGCAGCGCGCTCTCGCTCGAAGCAGACGGGTCGCTGTACATGCAGGCCGGCCCGGAGATCTCCGTCGCCGGGACCAAGACCTTCATGACTCAGATGGTCTGCGGCCTCCTGCTCGCGCTCCGACTCGGCGATGCTCGCGGCACGCTTGACGTTACCGAGCACCAGCGCCTGGTCGCAGAGTTGCAGGCACTGCCGGCACTGCTCACCCGGACACTCGAGCTGGAACCGATGCTCGTCGAACTCGGGCAGCGTTTCGCGCACACGCAGAGCGCGCTGTACATCGGGCGCGGCATCAACTTCCCGATCGCGTTGGAGGGTGCGCTCAAGCTCAAGGAGATCTCCTACGTGCACGCCGAGGGTTATGCCGCGGGCGAGCTGAAGCACGGTCCAATCGCATTGCTCGAACCCAATGTCCCGGTGATTGCAATCGCCACGCGCTCGGCGACGCTCCCGAAGATGGTGAGCAATGTGCAGGAGGTGCATTCGCGCGATGCGCCGGTGATCGCGCTGATCACAGAGGGCGAGGATCCCTTCGACGCCGGGTTCGCCACCCCGATCCCGGTACCGGGATGCTCCGAGGTGCTCTCGCCGCTGCTCAACGTCGTGCCCCTGCAACTCTTCGCGTATCACGTCGCGGTGCAGCGCGGCTGCGACGTGGACCAGCCGCGCAACCTCGCCAAGTCGGTGACTGTGGAATAGTCGTCGGATGACGATGGTGGTCGGGGTCGATGTGACCGTTGTGGATCGCATCGCGGCCGCGCTGCAGCGCCATCCGCGGTTCGCCCAGCGCATCTACACCGACGGTGAGCAGCGGTACGCCGCCGCCAAGCCCGAGCGATGGGCGAGCAGGTGGGCCGCCAAGGAGGCGGTCAAGAAACTCTACGGTTCGATGGGCGAACGCATGCCGGCGTACAGGGACATCGAGGTGGTCCGCCGCCGTGGTGGCCCTCCCCAGGTGCACGTTCGAGGCGAGCCGACCCATATCGCGCTGTCGCTCACCCACGATGGTGGTCTGGCCATTGCAGTGGCCGTCAACCAGATCCGCCGCCACCGGCGAGAGCTGCCGGTGCCGCCTCAAGACCTGGTGCTCGCCGAGCGTCCCGAGGATGGACACAAGGGCACGTTCGGCAGGGTTCTGGTGGTCGCAGGTTCGAAGGGATTCACCGGTGCGCCCCGGCTTGCTGCGATGGGTGCCGCCCGCGGCGGTGCCGGTTTAGTCGAGGTGTGTGTCCCCGAGGCGATCCATTCGATCGTTGCGACCGGGTGTCTCGAGGTGATGCCCACGCCGCTGCCCGACAAGGGGACCGGCGTGCTGCAGCCGGATGCCCTGCCGACGGTGCGTGATCGTCTCGGCGCCGCCGATGCGCTCGTGATTGGTCCCGGGCTCGGTCGCGCGCCGGAGACGGAGAGCGCGCTGCTGCAGCTCCTGGTCGGACTGCCGTGCCCCGCGGTGGTCGATGCCGATGCGCTGAACATCGTCGCTGCCTCGGGGTTCGACTTGAGACTTGCCAATCAGGCGGTGGTCGTGACCCCGCATCCCACGGAGATGGCCCGGCTCGCAGGCACGGACACCAAGGCCGTGCAGGCGGATCGGGTCGGGACCGCCGAGCGATACGCGCAGGAACACGGCGTCGTTGTCGTGCTCAAGGGCGCCGAGACGGTCGTCGCCGCATCGGGTCACCCCACCCACATCGATACCCACCACGTCGTCGCACTGGCGACCGGCGGGACCGGCGACGTGCTCGCCGGCCTGATCGGCTCGATGCTCGCCCAGGATTTGACGGCCTATGAGGCGGCCATCGCCGGGGTGACCGTGCATGCGCAGGCCGGACTGATGGTCCAGGCCCGCCGCGGGCGCGCGGGCGCGCTCGCCTCCGACGTGATCGACACCCTACCGGCGGCTCAGGAGCTCCTGCGGCAGGCGCTCGAGGCGGCTACTGCCCGTAGATGAAGCCCTCGATGTCGGCGCTCGTGTTGCTGATGACGCGGTAGTCGACACGGTTCCAGCCGGCGAAGTTCATCTCGGAGAGCTCGAAGGAGCCTGCCGGGATGCCGTCGGCAGGTCCCACCGCCTCCACGTAGGCAACGTGGCCTTCGGGGCTCACGCCGTCCATGCCGGGGATGAACACGACGATCGCGCCGGCGACCGGGAGCTTGCCTTCCTTGTATCCCATCGCGGCCGCTGCGCTGTACCAGCCGTTCGCATCGCCGAGCCACGGGACGCAGCGACGCGTTGCGACGTAGTACGTGCAGTACCCGTACGCGAAGTGGTTGCCGCACGAGCCCGATCCGACGTGAGGACCGGCCTCGAGAAACGCGATCTGATTGTCGATGTTGGCGATCTCGCCGGCGACGGCCTTGGCGGGACCGGAGAGTCCGGAGAAGACGGTGTTGCGATCTTCGAGCAGGACCAGGAACTTGTCGCTCTGTGCAGCGAGCTGGCCTTCGAGGGCGTTCGCCGCCACCGCGTCTGCGCTGATCGATTTCTGCTCAGCGACGATCGCCTGATTGGCACTTGCGAGACGCTCGACGAGGTTGAGCACCTGTTGCGACACCTGGTTCGCCGACTTCAACTCGTCGATCGCCTGGTTGAATGATTTCGCGCTCAGGACCGCGGCGAGCACCTGGTTGTTGCCCGTGGTTTCGTAGGTTGCGCGGGTGATGCCGGCGAGCTGTTGCTTGTCCTGCGCAGCGGTCGCGTTGTTGCTGTTCAACTGGCTGCTCAACGACAGCAGCATCGCATTGAGGTTGGCAAGCTGCTTGCGCTCGTTCAACACCTTGGTCTGCTGGGCATTGAACAACGCCTCCGCCGAATTGACGGAACCACCGGCTGCGGCGAGGCTCGGTTGCATCGCGGCGAGCTCTGCGATGAGTTGCGCGCGCCGCTCCTGCAGCGCTGCGATTGCAGAGCTCGGCGCCTGCGCGCCGTTTGCCTGAGTGTTGGGGATGGTTCCGATTCCGGTGGCCAGAAGGGTGATGACGCCTGCCACGGTCAGGGTCACCTTCCGGCTCCACGTCAAAATAGGCATCCTCCGTGTCATCTCGCGACCGCCCGAACGAAGCATCGGCCGGGGTCCCCGCCGCGCACCATAGCGAGCCTGGTGGTCCGAGTGCAAGCTGGAGGACGCCCGCCACCGTACCGTGGAGGCGCGGCCCGTATATTGCGGACCTGTGACGTTGGGACCACATCCGACCGCCGAGCGCGCCTTCGACGAGGGCGGTCCGACCCTCGCCGACACAGGTGAGCGGTCGCTGCTGCAGGCGCTCGCCGAGATCGCCCGGACCTCTTCAGGGGGCCTGGCGATCGGTCCGGGTGACGACGCCGCGGTCTGGTCGCCGGAGCCCGGGCGTGACCTCGCCATCAGCCAGGACGCTCTCGTGGAGGGAGTCGACTTCCGCCGTTGGTGGATCAGTCCGCGCCGGCTCGGGGCCCGGGCGCTGGCCGTGGCGCTCTCCGACCTCGCCGGGATGGGCGCAACGCCGGTGTGGTGCTCCGCGACGCTGTGCGCGCCTGCGAGCACCTCGTTGGAGGACGTTCTCGAGATCCAGCGCGGGCTCTGCACTGCCGCAACTGCCGCCGGCTGCGCGGTGGCTGGAGGCGACGTCAGCGCGATCGACGGGCCCCTGGTCATCGATGTCGTAGTCGGGGGGACGCTCATGCCGGGAGCAGTGTTGCGCCGCGACGCCGGCCGTCCCGGGGACGTTGTGTTGGTCACCGGAACCCTCGGAAGGGCCGCCGCGGGGCTCCGCCTGCTGCTCGACGGCGGCGAGGTGTCCGCGCAGGAGCAGGCCTGGGTGGACGCTCAGCTCTCGCCGGTGGCCCGCATCGCCGAGGGACTGCAGCTGATCAGGTCTGGGGTGCGCTGCGGGGGTGACATCAGCGACGGGCTGCTCGTGGAGCTCGAGCGGATCACCGACATGTCCCGGTGTGGCGCCGAGATCTGGCTCGATCGGCTCCCGGTGGAACCGGCCCTGGTCTCGGACTTCGGCGCTGCCTGGCCCGACCTTGCGGTGGGGGGCGGTGAGGACTTCGAGCTGGCGGCGGCCCTTCCGCGAGCCGCCGCCGAGGCATTGGTCGCCTCATGGCCGGCGGAGCTGGCACCGCTGACGGTGGTCGGCTGCCTGCGTGACGGGTCCGGGGTCGCGGTGCTGGATCGGGAGGGAGGCGCTTCGGTGCCATCGCCACGGACGACCTCGCGACAC
This sequence comes from Candidatus Dormiibacterota bacterium, assembly GCA_963830305.1. Classification (GTDB taxonomy): domain Bacteria; phylum Chloroflexota; class Dormibacteria; order Aeolococcales; family Aeolococcaceae; genus Palsa-851. The sequence goes on along the minus strand of CAWHLW010000016.1, from coordinate 115,328 downwards.
TTCTCATGAGCGATCTCGTCGCCGCCATCCGCTGCTCGACCGAGCTGGAGACGCTGGCCCTCGGCGAACGCATCGGCAAGCGGGTCCAGCCGGGCGATCTCATCCTCCTCAGCGGGCAGCTCGGTGCCGGCAAGACGGTCCTGGTGCGCGGGATCGCCACCGGCATGGGCATCGACCCAGGCCTGGTGCGGTCTCCAACCTTCGTGCTGCACCACGTCTATCGGGCGGGAGCGAAGGTGCTGCACCACCTCGACCTCTACCGCCTCGGCCCCGGCGCGGACATCCGGCTCCTCGACATCGACGAGATGCTCGCTTCTGGCGGCGTCGTGGTGGTGGAGTGGGGAGAGCACGCTTCGCGCGAGCGGGACTCGCCGGCGAGCATCAGCATCGACATCGATGCCGACGGCGCACGTGTGATCAGCCCTCCGGCGGGCGCATCCGAGCGCCTGGCCGCTGCATGGGAACACGAGACTCGATCGTGAGCGTGCTCGCCATCGACACCTCATCGAGGTCGCGGGTCGTGTGCGTGCTGGCATCGCCCACCGGGGACCTGCTCGACGCCGAGGTGATCCGCGAGCAGCCGGTCGCCGCGTCGTTGCCACCGGCCCTTGGGCGGATGCTCGTCGGGACCGACACGGCTGTGGTCGTGGTGATCGGACCCGGGACGTACACCGGCGTACGCGCGGGCATGGCGAGTGCGCTCGGCATCGCCCACGCGCGCCAGCTGCCGCTGCACGGCGTCGGGTCGCTGGAAGTTGTCGCCAGTGGTGACCCGAACGCTGCCGCGGGGGACTGGGTCATCGCCGACGCGGGACGAGGCGCGCTCTACGTCGCGCGAGTCGGCGACGCTGCCCTCCCGTCACGAGTTCCTCGAAAACGCGTTCGACGGGGGCGGCGCGCGTGTCCTGAGCAGCGACAGCACTGGCATAGCTGGTGTCGTGGTCGTGGATCCGGCACGTGCCCTGGCGAGCGCTGTCCCGCTCGCACTGTCCCGGCCGCCGCTCGACCGCGCCGGCCTGACCGCCCTCTACGTGGATTGACGAACCGCCGCTACAGCCAGCCGGCCTGTTCGGCGGTACGCACGGCCTCGAGACGGTTGCGCGCGCCCGTCTTCTGGATCGCCGAGCCGTCCGCGACGACGCGGCCCCGGGCCATCATCACGACCCGATTCGCAGCGACGTCCGCTTCCTCGAGGTAATGGGTGGAAAACAGGATGGTCCGGCCCCGCTCGGTGAATCCCTCCATCGCGTGCCAGAACCCGCGGCGGGTCTCGACGTCCATCGCGGCGGTGGGCTCGTCGAGGATGAGCAGCCGCGGGTCGCCGATGAGCGCAATGGCGAGCCGCAGCCGCTGCGACTGACCGCCCGAGAGACGATCCACGCGCCGCTTCTCGAGCCCGCGGAGCTGAGCGATCTCTGTCACCTCGTCGAGCGCGAGCGGCGCCTCGTAGAGGGTGCGCACCATCGTGAGCAATTCGCCGATCAGGACGCCCGGCATCATGCCGCCGTCCTGGAGCATCGCTCCAACACTGGCGTGCGCGGCTGCCGAGCCCGGCGCCGATCCGAAGATCTCGATGCTGCCCGAGTCCGGCTGCGAAAGGCCGAGGAGCATGGAGATGGTGGTGGTCTTGCCGGCGCCGTTGGGACCGAGCAGCGCGATCGTCTCGCCGTGCCCGACGCTGAGGCTGACGTTGTCGACCGCGAGGACGGGCCCGAAGCGTCGGGTGACTTCGTCGACGCGCACGGCAGTGCCGGTGCCGTCCGGAGAGCTCGGGATGGTGGAGACCGCGGAGCCCGCGGCGGATGGGTGATATGTCATCTGCCCAGCGTGAGCCGCGCCGGGCGTCGCCGATAGTGAGGCCGGTCAGGAAGCTCACATGACATCCGTCACGCGTGACCCGCCGACTTCCAATGGCGCGGTTATGATGAAGACGCTGACCCAATCATTGTTTTCAGGGTGTTCATGCAGGTCGTTCCTCGCCTCTCAGTCGAGCCGATGCGCTACGAGGACATCGCAGCCGTGCAGGCAATCGAGCGCCAGGTCTTCGCGTCCCCGTGGCCCAAGAATGCATACGCGAGCGAGCTGTCGCAGAACCGACAGGCCTCATACATCGTGCTCCGTCAGGACGGCGACATCGTCGGGTACGCGGGCCTCTGGCGCGTGGCGCTCGAAGCCCACGTCACCACCATCGGGGTACGCGCCGGGGATCACTCCAAGGGATACGGCACGGTGCTGTTTGCGGCGCTCGTGCAGCGCGCCTATGCGCTCGGAGCGCGATGGATCACGCTCGAGGTGCGCGACACCAACGACCACGCCATCCGCCTCTATGAACGCTTCGGTTTCAAGGCGATCGGCCGCCGGCGCGGGTACTACACGGACAACGGCGAGGACGCGGTGATCATGTGGAGCGACAGCATCCACGCGCCGGAGTTCAAGCGCGGCTTCAACGCGATCCTCAACGGCCTCGACGTGGCCGGCGTCGGGGGCGCGCCCTCGATGGAGTACCCGTCGGCCTGAACCTGCTCGCCATCGAGACCTCCTGCGACGAGACCGCGGCGGCGGTGCTCTCGGACGGGCGCGAGATCCGTTCCTCGATCGTGTCCTCGCAGATCGCGCTGCACGCGGTCCACGGTGGTGTCGTGCCCGAGCTGGCCGCGCGAGCGCATCTCGAAGGACTGGCCACGGTGGTCGACGCGGCTCTCGCGCCGGTCGAGGGTGGCTGGGACGCCATCGACGCGATCGCGGTGACGCGCGGCCCAGGCCTGGCCGGCTGCCTGATCGTCGGCACGATGTACGCGACCAGTGCCGCCATCGCCCGGGACCTGCCCATCGTGGGCGTCTCCCACCTCGCCGGCCACGTCTACAGCGCGTGGCTCGCCGACCCCGACCTCGAGCCGCCCTACCTGGCCTTGCTGGTGAGCGGCGGCCACACCGAGTGCGTGGTGCTCCGAGAGCACGGCACCGCCGAGCGGCTCGCCGCCACTCGCGACGACGCGGCCGGTGAGGCGTTCGACAAGGTCGCCCGCCTCCTCGGTCTCGAGTACCCGGGCGGACCGGCGATTCAGCGCGTGGCGGCTTCCGGCGATCCAGCACGGTTCCCGATGCCGCGCACCCGTCTCGAGGGCGCCTTCTCGTTCAGCGGCCTCAAGACGGCCGTTCGCTACATGGTCCGCGACCTCGGGCAGGATGCGCTCACAGAGACCGGCGTCCCGGCTGATCCTCAGGTGGTCGCCGACCTCGCAGCCGCCTTCCAGGTGGCGGCGGTCGATCAGCTCGTCGCCGGCCTCGAGGTGGCGGCAGACCGCACCGGCGCGACCACCGTGGCAGTCGTCGGCGGTGTCGCCGCCAACAAGGCACTGCGTGACGCGGTCAACGCGCGCTTTCGCGGTCTGCGCGTCGTCATCCCACCCTTCGACCTCTGCACCGACAACGCGGCGATGATCGCCGCCGCCGGCTGGCAGCGCCTCCGGGTCCACGGGCCCGACGCCCCGGGCTTCGACGTGGACCCCTCGCTCGCGGAGTGCGCGTAGATTCCATCGGCATGAGCGACGCCGAACCATCCCTGCAGCGCTCCGAGACCGCCGAGCGATACCTCGAGGCGATCTACTACATCGAGCACGAGGGCGAGGTGCCGCGTCCGGGCCGTCTCGCCGAGTGGCTCGGGGTCAGCGCGCCGACGGTGACCGTTTCCCTCCAGCGGCTTGCACGCGATGGCCTGGTCCGGATCGCGGAGGACCGCTCAGTGGAGCTCACCGGCCCCGGCGCGGAGGCTGCGGCGAAGATCGTTCGGCGGCACCGCATCGTCGAGCGATGGATGACCGACGTCCTCGGCCTCGACTGGGCAACCGCCGACCTCGAGGCGGCGCAGCTCACCCACGGGATGTCGGACGTCGTGCTCGACCGGCTCGACGATCAGCTCGGCAGGCCCACCACCTGCCCGCACGGCAACGTGATTCCCGGGCGGACACCGCCGGAGGGCCGCCCGCTGGTCCGGCTCGTGGATCTCGCCGACGGCGAGCACGCGCGGGTGGCGCGGATCTCCGAGGTCGCCGAGCACGAGGCCCCACAGTTGCTCCACATCCTCGACCAGCGCGGGATCATCCCGGGAATCGAGGTCGGCGTCGTGGCGAGATCGGCCGACGCGTGGCAGCTGCAGGCAGGCAAAGGAGCGTTCCAGATCGACAGGAGCACGGCCTGGGCGGTGTGGGTCGAGTCTCCTCGGGAGCGTTAGGTTAGGCTAAGCTAACCGGCCACTAGGCGCCATCCGTTCTGTCCAGGGGAGCTGCGGCGATGCTCGGGAGCCTGCTGATCTTTGCGAGGGAGGGCCTCGAGGGCACGCTCATCTGCTCGATCCTGCTCACCTATCTCGCAGCGGCAGGGCGGCGCGATCTGTTCCGCTACATCTTCCTTGGCGCCGGCGCGGCCGTGGTGCTGGCCACCGCGGCAGGCATCCTCCTCTGGGTCACCTTCAACGGGCCTCAGTACATCGGTTCGACCGGGCAGGACTGGTTCGAGACGGGCGTCTTCGCCGTCGCGGTGTCGGTCCTCACCTACATGACGTTCTGGATGCGGCGCCACAGCCGCAACATGGGCCGCGAGTTGCGCGAGAAGGTTGCCGGGGCGGTCAGCGGCGGCTCCGGCATCGCGCTTGGTCTCATTGCTTTCGTCACCGTCGGTCGTGAGGCGGTCGAGACGGTGATCTTCCTGCTCGCGATCGCGTACACGAGCTCGCCGCTTCAGCTCGTGATCGGGGCCGTCATCGGCCTCGCGATCGCGCTCGGGGTGAGCTACGCGATGTTCCGCGTGGGCCTCCGCCTCAATCTCGGACGCTTCTTCGCCATCGTGGGCAGCCTGCTGATGGTGGTCGCCGCCGGCCTGCTCGCCGACTTCGTCCAGAACCTCCAGGTGCTCAAGGTGCTTCCCGGCGCCTCGGCGACGCTCTGGAACATGAGCGGGACACTCCCTGACGACACCGGCGTGGGGGATGTCCTCCACGGGCTCGTGGGCTACAGCGCCGCCCCCACGGTGCTCCAGGTGGTGGTCTGGGCCATCTTCCTGGGTGTTGGACTCACGCTCTTCCTGCGCCCGGCTCGGCGTCCCGCGTCCCGGCCGCCGTCCGATCCTGCCCTCGCGGTGTAACGACCTCCCGATTCCGCGGCGCGTGCTTGCATGGTTGGCACTCAGTTAGGTAGAGTGTTAGCAGTCACCCACCCAGAGTGCTAAGAATCCAGGAGGTCCCATGTCCCTCAAGCTGCGCCCCCTCGCCGATCGTGTCGTCGTCAAACCGGTTGAGCGTGACGAGATGACCAAGAGCGGCATCCTGCTGCCCGACACCGCGAAAGAGAAGCCCCAGGAGGGCATCATCGAGGCCGCGGGCAATGGCCGCTACAACGAGCAGACCGGCGTTCGTGTCCCGCTCGACGTCAAGGTCGGTGATCGCGTGATGTACGCGAAATATGCCGGCAGCGAAGTCAAGATCGACGATGTCGAGTACCTGATCCTCGGAGAGAAGGACATCCTCGCCGTCGTCGAGAAGAACGGCAAGAAGTAAGTACCAATGGCAGCAAAGCAGCTTCGCTTCGAGGCGCCCGCACGCGCTGCGCTCGCACGCGGCGCGGCGGTTGTCGCCGACACGGTCGCGGTGACACTCGGACCACGCGGTCGTACCGTGGTGCTGGACAAGAAGTTCGGCCCGCCCCTGATCAGCAATGACGGGGTGACGATCGCGCGTGAGCTCGAGCTCGAGGATCACTTCGAGAACATGGGCGCGCAGCTGCTCAAGGAAGTGGCGATCAAGACCAACGACATAGCGGGCGACGGCACCACGACGGCCACGGTGCTGGCCCGGTCGATGCTCGACGAAGGACTGCGCAACCTCGCCGCTGGCGCTCCGCCCAACGAGTTGCGCCGCGGCATGATGGCTGCGTGCGACGCCGCGGTGGAATCGATCCGCGCACGGTCGCACCCGGTCAAGGGCGGCGATGACATCCTTCGCGTTGCCACGATCAGCTCGGGCGACGCCGTCATCGGCGCCATGATCGCGGACGCCTTCGACAAGGTGGGCAAGGAGGGAGTGGTCTCGGTCGAGGACGGCACCGGCATCGAGACCGAGGTCGAGGTGGTCGAGGGGATGCAATTCGATCGCGGCTACATCTCCGCGCACCTGGTCACCGACCTCCAGAACATGGAGTTGGTGCTGAACGACGCGCGAGTTCTGGTCACAGATGCCAAGATCTCGTCGGTCACCGATCTGCTGCCCAGCCTCGAGCTGGTGATGCGCGCGGGGCGTCCGCTGCTCATCGTGGCCGAGGACGTCCAGGCCGAGGCGCTGGCCACGCTTGTGGTCAACCGCGCACGCGGCACCTTCAGCGCCATGGCCGTCAAGGCACCTGCATTCGGAGAGCGTCGCGAGGCCATCCTCCAGGATCTCGCCGTGCTCACCGGCGCGACCGTCATCAGCGAGAAGACCGGCCTGCGCCTCGACGCGGTGCGCGACGACCAGCTCGGAGTCGCCGGGCGCGTCACGGTCACCAAGGACGACACCACGATCGTTCGCGGTGGCGGTTCCAAGGCAGCCATCGAGGCTCGCAACGCCGAGATCCGCCAGCAGATGGAGGAGACCACCTCCGACTGGGATCGCGAGAAGCTCCAGGAGCGTCTTGCGCGCCTCACCGGCGGGGTCGCGGTGATCAAGGTCGGCGCGGCCACCGAGGTGGAGATGAAGGAGCGCAAATCCCGCGTCGAGGACGCGCTTGCGGCCACTCGCGCGGCGATCGAGGAAGGCGTGGTCGTCGGTGGTGGGGTTGCGATGCTGCGCGCCATCCCCGCGGTCGAGGCGCTCAAGCTCGAGGGCTCCGCGCGTGTCGGCGCCGACATCGTCGCCCGGGCGCTCCGTGAGCCGCTGCGCATCATCGCCCAGAATGCCGGCCTCGAAGGCCAGGTGGTGGTGAACGAGGTCGCCGCGTCCAAGGGCGACCACGGTTTCGATGCCGCCACCGAGACCTATGGTGATCTCACCAAGGCGGGCATCATCGACCCCACCAAAGTTGTCGTGTCAGCGCTGGTTCATGCAACATCGATCGCCACCATCGTGCTCAGCACCGATGCGCTGATCGCGGATGCGCCGGAGAAGGAGGAAGCCGCAGCGGGCGGCGGCCATTCTCACGGCGGTGGGATGGGCATGGACGACGACGACATGGACTTCTAGGGTCGGCAGACAAGCTCGTCTCTACCCTTGTGGTGCGGCCGCGCGGATGTCCGTGACCTCCGCCGGTGTCGTACCGTTGCCATGGTGATGTACCGGCGACCATTGCCGCGCGCGATCCGCTGACGTGTGCGGGATAACAGGCTTCTGGGGTCCACCTGACAGGGCGTTGCTCGAGGCGATGACCCTCTCGCTCCGGCACCGCGGTCCGGACGATGACGGGTTCTTCGAGGATGCCACCGCATCGCTCGGGTTCCGCCGCCTCAGCATCATCGACCTCGAGCATGGCGCGCAGCCGATGTCGATGGACGATGGGAAACTCCAGATCGTCTACAACGGCGAGGTCTACAACTTTCGCGAGTTGCGCGCCGAGCTGGAGCCGCTCGGCCACGTCTTCCAGACCACCTGCGACACCGAGGTCGTGCTGCACGCATACGCGGAGTGGGGGACCGACTGCTTCCGCCGCTTCAACGGCATGTGGGGCCTCGCCATTCTCGATGAGCGCGGCGACGATCCCCGGCTCGTCCTGGCGCGCGATCACTTCGGCATCAAGCCGCTCTTCTACGCGCGACATCGCGGCCGCGTCGTCTTCGCTTCCGAGATCAAGGCGATCCTGCAGGACGAGACGTTCCCGCGCGAGGTCGACGAGCAGCAGATGTACGAGTACCTGCGTTTCGGGCTCTTCGACCACAACGATGGCACCTTCTTTCGCGGGATTCGCCAGGTGCCCGCGGCCGCGTACGCGGTGATCGAGGGCAGCACGATCTCCGAAGCGACGTACTGGACTCCACGGCTCTCCGAGGACGGCGATGCGAGCCCGGAGACATTCCGCGCGATGTTCGAACGCGCGGTCCAGCGCCGGCTCGTCGCCGACGTGCCGGTGGGCATCTGCCTGAGCGGGGGGCTCGACTCGTCCTCCATCTGCACGGTGATGGCGCAGCAGCTCCACGATCATGTTCGCGATACCGAGTTGCTCGGTGACCGCCTCAAGACCTTCTCGGCGGTGTTCCCCGGTGACCGCATCGACGAGAGCTCATACATCAAGAGTGTGCTCAAGGTGACCGGCGCCGACAACAGTGAGGTTCAGCCCACCGACCAGGACTTCATCCGCGAGCTCGAGGCGTGGGTCTGGCACATGGAGGAGCCGATGGTCTCGTCGGCGCCTTTTGCCATGTGGATGGTCATGCGCCTGGCGAGGCGCGAGGTGACGGTGACGCTCGACGGTCAGGCGGGCGACGAGTTGCTGGCAGGGTACGACCACTACCCGTACGTGCTGCTTCGCCAGCTGTTGCGCGAGCGCAGGTATGCAGAGTTCGCGCGCGAGGCATGGCTGCTTCGCGACATCGTCACGCCGCTCGTGCGCCGCCGCTTGCGCGAACGCGGTCAGCGCGTCGATGTCGCGGCGATGCTCTCGCCGTCGTTCACACGCGGACGCAAACCGCCGGCGGACGACCGCGTCGCCGATGACCTCAAACGCCGGCTGCTCCAGGACTTTCGGACGTACAGCCTGCCGCCGCTGCTGCGCTACGAGGACCGCGCCTCGATGGCGCATTCGCTCGAGGCGCGGTTGCCCTACCTGGACCAGGAACTGGTGGACTACATCCTCACGCTGCCGCGCACCGCGATCATCCACAACGGGTGGACGCGGGCGATCGTGCGCCAGGCGCTGCACGGGGTCCTGCCCCGCAAGGTCGAGGCACGTCGCAAGAAGATCGGCTTCACGACACCGGAGTTTCGCTGGTATCGGCGCCAGCGCGCGGTGCTGCAGAGCCTGATGCGCTCACCGTCATTTCGCGCCCGTCCGTACTGGAAGGCGGCCGCCGTCGCCGAGAACTTCCGGCGCGCGTGTGTGGGCGAGGTCGAGGAGTTGATGTTCTTCTGGCGCGCTGTCAACGCGGAGGTGTGGCTGCGCGTCTACATCGACGGCACCACGCGCTCTCTCGACACGCACAGCTACGAGGGTGGCTTCGTCCGCCGAGGCGATCGCGCAACAGCGAAGACACTCGCCAACGGCGACGCGCTGCTCGACGGCGCACGCCTCAACTGGGGCCGGCACCTGTTCCTCGAGGACAAGGGACGCATCTGGGCGCGCTTCCCAGTGCGATCGGCGCTCATCAAACCGGGCGACGACCTGCTCGAGGCGATCGGCGGCGGCCTCGAGCGTCTGCGAGGTGACGGCATCGAGGTGGAGGACGGCGACGTCCTGCTGGTGAGCGAGAAGGCGCTGGCGATCAGCCAGGGACGGTCGTATCCCATCGACGAGATCCCCGTGTCGAGGACCGCCCGTTTGCTCTCACGCTACGTCAGCCACGAACCAACCGGCGTCGGGCTCGCGCATCCGACCACCATGCAGCTGGCGATCGACGAGGCCGGAGCGGGGCGGATCCTGCTGGCCGCCGCAGCAGCAGCGGCGACCAAACCGCTCGGCATGCGCGGCGTCTTCTACCGCGTGGCCGGCCACGGGGTCAACGCGATCGACGGGCCGTCGTCGCTGAACCTTCCCCCATATGACAAATGGGCGACCAAATCCCCGGTCGATCCATCGGGTGAGGCGCTGCGCATCGCAGCGGACCTGCGCCGGCGTACCGGGCGACGGGTTGGAGTCGCGATCATCGACGCCAACGACATGGCGGCCGAGGTCTTGGCAGCGGTCGGCGTCGAGGCCGAGGCCGTTCTAGCCATGATTGCCGATAACCCGCTGGGTCAGTCGGACGAGCAGACGCCGTTCGGCCTGGTCCGCCGGGTCGCCCCGGCAGGTATCGCAACACCTGCTCCGGAGCCGGTGCCGGTCGGAGCGTGAGCGTGGGGGAAGAGGCGCGCGAACTTCGCTGGGCGGAGGTCGATGTCACCGCGCTGACCCGCAACGCCGAGGTGATCGCAACGCTCGTGCGCCCGGCGGCGGTGATGGCGATGGTGAAGGCGAACGGCTACGGGCACGGCATCGCCATCGCGGCGAGAGCGGCGCTCGACGGCGGTGCGACCTGGCTGGGCGTGTACACGCCGGAGGAGGCGCTCGGCCTGCGAGCGGCCGGGTTTGATGCGCGCGTCCTCGTGGTGGGCTGGAGCCCACCCGCGACCGTCGATGCGCTGATCGCAGCGGACGTCGACGTGAGCGTGCTCGATGCGGACGGGCTCGCTGCGGTGGTGGCGGCCGCTGCCGGGCGTCGACCGCGGGTTCACCTCAAGATCGACACGGGCCTGCACCGACTCGGCGCGCTCCCCGAAGAGCTCGACGCGCTCGCCGACGCCGTGCGCGCAGCAGGTGACCGCGTCGAGGTGGCAGGCATCTTCACGCACTTCGCCGATGCGGCCGACGACGTGGCCTTCACGGTCACTCAGCACGGCGTTTTTCTCGAGGTGGTCGACGCACTCAGGCCGGTCGCGCCGGACGCGTTGCTCCACACCTCAGGGAGTGCCGCCATCTTCAGGCATCCGGCGATGCACCACGACCTGGTGCGCGTCGGGATCGCCTTCTACGGATACCCACCGGTGCCGGCTCCCGCGTCGCTCCGGCCGGCGATGCACGTCTTCTGTCGCATCGCCCAGGTGCGGACCGTCGCCCCCGGCGAGAGCGTCGGCTACGGGCGCACCTGGCGAGCCGAAAGAGCAACCCGGATCGCCACCGCAACCCTCGGCTACGGGCAGGGGCTGCCCCGTGCGCTCTCCAACCGCGGACACCTCGCGATCCGCGGACGGCGCTGTCCGATCGTCGGGATCGTGAGCATGGACCAGGTGGGCGTCGACGTCTCCGGCGTGGACCATGTCGCCCCCGGCGATGTCGCCATGTTCATCGGTGAGCGCGACGGAATCCGCATCGGCGCAGACGAGGTCGGTGAGCTCACCGGCACCCTGCCGCACGAGATTCTCTGCGGTATCGCAGAGGGCATCCCGCGCCATCCTGGGCCCACGCCGGCTGCGCTACCGTGAGCACATGAGCCGTCCTGTTCGGATCGCTGTCGCCCAGTACGAGCCGCACGTCGGTGACCTCGAGCACAACCGCTCGCAAGCGATGCTCTGGGCGACGGCGGCGGCCGACCAGGGAGCCAACCTGATCGTGCTGCCCGAGCTGGCGTCGAGCGGATACGTGTTTGGTGACGAAGCCGAGGCGCAGCGCGCCGCCGAGGATCCCGACGACGGACCGACGGTCCGCTCGCTTCGCGAGGTTTGCGCGGCCAACGGCTGTTACATCGTCGCCGGCATCAGCGAGCGCGACGGCGATTGCAGGCACAACAGCGCGGTGCTGATCGGCCCATCGGGTCGCATGGCGACGTATCGAAAGCTGCACCTGTACTACGACGAGCAGTCGTGGTTCCAGCCCGGCGATGAGCTGCCCATCGTCGATCTTCCCTTCGGCCGCGTCGGCATGATCATCTGCTTCGACCTCTGGTTTCCCGAGCCTGCCCGGGCGCTCGCGCTCGCAGGCGCGGAGATCATCGCGGTGCCGACCAACTGGGTGGCGTCCTTCAAGCGGACCGTCTGGGATGACCGCGGGTACTGCCAGGGCGACTACGTCGCGATGGCGACGGCAGCGCAGAACGGGGTGGTCATGGCCTGCGCGGATCGCATCGGCGTCGAGCGCGGGGTCACGTTCATCGGCGCCTCCATGATCGTCGGCGCGGATGGATGGCCGGTGTCCGGCCCGGCGAGCAAGGATCAGGAGGAATTGCTCATCGCCGACGTCGATCTCGATTCCGTCGAACAGGCGCGACGTCGCACCCCGCGCAACCATCTGCACACCGATCGGCGACCCGATGCGTATCACGCATCGGCCGGGCGCGCGGCGCCCGCGACCGGGGCGCACGCCTGAGCGCGACGATCGGGGCGACGGCCCTGCTCGAGGGGCTGAATCCGCCACAACGTGAGGCCGTCGAGGCCCCCGACGGTCCGCTGCTCATCTTTGCCGGCGCAGGGAGTGGCAAGACGCGCGTGCTCACGCATCGGATCGCCTATGTGATTGCCACACGGCGGGTGCGTCCCGACGAGATCTGCGCGGTGACCTTCACCAACAAGGCCGCGCGCGAGATGCGAGCCCGCGTGGAACAGTTGATCGGGGACAGCATCAAAGGCATGTGGCTGGGCACCTTCCACTCGCTGGGGGCGCGGCTCCTGCGCCGCGAAGGCGAGGCGATCGGGATTCCCTCGGGATACACGATCTACGACGAAGCTGATCGTCTCTCGGCCATTCGCAACGCGATTCGCGCCGAGGGTATCGACGAGAAACGCCTGACACCGAGTCGGGCAGCACATGCCATCAGCGCTGCCAAGAACGAGTTGCTCGATGCGCGTGACTTCCAGGCTCGGGTGTCGCCGAACACGATGGAAGAACAGATCGCGCGCATCTACTGGGCGTACGAGCGTGAGCTGGATGCCGCCTCGGCGCTGGACTTCGACGACCTGCTGCTCCGAGCGGTCACGCTCTTCCGCGAGGCGGACTCCGTGCGCGAGTATTACCAGGATCGCTTCCTGCACCTGTTCGTGGACGAGTATCAGGACACGAACAAGGCGCAGTACGAGCTGGTGAAGATCCTTGGCGCGAAACATCGCAACGTGACGGTGGTCGGCGATGACGATCAGTGCCTGGCTGCTGGCACGATGATCACGATGGCGGACGGCTCGCGTCGGCGTGTCGAGGACGTTCGGACTGGCGATAGCGTGATGTCGGGCTATGGGAGCGGCACCTTCCGCGGCGCACGCGTGGTGGACGTGCGGTCGCGGATCACCGAACTCGGTGCTGACTCTCAAGACTGCGCATGGGCGGACTTTGACGAGCACGCCGGAGCACACGCATTTCGCTGGTCACCACCTCGGGACCACGTCGCAGATCGACATACGCGGTCGCGAGCTGCGAGCCGACGAGGCCGAATCGCTGCCCGACCGGGTCTTCGCGGCGGTAGGTAGCGACAACGGCGGACAGCGGCTTCTGAACGATCGCAACCTGTCGATCGATCATCCCCACTACCGGCCAGGGTCCCGGAACTCGAGTTGCCGGCGGGTTGTGATCACCCTTTGCGCTGACCGCCGGGGCGCCACTCCAATGCACCGCATCTCGATGGGGGGAAATGACGAGGCCGGGAAGACGACGCTGGAGAGCATGGGATTCAGCATCCGGCCATCCAAGAACAACGGGAGCTGGCGCTTCGAGACGTCGCGAAAGGATTTCGGCGACGTGATGCGTCTGGCCGAACGGATCCGCGAGGCGATGGATGCGGAGATCGCACTCACCGCTTGTCTCGGCGGTTCCGCCATTGGGCGTGGCGAACTTGTGACCTCGCTGCCTTTCACGCCGGCAGCGTCATTGCTGCCCGGGATGGTGGTGTTCGATGAGCATGGAGGCCTGGATGTCGTCGAGGAGGTAGAGCGGGACAAATCCAGGCAGACGGTCTACGACATCGACGTGGAGCCCACCCATAATCTCATCGCCAATGGGCTCGTCACGCACAATTCGGTCTACGGCTTCCGCGGAGCAGACGTGCGCAACATCTTGTCGTTCGAGCACGATTTTCCAGACGCTAAAACCGTGACGCTGGAACAGAATTATCGCTCAACGCAACCGATCCTCGACATCGCGCACGCAGTCATCAAGAACAACAGCGAGCGCGCGGAGAAGAAGTTGTGGACGGAGCAGAGCATCGGCGAACCGGTGCGGCTCATCTCCGTGTACGACGAACGCGAGGAGGCGCTCGCGGTCGGGTCAGGAGATCGAGAACCTGATCGGCCGCGAGGGCGTGAGCCTCGCGGAGTGCGCCGTGCTCTACAGAACCAACGCCCAGTCCCGTGCTTTCGAGGAGGTGTTCCTCAGGCGGGGCATCCCGTATCAACTGGTCGGCGGTCTGCGCTTCTACGACCGCAAGGAAGTCAAGGACGTGCTCGCGTACCTGCGTCTCTGCGTCAACCCGCGAGACGCGGTGTCGTTCGCACGCGTGGTGAACACCCCGCGTCGCAAGATCGGTGATCGCAGCGTAGCGGAGCTGGAGAAGCTCGCGCGCAAGAAGGGCCTGGCGCCGCTCGAGGCCGCCCAGCGGCTCGATGAGGGCGAGCAGGCACTCGGACCCGCGGCAATGGCTGCGCTGCGCACCTTTGCCACGCTCATGGAGCGCCTCAGCTCGGACGCTCAACGCGTGCCGCTCCCCGTGCTCCTCGAGCGTGTGCTCGATGAGACCGGCTACCGCGAGATGCTCCAGGACGGGACCCAGGAAGGCGTGGAGCGATGGGCAAACGTGCTCGAGCTGGCAGGGCTCGCCGGCGAATATGCGGATGTCCCCCCGCCGGACGGGCTCGTGCAGTTCCTCGAAAACGTGGCACTCGTCAGTGACGTCGACAGCATGCGCGACGAGGTCCAGGGCGTCACGCTGATCACGCTTCACCAGGTCAAGGGACTCGAATTCGGCGTCGTGTTCATCGCCGGGATGGAGGAGGGACTGCTGCCGCATTCGCGTGCGCTCGAGGAGGGCGACGCCGGCATTGCAGAGGAGCGCCGTCTCACCTACGTCGGCATCACCCGCGCGCGCCGCCGCCTCTACCTGCTGCACGCGTTCCGGCGGCACACCTACGGAACACCGCAGGTCGCCAAGCAGTCTCGGTTTCTCGACGAGATTCCTGAAGCGATGCTGGAAGCCCAGATCCGCCCAGGCGCACCGTCGCTCGCAGATCTACGCGAATCAGGATCGGTTCGCCGCGCCGTCGCCGGCTACGCGACGCGACCGAATCCAGTCGAGCTTGCCCCGCAGCGTTTCAGCGAGGGCATGCGCATCGGCCACCAGCGCTATGGCGAGGGCACAGTGCTCAAGAGCACGATGACCCGCGGCGGTGAGGAGCTCGTCATCAAGTTCGATGATCACGGCGTCAAGATCTTCGCTGTGGCCGACGCGACGCTCTGGCCGGTGGCGGAGCCGTGACCGAAACAGTGAGCCCTGACAAGGCGCGCGACCGAGTGCAGGCGCTGCGCAAGGAGCTGGAGTATCACTCGCGTCGCTATCACGTCCTCGACAAACCCGAGATCACCGACGCGGAGTACGACCACCTGTTCCGCGAGCTCGTCGACCTCGAGTCGGCGTTTCCGGACTTGCAGACTCCCGATTCGCCAACCCAGCGCGTCGGTGGTGAGCCCGCGGCGAATTTCACCAAGGTCAGGCACCGGACTCCGATGCTCAGCCTCAACAATGCCTTCAGCCCCGAGGAGGTGCGCGATTTCGGCGCACGTGTCGAGCGCGCCATCGGCACAGTCGACGGCTACGTCTGCGAGCTGAAGATCGACGGTCTGGCGATGTCGATCACGTACCAGCACGGGCAGTTCGCCCGTGCCGCAACCCGCGGGAACGGTCTCGAAGGTGAGGACGTCACCGCCAACGTGCGCACGATCCGCTCGGTACCGATGACCCTTTCGTCTGTCGATGCCGGTCTTCCCGACGAGTTGGAGGTCCGTGGCGAGGTCTACCTGCCCAAGGGAGCGTTCGCTGCGACCAACGCGCGTCTCGAGGAAGCGGGCAAACCCGGATATGCGAATCCGCGCAACGCGGCGGCCGGTGCGGTGCGCCAGCTCGATCCCTCGGTGACCGCTGCCCGGGGCCTGCAAACGTTCATGTACGCGATCGATCCGCCGGGCAGGATCAAGACCCAGGCCGAGGTGCTCGACACGCTTGCGGCGCTCGGATTCCGTGTGAATCCGCACCGTCAGGTCGCGGGCTCCATCGATGAGGTGCTCTCGTTTCTCGAACACTGGTCGGAGCGACGCCACAACCTCGACTACGACACCGACGGAGTGGTGATCAAGGTCGCATCCCTCGCCGAGCAGGCCGAGATCGGCACCATCTCGCGGGCGCCGCGCTGGGCGATCGCGTACAAGTTCCCGCCCGAGGAGTACGAGACGCAGGTCCTCGACATCCACGTGCAGGTCGGTCGCACGGGGGCCGTGACGCCGGTCGCGGTCCTCGAACCCACGCTGGTCGCCGGGTCGACCGTCCGGCGCTGCACCCTCCACAATGAGGACGAGGTGGCGCGCAAGGACGTGCGCATCGGCGACACCGTGCTGCTCCACAAGGCAGGCGATGTGATCCCCGAGATCATCCGGGTGATCCTCGAGAAACGCCCCAAGGATGCCAAGCCGTGGCAGATGCCCGACCACTGTCCGTCGTGCGATTCCCTCCTGGTTCGCGAACAGGGTGAGGTGGTCCGGCGCTGCCTGAACCCGCTCTGTCCCGCGCAGCGCCGCGAGCTGTTGATCCACTTCGCATCTCGCGGCGCGATGAACATCGAAGGGCTCGGTCCCGCGGTCATCGACCAGCTCCTTGACCTCGGGTACGTCACCGAACCGGCCGACCTGTTCCATGTCACCGCGGAACAACTCCTGACGCTGGAGGGGTTCGCCGAGCGGTCCGCGACCAAGCTGGTCGAGTTGATTGCCTCGCGAAAGCGCGTGCCCCTGGCTCGATTCATCGACGCCCTTGCCATCCGCCACGTCGGCGAGCACACCGCTGAGACCCTGGCGGCACACTTCGGAAGCATCGATGCGCTCGCCGCCGCCACCGAGGAGGACCTCCTCGGCGTGGAGGGCATCGGCGCGGTGGTCGCCGGGCACGTGGCCGCCTGGTTCGCCTCGGACGAGGGGCGGGCTGTCCTCGAGCATCTGCGCGAGGCGGGCGTCGATCCCGAGCGCGCGGCCGGTGGCGGTGGACCTTGGACCGGGCAGGCCTGGGTGATCACCGGGAGCCTCGACGGCATGAGCCGGGCCGACGCCGAAGCGCGCATCCGTGCCCTCGGTGGCAACCCCACCTCGAGTGTCAGCCGCAAGACCCACGCCGTCGTGGTGGGCGCGTCACCGGGGACCAAGCTCGAGAAAGCGGAGCGCCTCGACGTCCGGGTGCTTGACGAGGCGCAATTCGTCGCCGAGCTCGAGGCGGCAGAGGGATCTCGCTAACGGGCGATACTGAAGCTGTGACCACCATGGCGGCCCCGCGGCGCGCAGAGCGCCTCCTCGATGACAAGGCGCAGCTCCGTGCGCGTCTGCGCGCCTCGCCGGACGGGCCTGGCGTGTATGTCATGCGTGGCCTGGATGCGCGGGTCATTTACGTGGGCAAGGCCTCGAACGTACGCAATCGGTTGCGATCGTGGTTCTCGGGTATCGATGCGCTCCAGCCCCGGACGCGTCAGATGATCGCGAGCGTCTTCGATTTCGAGGTGATCGCGTGCCAGAGCGAGCACGAGGCTCTGGTGCTCGAGAACTCGCTCATCAAGCAGCACCGTCCGCGCTTCAATGTGCGCCTCAAGGACGACAAGAGCTACCTCTACCTCAAGATTCCGCGTCCCGGCGTGCATGACGCAGTGGCCCCGGGGACGGCGCGCGAGGAGGTCCGCAAACCCCGCGGCAAGAGCGCCGAAGGGGCGACCGAGTTTCCGCGGCCGTACTACACGCGCAAGGTGATCCGCGACGGTGCCCGCTACTTCGGTCCGTACACGAGCGCTCAGTCGCTGCGCACCACGGTCCGCTCACTGCGCACCATCTTTCCCTTCCGCACCTGCAGTGACGAGATCTTCCGGCGCGGTCACGTCTGCCTCGACTACCACATCAAACGGTGCTCAGGGCCGTGCGAAGGAAAGATCGATGCGCCGGACTATGCGGAGATTCTCGATCAGGTGCAGGAGTTCATGGAGGGCCGGTCTGACACGCTCCACGACGAGCTGCGCGATCAGATGGACGCTGCCGCCGACAACCGCGACTACGAGCTGGCTGCGCGCTTCCGCGACCGCCTGCGCGCCATCGAGCGCATCAGCGAACGTCAGACGGTGCTTCGCGGCGCGCGATCCGACGAGGACTGCATCGCGGTTGCCGTGGAGGCGGGCCGCGCAATGGCTGCCGTGCTGAGCATCCGTCAGGGGCGGGTGATGGCGATGGAGACGCACGAGCTCGAGGGCGTCGCAGATCTCGATGCCGCCGCGTGCCTCGGGGCGTTCCTTCCGCAGTATTACGCCACCGTGACGTCGGTTCCACGCCGTCTCCTCGTGTCGGACGACATCGAAGACCGCACGGTCTTCGAGGAGTTCCTCACAGAACAGCGGGGTGGTCCCGTCGAAGTACACGTCCCCAAACGCGGCGATGCTCGGCAACTGGTCGCGCAGGCAGCTGAGACGGCGCTCGTCGCGCTGCGCCAGCAGCGCATCGTGGACGACTACGACGCCGCCAAGACCGAGGCGCTGCTCGACGATCTCGCGGCGCGGCTGCAGCTCCCGGCACCACCGCAGCGGATCGAGTGCTACGACATCAGCAACACCATGGGCACCAACTCGGTCGGCTCGATGGTGGTGTTCGAGGAGGGCCGGCCGGCACCGGCGAGCTATCGTCACTTCGGGATCAAAACCGTCGAGGGTTCCAACGATTTCGCCTCCATCGAGGAGACCCTGCGCCGGCGTTTCCGCCGGCTTGCTCGCGACGACGGCCCGGATATGGATCTCCCACTGCTCGACCCGGCAGGCGCCAACGGCACCAACGAGCGGCCGCGGCGAACCCCGCGCGGTGGCGATGACGCGGACATGAGCTTCTCGGTGCTGCCCGACCTCATCCTCATCGACGGCGGCAAGGGCCAATTGAGCGCAGCGGTCAAGGCGCTACGCGAGGCAGGGCTCAGCAAGATCCCGGTGTTCGGGCTCGCGAAGCGCAACGAGGAGCTGTACAAGCCGGGTCGAGCGCGGCCGATCATCATCGAGAAGGACAGTCCGACGCTCTTCCTCGTGCAGCGGGTGCGCGACGAGGCGCACCGCTTTGCCATCACGCACCACCGTGCCCGCCGCGGACGCGCGGCGCTGCGCTCGAAGCTCGACGTCGTGCCCGGTCTCGGCCCGGTTCGCAGGCGCGCGCTCCTGCGTCACTTCGGTAGCATCGACGCCATCCGTGACGCGCCGCTCGAACAGCTCACCACCGTGGTACCACGGCCCGTTGCGCTGCGCGTCAAGGAGCTCCTGTGAGCCAGGGGGAATCGGCCGCAGACCTGGCGGTGGCGCTGACGTCGTTCGGGTTCAAGTTCGGGCTTCCGGCCGACGCGGGGTGGGTCGTCGACGCGCGCATGGTGCGCAATCCGTTCTGGGTCCCGGAGCTGCGCTCGTTCACCGGACTCGACATGGCAGTTCGTGACTACGTCCTCGAGGATGAGGTGGCGCACGAGCTCATCGATCGTACCCATGCCCTGATATCGTGGTCCGCGCAGCGCAATGCGGAACGAGGCAAGGATGGTCTGAGCCTCGCCGTCGGCTGCACAGGTGGGAGGCACCGATCCGTCGTGATTGTCGAGGCGCTCGCGGAGCGATTGCGCGGTGACGGTCTCACGGTCTCGGTGACGCACCGCGACGTCGATGTGCCAGATCCCCGGCTGTGAACACGTGCGCCAACTGCGGTAGGGAGAACCCTGCCGACGCGGGGTTCTGCAACGCCTGCGGCTCGCCACTGACGCTTGCGCCGGCCCCGAGGGCGCAGCGCAAGACCGTCACCGTGCTCTTTTGCGACGTCACCGGTTCGACAGCGATGGGTGAGCGGCTGGACCCGGAGAGCCTCCGCCAGGTGATGCGTCGCTACTTCGACGCCGCCCGCAAGGTCATCGAACAGCACGGCGGGACGGTGGAGAAATTCATCGGCGACGCCGTGATGGCGGTGTTCGGTGTGCCGGTGCTGCACGAGGACGACGCCTTGCGCGCCGTGCGCGCTGCCGTTGGGCTGCGCGACGCGCTCGGCGTGTTGAACAGCGAGCTCGAACGTGATTACGGCACCACGGTCACGGTGCGTACGGGGGTGAACACGGGCCAGGTGGTTACCGGCACTGAGGAACGGCTTGCCACCGGCGATGCGGTCAACCTGGCCGCGCGGCTCGAGCAGGCGGCTGCGCCGGGCGAGATCGTCATCGGTCCCGAGACGTGGCGACTGGTGCGTGACGCAGTGACCGTCGAGCCGCTCGCTCCGCTCGAGCTGAAGGGCAAGAGCCTGCCCGTCTCTGCATACCGACTGGTGGCCCTGGGAACTGAGGTTCGCGATACCGACCACCGTGTTGGCACGTCGATGGTGGGGCGAGGGAACCAGCTCCGCATGCTCAACGACGCGTTTGCCAATGTCGTCGACGGACGCTCGTGCAGTCTGTTCACTCTTCTCGGTGCGGCCGGCGTTGGCAAGACCCGCTTGACCGCCGAGTTCCTCGGCGGCATCGACGCGATCCAGCTCCGAGGACGCTGCTTGTCCTACGGCGAGGGCATCACCTACTGGCCTGTGATCACGATGGTGAAGCAGCTGCTCGGCATGCCCGCCGGCGCCGAAGCGGCAGCGCTGATGGAGCGTGACGGCGCGGTGGCCACGCCGATCAAGGCGCTGCTCGGCGACGCGGCCGTCACCACCTCATCAACCGAGATCGCTTGGGCCGTGCGCAAGGTGCTCGAAGCCGCCGCGGGGACGAAGCCGCTGGTGGCTGTGTTCGACGACGTGCACTGGGGTGAACTAACCCTGCTCGACCTCATCGAGCATATCGGCGACTTCAGCCGCGACGCTCCGATCCTCGTACTCTGCCTGGGCCGGCCGGAACTGGTCGACCGCCGGCCCGGCTGGGGTGGAGGAAAGCTCAATGCCACCACGGTTTTGCTCGAGCCGCTCAACGCTGCTGATACCGAGTCCTTGATCGACGAGCTGCTCCCGGCCGGTGGTGGCATGCCATCGGACCTTCGCGACCGGGTTCGCGCCACAGCTGCCGGAAACCCGCTGTTCGTCGAGGAGATCGTCGCGATGGTGCGGGAGTTCTGGCAGCCACGACGTCATCGTGCCGCCGAACATCAAGGCACTGCTGGCGGCGCGGTTCGATCAGCTCAGACCCGAAGAGCGTGGCGTGCTCGAGCGCGGATCGATCGAGGGACAATCCTTCCACCGCGGCGCGGTGGAGGTGATGGCGCCCGAGGAACACGACGTCGCAGGACGGCTCATGACCCTGGTGCGCAAGGATCTGCTGCGTCCCGACCGTCCCGTCTTCGCCGGCGAGGACGCGTTCACCTTCCGCCATCTGCTGATCCGCGACGCCGCGTACGACTCACTGCCCAAAGCAGACCGTGCCGAGTTACACGCGCGGTTTGCTGACTGGCTCATCGAGCACGGCACGGACCTGGAGGAATTGGATGAGATCGCGGGCTATCACCTGGAGCAGGCCTTCCGGTATCGCGCCGAGTTGGGGCCGGTGGACGCGGTGGCCCGCGCGATCGCAACCGCAGGCGCCGAGCGACTGCAGGCAGCCGGCAGGCGTTCCCTGGAGCGGGGTGACACCCGCGCAACGATCAACCTGCTGCAGCGTGCGGAACTGCTGCTTCCGGATGGGGAGATCGCGTTCCCTCTCGAGGAAGCGCTCATCCAGGCGCTTGGCATGGTCGGCAGGCTGAACGACGCGATCGCACGCGCTGACAGGGCGGCGGATCGGTCCGAGTCCGCCGGTTTGGCAGTTCGGGCGCTGCAGGCGCGATTGATCGGCGTCGTATGGCGAACGAACCTCGACCCCGAAGCGTACGAGAACGAGATGAGCGCGCTGGTGGAGCAGGCCCGGCCTGTCATCGAACGGAGCGAGGATAAAGGTGCTCTGGCAACGCTCGAGGTCGCAGCCGCATTCGTCGAGCATTACCGGGGCCGGTTCGATGCGTCGAACGAGGCGTTGATGCGTGTCAAGGAGCACGTCCGCGAGGCGGAGGAGTCCTGGATGGACACCAACTCCCCGGCTCTTCGCGCGGCGGCGGTGGCCAACGGGTCGATTCCCTTTGATGACGCCCTGGCCTGGTTCGCCCAGGAGCCGCAGGAGAATCGCGGTTTCCAGCCGCTTCTCGCCGTATGGAAGGCCTTCGTGCTCGCGTATCGAGGGGAACACGCAGAAGCACGATCGCTGTTTGCCGAAACCCTCGCTCAGATGCGTGAACGGGGAATGGTCACGGGGACCGCGATTGTGATGCAGGCTGGATGGCAGATCGAGACGCTGGCCGGGGACCTCGACGCCGCGGAGCGGGCCGCCCGGCAGGGCGTTGATGAGCTCGAGCAGCTGGGCGAACGCGCCTGGCTCTCGACGTCGGCCTGCCAGCTCGCTGAGGCGCTGTACGTGCTCGGTCGTCTCGAGGAGGCCGAACACTGGGTTCATCGGGGCCTCGAGTTGGGCGGAGCCGGCGACATCTTGACCCAGTTGCTCGGCCTCGGTATCCGCGCCAAGCTCCTGGCGCGGGGTGGTAGCTTCGACGAGGCGCTGGAACTCGCCCAACGCGCAGTTGTCCTGGCCACCACCACGCAGGCGCCGATGGAAGTAGCCCAGGTATTCCTCGCCCTCGCCGAAGTGCTGTATCTGTCAGGCGACATCCCCGGCGCATTCGAGCAGTCCAGGCGTGCCGTCGCGCTGTACGAGCGCAAGCGAGGTCCCGCCGGGGTTGCGCACGCCCGGCGCGTCGAGGCCGGATGGGCCGCGCTATCGCCCGCGACAAGCTGATGGCTCAAGCACGACGGGCGCATCCGAAATCGGGGACCGACTCGGCGCTCTCATTCACGCAGCGCGTTGTCGCGGAGCTCGCGCCGTACACGCCGTTGTTGCCGTGCTGCCGGCGCTCGCTCGTTGAGGGCTTGGCGCTGGTGACGGCGGATCCGGGTTCGATTGCGACGACTCGGCCGGTCGCGGTCCGCGCAGCCATGCAGGCGCTGCATGCCGACGGGATCCCGGCGCATGTTTCTCGCGTCGTTGCCGCCCGACGCACCAAGTACCTGGTTGTCGGCGTCGACCCATCGACGCTGCAGCCCTCGTCGGAGCGCTCGTGCTGCCGGAGGACTCGGCTTCGCGGCGCGTTTCTCGGCGCGGGACGTCTGGTGCGTCCCGACGGTGAGCCGTATCTCGAGATCGGCTGCGCGGACGAGCAGGGCGCAGAGCAGCTCGTCGCTGACTTCGCTGTGCTGGGGGTCCCCGCACGCACCAGGCGCCGGCGCGGCCGTTGGGTGGTCACGGTCCGATCGGGGCCAGGGGTCGGTGCGGCGCTGAGCTCCATCGGCGCGCAGGCCGGACGTCTCGCCTTCGAGTCAGGCCGGGTGATCCGCGAGGTGCGCAGTGGCGTGAACCGCCGCCTCAACGCCGAGACCGCCAACCTGCGCCGGACGGCGGCCGCGGGGGTGCGTCAGCTCGAGTTCGATCGCGGTGCTCGAGGCGAACGTCGAGCGGTGGCAGGCGTTGCCACCCGCGCTCCGCGAAGCCGCCGACCTCCGAGCCCGCCATCCCGATGACGACCTGGCACAGCTGGCGGAGCGCGCAGGGTGCAGCCGGCCCGCGATGGCCGGGCGCCTCCACCGCCTGGTCGCCGCGGCAGGTGAAGGCGGTGATAGGGTGGAAGCGCGCGCCGCCGGGCGCTGAATCAGCAGTCACTGGAGGTTGCCTCGCATGGGAGTGAGAGTTGGCATCAACGGCTTCGGCCGCATCGGGCGCAACGTGTTGCGCGCCGCCAGAGAGCGCTCCCCCGAGCTCGAGATCGTTGCCGTCAACGACATCACGACGCCCGACATGCTCGCCCACCTGCTCAAGTACGACAGCGTGCTCGGCCGCTTCCCCGGCA
The DNA here is from genome assembly GCA_963830305.1 of Candidatus Dormiibacterota bacterium. Lineage (GTDB taxonomy): Bacteria > Chloroflexota > Dormibacteria > Aeolococcales > Aeolococcaceae > Palsa-851. Next base: position 91,552 of record CAWHLW010000016.1, on the reverse strand, counting down.
CAGTTGTTGCCAATAGCGACAGCATCACCGTGGACGGGCAGGTCATCAAGGTGCTCGCCGAGCGCGACCCCCAGCGGCTTCCCTGGGGCGACCTCGGCATTGACGTCGTGGTCGAGTCCACCGGGTTCTTCAGCGATGCGGTGAAGGCCCGGGGGCATATCGACGGCGGTGCCCGCAAGGTGGTGATCACCGCGCCCGCGAAGAACGAGGACATCACCATCTGCATGGGCGTCAACGACTCGGCGTACAACCCGGCCGAGCACCACATCATCTCGAACGCCTCGTGCACGACCAACTGTCTCGCGCCTGTCGCCAAGGTGCTCAACGACTCCTTCGGCATCGAGACCGGCTTCATGACCACCGTCCACGCCTACACCAAGGACCAGGTCATCCTCGATGCCCCCCACGAGGACAAGCGGCGCGCACGCGCTGCGGCACTGTCGATCATCCCCACGACCACCGGGGCTGCAAAAGCCGTCGCGCTGGTGCTCCCCGAATTGAAGGGCAAGTTCGCCGGCATGTCGCTGCGCGTCCCGGTCCCGGACGTGAGCCTCGTTGATCTCACCGCGACGCTGTCCAAAAGCGCAAGCATCGACGACGTTGTGGGCGAGATGCGAGAGGCCGCGAGCGGCAAGCTGGAGGGCATCCTCGCGGTGAGTGAGGAGCCGTTGGTATCGATGGACTTTCTCCACGACCCGCACTCGTCGATCTTCGACGCCCCGTCGACCATGCTGCTCGGTGACCACACCGTCAAAGTGCTGGCCTGGTATGACAACGAGTGGGGCTACTCGTGCCGCGTCGTCGACCTCGTGAACCTGATCGTGTCCCGGCTCTAGGCGGACGATGGTCGCTCCGTCGAAGGCAACCATCGACGACATCGACGTGCACGGCAAGCGGGTCCTGCTGCGCGAGGACCTCAACGTGCCGATGCGCGACGGTGTCATCACAGACGATCGAAGGATCCGTGAGGCGATTCCGACCATCGAGGCGCTCCGATCCCGCAACGCTCGCGTGATCGTGGTCGCGCACCTGGGGCGCCCCAAGGGGAAGATCGACGACAGCCTGCGGCTCGGGCCGGTCGCCGCCCGCCTGAGCGACCTGCTCGGTGCGGATGTGCGCCTTGCGTCGGACGTGGTCGGCGACAGCGCCCAGAGCATGGTGGCCTCGCTGCGCGACGGCGACGTGGGCATGCTGGAGAACGTGCGCTTCGAGCCCGGCGAGGAGGCGAACGACCCCGAATTCGCGAGTCAGCTCGCCGCGTTCGGTGACGTGTACGTCAACGACGCCTTCGGGACGGCGCACCGTGCGCATGCTTCGACTGAGGGGATCGCGCACCTGCTCCCCGCGGTCGCCGGGAAGCTGATGGCCCGCGAGCTCGAGATGCTCGGTGGTGTCATGGACAATCCGCGCACCCCGGTCGTGGCGATCGTGGGCGGCTCGAAGATCTCGACCAAGGTTGGCGTGCTCGACCATCTTCTCGACCGTGTGGACGTGCTCTGGGTCGGAGGTGCGATGGCGTGCACCTTCTACCGCGCGCTCGGTGAGAGCACGGGCACGTCGCTGGTCGAGGAGGATGAGGTGGCAACCGCGCGGCGGCTGCTCGACTCCGCCCCGAGCCGTCGCGCGGATTTGCGGCTTCCTGTCGACGGCGTGGTCGTCGAGAAAGTTGAGGAGGACGCTCCGACGCAGGTCGTGGCCTGGAAGGCCATCCCCGACGGCTGGATGGTGGTCGACGCCGGGCCGGACACCGTGGCGCAGATCGCCGCCGACTGCGCAAGCGCCGGGACGATCATCTGGAACGGTCCCCTCGGCATCTATGAGGTCCCCACCTTCGCCACCGGGACACGCGATGTCGCACGCGCCGTCGCGGCCTCCAAGGCGACCACCGTCATCGGCGGAGGCGACCTCGCCGCGGCCGTCCAGGACGCCGGCGTTGCTGACAAGATCGGCTTTATCAGCACCGGTGGCGGCGCGACCATCGAATTCCTCGAGGGCAGGACGCTGCCCGGCGTTGCCGCGCTGCGCGATCGCGAGGTCGCCCGGCGTTGACCGAGCAGTCCCATTGGGGTACGGCGTCGCGGCTCATGGTGGCCGGGAACTGGAAGATGAACACCACCGTGGACGAGGGGCTCGCTCTGGCGCGGGCGGTGTGCACCGCGGTCTCGGGGATCGACCAGGTCGACATCGCAGTGCTTCCCCCGTTCACCCACCTCTGGGCCATCCACGCGGTGCTCGAAGGCACGGGCGTCCGGCTCGGAGCGCAGGACGTGTTCTGGAAGGACTCGGGCGCGTTCACCGGCGAGATTTCACCGGCGATGCTCTCCGGCTGGTGCGACCTCGCCCTCGTCGGCCATTCCGAGCGCCGCCACATCTTCGGTGAGCGCGACGCCGAGGTCGGAAAGAAGTTCGTCGCGTCGCTGGCGCACGGTCTGCAGGTGATCGTCGCGGTGGGGGAGACCAGCGACGAGCGCGACGCCGGCAGCACCTTCGCCGTCGTCGATCGGCAGCTCGACGCCGTTTTTGCAGAGCTGGAAGGTTCGCCATCCAACGACGACTGGGTGATCGCCTATGAGCCGGTCTGGGCGATCGGCACCGGCCGGACCGCAACGCCTGAGCAGGCGCAGGAGGTGGTTGCGCACATCAAGCAGCACGTGCGCGAGCGCTCCCTCGACGGGTCGCCGCGCGTGCTCTACGGGGGCAGCGTCACCGCCGCCAACTGCGCATCACTCTTCGCCGAGCCCGATATCGATGGCGCGCTGGTGGGGGGTGTGAGTCTGCGCGCCGACGAATTTGGCGTCATCGTCGCTGCCGCCGCCGAGGCACGCGCCGGAACTCGTGATCGCGCTTAGCACTCCCGCATGAGCGGCGTGCGGCCATTCGTGCTGGTCGTCCTCGATGGATGGGGAGACAACCCGGACGCATACGGGAACGCGATCGCTGCGGCGCGGACCCCGGAGCTCGACAACCTCGAGCAACGCTGCCTGCACACGACGGTGGCCGCCAGTGGCGAGGCTGTGGGGGTTCCGGCGGGTCAGCAGGGGAACTCCGAGGTCGGCCACCTCACCATCGGCGCCGGGCGGATCATCCTTCAGCCGCTCGCGGCGATCAGCCGCGCGATCGACGATGGCAGCTTCTACGAGAACGGCACGCTGTGTCAGGCGGTGGATCGTGCGCGTGATCGGGGCGCCGCGCTGCACTGTCTGGGATTGATCTCCCCCGGTGGCGTGCACAGTCACCAGGACCACGCTGTCGCGCTCGCGGAGCTCGCCCGGCGCCGCAGCCTGAATGCGGTGTGGTTTCACGCGTTTCTCGACGGACGCGATGAGCCGCCCACAAGCGCCGCGGGGTTCGTTCGGTCGTTCGTAAGCGCGCTGGCGCAGATCGGCGTCGGTGCGATCGCAACGGTCTCCGGTCGGTATTACGCGATGGATCGAGACCGGCGCTGGGACCGCGTTGCGCGCGCCTACGAGGTGATCGCGGGCGCCGGTGATGGCACCGCCGCCGACGCGGTCGCATACATTGAGGCGCAGTACGCCGCGGGCGTTACCGACGAATTCGTGCCTCCGGTGTCGATCCTGCACGAAGGCAAGCGGATCCGCGTCGAGGACGGCGACTCGATCATCTTCTTCAACTTCCGCCCTGATCGCGCGCGGGAGCTATCCCACGCGCTCGTCGATGTGGACTTCGACGGTTTCCCGCGATCACGGGTGCTTCGCGATGTCGACCTGGTCACCTTCACCGAGTACGAGCGCGACCTCGATGCGCGCGTGGCGTTCCCGCGCGAGGACGTCGTGCACACGCTCGCCGAGGAGGTGAGCGCTGCCGGGTTGCGCCAGTTCCACGTTGCCGAGACCGAGAAGTACGCGCACGTGACGTACTTCATCAACGGCGGACGCGAGGCGCCCTTTGACGGCGAGGAGCGTTTGCTGGTTCCCTCACAGCGGGTACCGACCTACGACACCGTCCCGGAGATGAGCGCAGCCGGAATCACCGATGCCGTGGTCGCGCATCTCGAGGCGGGCGACCACGCGCTCATCATCGCCAACTACGCCAACGCCGACATGGTCGGGCACACGGGTGTTTTCGATGCGACGGTTCGCGCTGTCCAGACCGTGGACGCTTGCATCGGCCGGATTGCGCGCGCTGTCGACGCTGCGCACGGCGGGTTGCTGATCACGGCAGATCACGGCAACGCGGAGTACAAGATCGACCGTCGCGACGGAACGGTGCTCACCGCCCACACCACCAGCCCCGTGCCGGTGATCGTCTGCGGCGCCGGCGACGGGCCGTTACGTGACGGTGGTGGCCTGCGTGATATCGCACCGACGGTCCTCGACGCGATGGGGATTCCCGTGCCGGCGGAGATGACCGGTAGGTCGCTGCTCAGCCGCTGAGCCAGGCGTCGATCAGGGCGTCGGGGACGGTGGTTGGAAGGGAACGGGTTCGATCTGGTCGACCGGGTGCGGACCGGTCAGCCATCCGTTGCTCGGGCCGAGGGTGATCCGGCACGCGCCCCCGCTGCCCGCATCGCACGCGACCGGCTCGACATGGGTTGCCACGCCATCGCTCCAGCTGACGGTGATCGTCACCGTGAACGTCTCCGTCGCGGTGATGGTCGCGCCTGCCGACACGGCAGCGTAGGCGTGGCTGACTGCGCAGGGATCGGTCCACCGTTGCGTCGAGGGGTTGTAGGTCGGCAGGTTTGCCGGACCGCGCTCCACCGGGCCGGGCGCAATGCTGGTCGTGCCGTCTCCCCAGCTCCACGCGACCGTCCCCGGTGTCACGGTAACCTCATAGAGGAGGAACAGCGTGTAGCCGTCCACCACCGTGGAGGTGAGCGCGTGCGACGGATCGGGCGCTGCCGGCACCGTCGAATCGGTCCAGACGCACGTGGGGACGTGCACCCAGGTCCGTGATGTTGACGAGAGCCCTGGGATCATTTCCACGGTGCCGACCGTCCAAGACCTGGTCAGCGCGGTGGTGAGGTTCACACCGGTGGCAAACGGTGGGGTCTCGAGCACGGTGATGGGCGGCTCCGGTGCGGGCGCGTCACCTGCGAGGTACGGCTGGCTGAACGAGAACGTCGCGCCCTGGCAGCTCCCGCCGAACGGCGCGACGGGTTGCGCATCAACCCAAGAGCCCCGCGTGCGCAGGAACGCTGTGACCGCAACGATGTGCCCGCCGACATTCGCCGCGGTCGCGAGACTGCCCGGAGCGGTGTCGGCCGCGTTGCCGCCGGGTGGAATCGCTCCCGCGATCGCGTAAGCGAACCGAGGATCCGCCCCGTCGTAGCCGCCGGCTGCGTTCTTCGTGAACGCCGGAAGGATGGAGATCGCCGCGACGATCCCACCGCCGGGCGCGGGTGAGCCCGGACCGACGTGGAAGAGGTGAGACTGCGGGCAGGTCATGCCCTGCGGGTTGACGCCCGGCGGCGGAATCTCGAGCGGGTTGCGCGGGTCGGAGCCGCCCGGCGCGATGTCCGTCGGGATGATCGGCAGGTACGTGCCTCCCGCACCGGCGACGAGCTTGCCGTGCGTCAGCGCGCTCGTCCCCTGACTCGACGGGCCGGGCTGACTCCCGCCGCTACCGCCACCACCTCCGGAAGCCATCGCAACCACTTCCGGGAGCAACGCGCAGAGCGCGCCCGCAACGAGCGCGACGCGGCGGGAGCGCCCTGTCACCGGCCGCACCATGCCGACGGCGGTCCGCTCGGATCCTGGCAATTGCCTCCGGCGTCAGCGAACCAGATGTCCCCCAGCACCGGGTCGTGCCTGAGCACACCGGCGCTGAAAACCGTTGTGTCCACAGTGAAATCGACGACCATCGTGGCCGCGCCTGACGAGCTTCGAAGCGTCTCGCTGCACGGCCCGGAGTACACGACGACGAACGTGTATGTGTCGTCGCTCGGCAGGTTCTTACGTGCGAAGTACGCCTTTCCGTCCGCACCGACCGGGAACAACTTCCAGCTCAGCGGATACAGATTGCAGTCGGGTTGCTCGACGGTCCCGCCGTGCTGCAGCACCTCGACCTCGTTGGCCGGTATCAGTGCCGGCCCGACCAGGTATCGAAGCATGAACAGCTGGTCCTGGGCCTGTGCCCATTTCCACCAGCCACTGTCCCGATTGCTCGCGTTCGCCCATTGCTGCGCGGTGGCGTCTGACACAGCACCACCCGTCATGTTGAGCACGGGTGGGGCGGCTGGAACGCGCTCGAGTGCGAGCTCGTTCGACGGCGGCACGACACTGACGCCTCGGGACGACCACAAGGTCGCGCATGCCGGCGTCACCTGAGCCAATGGCGTTGGCGTCGTGACCGAAGCGCAGGGCGCCTCTGGAGGAGACGGCAAACCTGCTGAGGTGGCGGTCGGTCTTGGCGTCACAGCAGTCCTGGGCGTCGAGGCACCACATGCGGTCACGGCAAACAGCCAGCAACCGATCAACGCTGTCGTCGGGAGCCCCCTCACCACCTCACCTGCAACTTTCGCTGCGCAGAACGGACGCCGGACGCCCAATGACCGGCTCCGCCTTCAACCCTTCCCGCGGGACCGCTAGCATGGCATTTCGTCATGGTGGTCGGCTTCGTCGGGATATCGCGCCGTCAGGTGGCGATGCGCGATCGGTAGCGGTCGCGCCAGCTTTTCAGAACATTCGCGAGGTCGGGCGCGACTCCATCGTCATGTCGTAACGGAAATATCGGTGTTCTGTCGGCAGTTATCGGCAGTTGTCGAAGTACCGACGCTGTTCGTGAGCTAGAGTTCTCCACGAGTCAGATGAACGATCAGGATCGACACGCACTGACGTCTCTGGTCCAGCGCATGGCCTTCTGGTGGTGCACGATCGTTGGCTCCGTCGCTTGCTTCGCGCTCCTCACGGTGACGGTTGGGGTCTGGTGGGGCGTCGTCGGCGCTGCCGTGCTTCTGATCGGCTGCTACCTCGTGGGACGCAGGTTCATCGCCGCCATCGACGAGTAGCGCTTCACGAATCCCGATTGATCACGGTCTTGTAAGTTTCGCCAGCTACGATGGGCGGGATGGCCCCTGGCGAACTCGACTCTGCGCGCCTCCGTCGCGATCTGAGCCTGCTCCTGCGGCGGCGGCTCACCCTCTACGCGGGCATCGCAGCGGCGGGATGCACCGTGCTCCTGTCCGTCCTCGCCGCGACCACGGCGCCCGGTCGCGCCACCCCACCCGCGAACGCGCCGGCAGCGGCGGATCCAACGGCGAATCCGCAGCAGCAACCCCTCGAACAGCAGCCGAGCTTCGTACCGCCTGCGCAGGCACCGCAGAACGGCTCCGGCGGAGGCCCTGTCGCGATCTCCGGCGGGTCCTGACGCCCGGTCGTTACTCCGTGAGCAGCTCCGCCAGGAGCGACGCATCGATGTTGCCGCCGCTGAGGAGCGCCACTGTGCGCGGCGTTGAACGCCCGTCGAGCATCGCTGCATAGCCGAGCGCGCCCGCACCCTCGGCAACCACCTTCACCTCGCTTGCCAGGCGTGCGATCGTCTTGCGCAACGTGGTCTCGGGCACGACGACCCATTCGTTCACCAGTGCACGAAGGCGCTCGAACATCACCGGGTCGAACGGCGCTGACGTCCCATCCGCGATGGTTCGAGGTGTCAACGACGGCGGTCCGTTGACGGCGAACGCCTGCTGCCACAACGGATATCCGTCCGACTGCACACCGATCACCTCGACGTCGGGCTTGAGCGCCGCGAACCCAACAGCGACCCCACAGATCAGGCCGCCGCCGCCTACCGGCACGAGCACACGCTCGACATCGGGAAGGTCGGCGAGGATCTCGGGAGCGATCGAGGCGTGACCGGTGATCACCGCGACGCTCGCGAACGGGTGGATGAACACCTCCGGATCGTGTTCCCACGCACGCGTGGCGACCCACTCGAGCAGGCGATCGCGCGACACCAGCTCGGCTCGAGCGCCGAGCTCGCGCACGCCGTTCACCTTGAGCGCCGGCGCCGTGTCGGCCATCACCACGCGGCAAGGGACGTGCAGAGCCCGCGCAACGTAGGCGCACGCCAGTGCGGCGTTGCCGGCGCTGACTGTCAGCATGCCGCGCGCCAGTAGCTCCTTATCCAGGGCGAGCGCTGCGGCGAAGAAGCCGCGCACCTTGAAGCTCCCGGTCGGCTGCTGCAACTCCAGCTTCAGGTATCCGCCACCGGGCGTGGGAATCAGGGGCGTGCGCCGGATATGCGGCGCGATCACTCGCGCGACCCCGTTGACCGCGGCGGCGTCGATCCCCTCGATCCCGGTCACAGCTCGACTTCCGTGCCCACTCCGGCGGCCACGGCGGCCTCATAGACGATCTGGGCCACCACCGCATCCTCGAACCCGCTGCCGGTCGACTTGTAGACGGTGAGCTCGCTGGGACTCTCACGACCAGGCTTCAGTCCCGCGATCACCTCACCGAGCTCGGTGATGGTTGCCGGGTCGCGGCCCTGGAGCTCGTGCGCTCCAGCCGGTGGGGGATTCTCGGCTGCTCCTTTCCACTCGACGAACACGCGCCCGAGGCGAATCGTGTCGGCGTCCAGCTCCGGGCCGAAGGTTCCGCCGACCGACGTGACGTGGGTCCCGGGGTCGAACCACTCGTGGCGCGTGATCGGCTCTCGAGCGTCGGTGCAGCAGCAGACGACGTCCGCGCCGCGGGTCGCCTCCTCGAAGCCCGGGATCACCACGCAGCGTGGATCGGTCGCAGCCAGCGCCGCCGCGCGATCGGGATCGCGGGATGAGATGCGGATGGTCGTGAAGTCGCGGGTGAGTGGCACGGTTGCGAGGTGCGAGTGGCCCTGCACCCCGGCACCGAGGATGGCGAGCGTTTTGACGTCGGGACGCGCCAGGAGGCGGACCGACACCGCGGCGCCACCACCCGTGCGCATCGCGGTGAGGTGCTCGGCGTCCATGACGCTCAGCAGAGACCCCTCCTGCTCGTCGAAGAGCGCGATCACGCCCTGGTGAGTCGGCAGCCCGCGCTCGCCGTTGTTCGGGAACACGCTGACCGCCTTGAGCGCGAACCCGTGGTCCGCCACCCACCCCGGCATCGCGCCGAGCAATCCTCTGGGGGCGCGGGCGGCGGTGCGCGGCGGCACCGACGCCTGGCCTGTGGAGTACGCGCGGAAGCCGATTTCGAGCGCATCGAGCATCGCCGGCGCGGAGAGCAGGCCCTCAACGTCGTTTCTGCTCAGCACCAGCATGACCGGGGATCTTGGCACGGTTAGGCACAATGGAGGCGATGACACAACAGCAGGCGACCACGCAGCCGGCCACGACCAGTCGCGAGTTCGATGCCGTGATCTTCGATCTCGGCGGGGTCATGACCGAGCCCCTGTTCCACCACCGAACCGACGTCCCGCCCGAGTACTTCACCGTGATCGCGTTTTTCCTCGGCGAGTTCCGCGACCACTACCACCTCACCACCGGTGTCCACGACCTGCATCTGCTCGAGATGGGCAAGATCTCCGATGACGAGTTCTTCGACAGGATGATCGCCCGCTACGTCGATGCCGGCAATGAGCCCGTGGATCCCCGTGAGGCTCAGAAGGTGATCTTCGGCCGGGGCATGGTCGCGTGCGGGGCCATGATCGACGCCGTCCGTCAGGTTCGCGCCGCCGGCTACAGGACCGCCCTGCTCACCAACATCTCGAGTGAGGGCGAGGCGATCTTCACGAAGCTCTTCCCCGTCGACGAGCTCTTCGACGTGGTGGTCGAACTCGTCGAAGGTGGGGATGCGCAAGCCCGACCCGGCGATCTACGAGCTGGCCTGTGCCCGGCTCGGCGTTGCGCCGGAGCGCTGCCTGTTCATCGACGACCTGCTCTGCAACGTCGAGGCGGCGGACGCGTTGGGGATGCAGACGATCCAGTGCCTGGATCCGGTCGCCGTCGCCGGGGAGGTGGTGCAGCGCCTGCTCGGTCATCCCGCCGCTGCCGAGGCCGGGGCCGGGGCGTGACCGCCGACCGCGCCGAGCGGTCGATCGCCGGCGAGGGTGAAGCACTGGAGATCGCCGGGATCACCGATCGCGGACCCGTGCGCACCCAGAACCAGGACGTCTGGGACGCGCGGATCGGCGCCGGTGGCACGATCGCGGTCCTTGCGCTCGCCGACGGTATGGGCGGCCACAAGGGCGGTCTCGAGTTTGCCGAGGCCGCTGTGACCGGTGCCATGGTGGTGCTCTCGGATGCGGATGTCCTGCCGGATGCGGCGACGACGCTGCGCCGGGCTGTTGTCGCCGCCAACGACGCGGTGGCTATCGCTCGCGAGACCATCGGTGGCAACCCGGGAACGACGCTGGTCCTGGCGATCATCATCGGCACCCACGCCACGGTCGCCAACGTCGGTGACAGTCGCGCCTATCTGATCGGCGGCTCGCAGGTCACCCAGATCACCGACGACCATTCGTGGGCGGCAGGTCAGGTCCGGCTCGGGGTCCTCAACGCCGAGGAGGCGCGCCACCACCAGAAGCGCAACCTCATCGAGCGGGCCGTGATGGGCGACCCGGTCGAAGCGGACATCTTCGAGGTCGACGGCGCACCGGGCGACGTCCTGCTGCTCTGCTCGGATGGCCTGTGGGAGCCCCTCTCGGATCCAGCGCTCGGGGCAATCGTGGCGGCTCCCGATCCTCTGGGCGTGGCGCTGACCCGCGCGTGCGATGCGGCCCTGGCCGCCGGTGGGACCGACAATGTGACCGTGGTCGCGGCTCGCTGGCTCCCCATCTCATCGGCTAACGTCTGACGCTCGATGGCACGTCTGTACGCGCAATTCGGTGCGGTCGTCTTCCTGATGGTGGGTCTCGGCGGCCTGCTGACCGGGGACGCGGGGACGCTCGTTCACCATCTGCCTCAGGGCAACGTCGGGCCGATGGAACTCCACCTCACCTACGTGAGAGACGTCCTCGACCTGGTCATCGGAGGCGTCCTGGCCTATGCCGGCTTCCGGGCCTCGGCGCGGATCGCCGAGGAGGTCGTCCTGACGGTGGGGGTGGTGCTGCTGCTCCTGGCGCTGATCGGATTCCTCAATCCGGATACCGCCACCGCCTCAAGAAGCATCGCCGGTGTGCACTTCACAGAGGTGATGAACATCTTCGATCTCATCACCGGTGTGCTCGGGCTGCTCTGCGGCCTGGGCGGATCGGTCTCAGCGCCGGCCGCCGGCGCATCCGCCTGACGCTGCAGCGTTCCTAGACGGCGGCGCCCTTCGCCGAAGCAGTGCCGTTCGCGGCGTGCTCGCCGCGATGGCGCGCCGTGGCCACCAGCTGCACGGCGCCGCTCGCCATGGGCTTCGCCTTGCTGAGTGCGCGTCCGGTGGTCATCGCACCCTCGCGGGCAGCCGCGGTGAGGGTGCGAAGTTGTGCTCGGGTCTTGTCGCCGGTCTGCGGCGCGACGCAGAGGCCGACAACGGTGCCCACCGCCGCACCGTGCATGAATCCTCGGATGTAGCCCATGCCGTCTCGCCTCCAGTTGCCAATCAATTGCTTCGATTCACCCTACACCGCCGTCCCGTTTCAGGTCAGCGAGGTCGCGGACCACGGACCGTCGGGAACGATGCGCAGGCGCTCGACCGGACGGCCGCCGATGAGATGCTCGGCGATGATCTCGTCGACATCGTCGACCTGCAGGCGCCCGTACCACACGCCGTCCGGGTAGACGATCAGGATCGGTCCCTGGTGGTGCTGCTGGTTGCAGCCCATCCTCGTGGTCCGCACCCAGGTCAGCTCGAGCCGCTCGACCTCATCGCGCAGGCGCTGCAGGATGTGTTCCGATCCCTGGCCGCCGCAGTGGTGACGCCCGACCGTGGTGCAGACGAAGACGTGCAGGTTGCGCGGCGGCGGATCGCTCATCGCGTTCAATGGTCGCCCACACGGGCGCGGCTCCGCCCTGGGCGAGCGTGCGAAAGTACCGCTCGATGGATCTGAGCTTCGCCTTCTTCGCCGACAGCGCCGTGGTTCCGCCCGATGGGAAGCTCTACGTGCTCGGCGGTGGATTCAGCGCACTCTCGATGGCGTCACTGCCCGGGCGAGCCGGATTCGCGGTGGTCGCGGGCTTCCGCTTCAGCGCCGCCGACGTTGGACAGGCACACCAGGTGGAGCTTCGTCTGACCGACGCGCAGGGCAAGCTCGTCCTCGCGCCGGTGACCCTCCAGTTCCAGGCGGCCGGGGCGAGGCTCGTCCCCGGCCAGGAGATCAGCATCTCCACGGTCACCGTCCTCCAGCCGATGTTCGGTGAGCCGGGCGTGTACAGCGTCGAGTTCTGGGCCGGTGGCATCCGCATCGGCTCGGTCAACCTCAATGTCGAGGAGCGCCAGGCGCCCGCGCCGGTTCCAGCCGACCGGCCCAACTGACGCAGACCGAACGCCTCAGTACTCGTAGAAGCCGCGCCCGCTCTTCTTGCCGAGGTAGCCCGCGGACACCATGCGGCGCAGCAACGGAGGTGGCGCGAAGTCGCTGTTCGCATACTCCTCGTACAGCGACTCGCAGACGAACATCGCGGTATCGAGGCCGATGTAGTCGAGCAGCTGCAGCGGACCCATGGGATGCCCGCAGCCGAGCCGCATCCCCTCATCGATGTCATCGCGGGTTGCGAACCCCGATTCGTACAGCCGGATCGCGTGCGTGAGAAACGGGATCAGCAGCAGGTTGACGATGAAGCCGCCGCGATCCTGGGCGACGATGATGCGCTTGCCCAGGCGCTCACCCAGTGCGCGGGTTTCCTCGAGTGTCTCGTCACTGGTGGCGATGCTGCGCACCACTTCGATCAGCTTCATGACCGGCGCGGGGTTGAAGAAGTGCGTGCCGATGACCCGGTCGGGCCGCCGGGTTGCGCGAGCGATCTCGATGATGGGCAGGGCGGACGTGTTCGTCGAAAGGATCGTGTCCTCGGAGACGATGTGATCGAGGCGCTGGAAGATCGAGACCTTGGCGGGCAGTTGCTCGACGATCGCCTCGACACAGAAATCGCACTCCGCAAAGTCCTCCAGACGCGGTGTGAACGTGAGCAGTCCGTTGATCCGCTCGACGTCATCGTCGCTGAGCTTCCCCGTCTCGCGTCCGCGTTCGAGCGATGCGTTGACGCGCCGCTGACCGGCTGCCAGCTGCTCGGGTCCCGCCTCGGTCACCAAGGTCCGGATCCCGTTGCGGGCGCACACCTCGGCGATCCCCGAGCCCATCAGCCCGGCGCCGACGATCCCCACGCTCCCGATCTCCATCTGGCACTCCTTTGCGGCGGCGTTGATCCCACATCGCGGCGGGCGGCCGCGTGGCGCAGTCTGCCCGAGGGCAGACCACCCTCGCACCTATGATGGTCGGCATGGGCTCACCGGGCACGGTCGCACTGGTCAGTGACGACCTCATGTTCGCCAGTCAGCTGAGCACCACGATGCGCCGCGCCGGAGGCAATGCGGTCCTCGTGAAGGGCGACACGGTCCCCGACGTCTCACTGGTCTTCGTCGATCTCAACAGCGCCATCGAGCCTCGGCTCGCGCTGATCCAGCGTCTGCGTGGCGAGCGACCGGGGCTCGAGATCATCGGATTCTCGCACCACGGTGAGCTGGAGCTCCGCCGGCGCGCGCGAGCGGCGGGCGCTACCCGCGTCGTCAACAACGGATCGATTGGGTCGGTCGCCCTGCTCCGCTCCGGCGCCGGCTCCGCAGCCACGTCGTGAGCGGCGTCGCGGTGGAGCTCGAGGAGCGTATTCGGTCCGAGGTGGACAGGACTCGCGAGGAGGTCGTCGAAACCAGGCGCGTGCTCCACCGGCATCCCGAGCTATCGCTCGAGGAAAACCACACTGCGGAGCTCGTCGCCGAGCGCAGCGCCGGCCTCGGTTTCACCGTCCGTACCGGGGTGGGTGGCACTGGCGTGATCGCGGACCTCGACAGCGAGAAACCGGGTCCGACGTTGATGCTCCGTGCTGACATGGATGCGCTGCCCATCGTCGAGCGTGGCGAAGGCCGCGTGGTCAGCTCCGAGGTCAAGGGTGTGATGCACGCCTGCGGGCACGATGGACACGTCGCCATGGCACTCGGCGCGGCGTCGGCTCTGGTCGCGCTGCGCGGTGTCTGGTCGGGTCGCGTGCGCCTCTGCTTCCAGCCCGCCGAGGAGATCGCGTCGGGAGCGATGCCGATGATCGGCGATGGCGCCGCCGACGGCGTCGACCGCGTGCTCGGGATCCACCTCTGGGCTCCGCTCGAGACCGGACGAGTTGCTGTCAAATCTGGCGTCATCTTTGGCAGTGCGGACAGCTTCTCGGTGACGATCCAGGGCCGGGGCGGCCACGGCGGCATGCCCCACACCGCGATCGACCCCGTGGTCGTCACTGCGCAGGTGATCCTCGCCATCCAGTCGATCATCAGCCGCGAGACGTCGCCGTTCTCGCCGGCGGTGATCACCATCGGCCGCGTGACCGCCGGCACCGCATTCAACGTCATCGCCGACTCTGCGGAGCTCCTCGGCACTACTCGCGCCATCGACGCGAGCGAGCGCGAGCGCCTGCTGCAGCGAGTTGCCGAGATCGCCACCGCGGTGGCCAGCGGGTACGGTGCCGAGGCCAAGTTCATCCGGGGCACCGGCTGCCCGCCGGTCGTGTCCGACGCGGCGATGGCCGACCTTGTGCATCGTGCCGCCGCGGAGACGGTGGGCGAGGACCACGTGGACATCGCGGTGCCCATCACCGTCGGCGACGACGTCGCCTGCTTTCTGGAGCGAGCGCCGGGATGCTATTTCCTGGTGGGCGCCGGGCACCCCGAACGCGGCCCAGTGCCGCCGCATCACAGCGCCTACTTCGACATCGACGAAGCCGCGTTGCCGGTCGGCGTGGAGACGCTGGTCAGAGCCGGCCTCGACGTGCTCGGCTGATGGACTTCATCCGCTCACGCGAGGACCGCAACAACCTGTACAGCAACGTGGATCTCACGCCGCGAACGCCGTCGGAGTCCGAGACGCTGCTGTCGGTCGCGATGGAGATCGAGCATGCGAACAACTCCGGCTACGTGCACGGCGGGACGATCATGCGTCTCGTCGACACGGCCGCGGGAATCGCCGCGATCAAACACGCGCGCCGCCGGGTGGTGACCGCGACCATGGACGAGATGAGCTTCCTCGCCCCGGTCTACATCGGCGACCTGCTCACCGTCCACGCTCGTGTCAACGACGCGCATCACACCTCGATGGAGATCAGCGTGCGTGTCGATGTGGAGCGCATCCCGTCGGGCGAGAAGCTGCATGTGGCCAGTGCGCACCTCGTCTACGTGGGCCTCGACCAGGACGGCAGACCAGCGGAGGTTGCCAAGGTCATCGCGGTTACCGACGAGGACCGCCGGCGCCAAGCTCAAGCCCGGGTCCGGCGGGAGCAGCGCCTCCTCCGCAAGCGCGCCCTCGCCGACGCGATGCCCGGCACCTGACAGGGTCCGCTCCGCAGGGACAGGGGCGGCGCTGCGGGTCACCCCGGACGATGCTCAGCTTGTTCGCTCCCTCGTTCGCGCACCTCGATTGTCGCGCTCTCTCGGTCGCTTCCAAATTCGCTGCGTCCCGGGGTGACCCACATCACCACCCCTGTCCCTGAGGACGTCTGCGGTAGTAGCTTGTCCGGCAGCGCCCAGCGTCCGGGGTGACCCGCAGCGCCGCCCCTGGCCGTGCGGAGCACAGCAAGGGAGTTACGTAGGATGATCTCGACATGTCCGAGGTGACCGCGCCGCTCACCGTCCGCGATGCGACGGCCCCGGTGCCGACTGCGCGCCAGCACATCCGCTTCGCGTTCTATCGCTTGCATCCGGAGTGGCGCCTGCGCCCCGCGACGGAGCGCGCTGCCGATCGTGAGGAGGTGGCCGCGCTGGTTCGCGAGATCGGTGATCGCGAAGGAGTGCTCATCCGCTCCTACAGCACAGTGGGCACCCGTGGCGATGCCGACTTCATGCTCTGGCTGGTCAGCGAGCGGATCGACGATCTCCACGAGTTCTCGGCCCGTCTCAACCGCACCCGGATGGCGGCATATCTCGACTCGCCATACAGCTACTTCTCGATGACCAAGCAGAGCATGTACGTCGAGAAGCATCGCCACGAGAACCAGGAGGGGAGGAGCAACCGGCTGGTGATCGCTCCCACCGATCGCCGCTACCTCTTCGTGTACCCCTTCGTGAAAACTCGCGCCTGGTACCGGCTCAGCGCCGAAGAGCGGCAGCGGCAGATGAGCGAACACATCGCCATGGGCCACAAGTATCCCGGGGTGAAGATCAACACGACGTACTCGTTTGGTCTCGATGATCAGGAGTTCGTGGTCGCGTTCGAGAGCGATTCCGTGGCCGATTTCCTCGACCTCGTGCACGAGATGCGCGCGAGCGAGGCCTCCACGCACACGGTCCGCGACGTGCCGTCATTCACCTGCATCGCGATGGGTGTCGATGAGGTGCTGTCCGCCCTCGGTTAGGCGGTGAGCACGGCGCGGCGGCGCTCGGCGCCCTGGAGCGAGGCGAGCATCACCTCCATGATGTGCATCACCTTGACGTCGGGTGCGTAGCGTGCGGCACCGGCGCGAAGCTGGAGCAGGCACGAGATGTTCTCGGTGACCACAATCTCCGCGCCGCTGGCGCGGATGTTCTCGAACTTGCGACGGAGAATCGTCTCGCTGCGCTCCGGCTGACGCGCGAAGTATGTACCCGCACCGCCGCAGCACATCGCGCGTTCGTTGAGCGGCACGACCTCGAGGTGCGGGATCTGCTCGAGCAGGCGCAGCATCGCACCGCGTTCGGGACCGTCGATGGGAAGCGCGCACGGCTCGTCGATGGTGACTCGCCAGCGCAGCGGACCGAGTGCGCTGTGCACCCCGTTGCGATCGAGGAAATCGCTGGCCAGCGCAGTGTGATGCGCGATCTCTCGAGCGCGCGCACCGACCTGGCGGTCGTCTCCGGCGATGCTCCCGTACTCGCGGTAGTGCTCGGTGCAGGACGCCGTGTCGCCGATGTACGCATCGACCTCGAGCGTGTTCAGCACAGCCGTGTTCTTGATTGCCATGTCCACCATCGCGTCGCGGTCGCCGAGCGTGCGCGCGGGCAGGCCGCTGCACCCCAGCTGCGGGACATGGACGTCATAGCCGGACGCGAGGAGCACACGAATGGTCGCGTCGGTCGCCTCGGGCGCTGTGAGATTCGAGAGACAGCACACTAGCATCGCGACCGTTCCCCGAACCGGCTGCGCGGGCTCGGGCAGGTCACCGAGCATCTGGTACACGGTCCGGTCGGGCGGCGGGCCACCCTGCTCGGCGAGCGCACCAACGGTCCCGAGCCATGACAGCAGCCCGGTGCGGCGGGCCAGGCCGTAGAGCCCGGTGCGCCGCGTGAAGCGCGCGAACCCGTGGAGCGCACGCAGCGCGCCTGGTCGCGGGAGCACGTTGCGAAGCGCGAAGGACTGCGCCCAGGGATACCCCTCCTGCGCGTGAAGCTCCTGGCGGGCGCGACTCACGATGTGTCCGGTGGGCACGCGCGGCGCGCAGGCGGCGACGCAGTTGTCGCAGGTGAGGCAGGTGGAGAGCGGCCCGTCGGCGATGTCACGCAGCTCGAGCCGGCCTTCCATCGCGTCGCGGATCAGCGCGATGCGCCCGCGAGCGGTCTCCCATTCCACGGGGTTGACGACGTAGGCGGGGCACGTGGCCTGGCAGAGGGAGCACTTGTTGCACTCGCTCGCCGCCTCGTAGACGTCAGCAAGAAAGCGGGGGGTCGGGACGGCGGCACCGGCCATTGGGCCCGGATTGTAGACGAGATCGCGGACCGCCCCACCGGGCGCTGGCTCACCGCGCCGATCCGTAGAGTTGCGTCGATGATCGCGGACTACTACGTCGAACCCTTCACCGCGGAGGAGCAGCAGGTGCTCGCGCCGCACGTCACCAACCTCGATCGTCCCGTGTTCGCCCTCACCAATCTTCCCCAGGTGACCGCAGCGGCCCTGTTCGCGCGATACAGCCGCAGCGCGAAGAGCCTGCGCCGGCTCCTCGTCGATGAGTTCCTCACCGGGACCCGCCCAATCGACGCGACCGCAGCGGACGCCGGTCGCGAACGCGCGTCGGATCTATTCGGCCGAGTCCTCGCCGAGTACGGCGACGACTCGGTCGCGCAACTGGCGGGCGTGCACCTCGCGTGCGAGCAGGTCTCCCAGCCGCTCGCCAAGGCAATCGAGTGGGGACGCCTCGCCGCCTACCTGGAGCAGTCGACGCGCTACATCCCTTACACGGATCGTCGCGACGGGCACTACCGCTACCTGCGCGATCGCGAGGTGCTTGCGTCGCCGCTCGGGACGACCTACGTCAGAGCGATGGACAGGCTCTTCGACACCTACACGGAGCTTCGCGAGCCGCTAACGAGCCACCTCGACGAAACCCTGCCGCCGGAAGCCGACGCCGGTGCTCGCAAGCGAGCGATCCGCGCGCTGGCGCTCGACCTCATGCGCGGGTTGCTGCCCGCGGGGACCGTGAGCAACGTTGGCATGTTCGCCTCGCCGCAGGCGTATGAGCAGCTCGTCCTTCGGCTGCGTGCCCACCCGCTTCCCGAGGCTCGCGCGTACGCAGAGCTGGTCAACAACGAGCTGCAGAAGCTGATCCCGGAGTTCCTGACCCGGCTCGACCGTCCCGACCGAGGTGGCGTCTGGGTCGACTACCTGCGTGAAACGGCCGCTTCGCTCGTCAGTGACGCAGATCGCCTCGCACCCGAGAACGAGTGGGGGCCACCCGGCGTGACGCTGGTCGACTGGGACGGGGACGGCGAGGAGCGCATCCTGGCTTCGGCGCTGTTCCCGTACTCGCATGCATCGGAGGAGCGCCTGCTCGCCGCGGTGCGACCCCTCTCGGACGCGCGCCGGTCGGCGCTGTTCACCGCTGCAGTGGGGCATCGAGGCAACCGGCGCCATCGTCCCGGACGCGGCTTCGAGCACTGCGACTACACCTTTGAGGTCATCTCCGACTACGGCGCGTTCCGCGACCTGCAACGCCATCGCATGCTCACCATGCAGTGGCAGGAGCTGACCCCGTCACTCGGCTACGAGGTCCCGGATGCGGTCGTCGATGCAGGACTCGGAGAGCGATGGCACGCAGCAGTTCGCGAGGCCGAAGCCGCGTATCGCGAGATCGTCGATACCTTCCCACAGCAGGCCGGCTACCTTGTGACCCTCGGTCACCGCCTGCGCTACCTCATCAAGCTCAACGCGCGTGAGGCGATGCACATGGTCGAGCTGCGCACCTCTCCACAGGGGCATCCGAGCTACCGGCAGATCTGCCAGGAAATGCTCCGGCTCATCGATGAGGTGGCCGGCCATCACCTCGTCGCGGGCGCGATCCGCTTTGCCGGTTCGGACGACGTGCACCTCCCGCGCTACGCCGCGGAGGCCGCAAGCACCGCGGCGCCAGAGTAGCCGCGAGCACCGCCGCAGTCGGTACCCCGATGTCACGCTGACGCCGTGAAAACTCGCATCACATCGATTGTCAAATGGGTTTCGCACTCCTACCCGGGGCGGCTCATCAGCGCATTCGGATCGAGCCAGGCGGGCAACTACGCGTCGGGGATGGCGTTCAACGCGTTTGTCAGCATGTTCCCGCTCATCCTCGGTTTGCTCTCGATCCTCGGCTACGCGACACAGTCGCCGGACGCGAAAGCGAAGGCGCTGAACGCGATCCTGGCGTTCTTTCCGAGCGATGCGCACGCCGAGCTGCAGACCCTCTTCGACTCGGTCCGGCAGCACTCGGGACTCCTCGGCATCGTCAGCATCGTCGGGCTGCTCTGGAGCGGGAGCAGCCTCTTCACCGGCATGGAGTTCTCGCTCGGCAGGGTGATCGGCGTCGCCCAGCGCAACTTCCTCCGCCAGCGGGCGATGGCGTTGGTGATGACCATCCTCTTCATCGTGGCAATCGTTGTGACCATCGGGATCAACTCGCTCATCGCGCTCCCAGGCGTCATCTGGGGGTTCGAGCCGCTCGCCGGGCTGGTGGTCTGGTGCCTGTTCATGCTCTCGATCTATCGCCTGGTCCCCAACCGAACCTACCCTGTCCGGCAACTCTGGCCCGGCGTCCTCATCGCCAGCGTCGCGATGGAGTTGCTGACGCTGCTCTGGCCCGTCTACACGCACTTCTCGAAGGGGTCCTCGACGTACGGCGCGGTGTTCGCACTCGTCTTCCTCCTCGCGAGCTGGCTGTACTTCCTCGCTGAGTTCATCCTCCTTGGGGCGGTGGCCAACCGCATGCACGGCGGCGACCCCCAGGCTCGAGGCCTCCTCGGCGAGCGCACCGCGCGTCGAATACCGGTCGCGGAGGGGTCTCGGACCAGTGGCGGGGTTTCCCCGAAGGGAGCGTGACGTATGATTGTTAGCACCATGGCAATTACCTCTCCGTCCATCGTCACGATCTCCGACACCGCCCGTGAGCAGCTCAAGGGCCTCATCGCCGACCAGCCGGCCGATCGCGCACTCGGACTTCGGGTTTTCATCCAGTCCGGTGGATGCTCCGGCTTCTCGTACGGGATGGGCCTGGATGAGAATCCGCCGCGCGAGGACGACCAGGTGGTCGACGTCGACGGGGGCATCAAGGTGTACGTGGACGCGTATTCGTCCCAGTACCTCCAGGGCGCCGAGATCGACTACGTCGACGAGCTGATGGGCGGCGGATTCACCATCCACAACCCCAACGCCGTCCGCACCTGCGGCTGCGGTCACAGTTTCCAGACCGCCGACTCCGCCGGCGAAGCCAAGTCCTGCTCCCACTGATTTAGGCGGAGTTCGGAAATCGGCGGCCTCTTTGCCGCCGACATCTGAAGCACTCTTAGGCGACTGGGACGGCTGTTGGTGTTGTTGGCGCAGGTTTGCGGCGCATTGTTGAGGCTGCGTCCTTGTCGCGGATGGCGAGGGCGATCATCGAGCCGACGAAGGTGAAGCCCGCGGCGGCGAAGAAGGCGATGCGAAAGACCGTGACGTTGCCGGCGAGGCCGGTCGCGGTGGTCTGGGTGCCGACGATCGTTGACAAAGTTGCCACCCCGAGGGCTGAAGCCAGCTGCCGCTGCGCGTTGTAGAGCGCGGTCGCCCGACCCGTGTCGCGTGGCGACACCTGCGCGAAGAGGCCGGCATTCAGCGATATCACCACGTAGGCCCAGCCGATGCCGACGAGGAACATGATGCCTCGGAAAATCCAGAGATCGCCGTTGAGCACGAGGGCGAGCACGCAGGTCGCGACGGTCACTCCGATGAGCCCGCCGCTGATCAACCTGCGCGGCCCGACGAGCGGGTAGATGCGGCCGACGAGCTGCGACGACACGAGGACTCCGAGCGCCTCGGGAGCGGTGCTCGAGCCCGACACCAGCGCGGAGAGCCCTCGCCCGGTCTGCAGCCAGATCGGCGCGATGAAGAGCAGTCCGAGGAATCCACCCGAGGCGAACAGCGATGCCAGGTTGGCGACCCCGAAGAGACGGTTGCGCAGCAACCGGAAGTCGATCATCGGTTGGTCCGCGTGCAGTTCCATCCAGACGAGCAGCGCGATCAGCGCTGCTCCAACGATGGCGGTGACGATGATCACCGGGGACGTCCAACCGAGGGTCGCCACCTGACTGAGCGCATACAGGAAGAGCCCGAACCCGGCGGCGGCCAGGACAAACCCGGGCACGTCGAATCGCTCGCCGGCGCGCTCCCGATTCTCCTTGAGCTTGAGGGTGCTGAAGGTGAGCGCTGCGAGGCCGATGGGGACGTTCACGAAGAACACCCACCGCCAGGAGAGACTGTCGACCAGCGCGCCACCGATGAGCGGCCCGAGGGCGGGAGCCATCACGGTCGGGATCACCAGAATGCGTGCCAGCCGGGGGCGTTGCGCAGGTGGATAGGCGCGATACAGCATCGCCATCCCCACGGGCGTGAGCATGCCGCCGCCGGCGCCCTGCAGGAACTCGGAACAGCACGAGCTCGAGCACCGACTGCGAGAGGCCGCAGAGCGCCGAGGCGAACGTGAAGAGCGATATGGCCACGAGGAACGTCCGCTTCGTGCCGAAGCGATCACCGACCCACCCCGAAGCCGGAATCCAGACGGCGAGGCTCACCAGGTACCCGACCACAACGCCGTCTGTGGCCGCCGGGCTCACGTCGAAGCTCCGCGCGATCGAGGGGAGGGCGACGTAGACGATCGTGACGTCCATGATCGTCATGAACATCGCGGCGACATAGATCATCGCGATGATCTGCTGATAGGAGAGCCGCAACCCGCGCACGACCACCATCCTCGCTCAGCGGCGCCGCGAGATGCCTCGGTGGCCGCTGGTTTGGGCCGACACTCGCCGGGTAAGCTTCATGCCATGGAGATCAAGGAGCTCGGACACATCGTCCTGTACGTCCACAACATCGAGCGATCCGCCGCGTTCTACGGCGATGTCCTCGGCTGGAAGCGGTTGCAGGCGGCCGAGGACGGCCCGCTCGGCAGCATCCCGGTGGCCCTGTTCAGCAGCGGCCGGACGCACCACGAACTGCTGCTCATCGAAGTTGGGGAGGACGCTGAAGATCTGCCCCGTGGTCGGCACGTCGGCCTGTATCACTTCGGCCTCAAGGTGGGCGACTCGGACGACGAGTTGCGCGCCGCGATTCGGCGCTGCCAGGAAGCAGGCGTCAACATTGTCGGCGCGAGTGATCACACGGTCACCCATAGCCTGTACATCACCGATCCCGACGGCAACGAGATCGAGCTCTACATCGACGTCCCCGGCGTGAGCTGGGACCTGGAACATGTCATGGCGCCGACGAAGGCGCTTGCCCTATAAGGAAATATTCGCTATGCCCGCTGTCACCGTCGCTGATATCACCACGCTGCCGCACATCCCGGAACCGGACCCGGCGGCTTCGACCTTTCGCCCGGTGATCAGCGTGAACACGGCGCCGCGCGGATTTGAGGGTGAAGGCTTCCCGGTGCACCGCGCATTCGCCGGCACTGACCCCGCGCTCATCGACCCTTTCATCCATATGGATCAGATGGGCGAGGTCGAGTACGCGCCCGGCGAACCCAAGGGGACGCCGTGGCACCCGCATCGTGGCTTCGAGACGGTCACGTACATGATCGACGGCACCTTCCAGCACCAGGATTCCAACGGCGGTGGGGGCCTCATCACCAACGGTGACACCCAGTGGATGACCGCCGGCGCGGGCATCCTCCACATCGAGCGTCCGCCGGAGGAGCTGATCGCGAGCGGTGGTCTCTTCCACGGCTTCCAGCTCTGGGTCAACCTCCCCGCGGCGCAGAAGTGGGTTCCGGCCCGCTATCAGGACATCCGCGCCGGAAACGTGGCGCTCCTGACTTCGTATGACGGCGGCGCGCTGCTGCGGGTCATCGCAGGTGAGGTTGCCGGCCATCGCGGGCCCGGCGTTACCTACACGCCGATCTCGCTGGCGCACGTGACAGTGAGCCCCGGTGCACGCCTTGTGCTGCCGTGGCCGCGTGACTTCAATGCGCTGATCTACGTCCTTTCGGGCAGCGGGACGGTGGGCGAGGAGCGGCGTCCGATCGAATCGGGCCAGCTCGCGGCGCTGGGCGCAGGCGATGTGATCACCGCGACCGCATCGACCCATCAGGAAAGCCGGCATCCCAACCTCGACCTGCTGATCCTCGGTGGCCAGCCCATCCGTGAGCCCGTGGCGCACTACGGCCCGTTCGTGATGAATACCCACGCCGAGATCGCCCAGGCGCTCGCCGACTACCAGGCCGGCAAGATGGGTGCGGTTCCCGCCAACCACATCGGCAACTGACCGAGAGCCATCTCAAGAGGTCACCCGACCCGACCCGTCAGTACCGCTCGGTGAGGTGAACGGCCACCACATCGCCTGCGCTCTTGCCGATCGTGCGTTGCAGGTCGGCCTTGATCGGCAATTTGTGCGTTCCGTCGCCGAGTGCCATGAAGGCACTCTGGAAGGGCTGATGATCGACCGTGCCGCGAACCTTCACCAACCCGCGGGTCCCGAAGAACTCGGCTGACCCCGGCATCACGACATACGTCCACCCGCCCTTGCTCGGGCTCGTCTGCAGCGGCGCAGTGAACTGCTTGTCCAACGCTGTCATGGCATGTGCATCTCGATGATCTCGAGTCCGTTGCCGTCCTGATCGCGGAACGCGAACATCGGTGGCGTTCCGGGCCAGCGCAAGACGTCGTCGGCGTCGACGCCATGTGCGAGAAAGTTCGCGTGGATCGCATCAGCGTCATGCGTCGTGAGTCGAATGCCGGTCTCGACACCGGCCGACAGGCCGTCATGCGCTCGAATCAGCGCGATCGTCGTCGCCGCATCCGGCGGTGCGACTTCAATCCACCGGTCACCCGCGCCCATGGGAACGTCGAGGCGCTTCTCGAACCCGAGTGTCTCGACGTAGAAGGCCATCGCCTGCTCCTGGTCGACAACCGGAATGCCGACCGTCCGAATGTCCTTGATACCACTGCGGTTTTCCGTCTGCGTCATCACTGCTCCTCCCTGTTTGCCTGCGCGTACATCAACGATCCCGGGGTCGTGAGCACCTCGCCCGTTTCGATCCACGTCTTGAGCCCCGAGAGGATCATTGGCCAGCCGCCGAAGAGCTGCGAGTTCGCGTCCTCGCGCAACTGGTCGTGGGTGACCGTGAGGCGGCACGAATCGCCCACCGGCTCGATCTCCCACGTCACCCGCGTCGTGCCCTCTTTCACCACGTCGTCGCCCCACAGCGCACGAGCGGTCTGCACTAACCGGCGTGGCGGATCGACCTCGATGTTCTCTCCTTGGATGAGAGGACCGTTTGCGCGCGGATTGGTGACCCGATACTCCGACCCCGGCGCCCACGTCGAGTCGATGCGATTGCCGAACTGAAACTTGGTGCGGAGCTCGCTGTCGGTAATGACGTCCCACAGCCGTTCCGGTGTGGTGCGAATGTAGATCTCGAAGACTTTTTCCATGGTTCTCTCCAACTCCTGTTTGATATCGCTGAGAACTGCCACCCAAGGCTCGGCGTACTTGCTCACCCACCGGTCGTGGACCAGGCGGATTGGGATCGGGTTGAGGAAGTGCAGCTTTTCCCGGCCGCGTCGCTTGGTCACCACCAGGCGGGCGTCTTCGAGGACCTGCAGATGCTTCATGACGCCGATGCGCGTCATCGCGTAATCCGCTGCGAGGGCACGGAGCGTCTGCCCGTCCTGTTCAAACAGGCGATCGAGGAGATCGCGCCGGGTCGGGTCGGCGAGGGCCCGAAAGACGTCATCCATCGCCCAAGCATAGGTAACTATCTAGTTACCTGTCAAGGGCGGGACTTCCTCTTACAGCCCGTATGTCTCCAGCAGGCGCAGCCAGATCTCGCTGACCGTCGGGTATGACGGGACGGCGTGCCAGAGCCGGTCGAGCGGCACCTCACCGACCACCGCGACCGTCGCGGCGTGGATGAGGTCTCCGACGCCCGGGCCGGTGAAGGTCATGCCAACGATGACCTTGCGATCCTCGTCAACCACCATGCGGGCGTGGCCGGTGTACCCGTCGGCGACGAGCCCTGCTCCGGAGACGTCGCCGATCTCATAGTCGACCGCCCGCACGTTCAGGCCGGCCGCGACCGCCGCGGCGTGCGTGAGGCCCACCGCAGACACCTCGGGGTCGGTGAATATGACCTGGGGAATGGCGCTGTGGTCGGCGGTTGCCGCGAACTGCGACCACGGTGGCGGATCACCCTTCAGCTCGCCCTTGACCCGGGCGACGATCGCGTCGCCGCACGCGCGTGCTTGGTACTTGCCCATGTGGGTGAGGAGGGCCAGGTGGTTGAGGTCGCCGGCGGCATAGAGCCAGTCGCCGGCGCCCTCGACCCGGCAAGTGTCGTCCACGGTGAGCCATGACCCGGGGCGGAGCCCGACCGTGTCGAGGCCGATCGCATCGGTCCTTGGCGCTCGACCGGTGGCCACCAGGAGCTGATCGCCGACGAGCGTCTGAGGGTTACCGCCTTGGAGATCGGCGATGTCCGCAGCGACCTCGCCGTTTGCGGCCCTCGTCACCCTCAGGGTGGCCTTCTCGAAGAGGACCGCTATGCCCCGCTCTTCGAAGGAGGCCCGAACCGCCTCACCCGCGAAGTCCTCGGTGGTCTCGAGCAGGCGGCTCTCGCGGACGATGAGCGTGACCTCGTCGCTGCCGAGGCTGCGCCAGGCGTCCGCCATCTCGCAGGCGACCACGCCACCTCCGACGACGATCAGGCGGCGCGGGACCGCCTGGGCGCTGGTGGCCTCGCGGCTCGTCCAGACGTCGGCGGTCTCGATGCCCGGGATCGGCGGGATCGATGCCCGGCTGCCGGTGCAGAGCGCCACCGCGTGGCGGGCGCTGAGCGTGTATTCGGCGCCTTCGTGGGGGGTGACGGTGACCCTGCGCTCGCGGACGAGCCGTCCCGTTCCTCGTGCGAGATCGATGTTGTGGCCGTCGAGCCAGCTCACCTGCCCATCGTCCTTCCAGTGGTGTGTGAAAGTGTCTCGACGCCGGAGCACTGCGGCGCTCTCGATGGTTCCTGTCACCGCCTGACGGGCGCCGTCGACCGCGAGCGCCGCTCGCAACGCCTGGCCGCTCCGCAACAGTGCCTTGCTCGGCATGCAGGCCCAGTACGAGCAGTCACCGCCGACCAGCTCGTTCTCGACGATCGCGCAGCTCAGACCGTCTCTGGTGACCCGCCCCGCGACATTCTCTCCAGTCGACCCGGCACCGATGACGACGACGTCATACTCACCGTCGCGATCGATCAAAGGCATGCGTGCGCCTCCTCAGGTGGTGATGAGTTGCTGCAGCCGTCTCAGGCGGCGTGGATGGGCTCTCGCGACGGCGGCGTGGACGCAGCACCCATGACATCGACGCCCGGGTTCTCGGCGGCCGTGGCGTCGGCCTGCTCCGGCTCAGCGTCGGACGGATCCCGGTGGCGGCGGAAGAGCAGCGTGCTCCCGATCCCCGCAACCGGCAGCGACACTGCAAGATCGATGGCCTGCAGGGTCAAGCCGGCAGCGACGGCGAGGGAACCGTTGACGCCCTCAAGCAGGAGCGCTCCGGCCCACCACGCCTGGCCGGTGCCGATGCCCGCGATCCCCTGGATCGGGATGGTCAGCAGCAGGGTTCGGATCGAAAGGACGAACCAGGTCTGCCAGAACCCCAGGTGCAGCCCGACCATGCTCATCAGGGCCGCGTACTGGATCACCGTGGCGACCCGGCAGAAGATGGTGCTCCCAATCAGGTTGGCCCAACGTGCCCGGCTGTTCAGCACATCGAGCTCAGATTCCGCTCTCGCGGCGAGACCCGCGAGCCTGGGAATGCGGGCTGCCAGCCTCGTCACGAGCGTCCGCGGCCCCGGGATGATCAGCGAGAGCAGCACCCCGACCCCGACGGCGAAAGCGAGCGCTGCGGCGAGGATCACCGCGGGGTGGACGTTGGAGCCGGCAAGGAAGGCTGCGACAACGGCGATCAGCGAGAGGCTGACGACGTCGAGAATCCGCGCCACGATGGCACTGCCGGAGCCTCTTGCGACGCCCACGCCAAACCGGGTTCGTGCGAGGGCGACGAAGGTGACATCGGCCGATGGGCCCGGGAGCAGCAGACCGGCCCCCCATGATGCCGCCGTGGCGCCGAGCAACTCACGCGAGCTCCCTTTGCGCCTCGGCAGGAGTGCCCCGAACCGCCACGCCCGGCCCACCAGGAAGCAGGCGGCGCCCAAGGCGGCAAGCGCGACCGATCCAAAGGAGAGGCTGATGCCCTGCCAGCGGAGGTGGTTGCCTCCGAACAGGTGCCAGACGAGCAGGAGCACCAGGACGGTGACGACGCTGGTGATCGCCGCCCGGAGCAGACGCCCGCGGCGAGCAGAACCCGAGGTCGACACGACGTGTGATTGTCCCCCTTTTGACCCAACTCCGGCTCAATTCCATCGATATCCCGGTACCGACATCATCTCGAAAGCTTTGAGATGAGACCACATGGCCGCGTGTACAAACGTCGCTGGACATTGGCCGTCATCGTCACGCTCACAGTCTTTGCCGCAGTCGCGGTGACGTATGCGTTGCTGGTGCCGCCACTCCAGAACGCCGACGAGATGTACCACCTGCACTACGCGCAACTGATTGCAAACCATGCGCAATTGCCGGGAGCGCACTTCACCGAGAAGCAGCAACCGCCGCTGTATTACCTCCTCGGCGCGCTGATCATCAAGGCGGGGGGCTCGCTCACCGCGCTCCGTCTGATGTCCGTCGCGCTCGGGGTCACGACGATCGCACTCGTCATGGCAGTCGCTCGGGAACTCGTTCCCGGACGCCCCGCCATCGCGGTCGGAGCGGGCATCGTCACGGCGTCCTTCCCGATCACCGCGGCGGTGAGCGCGTCGTTCTCGGACGATGTGCTCGCATGGACCGCCGGCGCAGGGCTGCTCTGGTGCATCGCCCGGGTGCTCCGCTCAGAATCGCCGTCCCGGAAGCTGCTGCTCGTCTGCGGGATCGCGGCTGGAATCGGGTTGCTCAGCAAGGAGACGGACTGGCTGCTCGTCGCGGCCCTCGCGGTCGCCATCGGGATGCGCCTCGCAGTCCGGATTCGCCCTGCCGACGTGGTGATCACAGTCGTGCCCGCTGCCGCGATCGGGGGGTGGTGGTTCGTGCGCAACCTCATCACCTTTCACGCCCTGGTACCGCCGCTCCAGCCCCTGACCACGACGCACCCATACCTCCGCTCTCTTCGAGAAGCCAAGGCGTTCGCTTCCGGGGCTGTGCGAAGCCTGTTCGGTCCTGAGCGGGCCGATGGCGGGCCGCTCGTTCGCTCGTACCCCATCCAGATCCTGATCGGGGTGCTCTTCACGATCGTGGTGATCGTCCTCGCTGTCGCTGCGTGGCAGGCTATCCGCCAGTGGTCAGGCTGGGATCGGACGAGCCGGCAACTTGCCGTGATCTCGGCGGCGATCAGCGCGTTCCTGGTAGGCGAGTGGATCCTGAACAGCGTGCTCTTCGATCTCCAACCGCAGTCGCGGTATCTCTTCGTCGCCGTGGCGCTCCCCGCAACCGCCATGGTCTGGGCTGGTTCGATCATCGCCCGCCGGCTCGCGTGGCGGACTCAATTCGTGGTCGGCACCGCCCTGATCGTCGCCACGGCGTTGATCGGAATCAACTCGCTCAGGGTGGCGATCCTCCGAACGCCGTGAGGCTCGAGATGGCCAATTGAGTGATCGGGTAGGCATAATCCCAGTTCATAACCCCTTCGAAAGCTCTTCTTCGCGAAGGTCGCAGGGTCTCAATCACTCCCCAGGAGCCTTTTGCATGCGCAACAGAACGGTGATCGTGCTCGGTGCGGACGGCTATCTCGGCTGGCCACAGGCCATGCACCTGTCCAGCCGGGGCTACCGCGTGATCGCGGTCGACAACCTCGTGCGGCGTCGCTGGGATCTCGAGTGCGGCACGTCGTCGCTGATCCCGATCTCCACGATGGAGCGCCGTGTCGAGCGCTGGCGCGAGCTGGGCCGGGGCGACATCGAGTGGCGCCTGCTCGACCTCACCGACGCTGATGCCCTCGCCGAGCTGATCGCATCCACCAAGCCGGACGCGGTCGTGCACTTCGCCGAGCAGCGCTCCGCACCGTTCTCGATGATCGACCGCGAGCACGCGGTGATGACCCAGCTCAACAACGTTGCGGGCACGCTCAACCTGCTCTTCGCGTTGCACGAGCACGCGCCCGAGTGCCACCTGGTCAAGCTCGGGACCATGGGTGAGTACGGGACCCCGAACATCGACATCGAGGAAGGCTTCATCACCATCGAGCACAACGGCAGGAGTGACACGCTGCCGTACCCGAAGCTGCCGGGCAGCTTCTACCACCTCTCGAAGGTGCACGACAGCCACAACATTCACTTCGTGTGCCGGGCCTGGGGGCTCGCGGCCACAGACCTCAACCAGGGTGTCGTGTACGGCTGCAACACCCCGGAGACGACGCTCCATCCCGAGCTCGCGACGCGCTTCGACTACGACGGGATCTGGGGCACGGTGCTGAACCGGTTCATCGTGCAATCGGCGATCGGCAAGCCACTCACCGTCTACGGCACCGGCGGTCAGACGCGTGGATTCCTCGACATTCGCGACACCATGGCGTGCGTGCAGCTGAGCATCGAGCATCCTGCGAAGCCCGGTGAGTTCCGTGTGTTCAACCAGTTCACCGAGCAGTTCTCGGTGCTGCAACTGGCCGAGCTCGTGCGTGACGCACGCGCGGCACACGGCCTCGAGACAACCATCGAACACACCGCGAACCCCCGCTTCGAAAAGGCCACCCATTACTACAACGCGAAGCACCAATTGCTCGTCGACCTCGGCCTCGAGGCGCACAAGCTCCGCAGCACGCTCATCGACTCGGTGATCGAAGTAGTGAATGCGCACATCAACCGGGTCGACCTCTCGCAGGTGGGCGTTTCCGACGTCGAATGGTCGACGGGGCGCTCGCGCGCGGCCACCGGCAAGGCGCGGGTCACGGCTCCAGCAGCGGAGACGGTGGCGTAGCGCCGGTGGCGCTAGCCGAGGTCGACGTCAGCCTGACGATCCCGGCCCACAACGAGTTGGAGAACATCGGGCGCGTCCTCCAGGACGTGATGACCGTCCTGGGCGAGGGTGGCCGGACCTACGAGATCGTCCTCGTCGACGACGCGAGCGCGGATGGCACGGTCGCTGCTGCTCGATCCGCGATGGGGGAGGCGGCGCAGAACCTGACCGTCGTGACCCACAAGCAGCAGCGCGGCTACGCGATCACCGTCTGCGACGGGCTGCGAGCATCACGCGGCAAGGTCCTCGCATTCATGGATGGCGACGGCCAGTTCGACCCGCGCGACCTCGGCACGTTGCTCGCCGGGCTCGACCGGGCCGACATGGTCGCCGGGATTCGCAACGGCCGGGCCGACCCGTGGTACCGCTCATTCGTGAGCGGCGTGTACAACCGCGTGGTTCGCCTCACCTTCGGCATCCGTGAGCTCGACTTCGATTGCGGCCTCAAGGTTTTCACCCGCGAGCTCTGGGACGCCGTCACCCCCATCCGGGCTCGCTCGGCGGTGTTCAATCCGGAGATGTTCTTCAAGGCACATCGCCTGGGATTTCGAGTGGTCCAGGTGCGTGTCCAGCACCTGCCCCGGCTCGCCGGCGTGCGCTCCGGTGGCAGGCTGATACCCGTGGCCCGGGCCATGCGCGACGTGATCCGCCTGCGTGTGTCACTGGCGATGAACTGGCGACCGGAGGGCGCCCGCCGGGAGCGAGCCTAAGTGCGCAGGGCGGCGATCCCAGGGCTGCTCGTCCTGGCGGTCCTGCGGCTGCCCTCGCTTATGGAGCCGCACTGGTACACGGACGAGGCGGGCTACCTGAACGTCGCCCGCCAGTTGCTTCAGGGCAAGATCCTGTACCTGCAGACCTGGAACAACAAGCCGCCGCTGATGCTCTGGACGTATGCCCTCGACGTGAAGCTCTTCGGAACGAGCGAGATCGCGCTCCACCTGCTGACCTTGGTCACCGGGACGGTCACGGTGGCGGCCGTTGTTTGGGCGGCGTCGCAGCTGTACACGCCGCGCCGCGCGATGGTTGCAGGGCTGATCGCCGCTCTGATCCTGGGTCTCCCGATCGTCGACGCCGAACTGGCGCTCCCGGAGAGCCTTTTGATCGCCCCCCTGACGTGGGCGGGCGCGATCATCCTGGTGCACATCCTGCGCGGCGATCGGACCGCCGCGCCGCGACGGATTCCATGGTGGCCGCTCGGTGCGGGTGTCCTCATGGCAGCGGCGATCGCATATCAGCAGACGTCCATCGCCGAGACTTCTGCGTTCTTTCTCGCGATGCTGCTGGCGCCGAAGCTGCTTCGACGCGACGCATTCATCTTCCTGGGAACCGTCGTCGCGATCACGCTGGTGTGGCTCAGCGCGGCGGTCATCACCGCCGGGGCCGGCAACGTGGCCTTTGCGCTCGCCGGTTTCTATGTCAACTACACGAAAGCAGCGCTGCCATCGAGCGCTGTCGGTGGAGTCGCGCACTTTGCCCTCGCGCTCGCTGCGACGCTGCTCATTGCCGTCGGTGCCGTGGCAGGCTCCCGTCGGGACCGCGTTGAGTGGGTGCTGATGCTGTGGGCTGGGGCAACGCTGGTGGTCACGGCAGTCGCCGGGCAGCAGTATCCGCACTTCCTGGCGCCTGCGGTTGCACCGCTCGCGCTTCTGGCAGCCGGATTGCCGTTGCCGTCGCCGGCCTGGGTTCGATCTCGCTTCAGGCGCGAGTACATCGGTCAGGGTCTGCAGGTCATTGGGCTCGTGATCGCAATCGTGATGGCGAAGGTCGCCGGTCTCGACTGGCTGCCGATCCTGCCGTCGTCAACCAACTCCCACACCCTCAGCGGCTACTACGGCGGTGCCGCCTGGGCCGCGTTCGACCCCACCTGGCGGACGACCTGGCTGGATGACTTCGACTACCGGGTGGCCGGCGACGCAAAGGTCGCCGCCTGGGTGACCAGGAATGGGTTCAGCGGCGACACCGCCGTCGTCTGGTCGTATGACGCCTGGATCTATGCGCTCGCAAACTTGCAGATCGTCATGCCGACCCCACCGATATACAACGACGAGGTCCTGCTCGGCCCGGGCGGCCCGGTGGAGGCATATGTGGCCACGAAGCAACCGGTGCTGATCATGATCGACGTGAAGTCCCAGGTCCTCTTCCCGGAGATCACCAGGCTCCTGGACAGCGGCGAATATGTCGACGAGTACCAGACGTATCCGTACACGGTCTGGGTCCGCGCCGACAGCGTCTCCCAACTCCCGTGAGGCAGCCGGTCCGGCACCTCGACCGGGTGATGCTCGGGACGGTCATCGCCGTCTTCGCGGGATTTGCCATCGCGTACACACGGATCACCCCGCTCGGTGCATCGCCCGACGAGGTGTCGCACCTCAACTACATCAACGGGATTGCCGACCACCTCCGGCTGCCACCGGCAGGGGAGACCGAACGTCAACAGCCACCGCTGTACTACCTGCTCGGCGCCATCGTCGCCAAGCTCACCGGGGACGATGCGCGGCTAATCCGGCTGCTGTCGGTGCTCCTGGGAGTGCTCACGATTCTCACCGTCTACCTGGTGGCGCGCCGGCTCTTTCCACTCCGGCCGTACCTGGCAGTCGGCGCCGCGGCGCTGGTCGCGCTCCTTCCCGAGGTGCAGTACCTGGCGGGAGCGATCAACGACGACAACCTGGCGTGGCTCGCCGGGGCCTTGCTCGTGCTCGCCGGCGTGGTCGCTTTGCAGAGCGACCGGCTCACGCCGCGCCTCGCGCTCGGTGCCGGGCTCGCAGTCGCGCTTGCGGTCCTCGCCAAGGAGACGGTGTGGGTGCTCGCGTTCCTGCTGCTCGTGATCATCGGCGTCCACTTCGCGCGCCAGCTGCGCGCGCTGCACGTCGCGGCCCTGCTCCTCCCGACAGTCGTGTTCGCCGGGTGGTGGTTCGTGCGCAACGCCGTTGAGTTCGGCGGTCCGCTTCCGCCGTTGCATCCCATCACCGCCCAGCGTCAGGTCTTCGATTCTCTCTCGCAGGTGCGCGGCTACCTTGCCGCGACGGCGTTGAGCCTGGTCGGCATGTATGGCAATGGTGCGCACTTCGTGGCGATCTCGATCCTCGGGGCGCGGCCGCTGCCGAGCGTGATCGCGGGAGCCGTCATCGCTGTGATCACGCTGGCCGCGTGCGTGGCCGTCGCGCGTTCATGGCGTCGCTGGGATTCGACGCGACGCGGGGTTGCACTGCTCCTCCTGGGCACGATCCTGGTGGCGGTGGCGCAGTCGGTGTTCAACTCGGCGACGTTCGACCTCCAGCCGCAGGCCCGCTACCTGCTCGTTGCGGTGGCCGCAGCAGCGCCGATCACCGCGTGGACGCTCGCTTGGCGCAGAGCAGGTCCGCTCTCGCCGGTGCGCGGAGCCGGCATTGCGCTTCTGGTCGCACTCGCGCTGCTGCTCGACGCGTCCGGACTGATCACCGCCGCGCACCTCGCGACGGCGTGATCGTCAGACCTGGCCGCGGAAGCTTTCGAGCGTGCGCGCGAGCCCGTCGTCGAGGCTGACGTGCGGGCGCCATCCGAGGCGATCGCCGGCGAGTGCGTTGTCGAGCGCGCTGCGGGCCACCTCACCGGTGGGGAGCGGCTCGCGCTCCGGTTCGCCGCCGAAGCCGGCAATCACGCAGAGACGGTGGACGAGGTCGCCGATCGCCGTCTCCCGGCCCGTGCCGATATTCAGCGCACCGGTGACGGTCGAGGCGAGGCCGAGCACATTCGCGGCAACGATGTCGCCGACGTAGGTGAAATCACGCGTCTGCGAGCCGTCACCCCGGATCACCGGGGCCTTGCCGGAGAGCAGCCGGTGGCTGGAGATCGCCACCACGCCCGCCTCGCCGGTGCCGTCCTGGCCGGGCCCGTATACGTTCCCGTAGCGGAGCGCGAGCGCGTCGAGGGAACCCGTGCGCGTGAAGAGTCCGAGGTAGTGCTCGATGCAGAGCTTGGCCGTGCCGTACGGTGATCGCGGCTGGGTTGGTTCGTCCTCGGGGGTGGGCAGCCGCTTTGCGGCGCCGTAGAGCGCGCCCCCCGACGACGCGACGACGACCCGGCGGCAGCCGGCCGCCAACGCCGCGGTGAGCACGCTCACAGTCCCGAGCACGTTGATGTGCGCGTCCTCGGCCGGCTCGCGCCACGATCGGTTCACGCCTCCCTGCGCCGCCAGGTGCAGGATCGTCACCGGTTTCCAGGCCTCGATGGCAGCACGCGCGGGAGCCTCGGCGATGTCCGCCACCGCCAGCTCAGCCTCGGCGGGGAGGGGACGGTACGAGGCGTGACGGAGGTCGTCGACGACCATCACCTCGGCGCCCGTCTCGAGGATCGCCTCGACGCTGTGAACACCGATGAAACCAGCGCCGCCGGTGACGACCACCCGCTTGGGTTGTGTCGCCAGTCCCATCAGTTCCTGCTCACGAGGGCGCGCAGGAAGAGCGCGGTGTTCGCCGGCCGCTCTGCCATGCGACGCATCAGATATCCATACCACTGCACGCCGAACGGGACGTAGACACGTACCGTCTCACCGGCTGCGACCAGGCGGTGCTGCTCATCAGGTCGAATCCCGTACAGCATCTGGTATTCGTGCTTGAAGCCGGGTCCGCCGATGTCGCGGACGAGCCGCCCCGTCGCCTCGACGAGCTTCGGATCGTGCGTCGCCGCCATCGGGAGCGCGCCGCCCGCGATGAGCGTGCTGAGGCAGCGAAGGTACGCGGCCCGGACGTCGTCGGGACGCCGCCACGTGAGCGATGCCGGCTCCTGGTACGCGCCCTTGCAGAGACGGACGCGCGAACCCGGCACGCCGAGGGACCGGCAATCGTCCTCGGTCCGGCGGAGCGATGCCTGGAGCACCGCGCCGGTATTCGGAAAGTCCTGGCGTATCAGGCCCACCAGGCGCAGGGTCGAGTTGGTGGTGGTGTGATCCTCCATGTCGATGGTGACCGAGGAGCCGGCCGCACGAGCCGCGTCGCAGATCGCGCTCGCATTGTCGAGCGCCATCGATTCGTCGAGTGCCTGGCCGACGGCGGAGAGCTTGACGGACATCTCGGCGCCGGCGGCGAGCCCCTCGTCTGCCAGCCGCTGAGCGAGCGAGATGTACGCGTCCACCGCGGCACGCGCCGTCGCCGTGTCACGAGTGTCCTCGCCGAGGTGGTCGAGCGAGACCTGCAGCCCGTCGCCGGTCAGGCTCCGCGTGACCCGGAGCGCGTCGTCGATGGTCTCGCCGGCGACAAAGCGGCGGACGACGTCCCGTGTGATCGGTGCCGATGTGATCACGCGCTTGATCTGCCGGCGCCGGGAGGCCCAGAGCAGGACCTGCCGGAGAGCGGCCGACGGCGCAGCGCCCCGCGAGGTTGACGACGGATTGGATCCCCAGGGTTCGCTGATCACCGCGCGGATTATGTCCTCGGGTCCTGCCGGTGTGGTTCAGACGGTCCAGCGTGGTGGGCGTCGCTCGAGAAATGCGGTCATGCCCTCACGCGCCTCCTCGGACGCGAAGAGCCGTGCGGACAGCTCGACCATCGCGTCCCCGTAGCGCTCGATCGCCTCTCGAACGCTGCGGTTGGCGATTCGCTTGGACTCGACGAGGCCCTGCGGTGACACTGTGCCCAACTCTGCGGTCAGCGTTCCCACTTCGGCGTCGGGATCGTCGGTGGCGATGGTGACCAGGCCGATGCGCTGCGCCTCAGCAGCGTCGAAGCTCGCTCCGGTGAGGAGATAGCGGGCGGCGGAGCGCTCGTCGATGCGCGGCAGCACGGTGACCGAGATGACCGCGGCCGCCAGACCGAGGCGTGCCTCGGTGATCGCGAAGGTGCTCCGCGGGCCGGCGATCACGATGTCGCATGCGCCGAGCAGCCCGACGCCGCCGGCCCGTACATTACCGTCGATCCTGGCAATAACAGGGAGGCGGAGATCGACGATGGTGCGGAGCAAACCGAGGAGGTTGCTCGCGGTGTCGGTCTTCGAAGTCGTCGACGCTTCGGAGAGATCGGCGCCGGCGCAGAAGGTCGTCCCGGTGTGGGTCAGGACGACGGCGCGGACGCCGGCGTCGTCCGCAGCGTCGCGAAGCCTGTCCGTCAGCTCGGCGACGAGCTGCCGCGACAGCGCATTGCGGTTGTGCGGGGAGTCGAGCGTGACGGTTGCGATGTTCCCGTACGTCGTCAGGTGGACGAGCTCGGCGGCGGTCATAGTAGCTCCTCGGGTATGTCGATGATCCGCGAGCGAAGCCACTCACCGAGGGCTTTGGCCTGCGGGTCGAAGCGCGTGGACGATGCGACGCCCTCACCGAGCAGCCCCTCGATGACGAAGTTGAGCGAGCGCAGATTGGCAAAGACGTGACGGCGAACCTGGAAACCGGCTGTCTCGGGGAGCATCCGGCGCAGCTCGTCGACGGTGAGCGCGTGCGCGAGCCAGCGCCACGACGCGTCGCTGCGCGCCCACACGCCGAGATTGGCGTCGCCACCTTTGTCACCGCTGCGCGCGCCGGCAATCGCGCCGAGCGCAACCCGGCGCGTTGGTCCGGGCGGCAAAGGTGGTGGGAGCTCGGGCGCGGTGTCGTCGAGATCTCTTCCGGGCGTGCGAGTGTCCGGCGCGGGCGCTATGGGGATGCGCGTGCCATCGTGGAGCACTGCCGTGTGATCGACCGCGTCCGCGGGGATGAAGCCGGGGTGATACACGCCCACCGGTGACGCATCACCCGGCGGTGCCGTGAGATGGAATCCGGGGTAGCTCCCCAGTCCGATCTCGACGGCGCGCGCGCTGAACTGCCTGCCGGCGATGGCGGGATCCGGGTCCCGGACGATGCAATGCAGCAACGCGCTCGCCGCTTCCTCGTCAACCGAATCGACGTGGTCGGTTCGAGCCAGGGTCCAGTGGATCTGCTGCGGCCTCGCGGCGGCGAGCGCGGCGTCCATCTGATCGCGCACGAGGGCTGCTTTGGCCTCGATGTCGGTGCCGCACAGGACAAAGGTGACCGCGTTGCGATAGCCACTCAGGGTGTTGCAGCACACCTTCAATGTCGGCGGTGGTGGCTCCCCGCGAACGCCGGTGACGCGCACGCGATCTGCGCCGTCGTCGGCGAGGTCAATGGTGTCGAAGCGGGTCACGACGTCGGGACCGAGGTAGCGCGGGCCATCGATCTCGTAGAGCAGTTGTGCGGTCACGGTTTCGATGGTGACCGCACCGCCGGTGCCGTTGTGTTTGGTGATCACGCTCGAGCCGTCGGCGTGCATCTCGGCGATGGGAAAGCCGGGATGGCGCACATCGTGCTCGGTGAAGAAGCTGTAATTGCCACCCGTGGCCTGAGCACCGCACTCGAGGATGTGTCCTGCGACGCTCGCTCCGGCAAGCGCATTCCAGTCGTCTCGTTGCCAGCCGAACTGCGCGGCCGCGGGTCCGACCACCAGGCTCGCGTCGGTGACCCGCCCGGTGACGACGACATGGGCGCCGGAGCGCATGCATTCGGCGATCCCCCATGAACCCAGGTAGGCATTGGCCGTGAGCGGGCTGCCCAGATCCAGCTTCGCTGCTCGATCGGTCACGTCGTCGCCTTCCACTGAAGCGACGTTGGCCTTGATGCCGAGGCGACCCGCGAGCTCACGCAGTGCGGCTGCGAGGCCGGCGGGGTTGAGCCCGCCGGCATTGGTCACGATCGTCACTCCCTGGTCGATGGCAGTGCCGAGACAGTCCTCCATCTGGCGCAGGAACGTTCCGGCGTAGCCGCGATCAGGATGCGTGAGCCGTTGCCGTCCGAGGATGAGCATGGTCAGCTCTGCGAGATAGTCGCCGGTGAGGACGTCGAGGCGGCCGCCCTCGAGCATCTCCCGGAAAGCGTCGAAACGGTCGCCATAGAAGCCGGAAGCGTTGCCGACGCGCAGAACCGTGTCCACAGGCGCGGCTAGGCTACCGTGCCCGCCTGTCCAGGTGAGCGAGATCCGGCCACCTCAGATCCAAGGTCCGGCACGCTTGAGGAACTCGTCGAAGAGCGGCACTGTGAACGCGGTGTCCCCGTGCGCCGGGCTGTAGATGATCCCCTTGGCGATGAGCGCCGAACGGCGCGGCGCAACCGATTCGACGCGCACGCCGAGCGCCGCCGCGATGTCTCCGGAACGGTGTGGTCCCGGCCCGAGCGACGCCATGGCCACCAGATACTCGCGCTCACGCGGCGTGAGCCGGTCGAGGCGCACCAGGAAGAAGTTCTGGTCAAGCTGGTCCCGAACCAGCGGGGCCGCGCGCTCGACGTCGTCTGCGGTGATCGGGCTCTGCGGAGCCACATTCCAGACGTGGTAACCCCACTCCTGGAGAAAGTAGGGGTAACCGTGCGAGCGCTCGACCATGAGGTCGAGCGCGTCGTCGTCAATGGATGCGCCGCTCTCCACCGCGGGTACGGCGAGCGCGGTGCGTGCGTCCTCGCGGCCGAGCGAACCGATCTCCGGGAAGTCGAAGAGCCGCTCCGCGTAGGACTTCGCCTCGCCGGCGAGGGCGCGCAGCTGGGGGAGCCCGGCACCGGTGAGGATAACCGGCAGGTTCAGTTGATTGGTCCGGTGGATCGCCACGATCAGCGCGGAGAGCTCATCAGGGTGGACGTACTGCAGCTCGTCGACGGCGAGCACGATGCCGGTCCCCCGGTCTCGAGCCGCCTCGCCGCAGGCCACCAGCAGGTCGGTGACGTCGTCGGCGAGGTTCCCCGAATCCGCGACACCCCGGAGCGCTTCGACGTCGATGGAGACGCGCGTCCCATCGGGAAGTTGCAGCGTGAACGTCTTGAGAACGCGCAGCGCCCGGGTGACGGCGGTCGAGACGACGTTGGTGCTGAGCGGGAGCAGGATACGGCGGAGGCGGGCGGCAAGCAGGGAAGGGAAATGACCGTGCTCGGGCGCCTCGATCAGGCCGACGCGAAACCCCTCCTGCTCGGCGATCTCGACGAATCGATTGAGCAGCACGGTCTTGCCGGCACCGCGCAGCCCGATCATCAGCAGGCTCTTCCCCGGCCTGCCCGCGACGGCGCGGCGAAACGCCACGCCGAATCGATTGATGAGGTCGTCGCGGCCGGTCAGCGCCGGCGGCGGCGTGCCGGCTCCCGGGCGGTACGGGTTGACGAGCTCATCCACTGATTTGACCCAGTTTACCCCAGCTCAACGCCTCTTTCTAATATTACGCTTCTTTATGGCGAAGTGATGAAGCTAGGATAAGAACGAGCAAGAATAGCCTTATTTCGCCCCTTTCTCGCAGGGCCTCGTCAAGACTGGGGTAGGACTGGGAGCTAGGCGGGTGCACCTGCTGGGACCTGGCCGCGATGCCGAAAACCATCGACGGCCAGGATCGCCAGAGCGATCCAGACCAGCGCAAACCCGCACAGCAGCGCGAAGGACGTGCTCTCGCGGAGGATCAGCACGCCGATCACGAACTGCATGACCGGTGTTACGTACTGGAGCAGGCCCATCATCGACAGCGGGAGGCGTGTTGCGGCAGCGGCAAAGAACAGCAGGGGGAGGGCGGTGACCGGGCCGGTCGAGATGAGCAGGAGGAGATGCCCGGGGTTTGCCGCGTGGCCGATGAACGTCGCCTGTCCGGCCAGCGCCAGGACGGCGAGCACGATCAGCGCCGGGACGCTGGTGATGGCGCCTTCCACGAACAGCCCCTCGAGCGGCGTTGCCCGGACGCCCTTCTTGATGAAGCCGTAGGTGCCGAAGGAGACCGCCAGCGCGAGAGCGATCCACGGCGGCCGCCCGTAATCGAAGCTCAGCACGGTCACGGCCACGATTCCCAGGGCCACCGCGCCCCATTGAACGGCGCGAAGCCGCTCGTGCAGGATCACGACTCCGAGGCCGATGGTCAGGAGCGGATTGATGAAGTAGCCGAGGCTCGTCTCAATGACGTGACCGTTGTTGACACCCCAGATGTACACGCCCCAGTTGAGCGCGACCGCGATGCCGGCGATGCAGAGGCGCAGGACCGTCCCGCGGTCCAATTTCCGAACCCCGCTGAGTTGATGACCGATGGCCAGCAGCACTCCGATGACCACGAAGCAGAACACGATCCGGCAGGCCAGGATCTCGAGCGGGCTTGCCGGCTCGAGCAGCGGCCAGAAGAGCGGGAAGACACCCCACAACAAGTAGGCGCTGAGCCCGTACGTGAGGCCGCCTGCAGTCTTCCGCGGTCGCTCCTGGGACTTCTGATCCAGCACTGTGCCGCATGGTAATCAGCCGCGGCGTCAGGTCCGCTGCGCTGACCGCGAGGGAGAGCTGCGCTCCGGAGTCGGTCTCTAGTAGATGAACGCCTCGACGTCGTACAGCGACCCGATGTGGCGCTGATCGACGACTCCGAGACCGAGCATGTTCGCCTCGTCAACGGTGAAGCTGTTCGCCCCCTGCACCGCGACGACATATGCCACGTGCCCGAACTGGCTGTAGCCGTGACCCGGTCCGAAGACGACGAGGCTGCCGACGCGTGGCGTCCTGCCCTCGGGTCGACCGGCCGCCTGTGCGGTGGCTGCCCACTGCCACGCGTTCCCGCTCCAGTAGACGTTGCGGAGCGACGCGACGTACCACGTGCACTGTCCCCACGGATAGTCGTCAAAGATCGGACCGAACGCGAAGGGGCGAAGCGCGCCGTCGAGGACGCGAGCGGCACCTTCCCCAGCCGCAGCGGCAGCTGCAGCAGCCGCTGCCTCCTGCTCACGGCGGACGACAACGATCTTTGCACGCACGCTCTGGAGTTGCGCCAGCAGCGTGGCAGCCTTGCCTTTCAGGCTCGACGCCTCCTGCCGGTATGCGATCTCCTCGCCCTGCTGCTGTCCCGCAAGCGACTGGAGCGTGCTGACCAGCGCGTTGGCGTGCTGCTGGTCCTGGATCTGCTGCTTCTGCAGCTGACTCAACTGTTCACGGGTCCCCTGAATCTGGGTCACCAACTGCTTGACGCGTGCACTCACCTGGTCGGCGCTCGTGAGCGCATCCATTGCATCGATAAAGCTCTTGCTGTCCACCAGGATTGCAGTCACCGATCCGTCGTCGGTGAGCTCGTAGACATGCTTGAGAATCTGCCCGAGGTCCGACTGGTCGGCTGTGTATTCGGTCTGAACAGTCTGGATTTGCGCGGTGGTGTTGGCCAGGTTCTGATTGGCCCGATCGAGCTCCGTCTGCGCCTGTCCGAGCTTCGCCTGGGTATCTGCGATGGCCTGTGCTGATGCGAGCGCATTGCCCAACGCGGCGGAACTCGCGCCGTTCAGCGATGCGATGGCATGGCTCAGCGCGTTTGCCTGTGCTGAAAGGGACTGAATCTGCTGCGTGAACTGATCAGCGAGGACCTTGTTCTGGGTGAACGGGGAGCCGACCACCAGCAGTGCGATCGCGCCGGCAGCGGCGACGAGGGACACGCGGCGAGCGAGCAACAGGTGCCTCCATGAGATGGACGCGAACTGGGATTGAACGGTCCCCGACCGTAACAGGCATCTCCCAGGCGGTCAACCCCATTTGACGCATTTGTGGATTGGACGCGACCCAACTGTGCGTCGCTGGCTCCAGACGTGCCATTCGCGTCGTGGCGGAGCGCTAAACTGGGTGTTGGTATGGACTTCTTTGGTGGCCACCTTCCCGAGTTGATCATCGTGCTGGTGGTGATCCTGATCATCTGGGGCCCGGGCAAACTTCCCGACATCGGTACGGCGATGGGTCGGGGTATCCGCGAGTTCCGGAAAGCTTCGTCCGAAACCCGCGACGCGATGCGGGCTGCGACAACTGAGGCTCCGGCGACGCCGGCCCCGCAGGCGCAGCCGGCGCCTGCTGCCGAGCCCGAAGCTGCTCCGGCACCAGGACCGTCAGGCACGAACGCGGGCTGACGCTCTTACCAGCGCGCGGGCACCGAGCGTGGATCCGGCCGCCCGGCCTCGGTCAGCCGCGGCTTGGCGATGGAAGCTCGACGGCTTGAAATGCCTCCTCGCGAGTCCGGTAGTCGTCGATGCGCAGAATCCGCCCGTCGCGCACCGTGAAGACCATGAAGATCTCGCCGTCGAGGAATGGGATCTCCCGAAAACGAGGTCCAGCGATGCCCGCCACGACGCT
The DNA here is from genome assembly GCA_963830305.1 of Candidatus Dormiibacterota bacterium. GTDB lineage: Bacteria > Chloroflexota > Dormibacteria > Aeolococcales > Aeolococcaceae > Palsa-851. The sequence goes on along the minus strand of CAWHLW010000016.1, from coordinate 48,975 downwards.
GTCGCCGGCAGCGTGCAGCTCGAGCCGCTCGATGCCGGAATCGCCGTTGCCGAGCGAGGCCCGCATCCGATCCACCACCGCCTCGCGGCCGGTGCAGACGAGTTCGGGCATAACCCCCTGATGGACCACATCGGGATCAAGGCCGGTCGTGATGGCCTCGAGGTCCCGGCGGCGCCTGGCGTGGAAGTAGTCGAAGACGACTTCCATGGATGCATCGCTCATCGCCACCTCCTTGATTGCGTCGCACGCTCGGTCCTCGACTAGTATCGAGCACGGGCATGGCAATGCAAGCGAACAGAAAGGACCGAGCCTTCACGATGGTGTCCGGATGAACGACGATCGCTGGGCGTTTCCACCGCAACCGCCCGCATGGCCCCCTGCCCCTTCGGCGACCCCGCCCAGGCGTACCTCGCGCACGCTTGCGGCCATCGCGCTGTTCGTCGCCACCGGCGTTGTGGCCGCGGGCATCGGCGTCGGCGGCGTGCTGCTGGTGCGTCATGTCCAGGGCCAGCCGACGTCGAACTCACCCACCGCTGGGTCTGGCACGTCTTCCGGCGCCGCGGAGGCGCGTGCGCTGTACCAGCAGGCGGTCACGGCGACGGGCGCATCGGCCGGGTTCCATTACGATGCCGTCTCGACCGGGAGCGATGCGCAGACGATCGTCGGGGATGCCGGACAGGCCAACGGCCGCCAGGCGATCACCTTCGATTCCGGTTATGGCGCCGAGCAGTTCACGCTGCTCCTCGTGGGCACCACCGTGTACTTCCAGGGCAATACGCCGGCGGTGGAAGACCAGCTCGGCGTCACCACGGCCACCGCGGCAACCGTCGCCGGCAAGTGGGTCTCCGTGACCAGCGGCAACGGCCCGTACAGCGTGCTCCAGCCGGGCATCACGACCCAAAGTCAGGCCGGAGAGATGCCGCTCACCCCGGAGTTGTCGGCCAAGGTCACCGGATCGGGAGGTGCGGCGGCGACGAAGATCACCGGGGTTGTCCCGGCGAGCGCAAACGTCCCCGCGGGGACTGGGACGCTGCTCATCGCCTCGAGCTCCGACCTGCCCATCACGTACACGTCGACCGTCTCGGCCGCGGGAACGACCTTGACCTTCAGCACGACGTTCAGCAATTGGGGAACCGCACCGTCGGTGAGCGCGCCAACCGGAACTGTGCTTGCCTGGTCGAGCCTGACCACCGCGACGCCGCCAGGCGGCCAGTACGGTGGTGGCGAGGCGCCATCAGGGGCCACACCGACGCCCGGCGCGATCTAACCGCTTCAGTCCCGGCCGCGACGGCGATGCCCCGAAGGGCTGCTCTGATTAGTGGATGTAGCGATCGGCGAGCAGGTCTTCCAGGACGGCACGGCCGAGCTCAGCTGCCTCGGCGTCCTTGATCGCATGTGGGTCGAGGTCCGAGAAGTAGTGCGCCACGGCGGCAGGATCCTCGTCCGTCAGCCAGCGGACGAAGGCGTGCCCGAATTCCGCTGCTTTTTCGTCGGTCAGTTCGTCGATCCTTGCCATCTGCGTTCTCCTCGGTTGAAGCCGGCGGCATCGCGAATGGCCGGTCGCCGAATTATGTCGCGGTGACCGACGGCCACGATCGAGGCATGGCCGCCAGGAGCAGGAGGGGGAGACGCTCCGTCGGCGGCCATACCCTTCAGATCGTGGAGCGCGTTGGTGGCTCCGTCGCTCTCGGAGGCAGGGTCGACGCACTACGAAGTGGGGTTGGGTCGCACTGCGCCGTCTCCGAGAAGATCAGCTTGAATCCAGGGAACTGAGCATGTCGGTCCGCAAGCGGACACAGATGGAACTCGAAGGACTTTGTGTTCCAGTTCCCACTTGACTCTCCAGTAACTGGAGGGTTCAAGGTGGGGACATGGAATTCTCCATCGGCGAGGTGTCCCAACTCACCGGCGTGCCCGTCAAGACCATTCGCTACTACTCGGACATCGGCCTCGTTCCCGAGGCACGCCGAACCGGTTCCGGGTATCGCCGGTACGACGCGGTCGGCTTGGGTCGGCTGGAACTCGTACGAACGCTCCGCGATCTGGGAATCGACCTGGCCGGCATTCGGACCATCGCAGACCAGCAGGTGAGCCTGCAGGCCGTGGCCGGAGCTCATGCCGACGCCATCGACCTGCATATCCGCCAGCTCACATTGCGTCGAGCAGTTCTCCGTGCCCTTGCCCGGAATGGCTCTCGACCCGAGGAGGTACGACGTATGACCGCATTTGCACGCGCGTCGGCCGACGAGGCCAACCGCATCATGGAGGAGTTCCTGGCCGCGGTCTTCCAGGGCCGCGAGGATGACCCATTCGCCGAGCGCATGCGCGCTGCGCTGCCTGTGCTGCCGCCCGAACCGTCAGAGGCTCAGATCGATGCCTGGATTGAGCTCGCCGGCCTGGTGGGCGACCCGGACTTCCGGGACCGGGTGCGTTCGATGGTGGCGGAGGGCCAGCGCCGGCGCGAGAGCGGAGCCGCCGACGCCGGGCACCAGGCGGGCATCATGGTCGCCGAGCGAGCAGGCGAGGCGATCTCGCGCGGGATCCCACCAGGATCACCCGAAGGTGCAGTGATCGTCGGCGAGCTGGTGGGGCGATTCAGCGTGGCGCACGGTCGCGGCGATGACCCTGCGTACCGCGCGGAGCTCGCCGAGCGGCTCGCGAGCTTTAACGACCGGCGTGTCGAGCGCTACTGGCAGCTGATCGGGCTCATCAACGGCTGGCCCGATCGGCAGAGCCACGTCCCGGCGTACGAATGGTTCATCGCAGGACTGCGGTCGTCGTGACCCCTCACCCCATTGGGTGCCGAGTAACCTTGCCTGATGATCTGCAGCGCCTGCGGTGGCGAGAACCGCGCCGGCGTCCGTTTCTGCGTCCAATGCGGTTCGACGCTGTCGCATACATGCGCCGCATGCGGTGCCGCGTACAACGAGGGTGAGCGCTTCTGCGGCGAGTGCGGGTCACCGCTCTCGGCTGAGCCGCTCCGAGCGAGCCAGTCTGTTGCGACGCAACGACTCGAGCCGGCACGGCTCGCGGAACGCCGCCACGTCACCGTGCTGTTCGCCGACCTCGTGGGGTTCACTCCGCTGTCCCAGCAGCGCGATGCCGAGGACGTCCGCGAACTCCTGAGCCGGTACTTCGACACCGCGCGCACCATCATCGGCCGCTACGGCGGAGCGGTCGAAAAGTTCATCGGTGACGCGGTCATGGCCGTGTGGGGCGTGCCGACCGCGCTGGAGAACGACGCCGAACGTGCGGTGCGAGCTGCCCTCGAGCTGGTGGATGCAGTCGCTGCCTTCGGCGAAGAGGTGGGCGCAGTCGGCCTCCAGGCGCGAGCTGGATTGATGACAGGGGAGGTTGCGGTCAACCTCGGGGTGAGCGGCGAGGGGATGATTGCGGGCGACCTCGTCAACACCGCATCGCGAGTGCAGGCCGCTGCCGAACCAGGAACCGTCTACGTCGGCGATGGGACTCGGGTCGCGACAGAGGCCGCCATCGGGTATGAGGACACAGGCGTCCACGGGCTCAAGGGAAAGCCCGATCCGGAGCGGCTCTGGCGGGCCCAGCGCGTCGTGGCGGCGGCCGGAGGTGCACTTCGTCCCACCGGTCTGGAGCCGCCCTTTGTTGGGCGCGACCGCGAGCTTCGCCTGCTCAAGGAGTTCCTTCACGCCACTGGCGAGGAGCGGACAGCGCGCCTGCTGTCGATCGTCGGCCTCGCCGGTGTTGGGAAATCGCGACTAGGGTGGGAGTTCTTCAAATACGTCGACGGTGTCACCGAGCCCATCTGGTGGCATCGGGGTCGCTGTCTCGCTTACGGTGAGGGAGTCGCCTACTGGGCCCTCAGCGAGATGGTGCGCATGCGCGCCGGCATCCTCGAGAACGAGCCCCCTGAGTCCGCGCGAGAGAAGTTACGGCGCAGCGTCGAGGAGTTCGTCGAGTCCGGTGAGGAGCGACGATGGGTCGAACCTCGGCTCGCGCACCTTGTCGGTCTTGAAGAGCGCGTGGCAACCGATCCGCGCGATCTCTACGCAGCATGGCGCTTCTTCTTCGAGCGTCTCGCCGCACAGAACCTGACAGTCCTGGTCTTCGAGGACCTGCAGTGGGCGGATGGCGGACTTCTGGATTTCATCGAATATCTACTTGAGTGGTCGCGCAACTCGCCGATCCTGGTGGTGACGCTGGCGCGTCCCGAGATGGCAGATCGTCGCGCAGGGTGGGGCACCGGCAAGCGCGGATTCACCTCACTGTCGCTCGATCCGCTGCCGCCCGAGGCCATGGCCCAGATGCTCGCGGGCATGGCGCCGGGACTCCCTGACGACCTGAGCGCGCGCATCCTGGATCGCGCGGCCGGCGTGCCCCTCTACGCGGTCGAGACCGTGCGCATGCTGATCGACCGCGGCCTGCTCGTCGCGCAGAACGGAGCGTTCCATGTCGAGGGTTCGCTCGACGCACTCGAGGTCCCCGAAACGCTGCACGCGTTGATCGCGGCGCGGCTCGACAGCATTGGAGGCTCCGAGCGACAGTTGCTCCAGGACGCCGCCGTGCTTGGGAAGTCCTTCACCGCAGGAGGATTACGCGCCATCACGCAACTACCGGTCGAGTCCGTTGAACCATGTTTGACGACGCTGGTCAACAAGGATCTGCTGGCCATCCAATCGGATCCGCGATCACCCGAACGAGGTCAATACGTCTTCGTCCAGGACCTCGTCCGGAGCGTGGCGTATGGGACATTGACGCGACGCGATCGCAAGATCCGCCACCTGAGTGCCGCGGCGTATCTCGAAAGCTCGTGGACTGAGGAAGAAGGTGTCGCTGAAGTCATCGCGTCGCATCTGCTCGAGGCGTTCGAGGCCGACCCTGAGGCTCCCGACGCGTCTGGACTTCGCGAGCGCGCGTACGACGCTCTCGTCCGAGCTGGTGACCACGCCGCATCGCTCGCGGCGGCCGCCTCGGCGGAGCACTACTACGAACGTGCGCTCACACTCGCAGACCCTGCCCAGCGGGCGACACTGCATACTCGCGCGGGGCAGATGGCATGGCAGCAGCTGCACACGGCCGCTGCGCGCCGGCATCTCGATGAAGCGGTCGCGTTGCACATGGCGGATGGGCGCATCGGGGCGGCCGCCCGGACATCGGTGACGCTTTCGGCCATCGATGCTCACGACCTGAAGCGGGATCAGGCCGCCGAGCGGATGGAAGCCGCGTTCTCCGAACTCAACGGCGCAGACGCCACCGCCGCTGATTACGAGGACGACCTCGCCGTCGTGGCAGCCGAGCTTGCGCGCCGCCTCGTGCTTGCAAATCGGAACCTGGACGTCGCGCTCGAGCGCATCGAGCTCGCGCTGGAAATAGCGGAACGGCGAGGGTACTCCGAGGTGTTTTGCGAGGCCATCAACACCAAAGGACTCATTCTTGGAGGTCGCGGAAGGCGAGAGGAGGGACGAGCGCTGCTGGGTTGTGCGCTCGAACACGCTCTGGCATCAGACAATCACGCCGCCGCGCTGCGTGCTTATAACAACATCGCCGCGGACCTGCAGACAACGAATCCCGCGCAAGCATGGGTCTACACGGAGAAGGGCATCGCCCTCGCGCGACTGATCGGCGTGCGTCGCTACGAGGTCATGTTCATCATCGGCCAGCTCCCCGTGCAAGTCGATCTCGGCAATTGGGATGCGGCGATCTCGGTGGTCGCCGATATCCTCGAATCGACGGACGTTGAGGTGACGGATTCGTTGCTCGGAGCGGAGCTCATCTACGGAGCCTGGATTCACGTCTGGCGAGGGGATGTCGCCAAGGCACAACCACTGGTCAAGCGACTGACCGACCTCTGCACGCAAGCCGGCAGCGAATACCAACTCATGCACGACGCGGCGCGCTGCGCTGTCCTGCGAGCGGAGGGGCGTGACCGGGAGGCGCTGGACATCCTCGCTGATCGGGTAGGGCAAGGTGAGGGCCGTTGGGACTATACCGACTTGTCTCGTTGGGCATTCGTCGAGGGCGTCGAAGCCGCATTCGCCGTCGGCGATCTGCAGGTGGTCCGCCGGCAGCTCGCGGGCGCAGCGTTGAGTCCCTCTGCAACGACATCGACGATCACGGAAGCGCACGCGCTGCGCTTCCGTGCACGCCTGGATGCTCGCGAAGGCCGAGACGCCGACGTTGCGCGCACGTCTCTCGCTGCAATTGCGATGTTCGAGCAGCGTCAGATGCCGTTCTGGGTCGCTGTCACACGGTTGGAGCTGGGCGAATGGATGCTGCAGCATGGTCGCCGCGATGAGGCCGAGGGATTGCTTGGCTCGGCTCGGACTGCATTCGTCGAACTTGCTGCGACTCCATGGATCGAGCGCGTCGATGCGGCGACGCAGGATCCCGTCGCGGTAGGCGATCAGCACGCACTACGCGCCTGACCGTGAGCGGTCCGGACGAGGCCGATAAGGCAAAGGTCGGCTACCGCGCGCTCTTCCGGAACCGAGACTACCGGCTGCTCTTCAGCGGGCTGGCGATCTCGATGAGCGGATCCTGGGCATACAACGTCGCGCTGGTCGTCTTCGTGTTCAATGCGACGCACTCCCCGGCGTGGGTCGCCGCGGCTTCGATGACACGGTTTCTCTGCGCGCTGATTGCAAGTCCTTTCGGGGGGCTGCTCGCTGACCGCGTGGAGCGCGTGCGCTTGATGGTGACGCTCGACGCCGTCGCGCTCGTTCTCCAAGCAGGGCTCGCAGTGCTCGCAGCGCTCAACGGCGCGGTGGTGCTCGCGATCATCCTCGCCGCGCTGACCTCGGTGACCGGATCCTCCTACGACCCGGCTGCGCGCGCGGCGACGCCGGCGATCGTTGGCGAGGAGCATCTCGCGGCCGCGAACAGCGCCCAGTCGGCCGTCGAGAACCTCGCAGTCATCGTCGGTCCGGCGATCGCCGGCGCATTGCTCATCTTCGCTCCGCCCGCGATTGTCTTCGGGGTCAATGGTGCGACGTTCGGGCTGTCCGCCCTCCTGGTCGGACAGATCCGCGCGAGGAGCCAGCCGGTAGATATCAGTAAGGGAGGAACGGTCGGACCGCTCAAGCAGATGGCGGGCGGCCTCGCGGCGTTTTTCGAGTCACCGACGGTGATGCTGCTGGCGGGGTTCAGCATCCTGGCGAGTTTCGTCTACGGCACCGACACCGTCCTGTTCGTGGTGATCAGCAAGGATCAACTCGGCACCGGCAGCGCCGGATACGGCTACCTGCTGGCCGCGCTCGGGGTGGGTGGGATCGTGATGGCAGCGTTCATGAATCGCATCGCCGCCGCCCGGCGTCTCGGCGCCATCATCGTCATCGGCATGGCGGTGTACTGCCTGCCCACCGCGCTGTTGACCGTTGTCCACGCACCCTGGATCGCGTTCCTCATCGAGGTGCTTCGCGGTGCGGGAACCATCGTGGTCGACGTGCTTGCGATCACCGCGCTGCAACGGGTCGTCAAGCCGGAGGTGGTGGCGCGGGTCTTCGGCGTGTTCTTCGCCTTTGTGCTCGCCGCGGTCTCGCTGGGTGCGCTGCTCATGCCCATCCTGCTCGGCATCGTCGGGCTGAAGAGTACGTTGCTCATCATGGGTTTCGCGATTCCGGCGCTGAGCGTTGCCGCGTACCCGTGGCTGCGCGCCCTTGACGCCCGGGCGCTCGCGGATCTGTCGGCGATCGAACCTCGCATCGCAACGCTCCAGGCGCTCGATATCTTTGCCGGGGCCACTCGAACGGCGCTGGAACGGCTCGCGCGATCGGCGGTGGAGGAGACGATCGGCGCGGGAACGGTTCTCATCCAGGAGGGCGCCGTGGCCGACGACTTCTTCGTGCTCACCGATGGCAGGGTGGAGGTGTCAGCGGTTGGGGAGGGTGGTGTCGAGCATGCCCTGGGCGAACTCGTCCCACCCGACTACTTCGGCGAGATCGGGCTGCTGGAACGCCGCCCTCGGTCGGCGACCGTGACCACAGCATCACCATGCACGGTGCTGCGCATCAACGGAGACGACTTCGTCGACGCGCTGACCGCGGCGGATCTGTCGCCATCGGCCCTCGGCTCGGTGCAGATGCGTCTGACGCGCACGCACCCGACCGCAACGCTGACCTTCGGTCAGTCCAATCCCGAGGCGCCGGCGAGCTGAGCCCCGCGCTTCAGAGGGGCGGCCGTTTCTCCGCTTCGCGAAGCAATCCGGACAGCTTGACGAGCAGCTTGTACGCGATCTGCGGATGCTCGAGCAGCAGCGCCTTGAACTGCCACGGCGGCAGCGACAAGACCCGAAGCCGCGTGTCTGCAGCCACCGACGCGCTCCGCGGCCCGCCGTCGATGACCGCGATGTCGCCGAACGACTCCCCGGGGCCGAGCACACGCAGCCTGCGCCCGTTCCTGGTGACGATTGCCGTGCCTTCGAGGACCAGGTGAAAACCCACTCCCGGACTGCCTTCGACGACGATCACCCGGCCAGGCGCGTGCTCCACCTCTTTCGACGAGTCGATCACCCGGAGGAGGTCCTTCTTGGTGAGCTCATCGAAGAGTTGGTTGCGACTCAGCATCTCGACCAGCGTCTTTTTGTCTGTCATGTCCTACTCCCTACCGTTCCACCGATAAAACTGATGACGTTGTGTCTGCACGAGGCAATGAAACCCCTTTGAGCGACGTTCCTCTCTTTGCCTTGGATGATGAGAATCAACTGGCCGCTGGCGAGCGCGCTCATGCGAGTGACGCCGGGGTCGGGACAGTTGCATCAGGGGCATTTTTTTGGGTCGCTTCAGCGGCCTGGCCAGGCACAGCGGAATGCTGATGTCGTGGCAAGGTAAAAGAGAAGACGCTGCCGTGGCCGAGCTCGCTCACTACGCCGAGGCTGCCGCCGTGAAGCTCGACGAAGCGTCGTGAGATGGCCAGCCCCAGGCCCGTGCCCTCTTGGAGATGGGAGGTGCCGACCTGTTGGAACTCCTCGAAGATTCGCGCCTGATCCGCCGTCGTGATGCCCACTCCGTCGTCGCGCACGCTGACCACCACGTTGTCACCGTCGACTCGTGCGCTGACGTCGACGTGTCCGTTCTTCGGTGTGAACTTCAAGGCGTTCGTGAGCAGGTTGAAGAGCACCTGCTTGACCATACGCTCGTCCGCCTCGATGACGCCGATCTCGGGGTAGATGTCCACACTGAGCGCGATGCTCTCACGGGTGGCGCGTTCACGCAGGAGGGCTACCGAGCTCTGCACGACGTCGGCGAGCGCGAAAGTCGTGGGCTGCAGATCCATCCTGCCGGCTTCGATCTTCGATAGGTCGAGGATGTCGTTGATCAGGGTCAGGAGGTGGCGACCGGAGGTGTGAATATCGGCGACATACTCGGCCTGCTTGTCGTTGAGCGCACCGAAGAGCTGGTCCTGCAACACCTCGGAGAAACCGATCACGGCGTTGAGCGGTGTGCGCAGCTCGTGGGACATGTTGGCGAGGAACTCGGACTTGTGCTTGCTGGCGTTCTCGAGCTCGCCGTAGAGGCGTCCCACCTCGTCGTTCATACGATTGAGGTTCGTGGCGAGTGCACCAAGCTCGTCGCGGTTGGACACGTCGACATGCCCTGAGAAATCACCGGCTGCGATAGCCGCCAGTCGCGTGTCCATTTTTCTGATCGGCCCAGTGAGCGACCAAGACAGGGCGAGGCCGACCAGCAGGGCTAGGACAAGGCTCCCCACCGCAACCCCAACGAACAAGTGCTGGGATGCGAGGTATGAAGCCTCGTTCTGCGCGCTTAGAGCCTTGGCGTTCGCGTTGGTGGCATCGACCAGCGTCGTGGCATTGACGCTGAGGCTCTTGGCGATGCCCGTTTGTAGTCCGTTGCCGCTGTCACTGAACGACTGGGCGTTGTCCTGCTCCACGAGACCGGGCACGATGCTGTCGATTTGACCGTACTCGGAGTGAATAATGCTCAGCAAATGCTTCTCTCCGGCTGTGGGCACGACGCCCACCCCAGTGAGGTACCTCACATCACTAAAGGCGTCAACGTCACCGAGCCACCCATAAATCGCTGTATCGATCTGCTTCAAGCTCTCGTCGTCTGCGGCGGTAAACTGAGCGCCACCTTCGACTGGAACAACGATTTCGTCTCTTGCGACGAGTTCACGCCAGAGCTGCAGGCTATCGAATTTGAGCTCTCCGTAGCTTGCAACGCGCGGCGGCAGCAGCCCGAGTGTGTTGACTCGGTCGTTGGACGCATTGAGTTCGCCCAGCCCGAGGAGGCCCACCGCCACCAGCAGGACCGCCACAAGGGCGAGCGCGATCAGGAGTTTGCGCTGGACGGTAGCTGGTAGGCGTCCGATGGCGCGGACGAGTGGGTTGTCAACCCGACTAAGAAGACGTCGACGGCTCTGGCGGTCGTTCAGCACTCTTGCATCTACCCCGAATCAGACAGCCAAACTTGGGTGATGTCGTAACTCGCGCTGAAGGGGATGAAGATAGCGTTGTGCACCCGCACCGAGCGGAAGAGTGGGGTGAGCTCTGTCTGGAGCGGGATGAACGCGGCATCAGCCATGACCTGCTCGTCTGCCTGGTGCCAGAGTTTGGCGGCCGCCGTCATGGTTGCTGCGGATTCCGCCTGATCGACGAGCGTGTCGACTGTCTTGTCGTCATAGCCGCCGAAGTCGCCGACGCCCGGAATGCCGTAGGCCCCGTCGAACAGGTCGGGGAGTATGGCGCGACCGTTGGTGGGGCCGAACCAGTCAGGTAACCAGCCCGTCGAACTCGTCATGTCCCAGGTCGTGGGCTGTTTCAGCAGGTCCGCGGATGCGGCGAGGCCCGACGCACCGTAGAAGTCCCCTTGGTTTGAAGCGGGTATGGGGGTGACGATGACACCGCACTTGCTGAAGTCCGCCTGCACCTCCTGGAAGACCTGAACGGCGATGGGCAGATAGGCGATGTAGATGTCCTTGAGAGTCATGCCATCCTGGTACCCGGCAGCAGTCAGCAGTTTCTTGCACTCGGTGGGGTCTCCCATGTTGCCGGGTGTTGGGTAGTCGTCTATCGGCTGAAAGCCTTCAGCGCCGGGACCGATCACCTGGTTGAGGGGCTGGTTGAGGGATGGACCACCCAAGATGTTGTTGATCGCGACCTTGTTGATGGCGTACTCGAGAGCCTGCCGAACCTGCTTGTTGGCGAGGGCTCCATTGTTATTCGGGCTCAGCATGTTGAACCTCACGATTGGGGCGCTCGCTCCCGCTTCAGGGAAGACGCCGTACTGCGCGTTCCACACCGGCGACGTGAGCCCCGCGACATCCTCCGCCGGGACCCGCGTATCCGTCTCGAGGTCGGCGGCGTCCGTGGCGATATCGCTCTGCACCTCCTCCGCAGACCCGGCCCCGGGAACGTCGAGCTTGATGTCGATGTCGCTGACGTAGTTGTGGCGGATGGTGTCGGTGCTCTGACTCCAGGCAGGGTTGTGATCGAGGACGATGTCGTGACCGACCCACTCCTTCGTCGACGGGTCCTGCGTTACGTCATACTTCGCGATCTGGTACGGCCCGTCCGAGTAGATCGGGTTACCGGGCGTCACCGGCACGTAACTCAGGTCCTCGACCGGCGCGGCTGACGCGAACGGCAGGGCGAGGATGTTGAGGAAGTCGCTCGCCGGCCGGGTGAGGGTGAACACGATCGTCGAGCTGTCGGGCGTTTGGATGCCGGACACATCGTTGCCGTGTTCGTTGATGTATGCCGCCCGAGCCGCGGCGCTGGGTGGAGCCTTGCTTGCTGAACCGAGTGCTGTGAACGCCATGCAGAAGGTCGCAAAGCCAGCGATCGTCGCCGTGTAGTAGGTGGGGTTTCCATGCAGCGCAAGCGTGGGATCACAGGTGCGTTCGATCCCGCGTTTGAAGTCCTGGGAGGTCACTTGGCGAGGCGGCGTTGTGTTCCACATGACCCCGCTCTTGATGTGGAAGGTGTATGTCAGTCCATCGCTACTCACGGCCGGCATTCCCGTCGCGACATCGGGAACGATCGACTCTGCGGTCACGAGGTTCGTCGAAGCCGGGTACGAGACAAGCTGGCGGGTATAGGCGCGCTCGACGATAGGCCCGACGGGCCCGTACTCGCCCTGCGGATCGAGCAGCGAGCTCACGTCTTCGTCACCTTCGATCTTCAGCGTGCCGCCAAGAACTGGCGGTCCGCCTGCGTTAACGTTGGCCGCAAGCCAGCACAGGTTGTGGAAGTTGTCTGGGTTGAACACCGACCCCGAGATACAGTGTCCGGGGGTCTTCCCGGTGGGCGTCGGCGTGACGGTGTTGCTGCAGGCGCCGAGGACCACCGCGCTCGCGGCGATGACGGCGACGCGCTTCGTCATACCGATTCGGAGGCGACCTACCGTCCGGTGCCAACCCGATACACGCAACTTCACAACAACATCGTCCTTATGCGGGCAGCCAGACTTGGGTGATGTCGTAGCTCCCACTGAAGGGGAGAAAGATGGCGTTGTGCACTCGCGTCGACCGGAACTGTTGGGTGAGCTCGGCCTGGAGCGGGATGAACGCGGCATCCGCCATCACCTGCTCATCCGCCTGGTGCCACAGGTCGGCGGCCGCCGCGATGGTTGTCGCAGCTTCGGCCTGATTGACGAGCGTGTCGACGGCCTTGTCGTCGTAGCCACCGACGTCGCCAGCGCACGGGTCGCCACACGCTCCGTCGAAGAGGTCGGGAAGGATCGCGCGGCCGTTGGCGGGCCCATACCAATCGGGCGTCCAGCCCGTCGAACTGGTGATGTCCCAGGTCGTGGGCAGCTTCAGCGCGGCGGCTGGTTGGAAGATGTCAAAGTCGTTGTCATCGGATGGGATGCCGTCGACGGTGACACCGCATTTGCCGAAGTCCGTCTGCACCTCCCGGAAGACCTGAACATAGAGGGGGAGTCCCGTGTCGTATGTGTCGTGGAGGGTGATGCCGTTCGGGTAGCCCGCGGCACGCATCAGGCGCTTGCACGTGCCAGGGTCGCCCTCGTTGTTCTTCGTGGGGTAGTCGTCGATGGGGACGTATCCTTCGGCGCCCGGTCCGATTACCTGGTTCAGCGGCTCGGTGAGTGACGGACCACCAAAGATGTTGTTGATCGCGACCTTGTTGATCGCGTACTCGAGGGCTTGACGGACCTGCTTGTTGGCGAGCGCTCCGTTGTTGTTCGGGCTCAGGACGTTGAACCTCACGAACGGGCCGGTGGACCCCGCTTGGGGGAAGACGCCATACTCCGGGTTCCACTCTGGCGAGGTGAGCCCGGCGACATCCTCGGCCGGGACTTGCGTGTCCCACTCGAGGTCGGCGGCGCCCGTGGTGATGTCACTCTGGACGACCTCCGGAGCCCCAGCTCCAGGAACGTCGAGCTTGATGTCGATGCTGCTGACGTAGTCGTGGCGGAGGGTGTCGGTGCTTTGGCTCCACGCGGGGTTGCGGTCGAGGTCGATTTCGTGAGCGTCCTCGTACTTTGAGATCTGGTACGGCCCGTCCGAGTAAATCGGGTTGCCCGCGGTCACGGGCACGTAGCTGAGGTCCTCGACCGGCGCGGCTGACGCGAACGGCAGGGCGAGGATGTTGAGGAAGTCGCTCGCCGGCTGGGTGAGGGTGAACACGATCGTCGAGCTGTCCGGGGTCTGGATGCCGGACACGTCGTGGCCGTTGATATAGGTCGCCCGGGCCGCGGCGTTGGGTGGAGACTTGCTTGCCGAACCGAGCGCTGCGAATGCCGTGCAGAAAGTCGCAAAGCCAGCGATCGTCGCTTCGTAGTAGGTGGGGTTGACGTCCAGATTAGGGTCGCAGTTGCGCTCGATCCCACGCTTGAAGTCCTGGGATGTCACCTGGCGTGGCGGCGTTGTGTTCCACATGACACCGCTCTTGATGTGGAAGGTGTATGTCAGGCCATCGGCGCTGACTGTCGGCACCCCCGTCGCAGCGTCGGGAACAATCGACTCCGCGGCCACGAGATTCGTCGATGCCGGGTATGCGACCAGTTGGCGGGTGTAGGCGCGTTCGACGGTGGCTCCGATAGGGCTGTACTCGCCCTGTGGATCGAGCATCTTGCTCACGTTTATGTCACCTTCGATCTTCAGCGTGCCGCCAGGAACGGGCAGTCCGACCGCGTTGACGTTGGCCGCCAGCCAGCATGGCCGAAAGTCCGCCGGGTTGAAGACGGACCCCGAGATACAGTGTTCCGGAGTGCGGGTGGGCGACGACGGTCCGGGGTTGGTGCAGCCTGCGAGCACCACTGTGCTCGCGACGACAATGGCGACTCGTTTCGTCATGCCGATTTGGAGGCGACTTACCGTCCGCTGCCAACGCGGCGCACGCAACTTCACAACAACATCGCCTTAGACGTGTAGCCAGACTTGGGTGATGTCGTAACTCCCGCTGAGAGGGAGGAAGATCGCGTTGTGCACTCGCACCGAGCGGAACTTTGGGGCGAGCTGTGTCTGGAGGGGGATGAACGCGGCATCCGCCATGACCTGCTCGTCCGCCTGGTGCCACAAGTCGGCGGCCGCCTTGATGGTTGTCGCGGCTTCGGCCTGATTGACGAGCAAGTCGACTGCCGTGTCGTTGTAGCCACCGACGTCACCAACGCACGGATCGCCACACGTTCCGTCGAAGAGGTCGGGAACGATCGCGCGGCCATTGGCGGGCCCGTACCAATCGGGGCCCCAGCCCGTCGAACTCGTGATATCCCAGGTCGTGGGCAGCTTCAGCACGGCGGCGGGTTGGAAGATGTCAAATTGGTTGTCACCTGCCGGTTCGCCGACGACGGTGACGCCGCACTTGGCGAAGTCCGTCTGCACCTCGTGGAAGACCTCAATCGGGAGTGGTTGGAAGTCTTCGTAGGTGTCCGTCAGGGTCAAGCCGTTTGGGTATCCTGCGGCACTCAGCAGGCGCTTGCACGTGCCGGGGTCACCCTCGTTGCCGGGGGTTGGATAGTCGTCGATCGGGACGTACCCTTCGGCCCCCGGACCGATCACCTGGTTGAGGGGTTCGGCGAGCGACGGACCCCCGAAGATGTTGTTGATTGCCACCTTGTTGATCGCGTACTCGAGGGCTTGGCGGACCTGTTTGTTGGCGAGCGCGCTCTTGTCGTTCGGGCTCAGCATGTTGAACCTCACGAAGGGGCCGGTGAGTTCCGCTTCGGGGAAGACGCCGTACTCCGGGTTCCACGTGGGCGAGGTGAGCGCGGCGACGTCCTCGGCCGGGACTCGAGTGTTCGTCTCGAGGTCGGCGGCGCCGGTGGCGATATCCTCCTGCACCGTCTCCGGGGCCCCAGCTCCAGGAACGTCGAGCTTGATGTCGATGGTGCTGACATAGTCGTGGCGGATGGTGTCGGTGCTCTGGCTCCACGCGGGGTTGTGGTCGAGGACGATCTCGTGACCGGACCACTCCTTTGTCGCCGGGTCCACCGTGACGTCGAACTTCGCGATTCGGTAAGGCCCGTCCGAGTAGATCGGGTTGCCCGGCGTCACCGGCACGTAGCTGAGGTCCTCGACCGGCGCGGCTGACGCGAATGGCAGGGCGAGGATGTTGAGGAAGTCGCTCGCCGGCTGGGTGAGGGTGAACACGATCATTGAGCTACTCGGGGTCTGGATGCCGGAGACGTCGTGGCCGTTGATGAAGGCTGCCCGGGCCGTGGCGCTGCTGTCAGAGGGCAGCGCCAAGTACATGTTGCAGAAGGACGCAAAGCCCGCGATCGTCGCCATGTAATAGCTGGGGTTGGCGTCTAGATCGGGATCGCAGTTGCGCTCGATCCCGCGCTTGAAATCCTGGGACGTCACTTGCCGCGGTGGGATCGTGTTCCACATGACCCCGCTCTTGATGTGAAAGGTGTATGTCAGGCCATTGGCACTTATGGCCGGCTTCCCAGTCGCGACGTCGGGAACGGGCTTTTCCGCGGTTGCCAGATCCGTCGACGCCGGGTACGCGACAAGCTGGCGGGTGTAGGCGCGCTCGACGATGATGCCGATGGGGCCGCCCTCGCCCTGCGGATCGAGCAACGCGCTCACGTCTTCATCACCCTCGAGCTTGAGTGTGCCGCCGAGAACTGGCGCGCCGTCGGCGTTGACGTTGGCCGCAAGCCAGCACGGGTTGAAGTCCGCCGGATTGAACACAGAGCCCGAGCTACACTGGTCCAGGGTCGTCCGCGTGGGTGTCGGCGTGATGGTGCTGGTGCACGCGGCGAGCAGCACTGCGCTGGCCGCGATGAGGGCAAGGCGCTTCGTCAGTCCGCTTCGAGCGCGTGCTCCAGTTGCAGTGACTAGCCACCGTCGGATCGGCGTTCTCACCTCGACCTTCCCACGGCGATATATTCACTGAAGTAGCGCCGCATTGTCTGTCGGGTTCCGGACAATCGCGAGAGTCCGCAACGACAGCAGCGCTCTCCCGTGAGGGATTGATTAGCGCTGCTCGGTGGATGACGGTCGCGCCATCCGAACCCTGGCGCCACGGCGCGTCACACGTGGGAGCGAGAGCCTACTGCGCGTTGTCCGCCAATGCCATGAGCACCGTCTTCATCTGGAACGGGGTCAGCCCAGGATGCTTGCCGAGGATGCGCGCGATGAGTCCGGCGATATGCGGTGCCGCGAAGCTGTTGCCGGTTGCGCGGATGCTCCGCCCACCGAGCCAGCCGACTTCCAGGTCGATACCGGGCGCCCCGAACTCCACCGGTGGGGACGTGTTGTACTCGAGACGGAATGGGTCGCGTCCCTCGTGGGCGGCGACCGAGAACACCGATGCGTACTGGGACGGATAGCTCGGTGCGCGAACGTTGTTGACAGCGCACACGACCATCGCGCGTTTGAAGTACGCCTCGTCAACGATCTCGTGAAACAAGCCGAAGTAATCGACGCGCGATGTGCTGAGGCTCATGTTGAGCACCTGCATCCCCTGCGCGAGCGCCCAGCGCATGCCCTCAGCAAAGACGATGCCCCGGCCGGTGAGGCGCTCACCCAACACGCGAATGCTGTACAGCTCGGCATCGGGTGCGGCTCCACGGATGATCGCGGCACACGCGGTCCCGTGACCGAAGAGATCCTCGTGCGGTCCCTCGACGACTCGCGCACCATGCGGTGCATCGTCGTCGGCAACGACCACGGCGCCACCGGCGAGCGGTCCAACTCCCGGGTAGGCGGCGTCGATGCCACTGTCGATGACCGCCACCTTCACGCCCGCTCCGGTGCTGCCGTCCAAGGCCCACTCACGCGTGATCGCCGCCGGCAGCGACGCTGGAACTCGCTGCAGCGTCGCAGGATCGAACTGCCACGACCAGGCCGGTTTCAACGGCGCTGCTTGCGTGCGTACGCGAGGAAGTCCTCGGCGATGCGAGCGGCGGCGCGGCGCTCGTCGGGTCCGAGCACGCCGAGATCGTGAAAGAGCAGTGCGAGCTCCGCAAGCTCCCCCTGCGATCGCGGCGTTTGCGCGGCCCGCTCCTGCAGCGCGGCCCGGAGACTGTCGCGCTGCGTCGCCAGTGCCGCCGATTCGAGGAGTGCCCGTCCGAGGTTCGAGAAGATCTTCGAGCTCTCGATTGCGAGCGTTGCCTGGCGCGCGAACAACGCCAGCACCTCCATGTCATCAGCGCCCTCGCCACCGCCGCGCCGACGGTCGAGCACCTCGATGACCCCGAAGGTCTGGCGCTCGCTCTCGAGCGGCATCGCCATGATCGCGTTGGGGACATATCCGGTGCTCTCGGCAACGTCCGCGGCGAAACGCGGGTCCTGGCGAACGTCGTCGACCGCGATCGACTGTCCCGACATGAGCGCCCACCCCGCGATCCCCCGGTCGGCAGGGATGCGGATCCCGACAGTGGCTTCTGCACCGAGGCCCGCCGCGACCCGGAACACGAGTGCCTCGTCGCCCTCATCGAAAAGTGCAATTGAGCACGCCGCCGCATCGAAGACCAGGCGTGCGGTTTCGACGATTGCCTGCAGAAACTCCTCGTCGCCGCGGGGACGGAGCACCGGCCCGAGATCCGAGGCGAGCTGGATCACCTCTGCCAGCAGATCCTTGGTCGGTCCACCTTCGTCCATGGTTTCTGGCACTCTACATTCGACGGTGCCGCGCCAGCGTGCGCCTGGATTCACAAGCACCCGTAGGGAGGTCAGATGGGCCGGGAGGACGCGGCGCTCCTGCAGGACACCTCGCTGTTCGGAGCGCTGCCGGAGGATGCCACGCAGCGGCTCGCCGACAAGGCGACGCGGCGGTCGTTTGGACGCGGAGAGATCATCTTTCGCGAGGACGACCCGGGCGACACTCTCTGCGTCGTGGTCTCGGGCCTCGTGAAGGTCTACCGAACCTCTCCCGACGGAGACGAGATGCTCCTGGTCACGCTCGGCCCGGCCTCCGTGTTCGGCGAATTGCCCATGGTGGACGGTGGCCTCCGTTCGGCATCCGCAGCCGCAGTCGAGGCTGCCACCGTCTTGCTGATCAGTCGAGCCGCCTTGCTCGACCTTCTGCGCACCTCGCCCGAACTCGCCGACGGTCTCCTCCGATCCCTGGGCTCGATGGTGAGAAGGCTCACCGATCAGGCGGCCGACCTAGTCTTCCTGGACCTGCACGGCCGCGTGGCCAAGCTCCTGCTCCGTCTTGCCGAAGAGCGCGGCATTCCTGGGGACGACGGCCAGGCGATGGACCTCCACATGACCCAATCGGACCTCGCCAACATGGTCGGCGGATCACGTCAAAGCGTGAACCAGGTCCTCAACGCCTTTGAGAGACTTGGGTATGTCGAGCTGGACGGCCGCCGGATCGTCATCAAGAAGCCAGATCTGCTGAAGCGGCGAGCGGGCCAATACGACTGACGCGGCAACCGAAAGGAGCCCCGTCGGCCGCTGCTGCGCTGCACGTCCTCCGGAAAGGAGACCATCCGGGCCGCAGCGAATTTGAGAGCGACCGAGAGAGCGCGACAATAGGCTTGCGCGAACGAGGGAGCGAACAAGCTGAGCATCGGCCCGGATGGTCTCCTTTCCGTTGCCACTGACCGGAGCCTGAAGGGGAGTGGCAACGGCGCTTTGTCAGGTCGCCGACAAGGAAGCTGTCGGCTGGCCGACTGACGCGGCCGTCTCGATGGCGCAAGATCCGGTCATCACATCAGCAGCGGTCAAGCCGCAAAAAGGAGCAAGAGCAATGGGAACGGACAAGGCAGACGGACAGGAAGACGCAGCTCTTCGGACAGACATGACCGAGGACGAGGACACTGAGGGTCATCGGTACACCGCCAGGGACGACAAAGAGGACGACACCGAGGGACATAAGTTCACGGAGAAGTTCACCCAGAAGAGCGGCGATCCCGACTTCGGGTCGCAGGCACCTTCTAAGCAGATCTTCGCGTCGGCCGACGAGGACGACACCGAGGGACATAAGTTCACGCAGAAGAGCAGCGATCCCGATTTCGGGTCGCAGGCACCTTCCAAGCAGATCTACAAGTCGGCCGACGAGGACGACACCGAGGGCCACATCAAGGTAGGCGGTCACTGACCGCCCGGCTTCAGAAGGGACAAGCCTTTCCGGATCGCACCAGGTGGTGCGGTCCGGGGAGGCTTTCTTTTTGGCTTCCAGGATGCGTGGCTGACAGTCCCCGGCTTCTGCCCGTACCCTAGCCATGTGATCTGCCCATCGTGCGGCGTGGAAAACCGGCCGGGGAGGCGCTTCTGTGGAAGGTGCGGGAGCGCCCTCGCCATCGCCTGTTCCGCATGCGGGGCGACCAATGATGCCGACGAATCGTTCTGTGGCGACTGCGGGGCATCGCTCACGCCGGGTGCGGCCGCAGGCAGCGCTCGCCAGTCCACCGAGCCCAGTCGGCCCACCTCCGAACGCCGACACGTGAGCGTCCTCTTCGCGGACCTGGTGGGTTTCACGTCGCTGTCGGAGCAGCGCGACGCCGAAGATGTCCGTGACCTGCTGAGCCGGTATTTCGATACGGCGCGAACGGTGATCGGCCGCTACGGCGGCAATATCGAGAAGTTCATCGGCGATGCGGTGATGGCGGTCTGGGGCGTCCCGGTTGCTCAGGAGGACGACGCCGAGCGAGCGGTTCGCGCGTCGCTCGAACTCGTGGATGCAGTGAGCGCCTTCGGCGAATCGGCAGGAGTAGCGGGCCTCCGTGCGCGAGCGGGCGTGGTCAGCGGCGAGGCGGCGGTGAACGTCGGAGCCAGTGGGGAGGGCATGGTGGCGGGGGACATGGTCAATACGGCGTCTCGAGTGCAGACGGCAGCCGCCCCCGGCACGGTGCTGGTCGCGGAATCGACACGGCGGGCGACCGAGGCGGCGATTCGGTACGAGGACGGCGGGCTGCACACGCTCAAAGGCAAGCCCGAACCGGTCAGGCTCTGGCGGGCAGCCGGCGTGATCGCTGCTCGCGGGGGAGCGCTCCGTCCCACCGGGCTCGAGCCGCCCTTTGTCGGCCGCGAGCGAGAGCTGCGAGTGCTCAAGGAACTGCTCCACGCGACATCGGAAGAAGGGAAGGCGCGGTTGCTCTCGATCGTGGGTGTGGCCGGAGTTCGGCAAGTCGCGACTCTCCTGGGAATTCGAG
Organism: Candidatus Dormiibacterota bacterium; assembly: GCA_963830305.1. Taxonomy (GTDB): domain Bacteria; phylum Chloroflexota; class Dormibacteria; order Aeolococcales; family Aeolococcaceae; genus Palsa-851. The sequence goes on along the minus strand of CAWHLW010000016.1, from coordinate 28,465 downwards.
AAGTACGTGGACGGGCTGAGTGAGGGGATCTGGTGGCACCGAGGCCGCTGTCTCAGCTATGGCGAGGGAGTGGCCTATTCGGCGCTTGCCGAGATGGTCCGGATGCGTGCCGGGATCGCGGAGAACGAGACCCTCGAAAGCGCACGCGACAAACTCAGGACCTGTGTCGAGAGTTTCCTTTCGGATACGGATGAGCGTCGATGGGTGGAGCCGCGGCTGGCCCAGCTGGTCGGCCTTGAAGAGCTGACGCCGAGCGATCCTCGCGACCTGTATTCGGCATGGCGCATCTTCTTCGAGCGTCTGGCGGCGGAGGGCCTCACCGTCCTCCTCTTCGGCGACCTCCAGTGGGCTGATCCTGGGTTGCTCGACTTCATCGACTACCTGCTCGATTGGTCCCGGACGTCACCCATCCTGGTGTTGACACTGTCGCGGCCGGAACTGGCTGAGCGCCGGCCCGGATGGGGCGGCGGCAAGCGCGCCTTCACCTCGCTCCAGCTCGAGCCCCTGTCGGCTGACGCGATGTCCACGCTGCTCGAGGGGCTTGTTCCCGGCCTGCCCGTCGAGCTTTCGACGCGGATTCGCGACCAGGCTGCGGGGATCCCGTTGTACGCAGTCGAGACGGTGCGGATGCTGCTTGATCGTGGTTTGGTGGTGGAGCAGGACGGCTTCTACCGGGCCACGGGGTCTCTTGATGAGCTCGAGGTTCCGGAGAGTCTGCACGCGCTCATCGCCGCGCGGCTCGACAGTCTGAGCGCGGACGAGCGGCGGCTCGTCCAGGACGCGGCGGTGCTCGGCAAGTCCTTTACGCCGGCCGCACTCGCCGCCATTACGGGTCTCGATCCGGATGCAATCGAAACCCACCTCCGTGCTCTCGTTCACAAGGATCTCCTGGCGGTGCAGTCCGACCAACGCTCTCCCGACCGAGGTCAGTACATCTTCGTGCAGGACCTGGTCCGTACGGTGGCGTTGGGCACACTCGGGCGGCGCGAGCGCAAGCAGCTGCACGTGGGCGTCGCGGATTACCTGAGCAGCGTTTGGGGCGACGAAGATGACATCGCCGAGGTGATCGCGTCGCACCTTGTCGAGGCGTATGAGGCTGACCCAACCGCGCCGGACGCCGTTGCCCTTGGCGAACGGGCGCGCAGCGCACTGGTCCGGGCGGCCGAACATGCCAGCGCACTTGGTGGCCCGGAGTCCGCGTGTCGCTACTACGAGCAGGCCCTTGCACTTCCAGGCCGCGAAGGCCGTGCTGAGCTGCACCACAGGGCCGGTCGGGCCGCGTCCCTGACCTCCGACACCAGGCGCGCACAAGCCCACTTCGATGCGGCGATCAATCTGTACGACCAGGCGGGGCAGACCGTGGCGCAGGCCGACGCTCTCCACGACCTGTCGGTCATCGTCGCGATCGATGGAAATCGCGACGCGGCGCGAGAGCAGTGCGAGCAGGCGCTTGCATTGCTGGACACCGTTCCCGCCGACGAAGCGAGTATTGCCGCGAAGGCGATGCTCGAAGCGCGGCTCGCTCGCAACCTCTTCTTTCTGCAGCGTACCGAAGAGGCTTTCGAGTATGCCGATCGCGCGGTTCGGGCTGCAGATCCCCGCGGTCTCTGGCCAGTGCTCGCGCTCGGACTCGATACCAAGGGGATGATCCTGACTCGCCGTGGACAGCGATTCGAGTCGGAGGTCCTCCTTCGTGCCGCACTGCGAGTTGCGCTTGATCAGCGGCTGCCTGCAGCCTCGAGCATCAGTACCACGTTGGGGACACTGCTCGAGGAAAGCGATGAGGCGCAGTCGTCGATCGAGGCGTACGAACAGTCCGAGGACATCTTCCGGCGCAGCGGCAACCGCCGTCAGATGATCGGTGCGCGTCTGAATCGCATCGCCATGCTGCTCGAGCTTGGACGCTGGGACGAGGTCGCGGCGATCACCACCGAGTTCCTGGATGTGGATGCGCCGGAGGTGGGGATGGGCTGGGAGCTCGGCTTCCTGGTGGCGAACGCGGTCGAGTTGTATGTGCGTCGTGGTGACCTGGCGACGGCCCACCGGATCGTCGACGACTACCTGGTGATATCTGAGGGAGTGCGGGATGACCTGCAGGTGATGGTCACAAACGCGCGCGCGGCGATCATGAATGCCGAAGGCGACCACGTTGAAGCGCTGCGTACCGCCGAGGACGCGGTTCGCCTGAGCCTTGGAGACCTGCTCGCCGATCTACGCGCGGCGCTGATCAATGCTGTGGACGCCGCATTTGCGTTGCACCTGGATGACAAGGTGTTGGAGTTGATCGCGCTTGTACGCGAACGTGTCTATGTCTCACGCAACCCGTCACTCGAGGCGCACATCCTTCGCTGGGAAGCCCGGGTTGCGGCAGGTCGTGGCGACGACGCGGAGGCTGACGTGAAATTCGACACAGCCACCGCGCGCTTCCTTGCTCTCAGCCGTCCGTTCTGGGTGGCCGTGACGCGGTATGAGCATGCGGCTGCACTGCTCTCTGGCGATCGTGATGCTGACGCTGCCGGCCTCCTTACGCAGGCCCGCTCAACCTTCGCGGAACTCCGTGCTCTGCCGTGGGTGGAGCGCACCGATGCATTGACGCGCGACGTGGAAAGCTCGCGCGCGAACACGATCTCTGCGTGAAACACCCCGATGGCGCGAGGTCCAGCCGCGCTCAGCTTGTTGCGATGTGCAGTACCTGATTACCAAGAACTCGCCACGAGCCAGAGCCCCGTATCACCGGGGACGAGAAGATTCGGGTCGCCGTCGCTGGGAGGAGCCGGAAGAATCGACCGCGCCGCCGCGGCTAGTCCGGTCACTGGATCGAGCGAGGTGAGGAAGGTCTGATTCAAGAGCTCATCGGAGTAGGCGATCCAGACGCGGCCGGTCAGCGATGCGACTGACACGGGATACGGTCCTTCCCAGAGATTGGTGACGCCGCCGTCGGCGACGGTCACGCGCGCAACCGAGACATCGCCGTCACCGGCTGCGCCGATGAGGAAGAGCGAGGTTGTGTCGCACGCCATCGACGCCTCGTAGTCGTTGAGAATCGTCACCACCTCCCGGACAGACCCGTCACTCGGCTGCACCGCATAGATGGTCACGCTCGAACTTGCAGTCAGCACATCGGTGAGTGCCAGATACGCCCGTCCGGAGCACATGGCGACGGCAACCTCGGGTGAGAGCGAGGAAAGGGGCACGTTCAACGTCCCGGGAAGCGTGGTTACTGTCTTCGTCTGACCCGATGCAAGCAGGCTGATCGCTGTTCGCTGCCCCGGGTTTGACGAGATGACGAGAGCCGACGTCGGGTTGGCGACGAGGCCGCGCGGGTCAGATACCGGATACGCGTGGACAAGCGCACCCGTGGCCTCGCTGAACTGTTCGACGGTGTTCTGTCGCGGCGCATTCGATGCGCCGTTTGCAGGCGCATTGGCAACCCACACAAAATCACCGGCCGCCGCAACGGCCACCGGGTCTCCGCCGACAGCCCAGGTCGCGGTGTCGCGTACGGTCGTGGCATTGACGCGGATGAGCGTCCCTGCGCCGCTCGAGGTGGCTCCCTGCGTCGCGATCCATACGAAACCTGGGCTCGTCGACATGGCGGTGGCTTCACGCGGGCCCAGGTTGAGGTGGGCGGTGACGTCGAGCGGCACGGTGGTCGGGGATGGCTTTGAAAGCGGTGTCGGCAGCTCGTTGATCGGAGTCGGCGACGCGACCGCCGTGGTCGGCCCTCTCGGGCGAGCCACGGCAAGGATCAGGCCGATGAGAACGATGGCCGTTGCGCCGGTGGCCAGTAACGCGACGGCCCGGGATCTCGAGTTCAACCGCATCCAGAGTCCCATGGGCATCGATGCTAACGCGGCACGAGTCCGCGGGACCTACGGGCGGGAGGACAGGGTGGCTGGGCCTCAGCCTGGGAGCTGAAACGCCTCGACTGTCTTCGAGTCGCAGTTTGTGCCACGGTCTTGACTGCAGCCTGCGGGTGTGTGACCAGTGCGGCGGTACCGTGGCGCTGATGGAGGTTCTGTTACGACGCGCTGGCACGCAGATTCTGTGCGACCGTAGATGGTCGAACGCGTTGACACGGTTTGGAGGGAGTTTCATGGGGATGACGGCGCATCGCCTCAGGATTCGGCGCGGTGGCGCGCTGGTTGCCATCACGCTGGTCACGTCGCTGATTGCCGCCTGCGGCGCCTCGGCGGAGGGCAGCAAATCACCCGCCCAGATCGTCAAGGACGCCGCCAACGCGGCTCGGAGCGTTCATTCGTATCACCTGGTCGGGTCGATATCGGAGAGCGGTGCCGCGGCGATCGCGCTGGACGTCCGAAGCAACGGTGCTGGAGCCATGAGCGGGTCGGTGACGATCTCAAGCGCCACGGCTCAATTCATCGCAGTGAACGGTCAGCTGTACCTTCAGGGCCAGCAATTCTTCACCACCGCCGTCGGCCCGCAGTTCGGGCTGGTCGCGGGAAACCAGTGGGTGAAGGCACCTGCAGCGATGGAGTCAAGCTTCGTATCGAGTTTCTCCGCCTTCACCGATACGACGAAGTTCGCGGACTGCCTTGCGAGCTCGAGCGTTGGGCTCTCGCTGTCTGCGAAGACGACGACGCTCAACGGTGCCTCAGTGGTCGCGGTGACGGGTGGCGATGTCATCCTGGATGTGGCGGACAGCGGGACGCCGTATCCGCTTCGTGCCACATTTGACGGCAAGTCCGGACTCTTTTCCTCAACAGCCGCTTGCTCTCCGACCGGATCGGCAGCAACCAACGAAACGAGTCTCACCGGTTCCCTCACCTTTGAAAACTGGGGTAGCGCGTTCTCGGTCGCGGCGCCGACAGCTTCGATCAATCTTCCTTCGGCCGCACCGGCGCCTGTGGCGACAACCGTCGTCTACAAGGACCCACAAGGCCGCTGGACAGCCACATTTGCAGGCACGCCGACCTACAAGTCCACAATGGCATCGTCGCCTGAAGGCACGCTCCCTTACATGTACGCCGAGTACTCGGGCGCTGACGTGGATCAACTCGTCAGCGTGCTGCTGATTCGGCCTGGGAGCAGCTACGACCTCGCCGGCGGCTTCAAGGCCATCGCCAAAGCATTGGGTGGCACCGTCGTCTCACTCGTCGCCGACACATTCCGGGGATACCGGTCAGTCGAGGGTGTGTTCTCGACGGGGACCGGATTCTACGAGCTGCGGATGGTCGCCGCCGGTGCCGTGATCTATTCGCTGGGCACGTACGGGCCGGTCAACCCGCCGGCGGACTATGCGGCCTTCATGGCCGCGGTCAAGTTGACGCCGCACTAACACGCAAACACGCGTCCGCGATCGGCACTGAAGACAGAGGAATCCCCCCTCCACTTCAATATATTAGCCGACTGGGGGCTTGCGGCAAGCCCCGGGTCGTGGTGCAGAGTTTCCAGCGAGACCAGCAGGCACGACGAGGAGGAGTTGCGTATGACCGAACACGCGGTGGTGATCGCCGGAGGAGGTCCGACGGGGATGATGCTCGCGGCCGAGTTGGCGTTGGCAAAGGTCGACGTCGCGATTGTCGAGCGGCGTCCCGACAGTGTGCTCGTCGAGTCACGAGCTCTCGGATTTCATTCGCGCACGATCGAGGTGCTCGATCAACGCGGGGTCGCTGATCGATTTCTCGCGGAGGGGAAGACTGCGCAGACCGCGGTGATCGGAACGACCGTGTTGGATATCAGCGATTTCCCGACGCGTCATCCGTACGGGCTCGGGCTCCCGCAGCACCACATCGAGCGGATCCTGGCCGGTTGGGTTGCCGAGCTCCCGGTGCAGGTCCATTACGGATGTGAGGTGACGGGCTTCACGCAGGATGACAACGGCGTCAACGTCGAGCTGTCCGACGGCCGGTCGCTGAGTACGCAGTATCTCGCCGGGTGCGACGGAGGACGGAGCGTCATCCGCAAAGGTGCAGGGATCGACTTCCCGGGCTGGGATGCGACGAGGAGCAACCTGATCGCCGAGGTCGAGGTGACCGAGGATGTGCCACGGGGCATTCGGAATGACGCGACGGGCGTCCACGCCCTCAGCAGGTCGGAGGACGGGCGGACGGTGCGCGTCGTCACCACCGAGCAGCAGCTCGGGTCCAGCAGCGAACCCACCTTGCGCGATCTCAGCGCTGCGCTCGTCGCCGTGTACGGCACCGACTTCGGGGTCCACAGTCCCGTCTGGATCTCGAGGTTCACCGACATGACGCGTCAGGCGGCGTCCTACCGGGCGGGACGTGTCCTCCTTGCCGGCGACTCCGCGCATGTCCATTACCCGGCGGGTGGACAGGGCATCGGCCTCGGCATGCAGGATGCGGTGAATGTGGGATGGAAGGTGGCTGAGGTGGTCAACGGGACTGCCCCGGAGAGCCTCCTGGATACGTATCAGAACGAGCGTCACCCGATCGCTGCTCGCCTGCTGCGGCACACGATGGCTCAGACCGCGCTCCAGCGCCAGGACGAGCGTATGAAGGCTGTGGTCGAAATGGTGTCCGTACTGGCGAGGATGGACGAGCCTCGCAAGTATCTCGGCGGGATGATCCACGGACTGGACATCCATTACGACCTTGGCGAAGGACATCCGCTGCTCGGACGCCGCATGCCCGATCTGGACCTCGGAACTGTGGACGGTCCGATTCGAGTCTTCGACTTGTTGCACAGTGCCAAGCCGGTGCTGCTCAACCTCGGTAAACGCAGGAGGTTTGACATCACTCCATGGGCGGACCGTGTCGAGGTGATTGACACCGACTACGGTGGCACGTGGGAGCTTCCAGTCCTTGGCGCGGTCACCGCTCCTGCTGCCGTGTTGATCCGGCCTGATGGATACGTCGCGTGGGTGGGAGACGGCACAGACACCGGGCTGCGGGACGCGATGACGACGTGGTTCGGCTCACCCTGACGACGATCGGACGGTGAGTCCAGGAAGTCCTCAGCTGCTACGGAGCTTGCCTTACCGCTAATCAGTGCTACTATGTACCAGTAGTCAGTAGCGCTGAGTAGTCCGAGGAGTTCCATGGGCAAGCAGATGACCGAGATGCTCAAGGGCACGTTGGAGGGCATCGTCCTCGCGATCCTGTCCGTGGGGCCCGCGTACGGGTACGTGATCACGGCACGGTTGCGGGAGAGGGGCTTCTCCGACATCGCCGAAGGCACCGTCTACGCCCTGCTCGTCAGGTTCGAGCAGAAGCACTTCGTCGACGTGGAGAAGATCCCGTCCGAGAAGGGGCCACCCCGCAAGGTCTATTCGCTCAACGCGCAGGGGCGGGAATACCTCGAAGAGTTCTGGAGCACCTGGAATTTCCTGACGGAACAACTCGAACAGCTCCATGGAGGAGGCAAATGAACAAGTTCGTCGCAAAGGTGGTCGGCGAGAAGCGGCAATGGCGGGAGCACAAGGCGCGCACGCGGCAACTTCCCGAGAGCTATCGCACGGCGCTCGAGGCTCTGGAGCGATATCTCATGCATGCGGGCCCAGGAGGGGACGGCGCCAACGCGGCGTCAATGTTCGACGACCTCCTCGACCTGTTCGAGCAGAGCGCGGCGAACCGAACCCCGATCCGCGAGATCGTGGGGGAAGACCCTGTTGAGTTCCTCGAGACGTTCGTACAGAACTACCCGGACGGACAGTGGAGGCTTCGGGAGCGGAAGCGACTGACCAGCGCCATCGACCGCGCGGCTGCGGAAACCGCCGGCAAAGAAGAGGGGGTCGACTCATGACGGCACAGGACGTCATCCACGTACAGGGTCTGGAGAAGTCGTACAAGAAGGTGGAGGCGTTGCGGGGCGTCGACTTCGACGTGGCGCGGGGCAGCATCTTCGCCTTGCTCGGCCCGAACGGGGCGGGCAAGACCACGATTGTGAAAATCCTGTCCACGCTGCTCAAGGCCGACGCGGGGAGTGTCAGCGTCAACGGCTTCGATATCACCACGCAGGCCGCGGACGTGCGGGACTCCATCAGCCTCACCGGGCAGTTCGCGGCCGTCGACGAAATCCTCAGCGGGCGCGAAAACCTTGTGCTGGTGGCCCATTTGCGGCACCTCAACAACCCGGGCACGCTCGCGGACGCACTGCTCGATCGTTTCTCGCTGACCGACGCGGCAGCGCGCAGGGTATCGACGTATTCGGGCGGGATGCGGCGGCGTCTCGACATCGCGATGAGCCTCATCGGGAATCCGCAGGTCATCTTCCTCGACGAGCCGACGACTGGACTCGACCCCGAGGCGCGCATCGAGGTGTGGCAGGCCGTCAAGGACCTCGCCGCGCATGGCACGACGGTGCTGCTCACGACGCACTATCTGGACGAGGCGGAACAGCTCGCCGACCGGATCGCGATCCTCCGCGATGGCCGGATCGTTGTGAACGGGACGCTGCTCGAGCTCAAGCAGATGCTCCCGCCCGCCAAGGTCGAGTACGTCGAGAAGCAGCCGACCCTCGAGGACGTGTTCCTCGCCATCATCGGTGACCACGGCAAGGACGGCGACGCCGGCAGTGACCGCAGCGTCGGCACGGACGAGTAAGTAACAACGATGACGCAAGCACTTCTTCGCCGACACCGCCTATCTGACCGGACGATCCCTGCGCCACATCACGCGCAGCCTCGACACCATCATCACGACGACGATCATGCCGATCGCCTTCATGTTGCTGTTCGTCTATGTCTTCGGCGGCGCGATCAAGTCAGGGTCCCATTCGTATGTGAACTATCTGCTGCCCGGCATTCTGCTCATCACGATTGCTTCGGGGATCTCCTACACCGCGTTCCGTCTCTTCCTGGATCTGCAGAGCGGCATCTTCGAACGATTCCAGTCCATGCCGATCGCACGGTCGTCGGTGCTCTGGGCGCACGTGCTGACCTCGCTGGTCGCCAATCTGATCTCGCTGGTGGTCGTCGTGCTCGTCGCCCTCCTCATCGGGTTCCGCTCAGGGGCGGGGGTGCTGGCGTGGCTCGCGGTGGCCGGCATCCTGATCGTGTTCACGCTGGCGTTGACGTGGATCGCCTTGATCCCCGGGCTCACCGCGAAATCCGTGGACGGCGCGAGTGCGTTCTCCTACCCGCTCATCTTCCTGCCGCTCATCAGCTCGGCGTTCGTGCCCACCAACACCATGCCCGGCCCGGTGCGCGCCTTCGCCGAGTATCAGCCGGTGACGTCCATTGTCAACACGATCCGCGACCTGTACACGCAGCATTCGGTCGGCGGCGACATCTGGATCGCCCTCGCCTGGTGTGTCGGAATTCTCATCGTTGCGTATAGCTTCGCCATGGTCGTTTACCGGCGCAAGATTTCCTAGGAGCGCTTCCACGCGTTCATTGCTCGAGTCGGTCCTAGCCCCGAAGGGCAACCGGCGCGTCGCACTCGCGATTCATTGAGGCAATAGAGGCCGGATTCGGCGCCTACCGCCGAGCAGTGGTCCAAACCGTTGCTGGACATTCCCGCGAGCGCCAGTTACCGTGAAGTGGACGCGGAATAGGGCGGGGTTGAGGATGGAAGGGGTTGAATCCAATGACTGACGGACGCGCGTCGCCGAACGACGATCAAGCGATGCCGGAGGTTGAGCGTCTTCGGTGGTGGTTCCCGTCCCCAGTCAGCCACGCGCTGATTGGGATCGTCACCGTCGCGGTCGTGGCTCTCCCGTTGGTTGCTTCAGGGATGCTGAGACCAGCAAAGACGGCTAGCACCCAAGTCGTTGCGACCGGGACGCCCACCGACACGCCAAGTCCTGCAACCCCGACTGCGTCGCCAACCACGCTCCCAACCCTCACGCCGTCACCCTTCGCGGTCCAGACTTCGGTGCCGACCAGGGCTGCGGTGCGCACCACGCCACGACCCGTCAGAACAGTTCCGCCCACGCCTCCGCCAACGTTTCCGTCAGCTTCGAACACAGGCGTCCCACCTGGAACGAAATTCACGGCCTGTCCTGCCTCGGTGACGCAGGATGGCACAGTTATCAAGGACTGCAGTGGCACGGAACTCGACATCTTTGCCAATGATGTGACGGTCGAGGATGTGCTGTTGACGCCCAACTACTGGCAGATGGGTATGCGCTTCGAGCCTGGCTATCACGGCCTTGTCGTCAAGGATGTGACCGTGTATTTCCCCGTTGACGAGGGCAACAACTGCATCGCCCTCGAAGGGCCCGCCACCCTCGAGAGGGTGAACCTGCACGGGTACTGCCAGCGGGGAATCTATGTCACAACTGGCGGCACCACAATTGCCGACAGCTACATCAACATCGAGGACGCTCCCCCTGGTAATCAGAGCTTCGCACCGTGTGTCGGCATCCAAGTGACGGCAACAACCGTTTCGGCATCGACCGTCGTGACCGACGTCACCATCAGGCACGATACGATCATCACGCAGACGACCTCGGACACGATTGACGAGAGCGGCCCGTTGAGTGTGGGTGGCTACGGAACTGTGAGCAATCTCATGGTCGAAGACAACCTGCTCCAGGGCGGGTACTACCTCGTTGAGATGAGCGGCCCCGGAACGAATCGCTCGGTGATCAATAACGAATTCAGCAAGCAGTCGCTCCAGAAAATCTGGAACGTATCAGGGCAGTACACGATCGCCCGCAACGTGTGGGCAAACACGAGCTCCCCTGTCCCCGGACCCTGATCAATCGGGAGGGGCCACCCACTGGCACCAGATCCCTGCCGTTTTCTAGACTCGCCAGGTGATCCAGCGAAATGCCCATGAACCTCGCCGTTCCCGAAGATACTGATAGAGGAAGAACCACCTTGATCGTTCTCGCCAAAGGCTCGATCACCAAGCCGGACGCCCTCACCCCATATGTCGACGATGAGATGCGCGTCGTGGCAGAGCTCAAGGACGAGGGCGTGATAAAAGCGCTCTATCGGCGCGCCGCCGGTCCCGGCGTATACCTATTACTCGAAGGATCCAGCATTGACGCCATACGAGAGCGAGTGGATGCCTTGCCGTTTGTTGTCGAGGGACTGATGACCCTTGACCACGACGAGATCTATGAAATCTAGAACCGGGGTCGACCAGGAGCATCGAGACCAATCGGAGGTGTAGAGCGTGCGAAAGATCGTCGTGTATGAGTTGTTGTCCCTCGACGGGGTTGCCGAAGACCCAGACAGTTTCATCGCCGACTGGGACGACGCGATGGGCGCCAACCTTGCCGCTGTGATCGCGACACAGGACGCGGTCATTCTCGGCCGCAGTAGCTACACCGAGTGGGCGGAGTTCTGGCCGAGTAGCCAGATCCAGCCATTCGCGACGTTCATCAACGGGGTAACGAAGTACGTCGCGACATCGACGCCGCTTGATCGAGATTGGGCAAATGCGACGGCGGTCGATGGCGGACTGGCCGAATTCGTTCGGGATCTCAAGCAGCAGAGCGGTGGCGATGTCGGTGTCCACGCAAGTATCTCGGTCGCGCAGGCGCTGCTCACCGCCGGCGTTGTCGACGAACTCAGGCTGGTGATAGCGCCGAGGATCGCCGGTCGCGGACGCCGACTCCTCGATGGCTTGCCAGCGATTCAGCTCGAACCGATCCGAAGCCAGATCTCACCGACTGGATATCTGCTCGTCGACTATCACGTTATTCATCAGCCCGTGGAAACAGTGGCTTGAGGTCCGTAGGCGCGAACATCAAGGGAAGTCGGGCGAATGGAGCGGGAGACGAGACTCGAACTCGCGACATCCAGCTTGGAAGGCTAGCGCTCTACCAACTGAGCTACTCCCGCGTTCCCTCCATGGTACCTGCCGCCCGCACAGGCGACACGGCGGCTGTAGGCTGACGCCGCAATCGGGTTACCGGGAGGATTCAGGGTGAGTCAGGCAGCCGGCACCGCGACATCGTCCTCTGGGCTGAGCACGCAACTCCGCCGGGGGATCCTTGCGGAACGCGGCTGGAGTCCTCGTCATCAGCCTGCTGCTCATCCCGGCGATCCTGGGCACCAACCTCATCTACGACTCGCTCAACCACGGCCCCAACCGCGTCTTCCTCGAGACGCCGCTGGATCGAGCCCTCCCGGTGGTGCCGATCTTCGCGATTCCCTACGTATCGCTGATTCCCTACATCGGCGTGAGCCTTCTCGTCTTTCTCTTCCTTCGGGTGCGCGTCTACCGGTCAGCGGCGCTCACGATGATCATCGTCTGGTTCATCAGCTATGCGTTCTACTTCTTCCTCCAGTCGTACATCGCACGCCCAGTAATAACGGGGACGGATCCGTTCTCGGCCATGGTCCGAAGCATCTACGCGTCGGATCAACCGTACAACGACTTCCCGAGCCTGCACACGTCCCTATCGACGATCATCGCGATCCACTGGTGGCGATTCGACCGCAGGATCGGTATCCCGGCAGCGATCTGGACAGCCCTCATCGTCGCGTCGACAGTTCTCGTCAAGCAGCACTATCTCGCCGACGTGGCAGCCGGGCTCGTGCTCGCCGCGGTGGTCTCAGCAGTCGTGATGCGGGGCACACGAGCCAGGTGATGCATGCAATCCGCGGCTGGGGTACGATGCACTCGATCAATCAGCACGTCCACCGGAGGGCACCAGACATGACACTTGTGATTGCGCCTGCAGCGCCCACCACTGACGTCGTGCCCGGCGGCTCCGCCGCCTGATCATCCGCTGACCTCGCGCCACATGCTGGTGCGGGACTGCAATCGGAGCTCCGGGCTCTCACTGCAGCATGGAGTTCCCACTTGTCTCACGATCCTCACCGTCTCACCGCGCTAGGGTGGAACGGCTCTCTCGAATCGGCGTTCGTCGACGCCACCTCCGACGGCCGCCGAGGGCTCGTCGTTCGCGTCGACGGACGCGTGGTCACTGTCCTGACCGATGCCGGACAGGAACGTGTCCCGCTGTCTGCAACACTGTCCGGCGTCCCTGACGACGGCAACATCACCACCGGCGACTGGCTCGTCATCGAGGACGGTGTCGCCGTGCATGTGTTGCAGCGACGCAGCGCGCTCATGCGTCGCGCCGCCGGTGTGACGACCTCGGGTCAGGTCGTCGCGGCGAACATCGACCTTGTGTTCATCACCGTGACGCTCGGTGTCCCGCTGCGCCTCCGTCGCATCGAACGTGCCCTCGCGATGGCATGGTCGAGCGGAGCGGCACCCGTGGTGCTGCTCACCAAGTCCGACCTCAGCGCAGACATCGATGCGGACCTCCGGGCCGCGCGTTCGGTGTCCGGAGGCACCGAGGTCATCGCCGTCAGCGCGTCCGGCGCCGGGCTTGCCCGCCTGCGCGAGATCCTCCTGGAGGGGCTGGTCGCCGTGCTGATCGGACCCAGTGGCACCGGCAAGTCGACGCTGGTGAACCGGCTCTCCGGTAACGAGGCGCTCGCCACCGCCGAGGTCCGCGCCGATGGCAAGGGACGCCACACCACCACGCACCGTGAGCTGATCGAACTCCCGGGCGGCGGGCTGATCATCGATACGCCGGGCACTCGCGAGCTGGGTCTCTGGGATGCAGGCGCCGGGATCGACGAGGTGTTCGGCGATCTCACCGAGGTTGCGGCGCAGTGCCGATTCCGAAACTGCAAGCACGAGCGGGAACCGGGATGCGCGGTGCGCGCCGCGGCCGCCGACGATCCAACCGTGCTCGCTCGACTCGAGTTCGAAGCGCAAGCTCGAACGCGAGCAGGAGCGCCTCGACGCCGCAAAGGACCTGCGTGCTCAGTCGGAACGACGGCGTGAGCTGCGCCGGCGCACGCGGGCTATGCGCCAGCAGTCACCGTGATGCGTGCCAGGGCGCCGGCCGGCCTACCTGCGACAGGAGCGGCGACGCGACCCTAAACGGAGGACTTGGCGCCGCTCGACGGCTGCTTCGGCGCGGTCGTCGAGTGGCCGGGGAAGCCCGGGAAGCTGCGCGACGAGGAGCTCGGGGTCCCGAGCACCTGGACGTCATCCGCGCTGAACGTGGTCAGGCTGACCTGCGTGCCCTGGGCGGTGATGTAAACGCCAGCCTTGATCGAGCTCAGTGAAGCGGTGGCGCCGCGGACGCCGTGGTACGCCGTGGAGCTCGATACGTTCACGGTCTCGAGCTGCCCGTCAGCGGTGACCAGCGTGACGGTGTCGCCACTCACCGACTGCACACGCCCGGAGATGCTCGGCACCTCGATGGTGATGGCGGTCGCGGCGATGGGCGAGGTGGCGGTGGGTGAGGTGCCGGTGCGCTTGCCGCGCACGGCGACGACGTCTCCGACCTTGATGGCGCTGAGCTTGACCTTCGCATCCTCACGGCTGTACGTCGTCGAGGAGCTGGTGATGACCGTGACGGTTCCGGCGAGGGTGCGCAGGGTCAGCGTCGAGCCGCTGATCTTCGTGACCGTGCCGGTCTCGCCGCCGCAGAACCCTCCGCCGAAGAAGGACGGAGCCCCGAATCCGGTGCCGGCGAACGGGGCACCGCATCCAAAGCTGAAGCCTCCGCGCGGTCCGAAGGACGGCTTGTGCGCCGACGGCGACGGGCTCGGCTTGCTCGCAGCGGCGGTCGTGTTCGCCGCAGTCGGCGATGCCGCGCGGGTCACGATGAGCCCGGCCGTGGCTCCCACCACAGCGATGGCCGAGTCCGATCCCGAAGACGCGCATCCGCCCAAACCCCTTGCGCGCTGGTTCAGCGGGCGGAGGTGGAGGCGGTGTCTCTGTGAGGTCGGGAGTCATCTGGCCCAAAGAATAGCGCGACGACCTGTCGAAAAGGTTACTAACGCGTCAGAAGATCCAAACATCAGGCGGGACCGCCGAAGCGCTGCTCCATCTCCGCAACCCAGGCGGCGAGGGTGCTGCGGTCGCCGATTCTCGGAAAGAGCGGCTCGCCGATCTCGAGCGTACGACCCGGCCTGAGCCGTCCCAATTCCTCGCTCGCCATTCCAGGCCAGGCGCGCTCGTCAGCGGTCAAGCCGAGCGACGCGGCGAGCCGGTCGCACGCAAACGGCACGAAGGGCGCGGAAACGATCGCCTCGATCCGCGCGACGTTGATTGCCGTGCGCAGGACGCAGGCGACCCGCGCGGAATCGGTCTCGTGCCAGGGTGCGCAGCGGTCCAGGTATTGGTTCCCGAGCGTCCAGAGACTGCGCAGCGCAAACGCCGCGGGCCGGAATCGCATCTCGTCCATCTCGATCGCGAACGTCGCCAGTGCCGCGTCGAGCGAGGCGGCGAGTTCCGCCTCCTCCAAGCCGGGCTCGCCTCCGTCCGGCACGGTCAAGCCGAAGAGCTTCTCGCTCAGCTTGAGGGTCCGCTGCACGAAGTTGCCGAAGATGCCGGCCAGGTCCTTGTTGACGGTGAGCGCGAAGCTCTCCCACGTGAACTCGTTGTCGTCCGACTCGGGCGCTGATGCGAGCAGCGCGTATCGCCAGTAGTCAGCAGGCAGCAGATCGATCGCGGCGTCCATGAACACACCGCGCTGCTGGCTCGTCGAGAACTTCCCACCGTAGTAGGTGAGGTAGTTGAACCCCTTGATGTAGTCGACGAGCTTCCACGGCTCACCCGAGCCCATGATCGTGATCGGGAAGTTGATGGTGTGAAAGGGGATGTTGTCCTTGCCGAGGAACTCCGTGTAACGCACATCGGTGGCGTTGAACCACCAGGAACGCCAGTCGCGTGCCTCAGGATCGCGGTCTGCCCATTCCTTGGTCGCGCCGATGTACTCGATCGGCGCGTCGAACCAGACGTAAAAGACCTTGCCCTCGAACCCCGGCCAGCCCACCGGGATGCCCCACTTGAGGTCGCGCGTGATGCTCCGATCCTCGAGGCCGACATTGAGCCAGTTCCGGGCGATCGAGGTCACGAGGATCGGCCAGTCGGTATGCGAGTCGATCCACTCGCGGACCCGGCCCGCCATGAGCGACTGGCGGATGAAGAGATGACGGGTGGCGCGCACCTCGAGCCGCGTGCTGCCGGAGATGGCCGACCGCGGATTGATCAGGTCGGACGGCTCGAGCAACCGGGCGCAGTTCTCGCACTGATCCCCGTTCGCACGCTCATAGCCGCAGTGCGGGCAGGTCCCGATGATGTACCGATCGGGAAGAAACCGCTCGTCGTCGAGCGAGTACACCTGGTCGGTGACGCGCTCCTCCACCATGCCGTTGGCGCGCAATTGCTCGGCGAAGTGCCTGGTGAGCTCGGCGTTCTGGGGCGACGAGCTCCGCCCGAAGTGGTCGAACGACAACCCGTATCGGCGCGCGAGGTCGGCCTGAATCTCGTGTTGCTCTGCGCAGTAGTCGGCGACGCTGAGACCGGCCGCGGCGGCCGCGAGCTCAGCCGGGGTGCCGTGCTCGTCGGTGGCGCAGATGAAGAGGACGTCGTGTCCGCGAAGGCGCATGTAGCGCGCATAGACGTCAGCGGGCAGCATCGAACCCACGAGGTTGCCCAGGTGCTTGACGCCGTTGATGTACGGCAAGGCGCTCGTGATGAGATGTCGACCCATCGGCGCATCCTACAAGGGGGTTGGAGCGGCGCTCCCCCTCTCGGAGCGTCGCCGCGAGTGAGCGTAAAGGCAATCGGGGCGTTTGGACCGTTCATCAGATCGATCTTTGCGGCTCGTTGCAGCGTCACCACCCCCGACACGGGCACATCCGACGTCGTTGCCGATCCGTTGCCCGCTGGGCTGACGCGGCGACCGGCTGGTACCCTGCGGCTATGCGAGCAGCGGGCTCCCGGTGAAGGGGCTCATCCTCAGTGGCGGTAAAGGGACGCGGCTGCGCCCCATCACCCACACCGGCGCAAAGCAACTCATCCCCGTCGCCAACCGGCCGATCCTGTTCTACGCAATCGATGCGCTGACGCAGGCCGGCATCCACGACATCGGGGTCATCGTCGGCGACACCGCCGACGAGGTGCGCGCGGCCGTCGGCGACGGTTCGAAGTTCGACGCGACCATCACCTTCATTCCCCAGGAGGCACCGCTCGGGCTCGCCCACGCCGTGGGGATCGCTCGTGACTTCCTATCTGGCGAGAGCTTCGTCATGTACCTCGGCGACAACCTCATCGCCCAGGGAATCGGCACGCTCGTTGACGAGTTCCGGCGTTCCGAGGCTGACGCCATGATCCTGCTGGCGCGGGTTCCCGAACCGCAACGCTTCGGCGTCGCCGAGCTCGAGGACGGCAGGGTGATCTCGCTCGTCGAGAAGCCATCGGTCCCCCGGTCCGACCTGGCGCTGGTGGGCGTCTACCTCTTCTCGCCGCTCATCTTCGACGCCATCGACGCCATCGGGCCGAGCGCCCGTGGGGAGCTCGAGATCACCGATGCAATCCAGCGCATGATCGACACCGGCAAGCGCGTCATGCCGCACATCATCGAAGGCTGGTGGAAGGACACCGGCCGGCTCGATGACATCCTCGAGGCCAATCGCATGATCCTCGACACCCTCGAGGCGCGCTGCGACGGCACCGTCAGCGAGGACGTGCGCCTGCACGGCAAGGTGGTGGTGGAGGAGGGCGCGACGCTCCGCAACTGCGTGGTGCGCGGGCCGGCGATCATCGGCAGCGGCACCGTCGTCGACAACGCCTATATCGGGCCGTTCACATCCATCTACTTCGACTGTGTGGTGCGCAACGCGGAGATCGAGAACAGCATCGTCCTCGAGGGCACGCGGATCCACGACATTGTCGGGAAGATCGACGGCTCGCTGATCGGCAAGGAGTGCGAGGTCTGCAAGTCGCCGGCCCGACCGACCGCGCTGCGTCTGATGCTGGGCGACCACTCGCGAGTCGAGCTCTGAGATACCTGGTGCTCGGCACCCCCGGGCAGCTTGGTGGTGACCTCGTCGATGAAGGTACCCGGCGCGGCCACGAGATGATCGGCCGGACGCAGTGGGAGTGCGACATCACCGACAACGCCGCAGTGGAGCGCGCCGTCGCGGAGGTGCAGCCCGACGCGGTCATCAACGGCGCGGCCTGGACGCGCGTCGACGCGGCCGAGGAACACGAGGCAGAGGCCGAGGCCGTCAACGGCACCGGCGCTGGGTACGTCGCAGCGGCGTGCGCGAGTGCCGGGATCCGGTGCTGTCACGTCAGCACCGACTACGTGTTCGACGGCACGGCGACGGCCCCCATTCCCGAGGACGCTGTTCCGTCGCCACGGTCGGCGTACGGTCGGACGAAATGGCATGGTGAAATCGCCGTCCAGGAGAACTGTCCAGACCACCTGATCGTACGCACCAGCTGGCTCTACGGCCGCCAGGGTCCCAACTTCGTGCTCACAATGCTGCGCCTGGCGTCAGAGCGTCCCGAGCTCCGCGTGGTGGCCGATCAGCACGGCGCACCAACGTGGACGGGGCATCTCGCGCCGGCGATGCTCCGGTTGCTCGAGGTCGGACCTGCCGGGACCTATCACCTGACCAACAGCGGCGTGACCACCTGGTACGACTTTGCGGTGGCGATCATCAGCGCGCGCGGGCTGCCGGCCAAGGTCGAGCCGATCACCACTGCCGAATACCCGCTTCCCGCGGCGCGGCCCGCGTACTCGGTGCTCGACAACCGCGCATGGCGCGAGCTTGGAGAGTTGCCGCTGGCCGACTGGCAGGACGGGTTGCGCTCCTACCTCGCGGGGCTCGACACCGCTGAGGTGGGCTGACTCAGTCCTCCGGCTCGGGCTGCGTCCGCTTGTCCGAGCTCACGTAGAGGAGTCCGCCGAACAGGCCCAGGTTCTTCAGAAAGTGCACAAGCTGGGGGCGCCGATCCTCGGGCTTGGTGGACTTCCAGAAGGGGTGACCGATGAATGTGTTGGGGATCAGCGTGAGTGCGAGGATGCGTGCCGAGGTCTTCGGCAGGATCCCGAGCGCGAACGTCCCACCCGCACCGAGCATGGCCGCTCCCTGCACCTTGGCGATCATCGGCTCCTCCGGGAGCATCGGCACTGCGCTCGACGCCCTTTTCGCATAGCGCTCGGCGTCCTGGATCATGCCGTAGCCGGAGTACATGAAGATTCCGGCGAGAAAGAAGCGAGCAGCGGTTCGGGTGAGCGTGCGCATGGTTCAAGACTCTAGGCCAGATGTACCGAGCCACCGATGCGGCACGGCGGTGGTCAGAATGGCGACCCTCACCCACCGTCCAGGGAGTTTGCTCATGGCTGAGAGCGTCTACCGTGTCACCGAGCTGGTCGGGACCAGCACCGAGTTCCTGGGAAAAGGCGGCCCAGCTTGCCATCGAGACCGCATCCTCGTCGTTGCGCGATCTTCGCGTCGCGGAGGTGGTCAAGCTCGACATGACCGTCGAGCACGGCAAGATCGCGCGCTTCCGCACGCGGATCAACGTCTCCTTCAAGTACGAGAACGAGTAGCAGCGCTCCGGCCGTTTTTGGGGCATAGTTCGCGCGATGCCCAAGGATCGCCAGCCGCCGGTGGTGCGCTCCACGTTCGTGGCCCGGGGGCACCGGCTCGCCTACACAGAGTTCGGCGAGGGGAAGCGCTGGGTCTTGCTCATGCCCGGGCTACTGATCCCCGCATTGATGCAGGAGCACCTCGCGACGGCGCTGGCCGCAAGCGGTGCGCATGTCCTCGCGCTCGATCCGCTCGGACATGGCCGCTCCGATCGACCCGGCGCCATGTCGGAATACTCGATCGAGTCCTTTGCGGGCGACGCAATCGCGCTACTGGACCATCTCGACATCGACGAAGCGGTGGTCGGCGGGACGTCGCTCGGTGCCAACGTGACCCTCGAGATCGCGCACAAGGCGCCCCAGCGAGTGCGCGGCATGGTCATCGAGATGCCGGTTCTCGAAAATGCGATGGTCGCGTCGCTGATTGCGTTCGGGCCGCTGCTCGTCGGCCTCCACTTCGGTGGGCGTCCGCTGGGTCCGGTCGCCGCGGGCCTGCGCCGGATCCCGCGCCGGCTCCTGCCGTTCTGGGGCAACGTGGCGCTCGATGTGGTGCGGCAGGATCCGGTGCCCAGCGCCGCAGTGCTCAAGGGGCTCTTCTTCAGCCACATCGCCCCGTACAGCGCGCAACGGCGTGCGATGACCATGCCGGCACTGGTGATCGGCCATCACATCGACCCAGTGCATCCCTTCTCCGACGCCGGCGTTCTCACGAGCGAGCTCCCCAATGCGCGTCTCGTCGAGGCGTCGAACATCCTCGAGTTGCGCTTCCGGCCGGAGCGGCTTACCGCGGAAATTGCGGGATTCGTCGCGGAGTGCTGGTCGCCGCGCGCGATGGCGAAGCCTCGCCGCCAGCGCCGACGCACCGCCTGACGATAGGCTGGTATCTGAGATGTCCCCGACCGCTGCTTCACGCCCCCGTGTCCTGAGCGGCATTCAGCCGGACTTCGGGCTGCACCTCGGCAATTACCTGGGTGCGCTGCGCAACTGGGCCCGCGACCAGGATCACTATGAGAACTACTTCTGCATCGTCGACCTGCATGCGCTGACTCGGGCGCCGGATCCGCCGCGGCTCCGCGAGCTCACGCTCGAGCTTGCGGCGATGTACATCGCGTGCGGACTCGATCCAACCCGCTGCGAGATCTTCGTGCAGTCGCACGTCCCGGCTCACTCCGAACTCTGCTGGATCCTCGAGACCCTGACACCCATGGGGTGGCTGGAGCGGATGACCCAGTTCAAAGCGCGCAGCGAAGCCCAGGGCCGCGAGCGGGTCAACACCGGGGTCTTCACCTACCCGGACCTCATGGCTGCGGACATCCTGTTGTACGACGCGGATTTCGTCCCGGTCGGCGAGGACCAGCGCCAGCACATCGAGCTCTGCCGCGACCTCGCCAACCGGCTCAACTCGCAGCGTGGCGATGTGCTCAAAGTGCCTGCGGCGCTGATCAGCACGGTCGGCGCGAGGGTCATGGGCCTCGACACGCCCGACGAGAAGATGAGCAAAAGCATCGCCGTCGACCGTCCGGGACACGCCGTCATGCTGCTCGATCCACCCGATGTCGTCCGTCGCAAGATCGCACGCGCGACCACTGATACCGAGCCCGCCGTGCATGCGCCCGTCGGTCCTGGTGTCGCCAACCTCCTCGAGATCTATGCGGCGCTGGACGAGGTCAGCACGGACACCGCGCTTGCCGAGTTCGACGGCAAGAGCTACAGCGTCCTTAAGGGCGCGGTGGCCGACGCGGTCATCGATGCGCTCGGTCCCATCCAGGCTCGATATGCGGAACTTCGCTCCGACGAGGACGGCCTGCGTCGCCTGCTTGCCGAGTCCGCCGAGCGTGTGCATCTCGTCGCCGACGGCACCCTCCGGCGTGTCCAGGAGGCGGTCGGCCTGCGCTGATCGCTAGGCGATCGCCGCGTCGATCTCCTCGAGCATCGCGTGCACCTCGGGCCTGGCGAAATGGACGCGCGCCGGCTCGAGAAAGTCGATGAGTCGCGTCGCGAGTTCCGCCTTGGCGTCCATGGGGTGCAGGAAGCCCTCGACGTAGGCAGCGGCCACCTCCTCGTGCGTGTCGAACACCACCCGGCCGCCGTTCGCTTCAGAGCGATCGACAATGAAGGGACCGCCGGCGATCCCGAAGACGAGCTTGTCGATCCAGTCGAGGATGGGGTTGAAGATGATGTCGCCCGGAGGGCAAAAGGCCTTTCTGATCTTCGCCGTGATCTCGTCAGGACTGTCATGAACGAACACAGCTGAGCTCGGATCGCTCTTGCTCATCTTCATGGCCGAGAAGACGTCGCGCGCCGACTCCGGTGGCACCGGCCACACCGGAGGGCGGCGCAGGCCGAGCAGGAGCGGGTGGTGCAGGGCCACCGGCTTCATCGGTGCGCCGTTGATCCCGCGAACCGCGTGGATGCGCATCTGGAGTGCCACGTCACGCGCGATGACGTGCGCTTTGCGCTGATCCATGCCTGCGTGGGCGATGTGGACGCCGAGCGTGAAGATGTCCGCCGCCTGCATCGCAGGGTAGATGAGCTTCGCAAAGTCCACGCTCTCGCGTTCCTGACGGCCGAGGATGCTGATGCTGCGCTGCATCCGGGCGAGCGTTGTGTTCTTGCTCACCTCGATGACCGTTGCCCAGTACTCGGTGTCATCCCTGTAGAGATCGGATGCGAGCACGAACTCCACCGATGCGGGGTCGGCGTCGACGCAGAGCAGCGACGCGCGGAGCGCCTCGGTGAAGTACCCGGCCGCGACCCGGCGTATCAGGTCACGATCGCCGCCGAGCTTGTCGTTGATCCAGGTGTGCCAGTCGGCGAGGAGGACAGAGCAGTGGACGCCCGCGGCGGTGAGGTCGCGAACCTTGGCCATGCTCACGATCCCGGTGCCGAGATGCGCCTTGCCGGAGATCTCGAATCCGATGTAGTGACGCAGCTCGAGGCGGGCGTCCATCAGCGGAGGTAGCTCATCGGCGCCGATGACCTCGGCCGTGTTGCGCTTAACAAGCGCCATGCGTTCAGCGGTGCTCACGTCCGCTGAGTGTGCCAGACGCGTATCAGCCGGTGAGGTCAGTCCGCGTCAGGCGGTGAGGTCAGTCGTCGTGCGTGTCGTCGTATGCGACGCGGTGCGGCGCGACCTGGTCGAGGAGATCGGCTTCCCAGTCGAGCAACGCATCGTGCAGGCGAGCGGTGTTGCGGGCCTGCCAGAGCGATGGCGGTGCCGGCACGGGAAGGACGACCTCGAGCTCGGCGAGCTGCCGCCACATGTCCGGCGGGACCTGACGGTCACGCTGCAGGTTGTGGTTCTCGACGCTGTCGAGGACGCGTTCGAGCCGCTGAATGTGCTCGATGCGAAGCCTCCGGCGGGCTTTGAGGTCTTCGGCGCGGGCTTTCGCCGCGTCCATGTCAGTGATTGCGCTTTGGAAGCTCATGTCGTCCTGTCGTCTCTCGTGATGCCTTCGCTGATCAGGTTATCCACCCTCTCACACATATAAACGGAGCAGGGTTACGGTCGGATTACGGCCTGAAGAGCATTAAGGTTCCGGATTCGACATTTCGTCGATCTTTTCTCCTTCGATGTGGCGATGTCGTACCGCCCCTTGCAGGATCGTGACCGCACCCGGGCCGACCACCTCCCACCTGCCATCGCGGAGCACGGCTGCGGTGCGCTCGTCGATCCCGATGACCTGTGCGGTCTCGTCGAGCCCTTCCTGCGCCCACGGCACCCATGCGTCGCCGAGCACATCGAAGTGGGGAAGGATCGCGCAGCCCGGGATCAGGCCGAGGGCGTCCACCGAGCGCTCATCGACCTCGCCCGGCCAGCTGGTCTGCACCAGGCACCACTCGCAAAGCGCCATGGCTCCTGCGGAGGATCCGGCCAGTGCGGCCCCGGCGCGCCACGCACCGGCGATCGCCTTCCAGACGGGGCTCGCGCGCAGAACCTCGACGACCCACCCGGGGTCACCACCGGCGATGTAGACGAGGCCGGCGCCGGCAGCCTCGGCAACGATCTCCGGCGAGCACGCGTCCTCCTTGGTGCGGATGCGCAGCTCCCGCACCTCGAGGCCCAGGCTCGCGAACCATCGTCGTGCCGTTTCGACGGCTCCCGACGCGAAGTCCTGTGCCGCGGTCGCCACCACATAGGCCGGTCGCCCGGCGCACGCGTCGCGAAGAATTTCGTCCTGGTGCTCGTTACCTGGTTGGAATTCGTCGCCGCCGACGAGAGCGAGGGGACCATACATCTCATACAGTCTCCACTCTTCCCCCGAAACGGAGGCTCCGTTGGTTCTTCCCCCTACACTCTGACCGCTCTCATGATGGACCCGGACAAGTACGCCTCCGCGACGATCGTCTCCCGTCGCGACCCGGCACCGGACCTCTGGATCATCCGGATTCACACCGAAAGCGAGCTCCCATACCGTCCCGGGCAGTACGTGACCCTGGGCCTCCAGTCCAACGGCCGGATCATCGAACGGCCCTACTCGATCTGCTCCTCGCCACTTGAGGATGAGATCGAGCTGTTCATCGAACGGGTGCCGGACGGCGAGCTCTCCGATCCGCTGTTCTCGCTCGGTGTCGGCGGCGAGATGATCGTCCGCAGGCGCACCAAGGGACTGTTTCTCCGCGACGCCCCGATTGTGGACGAGCCCCACCTCTTCGTCGCGACGGTCACAGGGGTGGCGCCATTCGTCAGCCTGCTCCGAACCCTCGCATCGCGAGCCAGATCCGGGGAATGGAGCCCTGTCCCGGTGATCACGCTCCAGGGCGCGGCCCGCTCACCCGAGCTCGGCTACGCCGCCGAGCTCGTGGCGCTGGCCGAAGAGTTCGACTGGTTCACCTACGTCCCCACGGTGAGCCGGCCGTGGGAGGACCCGGAGTGGCGCGGCGAGTGGGGAAGGGTTGAGGACGTGATTCGCAAATACGCCGACCAGGCCGGGATGCGTCCCGGATACGGCGGCGTGTTCCTCTGCGGCCATCCGGGGATGATCAGCGGAGCTCGAGCGATCATGCGTCGCGCCGGCTTCGACAACAAAGCGATTCGCGAAGAGCAGTACTGGCCCGATTGATGATCGCCTCGATCGATTGGGTAACCCTGCATCAGAAGCTCGGCTTCGTCCTCGTGGTCGCGGCGGTCCTCGGGGCGCTCATCGGACTGATCTCGCTGATCACACCACTGGTGGGCGTGGTTCTCAAGGTCTACCTGCGCATCCTGCTGCTCGCGGTGGCCGTCCAGGTGATCCTCGGCGGCGCGCTGTACCTGATGGGCCACCGCCCAGCCCACGAGCTGCACTACCTCTATGGGGCCGCCATGGCCGTGACGCTCGGGGTGACCTTCGCGGTCGGCCGGCGAACACCATGGCCACTCTCGAAGCTGCCGCTCGTGATCGGCGCCATCCTCGCGGTCGTCTTCGCCGTGCTCTCCCTTACGTCTGGCTGACGGGCGCGCTCAGCTCAGGCACGGGCCGCGGAGGACGGTCGAGCACGCTCACGTTGAATCGCGAACGCATCCGGATCAGCCCGGCGAGCACCGGCGCCCCGAGCACGATCACCGCGATCGCATTGCCCACCGCTCGGAAGCTGTCGTAGACGACCGAGGTCGCCACATAGAAGCGGCCAAAGCGGGCGACGGCAGCGGTGATCGAGAGGCCCGGCTGCCAGCCGAACCCTGGCGCCCCTCGATAGAAGGTGGTCCAGTCCCAGACGTCGAGGAGCGCGCCGTATGCGAAGCCAGTGGCGATCCCGACCGTGGCGAGCACCACGATGTCGCGCCAGCCCACCGGCCCGCGACGCCGGAGCCCCGCCAGCCCGGCGACCAGCCCGACGAAGCCGCACCCGACCATCTCGTACGGCAACCAGGGTCCGATCCCGCCCGTCGCGATGGCGGAGGCGAGCAGGGCGACCGATCCAGCGAGGAATCCATACGACGGCCCGTAGACGTAGCCGGCCGCAAGGATCAGGAAAAAGATCGGGCTGAACCCGCCGAGGCCGGTCACCAGGACGAGCCGCAGGGCTGCGTCGATGGCGGCGATCGCGGCCAGGAGCGCAAACCGGCGTGCATCGAGCTTTCGAGTCGACGCCTCGACGAAGGCGAGCACCGCGACCACGCCGATGCTCAGCGCCACCGCGGCGGCAGCAGGCGGTGTATCGGACGCGACGAAGGGCCACAGGAACAATGCAAGTCCGGCAACCGAGATCGCGGCGACTCTCATGCGACGGCCACCCGGTTGAGCTCACGGACGCCGCCGGAGCCAACCGTGATTGTTCGGTCCGCGACAGCAGCCGCAAGGTTTTTGTCGTGTGTGGCAAGAACGACAGAACAACCGGCGTCGCGCATCCTCGAGATGACGCGGCACAGCGCATCTCGTGCTCCGTCGTCCATCCCACGCGTCGGCTCATCGAGGAGAGCGATACGCGGTGCGCCGGCGAGGACGGCCGCAATGGCGGCGCGCTGGCGCTCCCCGGTGCTCAGGTCACGCGGGTCGCGATCCGCGAGATGCGTGAGGCCGAGCTCCGCAATCAGCGTAGCCGCATCTGCGGTTTGCGTTTCCCCGCGCACGGTCCACGCGACCTCGGCTGCGACCGTGGGACGGTGCAGCAGCGCCATAGGGTTCTGCGGGAGGTAGGCGACACGGCCGGGAGCACGATCGACCGTCCCGGAGATTGGCATGAGGAGACCGGCGATGGTCCGAAGCAGCGTGGTCTTGCCTCCGCCGTTGGGCCCGATGAGCGCTACCACCTCGCCGGACCGGCCATGGAGGGACACGGTCTCGAGCACCGGCACGCGGGTGGGGCCGGTCGCGACGCTGTCGAGGCTCCAGGCGACAGGCGCTGCGGCGGGCGCACGCACTTGCCGCGCCGCGGCGACGGTCACACGATTCCGTGCGGGTATCTGCGCAGCAACGATTCGGCCGCCATCGACGCCAAGACTTCGGCCTGGCAGACCGCGGAGGTGTTCGAATCGGTGCTCGGCGACGACTACCGCGATGCCCTCGTCGGCGAGGTCGACCAGTGTCGCCGCCAGCGCCCTGGCACCGGCGTCATCGAGTTGCGAGAGCGGCTCGTCGAGCACCAGCATCCGTGGGTGCATCGCCAGGACCCCGGCGAGTGCAAGCCGCTGCCGTTCGCCGCCTGAGAGAGTCGCGACAGCGCGACCGCGGAGATGCGCAATACCGGACCGCTCCAGCGCGTCGCTGACGCGAGCGTGCATCAGCGTGGCCGGAGTGCCGATGTTCTCGAGCCCGAAGGCAACGTCGCGTTCGACGCTCGGATAGACCGACTGCAACTCGGGGTCCTGAAACACGAATCCCACCTTCGTGGCGAGGACGCGTGTCGGCGTGGCGATGACCTCGTGACCGCACACGGTCGCAGTCCCCTGCACGGTGCCGCCGTGGAAATGGGGGACAAGCCCGTTGAAGACACGAAGCAGTGATGACTTGCCCGACCCCGAAGCGCCCGCGAGAAGCGTGATGCCTCCATCGATGTCCAGGTCGACGCCGTCGATGCTCGGAACCCGCGCGTTCGGGTACCAGTACCGCAATCCGGCGAGGGTGGCGGTCGTCGCGGTCATCGACGCCACACCAGCAGCGGGATCACGAGTGCAAGACAGCACAGCACGCCGGCGACGCTCACATCGGGCCAGGTCAGGTCGGGGAACGGATACCAGTCGGTGATCGCACCGATCACCCGGAGCGCGACGAACCCGCCGGCCGCTGCGACGGCGACGACCGCGACGATACGGTCGCTCGCACGCCAGACCTGCTCGCTGTAGTGGGTGCGCACGCCCGAGCCATAGCCTCGTGCCTCCATCGCCTCGGCAAGGGTGATCGACCCTTCCAACGCGGTCAGCACGACAGGAACCGCCAGGTCTGGCCATTCGCGGACGCGGCGCGAGCGCCAGCCACGCATGCGCTGGGCATCGCGAATCTCGGTGGCACTGCGCGCGATTCCCGGGATCAGGTTGAGCGCGGTGCCGATCGCCGCCCCGGTCCTCGCGAACGCAGCCGGAAGCGCGTCAACGAGCGCGTGGGGCTGGAGTACAAGGGAAAGGGGAGCCGCCGCGAGCACCGCTGCAGCGATCCCTACGCCGGTCGAGACGCCGAACAGCGCTGCCTCGAGCGTGAGCGGGCCGCCGATCACGGGGATGCCGGCGGGCAGCACGAGAAACGCGTGGTCGCCGGTGTGACTGGCGAGCGTCGTCGTCGCAATGGCGATCGCAGCCGCCACCGCGAGCGCGATCAGCAACCCCCGAATCGACACTTCCGGCCTGCGGAAGGCGACCAGGACGTTGACGGCGCAGAGCAGCACCAGCGTGCGGTAGACGGGGCTCCCGGTGGAGAGCGCGACGGTCACCCCGGAGAACGACCACACGGCGAGCGCTCGTGGGTTCATCGATGTCGCCGTCGAACCTCCTGGACACCAAGCAGGGCGAGGAGAGCGCCGACGATGCAGGCTGCCAGCACCAACCCGGGGACGAATGGGCTGGAGACCGCTGCGGCTGGGGAGACGTCGGAGATGGGCACCGTCCTGGAAGCCGGTGACGGTTGCCCTATGCTTCCCGGCGTGCCGGTGGGGGCTTCGGTGTCGATTGGCCCAGTGGCTGAGTTCGTCACCGGAGGCGACGGGACAGTCGTCTGCGTCGCGGTTGCGGGACTCGCTGTCCCGGCTGGCGGAGTGGTCGCGATGGGCGTTGGCTTGGATGTCGGGGGCGGGGTCGGCTGCGTTGTGGGCGCCGGTGTCGGTGTCGCCGTCGGGCACGTACCGGCGGGCGATGCCGGCGGCGGATCGGCCCCAGCGAGCGGGTCGTAGCGGAACCCGACGTCGTCGCCGTCGCCCACTGTCGCGTTCGACACGCCCTGCGCCGAGTTGGCCCAGGCGCCCCCGCCGCGCGATACGAAGAACACCCAGTACGAACCGGACGACGGCAGGCACTGCGTGTAGCCCGTGGGTTCGTCGTCGATCTGGCAGACGGCCTCGCCGAGGGAGCCGTACGGCGCGGTTTGGTACTCGATCCCACTTGCCTGGAGCACCGCGAGCGCGGTGATGGTTGCGGTCCCGAACCCGACGCACTGGCGCACCACCTGCCCATCGCCGAGCTCGACGACGATGCCGGCGTGATGCACCGACGCCGCCTGTGCGCAGAGTGGCTCCGCCGGGCCAACCCGGGCTG
>CAWHLW010000015.1:0-134539 GCA_963830305.1 Candidatus Dormiibacterota bacterium | reverse complement strand
CACAGCGTTCGCGATGACACCTGATGGCCCGTCGGCGTCGACCAGTCGCCCATCATGAATCAGCTGCGGGCGCTCATCACAACTGGATACTGATCGCGTAGGGACTCCGCTCCAGCATCGGCTTGTCTGGCGTTATCGGGTCAGCGCGGCGTCAGACGTAGAGCTCTGGCGCCTGCAGCCCACGCCAGGTGAAGGTCTGACGGGTTCGGGTTGCCCATTCTGGTCGAGGCCGATCTTGTTGAACTTGGCAAAGCTGTGGTTGTCGCGCGCCATCGCGGCGTATTGCTCTACAACTCCATCCTCGTCGACGAGGACTTCCACGTCCGCAGGGCGACGCTTGCCCTTGAATCGAATCTCCACCGGCTCGCCGGTTCGGAGGTTGCGGCCCCAGGCGAACGGTGTGCCGATGAGAAGAATCCGCTCCTGGCGGGTGTACGCGACCGGGATAGCGTAGTGCCGGCCCGACTTGCGACCGACGACATACACAGTGATCAGGCGATTGCCGACGACCCTGCAGAACAGCGGCGTCCGCAGCAGCCCCCGGACGATCCGGTTCACTAGCCCTTGCAGAGGCAGGGTCTGCGCCCTTGCGCCCGACGTCGGTTGCCCGACTGCCGACCGATTCGAAGGCTCAGGGGTCACTGTCATTCATGCTACGCCGTCGCCATCGACTCAGCCGGGGCCCAGCACTTGACACCATACAGGCCCTCGGCAAGTGCATCGATCTCGGCATGTCCGAGCAATCCCTTGAAGGGTCCTGCAACCGCGCGGCGCCGAAACGCTGATTGCGACCATTGCCGAGCACCTTTCCGGCTGGGTCTCAATCCCCAGCGCTGTCGCGCCAGGCTCATTCCTTGCACGGCCATAAGGAGCCGGACGCTCGCCGTCTGTGCAAGTCCACCTCACGCTTGACAAGTTAGGTCCACCTCATGCTTGACACTTGCCGAACCAACAACATCGAGTGATGCGCTGTTGCGGTAGATGACCACCTCCTTTGCATCGCCGTGCATGCGAGTCCCGCGAACCGCGCGTGGGGTCGTGCGCACGAGCGTTCCGTCAACGTAGAAACGAACCAGATCCTTGTCGGGGACCACGGTGGCGATGCACCTGCCGAACCTCCGGCCGAGGTGGTATTGCGCGCCGGCAAAGCGGATGTAGCCGACGCTGGAGATGGCTCGGCGGATCGCGTTGGGATCGTCGTCCGGACTCAGCTGGACGTTGCTGGGCACGCCGGGTGGTGCGACTGGCAACAGCGCGAGCAACTCGGCGTCCGTCACGGGCGGCGCCAGCGCACGAGCTGTCTCGTCGTAGCGTGAAGCGCTCGGCCGGGGTAGCCCCGCCCAGCGCCTGGTGCGGCCGCTCGGTGTTGTAGTGCACGACGTAGGCGTTGATGCCCTGTTGCGCAGCCTCCAGGCTGGTGAAGCCGGCGGTGTCGAGCAGCTCCACGCGCAGGGTCCGATGAAAACGCTCGATCTTGCCGGTCGTGGTCGGATGCGCGGGCTTGGTGAGCAGGTGGCGGATGCCCTGCTGCTGGCAGATGCGGTCGAAGAGCACGACCGCGGGATGCGGCCTCGTGAGCCGGCCGGTGAACACTCGCCCGTTGTCGGTGAGCAACTGGTCAGGCACTCCGTGCCTGGCCAGCGCAGCGCTGAACGCCGTGCACACCGAGCGCGCATCGGCTCGCTGCATCACGCCGGCACACACGCAGAATCGCGAATGGTCGTCGACGCCGGTGAGCAGTGATACCACGGTGGCGTCGGCGAGATGGAAGCTCACCACGTCCATCTGCCAGAGCTCCATCGGACGAGACCGCTCCCAGCGCCGGTACACGGCGCGCTGGCGACGCCGGGCAAAGGGCTCGATGAGCTGGTTGCGGTCCAGCACGCGATAGATGCTGGTGCGTCCTGGAATCCCGGCCACGCCCTGGCGGCGCAGCTCGTGGACCACGCGCCACGGCCCCCAGCGCGGATGGTGACGGCGCAGGTCACACACCATGCGCTCCATCTCCGCCGAGATCTGGTGCGCACACCGCGGCGGTCGCCGGGAGCGGTCGACCAATCCCGCCATTCCCGACTCGCGGTATCGCCGCAGCCACGTGTGCACGGTCTGCCGGCTGACCCCATGTCGCATCGCCACTTCGGTGACGGGCAGGCCATCCTCGAGCACCTCCAGGACGACCCGGTAGCGCTGTTCCACCACGTTCAACTCCACAAGCACGAACCTGGTCCCTCCGCTGGCGCTCAGTCCTTGCGGACGAGCGGACCGGAGGGAGGTCGGCTGTGTCAAGCATCAGGCGGACGCGCCGCACACCGTCAAGCATCTCTTGGACCTGCGGTGTCAAGTATCTGCCGGACTTCTACACAGACGAGCGCGGTCAAAACTGTAAGCGCTATGTATGCGCTGGACTGCCACAATCTCTTGGTATGAGCAGCGGCATCCGGCCTCAACTGTGGGGAATGATGCCTTTTGCAGGAAAAGTCATCATTCCTGGTTAGAGCACTACACCCCGTGGCGCGCAGGCGCCCAACACACCTCGCAATCTCCTCGACGCGAACTCAACTTGCGCGTCCGTCGGGGAGACAGGACTCGAACCTGCGACCCCTGGTCCCCCAGACCAGTACTCTAACCATCTGAGCTACTCCCCGAGGCGCGCCTAGCGACTCTAACGCGCCGGGGCAACGAGGCCGAGAATGCCTCAGTCGTCGCTCTCGTCGCGGTGCCTGGTCACGATCCGCAAGCGCACGCCCGCAAAGCCGAACACTGCCCGGATCCGGTTCTCCAGATAGCGCTGGTACGCGAAGTGCATTAGCTCGGGATCGTTGACGAAGAGCACGATGGTCGGCACCGGGCTGCGCGCCTGGGTCGCGTAGAGGACCTTGAGCCGGCGCCCCTTGTGCGTGCGCGGGGGATGCTCATCCATCGCGTTGCGAATCAGATTGTTCAGTGCCGGCGTCGGAATGTGGACTGCTCGCGCGTCGGCAACGGCGAGCACCGCAGGCATGACCCGCTTGAGATTGCGATGCTCGGTCGCCGACAGGGTCAGCACCGGCACCCCGGGGACGAACGAGAACGACTCCTGCAGCTTCTTGAGGAACCCCGCGTCAACGCGGTCCTCGTGCTTCACGAGGTCCCACTTGTTGGCCGCGACCACCAGTCCTGCACCTGCCTCGACGGCGTACCCGGCGATGTGCCGGTCCTGGGCGCTCGCACCCTCCGACGCATCGATGACCAGCAGGCCGATATCGCTGCGCTGCAACGCTCGAAGTGAGCGGAGCAGGCTATAGCGCTCGACGTTCTCGGTGACGATGCCGCGACGGCGAATCCCGGCAGTATCGACGAGGCGGATCTTGCGTCCGTCGAGGGAGACCACGGTGTCGACAACATCGCGCGTCGTCCCTGCTACCGGGGAGACGAGCGCGCGCTCCGAGCCCACCAACCCGTTGAGCAGCGACGATTTCCCGGTGTTGGGCCGGCCGATGATGGCGACGCTCACCTCGCCTGCTGCCGGTTCGGTCCCGGCAGCGCCGTTCTCGGGGAGATCGGCGACGAAGCGATCGAGCAGATCGCCGGTGTCGGTCCCCTGGAGCGCTGAGATCAGGATCGGATCACCGAGTCCGAGCCGGTACAGCTCGTCAGCACGGTAGCGATCGACCTGGCTGTCCGCCTTGTTGCCCACCAGGATCACGGGCCGGCCCGCCACGACGCAGCGTCTGCGCGATCTCTTCGTCGAGCGCGGTCACGCCGTCGCGAACGTCGACCATGAAACAGCAGACGTCGGCTTCGGTGATCGCCATCTGGGCCTGCTCACGGGTCGCCCGCGTCAACGCGGCGATGTCGGGGGCGGCGTCGCGTGGCAGGGGCACATCGAGGCCCGCCGTATCGACGATGTGAATCGCTTCCCACCCCACTCCACGACGCCATAGAGACGGTCTCGGGTCAGCCCGGCGAAACGCGTCGACGATCGCGCGCCGTGTCCCGGTGAGCCGGTTGAACAGCGTCGACTTGCCGACGTTCGGACGCCCCACGATCGCCACGACGCCCACCGCGGGCGCAACCGGATCCCCCTCTTCGCGACGGCGCCGGCGAGTGGCGCCGGCCGGGCTCATTTGACCCCGCCTGGTACCGGCGAGATGTCCAGCGAGATCTGCGCGAAGGGGGCGCCCTCGTCCTCGAGCGCAAAGGCGTTGACGTCCTCGGCTCCGGCGGCCGTGGTGCGGCAGATGATGTACACGTAGTCGACCCAGGCGTGGTCGGTGTCGAACTGCGACGGTTGTGCAGGGTGATCGGGATGGCTGTGCCAGATGCCCGCGACGTCGAGGCCGCGCGAACGCGCGTCGCGATCGGCCTTCATAAAATCCACTGGGTCGAGGTCGTAGCGATCCGCAGAACGCTCGGTCCACATGTTGCGAGCGGACGTGACATCGACGATAACCATGCGTGTCCCGTCGCGCCGTCCCAGCAGCACGCCACATCCCTCGTTCGGATAGGCGGCCACGGCCAGGTCACGGACCCGCTGCTCGGCCGCGGGCGCGATCGTCCCAAAGCGGAGGTTCATCGCCCAGCTCGGCGGTACAGCCCGGTGGAGAGATACCGATCACCACCGTCGGGCAACACCGTGACGATCACCCCACGTCCGATGCGCCGAGCGATCTCGCCGCACGCCCACAGCGCCGCACCACTCGAGTGCCCGGCGAGGATGCCCTCGGTGCGCGCAAGTTCGCGCGCGAGGTCATAGGCGGGTTCGGTCTCGACACCGATGTCCTCATCCGCGAGTGACGGATCGTAGATCCCGGGCACGATCGATGTCTCCATGTGCTTGAGGCCCTCGAGGCCGTGCCACGGCTCGGCGGGCTGCACGCTGATGCACTGCACGTCGGGATTCATCGCCTTGAGGCGCCGGGTGACGCCCATGAAGGTCCCGCTCGTCCCCAGCGCGGCAACGAAATGGGTGACGGTACCGCGGGTCTGCTCCCAGATCTCGACCCCGGTCCCGTCGTAGTGCGCAAGCCAGTTGCCATCGTTGTTGTACTGATCCGGCATGAAATACGCGTCCGGGTTTTTCGTCATACATGGCACGAACCATCCGGATCGCGCCGTCGCTCCCCTCGAGCGGGTCGCTGTACTCGACCTCCGCGCCGTACGCGCTCACCAGCTGACGGCGTTCGTCACTGACGTTACCGGGCATGACCAGGCGCACCCGATAGCCCTTGGCGGCACCGATCATCGCGTAAGCGATGCCGGTATTCCCGCTCGTGCTGTCGAGGATCGTCTGTGTGCGGGTGAGCTGCCCGGAGCTCTCGCCATCCTCGATCATGCGGAGCGCGGGGCGATCCTTCACCGACCCGCCGGGGTTGAGGAACTCGGCCTTGGCGAATACCGCGACATCCGGACACTCGTCCTCGAAGAGACGGATGCGCAGCAGTGGCGTATTGCCGATGCGTTCGGTGATCGTCTCCCCCATCGCCCTCGGTACGAGCTTCAACGCCGGCTGCGCCGGTTGCTGCGGCGTGGTCACGCCGATCAGCTGGCCTCGGCTCCCTGCGCCACCCGAAAGCCGGCCGAACCGCGTCGTTGATCGGCAATGACTGCGATGACTGCTTCGGGGCGAACCAGAAACGGCCCATCCTCGCCCGGAAGCTCGACGAACCCGGACCCGCCGGAAGCATTGAGCTTGGCGGTGATCTCCTCGACGGTCAACTTCACGGAGAGGTCGCCGCCATTTGCCAGACGAACGTGTGCCATATGTCTCCTAGAGTACCGGGTCGGTGCGATCCGGGTCGGTCTCGAGCCTCACCCAGCGGCAGCGGCGACGAGCGCCGCGCCGAATTCGGCCTTGAGGTCATCGATGTGCTCGATGCCGACGCTGATCCGCACGAGCCCGTCGGTGATGCCGAGCGCGGCTCGCTGCTGCGGGCTGAGTGCCCGGTGTGAGGTGCTTGCCGGGTAGCTCACGGTGGTCGCGACATCGCCAAGGCTCGGAGCCAGCCGCACTCCGTCGAGGCCTCGGATCAACGCATCAGCAGCGGTCCGGCCGCCGCGCAGATCGATGCTCAGCATCGGGCCACGCCCGCGCGGCAACAGCCGCTCGGCCAGGGCTGCGGCCGAGGCCCCGTTCATGCCGGGGTAGTGCACCGCCCGGAGTTCGGGCCGCTCCGCGAAGAAGGCCGCCAGCGCCGCGGCATTCTCGGTGCAGCGTTCGATGCGCAGCCCCGCGGTGCGCAGTCCTCGCAGTGCAAGCCATGCGTCGAACGGCGAGAGGTTGACCCCGAGCAACCTGGCATTGGCTTCGAGCCAGTCGCTGGCCTCGTGCGCGCTGTCCACGAGGAGGACGCCGCCGCTGACGTCGCTGTGTCCGGCGAGGTGCTTGGTGAGGCTGTGGATGACCAGGTCCGCGCCGTGAGCGAACGCCTGAAACAGGAATGGCGGGGCGAAGGTTGAGTCCGCGATGAGCGCTGCTCCCACCTCGTGGGTCGCCGCCGCCACGGCGGGAACATCGGTGAGCCCGATGAGCGGGTTGGTGATCACGTCCACCACGACCGCCCCGACGTCGGGGCTGAGTGCGGCGGCAACCAGCTCACCATGATCGCCACTGCCGTCTGCGGGCAGATCCACTGTCGAGACGAGCACGCCGAGATTGCCGAGCGGTCCTGAGAGCAGCGAATCGGTCCCTCCGTAGCAGGGTCGCACCACCAGCACACGCGGGCGGGACGGGCTCACCACCAGGGTCGACGCCAGGAGCAGCGCCGCTTGTCCGCTCGAGGTGACGCGCGCCACTGGCACGGCGCGCCCCGGGACTGTCTCGAGCGCGATCATCGCCTCCTCGAGGCGCTGCGGGTTGCCGCCGCCGTGACGCCGGTACACGTCGCGCCCCTCCATGGCCTCGTCCACCGACGCCAGGTCCGCGTACGCACGCACCGAGGCGAGGCTCAGCGGCGCGACCAGGTCGGCACCATCACCCGTGTTGCCCACGCCCAGCCCGGCGCGCGCGGCGGCGGTCGAGGGATCGACGGGTCTGGTCATGGTCAGGCCGGCTGGGGGACGGTCCGGAAGAATGGTGCGGTCCCGGCGTATTGCGCGGCGTCGCCGAGCTCGTGCTCGATGCGCAGCAGCCGGTTGTACTTGGCGACCCGCTCCGAACGCGACGGCGCGCCCGTCTTGATCTGGCCGGCATTGACAGCAACTGCAAGGTCGGCGATTGAGGTGTCCTCGGTCTCGCCACTCCGATGGCTGATCACGCTCGAGTAATTGTGCGCGGTCGCGAGCGCGATGGTCGCGAGTGTCTCGGTCACGGTGCCGATCTGATTGAGCTTGATGAGGATGGAGTTGGCAACACCGCGGTCGATGCCGAGTTGCAGTCGCTCGCTGTTGGTGACGAAGATGTCGTCCCCCACCAGCTGCACGCGCCCGCCGAGGCGATCGGTGAGCAGCTTCCAGCCGTCCCAGTCGTCCTCCGCCATCCCGTCCTCCAGCGACACGATCGGGTACTTGTCGACCCAGCTTTCCCAGCGATCCACGAGGCCGGCGGAGTCGAGCGTGATCCCCTCTCCGCGCAGCTCGTAGTGACCGTCCTTATAGAGCTCGGATGTCGCCGGGTCGATCCCGATCGCGATGTCGCGCCCCGGCGCGTAGCCCGCGGCGGCGATCGCCTCCATGAGCAGCTCCATAGCGGCCTCGTTGTGATCGAGGTCGGGAGCGTAGCCACCCTCGTCGCCCTGCCCCGTGCCGAGCCCGCGGTCGTGGAGGATCTTTCGAAGCGCGTGGAAGCACTCCGCCCCGGCCCGCAGCGCCTCCCGGAAGGTCGGCAGGCCGATCGGCAGGAACATGAACTCCTGGAAGTCGACGCGCGTCTGTGCGTGCGCGCCACCGTTGAGCACGTTGAACTGCGGCACGGGCAGCAGGTGCGCCGATTCCCCGCCGAGATGACGATAGAGCGGAACCCCTGATGCAGCCGCGGCCGCCCGGCTCGACGCGAGGCTGACGGCGAGCATCGCATTGGCACCGAGCGTGGCTTTGTTCGGTGTCCCGTCGAGCTCGCAGAGCTTCGCGTCGAGCCCTGCCTGGTCGGTGACATCGAACCCGATCATCTCCGGACCGATCACGGCCTCGACGTTGGCCAGCGCCTTGAGGACGCCCTTGCCGCCGTATCGCGCCGGGTCGCCGTCGCGCAGCTCGACCGCCTCGTGCACCCCGGTGCTCGCCCCGCTCGGGACCCGCGCCAGACCCTCGGCCCCGTCGTTGAGTGTCACTACGCATTCCAGCGTCGGGTTGCCACGCGAGTCCAGGATCTCAAGCGCGGTGATGGCTTCGATCCTGCTCATGCGGTCCTCAGCGCCACGGCGAGCTCGTCCCAGAGGCGGCCGAGCACGCGGATTCCCTTGAAGTACATGTCGAGGGTGAATTTCTCGTTGGGGGCGTGGATCTGATCATCGGGCAGGCCGAGTCCGACGAGCACGGCCTGCAGTCCCATCACCCGCGCAAACGACTCCACCGGCGGGATCGAACCACCCTCGCGTGTGAGCGCGGGCGTGATGCCGAAGACGCTCTCCATCGCGCGTGAGGCGGCCTGCACGGCGGGATGATCGATCGACGTGACCACCGGCCTGCCCCCACCGACGGCGCTCGCGGTGACCGTGACGCCGACGGGCGCAGCCGCCAGCACCGCGTCACGCACGAGTTCGGCGATGCGTTGCGGGTCCTGGTTCGGAACCAGCCGGCACGTGATCTTGGCGCCGGCAGTTGCCGGGATGATGGTTTTCTGGCCGGGGCCGGAATACCCACCCCAGATGCCGTTGAACTCGAGCGTCGGACGCGCCCACAGGCGCTCACGGTCGGTCCAACCGGCCTCGCCGATCGTCGCGGGCACGTCGCCTGCCTCAGCCCGGAACTCGTCGACGTCGAAGGGAACGCTGGCGAAGAGTGCGCGCTCCGCAGCGGAGGGCTCGCGCACGTCGTCGTAGAACCCGGGGACCGTGACGCGGCGAGTCACGGGGTCGTGGAGCGACGCCAGGATCTCGGCGAGCGAGGCGATGGGGTTGGCGACGTCGCCGCCGAACCGCCCCGAGTGGAGGTCGAGCGCCGGACCCTGGACCTGCACCTGGACACCGGCGAGACCGCGCAGCCCGGTGCAGAGGGACGGGACGCCGGGGGCGACGATCGATGTATCCGACACCACGAGGATGTCCGCGCGGAGCCGTTCCTGCTCGGCCTCGACGATCTCCTCGAAGTGGACCGACCCTGATTCCTCTTCTCCTTCAACGATCAGCTTGAGGTTGAGCGGGAGCTCGCCCCGCACCGCGAGGACCGATTCCACGGCTTTGAGGTGCATCCACACCTGGCCCTTGTCGTCCACCGCCCCGCGGCCGTACAGATTGCCGTCGCGGACCTCGGGCTCGAACGGCGACGTGCGCCACTCGTTGAGCGGGTCGACCGGCTGCACGTCGTGATGTCCATAGATGAGCGCGGTTGGCAACTTCGGATCGACGAGACGCTCGGCGTAGACCGCCGGGTGGCCCGCGGTATCGATGATCTCGGCGCGGTGGAATCCCGCCTTCCGAGCCGCCTCCGCGAGGTACTCGGCGTTGCGCCGGACATCGGCGGCGTGCGCGGGATCGGCGGAGATGCTGGGGATGCGGAGGAACTCGATGAGCTCGTCCACGTGGCGCTGCTCGTTGGCGGCGCAATAGATGTCCAGGTCGTTCTCAGGCATGCCCGAAGCCTAGTGTGGCGGCCACTCGGGCTGCATCCGTTGTAGCCTTCTCCGAGCGAACTCTCGTCGTTTCACTCCACGTCTTCCCAGGAGGTCGCCCGTCATGGCCGTTCGAGTCCTGCCCGAAGGGACAATCGGGATTCCGCTGAACCCCGTCCCCGCACCCGAGCCCCCGCCGCTCGAGGTCGAGGAGGATGTCCCGACCCTCCACCTCGTGGGTCGCAGCGAGCAGCGGCTCGCCGAGGCACTCTTCCAGACGGAGTCCGTCGACGAGCCGTACAGCCCGGACACGGTCCGCGCCCTCCGACTGCTCGCGATGGACAACCTCGTCGACATCATCCAGTTGCGCGAGGCCGTCCAGGAACGGGACGCGCAGGTGGCCGTCCTCTCGGCCGAGGTCGACATGTGGCGAGGGCGCGCCGTCGAGGAGCGCGCGCAGCGCGGCGTCGAACAGCGCGAGGCGGTGCATCGCGAGCGCGACCTGGTCACCGTCCTGCACAGCGAGCTGGTCCGCAACGAGACTCTCTCGAGCGAGCTGGCCTGGCGCCGCAAGCCTTGGTTCCGGCGCCTCGGCGGGCACTGATCAGGAAGCAGACGTCCCGGCGCCCGTCTTCGGGCGTACCTGATCTTCGCTGACCTCCCAGAGCCGGCGGGCGAGCGCCGGATCCTGCGCCTGGCGGCTCGACACGGCGAGCGCGCGATCCTCGTAGTAGCCGCCGCTCTGCTTGGACACATCCGGGGAATCGGCAAGCCACACGAGCGTTTGTGCCGCCTTCCTGGGACTGCGCGCGAAGGGAGAGATGATCACCATCGCGGTGGTCATGAGCGCGCCGTTGTTGCGGTTGAACCCTGTCGCCACGAGCCCGGGGTGGAAGGTGTACGCGGTGACACCGGTACCCTCGAGGCGACGCGCAAGCTCGCGCGTGAACATGATGTTGGCCAGCTTCGTCTCGCCGTAGCGGGTGAAACCGCGTCCCTTCCACGAGTGCTCCGCGTTCAGGTCATCGAATGGGATGAGCTTTCCCTTGTGCGCATCGGAGGAGGTCGTGATGATGCGAGCGGGGGCCGACTCCTTGAGCCGGTCGAGCAGCAGCGTGGTTAGCAGAAACGGGGCAAGGTGGTTGAGCGCCCAGGTGCGCTCGATGCCGTCGACGGTGAGCTGGCGCGTCGTGAAGGTCGCACCCGCGTTGTTGATGAGCACCTCGATGCGCGGGTAACGCTCGAGCGCTTCGTCCGCGAGCGCGCGTACCGACGCCTGCGACATCAGGTCCGCGTGGAGCACGTCGACCTTTGATCCACCCTCCCCTTCGATGAGCCTGACCGCCTCAGCGCCGCGTGCGTCATCCCTCGCGACGATCGCCAGTTGCGCCCCGCGCCGGGCGAGTGCCTGCGCCGCTGCAAGACCGATGCCGCGTGTGGCGCCCGTGATGAGGACGCGCTTGTCCCGTACTCCCGTCCATTCAGTCATCGTCGCTGAAGCCTAGCAGGGCGCCCGGACGGCACTCAGCTGGCGTTGCTCGGAAAGGCGAGGTCCACCCTGCCCGGTCCCGGCTCGGGCCATCGCGAGGTGACCACCTTGGTGCGCGTGTAGAAGTGGATGCCGTCGGGCCCATACATGTGCGTATCACCGAACAGGGATGCCTTCCATCCACCAAAGCTGTAGTACGCCACCGGGACCGGGATCGGCACATTGACGCCGACCATGCCGACCTGGACCTCGAACTGGAACTTGCGAGCGGCGCCACCGTCACGGGTGAAGATGGCCACGCCGTTTCCGTACTGATTGTCATTAACCAGCCGGATCGCCTCGTCGTACGTGTCCACGCGCACCACCGAGAGCACCGGCCCGAAGATCTCATCGTCGTAGACCCTGGAGCCGGGGGTGACCCGGTCCACGAGCGACGGTCCGAGAAAGAACCCGTTGCCATCCGGAGTGTTGTCGCGTCCATCGACAACCAGGCGCGCCCCGCCGAGCGCCTGATCGTCGAGATAGCCCGCCACCTTGTCTCGGTGCTCCCGCGTGACGAGCGGACCCATCTCCGAGGCCGGATCATCGCCGGCGCCGACCTTGACCGCAGGAATGCGGGCCGCGATCGCCTCCACCAGGCGCCCACCGATGTCGCCGACGGCGACCACCGTCGAGATGGCCATGCATCGTTCACCGGCCGAGCCGTATCCCGCGGACACGGCGGCGTCGGCGGCTGCTTCGATGTCCGCATCCGGCAGCACCACCATGTGGTTCTTGGCGCCACCAAGGGCCTGGACACGCTTGCCGTTGCGTGTTCCGGTCTCGTAGATGTGCCTCGCCACCGGTGTTGATCCGACGAACGAGAGCGCTGACACATCGGGATGATCGAGCAGGCGATCCACCGCCTCGCGCGCGCCCTGCACCACCGAGAACACGCCGTCCGGCAACCCCGCCTGGCGCCAGAGATCCGCGAAGAACAGCGACGGCGAAGGGTCCTTCTCGCTCGGCTTGAGGATGAACGTGTTTCCGCACGCGATCGCGTTCGCGAACATCCACATCGGCACCATCGCTGGGAAGTTGAAGGGCGTGATGCCGGCCACCACGCCGAGCGGCTGCCGGATGGAGTACACGTCGACGCCGCGCGATGGTTGCTCCGAGAATCCACCCTTGAGCAGGTGGGGCACACCGCACGCGAACTCGACGTTCTCGATGCCTCGTGCAACCTCTCCCTTCGCATCGGACAGCACCTTGCCGTGCTCCGACGTGATGATCGCAGCGAGGTGATCACGGTGCCGGTCGAGTAGGTCTCGGAAGCTGAAGAGCACAGTGGTCCGCTGCGAGAGGGATGCCGCGCGCCACTCACGGAACGCTCCCGCAGCGGTTTCGACCGCAGCATCGACCTCCGCTGCGGAGGCGAGGTCGACCTCGCCCGTCTGCTCGCCGGTGGCCGGGTTGAAGACGGGCCCCTGCTTGCCGGAGGTGCCCGCGACCACCTGGCCACCAATCCAGTGGCTGATCCGCTTCAAGCGGCCATTGTCGCCTTCTGCAGGGCCAACGGGTGCGGATCTGCGCGTGATGCGCGAGCGTCTGCTGAATGAGTTCCTCTCGGCAGCGTCTGTGGACACGGATGCGGTGAAAGTCCACAATGCTGGCCACCTGCACAGTTCCCGGCTTTTGGGGGTCACACATGGGTCGCACGGTCAAGCTCTCTCGTCGCGCCGGCATCGCACTCGCCGTCCCGGCCGCCCTGCTGGCGGCCTGCGGAGGGTCGAGTGGCGGCGCTTCGGCACCCGCGAGCTCGGCGCTGCCCGTCCCGTCGACCCAGGCGTCGATCGCAGCGGAGGTACCGGCCGCGATCAAGGCGGACGCGCCCATTCAGATCGCCACCGACGCGTCCTACGCCCCGAACGAGTTCGTCGACCTCAACGGCAACATCGTCGGCTGGGACATCGATCTCGCCAAGGACGTCTGCAAGGTGCTCGGGCTCGCCTGCACGATCAACAACGTCACCTTCTCCGACATCATCCCGGCGCTGCTCGAGTCCCCGTCCAAGTATCAGATGAGCTTCTCGAGCTACTCGCCCACTACGGCTCGCGAGGCCAAGGGCATCGACTTCATCACCTACTACCAGGCGGGTGAGGCGTGGCTCATCAAGGTGGGCGGCGCCACCATCTCGACGGCAGCCGACATGTGCGGTCACACCGTCGCGGTCGAAGCTGGAACGACCGAGGAGGCCGACGCCTGGGGTTATATGGGCAAGCAGCCGGGTGGCGCCAGCATCCCGGGCGACACGGACCACTGCACCGCCGCGGGAAAGCAGGACATCACCGTGGACAGCTTCGACACCCAGACCGAGGCGAATGCCGCCCTGCTCTCGGGTCGCGCCGACTTCGGATGGGCCGATCAGCCTGTGGCCGACTACCAGGTCAAGCTGGAGCCGGGCAAGCTCAAGATCGGCGGGACCGCGTGCAGCGTCTACCCGTACGGCGTCGCGATCGTGAAAACGCTCGGCCTCGACCAACCTGTCGAAGACGCGATCAAGTACCTCATCGACAACAACTTCTACTCGAAGGTTCTCTCCTCGTGGGGCGTGCAGGACGGTGCGATCACCAGTGCTGCCGTCAGCGTCAACGACAACACCGCGGTGGGCGCGACCTGCGTGCCGGCCTACTGA
This sequence comes from Candidatus Dormiibacterota bacterium, assembly GCA_963830305.1. GTDB lineage: Bacteria > Chloroflexota > Dormibacteria > Aeolococcales > Aeolococcaceae > Palsa-851. Next base: position 120,691 of record CAWHLW010000015.1, on the reverse strand, counting down.
TCGGACGGCACACGAGCACCGGCGCTGACCGGTTCAGCCTGCAGCAATGAGCACCGGGTCGGACGCGATCAGCGATCCGACGTTTCCCGCGGCGCAGCGACCGGACGCGATCAAGGCGATCCCGGTCCGCCATCCGTGGCGATGGGTCGCGGCGGTCGTGGTGCTCGCCTTTGCCGCGGCGGTCATCTACACATTCGCAACGGCGCCGGAGCTGCAGTGGAGCGTCGTCGGCCAGTTCCTCTTCTATCCCGAGATTCTCCGGGGCATCCTGGTCACCCTCGAGCTGACGGCGATCGCGATGGTGATCGGCGTCGTCCTCGGCGTGATCCTCGCGGTGATGCGGCTCTCCGCGAACCCGGTCGTCTCATCGGTCAGCTGGCTCTACATCTGGTTCTTCCGGGGCACCCCGGTGCTGGTGCAGATCTTCTTCTGGTTCAACATCGGCTCGATCCTTCCGTACCTCCATATCGGCATTCCGTTCACGCATCTCTTCTGGATCGGCACCACCAACAAGATCATCACGCCGCTCCTCGCCGCGATTCTCGGCCTCGGCCTCAATGAGGCTGCGTACATGTCGGAGATCGTTCGCGCGGGGATCATCTCGGTGGACACCGGCCAGACCGAGGCTGCACAGGCATTGGGCATGACCCGCGTTCTGGTCATGCGCCGGATCGTGTTGCCCCAGGCGATGCGCGTGATCATCCCGCCGACCGGCAACGAGACCATCTCGATGCTCAAGACCTCGTCGCTCGCGTACATCGCGACTGTCGGTGAGCTCTTCTTCATTCAGAAGGAGATCTCGAACTTCAACTACGACATCATCGAGCTGGCCATTGTGGCGAGCATCTGGTACCTGGCGATGACCTCGGTGCTCACGTTCGGCCAGTACTACCTGGAGCGCTACTTTGCGCGGGGGGCGTCGCGCCTGCTGCCACCGACACCGTTGCAGCGCTTCCGCAGGCTGCTCTTTCACTTTCACGATCCGCCGCCGGTTGGGCCGTTCGAACCGCCTCCGATCTATGAGGAGCGTCTGCACTGATGGCCACCCCGATGGTTCTTGCCGAGTCTGTCTACAAGTGCTTCGGACGCCTCGAGGTGCTCCGGGGCATCAACATCAGCGTGGCACCCCGAGAGGTACTCTGCATCGTCGGGCCTTCGGGCTCCGGCAAGAGCACATTCCTCCGCTGTATCAACCACCTCGAGAAGGTCGACGGCGGCAGGCTGTCCGTCGACGGTGAGCTGGTCGGCTACCGGCAACGCGGTGACAAGATCTATGAGCTGCCGGATCGAGAGGTGTGCCGCAAGCGTGCCGAGATCGGGATGGTGTTCCAGCGATTCAACCTGTTTCCGCACATGACCGCGCTCGAGAACATCATGGAAGCGCCGCTGCGCGTCAAGGGCGAGGCGCAGAAGGCAGTCGAGGAGCGAGGACGGGCACTCCTTAAACGGGTCGGCCTCGCCGACAAGGTGGACGTCTACCCCAACCACCTCTCGGGCGGCCAGCAGCAGCGCGTCGCCATCGCGCGAGCGCTGGCGATGCAGCCCAAGCTCATGCTCTTCGACGAGCCGACGTCCGCGCTTGACCCAGAGCTGGTCGGGGACGTCCTCGACGTGATGCGCGGTCTCGCGCAGGACGGCATGACGATGTTGGTCGTGACCCACGAGATGGGATTCGCTCGCGAGGTCGGCGACTTGCTCGTCTTCATGGACGGCGGCGTCATCGTCGAGTCCGGGAGTCCACGCGAGGTGCTCGCCAACCCGCAGCACGAGCGCACCAGATCGTTTCTGTCAAAGGTGCTCTAGCCGACCGGAGAGGGAGTCAAACCACCAACCTCCTAGCCCCGCCCGGGCGATCTGAGCATCTGGGGGCCACATGCTAGAATCTGATGCTCCTATTGAATTACTAGCCTGCGGCCGCAAGCGTGCAGGGCCGGAGGCAGGGAGCACCGATGACAACTGAGACTTTGATGCGTGCAGCACGTTTTCACGAGTACGGGCCCCCGTCGGTGCTCGTGGTCGAGGCCGTCGAACGTCCCGAGCCCAAGGCCGGCGAGGTGCTCATCCGCGTTCGTTTCGCGGGCGTGAACCCCATCGACTGGAAGCTCCGTGCCGGCAATCTCAAGCAGTACATGCCGGTCACCCTCCCCGCCATTCCGGGGCTGGATGTTGCCGGCACCGTCGAAGCCGTCGGCGAAGACGTGCGTGGCTTCGCCGTCGGTGACCGGGTCTTCGGCCGGGGCGCGAGCACGTATGCCGAGTTCGCAGTCGCTCCCATCACGACCATCGCGCAGATTCCCGACGACGTTTCCTTCGAGCAGGCCGCGCCGCTGCATGTCGGCGGCGTCACCGCATGGCTCGGTGTCATCGACGGCGGTCACGTCGAGGCCGGACAGCGCCTCCTGGTCCAGGGCGGCGCCGGTGGGGTCGGCTCGTTCGCCGTCCAGCTCGGACGCTGGAAGGGTGCCGACGTGATCGCGACGACGTCGACCGCCAACGTCGAGTTCGTGCGTTCGCTCGGTGCTCGTGAGGTCATCGACTACACCAGCGTCAACGTCGAGGACGCGGTGCACGACGTGGACGTGGTGTTCGACACCGTCGGCGGTGAGGTCACCGCGCACTCGTGGAGCGTGCTGAAACCGGGCGGCATTCTCGTGACGTGCGTCGGTGTGCCGGACGCCGAGACGGCGGCCGCGCGAGGTGTGCGCGCCGAGGCGACGCGCCGTGTCACCGACACGCGCCCGATCCTTGAAGAGCTCGTCAAGCTCGTCGCATCGGGCGACCTCAAGCCCGCGATCCAGCACGTCTTTGCACTCGACGACGCGGCGCGTGCGCAGGCAGCGTCCGAAACCGGCCACGGGCGCGGGCGCATTCTGCTCAAGGTCGCGGATTGACACGACCGTTCGTCACTCCCGGAGAGCAGACGCAGTGAGCGCATTGGGCGGCATCATCCTGCTCATCGGCCGGATCCTCTTCGTCGCGCTCTTCGTCTCCGCGGCGCGCGGGCACATCAAGAATCATCCGCGCTACGTCCAGGGCTCGGGCAGGAAACTCCCGTTCCCCATCCTCGCCGGCTGGCCTGCCGGCGTCTGGCTGCTTGTGGCGGCCGTCTCGATCGTCGCCGGCATCTGGGACGACCTCGGCTCGCTGATGATCGCGGTGTTCCTCATCCCCGCCGCCGTCCTCTTCCACCCGTTCTGGAGCGAGGCGGATCCGGCGGCCCGGCGGACCCACGAGATGGGCTTCTACCGGGATGTCTCGCTGCTCGGCGCGGCGCTGGCGCTCTTCGCGCTGTTTGCCGCGTCGGGTCACCTCCCGCTGTCGGTGACCGGTCCGGCGCTCAACCTCAGCTAGCCGGACGTCAGAGTTCGGGCGCCTCGGTGGCGATTGCCGCCGACACGACGGGGCCGACGCGCTTCCCTCGCGACCATGAGGCGAGCGCCGCGATGAGGCAGACCACCAGCGAGAACGTGAACGCCTGGTGTAACCCTGCGGCGAACGGACCGGAGATCAGCTCTGGGAAGAACTGGCGTCCGGTGAGCGCGGACGCGTTGGCCGCGGAGAGCTGCGAGAGCACGTGCGTCCCGACCAGCGACTGAATTGGGTTGTATCCGAGGAACGCCGCGAACAGGATCGACACTGGCGGCAGGTGGCCGATGTGCACCGCGACAGCCGCCGGGACTCCGTGTGCCTCCAGGCCGGCGGTCATGGTCCGCGACAGTGTCGCCGCCAGTCCGGTGATCATCAGCGTGAAGAAGATGCCGATCGAGAGCACTTGCGCGGAGCTCTGGAAGGTCGCGTTCATGCCACCGCCGGCACCGCGGTCACCGGGCGGAAGGCTGTTCATGACACCCGCGCGGTTGGGCGATGCGAATGCGCCCATGGAGAGACCATTCAGGAACAGGATCAGCGCGAAGAGCTGATATGGGAAGTTGATCGGCAACAGCTGCAGGAACGCGAAGCTCGCGGCAGCACCGATCATCCCCCCGGTCGCAAACGGACGTGAGCCGAATCGGTCGGAGAGAAATCCCGACAACGGCCCGGCGAGCAGGAAGCCGACGGTCAACGGAATCATGTAGATGCCCGCCCAGAGCGGTGTCGACGTGAAGCTGTATCCGTGCTCTGGTAACCAGATTCCCTGCAACCAGATGATCAGCATGAACATGAGTCCGCCGCGCCCGACGGCGGCGAGAAAGCTCGAGAGCGTGCCGAAGGTGAACGCGCGAATGCGGAACAACCCGAGCCGGAACATCGGGTTCTCGACGCGACTTTCGACCGCCGCAAAGCCCGCCAGGAACGCGGCACCAAGCACCAGCGCACCGAGCACGAAGGGGCTCGTCCATCCCATCGGGTCGGACTTGTACGGCTCGATCCCATAGGTGATGCCGATCATCACGAGGATGAGCCCGATGGCGAACGTCAGGTTGCCAAGCCAGTCGATCGGGACGCGTTTGCGGATGCCGCGCTCCTCGAGCTTGAGGTACGCCCAGACGGTGCCGAAGAGCCCGAACGGGACCGACACGAGAAACACGAGCCGCCAGTTGATGGGGGCGAGCAACCCGCCGAGCACGAGGCCGATGAACACGCCGCTGATGCCGGCGATGTTGTTGATGCCAAGCGCGAGCCCGCGCTGGTTCACGGGGAATGCATCGGTGAGAATCGCCGCCGAGTTGCCGATGAGGCATGCGGCGCCGATGCCCTGCACGACGCGGAAGATCATCAGCCAGATCGCACCCGGCGGGCCGGTCATCCAGTCGATCGTCAGCAGCAGCGACGCACTCGTGTAGATGACGAATCCGAGGTTGTAGATACGCACGCGGCCCACGATGTCGCCGAGACGGCCGAGGCCCACCACGAGCACGCTGCTGACGATGAGGAAGCCGAGGATCATCCACAGCAGGTAGAAGCTGTTCGCCGGGTCGAGCGGATTGAGACCGATGCCCCGAAAGATGTCGGGCATCGCGATGAGCATGATCGATGCATCGATCGTCGCCAGGAGCACGCCGACCGTCGTGTTGGAGAGCGCAACCCACTTGTACCCGTCGCCGCGCGGACGCCGCGAAGTGGTGCCGGGCGGTGCGGACTCGCTGGTGGTGACCACGCTCAGGCGATCTGCTCGCAATATGGATGCAGCCGGTTGTTCCTCGCCTGTCTCACGGAGTGCAGTGGTCTCGCTGGCTGATCTCGACCGCCCGGCCATCGGGATCCTCGACCACCGCCCGGCATCCCCAGTCGCGCTCCTCATGCTCGGCGAGGACCCGTGCCCCGAACGCGCGCAGCGCCCCAACGGTGTCGTCGAGTGACTCAACGTACAACCCCGCGAAGGTGCTCCCCGCGCACCGCCACGGCTGGTCGCGTCCAGGATCGCTCCCCTCAAAGACGGCGAAGTGGACGCCGTCGAGGTCCGCTGCGAGATGAACCGGCCCGTCGCCGTGGTCCTCAGCCTCCAGAGGAACGCCGAGAGCGCGGTAGAAGGCGCCGGTTCGTTCCGCGTCGCCCGCGAACAGCACGATCGAGGACACCGCAATCACCCAATCGAGTCTGGCACTGCGGCTTGTTATCGCGACGTGGCCGCCACCTGCGAACTCAGGTTCCGCTCAGGATCGCGAACACCGGGGACGAAGAGGACGCCGCAGAGGGCTAAGGAGATACACCCGCCAATCAGCATGGTGACCCGCGTCCCGATGACCCCAGCAAGCGCGCCGCTGACCAGTACGCCGAGCGGGCTCAGGCTGAGTGAGACCAACCAGTCGACGGAGGACGCGCGACCGAGCAGTTCCGGCGGCACGATCTCCTGCATGATCGGATACCACAGGATGTTGCCGTACATCAGCGTCCCAGTGATGACGAAGGCGAACGCGCCAGCGAACCATACGTTGGGGGCGAACGCCAGCCCGACGATGGCCGCCGCAGAGACTGCCCAGCCGGCCCACATCGAAGTGATTCGCAGGCGTGGGGCCCCGAACCTGGCCACGACGATCGCCGTCACGCCTCCGCCCACCCCGCCGGCAGCGAGCACCAATCCCAACGCGAGCGGTCCCTGACCGAGCACGTTGCGAACGAGCAGCGGGACGAGCACCGAGAGCGGCGAGAAGGCGGCAAAGTTCGCGAGTCCCGCAGCCACGAGGGAGACCCACAGCCAGCGCTGCGATCGGACGTAGCGCAGTCCCTCGCGCGCATCGGCGAGTGGCGAGTGACCCGAGGGCTCGGGGCGCGGCCGGCTCGACATGGCAATCACGCAGCCGGCGCTGACAGCAAAGCTCGCGGCGTCGATGGCGAAGCCCCACTGATAGCCGAGTGTCGCGACGACGAGACCGCCGAGTGCCGGTCCGATGAGCGCCTGCGAAACGGTCTGGCTGGTGTGGTTGAGCGCGCTGCCCTGGAGGAGCAGGTCCGCGGGCAGGATCTCCGGGGTCACCGCGGTCGCGGCCGGATAGAACAGGGCGTCGGCGGCGCCGAAGACGGCCGAGATGACGACGAGCTCCCAGATCTGGAGGGTGCCAAGTGCGACCAGCGCTGCAACGACGGCGACCGCAACACCGCGGGTGCTGTCCGACGCGAGCATGGCCAGCCGGCGCGGAACCCGGTCGACGATCACCCCACCGGCGACGAGCAGCAATACCGTGGGCAGCAGCCTCGCCGCGAGCACGAGAGACAGCGCCAGCGGATGGTTGTCGATGCGCAGGGTCTCCAGCGCAAGCGCGACCGTGTACACACCGTCGCCAACCAGCGAGATGCTCTGGCCGGACCAGAGCAGCGCGAAATCTCGATGCCGCAGCGCGGCAGGCGTCATCCTGGACACCGCGATAGAGTAGGCGCCGTGCCCCGTTCAGGCCCCCGGCGAAAGCAGATCGTGCTGATCGCCCACGACAACAAGAAGGCGGACATGCTCGAGTGGGCGCGCTTCAATCGCGACACGCTCTCGCGGCACGACCTCCTCGGCACAGGGACGACCGGCGCGATGGTTGCGAATGAGCTTGGTCTCCCGGTGCACCGCTTTCTCACCGGACCGCTCGGCGGCGATCAGCAGGTCGGGGCCGCGATCGCTGAGGGACGCATCGACGTGATCATCTTCTTCTGGGACCCGCTCGAACCGCATCCCCATGACGTCGACGTCAAGGCACTGCTGAGGATCGCGGTGGTGCACAACATCCCGATGGCCTGCAACCGCGCCACCGCCGACTTCATCCTCTCGAGCCCGCTGATCGACGAGGCCTACCCGAGGTCGCTCGACGCGCCCGCTGCGGTCCTCCCCTCCGCGTAGCACCCGCCGGAAACGGCCCTCGCTCGATGACTAAGCCCTGGCGAGGGACGCGCGCGCGTCTGTTGCTCAGCCCGTGGTGACGCGGTACGCCGCCGAATTGGTGCCCGCCACGCCGTTCTTGGCGATGCGGAGGCCGGTCGTCGGATTGAAGAGGTGGAGGCGGCGCGGCGGCGACGACAGCGTGACCGACTGACCGACAGTCAGCGTGTTGTCGGCGTTGATGATGGCCACCACGTCACGGCCTTCGCTGCTGCCATGGATGAGCTCGTCGTTGCCGAGGAATTCGACCACGTCGACCACGACCGTCACGCTCAGACCAGGCCCGGTCTGGGCCGCGAGCTCGAGGTGCTCGGGTCGGAAGCCGACGGTCACGGTGTCGATACCCTGATCACGCAGCAGTGCTGCCTGGGTGTCGTCCGGCCGCATCTCGGCTCCCTCACCGACAAGCCGCATGACGCCGCCATCCTGCGTGACCTTGAGGTCGATGAAGTTCATCGACGGTGAGCCGATGAAGCCTGCAACAAAGCGATTCTGGGGAAGCTCGTAGAGATCCTTGGGAGTGCCCGCCTGCTGGAGCACGCCCTCGTTGATCACGGCGATGCGGTCGCCCATGGTCATCGCCTCCACCTGGTCGTGGGTGACGTAGATCATGGTTGCCTGCAGGCGGGTATGCATACGGGCAATCTCCGCGCGCGTCTGCACGCGCAGCTTCGCATCGAGGTTCGAGAGCGGCTCGTCCATCAGGAACACCGCGGGCTCACGCACGATCGCGCGACCGAGCGCCACGCGCTGGCGCTGGCCTCCGGACAGCTGCCCGGGCTTGCGGTCGAGGAAGCGCTCGAGGTCGAGGATGCGCGCCGCCTCCACCACCGCCTTGTCGATATCCGCCTTGGGTGTCTTGCGCAACTGCAGACCGAACGCCATGTTGTCGCGCACGCTCATGTGGGGATAGAGGGCATAGCTCTGGAACACCATGGCGATATCGCGATCACGCGGTGGCAGGTTGTTGACGACGCGGTCCCCGATCCGCACCTCACCGCTGGTGATCTCCTCGAGGCCCGCGATCATGCGCAGCGCCGTGGTCTTGCCGCACCCCGACGGTCCCACCAGGCACACGAACTCTCCGTCATGGATGTCGAGGTTGAGCTTGTCGACCGCAAGCGCTCCGCCGTCATACCGCTTGGTCAGATCGTCGAGGACTACGCCGGCCATGACACGCTCCTCATTTCACCGCCCCGGCGAGCACGCCACGGACGAAATATCGCTGGAAGGCAAAGAACACGATCAATGGGATGATGATCGAGATCATCGCCCCGGTCGAGATGATCCAGTAGTTGGAGGCGAGCGCGCGCGTCTGCCCGTACAGGAACAGCGTCAGCGTCTCATGCGGGTTGCCCGACAGGAAGATCAAGGCAACAAGCAGGTCGTTCCACACCCAGATGAACTGGAAGATCGCGAGCGACGCGAGCGCCGGGATGCCAATCGGCATCACGACCTTCCGGAAGAGCGTCCACTCCCCCGCTCCGTCGATGCGTCCCGCTTCGAGGAGGTCATGCGGGATCCCGGAATAGAAGTTGCGCATCAGGAAGATACCGAAGGGGAGCCCGAACGCAACGTGAAAGATGATCGTCCCGATGACCGAGCCGAACAGCGACAGACCGGTGGCGTTGTCGAACACCTTGTACAGGCTGGCAACAGGGATCAGCGCCATCTGCAGTGGCAGGACGAGCAGCGCGACGATGAGCAGAAACACCGCGGTCCGGCCGCGCCATCTCCCGAAGACGAGTGAGTACGCGGTGAGACTCGAGATGAGGGTCACCAGGATGGTCACCGGCACGGTGATCGCGATGGAGGTGGTCAGCGAGTTCGAGCACACCTCCTGCCTTGAACCCCGCCGAGAAGAGCTGCTGGTAATTGCTGAACGAGAGTTGCGCCGGAGCGGTGAACACCGTCCACCACCCCGATACCTCGAAGTCGCTGTTGGGCCGGAGCGAGATGATGAAGACGCCCACCGACGGCACCAGCCAGAAGATCGCGATCGCGGCGAGCACGACGTTGACGACGATGCGCGACGGGCGCATACGGAACCGTCGTTGTTTCGCCGGGGCGGCCGCGGCGACCGGCAACGACGCAGCCTGCACAGTCATCCGCGGATCCTCTTGAGGTTGAACAGCATGGCGGGGACGACCAGGATGAAGAGCACCACCGCGAGCGCGGCGGCGAGCCCCTCTCCGGTCGGGGTGGAGAAATCGTTGTAGATATCGACCGCGAGCGTGGCGGCGCCGCCCTGCGAAGACGCGGCGGGCATGTTGAGGATGATGTCGAAGATCTTGAGGACGTTGATGAGCATGGTGACGAAGACCACGACAAGGACTGGGCGCAACATCGGGACGGTCACCCTCCGCAGCGTCTGCCACTCACTGGCGCCATCGATCTGCGCAGCCTCGAGCACCTCACGGTTGAGCGCGGCGAGGCCCGCACCGATCACCACCATCGCGAAACCTGCCCAGATCCAGAGGTACGCGATGATCATGGCGATGTCGACGATCGGCAGGCTGAAGATCGCCGACAACGTCGGATTCAACGAGCTGGTCGGTGTGAGCGACTGCGTGCCAAGGAAGAAGATGCCGTTGAATCCGGCTTGGAAATTGTTGGCAGTGACCTGCACGCGGTAGTTGCCCGAACCAGGGTTGGCGAATGAGAACGTGCCGTTCTTAGACGTGGTGGTGGTGGCGACGGAGGTTCCGCTCCCGCTGAGCAGCGCGAGATGCAACCCCGGGATGCCGTCCTCGTCGGGGAACACCTGTCCCCGAACCGTGGGATGCGTTGGCGAGAAGTCACGCCAGACGAGCCCGTTGATCGCTCCCGATGACGCGGTGGGCGCCACCGCAGTCGCCGCGCCGTTGGCCTGTAGCGTCTCCGGGCTGATACCGATCAAGCCCAGTTCAATGGTGCTTCCCGCGCTGACGGTGTCCTTGCTCTGGAGTGTGTTGCTCGGTCCGGTCTCGACTCCGGTGGCGACGAGGCCGGAGACGGTCTGGCCCGCGCTCGGGTCGATCGGATAGAGCCCAGGCGGATTGATCGCGTTGGCGGCGCCCTGAATGGCGGCGTTGACCATGCCGGTATGCGGATCGATGAAGAAGATCGAAGCCCAGGTGAGGCCGGCAGCGGTCGCACTGAACACCAGCGGCATGAAGACGATGGTCTTGAAGGCGGTCGACCAGCGGATGCGCTCGGTGAGCACCGCGAACACCAGGCCAAAGAAGGTGACCAGGAACGGGAACAGCACGACCCACACCACGTTGTTCTTGAGCGCGACGATGATGTCGGTCGTCGAGAAGATCGCCTTGTAGTTGCCGAGCGCGATGAAGTTCTGTCCACTGGCGTCGAAGAAGCTCCGGATCACCGTCGCGATCAGCGGATACACGACGATCAGCGCCAGCCACACGGCCCCCGGGAGCAGGAAGGCCAGCGAGCCCAGGTGGCTGCGAAAACCGCCGCCGCCGGCGTGCTTGCTCGACGAAGGGAGGACCTCTCCCCCGGGCACCTCGGCAGGTGCATCAGTCGTTGGGGCGACCACCGCCACGTCAGGCCCTCACCACAGTGCCGGTGATGCTACGTCTGCGGACGGCCGACCGCAACCCGGTATCACCCATTGGTATGAGAACCGATCTGGCGCTGTTGCGTTTCCGGTACAGGTGGAGTACACCGGTTCATTACGAACTGGATCGCCAGGGGACCGTCGCTGGTTTGCCCCTGTGAGGAGGACCTATATGACGCAGGTCAGCACGCTGGGCAAGCTGGCGGTGGTGACGGCAGGAGTCCTGGGAATCGCAACGGCATGCGGTTCGACGTCGACGCCCTCATCATCGTCGGGCGCCAGCTCATCGAGCGGGAAGATCGGCGGATCGGTCACGGTATGGGCCGAGTGGACTGCACAGGAGCAGCAGGACTTCCTCGCTGCGCTGGCGCCGTTCGAGGCCGAAACCGGTATCACCGTGAACTACCAGGGCAAGGGCAACAACATCGACACCGCCCTGACGGCCGCGGTGTCGGGTGGTTCGCCGCCGGACGTGGCATTCGTCCCGGACCCGGGCACGCTCGACACGCTCGCCAAGCAAAATGCGGTCAAGGACCTGACGAGCACGCTCGGCAGCCTGACGTCCAACTTCGGCGCCGCGTGGAACACGCTCGCCAGCTACAACGGCAAGCAGTACGGCGTGTGGTTCAAGGGCGCGAACAAGAACACGATCTGGTACAACCCCGCGCTCTTCACCCAGGCAGGTATCTCATCGCCACCCACCACGTGGGAGCAGTTGCTCACCGACGCCGCGCAGTTGAAGGCGGCCGGTGTCACCCCGTTCTCACTCTGCACCGACGTCGGTTGGCCGGTGGCGGACATGTGGCAGAACATCTACCTCAAGACCGCAGGCGCCGCTGACTACAACAAGCTGGCGGCCCACACCCTGAAGTGGACGGACCCGTCGGTCACCACCGCATTCACCACCATGGCGCAGCTTGTGAGCCAGACGTCGTGGCTCGACGGCGGATTGCAGGGATCGCTCTCCAACGGGTACCCCGCATGCGTTGACAAGGTGTTTCCGAAGCCACCCGCGCAGCCCTCGGCGGCGATGGTGATCGAGGCTGACTTCGTGGTCAGCGAGATCACCGGCAACTCCTCCAACTACACCCCGGGCACCACGGGGACTGGCGGTGCCGCGTGCACCGCTGACGCATCCAAGACGCCGTGCTACGACTTCTTCCCGTTCCCGGCCCCGGCGGCCGACAGCGCGAACAACACGGCGATCCAGGGTGCAGGTGACGTCGCGATGATGCTCAATCAGACACCGCAGGCGGTTGCGCTGATCAAGTACATCGCCGGACCCGAACCCGGCACCATCTGGGCACACCTTGGTGGGTTCGCCAGCCCGAACAACCAGGTGAAGTCGAGCGCCTATCCGGATGCTGTGACCCAGGCTGACGCGCAGGCGCTGGTCAGCGCGAGCAGCTTCGTGTTCAGCCTCGACGACCTTCAGGGCAGCTGGGAACCCTCGTTGTGGAAGGACCTGATCCAGTTCGTGCAGAACCCGAGTGCCTCGAATGTCTCATCGATCGAGGCGACCATGGATACACAGGCGACGACCGCGCTCGGTCACTAACACTCTGTCGTAACGGCGGCCGGTCCGGCTCAAGCGCAAGCCGGGCCGGCTGCGTTCCTCTCGCTAGCCCAGCACCACCGCGGAGACCGCTCCCACAACAAAGATCAAGGCCAGGTAGGCGAGCGAGTAGTGGAACAGCACCGCAGCAGCGTGCGATGAACCCTTGATGCGGGCCCAGAGGGCCAGCGCGAGATAACCGGCACCCAGCACGGCTGCACCGGTGGTGTACCCGATGCCCAGGATGAGTCCGGGCAGCAGGCTCGCGCTGATGAGCGCGAGCAGGTACAGGAGGATCCGCCGGTGCGTGCGCGCGGTACCGATGATGCCGGGGAGCATCGGCACGCTCGCGTTGCGGTAATCGCGGCGCAGCAGGAGTGCGAGCGACCAGAAGTGCGGTGGCGTCCAGAGGAACACGATGGCGAAGAGCACGAACGCCGGCCATCCGACGGTGCCGGTGACGGCCGCCCAGCCCACGAGCGGCGGAAACGCACCCGCTGCTCCGCCGATGACGATGTTGAGCGGCGTTCTGCGCTTCAGCAGCATCGTGTAGATGAAGACGTAGAACAATCCGCCGGCGAGCGCCAGGGCCGCGGCCTGCGCGTTCACTGCGACGATGAATACCAGCACCGACGCCGCGATCAGCGACACCCCGAAGCTCAGCCCCTGCCAGGGGAGGATGCGCCCGGACGGCAGCGGCCGGCTGCATGTTCTCGCCATGACCCGGTCGATGTCACGGTCATACCAGCAATTGATGGCGCCCGCACCACCCGACGCGAGCGCGCCACCAAGCGCTGCCCAGAAGAGCAGGGCGAGTGATGGAATGCCGCGCGCGGCGATGATCATCGTTGCGAGTTCGGTGATCAGCAGGAGCACGATGATCCGCGGCTTGGCCAGGCTGATGTAATCACGAGCGGTGGCCCGCACGTGCATGGCGGGTGTGCGTGCGACGACGTCGGCCACTGCAGCCGCGCTGACGGCGTCCGGTGGGCTCATGACGATGTCGGCGCTGGTCTGCATCCCTCTCCTATGCGCTGCCGGTCGTGGATGTGTTCAGCAGCGTCGTGACCTCCGCGTCGAATTGGGTGGCGCTCATGACCCCGAGCGCCCCGAGAACGACGTCGGCGACCTTTCCCTGGCTGGAGAGGAAGACGAGCGCCGGTGCCGAGGGTATCTCGTAGTCGACGGCGAACGTCGCGTTGGTGTCGGCGATGCTCGGATACGGCACTTTGAGCTGCTTTTGAAACGCCAGCGCGGGAGCCGTCGTGTCGCGCAGGTCGATGCCCAGGAAGATGACGCCACGAGGCGACCAGGTCGCATAGGCGGTATTCAGTGCCGGTTGCTCGTCATGGCAGGGCCCGCACCACGACGCCCAGAAGATCAGCACAACCGGATGGCCGCGAAACGACGTGAGGCTCACGACCTTCCCCCCGAGCGTGGGTCCACCGGACGCGGTCACCGGCTTCGCCGGCGACGCCGGTGCGTGGGATGCACCGCAGCCGGCGATCACCAGCGCCACCGCGCACCCGAGCACGACGCATCGACTCCTGCTCACGGCTGCGCAACCGCGGCGTTTGTCGCTGAGCGGTCGTCCATCTCGAACCACCGGATGCCGAGGTATAGCAGTGCGATGAGGAACGGCGTCCCTCCGGGGACCCACATCACTCCAGCGGCGATCTCCTGATCCGCGAGCAGGCTCAGACCGCCAGTCGGCGTTGGGTACGCGTAGAGCGGATGACTCGCGTACCCGATGACGATGGCGAGTCCCCAGCTCACGAACATTCCGGCCAGGACCACCACCGCGCGTCCAAGCAACGAGAGCCGTCCCGTTGCCTTGACCGGGCTGATCACCTGGTCCCAGAACAGCAAGCCGACGACGAGGAAGGTGAGGTGCTCGAGGTCGTGCACCGATGCGATGCGGAGTGTCGCGTTGTAGACGGCGGGGAGATGCCAGACGAGGAGGTCGACGCTGAACGAGACCACGACGACGGCAGCCGCTTTCGGTCCGGAGTGGAGCACGCCCACTGCGCGCGCCGGCCACGTCCCCTCCACCGAGATAGGCCTTCCCTGGGCGGCCAGGTACCCGGCCCACGCTGTACGGAACGGATCAGCGAGCAGGATCAGTGGAGGCGCAACCAGCAACAGCAGCACGTGCTGCACCATGTGATCCCACTGCAGCGTGGTGTCGAAGTAGGAAATCGGCGAGATCAGCGCGAGCAGCAACGCGCCGATGCCGAGCGCGAATGCGGTGTCGCCGTTGTCCCACGCCGTTCTCCGGCCCAGCACCGCCGAGGCCGTGCGTCTGCCGCGCCAGTAGAGGTAGGCGGCCGTGATGCAGCCGACGATCGGTACTGGGGCAAAGCTCCAGTCGAGCAGCGGCTGCCAGAGCATGTGGCTCCCTATTTGACGTACTGGATCAGGAGGTACACCACGATGGACACGCCGGTGATGTACGCCCACTGATCCAGGATTGCCCGGGCGTGCGACGCGCTGAGGCGGTCAGTTCCACGCACGCGCCCCATGACGAGGCTGAGCAACCATAGACCGACCAGGATGAATTCGCCAAGCAGCACGGCGTACCAGAGCGTCGAGATCGCTGCATAGGACCCGGCGCTGTCGAGCTCCCAGTTGAACTGATACATGAGCAGGATGCGGACGGCACCCGTGAGGACCGCCGCCACCAGCGCCAGCCAGAGCAGGCCCGAAACCGCGTTCGACTCGGGTGACTTGCTGATTGCGTTCCACACCGCCCACAGCGCGAAGAGCGTGATCAGCGGGAAGACGAGCGAAAGGATCGCCAATACCTGTGGCGGCGTGCCGATTCCACTCGGATGCCACATGCCACCGAAGTTGTTCGCTCGCAGATAGAGGAACGCGAACAACAGGCTCAGCTGCAGCGTCGTATTCGCCGCCATGAACAGTCGTGAGGTGAAGATGAGGGTTCGCCCGCCGCCTTCGACCTCATCGACAACAGTGAGTCCGGTAGGACTAGCGTCACTCATGCTCAGGCTCCACTGAAGGCGGGTACCGCCGGTCCAAAGTCAGCCGCGGGCTTGCCGGTGTCGTAGTCATAGGGCAGTGACCACGCGACCGGCACCCGATCGAAGTTGAACGTCGGTACTGGCGTGGGCACCTGCCACTCGACCCCGAGAGAGTTCCCACGGGTTGCGCGCTGCGACCGTCTGCTTGATGACGACCTCCCAGAGAAGGATGCCGAGGAAAAGCGCCATCGACAGGCCCAGACCGTACGCGAAAACCGTCGCGCTGATGTTGAGCGGCTGTAGATAGGCAGCGTAGCTGATGACGCGGCGGGGCATGCCCAGGATGCCAACGGAGATGAGCGAGATGAACGTCCCGTTGAACGTGATGAACACCGCCCAGAACTGGAAGCGCAGGAGCTTGGTATCCATGGTGCGACCAGTCATCTTGGGGAGGTAGTAGACGATCGCGGCCATGAGCGCGAACACCTCGCCGCCCATGATCGTGTAGTGGAAGTGCGCCTGCACGAAATAGCTCGCATGCAACGTGAAGTCGCTGGGGACGTCGGAGAGGAAGACGCCCGTGAAACCGCCGATCAGGAAGTTGAAGAAGAACCCGAAGATGAACAGCATCGGCACCGTGAAACGAGTGCGGGCTCGCCAGAGCGTTCCCAACGCGACCAGGTAGATGATGCCGGTCGGAACCGAGATCATCTCCGTGGAGAACATGTAGAAGGGTCGCAGCGACGGGGCAAGACCGCTGACGAACAGATGGTGCTGCCAGACGACGAAGCTGAGCAGACCGATACCCACCATGCCGCCGACGGCCACGCGATATCCCCAGAGCGGCCGTCGGGTGAACACGGGAAGCATCTCCATCACCAGACCGAACGCCGGGACAACGAAGATGTACACCTCCGGATGACCGAAGAACCAGAAGAGGTTCTCCCAGAGGTATGGCGAGCCACCGCCCGCAGGCACGAAGAAGGTCGTCTGATACGAGCGGTCGAAGACCTCCATCAGCACCGCTGCAATCAGCGCGGGCGCTGCCAGCGCGCCAAGGAACGACGTGACCAGCACGGACCATACGAAGATCGGCATCCGGCTCAGCGGCAAGCCGGGGGCGCGCTTGGTGATGATCGTCGCGATCATGTTCACGCCGGACAGACCGATCGAGAACCCGATCAACGCGAAGGCGATGAGATAGGAGTCCATGCCGAGCACGTTCTGGTCGGCGAGCGGCGCGTAGCCGGTCCAGCCGGTGGTGAAGCCGCCGAGGAAGACGGTCGAGAGCAGGATGAGTCCTGCAGGGGGCAGGAGCCAGAACGTCAGCGCCTCGAGACGTGGAAATGCCATGTTCCGCGTGCCGATCATGATCGGGACGAAGTAGTTGCCGAACGGGCCGATGATCGCCGCCGACGCCATGAAGATCATCAGCGTGCTGTGCAGACCGACGAGCGTGAGGTACGACTGGGCGTTCGCCACCGTCGGAGACGGCGTGAGCAACTCGGTCCGGATGAACATCGCGCCCAGCCCACCGACGAACAGGAAGGCCAGGATCATCACGAGATACTGCAGGCCGATCACCTTGTGGTCGGTCGTCATCCGGAAGTAGCGGCTGAGCCCGATGCCCTCGCCGTGCATGTACGCGTTGTCCTCCTCGGAGGGCCTCTTGGCGCCCAGGAGACGGCCGATCGGGTAGTTGAGGAAACCCATGCCCGCAAGGAACCCGACGACACTCAGTGCGTAGCCGAGCAGGATGCCGGGGTCGGAGCCGAGAGAGTTGTCCTCGCCAAAGGAATACGGAATGGCGTGCGTTCCGACCGCAAAACCGATGATGAATCCGATCACCGCGCCAATGACGCCGAGCAGCAGCCCCCACTCGTTGAGCCGGCGAGCCAGTGTCGGCGGCGTCGACATCGGCGGCCGTGCGGTGGTTACAGCGTCCACTTCAGGTTTCCCTTGTGTGCGAGAGCGTGTCGAACATCGTCACGACCCGTAGATGGTTGGCGATGGTTCGTATGTATGGCTGTACGGGAGCAAGTACTTCATGATCGGCGCGTCGAGCGTCGTCTCCTGTTGTATCCAGGACGCGAAGTCCGCCGGGCTCACGACCATCGCCGTGTTGTCGGCCATGTTTCCGTGCCAGAGCCCGCACAGCTCCGCGCACTGGATGCGATATGTACCGATCTTCGTCGGTGTGGCCGTGACCACGTTGTCGTTGAGCGGCACGGCGTCCGCCTTGACCCCGAGCGCGTAAAACCAGAAGGAGTGGACCACGTCGAGCGAGGTGACGTTGAACTCGATCTTCTGATTGACCGGCAGCACGAGTTGCGGGGTCTCGATGCCGCCGTAGGTCGGGTAGCGGTAGGTGAACCACCACTGCTGCGCGATGACCTGTACCTCGAGCGGCTGGCTGGTGGACGTCGGCATGGCCAGGGCGGACGCCTGCGTGGGAACGCCTGCTCCCGGCTGATCGATCGCGAGGGCAACGGTCCCGTACACGGCCAGGCTGAGCACGACCACGAGCGAGCCCGCGATCCATGCCGTCTGCGTCCGGGTGTTGCCGCGCAGTGCAGCGGCGCTCGGCTCCTCCGTCGGGGGAGCCATTCGGTTCACGACCATCGTGAAAAACAGCGCCGCGAGGACCGCCGAGAAGACGGGCCACCCGATCTCGGCCAACAGCAGGATGGTCAGGCTCTCATTCGACGCCAAGTCCGATGCCTGTCCCGGTGGAATCGGCCCGAACGCGAGGGCGACGTCGCCACCGACGGCGAGGATGAACCAGACGATGATGACGACCCGGATCGCAGTGGCTCTGTTTCTCATCGATCAGCCCACCTGAAGCTCGCCGGCCATGTAGCCGAGGGTCTGCATGGGACCGCCGTTGCCGTAGAGCGTCCCGGCGGCGCAGGGCACGAAGCACTGCCAGCGGAACAGCCCCGACTTGTCCGGCACTACGAAGTTGAACTGCACCACGATCATCGCGTTCGCCGGGGCATTGTCGGCGACGCCTTCAAGCGGGACACTCACACCGAGGTCAGGAATGGTGAACGTGTGTGCGGCGAGCGATGGATCGAGTGCGCCCATGACCTTGCCGTCGACGGTCATCTGGTCGTTGACCGTGCCTCTGACCAGACCGAAGTACTCGTTGCGAAGCCCGGTCTGGCCGTCCTCCTGGTCGATCGTCATATGCACCACCGCCCCGGCAGGCACCTTCAGATAGGTCGTGGGCAGATACCCCACCCAGTTGGGATGCTCGCCATTGCCCTGTCCCGCGGTGCCGACGGCCGCGACCGTCGTGAGATTGAAGTCCACGACTGGTCGCCCCTGCAGCGTATTGGACGTGGTCGTCGCGGCGATCTGCGGAGGAACTGGATTGAGGAACCGCGTGACAAAGAACCCAACGAGCACGCCGAACACCACCACGCCTCCAACGAGGAGCCAGATTCTCGAGCGCATGTTGTGCCTCTACCTCTCTATGTACGAGACGATGGCGCGGAGAGCGTCGCTAGACGAGACGAGATGTGACGTCGCGCGGGGATCGCGATGGTGCCAAGCGACTGCTCTTGCCCACGGGCCGCGTCGCAAACGCACGATGAATCCGGTGCCAACCTGTTCTCCACTCAACGGGCTGCCGGTTCGAGCTGAAGGCGCCATGATCGCGGTGTTGTAGGGGTTTCGTCAAGCCCCTGGCCAGATGTCCGTTATGCGAACAGATCAGCGCGCCAGCAAGCAGTTGTCGCGTGAATTCGTCAGTTGTTAACCCGGGCCGATCCTAACGGTCGTGAGTCGGCCCGGTGAGCGCGTGATCGCGTGGCGCAATGTTGGAAGCAACGCCGGCAACCGGCTCCGCCGCAGGCTGCTCCGAAGGCGCTTTGTCGCTCGTCTTGCGAGCTGTCCTGGCGGTGTTGGCCAGCCCGGCCCCCACAGCAACGAGCACGCCGGCTATCAACAGCACACCCGCGATACTGTGAGGGTCACCCTCATGTTGCACGATGAGAGCAACGCCGAGCAGGGCGATGACCGCGACGAGTGCCACGGCACCGTCGTCAACGAACAGCCCCCAGAGCTCGAGGACGATCGCCTTGATGACGTGCTCCAGCCCGCTCGCGGACCCCTGCCGTCGCACAGGGCGTCGCAGCAACCAGACGAACGCCAGGGACGCAAGGCCGTACGCCGCAACCAGGATCAGGACGCTGAGGTCATCTCCCCACCAGTGGACCCCGATCCCCTCGCCCGAGAAGAACGTTCCAAACGACGTCAGCATGATGCCGACGACGTATTTCAGCGTGTTCTCGGGCACGCGCGTGAGAGGACCACGGATCGCCGCGCCTGCGGCGGCCACAATCACAAGCGCAACAAGCGCGCCGATCACCGCCGACGGGATGTCCTGCAGTCCTCCGAGCGCCACCACGATGAAGACGACCTCGAGGCCCTCGAGGAACACACCGCTCAATGCGGTTGTGACGCCGGCTCGATCAACTCCAGCGGCGGCGACACCCGTGCCCGCGAGCCTCGCCCTGGTCTGCTCGAACACCTGTCCCTCGTCTTTAAGTGACTTGAGACCACTGGACCGAAGGATGGCCTTGTGGAGCCACTTCAGCCCGAACAGCAGCAGGAAGATGCCGACGACAGTGCGCGCGGAGTCGATTGACACCCGCGAGGTGATCGTGACCCCGAACACGGTCACGAGGACGGCCAGCGCGAGGAGCGCGGCGGCGGTGCCGAGCAGCGCGCTTCGCCAACCCTTGGAGAGACCCACCGCCAGCACGATCGTCAGTGCCTCGATCCACTCGACGCCGGCGGCGAGAGCGGTCGCGAGCAGGACCACGATGTTCATGGAAAGAAGCATGGCTCCTCGGTCCGGTGGCGTGGGCCGAGAAAAGCGATCCCGGAGCCGCTACGAACTGGTGAGCTGCACCGGTTGGTCGAGCCGTAGATCTCGGGAAGACCGGCCCACCCGGAGGTTGTACGTTCCGGGCCGCCAGACCCAGCCGCGCCCGTCAGGATCAAAACGAGCGAACGCACGAGCCGGAATGACCATCCGCGCTTCCGCAGGCCGGCCCGCTGCGGCTTCGACGCCGGCGAACGCGGCGAGGACCCGGATCGGCCGGTTGGGATCTTCGTCGGTTGCCTCGAGGTAGACCTGTATCACCTCGCGGCCATCTCGCTCGCCCGTATTACGGACCCTGACCACCACGGGCAGGTCCTGGTTCTCGTGCAGGTGGTCAGCCTCCAGGGTCAACGAGTCGTAACTCCATTCGCTGTAGCCAAGGCCATGACCGAAGCAGAAGAGCGGCTCGCGCTCACTGCGGTCGTAGCCGCGATACCCGACGAGGAGTCCCTCTGAGTACGCGAGCTCGCCTCCCTTCGGCGTGGCATCGAGCACCGGCGAATCGGCGGCATGGCGAGGGATCGAGATGGGCAGCCGTCCACCGGGCTCGGCCACCCCGATCAGGCAGTCGGTCAACGCCTCGCCGAACGCCTGCCCCGGGAGCCAGACCTGGACGATCGCCGCGACCTCGTCGCACCAGGGCATCAACACGGGCATTCCAGTGTTGACGATCACGACGGTGTTCGGTTGGGCGGCGGCGACCCGGCGCACGAGCTCGTCCTGACGGCCGGGAAGCGCCAGGGTGTCGCGGTCGTACCCCTCACTCTCGGTTCCCTCCGCCGATCCGACGACCACGACGGCGACATCCGCAGCACGCGCGCCGGCGACGGCCTCATCAAGCAGCCGGTCCTCATCGAGCCGCGGACTGACGCCGAGTCGCATGGTGACGAAGCCGGCTTCCGGCCCTCGCACGTTGGGCCGGTAGGCGGCTCGGATCTCCACCTCGCGGCCCGCCTCGAGATCGAGGGGGACGCGCAGCTCGGGCGGTCGCGAGAGGGCCTCGACGATCTCTTGTGGATGCAGGGTCGTCGCCTCGGCGACCACGGAGCCATCGATCGCGATGCTGAGCACCCCGACGCCGGCGACCCCGACCACGTGGGGTCCATGCACAGGTGACCGATACACCGCGCGCATGACCAGCTCGGACCCCGGGTGATGCACGATCTCGGGGAGGCCGTCCCACCAGGTGAGCACGCTGCTCGGGCTCGTGGCGTCATATCGGACGACACCATCGGCGTCGCGGACCTCGACGCGCACGCCGCTCGCTCCAGTCTCCGGGTCGCGCAGGGTGCCGTCGTGGGGCTGCGGGATCGTCGCCCATGTCATGCAACCCTGGTAGACGTCAACCTCGTCGAACTCACCCAGGGTGAGCAGTGACGATGCGAGTCCCGGACGGACGACCGGAAGGACGCGGACGCTTCCGCCCCCCTGCGTCTGGGGCTCCGTTGCGTTTGGCCCGACGAGCGCCACGCTCCTGACGGCGGCGGTCTTCAATGGAAGCAGCCCGCGCTGGTTTTTCAGCAGCACGAACGACCGCGACGTCACCTCGCGGAGGAGGTCCGGATCGATCAAGGCGGGCGCCGGAGCCGCTTTGAGGTGAACTCCGTCGGCACCGTGTGCGGCCACATGCTCAGGTGCTCCATCGAGCGCACCCACGCGGCGCGCGAGGCGCAGCAACCTCGCGACCTTGTCGTCGATGACCGCTTCGGGCACCGTGCCGGCGCGCACCGCGGCAAGGAGCTGGTTGCCCCACGGCCCGCGCGGTCCGGGCATCGCCAGGTCCAGTCCGGCGAGGGCGGTCGGCTCGGTGGTACGCGTCGCCGACCAGTCCGACACGACAACACCGTCGAATCCCCACTCGTCCTTGAGCAGTCCCGTGAGCAATGATCGATTGGCGGTCATGGTGTGTCCGTTGACCGAGTTGTATGCGGCCATCACCGCCGCCACGTCGGCGTCGAAGACGCACGCCTCGAACGGCGCGAGGTAGAGCTCGCGCAACACGTGCTCGCTGATCCGAGCGTCGTAGGTGCGCCGGTCAGTCTCCGAGTCGTTGGCGACGAAATGCTTGGCGGTTGCGCCGACCCCTGCCTCCTGCACCCCACGCACGTACGCCACCGCGATGCGCGCGGTGAGCACCGGGTCTTCGGAGAAGCACTCGAAGCCACGCCCGCTCAGCGGGGTCCGCACGATGTTGACTGTGGGTGCGAGGAGCACGTCCACCCCTCGTGCGCGCGTCTCAACGCCGAGCGCCAGAGCGAGCTCGCCGACCAGACGTTCATCCCACGTCGCGCCGAGCGCCACCGGACACGGCAGCGAGGACGACGGGTTGCCCGGATCGAAACGGCTCCCACGCACACCCGAGGGTCCGTCGGATACCACCATCGCACGCAGGCCGACGGTGTCAATGGCGTAGAGCGACCATGCA
Source organism: Candidatus Dormiibacterota bacterium (assembly GCA_963830305.1). Classification (GTDB taxonomy): domain Bacteria; phylum Chloroflexota; class Dormibacteria; order Aeolococcales; family Aeolococcaceae; genus Palsa-851. The sequence goes on along the minus strand of CAWHLW010000015.1, from coordinate 97,974 downwards.
TCCGCACCGGTCAGCAGGCGCACCTTCTGCTCAAGGCTGAGCCGCGCCACCAGGCTCGACTCGTCGCTGCGGGTTGCGGATGCGGTGGCGTTCATCGTTGCGTTTCCTTTTCTTGATAGCGCATCCCCGCGTCCGGCCGGCACGGTGCCGGCCGGACGGATCCCATCTGCGGGATGGGGATGCATCGTTCCGTATGCGAGCTCAGGACACCGGCTTGAGTTGCATCAGGATGTAGGGCATTTGCGGATCGCTCGGCGATGGATCCATGTACGGCTGTGACTGATCAGGCCATCCGACGTATTTGGCGCTGCTATACACGTTCCAGTCCGCTCCATAGAGTAGCGGGGCCTCCGGCACGTCCGTCGACATGATCTTCTCGAGCGCCTGAACGGCGGGATAGAGTGTCGCGGTGTCGGAGGGATCGGTACCAGCGTAGGTCTGCAGGTCCTGCTCAGCGGCCGAGTTGTTATATCCCTCGTAGTGCGCCGCTGTGGTGGAGTTCGAGTAGTCGAGCCAGTCCTCGTACTGCGTGTATGGGATCTGGCCGCCCTGGCCCCAGTGGATCGCCGTCTGCCACGCGGAATTGGTGCCGCTGATGTTGGCGTTCCAGTCCGAGTATCCCTGCGCCGGCTTGGTGGTCACGTCCATGCCGAGGGTCTGGAGCTCCTGCGAGATGAGCGCAGCATCCTCCCAGTAGTCGGAGAACGGAACTGGGTCGTAGACCGAGAACTTGATGATCTCGCTGCCCTTGGTCCAGCAGTTTGCAACATTGGTGCCGTCGCAATTTCCGCCCGACTTATAGGTCCCCTTGCTGTACGTGGACGACGCCGGGGCCTTCCAGCCACCGCCCGTGAGGATGTCGTACACATCGTCGCCGCTCGGCAGTTTATCTGCGGTGGCGGTTGTCGCATCGGGAACATTGCCGGTGGTCGAGAGATCGTTGGCAAGACTGCCGTCCGCGGGGAGGAACGCCTTCTGAGCGGGCAGGATCAGTCCACCCGAAGAGGTCGCCGGCACCTCATAGCCAGAACTCTCCCAGCAGCGCGAGTGCATTGCGGTCGATGCCGTAGCTGACCGCCTTGCGCACGGCAGCCTCGTTGATCCCGGTGGCGCCCCCGTTACCCGGGTTCAGGTTGAACCGAAGGGCCACGGTGCTTCCGGATGCGAACCACGCGTGGTTGGTCTGAGGATCGAGGTTCACGAAGCTGGCGTAGATATTCGGAATGTCGTTACCAGCCCAGTCGAGCTGGTCGCTCACCAGCGCATCGCTCGCCGCCGCGTTTGTGGCGACAGAGGGTACTTCGACCTCTGATTCCGGTGGTGTGCCACCCCAGTAGTGCGGGTTGGGCTTGAACTTGATCAGCGAGCTGGAATAGCTGTCCAGTTCGAACGGTCCCGTGCCGACCGGATGCGCGATCTGCAACGTGGGGTTCGAGGCTATCTGGTTCGCGACCGATGCCTGCATGATGTAGGTCGTTCCCAGGATTGCCCAGAGGCCGGTGTACTGGGCCGTGCCGAAGTGCAGGGTCACGGTGTTCCCGGAGATCGTGGGGGGAGAGACCTGGGGCGCGACCCCGGGAACGTCAGCCTTTGGGTTGTTCATCGCCGTGAATGTGGCGGCGACGTCCTTCGGACCGAACGATGAGCCGTCGCTGAACTTCACGCCGGTTCGCAGGGTGATCTGCAGGTCCTTGCCGCCATTCTGGAACGCGTACGCGGTCGCCAACCAGTAGTGCGTGCCCGCGTCCGTCGGATCGAGTTGATCGAATTCGACCAGTGGCTCGTAGATGATGCTTTTCATCCCGACACTGGACGCGACCGAGTTGGGATCGTATGGGTTGAAGTCATCCGAGAACGTCACCCCGGTCGTCGGCTCATAGATGAGCGGCTTGCCCTGAGTGGTGTGTGATGTCGGCCCGCTGCTCGAGCACGCCGCGACGACGATGGTCGTGACGCCGAGAACTCCGATGAATGCTCTCCGGCTCATGTTGTGGCTCCTCCATTTTTGTCGTGATTCCATGAGGCACTGCGCTGATCGGCAGTGCGCGTGTCCCTTCGTTCAGTTGCATGCGCATTAGGGAGGGCGTTGCACCTCGGCTTCACCCTGCGGGTTCGGCGACGATCCCGGCATCACCCCGGCACCGTCGACGACGCGGTCGGCCGCGTCGACGTGCAGCCAGCAGGCGGCTGCGTGGTCAGGCGAGACGGTCACTGTTGGTGGTGCCATGCGTTTGCAGACCTCCATGACGTGCGGACAGCGGGGATGAAAGCGGCATCCGGGCGGCGGGGCTAGCAGGCTCGGCGGTGCTCCTCGTGCGGCGAGCGTCGGTCGCTCGAGCCGTTCCGGGTCGGGAGCCGCGGACAGCAAGAGCTGCGTGTACGGATGCGCCGGGGAGTTGGTGAGGCTGACGCTCGGTGCCGCCTCGACCAGCTGCCCCGCATACATCACAACGATCGTGTCGGCCAGGTATCGAGCGGAGGCGATATCGTGGGTGACGTAGAGGATCGCAAGCCGTTCACGGTCGCGAAGATCGGCGAGCAGGTTGAGCACTCCGAGACGGATCGACACGTCGAGCATCGACACCGGTTCATCGGCCAGCAGGACGCGGGGGCGCACCGCAAGCGCTCGGGCGATCGCGACACGCTGGCGCTGGCCACCGGAAAGCTCGTGGGGAAACTTGTCGGCGAACTTCGCGGGTGGGTCGAGCGCGACTCGGTGCAGCAACTGCAGCACCGCCGCGTCGACATCACCATCGGCGGTGTGGTGAATCTGCAGCGGACGGGTCAGATGATGCCGAACCCGATGCACCGGGTTGAGCGACGCGAATGGATCCTGAAACACCATCTGCACCTGAGCCGCGAACTTTCGAGTCCGTGCCGCGGCGACGGGGTGACCGTCGAGCAGGACCTCACCCGCGTCCGGTTTCACGATCCTGGCGAGCAGGCGGGCGACGGTCGTCTTCCCGGATCCGCTCTCGCCGACGACGGCAGTCACCGCCCCGGCGTCGAGTTGCACTGAAACGTCATCCACAGCGTGGAGCCGGGAGCGCCGCGCCAGCAGCCCGCTGTTCCGCTTGACCCAGAAGGACTTGGTCAAGCCACGGCCTTCGAGCACAGGCGTCTCGGTTCCGATGTTCGAAACGACGGCGAGCGTGGTCATACGGCACGCCCCGCGCTCGCATCGATGACCGGTGCGGTACGTGGCTGGGCCACGGCGGGGTCCCGAAGCATCAGCTCAGCTGGAGCCGTCGCGTCGTCTCGGTGGAGCCAGCACGCGACCTCGCGATCCGACCCCGCCAACGGTTCGAGTTTTGGCACATCCTGACGGCATCGTGGGATCGCCCACTGGCAGCGCGGATGAAATGCACAGCCTGGTGGGAGGTCCCGCAGGTCGGGCGGCGAACCTGGAATGCCCTCCATCCGGTAACGCTCCCCGTGCATCGGCGGGAAGCAATGCAGCAGGCCGTACGTATACGGGAGGCGCGGCGCCCGAAACAGCGACGCCGCCTGCGCTCGCTCCATCACCCGGCCCGCGTACATCACCGCGATGTCGTCAGCGAACTCGACGAGCAGCGAGAGGTCGTGCGTGATGAAGAGGGCGGCGAAACCCAGCCGGTCGCGCAATCCCATCAGCTCCTCGAGGATCTCGCGCTGGGTCACGACGTCGAGCGCCGTCGTGGGCTCGTCGAGGATCATGACCTGCGGATCCAGCGCAAGGGCCATCGCGATCATCGCCCGCTGGCGCATGCCGCCCGACATCTCGTGGGGATAGCTGCGGAGCCGGTCCGCGGTCATTCCGACCAGCTCGAGTAGATCCCCTGCCCTGTCTCGTCTCGAGGCTCGGCTCAACCCAGGACGGTGGGTGGCGAGCAATTCGTCGAACTGCGCGCCAATCGTGCTCACCGGGTTGAGCGCATTCAAGGCGCTCTGCAAGACGATCGCGATCTCGGACCATCGGACGGCTCGGAGTTCCTCCTCGCCTGCCGCGAGCAGATCCAGGGTCGGCGCCGGCTCGACGTCGGACGAAGACCTGGAATGGAAGAGGACCTCACCTCCCGTGATCACCCCTGGCGACCGGAGCAGACGGATCGCCGCCATCGCCAGGGTCGATTTGCCGCTTCCGCTCTCTCCGGCGAGGCCGAGGACCCGTCCGCGGCCGAGCGAGAGATCACAATTGGACACCGCGTGCACGGCGTCGTCGCCGAAGCCGTAGTCGACACACAACCCTCGGATCTCGAGCACCGGATCAGCACTCTCGGCGACGTGGCGTGGCGCGACCGGGAATCCCGGGTTTGGAATCGGACTGATGCCTGGGGTGCTCATGGCGTGCTCGATTCGGGGCTGGTGACCGTGGGACTGACGACCTTGCGGCGCACCACCGGCGTGAGCCCCAACTTGGGCCGGCGGCTGATGCCCAGCGTGCGAGCCGCCTTCCGCGAGAGCCCCGCGACCCGAAGTCGGGGATTGATGAACTCGTCGATCCCGAAGTTGAGCAGCGCGAGACCGGTACCGAGCAGGGCGATGCAGAGGCCGGGAGGCGCCCACCACCACCACCAGCCGCCGCGCACTGCATCGTTCGCGAACGTTTCCCGGAGCATCTCCCCCCAGTTCCACAGACCGGGTGGGGACGATGTTGGTGATCCCGCGAGGCCGAGGAACGCGATGGCCACATAGGCGCCGATCGCGTAGAGCGTCGTAAAGAGAAACGACGCGGCCACGATCGGGATGAGGTTCGGCAGAACCTCGACGAGGATGATGCGAAACCTTCCCTCGCCCGAAACTCGTGCCGCCTCAACGAAATCCCGGTTGCGCAATGAGAGGGTCTGCGCCCTCAGCACCCGAGAGCTGTACGCCCATGCGGTGATGGCGATGATGAGGCTGACCAGGAAGATGCTCGTGCCTGCGGCGGGTACGTAGTCGGCCAGCACGATGAGCAGGGGCAGGCCCGGGATGGCCAGAAAGACGTTGCCGAGGAGCGACAGCCCTTCGTCGGCGCCGCCGCCGAGGTACCCGGCGGTGACACCGACGAGGATCGAGAGCACGGTGCTGATCGCCGCCGCGAGCAATCCGACTGCGACCGTTGCCTGAGTCGAGACCAGGAGTTGCGACCAGACGTCCTGGGCGAGGATGGTGGTGCCCAGCCAGTGCGCGCCCGATGGCGGCAGCGGCAGCGGGTAGTAGTCGGCCTTGATGTGCGTTCCCGGACCGGTGCCGGCGACCAGGACGTGCTGCACCCAGCTTTCGTTGGTGAGATTCGGGGAGTACGGCGCGATCCAGGCGCCGATGATGGCGATGACCGCGAACACCGCCAGGATCACGAGCCCGGCGATCACCTTCGGCGAGCGCGGCAGGCGCAGTGCCCTCGACGTCGAGACCGCCGCGGCGGCTGCTGGGCTCTGCTCGCTGAGGATGGTGGTGTTGATGGTCATCGCTCAGGCCTCCTGCCGAGCCCGTGGGTCGATCATCACGTAGATGACATCGGCGATCAGGTTCGCGGCGAGCACGACGAGCGTGATCACCACGAAGATTCCCTGGACCAGGGTGTAGTCCAAGGCCCCGAGCGCGCTGTACAGGTGGTAGCCGATACCCGGATAGTTGAAGACAATTTCGACCAAAATCTGCCCGGCGACTACCAGGCTGATCGCAACCGAGAAGTTCGACACGCACGGCAGCAGCGCATTGCGCGCCGCATACCACACAACCTTGCCGGTGCGAAGGCCTTTGGCTCGCGCCACCAGGACATAGTCCTCATCCATGGTGGTGACCATCTGGTTGCGCATCGCGAGGATGAATCCGCCCATCGATGCGAGGATCACGGTCAATGCAGGCAGCACCGCGTGCCCGATGATGCTGCCGATATACGGCAGGTTCATTCCCGGATTGACACCGTAGATGTCGTATCCGTAGAGGCTCGGGAACCACTTCAGCAGGCTCCCCGTCTCTCCGAAGATCAGCACCAGAACCAGTGCGAGGAAGAAGTACGGGATCGACTGAAAGAACGTCGCAGCCGGCAGCAACCAATCCGTGAAGGCACCGCGTCGCCAGGCCAGGACGACGCCGATCAGCGTGCCGGCGATGAAGCTCAGGATGGTGGCGACCCCGAGGAGTCCCAGCGTCCACGGCAGGTACGAGACGATCAGGCTGCTCACCTGCGCGTTCTCCGACCATGAGAAGCCGAGGTTCCCGTGCACGAGGTTCCCCAGGTACTGCACGTACTGCACCCAGAGGCTGGTGTGCACGTTGAAGCCCAGCTGGTCTTCGATGGCCCTGACGCAGATGGAATTGCAGATGCCGGACGACTGCGCACGCGCGATCGCGCCGGCGACCGGGTTGCCCGGCACCACTCGCGGCAGCAGGAAGCTGACCGTGATCGCCACCCACGCGGCGAGGACGTAGACGCCGAGGCGGCGGGCGAGGGCACGCATGCCTACACCTCCCCGCCCGGCGCTGCAGCAGCGCTCGGCGCCAGGACCGGACCGCAGCCGCAACTCTCGCGGAGCATGAGGCGGACCGGCAGGACGATGTTGGACTCACCGCCCTGCCCCCCGATCCTCGAGTAGAGGACCTCGAAGGCCGTGGCGCCCATCTGCTCGATGGGCTGCCTGATGGTGGTCAGTGATGGATGCAGATGACGCGCAACAGGGACGTCGTCGAACCCCGTGACCGCGACGTCGCCGGGCACCCTCACCCCACTTCTGGCGAGGGCGTGGATCACCCCGAGCGCGGTCTGGTCGTTGGCGCAGACGATCGCCCGGGGCAGCTCGCCACCATGGGCGAGCAGCGACGTGATCACCTGCGCGCCGCCTGATGCGCTGTAGTTCCCCTGCCACGCAGGACCGGTCTGGATCTGCGCGCCAACGGCGGTTGCCGCCGCCTCGAACACTCGGGCTCTGGCCCGGTTGTCCGGGCTGTCGGCGTGCCCAGAGAGGTAGGCGAGATGCCGATATCCGTGGTCGCCGGTGAGGTGGTTGACCAGGGCGCGCATCCCGGCATCGTTGTCGCAGCCGACGTTGATCGACGACCGCGTCGGACTCCCCGCCAGGGTGACCACGGGGATCATCTCCGACAGGCGGGCGATGCCCACGGCCGAGAGCATCCGGTCGTGGAGGATGATCCCGTCCGACTTGCCTGCGACCCCGGCAACCCGCGCCGCCGCATGCGAGTCATGGACGCCCACCGAGCTCACCAGGACGTCGTAGCTCCGCCGCTGCGCCGCAACTTCGACGCCGCGGTTGATGCCGTCGATGAAGAGCAGGCTCTCGTCCTCATCTTCGAAGGTCGCCTCGCCGCCGCGACGGAAGACGATGCCGACCACCTCCTTGAGGCCGTTCGAGAGCGCCCGGGCCGCCGCGTCGGGAACAAAGCTGAGCTCACCCACGGCTCGCATCACCCGTTCCCGGGTCTCGGGACGGGGCGTGCCCTGGCCGTTGAGGACCCGCGACACCGAGGCGATCGAGACACCCGCCAGACGGGCAACGTCATAGATCGTCAGCGTCCCCTTGGACCGCTTGGCTTCCGTCATGCGGGCTGCCGCCTCCAGTTCCTGAGAGGTTGCGCCTTCCTGTAAGCGCTTACCAGTAAGCGCTTACAGGTTGGGCCGGGATGATAGCCCTCCCCCGCCCGCTGCGCAAGGGGTTACGAAAATTGCCCCGTTCCGCGCGGTCCGATTTGCCAGAATCGAGGGGTGACTGAGCCAACCGACTACCACCCCGCGACCGATCGCTACCAATCGATGAGCTATCGGCGCTGCGGGCTCAGCGGCATCCTTCTCCCCGCCATGTCGCTGGGCCTGTGGCACAACTTCGGCGACGATCGCTCCCTCGACACCCAGCGAGCCATCCTCCGGCGCGCCTTCGACCTCGGCATCACCCACTTCGACCTGGCGAACAACTACGGCCCCCCGTACGGCAGCGCCGAGGCGAACTTCGGCCGCATCCTGCGCAGCGACTTTCGCGGCTACCGCGACGAGTTGATCATCTCGACGAAGGCGGGGTGGGACATGTGGCCCGGCCCCTACGGCGACCTCGGCTCCCGCAAGTACTTACTCGCCAGCCTCGACCAGAGCCTGCAGCGCCTCGGCGTCGAGTACGTCGACATCTTCTATCACCACCGTTTCGACCCCAGCACGCCGCTCGAGGAAACCCTTGGAGCCCTGCACTCGGCTGTCGAGCAGGGCAAGGCGCTCTACATCGGCATCTCCTCCTACTCCGCCGAGCGGACCGAGGAGGCAATCGCGATCCTGCGCCGGCTCGGGACTCCGCTGCTCATCCACCAGCCGTCGTATTCAATGCTCAATCGCTGGATCGAACATGGCCTGCTCGAGGTGCTCGGCGACGCCGGAGTGGGCTGCATCGCCTTCTCGCCACTCGCGCAGGGCGTGCTGACGGACCGATACCTCCACGGCATCCCGGCGGATTCCAGAGCTCACGAGAACTCCTCGCTCACCGAGGACATGATCAGCGCGGACATCCTCGCGCACGTGCGAGCGCTCACCACCATCGCCGAACGTCGCGGTCAGAGCCTCGCCCAGATGGCGCTCGCGTGGGCGCTTCGCGATCCGCGGGTCACCTCGCTGGTGGCCGGCGCATCGAGCGTGAATCAGCTCGAGCAGAACGTCAAAGCGCTCGACCACCTCGAGTTTTCGGTCGAGGAGCTCGCCGAGATTGACCGGCATGCGGTCGAGAGCGGCATCGACCTGTGGCGGGGTCCGGCGACGGCCTGAACATGCGCCCGTGCACCACGCACGGCTGAGGTTAGAGCAGCGTCTCTTCCTGTTCGACCCGTTTGTTCCGTCGGTGCTCCGGTCCGGCCTTGTTGTCGGACGCGGGGTGCTCGACGATGGCGATCACGCGGGTCGCCATGAATCGACCCACCCGCACCGGCTGGCCGCTGCGAGTGAGTTCCGCCACCTCGATGATGCCCCTCGCGCTCGTCACCTCCACCCGTCGTCCGGCACGCGTCGCCGCGATCTCGAAGGTCCGTGCACTTCCGGTCCCCGAGTCCACGATGACCTCAACCATGTCCCCGATCATGCGTCGACTCTAACGATCGGATAGCTCAACGATTGGATACCTGCCCCTGCGACGAATACGGCGTGCGTCATCGACGGGACGGCCTCACTCCGTCTCGGCGGCGACCAGCTGCTCGATCAACTCCAACCCGTCCTCGACCATCGGCGGCTGCAATGCGTTGATGCGGCGGCGCTCGAGCTTGCGCATGGCGAGGAACCCGATCCCGGCGGCAGCAAGGCAGGACACCGCTCCGACCGCCAGGCCGCTCCGCGCCCCGGCCACCTGCACGACCCAGCCGATCAGCGGTCCGCCGACCGGCGTCGAGCCCATGAAGCCGACCGCCCACAGCGCCATCACGCGCCCGCGCATCGAGGGTGCGGCCGCGAGCTGCAGGGTCGCGTTGCCGGTTGACATGAAGCAGATGGCCGCAAAGCCCGTCACACCCATGGCCACGAACGCGACTGCGAGGTTCGGCGCCAGCGCGACGCAGAGCATTGCGACCCCGAAACCGGTGCCGGCGATCGTCATGGTGCGCAGCCCGGTACGACCGCGCGTCGCGGTGAAGAGTCCACCGAAGACGGCGCCAAATCCCATGGCGGCGGTGAGGAACCCGTACGTGGCCGCGTTGCCACCAAAGGTCTGCTTGGCCACCACGGGCAACGTGACCTGGAATTCGTACGCCAGCGTCCCCACGATGGTGGCCATCAAGAGCGGGACCCACAGCCGCGGTTCTCTCGCCACGTAGCGGAGCCCTTCACGCAGCTGTCCCTTTCCGCGCCGGGTGGGCGGGCTCGGCCGGAGCGCCTTCGGATCCATCGAGGTGAGCGAGTACACGACCGCCACGAAGCTCACAGCATTGACCAGAAAGCACACGCCCACACCAACGGTCGCGATCAGCAATCCCGCCACCGCCGGACCGACGGCTCGCGCCGCGTTCACCATCGTGGAGTTGAGGCTCACCGCGTTGCGGACATGATCGGCCCCAACCATCTCGAGCATGAATGCCTGGCGAGATGGGTTCTCAAAGCAGTTGTTGAGTCCGAGAATCACCGCAAGGAGGCAGATCTCCCAGAAGACCACCGCGTGCGTGACGACGAGGACGCCGAGCACCAGCGCCTGCACTCCCATCAGCGACTGCAGGATGATCAGGAAGCGCCGCTTGTTGACGCGGTCGGCGATCACCCCGCCATACGGCCCGAGGAAGAGCACCGGCAGTGTCTGCAGCGCCAGCACGAATCCAATCGCGGTTGGCGAGTGCGTGAGCGTAAAGACGAGCCAGGACTGCGCGACGGATTGCATCCACGTCCCGATGAGTGACGTGCTCTGCCCGAAGAAGTACCGCCGGTAGTTCGGAATGGCGAGCGCTGAGAAGGTGCGCCGGCCGATGGCCATCACGCTGGTCATGCCGTCCGATCCCTCCGCTCATCCGCAGTCCAACCGGGGCGAAGCCGCTCGGCCAGGTCTTCGAGGATGGGAAGCGCGAGCGCGAGTGTGTCGCGCTCACTCGCCTCGAGATCACGAAGGCGCCGTGACAGCGCATCGTTCCGCTCCGATCGAATCCGATCGAGCAGCCGGCTCCCTTTGGGCGTTGCGGTGACTCGGCAGACACGCCGGTCGGCCGCATCGTGAATCCGCCGTATCAGACCGGCAGCCTCCAGTTTTGGAATCAGACGCGAGAGCATCGTCGGGTTCAACCCGGCAAAGCTGGCGAGGTCCGACATCCGAACCGGACCCTGCCGTTCTGCCGCAACGAGGATGTCGACCTCTGTCGTGGTGAGCGTTCCCGCGGCTGAGGTCGGCCGGAGCCGCCGCGACATCCGGTTGACGGCGCTCCGCAGGCGCGCCGCATTCAGGTCGTCACCGACCTCCGCGCCTGGAACATTATTCGTGTTCAGCCTGGCTCCCGAGAAATAGTTGACTGCTGGCAAGCATTATATACCCCGGGACCGGTTCTCTATAACACGTGTCCAATGAGCTTCTTCTCCGAGGTCCGCCAGACGCTCGCTCCAGATCGCAACTCGACGCATGGCCCCCTACCACCGCTGCTCATCGCGATGACCTTCGTCACCGGACTTGTCGACGCGTTCAGCTACCTCCTCCTCGGACATGTGTTCGTCGCCAACATGACCGGCAATGTCGTGCTCCTCGCCTTCGCCCTGGTGGGAGCGCCGGGGTTCTCGGTTGCCGCATCCGTGGTGTCGATGGCAGCGTTTTTTCTCGGAGCGTTGGTCGGGGGCAGGATCGGGACGCGGTTTACGGAGCACCGCGGCTACCTCCTGGCCACGGCCGCCACCTTGCAGGTGGTCTTTCTCGCGGCGGCGGTGGTCCTCGCGATCGTCAGCGGCAGCTCGATATCGCCGGGATACCGCTACGCGCTCATTGCCGTCCTCGCGATCGCGATGGGCATCCAGAATGCCGCTTCGCGCAAGCTCGCCGTGCCGGACCTGACCACCACGGTGCTCACGCTGACGATCACTGGCATCGCCGCAGACAGCAAGCTTGCGGGTGGGCCGGGATCCAAGGCTGGTCGCCGCCTGGTTGCGGTCGCAGCGATGCTCTCCGGCGCCGTCGTGGGCGCCGCGCTTGTGCTCTCCGCGCACATCATCTATCCGCTGGTCATCGCGCTCGCCGTGCTGGCGAGCGTGGCGCTGGCGAGCCGGATACGCGGAACCGCCGGTTCCGCGTGGCTTCGCGTCGAGCACTGACGACGAGCGATCGTCAGCGGCGCCTCAGTTGCGGTGCTGCAGGACTCTGACGATTGCAGAGATGTCGAGGTCCGCCGACTCCTTCATCGCGTCTGCGTAAAGCTCGTGCGTCACGTGAGTGAGCGGCGTGGCGCCATCCTGATCGTCGAAGACGCGCGACGCAAGATCGAGGTCCTTGACGAGGTCACGCACAGCGAACATGGTCGGCGTGTGCTCGTCGTGGAGGAACCCGCGCTCTCGAGCGGCGAGGCCAGGCGCAAAGCGAAGCAGGATCTTGAAGACCTGCTCACGCTCGAGGCCGGCCGCTGTCCCGGCGGTCAGCAGTTCGCCGGCCGCTGCGCTGGTGATGCCCAGCATGCTGTTGGCAATCAGCTTCAACCGCTGCGCGCTGCCGCGCTCGCCCACATAGAGGACCTCGCCGAGGTGTTCCAGAACGGGACGCGCTTGTTCGGCGTCTGCCTGGTCGCCTGCGGCGAGGACCAGCAGCTTTCCAGCCTCAACGGCCGGCACACTGCCGATGACCGGCGCCTCGAGAAAACGCACGCCGGCCGCCTGCGCCTCGCGGCCAATCGCTTCAGCGATCTCCGGTCCAGCGGTGCTGGTATCGATAACCAGTTTGCCGGCGGCGGCCCCGAGCACGCCGTGCTCACCGAAGTACACGTCCCGAAGCGCGGTGTCGTTGGTGAGACTGCTGATGATCACATCGGCATCACGAGCGTCGTCGGCCGGTGTGGCTGCGATGCGGCCAATGTGGAGTTGCTGTGCCTTGCTGGGCGAGCGATTCCACAGCGTCACCTCGAACCCGGAGGCCGCGAGCCGGCGCGCCATTGCGCCGCCCATCTTGCCAGTGCCAAGGATTCCGACGTTCATAGCCACTCCTCCGTGCGCCCGTGGACTGTCTCAAGCTTAGACAGGTGGTTCGCCTCGCACGCGCTGCATGGTTCCGGCGCGGTGTTGTGCGCTCGCCCCGAGTTGCTCGGTTGCTGAACCGCTGACCATCACGGGATCGCGAGCCGAGGCGGAGATCCGAGGCGAAACCTGCAAACTCTCCGCGACACGATGAGCTCCATCAGGACAAGCGGATGATCACTCCAGAGGCGACAGACCCAGCCGCCGCGCGCATCGTCGCCAAGGGCCTCAGCAAGCACTTCGGCGACGTCCGAGCGGTCGTCGATCTCAGCTTCACCGTGGAACCAGGATCGGTCACCGGTTTCCTTGGCCCGAACGGGGCCGGCAAGACGACGACGCTCAGGATGATTCTCGGTCTCGCCCACCCGGATTCCGGTGAGGCGACGGTCGCGGGACGCCACTATCGCGACCTGCAGGATCCGGCCCGCATGGTGGGAGCGGTCCTGGAGGCGAACAGCTTTCATCCGGGACGGACCGCGCGGAACCACCTGCGGGTCTACACCGCGGCGGCAGGATTGCCTGACTCGCGGGCTGACGAAGTGCTCGAACTGGTGGGGCTCACGCCCTTCGCGCGAAAGCTCGCGGGCGGGTTCTCCACCGGGATGCGCCAGCGTCTTGCCCTCGCGACGGCACTCCTGGGGAATCCCAGGATCCTGGTGCTCGACGAACCCGCCAATGGCCTCGACCCCGAGGGCATCGTGTGGCTTCGCGGGTTTCTCCGGCATCTTGCCGACAACGAGGGCCGCACCATCCTGGTGTCCAGCCACGTGCTTTCGGAGGTCGAACAGACCGTCGACCGCGTGGTGATCCTGCGTCAGGGACAGTTGGTGCGGGAAGGCACGCTCCAGGAGTTGCGCTCTCAGCAGAGCGGTTCGTGCATCGTGCGCGTGCCCGATGAAGCGGGGTTGCGAGCGGCAATCGCGAGCCTCCCGAACATCACAATCGCAAAGGAGAGCGACGGGAGCCTTCGGGTCGGCGGTGCGACAGGGGCTGAGATCGGGCACGCCGCCTGGGTGGCACATGTCGAGATCCACCAGCTCACCGACGACCAGGCCAGCCTCGAAGGCGTCTTCCTCGCCCTGACCGGGGGGACCACGGAATGAGCCGGCTCCTTCGGGCCGAGTGGCGGAAGCTCGTGACGACCAAGCTGTGGTGGGGCATGCTCCTCGGCGCGGTCGCGTTCACGGCCATCACCGTCTTCGCGCAACTCGCGACCAACGGCCTTAAGCGGAGCCAGGCTCTGCCGCTTGGCACGGGCATCGAGCAGCGCGCCATCCTCGCCTCGGCGTCGATCGGGTACATCTTCTCGATGGTGGTCGGGATCATCTTCATGACGACCGAATTCCGGCATTTCACGAGCCGGCCGACCTTTCTCATCGAGCCACGTCGCGGGCGGGTGGTGGTTGCCAAGCTCATCACGGGTGCAGGGCTCGGCGTGCTGTACGGACTGGTGTGCTCGGCCGTTGCCGTCGCCTTCATGGTGCCGTGGTACAGCTCCAAGGGGATCACGCTCGGATGGGCCTCCAACGACCTGTACTTGGTGCTCCTCGCCGTGTTCGGTGACGTCGCCATCTTTGCCGTTGTCGGCGTCGGCATCGGCGTGCTGATCCGCAACCAGATCACCGCCGTGATCTCCGCGCTGGTCTGGTTCCTCCTTCTGGAGTTGCTCATCGGCGCGCTCAGCACTCTCTGGGCGTGGCTGGCTGACATCTACAAGTTCCTGCCTGCCGCAGCTGCCTCAGCCATGACACAAATCGATGCCGCCCCCGGACGTGGCGGGATCACGCTTCTTGTGCCATGGCAAGGAGCGATCGTGCTCGCCGCGTGGGGTCTCGTCTTCGCGATCGCCGGGTGGGTGACGCTGACTCGAAGGGATGTCGCCTAGTAGGTCAAGGGCAGCGTTGCATGACCACGCTGCCTTCGTCATCGTCCAGCTGCCCGACAGCCCAGAGGTTCCCCGTTGAAAGTGCCGTTACCCCCATGAGCGAGGACCGCATGGTCTTCGGCACGGTCGAGACCGTCCATGCGGTCCCCGTCCAGCGGTCGATCATCGGAAATGCGCCGGCATCGGAATCGGGTGGGGTCTCCCAGCCAACCGCCGCGTACCAGTTCTGAGCCACAGCGACGACCGCGCTGAGGCCTCGGTCGACGCCCAGTTCCGGCACAGCCACTGATTTCCACGACGTGCCGTTCCACTGCTCGGTCACGGCGCTGAACGACGAGGGATTGGAGTCGTTATAGCCGACCACAAAGGCATTGGTTGGTGAGAAAGCGCTGACGCCGTGGAAGAAGATCTTGTTGCTGGTGTGCACAGATACCCCCCAGACGCTGCCGTTCCAGTGTTCGATCAACCCGCCGCCCACGACCCAGACATCGTGGTCCGACGTGCCCCCAACTGCGGTCAGCACCGTTCCCTTGGGTGCAGGAGTTGTCACCAGAGCCCACGACACCCCGTTCCAGCGCATGACGATCGGGCCCGTTGTGCCCGAGTTGGGAAAGTCATAGCCGACGGCCCAGACTGACGTGAGTGAGAACACATGGACACCCGTGAGCTCGTCGTAGATTCCCACCCCAGGCGACGGAGTCGTTACCACTTTCCAAGCCGTGCCATTCCAGTGCTCGGCAATGGTCTCTTCACGGTCAAGGCTGTTCGAGTAGCCGTTCCCCACTGCCCACGCATCGTCGCTCGCATCGGCACTCACCGCATTGAGCTCCTCGATGCTGGTCGACCCGACGCTCGTCGGCGCGCTCGTCAGCGTCCACGACGAACCGTTCCAGTGTTCCGTAACCGGCCCGCCGGTCACGCCCGCAAATCCCACCGCCCAGACGTTGTTGACCGCGACCGCGCTCGCGCCGGCGAGCGTTGCACCGTCGGCGCCCTGCGTTGGTTGCGCGACGTAGCTCCACGACGGACCACAGACGGCAGTGGTGCCGACCGTCGTAGAACCCGCCGCCGAGACCGCATCCGGCACCACGGCCAGGCCGAGAAAGATCAGCGGAGTAAGCAGTACGACACGAATGCGCATTTCGGTCCTTCCTTATGTATCGAGCGCGGTCGCTCGTGCGATGCGCGCAGCTTACTCGGGCACGTTGTCGATCGTAGTCGCCCAAAGCCGCGACGGACGCGCGACGTCCTGTGCGCAGACCCATTGTCGTGCCTCATCATTTCTCCTTCCTGGAGCCGCCCATCAGACGGGTCATGCCGGAACCGTACCCAGCCGTATTCGAGTAGCCTTGAGGCACCCTGAACGCTGCCTGACGAGCCTCGTCAACGTGGGTACGACACTCGTTGGGAATCCCCCAGCTGAACAACCGTGCAGCAGTTCCCGACCCCGAGTCACGTTATTGCCCTGATTGTCACGGTCATAGCGATCGTCGCGCTGGGACCGCTGGCTCGGGCCCGGCCGGGACGCTGGGTGACGGTCATCGCGTGGCTGCTCGCAGTGTTCCTGGTCGTGAACGAGATCGTGTATCAGCTGGTGCAGGTGGAGAACGGGACGTGGAACGTGAACCACAGCCTCCCTCTCTACCTCTGCGACATCGGTGCTTTCGTCGCCGCGGTTGCACTGATCTGGCCTCGGCCGATCCTCGTCGAGGTGACGTGGTTCTGGGCGATCGCTGGTGGCCTCCAGGGCATCCTCACGCCGGATCACGTGATCGTATTCCCTTCCTACGACTGGCTTGAGTTCTACGGTGATCACATCGGTGTGGTCGCGGCCGCCGTCCTCCTGGTGGTGGGGCGACGCCTGTACCCAAAACCGGGGGCGGTTCCGCGGGTCATCGTCGTCAGCGTGGTGGTCCTCGCACTTGTGGGAGTAGTCGACGCGAAAGCACAGGCCAACTACGACTTCCTTCGATTTGCCTCCCCCGGCAGCATTCAGAGCCTGCTTGGACCGTGGCCGTGGTACATCCTCGGCACAGCTGTGGTTGGGCTCGTCCTCTTCGGCTTGCTCGATCTGCCGTTCTGGCCGCACCGTCGGCGCGCGAAGCGCGTCAGGGGGCCCTCGTAACGCGACTGAAAGACCCAGAGCGTAGATCTCAATACATCGTGGCGTTGAATCCTTACGAATCGCCGCGAGGGAGGCTCCGTACTCGTGCGGAGACGACACGACGGCAGTTCCTCCTGATCATGGGTGGCCTCGCCACGGCCGGAGCGTCGCTCTTCGGTGGCGTCCAGATACTGCGGTTCATGTTCCCAGCTGCGTCCAGCAACGCGCCCGCCCTCTTCAAGACGTCCTTTACATTTGTTCAGTTGACCGGCGGTGTCGTCGGCGGCAAAGCGGTGACCCCGGTCAACGTCATCACCGACACCGCCAATCGCGTGAGCGTCATCCTCGATGACGCCGGGATCTACGCGGTGTTGCTGATCTGCACGCATCTCGGGTGCACGCCGAACTACGTGACCGACGTCGTCACCGGGTCAGGTGTGGCACCTTCGGTTGCGGACAATCGGGGTATCCGCACGAAGGCGCAGCAGATACCCAATGGCTGGGCGTGCCCCTGCCACGGCAGCCGCTACTTCATTGATTCAACGAACTTCTACGGGCCGGCGCCTCGACCGATGGACTGGGTCAACATCTCGGTCACGCCGGACGGGTTCTTCGCTGTGGACAGAGGGACGCTCGTCGCGACGCGCGGTGCAGGCGACAACACCCCGCCACAGTGGCGATTGCTCGTGAGCACTCAGAAGAGCAACGGCAAGACGTACGGCGTATAGCCGAGGCCCGTGCCGGCCTAGCAGTCCACGCACGGGGTGAGGTCCGCCGGCGCCATGTCGGCGGTGTGACGGGACACGAGCACCATGTCGCGAGGAGCCCAGAAGGCGGCCCACGCCCGCGCGACCCGCCCCGGGCCAAGCAGACGATGACGCTCGATGCGCGCCTCTGCGCGGGATCGCGCCATGACCGCGGCCTGCATGTGTTCCTGCTCCGCCACCCGGGCCATCTCGATCAGTTGCGGGCCGTTCATCGCGATCACCTCCGATTGAGTTGTAGTCACTACGACGTGCACTGCGAAACTTCGCTCTCGGGCTTCCGCGCGACAAAGCGCACGTCGTAACCCACTGAGACCATCACGTGATCGAATCCGATCGTCTGGAGACGGGCGATCAACGACGACGGTTCGATGGGGTTGTACGTATCGCCTGCGTGGAAGTCGTGGAGTTCAGTGCAGCCCAGGCTGTCAGATCCGACGAGGATCCCTGCCGGCCGCAACACCCGCCAGGCTTCCTTGAGCACCTGGTTTTGCAGCGAGACGGTCGGCAGGTGATGCAGCATCGTGAAGGTGCCAACGGAATCGAACGACGCGTCGTCGAAGGCGAGTGTCGAGGCATCTCCTGTCACCACCTCGACATTCGACGCCGCGTATCGGGTCGCCAGGCGGTGCGCAGACGCCGGATCAACTTCGATTGCCACCAGCCGGCGGACGCGTTTGCGAAGCCATTCCGTCGCTGCGCCGGGCCCCGGGCCGATTTCGAGCATCTCATGACCGAGATCGATCTCTGACAACAGCGATCCCAGGACTTCGCGGTGGATGTGGTCGGCCCATTCGGGGGTCGAGCAACAGGCGTGGTTCTCATTCATGCAACTGACGTTGACACGCACCCTCCCGACGAACAAGGGCGTACGCTGACATGCTGTGTCGCGAGAACGACAATCTGTCGACGCCCCTCAAACCACGGCGCGAGCGATCGACGCCTGCATGTTTCCAATGGCGCCGGGCACACGGTTCGACTGGCACACGCATGATCGACGATCAGCTCGCATGGGCGTCACGCGGGGTGCTTACCGTGATCACCGAATCCGCAACCTGGCTGCTGCCACGATCGCGCGCCGTGTGGATTCCGGCCGGCGTCCGGCACGAGGTGCGTGCCCAAGCCGCGGCGACGATGCGATCGCTCTACGTGACGACCGAGCTCCTCTCAATCGATTGGAAGATTCCGACCGTGGTCAGAGCACAACCCCTCTTGGCTGAGCTGATCGAGTATCTCAGCGACAAAGCACTCGACGAAGCAAGGCGCGAACGAGCTGCAGCCCTTCTGGTGGATCTCCTCGAGCCTCTCGACGTCACGACGATTGACGTGCGGATGCCCACCGATAGCCGCGCCAGGACCGTCGCCGAGGCTCTGCTCGAGCAACCGGCCGAGAACCAAACTCTGGCGTCATGGGGCCGAAAGGTGGGTGCGAGCGGCCGCACGCTTGAGCGAGTATTCCTCTCCGAAACGGGTGTTTCCTTCAGCAGGTGGCGCACACTGACGCGTCTCAAGGCGTCATTGCCGATGCTCGCCTCCGGGGAGTCGATAAGTAACGTGGCGCCCGAGGTCGGATACGAATCGACCAGCGCATTTGTGGCTGCCTTTCATCGCGAGGTCGGGCTCACTCCCGCGGCTTATTTCCGAGCCACGTGATCGCGCGTACCTAGCTGAGTTTGTCGGTCTCGCGATACTGCTTGTCAGCCTACGACCTTGTACGGAAGGAGGACGGCCGTCAAGGTGAGGTCTGCGCTGTGCCACAGTTGCCGGCGCCGAGGTCGCGCGGAAGCACGCGCCACAAGGTTCTCGCACAACGGCTGCGATCACCGCGCATAGGTGTGACAAGGAGGATCGACGTGAATGAGACCCAAGCGCTGAGGACGGCGATCGTCGGGCTCCTCCGATACGCCGCGATGGAAGACGAACTGTTGCTCGTATCGACATCCGACCACGACTGGGCCGGTAGCGCAGAGCGATGGGCGCCGGTGCCAACCGTCGCACACAACACGGAGTTCAAGCGTCAGCAGGTGATCCGCCTCGAAGCGGTTATACATCACCAGGTACCTCCGGGCTTCACCGAGATCGATCACAGATGCGAGCGGACGTACCGCGCGTACGCGGAGATGAGTCCCGCGGTCGTCGCCGAGGAAAGCAGGCGCACGACGAACGATCTCGTTGACGCGCTGCTGCTTGTGCCGGATGCGGACCTGACCGACCCCACAAGGCACAGGTGGCTTCGTGGCCGGCCGCTCTGGCTCCAGACCATTGTCCGTGGCTTCTGGCATCCGCTGGGACACGTCGGCGACTGGTACGCCGCCAATGACATGGACGAGCGCGGCATCGCCTTGCGCCGCCATGCGGTTGCGACCGCCGAGTATCTGCACACGCCCGACCCGGCGCGCGGCATGGCGTGGTTCAGCCTGGCATGCACGTACGCGGCGGCCGGCACGACGGACGGCGCGGTGGAAGCCCTCGAGCACGCAGCCGCCCTCAACGAAGACCTCCGTGCGCGCATTGCCACCGAACCTGAGCTTGAGGCGGTGCGTCAGGACCGTCGAGTCGCGGCGCTCATCGGGTGAGCGCGAGGGCTTCGCGCGATGCTCGTCGATGGCCCGATCCACCGATTCCATAAGCTGCGTTCCGTGATCGACGGCGACGCCTCCGCCACAAGTGCCAAGGTGTCGCTCGCCACCATCGCGGCTCAGTGGCTCCGTCTCGGCTGCATCGGTTTCGGCGGTCCCCCGACGCACATCGCACTTCTGCGCCGTCTGTGCGTCGACCAACGCCACTGGCTAAACGCCAAGGAATTCGAAGACGGGATCTCCGCCACGAGCCTGCTGCCCGGACCGGCATCAACCCAGCTCGCGATCTTCTGCGCGTGGCGGCTGCGCGGCGCCGCGGGGGCGATCCTCGGTGGCGTCTGCTTCATCGCTCCGGGATTGGTGCTCATCCTTGCGCTGTCGGCTGCATTTCTAGCGACGCACCCGCCGCTCTGGATCCTCGGCGCAGCCGCCGGTGCCGGCGCTGCCGTACCGGCCGTGGCCTTGCACGCCGCATGGGGATTGACCCCGTCGAGCTGGCGACGAATCGGCTCGCGCCAGTCGGAGCGAGGCAGATGGCTTGTCTACGCCGCCGTGGGCGCGGCGGCCGCGGCAACGATCGGCCCGTACCTCGTCCTCGTCCTGCTCGGCTGCGGGCTCATCGAGGTCGCCATCCACATCCAGGCGCGCCGACCATCCGCGCCGCAATCGTTGACGGCGTGGCTGCCGGTTGCGCTGGTCCATACGGCGGCAATCGGTGGCCTCGGAGCCCTGGTGTGGGTGGCATTCAAAGTCGGTGCACTGTCGTATGGCGGCGGCTTCGTGATCGTCCCGCTCATGCAGCACGACGCTGTCACCACGTATCACTGGATGACCGGCCCGCAGTTTCTCGATGCGGTGGCGCTCGGGCAGATCACGCCGGGACCGGTCGTCCTGACGGTCGCGGTTGTTGGCTATGCAGCTGCTGGAATCTGGGGTGGGTTGCTCGCAGTGCTCGTCGCGTTCGCACCCTCCTTCATCTTCGTGCTCGCCGGCGGACCGCGCTTTGATCAGATCCGGTCGAACCTCTCGATTCAGGCGTTCCTCACCGGGGCTGGGCCGGCGGTCATCGGCGCCATCGCCGGCTCGACGATCCCGCTTGGCCTTGCCTTTCAGGTGGCATGGCAGATCCCTGTGCTCGCCGGCGCGCTCGTCTGGCTCTTCGTGGTGCGTCGAGGTGTCGTCAGCGCCCTGGTGCTCGCTGCGGCCGTCGGCCTTGTCGTGGCACTCTCAGGCATCGCGGTCTGATCGCGTCCGATCGATTGGCGTGGGCGCATCGGGCCGCACCCGCTTGCGGCAAGAACTCGTCGGGCAGCGAAGCGCAAGGCTGCATCTGATGCTGGCGTGCTCGCAAAGTCCATGCACCAAGGGTGCGGCTGCGATCAGAGAGTGCCCTGGTGATCAACCGTGAGTTCCCTGTGCATTATGGTGCTGCGCGCAATAATCCCGCCCATGGTGAGTGGCAACGGTCGTCGCCTGCGCAGCGCGGCCTGGTTTGACGCCCCGGGCGAGCGGAGTCTGGCGTCTCCAGTGGACGCCTTTTAGAACATGACCGGCAGCGAAGGCGTTCCCGCAACCCCGGTTGCCGTCGCGGAGCTATGGATTCACCACTTCAACGCGCACGACGTGCACAGCCTCGTGCGGTTGTACGCTCAAGACGGCCGGCACACGTCGCCGCGTATTCGAACCTTGTACCCAGAGACTCATGGTGAACTGATTGGGCGATCAGCGCTATTGGACTGGTGGGAGGCTGCCCTCAAGCAAACTCCGAGCCTGCACTATGCAGCGCGGAAGATTATTGGCGACGGGATTACGGCTTTTGTGGAATACGTTCGCCAAGCGGCGGGCGAACCAGACACAGTGGTAGTTGAGCGCTTCGACGTTGAAGACGGCGAGATCGTGTCCTCGCAGGTCTTCCTCTAGCGCGACGCGTGCACGGCATGTGTGCCCGGCAGATCGCACGTCGCCAACGATGTGGCGCGGCGCGGCGTTTTCCTCAGACTTCTGAACCTGTCTCCGCGCTCGCGTAGCTACCTACTGACCGCAGCGATAGCATGCCGCAAGGCATCCGGCACATCGTGAACACTGCGGAGGCGACGGTTCGACACGATGCTGCGGCCACCCACAACGACCGTGTGCACATCCGTCGCAGCCGCCGAGTAGGCCACGGCTTCGAGCAGGTGTCCGGGATCTGATCCTGCGAGTCGCGGTGTATTCAGGTCGATGGCAATGAAGTCCGCAAAGCCCCCTGGGGTGATGCGGCCTGCCTCGGGCCACCCGAGCGACGCCTGCCCACTGACCGTCGCCGCGCGCAACAGGGCGGCCGGAGTCCAGTGGCCCCTCGAACTCGACGCGCAGCCTCTCGTCAAGCTCCATGGCGCGCGCTTCCTCGAACAGGTCAATGACGCTCTGCCCATCGCTGCCAACGGAAAGCTCCATGCCTGCCCGCGAGGCATCACGAGCCGGGCCGATGCCATCGCCCAGATCTCGCTCCGTCGTGGGGCACATGCAGAGACCGCACCCAGCCGCCTGGAGCAGCGCGATATCCGCGGGAGCACAGTGCGTCCCATGGATCGCCGTCGTGCGATCCCCAAGCGCGCCCGCGTCGCCGAGGAGTTGCGTCGGCGTGCATCCATGCACCGCCATGCACGCGTCATTCTCGGCCCGCTGTTCAGAAAGGTGCACGTGGAGCGGCGTCTGATGCGCATCTGCCCATCGCGCGACGAGGGTCATCTGATCGGCGGGTACGGCTCGTACGGAATGGATCGCCGCACCGATGCGAATCCCCGTGCGCGGACTCAGGTCGGAGACTCGTTCGGCCCATCGAATCGCGTCACCATCGCTGAACCGTTGCTGAGTCTCGTCGAGCGGGGTGTCGAACCCACCGGTGAGATAGCAGGTGTCCAGGAGTGTCATCCGGATTCCAACCTCATCAGCAGCGGCGATCAGGGCCTCCCCCATCGCGTTTGGGTCGTCGTACGCCCTTCCATGGGCCCCGTGATGCACGTAGTGGAACTCGCCGACCGTGGTAATCCCGGCGAGGGCCATCTCTGCGAACGTCGCTTGCGCGAGCGCGTGATACGTCTCGGGATTGAGTTTCGCGGCGACGCCATACATTGCTTCACGCCATGTCCAGAAGGTACCGCCGCCGCTATTCGTGCGACCGCGGAGCGCTCGATGGAAGCAGTGCGAGTGCGCATTGGCGAGACCGGGTGTGACCAAGCCGGCAAGACGGTGCGCCGTGGGAGGCGGGTGCTCAACGCCCGTGGTGACCGAAGTGATCCGGTCTCCCTCCACCGCGATCAAGACGCCTGTCTCCACCGCATCGGCGATTCCGAGCCATGCGCGTTCCGCATGCCACTCGGTCATCGGCACAAAAGATCCTCCAGGACCGTGGCCAGCGCACTCAACCCCCTCGAGGCAGTCGTCGTGTTCGGCGCTCTCCAGCGGACTGTGGCTCACCCCGGTCTTGTTCCGGACGAAGAGCATCCCGGTCGGCAACGAAGTCGACAGAATGCCCGCGTCATGACCGGCTCCCGTGGAGAGTTCCGGTACCGCGCATCCAGCGGCACGCAATGCGGCCGCCATACGAGTCCGCAAATCGCTGTCGAAGCGCACCTCAGGCGTGGCGGACTCCAACGTCACCTCGAGGCTCACGCCGTGGACCGCCGAGGCTGATGCGGCAGCCGCGGCAATCAAGTCGACCAGAGCTGCAAGCACGGTCGCGTCCGGGGCACGCGCGTCAAGCCACGCATGTACCGCCGACGGCACGCCGTTCGTCGCGTTGGGCTCGACCAGGACTCGGCCGAACGTCGCCAATCCACCAGTCTCTGCAGCGATCTGCCGCGCGGCGAGCGCGACTGTCGCATACGGCAGCATCGGGTCGCGTCGATCTGTCAGCCGGGTGGTTCCAGCATGGTTCGCCTCGCCGCGAAAGACGTACCGCCATCGTCCATGGGGCCAGATTGCGGTCGCAAGCGCAACCGCCGAGTCGCCGCCAACAAGTCCCCTCCCCTGCTCGATATGGAGCTCCACGAAGGCGGAGAAGCGCGAGATGTCGTGGAGGGTCAGCTTCCCATCCGGCTCGCTACCGGCAGCGATCATCGCCTCTCGCATCGTGACGCCACCCGCGTCTCTCAGCCCATAGGCAGTGTCCAAGGGCAGCGTTCCACTCAAGAGGCGACTTCCGATACATGCCAGCCCGAACCTCGCGCCTTCTTCATCTGTGAAGACAGCAACCGCGAGGGCTCGTTTCGGAATAACTCCCCGCTCTCGCAGGACGTCGATTGCGCACAGCCCACCGAGAACGCCAAGGGGACCGTCGAATGCCCCTCCATCAGGGACGGAATCGAGATGGCTCCCAGTGACTACAGCATCGCTCCGGTCAGGCACCGAGTCGTCCCACCACGCCAGGAGGTTCCCGCCAGCGTCGCGCTCAACGGTGAGGCCTCGTTCACGTGCCTGGTCCACGAACCATGCGCGGCAGGCGACATCCGCCGGCGTCCAGGCATATCGACGGTATCCGCGCGTGGTGCTATCGCGGCCAATCGGCAGCAGCGATTCCCACGCTGCGTTGAACCGCTTTCTGACACTCGAGCTCAGATGCAGGGGCATCAGGCGCGCGCGTCCACCTGGTGTTGTCCAGTCCGAGCCGCCATCGTGATGTACAGGTCGATTCGCGTTAGCGCTCCGGGACCAGGAGCAGAGGGATCGTGGTCCAGGCCGCGACGTCGGCCGTAACGCTTCCGAGGAAGATCCGACCGACATGGTGCAACTTCGGGAGGCCGAGGATGAGGATGTCCGTTGTCGAGTTCGAGCCCCTCGTGCAGGACAGCTTTGGCAAGATCCTTGGTGCTGGTCGTGCGGGTCGTGACCACGCGCGCCGTGATCCCCCGCGTATTCAGCTCGGCGACCGCATTCCCGACCTCCTCTCTGGGCTCCGTGTCGTCGTCAAGCCAGATCGCGGTGTCGATGCGAGTGTTCAACTCGTCGGCGTGAAAGACCTCGACCGCGGCGCCGCTTGCTGCGGCGAGGTCGCCTGCGACCCTCGTAGCTTGGCTCGATGTATCGACGTCGACAGCGAGCAGTAGGTGGCTGATCATGGTCGTCTCCTTCGTGTGTCTTGTCCATGACGCGGTGACTGGAGAACTTGACCCGGATAGTCTGACCTAGACATCTCGTAAGAGCGGGTGTCAGGTCGACGTCACCTCCTGTGACAGGTGGTCACGCGCCCACTCGCGGAGAGCGAGGAGTCCAGGACGCAGCGCTTCGCCGAGAGCGGTAAGGCGGTAGATCGTGGCGATTGGGGGCCCGTCGATGACCTCCCGGGTGAGCAGTCCGGCATCCTTCAGCTCGCCAAGACGGGCCGAGAGCATGCTCTCCGTGATCCCGGGGACGGATCGCGCGATTTCGGCGAATCGTGCGGGGCGCTCGAGCAGCACCCCGATCACCACGCCCATCCAGCGTTTGCCGAGAAGGGCGAATACGGCTGTCAGCGCCGCATCGCACCTGAGTATTGCCGCACCGCACTCCGAATCCATGTGGCGTCGTGCTACCTGCGGGCCGGGCTTTGCATAGGTACTGGTAATACCATAGCTCCCACCGAAGTACGAGCCGTGGCGGGACGCTGCGGGACCAGCGGAGATCATCTATGGGCCAGACGTCGGAGCGATTCACGACTTCCGCGTCGGAGCAGACCCAACGCCTTCAGGTGACAAGACGCTGGGATGCTTGAGTGCTAGTGCCCGCTCTGTCTCGAGGCACCGTGGACCTGAACGTCCGAGGCTCGGTCCGATGGTACAGAGGGGGTTGATGACTGGCTGGGTCTAAAGAGAGCCGGGCCAAAGCCCTGCGGAACGACCAGAGGCCGCCACTCCAGGGTTAAGAGGGATGTTTTTGCCTTTTGCCCGGCCCTCGGCCACCAGCATAGGCTTATCGCCGAGACTTATTTTGATGAGCCGATTCGCTCGGATCGCCCCGATGCGTGACCCTATCCGGGTAGATCCGCGCGCCGCAATCGCCACATTTCGCGAGCGGTCGCATGGCGACGACCTCGGGCCGCTCCAGGTCGCCCCCAACAGTCCGAGCGGCCTGGAAGGTCAGCGGAACGAGACGGTCGGCTCCGCACTCAGGGCATGGCCCCATGGCTCTCTCATCCTGTCACCTTGAGACCAAATTTGTTTCGCGAACCCGGCCCCAGGTAGTAGATCAGGTCGGATCTGGTCCTTCGGTGGCCTCGTCGTGAATGTCCTGGGCGTAGATCCGATGGCGGCCGACGGCGCACTTGGTGACGGGTCGTTCGCCGCCATCCTCTAGCACGACTCCGACGTCCTGAGGGAAGTTGAGCGCGATCACGCGCTCAGACCCGCATGAGGGGCGGCAGGGTAGCTTCTCCGGCGTTTACTCCCTCAGTAAGATCCAAACGATGGCCCGACCGCAGAACGGGCACTCCGGAAAGGTCGCGCCTAGCTTGATGTCGATTTCCTGTTTGTCGTCGTCGTCACCCTGCCAGGTGCCCGTGCGGAGGCACATTTCTCCGGTTCTCAGCGCTGGTTCATCATCGTCCGATGACTCAGTCACCGCAACAGGATACGACGCCACCTTTCGGACCACGAAGACGGTGGCTCACAGAACGGCCTAATGGGAGTCGAGTAGCTCAGCTGAGGAGCAAGCTGCTCCCGAGACGACGGCCGAGTCACGCTGCGATCGCGACGGCAGCTTCACGGTCGTCGAGGAATGCCCACCATGCGTCGGCGGCGGATCGAGCGGCAGCGGCCAACTGGCCCTCCGGTGCTCCGAGCTCCGCAACAGCCTCGATGCCCCAGCGGGCGTGGTCCAGGTCCATCGTCGCGTGGATGTCCCAGAAGCGGGTTGCTGCCGCACTGGCCCCGTAGTGTCGTCGTAGGCCGTCCGCCTTCGACGCCGCAATCGCGGGCGCTTGCATCTCATAGGCGACAAGCGCGACGAGGCCCTCAGCCGGACTGGAGTCGATGAGGTCCCGGTACGTCGTCAACAGACGGCTCGTTGCGTCGCTCGGGAGCGCATCGCGTGCTCCCACGGCACTCGCAAAATCCGCGAAAACCGCCACGTGCGGTTCCGGGTTGGATTCCTCGTCGGTGAGGTTCTGCTCGACTAACTCCGCTGCGCGACCCGGCTCGAGGCGGGCGAGCAATGCGCGCAGGATGCCGGGCAACGACGCCTCGAAGTAGCGATACTGCGCCGCGTAGGCGCCAAGTTCGCCCGGCTGAAGACGCCCCGCTTCCCAGCGACGATAGAAGGGATGGTCGAGGAGTTGGCGGTCGACCAGCGCCGCCGACAGTCTGGCCTGGAGTTGGTCTGGAGTCATCACAGCCTCTGGTTCTGTTAGTAGGAACGCGCACAGAGTACGCCGTCTTGAAGCGACCGCTCCGCTTGTCGCACCCACGAGCGGCGAGGCCAAGAGGGCATTGCTGCAACCGTAACGAGGCACGATCCCGGCCGTAATGGCCGGCCTGGTCTTCGACGTTCGGCGCACCGTCATTCTCGATAACTCGAGCCAACCGTTAGCGTCCGCCGCACGCAGACGACAAACGCCATCACCCTTCCCGCTGGCCCTCTCCGCCACGATGGCGGTTCTGGCACACTGGGCAGGCAGGTGCGATGTACGCACTAGAGAGTTGTCCGCACAACCGCTTTCGACTGCACCGGCAGCACGTCAAACGATGCGAGCACCGTACGGCGCAATCCGGAAGCGAGAAGAGACAGATGCGACACACGCCCAACCTCCGGACGCTCGGGTGAACGGACCTTCGAGCAGCACTGCAGGTGATCCTGGACGGAGATTCGTCTTCTCGACGACTGCCGATGAAGTTCTCGCCGGGCTTGATCTGACGGGTCGGCGGGCGGTCGTCACGGGCGCTAGTTCGCGTCCGCTGGCGCCGAGGTGACGCTCGCGGTGCGTCGCGTCAGTGCTGGGCAAGAGATTGCCGCCGAGATCGCTGGATCGACCGGCACGTCTAGGGTTACCGTTCGGGCGTTGGAGCTATCGGATCTGTCCTCGGTTCGCCGGTTCCTGGACAGTTGGGATGGCCCACTGCACATCCTCGTCAAACAACGCTGGAATCATGGCCTCAGAACGCCGTCAGGGTCATCCATTCGCGCCCATCGAAACGGCGAAGTTGCTGGTACTGCAATGGGAATCCGGAGCGAGAGGGATTCGAACCCTCGATACCGCTTGACGCGGTATACCGCATTTCCAGTGCGGCGCCCTCGGCCAACTAGGCGATCGCTCCTCCCCGATTGTATCCGCGACCTGCCCGCAGCCCCCGAGCGGGCGGTTTCGGCCCGACCCCGTGCCGGGTATCTACCATCTGACCTTCAGATCGTCCCAGGGAGAATCTCCGCCATGTGCGTCCTCTTGGCCTTCCTTCTCTTCACTGCCCTGCTGTTCGGGCTTGGGTTCGCGCTCCACGTCCTCTGGTGGATCGCCTTCATCTTCCTGATCTTCTGGCTGATAGGGCTGGCGTTCCGACCCCGTGGCGGCCGCTGGTACTACTGGTAACGCCCTAGCCGCAACTCGGTCCGTCGCGGGTCTGGGGCGAGGCCGACCCTATACTCGACGCTCCCGGAGAGGTGTCCGAGTGGTTGAAGGTGCCGCTCTCGAAAAGCGGTGTGGTTTATAGCCACCGTGGGTTCGAATCCCACCCTCTCCGCCAAAGATTCCAAATGCCTCAATCCGCCTGAACGGCTTGGTTGCCATGCGCTCGGGGCTGGTCCTATAATCCGCGCCGTTTGCAGGATTGGCTCCTCGGGAGCCGCTGTTTTAGGAGGCGGAGGCATGCGAACTTCTATCAAGACGTTGCTAGCGACGGCGGGCGCCGTGGCGCTTGCAGCCGGCGGCGTGGTGGTGACTTCGGCGTCCGGTATCAGCGCGCCGGCACACACATACACCATCCATCTCACCGCCGTGCAGACGAACGAACGCGACTTCTTCACAGGCCCGCACGGCTCACCCCAACCGGGCGATCACCTGGTCTTCCAGCAGCGGCTCTTCTACGACCCGCAGCGGCACCAACTGGCAGGCACGGCCCTCATCACGTGTACGTTTGACTTCACCAACCGGACGGCATGCACCGCTGATGCCGTGCTCTACCACCGCGGCGGCCTGGTCGTCGAAGGGCTCAACGGAAACACGCCGACCTTGTCGCTTGGCATCCTCGGCGGTACTCAGGAATTCGCGGATGCAGGAGGGTGGGCTGTCGTGAGTGGCGGTGGCGAACTCGTGCAATCCATCGCGCTCCATATCGCGAACTAGCGCGCGTGGTGGCGGCTGGGTCGTCTCACAGCGTCGGACCGACCGATCAGAGACGACTCAGCCCGCCGAGGCGGCGAAGGGCGCAACGGCCCCTGCTGAGGAGCCGTGAGTAAGCTTGCGCCCCGATGACCGACGTTGATCTCGCGACCGCAGACGGCCAGGACCGGTACGTCCCAAGCGCGACACGCGACATCACCTCGGCGGGCCATGAAGGCGTGTACGAGTGGGTCGCGGAGCACCTGGTCAAGCCAGGCATGAAGGTGCTGGACTTCGGTTGCGGAACCGGGTACGGCTCCGCGCTCCTGGCCGGGGCCGGCGCATCCGTCGACGGCGTCGACAGCTCCCCGGCGGCCATCGCGTACGCGAATGCGAACTTCGCAGCGTCGAATGTTCGGTTCGTGGTCGCCGACCTGATGCAGCCGCTGCCCGAGCCGTGCACGCCAAGGTCATACGATCTTGCAGCCAGCTCCGAGGTGCTCGAACACGTCGTCGATCCATTCGCCTTCGTTCGAGGCATGGCGGATTCGGTCAACGACAACGGGGTCTGCTTTGTCGGCACTCCAAACCGGCTCTGGTCGTTCGAGCACGTGCCCGATGGACACCTTCTCGCTCGCTCGCACCTGATGGAGTTCACTCCGCCCGCACTGACCGCCCTGCTCGGCACCTGCTTCGATGAGGTGAACCTCATGGTGCGACTCTTCCCGCAAGGGGCGATGCCCACCGACGTCCCTGCGCCGACCGACGTCCCGCCGCCGGAGGGATCGCCGGATCGTCCGCCACGTCCGCAGGTGGTTCGCTACACGGCAGGCCTCGTGCGCAAGGTGGCTCCGGGCGCAGTGGAGCGCTTCAAGCGCGCGATCGAGTCACCGCAGCCTGCCCAAGCCACGGCAGCGGTCCCCGCGCCGGCGGTCCCACGAGAGTGGTTCGCAACGGACATCGTCTGGGCTCCCGCCGACGATACCTCTGTGGACATGAACCGCGCGGTCGGACTCGCCGCCGTGTGTCGCAAACCTCGCCGGGACCGTCACTGACTCTGCAGTCGCGATCACCGCTACTTGATCACGGCGAATGCGGCGGAAACGGTCCCGTTGCTCGGCACCGACACGATGAGCCGCAGGTCTGGCAGGCTCGAGATGCAACTGAAGTTCCATGGATACACCGGCGGCACGATGCGTAGGGATCCCATGAAAACCGCATCGGCGTGCGACTGCTGAATCGCGGCCTCCGCGGCAGCGGGATCGGCACACGCGTTTTCGAGGTCGACGTCAAGCGGCGTGTCCAGCGATTTCCACGCAAAACCGTTCGGAACAAGTGGCGTGAAGTCGGTCAGCGCGGCGAGCCACTCGCCTGCGTCGTCGCCACCGTCGTTCATCACGATGGCGCCCTTGGGGAGAACATCGCCCATGCGATTCAGGACGGTGACGTCCGCGGGCGACACCAGCGAGCGGGTCGCGACCTCGTGCTGATACACGCCAAGTTCGACCGATGCGCCGACAACGACGCAGACCACGGCGACAACGCCGAGCACGATTCCACCGACGTCCAGTCCCTGCGCCGCAGAACCCAGGCGCTCTCGAACAAACGTTGGCGCACTCAGACCTCGCGCCATTGCGAGCCATGCGATAACCACCGCCAGCGCGGCGATACCGACCGCGAGAAGCCACGGGCGCAACGCGGACAAGGGATCGATAACCCCGAGCGGGAAGATGGAGTACGGATATTTGCCGATCAGGTCCGCCCAGAGTTGACCGAGCGGGTGGCGCAGGACAACCGCAACGACGAGCACGACCACTGCCGCGATGCCAACTCGGATCTGCAACTGCCGCGTTCGTGAAAGCCATCGCACCAGGCTCACCAGTGCAAGAAACCCGGTGCCCAGAACCAACGGGATCAACCAGTACTGGACCCCGAGGATCCGATCCGTGTCTCCCCAGGGGTAGATGATCCGCCAGAGCTTGTCGAGCTTGTGCAGATAGAGGTCGTCAACCATCAACAGCAACGAGCAGGATCTCGGCGACGAGCACCCAGAGCATGCGGCGGCGGATGAGGATCGTGACGACGCCGATGACGAAGAGCACCAGCGTGATCGGGCTGATCGAGGTCGGTCTGCGCGATGGCGGCCGCGATCTGGTGGAGCTGCACCGGAGAGCTCGCGGTAGGGAGCACGACCGACGAGGGCTCGGTGGGATTCTCGGGAGGCACGTGCGGCATGCGCGTCAGGACCGTCACCAGGACCGCGCCGACCAGCACCGCCCCCACCGCCCCAGCAATGCGCAGGAGCGCGAGCCGGGGAGATGACTGGATCATTCGAAATGCGGTCCACGCCAGCAGCCCGCATGCAACAACGAGCGCGGTGAACACCTCGAGTCCATGGATCACCCAGATCGACGCGGTGATCGCGAAGAGCAGGAGCAGGTTGTCGCGCGTGAACACACCTCGCATGACCCGGAGTGCGGCCACGACAAACGGCACGATCAGCGTCGAATCGACCATCTCCGGAAACCGTCCGAGGATCGCCTGATACGACGGAAACGCCATCCCGAGTGCAAAGAACGGGACGACCGCCGCAAGCGCAATCGATCCGGTCGCCTCGAGCGCCAGCAGGGTGAGCGAGAGCGGCAGCAGCACGATCGTCGCCGCCACCACAGGAGCCATCGACGCAGCCGGCGATGGCCCCCCGAGCCACGACACGACTGCGGCCATCGCTTCGAACCCCGGGCGGACGCGCACGAACTCGGTCGCCTGCAGAGGGATCGGGATCAGCGGCAGCACGTCGTGCGTTCGGGCGATCGTTGCGGCGAGCCCCCCGTGCGTCGGGGCATCCCAGTCCGGTGGCAGCACCTGGCCGTGCAGCGCCCAGACGAAGACCGCGGCACCCACAACTCCGACGAGCAAACCCGGAATCGGTATCCACCATGGAAGGGCGACCCCCGGACCGGGCGTGGCACGCCGCCAGCGGAACACCGCGCTGGCGCCGAGGATAGCGAGGAGTGGGAAGACCGTGACCGGCTCGAACGGGATGTGCACGTCGTGCATGGCCATCCCGAAGACCCCGATGAACCCGGCGGACAGTCCCGGGGACATCGCCAGCCGTGTCCACCACTGCCATCGAGGACTGAGCAGGGTCGCGAGGGCGAAACCCGGCAACAGCGCGGCAATCGCCACACCCGGGATCGATTGCGCGAGGTCTTGCAGGGGCACGCCGAAGCGAGCTTAGCGGCCGTCAGCCGCTGGGCGCGGACTCACGAAGCTGGCCCGCGACGTGGGCCAGGGGAAGCTAGATCGACCCGGCGACCTTCTGGGCGGCGGACCCGACCTGCGAATCCATGTCGGACCGCTCTTGGTTCCCGACGTGACGTTGAGGACGACCAGGTAGTTGTCCTTCACGAACGCGTAGGTCACCGAATTCGCATCCACCTCCTTGATCGCGCCGCTACCAAGCCCGGACACGGTGACGGCGGTCCCGCCGCTGGAGTTCGCCTGGCCGGCCAGCGCTGTGTCGATCGCCGCCTGCAGGGCCGACTGACCGAGGCCTCCCGGGAAGGGCTCGACGAAGATGATGCCGCCACCACCGCCGCTACCGCTCGTGTCCGAATAGATGCAGGTGGTGGCCGAGCAGGCGCCCGACAGCGCCGTGACGCTCGAGTCGCCACTGATGCTCTGGACGTCCGAAGCCGTCAGCAGCGTCTGCGCGGCCGGAGCCGACCCGCCGGAGCTGTTGCCCAGGCCTGGAATGTTCGGCAGCGTCAGCCCGCCGGTCGATGGTGTCGGGGTGGCAGCGCCGCTCGATCCGCCGCAGGCGGCGAGACCGCTGATCGCGCCAAGTGCCACAGCTCCCACAAGGAGTGACTTGATGGTCATCGAATTCCTCGCTGTCCTCCGCCAGCGCTCCCTCCGCGCTGAATTCGTCGCCGATCATAGCGGTCGCAAGAGCCAGTCCACACCTGTTACCAGATCGGGAAAACGACTTCACCTTGGTACAGTCGAAGTCATGACGCCTGTCGCCAGCGCGAGTCCGGGAGTGCTGCCGCCGTGATGCACGGAGGCGGATTCATGGGCGGCCGCAAGCGCGAGAAACCCTCGGGGCGCGTCTCGAACGGGAAACTCGTACGGCAGACGGCCGGGCTGTTCAAGGCGCACCGAGCCGGGGTTGCGGCGATCGCCTTCCTGGTGATCATCACGGCTGGGGCCGGTGTGGTGAACCCTCTGCTCATCAAGGTCGTCTTCGACAACGCGCTCTTCCCACACCGCGGGAAGGTGCTGCTGCCGGTCAACCTGCCGTTCCTCGAGGTCCTCGTCGGCATCATGATCGGGATCACGATCGTGACCGGCGCGATCGGGGTGCTCCAGACATACGTCACCAACCGCGTCGGGCAGCGCGTGATGGAGGAGTTGCGGAACAGCCTCTACGAGCACCTGCAGGGGATGTCACTCCGCTTCTTCACCGGCACGCGTACCGGCGAGATCCAGTCGCGGCTCACAAACGACGTCGGCGGCATCCAGTCGGTCGTCACCGATACCGCAACCTCGCTCCTCTCCAACATCGTGACGCTGCTCAGCACGTTGGCGGCGATGCTCTGGCTCTCGTGGCAGCTGACGGTCGTCTCGCTGGCGATCACCCCGCTCTTCGTCTTCTACACGTACCGCGCAGGCAAGGTGCGCCGCATGGTCACGATGCAGGCGCAGGAGTCGAAAGCCGAGATCAGCGCGATCACCGAGGAGACGCTGTCAGTGTCCGGCATGCTCCTCGCCAAGGTCTTCGGCCGCGGCCCTGAGGAGGTCGTTCGGTTCCGGAAGGAGAATCACCGGCTCGCCAACCTCGCCATCCGCCAGGAGATGATCGGGCGGGCCCTCTTCGCCGTCATCGGTGCCTTCTTCAGCAGCGCGCCCGCGCTGGTGTACCTGATCGCCGGTTTCGTCATCGTGGGCAGCCACGGCAACGCTGCCGCCATCGACTCCGGCACGATCGTCGCCTTCACCACCTTGCAGAGCCGCCTCTTCTTCCCCATCGGCAGCATGCTCTCGGTGTCCATCGAGATTCAGGCGAGCCTGGCCCTCTTCGAGCGGATCTTCGACTACCTCAAGATGCCGCACGACATCGTCGACGGGCCCAACGCACGCTCAGTGTCGCCCGCGGACATCAAGGGCGATGTCAGCCTCAACCACGTGTACTTCCGCTACGACCGGGGCAGCTTCGGGCCGATGACCGAGCCGATCCAGCGACCGGCTGCACCGGTCATCGTGCCGAATGGAGAAGCCCTCGACGCGAATGACCCCGTTCCGAATGAGATCCGCAGGGAATGGGCCATCGAGGACGTGAGCTTCGAGGTCAAGCCCGGACAGCTCGCCGCCATTGTTGGGCCGAGCGGCGCCGGCAAGACCACGATCTCGTACCTGATCCCGCGCCTCTACGACGTCACCAAGGGAGCGGTGCTGCTCGACGGCATGGACGTCCGCGACTACACGATCGCGTCACTCGCAGACGCGATCAGCATGGTCACGCAGGAGACCTACCTTTTCCATGCGTCGGTGCGGCGCAACCTTATGTACGCCAAGCCGGATGCCACCCAGGAGGAGCTCGAGGCTGCCGCTCGCGCAGCGTTCATCCACGACCGCATCGTGGCGCTCGACGACGGCTACGACACGCTCGTGGGCGAGCGCGGCTACCGCATGTCTGGCGGTGAGAAGCAGCGGCTCGCGATCGCTCGTGTCGTCCTCAAGGCGCCTCGTGTGCTCATCCTGGACGAGGCGACGTCAGCGCTTGACACCACCAGCGAGCGCCTCGTGCAGGCGGCTCTCGAGCCACTGCTCACCGGCCGCACCACCATTGCCATCGCGCACCGGCTCTCCACCATCCTGGCCGCCGATGTCATCTTCGTCATCGACCGCGGCCGCCTCCTCGAGCAGGGCACCCACGCCGAGCTGCTCCGCCGTGGCGGCGCCTATGCCAAGGTGTACGAGCAGCAGTTCCAGGGCGGACGCGTCGAGGCGGTCTGCGAGGACGGCATGGTGCTGGCCAGCGGCGAAGTGGTCGCCAGCGCCCCGGCAGCTCCCGCAGCGTAAAAGGCCCCATGCCGTCGCGCCTGGACGCGGTCGTCGTCGGCAGCGGTCCCAACGGCCTCGCCGCGGCAGTCGAGCTGGCGCGCAACGGCGCCGAGGTCGTCGTGCTCGAAGCTGCTGCGACCGTCGGAGGTGGCACCCGTACTGAGGAGCTGACGCTCCCCGGCTTTCACCACGATGTCTGCTCCGCGGCGCACCCGCTCGGCATCCTCTCGCCGTATCTGCGCACACTCCCGCTCGCAGAGCACGGGCTGCACTGGATTCAACCGCCGGCCTCGGTTGCGCACCCGCTCGATGGCGAGCCCGCGGTGATGCTCCGCAAATCCCTTGAAGCCACCGCCGCCGGGCTCGGCGGGGACGCCGGCACATACCGGCGGCTGATCGGTCCGATGCTGCGCCACCCCAGCGAGCTCATCGCCGAGGTGTTGGGTCCGGCGCACCTCCCCCACCACCCGCTGGTGCTCGCTGGTTTCGGCGCTCCGGCGCTGCTTCCGGCCACCGTCCTGGGGCGCTCCCTGTTCCGGGGCGATCGGGCGAGAGCCCTGCTGGCGGGATGTGCCGCGCACGCGATCCTGCCCTTGACCCGGCCGGTCAGCGCAGCCGTCGGTATGCTCTTCCTCCTCACCGGGCACGTCGAGACCTGGCCGATCGCGCAAGGCGGCTCCGCCGCGATCACCCGCGCACTCGCCGCCTACCTGGTCTCCCTCGGAGGTCGCATCCAGACGGGCACGCCCGTCCGCGCGCTCGCCGACCTCCCGCCGTCCAGGATCGTGCTGTTCGACACGAGCCCCGACCAGGTCGCCACCATCGCCTCGCCGGTGCTGCCTACGCGGTACGTGAACCGTCTGGGCCGCTTCCGCTATGGACCCGGCGTCTTCAAGATCGACTGGGCGCTCGACGGCCCCATCCCCTGGACGGATCCGGCCTGCCTCGAATCGGCGACCGTTCACCTCGGAGGAACGCTCGACGAGATCGCGGCCTCGGAGGCGGCCGTCTGGCGCGGTGCGGTCGCCGACCGGCCATACATGATCGTGGTGCAGCCGAGCCTTTTCGACAGCTCTCGCGCCCCCGCGGGCAAGCACACCGGCTGGGCGTACTGCCACGTTCCCGCCGGGTCCACGCGCGACCTCACCGACGTGCTCGAGCGCCAGCTGGAGCGCTCCGCGCCCGGATTCGGCGACCGCATCCTGGCGCGCCACGTCATGAACACCGCCGACCTCGAGCGCTACAACGCGAACTACGTCGGCGGCGCGATCACCGGTGGCGTGACCGATCTCGGCCAGCTCTTCACGCGGCCGGTGGCGCGCGTCAACCCGTATTCGACACCCAACCCAGACGTGTTCATCTGCTCCGCGTCCACCCCACCCGGTGGTGGTGTGCACGGCATGTGCGGGTACCACGCAGCGCGCAGTGCGCTGCGACGCCTGGCGTCCGCCCCTGTGTGAAGATGTCGGCATGATCCTGGTGGTATTTCGGTCCCGCAACCGTGCCGACGGCGACCTGGAGGAGTACTCGCGGCGGAGCAAGCGCCTCCACGAGTTGGTGGAGCAACACCCGGGGTTCATCTCGATCGAGAGCTTCGAGACCGCGGACGGCGAGGAGGTTTCGCTCGAGACCTTCGAAAGCGAGGAGTCGGTGAAGGCGTGGCGCGACAACCCCGAGCATCGCGAGACCCAGCGCTGGGCCCGGGAGCACCTCTACTCCTGGTACTCCGTGCAGGTGAGCGAGGTGATTCGCGCTTACGAGGTCGATCTCATGGCACCCAAAGAGGCGGCAGCCGCCTCATAGATCAGCGTCGGGCGCGGAAGAAGTCCTGCAGCAATGCGGCGGCTTCATCGGCGCCGATCCCGCCGGTCACCTCGATGCGGTGGTTGTTGCGCGCATTGCGCAGCACGTCGTACACGCTGCCGTCGGCACCTTTCTTGGGATCGATCGCGCCGTACACACACGCCGCGATGCGCGCCTGCACCATGGCTCCCGCGCACATGGGACACGGTTCCAGCGTCGCGTAGACGGCGACGCCGTCGAGACGCCAGCCCCCCACCATGCGGGCCACGCGGCGCAGCACGAGCATCTCGGCATGCGCCGTCGCGTCACCGCGCCGCTCCATCGCATTGCCGGCCGTCGCGAGCACGGCGCCATCGCGAACCGCCACGGCGCCGACCGGCACCTCGCCGCGCGCACCCGCGGCTCGAGCCGCCCGCAGCGCGCGGTGCATGAAGCGCTCGTGGAGCTCGATCGCTACCCCACCGCGACGAGCGGCAAGTCGATCTTCAGGTCCGGGCGCTCGACCACACGCATCGTGTCATCGACAAAACGCACACGCTCGAACGTGATGCAGTTCACGGGACAGTGGTCCTCGCAGATCCTGCAGTTGGTGCAGCGGTCGTAGTTGATGTAGATCTCGCCCTCGTAGCCGCCGCCGCCGGGGATCCCTCCCGACGTCTCGCACACCTTGGTCTCACCGCCCGAGGAGCGCTCGCGGTCCTCGCCGAACACCACGACGTCGATCGCCTTCTCGGGACACACGTCATCGCACGCGCCGCAGAGGACGCACACCGTCTGGTCGTAGTGATGGACCGAGTCGCACTGAAAGCAGCGGATCGACTGGACGATCGCCGTCTGGTCGCTCCACGACTGCTCGACCTCGGTCATGTCGTACCGCTTCTTGGCCTCGAGGATGTCCGGCTCGACGCGGGCGAACACCTCGGACTGGCGATGATCGTCGGTTCGCTCGACGATGGTCTGGTAGATGCGGTCGCCCGCAGCCTGCATGTCCTCGCCGAGGAACTCACGAATCGAGCGGGCGACACGGTGTCCCCAGCCGGCGGCATCGACGATGAACGACGGTCCCTGCACGCAGTCCCCGCCGCAGAAGAGCTTGTCGACACCCGTGTGACCACCGCGATCCGCGGCGAGCAGCCCCCGCTGCGTGACCGGGACGAGCTCGTCGGGACGCTCCATGATCTGCCCCGACGCGAAGATCACGTAATCCGCGGACACCGTCCAGCGCGGCGCGTTCTCCTGCTCCTTCACCGAGGAGAAGATGAGCTTGCCGCTGAGCGGATCGAACTCCAGATCCTTGAGTGGGGCGAAGGAGACCGACTTCACGTTGCCCTTCTCGTCCGCGTCGACCTCCTTGACGATGACGCCGCACTGGATGTGGAGCCCGATCTCCTTGGCCTCGTGGAGCTCGTTGCCGAAGGCCGGGAGGCGATCCTCGGGCTCGATCGCGACCATCCACACGTCCTTCGCGCCGAGCTTGATCGAGGATTGACAGGCGTCGGTCGCGACGGCACCACCGCCGACCACCACGACGCTGCCGCCGACCGGGAAATGCTCCGGCACCTTGTCGTACGACACAGTGCGCAGGAAGCTCATCGCATCGGTGACCTGGGGCAGATCGCTGCCCGGGATCGGCAGGATACGGCCCTTCATCATTCCGATCGAGAAGAAGACGGCGTCGTACTCGTCGAGCAGGTCCTGGGTCTTGATGTCATCCGGACCGCTGCCGATGTTGCTGTTCAGCCGTACGTCAATGCCCGTCGACATGATCATGTCGAGCTCCCACTGGAGCTGCCGGTGATCGAAACGGAACGGCGGGATCGAGGTGCTGAGCAGACCGCCCACCTTCGCCTCGCGCTCGTAGAGCACGACGTCGTAGCCCTGAACACGCAGGTCGAGCGCGCAGGTGAGGCCGGCGGGACCGGCACCAACCACGGCGATGCGCTTGCCCTTCGCGGGCGCGATCTTGTAGTTGATCCACAACCCTTGCTTGAACGCGAAGTCCGTCGAGAAGCGCTTGATGGAACGGATCGTCACCGGCTCCTCACCGGGATCCCATCCGCGCTTGCAGTCGGTCTCACAGGGATGGTTGCAGAGACGTCCGAGCATGCTCGGGAAGGGATTGGTCTCATGGATGACCGCCCACGAGTCCACGTAGCGACCCTGGCTCACGTAGTCGATGTATGTGGCGATGTCCTGACGGATCGGGCAGTTGCGCTGGCAGGGGGTGATCGGGACGTTGAATCCCAGGTCGAGGTGCCCGCTCATGATCTTCATCGGCGCCTTGTCGATGACGTTCTTGGCGATGGCGGCGAGGACATGCGCCGCACTCACCATGCCGACAGGCTCGCTGCGACGCGAGAAGAGGCCGTCGGACGCGGTCACGATCGCCGCTTCCGCAGACGCCTTGCGCATCACCTCGGCACCGCGCTCAACGCGCTCGCCGAGGTCGATCTCCGGCGCGGGACGCATGACGTCGCGCACGCTGGTCTGGTCGAGAACGTCGAAGAAGTTGACGATGGCTTCCAGGCCGATGGTGCCGAGCACGTCCTCGCCGCGGACGACGACGAGCGGCACCGGGTCCTGGATGCGCAGAACCTCGAGGATGTCGGCGAGTGTGTCCTCGGGATCGCACTCCGCCCCGAGTGGCGAGGCGATGCTCTCCAGCTCAGGCATTGGGAGACCGACGCCGTGCCAGCGCGAAGTCGGCGAGCTCGCGGGGAGTGACCATGCCGACCACGGTTTCGTCCTCGTGCGTGACGACCGCGAGCCGGCGTTCCTGGTTCGCCATCAGGGCGACGACCTCGCTCAGTCGCTGATGCTCGTCGACGAGCAGTGGTGACTGGTGGAGCATGTTGCGGGCCTGCACGCTCGTCGACGGTGGACGCACCGCGAAATCGCTGCCGGACACCACGATGTCCCCGGCGATCAGATGGTCGATGACGTCTTCTTTGTTGACGAAGCCGACCGGCCGCCGGTCGACGAGCACGACGATCTCGCTGAGGATGTTGTCCGCGAGCAGCTTGGCGATGGCATCGGCCGGTGTGCTCGGGAGGCAGAAGACCACCTCGTTGCGCATCACCGATCGCACCTCCGGATCGCTCGCTTCGAGTGCGAGGCTGTCAGGATCGAGAGAGGCCGCCAGAGGGACCGAGGTCACGCTCCCGCCTCTTGCGCCATCTGCTCCTGCAGCCGGCGAAGGACGTCCTGCCAGGTCTCGGTGGTCTCAACGGGCCGGGCTTGTGCACGTGGCGCAGCCCGCTGGATCTTGGTCCGTGTCTTGGTGATCTCACGCTCGCGCTTGCGATCCTGGACGGATCGGGCGGACTCCACGGCCTGACGCACCTCGGTCTCGACCCCGGTGACCTCCTCAGCCGTGGTGGCGGCGCGCAACGCCCTGCCCAGCCGCGACGTCACGTCCGGCGGGAGCTGCGGGCCGGCGTCGCGAAGCATGTCGCTGCCGCGACGGCGCAGCAGATCGAGCGCATGTGCGGCGCGAGCACGTTCCGCATTGGCCGAACGCTGCTGCTGATACAGCTCCATTCCAGTGGCGATCAACTGCGGGTACTGGAACGCCTGGCTGAACTTGCCGGTGTTGATACGCGCGGTGATGTCGTCGACCGATCGCTGCAACTCCTCGCGCGGCTCGCCCTCGAGACTGCCGAGCAGATCGGCGAGGATCGGGCGTGCCTGCGCGTAGGCTCGCTTCACCCACGCGGGAAGGTGATGGTGCGACGGTTCCGGGACCGGCGCCGGCGTCGTCGCCCGAGGAGCTCCGACTGGACGGACGATGGCCGGGAAAGCGGTCGTGAGGGGTGCCTGGTGCTGGCTACGGGCCCTCGTCTGAATCACTGCGATGCCAGCATCGTACCCGGCTGCGGGGGTGTGGCGGCTTCCCCGTGTAGCAATCGATTGACAATCCAACCCCTGAGCATCCCAGCAGAGTTCTAGCGAGCCTTCACCACCCGATGTCGTGGGGCAGGGCGAGGCCCGCCGAGACCGAGATAGGCCGACGGACAGATATCCGCGAGCACGCATGCGGGGCAGCGGGGTTTGTTGGCGATGCAGACCCGCCTGCCGTGGAGAATCAGCCGGAGGCTCAGCCCCGTCCACTCGCTCGGCGGCACGATGCTGCACACGTCCTCCTCGATCTTCACCGGGTCGGTGGCGCTGGTGAGGCGAAGCAGCCTCGTGAGCCGCGTGACGTGCGTGTCCACCGCAAATCCCGGCTCCCCGAATGCGACCCCCAGCACCACGTTGGCTGTCTTCCGTCCAACACCGCGCAGCTTCACCAGCTCCTCCATCCGCGACGGCACCTCACCGCCATGGAGCAGCACGACGTCCTGGCTCATCTCGCGAATCGCCCGCGCCTTCGAGCGAAAGAATCCCGTCTTGTGAATGATCGTCTCCACATCCCCCTCGTCCGCCGCCGCAAGATCCGCAACCGTCGGATACCGCGCAAACAACGCCGGCGTGACCGAGTTGACATTCACATCCGTTGTCTGGGCACTGAGGATCACCGAAACCAGCAACTGCCAAGGATTCCCAAACTCCAGTTCGGTATGCGCCTCCGGATACTCAACCTTCAGCCGCTCAACAACAATCGGCGCCCGCTCCCTCGCCCCGGCCGGCAACCGCCGCCTCCCTTCGGCTTCGCAACCGTCTTGGACGGACCTTTCGCACGCGACACCGGACTCACCACCCGAGCCAGCCCAACCGCAGCGCGCTGTCGCGAGCGCCCCTACACCCGCCCAAATCGCAACCCCGCCAAAGCAACAGACAGGCGTCCGCTCCAGATTCAGCAGGGGCCGATGGTGAGACTGCACAGCAAGCCGAATCCTACGCAGCCCGCCGGCCCGGAGCCCACTACCGAGTGGCGGGTGGCATCGCGGGGGGCAGCGCCGGCGCGCACAAAAGCGCGACGGCAAGGGGTCCCCGCGATGACAGGACCCGCCTTTGAGCGAGCGCTAGCCCGGGCGACCACAAACGCTGCGTAGAATCGAGCGCCGTGCGCAGCAAGATCACAGTCGTCGGCGCCGGCAATGTGGGCGCCACGCTGGCCCAGCGCGTGGCGGAGCGCGACTACGCCGATGTAGTGCTCGTCGATATCGTCGAAGGTCTCCCTCAGGGCAAGGCCCTCGACATGCTGGAATCGGGCCCGATCGTGGGGTACGACTCGCAGGTCACCGGCACCAACGGCTACGAGGAGACCGCGGGCTCGAAGATCGTCGTGATCACCAGTGGCATCCCCCGCAAACCTGGGATGTCACGGGACGACCTGGTGATGACCAACGCGAAGATCGTCTCCGGCGTCGTCCGCCAGGTCGTCGAGCAGTCCCCGGATTGCATCCTCATCGTGGTCGCCAACCCGGTGGACGGCATGACGCAGCTGACGATGGCGGTGTCGCGCTTTCCACGCGCACGGGTGATCGGCATGGCGGGCGTCCTCGATACCGCCCGGTATCGCACCTTCATCGCGCAGGAGCTCGATGCGTCGGTGCACGACGTTCAGGCATATGTGCTCGGTGGTCACGGCGACACCATGGTCCCGCTCACCAGGCTCACCACCGTGGCGGGGATCCCCGCCGCGGATCTCATCCCCGCCGAGCGCCTCGAGACCATCGTGCAGCGCGCTCGTGACGGCGGCGCCGAGATCGTGAACCTGCTCAAGACCGGCAGCGCCTACTACGCCCCGAGTGCCGCAGTGGCGCAGATGATCGATGCGATCGTGCTCGACACCCGTCAGGTGCTGCCCTGCACGGTCCACCTCGAGGGTGAGTACGGCATCAACGGACTGTTCACCGGCGTTCCATGCAGGCTCGGCGAGGGCGGCCTCATCGAGGTGATCGACGTTGCGCTCACTGACGACGAGCGCGCTGCGCTCCACCGGAGCGCAGAGGCCGTCCACCAGGTTGTCGAGGTCATGGATGCGCGCCGCGAGGAGATCGACCCGAGCCTCGGCTCGCTCACCGCGGGGATCAGGATCGGCTGAGCAGCAGCTCCGGGGTGATCTCGACGAGCGAGTCGATGACCACATGCGCATGGCCGATGTCGCCTGCCAGCGCTCCGTCCGAGCGCAGCCCGATACACCGCATCCCCGCGGCGATAGCCGCAGTCACACCGACCGGTGAATCCTCGATCGCGACGCACGACGACGGCATCACGTCCAGCGCTCGCGCTGCACTGATATAGACACCGGGATCAGGTTTGCCCCGCTCCTCGTCGTCCGCGGTGCACACCGCATCGACGAGCTCACCGATGCACAGGCGTTCGACCACTGCATCGATCAGCTCTCGAACTCGACGACGATGCGATTGCCACGCGCAGCCCGGCGTCGCGTGCGGTGTGGATGGCCTCGATTGCGCCGGGCATCGGTTCACCGTGCGCACGCACGTGCTCGACCATCTCGCGGATGATCTCGCGCTCCACGGCACGTGGCCGGACTCCGTTCCACGGCCGCACCCGATAGCGGTAGTCGACGACCTCCTCGATGCGCATGCCCCAGGTTTCGCGCAGCTGCGCGTCGGTCAGCTCGACGCCGACCCGCGCGAACACGTCGTGCTCGGTCTCACGCCATACCGGCTCCGTATCGAT
This sequence comes from Candidatus Dormiibacterota bacterium, assembly GCA_963830305.1. GTDB lineage: Bacteria > Chloroflexota > Dormibacteria > Aeolococcales > Aeolococcaceae > Palsa-851. Next base: position 54,289 of record CAWHLW010000015.1, on the reverse strand, counting down.
CAGGACTCCGTCCATGTCGAAGACGCATGCGGTGATCGTCCTCCCCATACGACGTGATCCTACTCGTCCGGCCCGGGCGGGCTGATCCGGGCGGGCGGTTCGTCCTCGTCGTCGGCGGCCGGCGCCGAGACGCTCGGAATCTCCGGCGGCTCTCGACGGTAGTGACTACCGAAGATCGGTCCCACGACCACCATCATGTTGAGCAACGCCTTGCGCGTGTCGGACTGACCCCATGCCGGCGTCCTCGAGTAGAAGTAGAACCACGCGAAGACGGCGATCATCACCACAAGGACCGCGCTCACGACGATGACGCCGATCAATCTTCCTTGCGACCGAAGAGCTTTCGCCCGACAAAGCGCACGGGATCCCAGTGCACGTCCGCAACGCGCTCCTTGAGGGGGATGATCGCGTTATCGGTGATGTGGATGTGCTCCGGGCACACCTCGGTGCAGCACTTGGTGATGTTGCAGTAGCCGAGTCCGCCCTGCTCGCGAGTCTGCTCGCGTCGGTCCAGCACGTCCTTGGGATGCATCTCGAGTGACGCGACGCGCACGAAGAACCGCGGTCCGTAGAAGCGATCGGAGAGGTCGTGGCTCCTGATGATGTGGCAGACGTCCTGGCAGAGGAAGCACTCGATGCACTTGCGGAACTCGTAGATTCGGTCGATGTCCTCCTGCGGGATGCGCCAGGGGGTACCGTCGTCAGGCGCGGCGGTGAACGGCGGGATCTCGCGATTCACCTCGTAGTTGCGCGAGACGTCGGTGACGAGGTCCTTGATGAGCGGGAACGACTTCAGCGGATGCACGGTCACCGGCCCCGGCGGCAGGTCGTCGACGCGCGTCTTGCACATCAGTACCGGGTGGCCGTTGACCTCCGCGCTGCACGACCCGCATTTGGCCGCCTTGCAGTTCCACCGGCACGCGAGGTCGGTGTCGAGGTTGTGCTGCACGTAATGCACCGCGTCGAGGATCACCATGCCCGTGACCACCGGGACCTGGTACGCGACCTCGGCCATCTCGCCGCCGGGCACGCCCTTGAGGATTCGCAGCGTCAGCGTCTCACCGGTCAGCCCACTGGCGGTGAGCGCGTTCTCGGCCGGGGCATCGACGGAGGCCGCGGGCTGGTCCAGGACTGCCATTACTTCTTCTTCCTCGTGGTGCGGGCAACAGGCGCCGTCTCGGTCAGGTACCCCTTGGGAAGCTTGGCCGGATCGTAGAAACGGCTGCGCTCGAGGAGCGGGCGAAGGCGATCCGGCAACGGGTCCAACGGGACACTCACCACCTGCATGCCGTCATCACCGCGCCGGGTCACGAAATTGATCTTGCCGAACTCGACCTCCTGGTCGAGGTGGTCGAAACGCCACTGCGAACCCCGGCTCTCTCGCCGCTCGATCGCGCCGCGGACGATGGCCTCCGAGAGCACCAGCATGTTGGTGACATCGCGAACCGTCTGCCAGCCGGGGTTGAGGGTGCGCCCACCTGACACGCGGATGTGCGTGCTCCGCTCGCGCAGCGCGAGGATTGCCGCGAGCGCCCGTTGCAGGGATTCCTCGCTCCGCCCGATCCCGGCGTCATCCTGCATCGCCAGTTGCAGGTCCTCGTGCAGCTTGTACGGGTTCTCGCTCGGCGCCGCACCGTTGGAGTCGCCACCCAGCGGCTGAAGCAGGTCGGCTTGTTCCGCGGCGATTTGCGAGTTGTCGATGACTCGCACGGTGCCGGAGGTTTTCGCGAACTCCGCCGCGGATTCGCCGGCGCGCCGGCCGAAGACGAGGATGTCGCCGAGCGAGTTGCCGCCGAGGCGGTTCGCTCCGTGCAGGCCACCGGCAACCTCACCGGCGGCATACAGGCCCGGCACCGTTGTTGCCGCGGTCTCCGGTTCGACGCGGACGCCACCCATCGTGTAGTGGATGGTCGGACCGACCTCCATCGGCTGCTGCGTGATGTCGATGGACGCAAGCGCATGGAACTGCTCGTACATCGACGGCAGCTTGCGTTTCACGTAGTCCGCGCCGAGGTGGCGGACATCGAGATATGCGCCGCCGTGCGGCGTGCCCCGACCGGCCTGCACCTCCTTGTAGATCGACCGCGCAACCACGTCGCGCGACGACAGCTCCTTCTTGACCGGGTCGTAATCGAGCATGAAGCGAGTGCCCTCCGCGTTGAAGAGCAAGCCGCCCTCGCCGCGCACCGCCTCGGTGACCAGGATGCCGCGAGCCCCGGGCGGCCAGATCATGCCCGTCGGATGGAACTGCACGAACTCCATGTCGAGCAGGTCGGCTCCCGCCTGGTACGCCATGGCGGCGCCATCGCCGGAGCACTCCCAGGAGTTGGAGGTGTAGCGATACATCCTCCCCCATCCCCCGCTCGCGAGCACCACGGCTCCTGCCTTGAAGGCGACGAACGCTCCGGTGTTGCGGTTGTACCCGAACGCGCCGCAGACCCTGTCGCCGGACTTGAGCAGCGCGGTGAGCGTGTACTCCATGCGCACGTCGACGGCTTCGGTGTGGACCATCTTGTCCTGGCAGGTGCGGATGAGCTCGAGGCCGGTGCGATCACCGACGTGCGCGAGGCGCTTCCACGAATGCGCTCCGAACGCCCGCTGCATGATGAGACCGTCGGCGGTGCGGTCGAAGATCCCGCCCCAGCGTTCGAGCTCGAGGACACGGTCGATCACTTCGTGCGCGTAGAGCTCCACCATCCGCCAGTTGTTGAGCAGCTGACCACCGAGCATGGTGTCCGCGAAATGGACCTCCCAGCTGTCCTCGGGATCGACGTTGCCGATGCCCGCGGCGATGCCGCCCTCGGCCATGACGGTGTGGGCTTTTCCAAGCAGCGATTTGCTCACCACGGTGACGCTGCAGCCGGCGTCGGACGCGGCGATGGCGGCACGCATGCCCGCACCGCCGGCGCCGACAACCAGGACGTCGCATTCGATGGTGTCGTATGGCTCGCGGGTTGCTGCCATCTCAGAAGACGATGTGCGGATCGACGATGATCCCGGCGCGCAGGAGGTGGATGTACACGTCGGTGATGACCACGCTGAACATGCTGCACCACGCCCAGACCGGGTGACGCTGGTTGAGCACGGTCACCCACTTCCATGCGCGGTAGCGCGCCTGGCCAACCGCTGACTTGGAGTAGCAGTCGAGGCCGCCTCCCACCAGGTGGCGCCAGGAGTGGCACCCGAACGTGTACCCGCTGAGCAGGATGACGTTGACGAGCATGATCCCGGTGCCGAGACCGATCTGCACGTGGCCGTTGGGCGCCCAGAAGGCGAGGTACACGTCGTACCAGAGGAATCCCGTGACGATGAGCACCAGGTAGAAGAGGAATCGGTGCAGGTTGTTGAGGAAGAGCGGGAATTGCGTCTCACCGCGGTACTTGCGGTGGCGAAGCTCACCGACGGCGCAGGCCGGCGGATCCCAGAAGAAGGAGCGGTAGTACGCCTTGCGGTAGTAGTAGCAGGTGGCGCGAAACAGTAATGGCGAGCCGAGCACCCAGAGTGCCGGGCTGACCGGGCCGGTCTTCCAGATGGTCGGCGAGTAGAACGGCGAAAGATATGGGCCGCTCTGGTTGATCCCACCTGTGAGGAACGCGGTCCAGATCGAGTAGAGACTGAAGAGGCCGAGCACGGTGACGACCGTCGCCGGCAGCGCCCACCACGGAAGGGAGTTGAGGATGCGCTCGATAGGCCCGGGTCCGCTGTGAGGGACGGACACGAGCGACGCGGGCGAAACCTTGGTGACCTGGGTGGACAAGCTAGGGCCATCCTAGCGTCGCGGCTCGCGGACGCGACCTCGTGCCCGTGCGAGCGTGATCAGCGCGACGTGGCGAACGCTCCGGCACCTGCCGGTTGGCCGGTGAAGTCCAGGCTCCCTGCCCCTGAAGCCAGGCCGACAACGTCGCCGACCACGAGCGTTGAGGGCGGCTGAACGTGAGCGGCGCGCGCGGCTGCCGCGATGCGACCAATCGGAGCGCGAATAACCTGCTGCTCCGGGGTGGTGGCCTTCGACACAATCGCGGCGGGTCGGTCGTACCCGAGCACGGCGGCGAGGCGCCCGGCGATCGCATCGAGCTCTGCGGGCATCAGCACGACCAGGGTGTCGACGCTTGTTGCCAGGTCTTCCAGCGCGGCGAGCTCGCCCCCAGCCCGGTGCCCGGTCACGAACGCAACCGACGCCGCGACGCCTCGGTGGGTCACCGCTATCCCCGCAGCCGCCGGGGCCGCCAGCGCCGCGCTGACCCCTGGGATCACCCGGACCGGCACACCCGCACGCAGCAGCGCTTCGACCTCCTCACCACCGCGACCGAAGAGGAAGGGGTCGCCTCCCTTCAGGCGCACCACCAGGTCGCCACCGCGTGCGGCGGCGATCATCGCTTCGTTGGTGTCAGCCTGCGACGCCGAACGGCGCCCCGAACGCTTGCCGGCGTCGATGAGGCGCGCCCGTGGATTGCACAGGCGCAACACCCCGGCGCCGACGAGCGCGTCATGGAACACGACGTCGGCATCGGCGAGCACTGCCCGCGTGCCGAGGGTGACCAGGTCCGGGTCCCCGGGACCAGCGCCGGCGAGGATGACCTCCCCCATCGGCGTTGGGTCGGTGCCGTGCGCCCTCTGCTCCACAGTCAGTGCAACGGCTGCAGCGCCGCTCGCATCGCCGTCGCGAAGCAGGTGGATCGCTTCCGAACGAAGCAACTGCCGGTAGGCGCGTTGCTGGGCATCGCTCGAGACCCCTTCGCGGCGCAGGCGGCGGCGCATCCGTCCGATCAGGCCCGTGAAGGGGCCCCACTCCTCGCCGACCATCGTCTCGATGCGCTCACGGAGGGCTCGCGCAAGAAAGGGGCTCTCGCCGGATGTGGAGATCGCGATCTGGAGCGGACCGCGCCTCACTAACGCGGGGGCGATCCAGTCGCACTGATGGGTGACGTCGGCGACGTTGAGCAGGACGCGTTCGCGGTCCGCCTCGACCCGCGCTGCACGTTGACCTTCCGGGTCGTCACTCGCATCGATCGCGAGGTACGCGCCTGCGAAGTCACCTTGCATGAAGGGCCGGCGAAGATGCACGACCGTCGCTCCGGTGGCCCGAAGCCCTACCGCCTTCTCCTCTGCGAGCGCGGTGTCGCCGAGCACGACGCAACGGCGCTCATGAAGATCAAGAAAAACCGGGTAATAGGGCGTCGCATTCACACAGCGCCTCGCGCGGGAACGGCCCGCCGCTCAGGGATTCCGGGGATCTCGATGGGCGGATGGAGCAGGCACTCCTTGTGGGTATCGCTCTCCCACCACCAGCGTCCGGCGCGTTCCTGTTCGCCAGGCTGGGTTGCACGCGTGCACGGCGCGCAGCCGATCGACATGAATCCGCGGTCATAGAGCGGGTGCTGGCGGATGTCGTGGTCGCGGAGGTAATCCCACACCTGATCACGGGTCCAGCTTGCCAGCGGTACGACCTTGGTCATCCCGTCGTGCCCGGGATCGCTGGCGACGACCGGCGTGGCGGCGCGTGTGGGCGTCTGGTCGCGACGAAGCCCGGTGATCCACGCGTCGTAGTCGCGCAGTGCCCGGGCGAGCGGGTTCACCTTGCGAACCGCGCAGCACTGGTTGCGCAGCGGCACCGACCTGCGGAACAGCATGTCGCCGTGCTCGGCCGTCATCGACTCCAGCTCGCTCGCCTCCGGGGCGAGAATGCGCAGCCGTATCGGGAATTGCGCGCGGACGTACTCGATGTACTCGTGAGTCTCCTCGTGGAGCCGTCCCGTGTCGAGCGTGAGCACCTCGGGCGCGGGAACGATCTTGCAGGCCAGATCGATCAGCACCATGGATTCGGCCTGGAAGCTCGCGACCAGGGCGACGCGGCCGAAGCGCCGGTAGGTCCACGCCAGGATGTCCCCAGCGGTCGCGTTCTGCAGATCTGTCGCGTTCACGCGGGCACCTCCACCAACGCATGACGTTCCGCAAGCTCTGCGATGCCCTGGCGCCGGCACCAGTCGCCAAATCCCTCGCCGGGTGCCCGGTTGCGCGCGTAGTCGAAGAGCGGGCCGCGCAGCAGGTGCGGGATCTCCTCGAGCTTGACGTTGTGTGCGTAGAGCTCGCTGAGACGAGTTCCCTCGAAGTCGCCGCCGAGGAACACGTCGTACTTGCCGAGCGTGGTGCCGACGAACCCGACGTCCCCAAGGTAGGGCCGCGTGCAACCGTTCGGGCAGCCGGTCATGCGATAGCTGATCCGCGAGTCCTCGACGCCCGCACCCTGTTGCACCAGTGCGATCTCGCGGATCAGTGCCGGCATCGCTCGTTCCAACTCCGCGACCGCGAGCCCGCACGTGGGATAAGCCGGGCACGCCATCGAATGTCTGATCGCGTTGGGGAGCGATTCCGTCCGCGTCACGGCCCAACGATCGAGGATCGCCGTGAGGACGCTGCGCTGCTCGTGGCCGAGGTTGGTGAACAGGATGTTCTGCTGTGGTGTCAGGCGAAGCTCGGGGCGCAGCGTTTCCACCACTTCGCGGAGCGCACTGCGCAGTCCGCTCGTCTCGGTGTCGTGGATGCGCCCGTTCTCGACGAAGAGCCCATAGCAGGAGCGGCCGTCTCCCTGCTCGTGCCATCCGAGGTGATCCTCAGCGGACGTCCACTGCAGGCGTCGCGACGGCTCGAGCTCGAACGTCAACCTCGACGCAACCTCGGCGCGGAACCAGTCGATGCCACGGTCGGCGATGAGGTACTTGAGGCGCGCGTGACGTCGATCGCTGCGATCCCCGTAGTCGCGCTGTACGGCGACCACCGCGCGGGCCGCCTCGACGGCGTGCTGTGGTTGCACGTACGCGAGCGGTACGGCGACTGCGGGCCACGTGTTCGGCTTGTTCGCCGTGCGCCCGAGACCGCCACCCACCAGGAGATCGAATCCGGCAAGGCCGCCGTCGCGGCTCGCATGGGCAACCAGTCCGAGGTCGTTCGCATAAATGTCAACGCAGTTGTCACCCGCGATCGCGATCGCTGTCTTGAACTTGCGGGGCAGGTACTGATCGCCGTAGAGCGTGTCGGGAGGGTCGGGCTGATTCGACGCCGCGAGTTCTCCATCGAGCCAGATCTCGCTGTACGCGCGCGTGGTCGGGGTGAGCCCGGTGACGAGCGCGGCCAGCGTCTGGTTGATCTCGCCGTGGAGACGGTCGTGCCAGGGTGCGGGGCAGCACATCACGTTGCGCTCCTGGTCACCGCATCCTCCGAGCGTGGTGAGCAGTGAGTCGTTGATGGCGCGAATCGCTTGCTTGAGGTCGCCCTTGAGAACACCGTGCAACTGCAGGTCCTGGCGGGTCGTGATGCGCAGCGTGCCGTTGCCCCAGATGCCGGCAATGCGATCGTGGGCAAGGTACGCATCGGGCGTGACGATCCCGCCTGGGATCCGAGTGCGGATCATCATCATGTGGTGCTTGTCGAGGCCGAGCTTACGGGCCTCCTTGCGCAGGTCACGGTCATCCTGCTGATACACGCCGTGGAACTTGAGGATCACCTCGGCGTCATCGCTGAAGACAGGCGTGTCCTCGAGCAACTCGGTGCTGAGCGTGCCACGCAGGCGATTGCTGCGCGCCTTGACCTGCTCCGCGCCGGACATCTGCGCGAGTTCGGGGGTGCAACCGCACGTCGTGCACATGATCAGACGGACTCCCACACTTCGGGAGGTCGGCAACGGCGTGGTGTGCCGGGCATATCTCTGGTTCTTGACCTTGAGCACGCGCGCTTGACCGCGCGTGGATGATTTGCAGTTGTGTCGGTGCGGCATCGGTGCCGCGACGCATCGGCGAGGCACGAGCGCCTCAGCGCGAAGAACTAGCCGCTACAGCGTGCGATGCCCGAGCGGATACGTCCCCAATCGAGCCAGAAGCGTCTGGTGAGCGTAGGACGATCCGCGCCGTTCATCGCCGCACATCCTACGGAATCCCCACTGCTCTAGTCAACTTTCGTATTCACGTTCCCGGCTTGGAGACATCCTCGGGCTCCGTGAAGAAGCAAGTGCGTGCTCCCGTGTGGCACGCGGGACCATCTGCGTGCACCTGCAACAAGACTGCATCACCATCGCAGTCGATGCGAATCGTTCGCAAATGCATCGTATTCCCGCTGGTCTCGCCCTTTTCCCAGAGTCGCTGCCTGGAGCGGCTGAAAAACGTTGCGCGGCGCGTGCGCAGCGTCGCATCCCACGCCGCGCGATTCATGTGCGCGACCATCAACACTTCGGCCGTATCCGCATCCTGGACCACCGCGGTCACCAGGCCATCCTCGCCAAACCGCGGTGCAACGTCACTCACAGTCGTACCTCGACGCCGTGATCACGCAGGTACCGCTTGGTCTCCGCGACGGGATGCGCATCGAAATGAAAGATGGACGCGGCCAGGGCAGCGGAGGCATTCGCATCGATGAGGGCGCTTCGGAGGTGCTCGGGGCTCCCCGCTCCCCCACTCGCGATCACCGGCACATCGACAGCTGTGACCACCGACGCGGTGAGGTCGAGGTCGTATCCGTTCCCGGTTCCATCCTGGTCCATCGAGGTGAGCAGGATCTCGCCCGCGCCACGCTCTGCCGCTTCCCGAGCCCATTCGACTGCAGCCCGCCCCGTTGCTCGGCGGCCACCATGTGAGTACACCTCGTGTCCACCTCTCGCGCGGCGCGCGTCGACTGCAATGACCACGCACTGTCTGCCGAATCGATCTGCTGCCCGGGCGATCAACGTCGGATCGTCGAGCGCCGCGGTGTTGATCGATACCTTGTCAGCGCCGGCACGCAGGAGCACATCGATGTCGGCGATGGTGCGGATGCCCCCGCCGACGGTGAGCGGGATGAACACGCGGTCGGCGGTGCGTTCCACCGCGTCGAGGAGGATCGCGCGACCGTCGCTTGACGCCGTGATGTCCAGGAACACGATTTCGTCAGCCTTGTCCTGGTCATATCGGGCCGCAAGCTCCGCCGGGTCGCCGGCATCGCGCAGGTCGACGAAGGCCACTCCTTTCATCACCCTGCCGGCGATGACGTCCAGGCACGGGATCACGCGTTTGGCCAGCGTCATGACCGCGCCTTCGCGGCCTGCAGAGCCTCACCGAGGTCGACGCGACCTTCGTAGAGCGCCTTGCCCACCACGACGCCGGCTGCCCCCGCGTCGGCGCATGCGGTGATGTCGTCGATGCTGCCGACCCCGCCTGATGCGATCACCGGCCCGCCGTACAGCTCGCGACACGTCCGCACACCGTCAAGATCGGGGCCGGCGAGCAACCCGTCTCGCGACGTGTCGGTATAGACCACACCGGCGGCCGGCCACTGGCGCCACGCACGGAGCAGCTCCGCCGCCGACGAGCCGTCCTCGGTCCAGCCCTCGACTCGAGCGACGCCGGCGCGAACGTCAAGACCGAGGAGCACGCGTCCTCCCACCGCGACGCAGATGGCGTAAGCGAGCGCCGGGGTGCGCGCCGCGACGCTGCCCAGGATCACCAGCGAGACGCCGGTGTCGAACCACTGCTTTGCAGTATCGACGCTGCGAATACCGCCGCCCACCTGCACGGCGCAGCCCGCCGCCACGCAGGCTGCGACCATGCGCGCCACCGCGGCGACGCTCTCAGGCGCCGGGAAGCCGCGGGCCGCGTCGAGGTCGACCACGTGCAGCCGCGTCGCCCCTGCATCGATGAACCGTTGCGCCGCAATCAATGGGTCATCGGCATAGACGGTCGATTGCGTGTGTTCACCCCGCCGGAGACGTACGCACCGGCCGCCTTGGACATCGACGGCGGGTATCACATCCATCGGTCATCCAGCCGGCACGCGGGCAGTGCACAGGGCGACGAAGTTCGCGTAGGCACGCAATCCCGTGACGCCACTCTTCTCCGGGTGGAACTGCGTGCCCATCACCCCGCCGTGCTCGACCGCAGCGGCCAGCACAGCGCCATATTCGGTGACCGCCACGGTATCGTCCGGTTCCGGAATCGCCACGTACGAGTGCACGAAATACATGTATTCGCCAGACGCGATGCCCTCGAGCAGGGCCGAAGGACGGAGAGTCGCGATGGTGTTCCAGCCCATGTGCGGGACCTTGAGCCCCGGTGCCGCTGTGACCTTCACGACCTGGCCGCGCAGCAACCCCAGGCCATCCCCGCCGTGCCCCTCCTCGCTGCTCTCGAAGAGCAGTTGATACCCAAGGCAGATGCCCAGCACCGGGCGTTCTTGGTGTGCAATGTCTCGCACCGCTTCGCCGAGGCCGGTGTCGCGCAATGCGCGCGCGGCAACCGAGAACGCGCCGACGCCAGGAAGGACGACGCCATCGCACGCCACGATTACCGAAGGGTCAGCGCTGATCACGGGATCGGCACCCGCGACTCGAAGTGCCCGCTCGACGCTGCGCAGATTGCCGACCCCGTAGTCGCAAACTCCGACCCGGGCGCTCACAGCGTTCCTTTCGTCGACGGGATGCCCCCACCGACGACGCGCAATGCTTCCCGCGTTGCGAGGCCGAGCGCCTTGAATGCCGCCTCCGCGATGTGGTGGAGGTTTTCGCCGCGAAGGCAGTCGACGTGGATGGTCGCGCCGGCCGCCTGCGCGTAGCCCTTGACGAACTCCGCGATGACCTCGACGTCGAAATCATTGATGCGCCCGTGCAATTGATCCATCGCATACACGACGTGCGGGCGGCGGCCGTAGTCGACGACACACCGCACCAGGGATTCATCAAGCGGCGCGTGCGCCTCGCCGAAGCGCCGGATGCCGTTGCGATCACCAAGCGCCTCGCTGACGGTTGCGCCGAGGACGAGTTCCACATCCTCGACGAGGTGGTGGGCATCGACATCGATGTCTCCAGCGCCCTCGAGCGTGACATTCATCCCGCTGTACTTGGCGAATGCCTCGATCATGTGTTTGAAGAACGGCAGCGGGAGGGTGATCGCCGCCGTCCCGGTGCCGTCGACGATGACGGTGGCGCTGATCTGGGTTTCACGCGTGTTCCGCCGGGTGGTCGCCGTGCGTGCTGCCGCCGTCATGAGCTTTGCCGGACACGCAGCCGGGTGCGGATCGCTCCTTCGTGCGCGGCGAGGCCCTCCGCCTCCGCGAGACTGATGGCCACCGGTGCAAGCAGGTCGAACTCGGCATCGGACAGCTGCACGAAGCTCGGCCAGCGGACGAAGTCCATGACCGCGAGCGGCCCGCGGTAGCGAGCGGCGCCCTGAGTCGGCAGGGTGTGGTTGGGTCCGGCGACGTAGTCACCGATGCTCACCGGGGACATCGATCCGACGAACACCGCGCCGGCACGGCCAACCGAGTCGCGCAGCGCCTCGGCGGCACCCCCCTGAAGCGAGAGGTGCTCGGGGGCGAACGCGGCTGCGAGCATTGTCATATCGCCAGGCGATGCGCAGAGCACAACGGCGGCGTGCTTTCCCGCGGCCATGCCGATGATCTCGTGGCGCGCGGCGTCTCCGGCCACATCCGCGAACCTCGCGGCGATCAACTCGGCGAGTGCGGCGTCGTCGGTGAGGCACACAGCCCATGCGAGCGGGTCGTGCTCGAGCTGTGACACGAGATCCGCAGCGACCATCTCTGGGTCAGCTCCGGCGGTGGCGATGACGACGATCTCACTCGGCCCCGCCAGCTGATCGATCCCGACTGCGCCGAACACCTCGTGCTTGGCGAGGGTGACGAACACGTTGCCAGGACCCACGATCTTGTCGACGCGCTCGATGCTCTCGGTCCCGAACGCGAGCGCCGCGATGGCCTGCGCACCTCCCGCGATGACAACCTCGCGGACACCGAGGAGGTACGCCGCCGCAGCGACCAGCGGGTGCACACCTCCGGACGACGTGGGCGGGCTCACAACCACCACGTGCTCGACACCCGCAACCTGTGCCGGGATCACGGACATGAGCACAGTGCTCGGATACGCCGCGCGTCCGCCCGGGACGTAACAGCCGACGCGTCCCAGCGGTTCGGGATGGAGCCACGCGCCTCCCATACCGCGGTCGAGCATGTCCACCTGGAACGCATGAAATTCACGAAGCCTTTGCGCCGCGGCGGTCAGCGCGTTACGCACGGGTTGTTCGAGTCCATCCCATGCCGAACTCCATCGCCGCGGAGTCGGAGCGGGTCGTCTCGACATCGACGCCGTCGATCCGGTAGGTCCACTCGCGAAGCGCCGCATCACCACCGGTGCGGACATCGGCGATGATCTCGCGCACGGCGTCCCTCGCGTCAATCGGCCGGTGAAAGAGTTCCTCCAGTCGAGTCGCGGTTGCCGGGTCGATGCCACCCGCGGAGAACCCATCGCGCTGGCGCTCGGCGATGACGGCTCGAAACTGCGCGGGATCGAGGCGGGCGAGTTCAATGGTCATGCGGCACCGGCGGTGAGCCGTTCCAGTGCAACGCGCCGCAGCGCGACCGCGATGCCGCCAACCTGGTCGTTGCGAGTCTTGAGCGCGGCGTGGTTGACGATGAGCCGAGCAGTGGACGCACCCGCCTCCGCGATCTCGACAAGATTGTTCGCCGCGAGCGTCCGTCCGGTCGCCGTGATATCGAGGATGCAATCCGCAAGACCGGTCTGTGGAGCCAGCTCCACCGACCCGTGCAGGCGGATCACAACGATGTTCAGCGAGCGCGCCGCGAAGAAGCGGCGTGCCGACGCCGGATACTTCGTCGCGACACGCAGCGACTGCGGCCACGCGCCGGAAGCAAGCGCCGAATCGCGAGGAGCGGCGAGCACCAGCCGGCATTGACCGAAGCCGAGGTCCGCGAGCTCGTAGCACTCACGACTGCTCTCCCAGAGCACGTCCTTGCCCACGATGCCGCACTCGCATCCGCCCATCTCCACGTAGACGGGCACGTCGGTGGGCCGGACCTTCACGAAAACGTTCTCACCGTCGCGAATACTCAGCTCTCTGTCGAAGCGCGCAGGGTCAAGGCTCGCGATGCCGGCGTCATCCAGCAGTCCGCAGGCACTTTCGAAGAGCGTCCCGGCTGGCAGCGCGATTCGGAGCCCATTCATAACCGCACGCGACGCCAGCGCGGCCACCGCCGCGTCGATATTCCCCTGCTCGTCGTCTCCGAGGTGGGACCAGCGAGCACCCGCGACGCTCACACGAACATCACCATCACCACCCGCCACGACATCGCAAGCACACGCGACGCCACGGCGGCGAAGCTCGCGCGTCAGCTCCAACGCGCGCGCGTGCGCGTCGTGCTCCCAGCTGACCTGCAACGCGATGGGCGTTGCCGGGACACCGTCTCGCCGCTCGATGCTGTCGTGGCACCGGTCGACGTGGAGGACGAAACCCGTTGCGGGAAGCGGCGTGCCAAAGCGTGAGAGCAAGGCGTCGTAGCGCCCCCCCGAACCGAGGGGAAAACCCGAGTCGACGCTGAAGACCTCGAAGGTCGGTCCCGTGTAGTAATCCCAATCGCGGACCGCGCCGAGGTCGAGGTGCACGCGGTCGGTGATCGCATGCGAGTCGAGCAGGTCCCAAAGCTGCGCCAGCTCCTGGAGCGCGCGCTGCGGCCGTTCGCCGCGGAGTCCGCCGGCCGCCGTGTCGAGGATCTCGCGTCCGCCGCGAAGTGTGGGAAACGCGAGCAGCAGGCGACGTTCGGCATCCGCAGCATCGGTCGTTTCCAGCGCGGTCTCGACGGCGACGAGGTCACGGCGTGCGAGCGCGGCCAGGACCTCCTGGCGGGCGGTCGCGTCGAGTCCCGCCGAGTCGAGCAGGCCGGGAATGAAATCCGCGTGACCGACGTCCACCTGGATGTGCTCGACACCGCCGCGTTCGAGCGCCGCCGCAGCGAGCGCGATGCACTCGGCGTCGGCGGCCAGGCCGTCCGCGCCGATCAGCTCGCACCCCGCCTGCAGGCTCTCGCGCCGGCGCCCGGCGTTCAGCGCCTGGTTGCGAAGCACCGAGCCCGCGTAGCAGAGGCGTAGCGGAAACGGCCCCTCGTGCAACTGCGTGGCGACAACGCGGGCCACGCTCACGGTGCGCTCGCCGACCAGCGCGAGCAGCGATCCGTCCGAGTCCATGAAACGGAAGAGCGCGGATTGCCGTGCGCCCCCAACGCCTGCCGCGATGGTGTCCAGCGGTTCGATGACCGGCGTCACCACGAAGCCGTATCCCCAGGCCTCGAAGGTCTCGATGAACCGATCGGTGAGATGCCTGCGCCGTGCGGCCGGCCCGACAAGGTAGTCGGTGAACCCATCGGCGCGGTCGCGAACCGATGCGCCGGGAGGCAGCGCGTCGAGGCCTGTCATGCGGGGATTCTACGTGCCGCTCAGGATTTACCCGTTGAGAGCAGCGATGACCCCGAGCAGGCGATCGGTCGCCCGCTCATCGCCCACGGTGATCCTGAGGAATCCGTTGAGACCAGAAGCGGTGAAGTGCCGCACCAGGATCCGCTCGTCCCGCAACCGGCTCGCGACCGCCATGGCGGTGATCCCCGGGGGTGGCGAGGCGAAGACGAAATTCGCATGTGAGGGCTCCACCCGCCACCCGAGCGCATCGAGACGATCGCTGAGTCGCGCGCGCTCACGAAGCACGGTGCTCACGATCAGACGGTGGTGCGCGCGATCCTCGAGCGCGGCCATCGCACCCGCGATCGCGCACCGGTCGACTGGGTACGAGTCCCGTACCGCGTTGAGGTCGGCGATCAGCGAAGGGTCGCCAAGCGCATATCCGACGCGCAGCCCGGCGAGTGCGTGCGACTTCGAAAGCGTCCGGATGACCAGCCAGTTCGGATGCGCCGGGAGGAGCGGAATGCACGACGCCGGGGCGAAATCGCAGTAGGCCTCGTCGATGGCGACAATCCCACCGGCTTCCCAGAGCCGCGCCTCCAGCGTGGCCGGTGGAGTCCAGTGCCCAGTCGGTGAGTTGGGGTTGACGACGACTCGCAAGACCCCAGGTCGCAGTGCGAAATCCGCCGGGAGCGAACCGTCGGGCTTGACCGCCACCGCATCATCGTGGACCGAGAAAAGCGCTCCCAGCACTGGGATGAGCGAGTATCCGGGCTCCGTGCGCACCACCGTGTCGCCTGGCGACGCGTAAGCTCGAAAGCAACAATCCAGCACCTGGTCGGCGCCGTTGGCGACGAACACCTGCTCCGGATCGACGACATGGAGGCGGGCGAGTGCGCTCCGCAACGGCTCGGCGACCGGGCTCGGATAGCGCGCCAGCTCAGGAGCCGCACCGGCCACCGCCGCGGCAACCGTGGACGACGGTGGCAAGGGCGACTCGTTGCTGTTCAGCTTCAGCCAGCCGCCATCATCCGAGGGTTGCTCCCCCGGCATGTAGCCGAAATCGGCGCCGAGCGAAGCACGCAGGAACCTCGACACGGCGCGATCAGGAGGTTGTGGCTTCGCGCTGCATCACCGGCGAAAGAATAGGAGGTTGACGCAACTCACCGGGCGCTGCTACGCTGCACCCGCCGTGCAGACATCCGTGCGCCTCGCTAAAAAAGCCGTCTCGCTCCCGAGGAGTGGGTTCCTTTGCGCACGGATCAAATGACGGCGGCCATCTAGCACCGGATCAGATTCCGCGAAGAGCCCCTTCCTCGAAGGGGCTCTTTCTTTTTGTCCATCAACACAGACGGAAGTTCATGAGCATCACCTCATTTCGCATCATCGACAGCACGCTTCGTGAGGGCGAGCAGTTCGCGCTCGCCCACTTCACGGTCGAACAGAAGCTGGCCATCGCCGCAGCGCTGGACCGGTTCGGTGTCGACTACATGGAGCTCACATCGCCGGTGGCGTCGCCGCAATCCGAGTCCGATCTGCGTCGCCTGGCACAGACCGAACACAGATTCCGCCTGCTCACCCACGTTCGCTGCAGCCTCGACGACGCGCGCCTCGCAGTCGACACCGGAGTTGACGGCGTCGACGTGTTGATCGCAACCTCATCGCGGCTGCGACCCGTCTCGCACGGCATGGGCATCGACGAGATCATCGACGTCGGGACCGCCGTGGTCGGCGAGATTCGCGGAGCAGGCCGTGAAGCGCGTTTCAGCACCGAGGACTCGTTTCGATCCGATCCGGACGACCTGGTGCGCATCTATCGCGCCATCGACCGCGCGGGAGTGGATCGCGTGGGCCTCGCCGACACCGTTGGCGTGGCGACCCCGCCGCAGGTCCACGATCTCGTGTCGCTGGTCCGCCGCAACGTCGGCTGTGACATCGAGTTCCACGCTCACGACGACACCGGGTGCGCGGTGGCGAACGCGCTCGCCGCACTCCAGGCCGGAGCAACGCACGTCGACACCACCATTCTCGGCATCGGAGAGCGCAATGGCATCGTGCCGCTCTCCGCGATGATGGCGCGGCTGGTCACCATCCAGCCCGAGCTGGTGGAGCACTACCGGCTCGAGATGCTGCCCGAGCTCGACGCGATGCTTGCCGGCATGCTCGGGATCGCAGTCCCGTTCAACGCCGCCGTGACCGCTCCGCACGCGTTCCACCACAAGGCGGGGATGCACACCAAGGCGGTGCTCCTCGATCCCGGCGCCTACGAGGTGCTGGATCCCGCGCAGTTCGGGCGCGAACGCAGCATCCTCGCGGGACACCGCCTCGCCGGACGGCACGCGATCGGCAGTCGCGCATCCGCGCTCGGCGTCCGTCTCGACGATGCCGGGCTCCGCAGCCTCACAGCCGAGGTGAAGCGGCGTGGCGACGACGGGCCGCTCGACGTCGCGACTCTCGATCGCATTGATCGTCAGCTGGGCACAGGCGTAGGGGAACGAGATGGGAACGATCACGGAGGAACTGTTCAGCCGCCGCCTCGGGCATACCGTCTACGCCGGCGACACGGTCATCGCCGGGGTCGACGTGGCGATGGCCCACGACGTCACCGGACCGCTCGCGATCGAGGCATTCCGCAGCCTCGATCTGCCGCTCTGGGACGCGAGCCGCATCGTCTTCAACTTCGATCACGTGATGCCGGCCAATACCGTTGCGGCCGCTGAGCTGCATCGGATCATCCGCGAGTTCTGCGTCGAGCACACGATCACCAACCTGTTCGCCGAGGGCATCTGCCACCAGGTCATGGTGGATCGGCGTCTCGCGCGCCCGGGCGGCATCGTGGTGGGCGCCGACTCGCACAGCACGACATACGGTGGTCTCGGTTGTTTCGGCACCGGTCTCGGCTCGACGGATATCGGCGTGGTGTTCGCGACCGGGAAGACCTGGTTCCGGATTCCCGAGACGGTGCGCATCGAGGTGCGGGGTGCACTCCCGATCGGGCGTGTACGCCAAGGACCTCGCCCTCCACGTCATCGCGCAGATGGGGGCCGACGGGGCCGATTACTGCGCCGTGGAATGGGGTGGCGAGGCGGTGGCCGCAATGAGCGTCGACGAGCGGTTGACACTCTGCAATCTGAGCACCGACTTCGGCGCCAAGACCGCGTTGGTTGAGCCCGATGCGGTGACCTTCGCCCACTCGGGTGACGACCCGTTCGAGCTGCATCCGGTCCGTCCCGAATACCTGCGCACGCTGGTGGTCGACGCCGAGCGTCTGCGTCCCCAGGTGGCGGTGCATCCGAGCATCGACAACGTGCATGACATCGACGACGTGTCGGGAATACCACTCGACGAGGTGTTCATCGGCAGCTGCACCAACGGCCGTCTCAGCGATCTCGCCATCGCCGCTTCGATCCTCGCCGGCCGGACGGTGCATCCGCGAACACGAACAATCGTCGCCCCTGCGTCGCGAGGCGTCTACCTGGATGCGCTCAGCGCCGGCTACATCGAGATCTTCGCGCGCGCCGGGGCGTTGGTCGTCAACCCCGGTTGTGGCCCGTGCCTCGGACGGCAGCACGGCGTGGTCGGCCCCGGTGAGCGCGTGCTCTCGACGAGCAATCGCAACTATCCCGGGCGGATGGGCAGCCCGGATGCGCAGATCTACCTGGCCTCTCCGGCGGTTGCCGCCGCTTCCGCTCTGGCGGGCGCGATCACCGACCCCGCCAGCCTTGAGCCGGTCTCGTGAGCGGCCGAGTCTTCCTGCTTGGCGATGGGGTCAGCACCGACGCGATCATGCCGGGGCGCTACAACGTCACGACCGATCCCGACGCGCTGCGACGAGCCTGCCTGATCGAGGCTCGGCCGGACTTCACCGAGACGGTGCAACCCGGCGATGTCATCGTCGCGGGACGCAACTTCGGGTGCGGCAGCTCGCGCGAGCATGCGCCGCTCTCGATCAAGCGCAACCAGGTCGCTGCGGTGATCGCCGCCGGTTTCAACCGCATCTTCTACCGCAACGCGGTCAATATCGGCCTGCCCGTGATCCGCTGTGCCGAGGCGCACCGCATCCTGCACGACGGAGACGAGGTCGCAGTCGACGCGCTCACTGGCGTGATCACGACGCCCACGCTGACCCTGCAGGGCGAACCGCCATCAGGGGTTGCGCTGCGAATCATCGAAGCCGGGTCGCTCATCGAGCTGATCAAGCACGGCGGCTGGGCTGCGCTCGAGGAGCAACGCTATGTGTCCTGAGTGCGACGCGCAGGTCCCGGTCGAAGACGGGGTGGAGCGCGGTGAGGTCGTGACCTGCCCGGAATGCAACGCGGAGCTCGAGGTCGTCGGGGTCGATCCCTCGCGTTTTGTCCTTGCGCCACCTGAAGAAGTCGACTGGGGTGAGTGATTCGATGCGTGTCGGGATGCTCTGCTCGCGGATCCGCGTCGAGGAGAAATTGCTCCGCGATGCGCTCGTCCATCGAGGCATCGAGGTCGAGATCGTCGATGATCGCGAGCTGACCGTGACGCTCGCGCACCCCATACGACGCTGGGATGCCGTGCTCGAGCGCAGCATCTCGCAAACTCGCGGCCTTGCGATCACCCGCGTCCTCGAGTCGTGGGGCGTTCCGACGGTCAACACGCACGACGTCGCGGCGACGTGCGCCAGCAAGCTGGACACGTCCACCGCGCTGGAGGCGGCGGGTGTCCCGACGCCGGACACGGCGCTGGCGTTCAGCCCCGAAGCCGCGATCCAGGCCGCCGAAAACCTCGGCTACCCGGTCGTGCTCAAGCCGGTCACCGGTTCGTGGGGACGGCTGCTCGCGCGCATCAATGACCGCGACAGCGCCGAGGCGCTTTTCGAGCACAAGGCGCTGCTCGGCGGTCCGGAGCATTCGGTCTTCTACCTCCAACGCCACGTGGACAAGCCGGGCCGGGACATCCGCGCATTCGTCGTCGGCGACGACGTCATCTGCGCCATCTATCGCGAATCCGACCACTGGGTCACCAACACCGCTCGCGGCGCCCGCACGCGCGACTGCCCCATCGACGCCACCCTGCGTCAGATGTCGCTGCGTGCCGCCGCGGCGGTCGGTGGCGGGGTGCTCGCGATCGACCTGCTCGAGGATCACGACCGGCTCCTGGTGAGCGAGGTCAACGCGACCATGGAGTTCAAGAACTCCATCGACGTGACCGGCGTCGACATTCCCGGCCGGGTTGCCGACCACGTCTGCGGGGTCGTGCGTGGCGCGCCGGTCGCGGTCGGAGGCTGACACGGTGATGGGAACCGGTGTTGTCCCTGATACGCGCGTCGACGTCGCGGAACTGCTCACCGCGATGCTGTCAGTGCCAAGCCCGAGCGGCCAGGAGGACGCAATGGCGTCACTGCTCGTGTCCCGGTGCCTTCGTGCCGGCTTCGATGTCGACGTCGATGCGGCGGGGAACGTTGTCGCCGTCTGGGGCAGCGGGCCGGAGACGGTCGCGCTCGTCGGACACATGGACACGATCCCGGGACACATCGACGTTCGTCGCGAAGGGGACCTGCTCCACGGCCGTGGGGCAGTGGACGCGAAGGGTCCGCTCGCGACAGCGATTGCCGCTGCGAGCAGGCAGCCGCGTGAGAGCGGGCGACGGTTTGTGGTCGTTGGGGCAGTGGAAGAGGAGACTTCCTCGAGCGGTGCGCGCCATCTGGCCGAGTACATGCAGGCGCCGTCGTCCCTGGTCATCCTCGAGCCGAGCGGGTGGGACGCGGTGACCATCGGATACAAGGGGAGCCTGCGGCTGCGTGCGAGCATCGATCAGCCGCATGCACATGGCGCGGGCCGCGAACCGAGCGCGCCCGACCGATGCTTCCATCTCGTGCGAGCGCTCCAGGACCGCGCCGCCGAACTGAACGGCGAAGCCGGGGTCTTCGACCGTGTCGATGTGAGCGTGCTGCGCTTCGACTCCTCGAGTGACGGTCTGACCGACCAGGCTACCCTGGATCTCGGAGTCCGGACCCCGCCAGGGTGCGACGTCGAAGCACTCGTCGCGCTCGCGCGATCGTCGGCGCCGACGGCGAGCCTGAGCGTCCTCGGCAGCGAACCCGGTATCCGCACCGACCGTCGCAGTGCTCTGTCTCGTGGCTTTGTCGGCGCGATCCGCGCCCAGGGCGGAACGCCGCGATTCAAGCTCAAGACCGGGACGTCCGACCTCAACCTGCTGGTTCCCGCGTGGGGCTGTCAGGCCGTCGCCTACGGCCCCGGCAACTCGACCCTCGACCACACACCGCGCGAGCACGTCTCGATCGCGGAACTGGAGCGCGGGGTTGCGGTGCTTGCCGCCGCGTTGGGCGCGGAATGATCCGGGCAGCGATCGTTGGAGGCTCCGGGTACGCCGGCGGCGAGGTCCTGCGCCTCCTGACCGGTCATCCCGAGGTCGACGTCGTCCAGGTCACGTCGGAACGTCTCGCCGGCAAGCCGGTCGCAGCGGTCCACCCCCCGCTGCGCGGCCGGAGCGAGTTGCGTTTCTCTTCCCGCAACACGCTCGGTGACGCCGATGTCGTCTTTTCGGCGATGAGCCACGGCGATTCAAGCGCGATGATCAGCGAGCTCAGTGGTGCAGCGCCCGTGGTCATCGACCTCGGCGCCGACTTCCGCCTGCGCAACGCCGGCGACTATCCGCGCTGGTACGGCTGGACGCACCCGGCGCCGGACCTGCTGAGCTCAGCGGTCTACGGACTCGCAGAGCTGCACCGAGCCGAGATCGCCACCGCATCACTCATCGCCACCGGTGGTTGCCTCGCAACGGCGTCGATCCTCGGGCTCGTACCGCTCGCGTGCGCCGGTGTGCTCGACCCCGCCATCCCCGTGGTCGTCGAGGCGAAGGTCGGCTCATCGGCGGCCGGCTCGCAATCGGGAGACGCAACTCACCACGCGCATCGAAGCGGCGAGATCCGGTCGTACGCGCCGACCGGCCACCGCCACACCGCGGAAATCGTCCAGGAGCTCCGCCTCGGCCCCGCGAGCCACGCGGTTGCGTTCTCCGCGACCGCCGTCGAGGCGGTCCGCGGGGTCCTCGTCACCGCTCACGCCTTCATCAACACCGACCTCGACGATCGCGACCTCTGGCGGCTTTACCGATCTCGGTACGGCTCGGAGCTGTTCGTGCGCATCGTCAAGTCAAACACCGGGCTGCATCGCTCGCCGTCGCCCAAGCTGCTCACCGGGACCAACTACTGTGATGTCGGCTTCGAGCGTGATCCGCATTCACGTCGCGTCGTCGTGACCGCCGCGCTCGACAATCTCGTCAAGGGATCAGCCGGACAGGCGGTGCAGGCATTCAACATCCGCCACGGATTCCCCGAGACGCTCGGGCTCGAATTCAGCCGGCCTGTATCCGATCTGATGATCGTCGTGAAGATCGGTGGCAGCGTCCGCCACCTCGATCCCCTCCTCGAGGACATCGCAGTCACCACCGAGCAGGCAATCGTGGTCCACGGCGCCAGCCGCGACCTCGACGAGCTTTCGACACGGCTTGGCAGTCCACCGCGCATGGTCGAGTCGGAGCGCGGCGATATCAGTCGCTTCACCGACGCCGCAACCATGGATCACTTTCTGATGGCCTATGCCGGGAGGGCCAACAAGCGAATCGTCGAGCGCCTTCGCCAGCTCGGCGTCAACGCCTTCGGCCTGTGCGGTCTGGACGGCGGAGTGGTGCGAGGCACACGCCGGCCCGCGTTGCGCATTCGCGAGAACGGGCGCACCAAGGTGCTGCACAACAACCACGTCGGAAGCATCGATACCGTGGACGCAGTGCTTCTGGGCCGGCTGCTCGCAGCCGGGGTCACGCCCGTGATCTGCCCACCCATCGCCGCCGAGGACGGAACCGCCATCAACGTCGATGGCGACCGGCTTGCCGCCGAGATCGCTGTCGCGCTCGGCGCGACGCTGCTGATCATCTTCGCCGATACGCCGGGATTGCTCCGCGACCCGTCTGACGAGGCGACCCTGATCGGACGTCTGACGACCCGGGAGGCGGAGCACCTCATCCCCGACATCGGCGGCAGAGCGCGCGTGAAGTTGCGCGCCAGCGCGGAGGCGCGGATTCGCGGCGTCGGCGCCGTGTGCGTGGCCGACGGGCGGGTTCCTCGTCCACTCTTCAGCGCGCTCTCCGGCGCGGGCACCTGGGTGCGTTAGGGCGCCGTCCGGCTACCCTGACCGCGTCCATGGCGCAGCGTTCCTTTCTCGAACGATCGACCACGATCGCCTTCGCCCACCGCGGCGGTGGCGGCGAGGCACCCGAGAACACCCTCCCCGCCTTCGAGGCAGCCGTCGCGATGGGATACCGCTACCTCGAGACAGACGTCCATCTGACCAACGACGGCGTCCTCCTCGCCTTCCACGACAGCAGCCTCGAACGCCTCACTGATCGTGCCGGGCGGATCGGGGAGTTGTCGCTCGCCGAGGTTCGCGAGGCGGACGCCGGCTACAGCTTCAGCCCGGACGCCGGGCTCTCCTTCCCGTTTCGGGGAACCGGGGTGGTGGTTCCGACACTCGAGGAACTGCTCACGCGCTGGGACGACGTCTACGTCAACGTCGACGCCAAGGCCGACGACACCGTGGCTCCGCTCATCGCGCTGGTGCAGCGTTTGAACGCGCTCAACCGCGTCTGCATCGGATCCTTTTCCGACCGCAGGGTGGCGCGGATCCGGGCGCTGGCCGGAGGACGGATCTGCTCGTCGATGGGCCAGGTGGCCTCTGCACTCGCATACGCGGCGTCGAGAACCGGCAGGATGCCGACGTTCCACGCCGACTGCCTGCAGGTGCCGCAGCGCTGGGGCCGGCTCCGCGTTGACAGACGCTTCGTGAATGCCGCGCACCGAGCCGGGCTTGCGATGCACGTCTGGACGGTCGACGACGAGGCGGAGATGGAATACCTGCTCGACCTCGGGGTCGACGGGATCATGACCGACCGTCCGCGGCTGCTCAAGCAGGTGCTCGAGGCGCGCGGTCTGTGGTGACGTTCTCCGCGCGGTATCGTGAGGTTGATGCTGCCGTCTGATCCCGGGGTACGTCACATCCCGGCCGGCGATGACGCCGACTGGTACCTGCCCGACGAGCATCTGCAATGGCTGACGCGCCGGACTGTCGGCGACGCGGCATGGCCGGTCGTCGAGGGCGCGCTTCGCGACCTTGGCACGCTGGTGCCGACGGTCATCGAGCCACTTGCCAGGACCGCCGATCGCCATCCCCCGGTGCTCCGCTCCTACAACGGCCGCGGCGAGCGCATCGACGAGATCGAATTCCACCCGGCATACCGGGAGTTGGAGTCGACGGTGCTCCGGTTCGGAGCCGTCCGCGCCGGCTATGCGCCGGGTTGGCGGGGCTTGCCCGGCCGCGCGCCGCGGTCGCTGGTGACAGCGATGCTGTATCTCCTCCTCGAGTCGGATCAGGCGATCACCGGCTGTCCGATCGGGATGATGGACGCCGCGGCCCGCTGCCTCGAACGCAACGACCCTGCGCTGGCCGCGCGTTTCGTCCCCGGCATCATCGACGACACCGGCAACCACCTCACCGTCGCGATGTTTCTCACCGAGAAGGCGGGCGGCTCGGATGTCGGCGCCAACGAAAGCATGGCGACGCCGGCCGGGGACGGCACCTGGCGGCTTTCGGGTGAGAAGTGGTTCGCGAGCTGCGCGCACAGCGACTTGATCCTGGTGCTCGCGCGACCGGTGGGCGCACCGCCAGGACCGCGAGGACTCGGTCTCTTCCTGATGCCGCGCTTCCTCGCCGATGGCACTCGCAACACATACGTCATCCACCGCCTCAAGGAAAAGTTCGGCACCCATGCGATGGCGTCGGCCGAGGTCGGACTGCGCGACGCATTCGCCTGGCAGGTCGGCACGCTCGACCGCGGCCTGCCGCAGATGATGGACATGGTCAACGCAACGCGCATCGGTATCGCCACCGCCACCGCCGGCGCGATGCGGCGCAGCGCATTCGAGGCGCTTTCTCACACCCACAGCCGTTCAACGTTCGGCCGCCGTCTCGATCTGCATCCTTTGATGCGCGACACCCTGGCTGAGCTTGTCGTGGATTCCGTGGCCGGACTCACCGCGGCGATGGGCGCCGCCGACCTCTCCGATCGCGCCGACGCAGGTGACGATGAAGCGGCTGCTGCGCTGCGGCTCGTGACGCCGCTCTTCAAGATGCATGGCACCGAACGCGCGCGCATCTGCGCCACCGAGGGCATGGAGGTGCGCGGCGGCAACGGGTTCATCGAGGACTGGCCGGATGCTCGGCTGCTCCGCGATGTATACGTGCATGCGATCTGGGAGGGTTCCGGCAACGTCATCGCGCTCGACGTCGAACGGGCGATCGAGCACGGCGCGCTCTTCGGCTATCTCGGTGACACCGAGCGACGCGCCGAGAGCGTGTCGACGGGTGGCGCAGTGGCTCCCCTCGGTGGGCCGCTCATCGATGCACTCCAGGGCGTCGCGCTGCAGCTCCGCGCGCTCAACGCCATCGATGACCCGGATGCGCGCCAGCTGCCGCTGCGACGCATTGCCCGGCGCATGGCCACACTCGCAATCGGCGCGCGACTCGCGGAACAGGCCAACCAGTTCGCGGCGGACACCGGCAGTGGACGTCTCGGCTGGATCGCGTCGCGGTACCTCGCGCGACTTGGTGGCGACGTGGCCGTCGCCGAAGTGGCCGATGATGCCTCATGGCTGGCGCATGCGCACGCGCTACTGCACGGCGGCGAAGTCCCGGTCAGCGTCGCCACGGACGCTGCTCGCCGTACCGCCACCGCACTCGGTGCGCCCGGCGCGCTGGTGCCTGCCTAGGACCCCACGACCAGGGCGAACGCCATGCCGTCCCAGCCCTTGACGCCAACGTTCTGCATCACGGCGGGCGCGATGCGACGGTCTGCCCCCATCTGCTCGATGAGGCGGCGCATGCCCTCGGAATCCGCGTCACCGGCCTCCGTGTCGATGAGCTTCCCTTGACGCACCACGTTGTCCACGACGATGAGGCTGCCGGGATGAGAGACATCGACCGCGTTGCTGAAGTACTCGGGGGTGTTGCGCTTGTCCGCGTCGATGAAGACGAGATCGAACGGCTCACCGCCATCCGCCTTGATCCTGGCGAGGCTGTCGAGAGCCGCCCCGACCCGCACCTCCACCTTGCCGTCGAGCCCGGCACGCGAGATGTTGCGCCGCGCCACCTCGGCGTGGTGCGGATCGAGCTCGAGGCTGATCAGGCGGCCGTCCTCGGGCAGCGCGCGTCCCATCCAGATCGCGCTGTACCCGCCGAGCGTCCCGATCTCGAGGATCCGCCGCGCTTTGATCGCGCGCGCCAGCACGTGCAGGAACTGTCCCTGCGCGGGAGACACCGCGATGTTGGGCAGCTCCGCGCTGTCCTTGATCGCCTGCTCGAGGACCGGATCAGCAGGCTGCAGCAGTGAGGTCGTGTACGCGTCGACGGCATCCCAGCGATCGTCATTCATGATTCGGCAGTCTATCGAGGCGGGCCACCCAGACCTCCTCGGACGGCCAGCGTCGGGCCCACTCGAGGCTGACGAACGGATACCGGGTGGTCGCCTCGGCGGGCGGGCGCAGCTCGACGAGGTCCTCGATCTCGAATCCCGATCCGCGCAGCAGCCGGATCCAGTCGCCGTGGTTGAGATGAAAGTCCACGCTCTCGTCGTCGTCCCACTCGAACCGATGCATCCCGAAGTAGTCGCGCCGCAGGGTCGTCCCAGCCGGTCCCTCGGCGTCGGAGTCGGTCATGGTGAGCACCAGCAGTGCGGCGTTGCCGAGGGAGATCAGCCGGCCACCGGGGCGGAGCAGCCGCGCAGCTTCGGGGATCCAGCGGTAGGGGTCACACCAGATCGCGGCGCCGTACTCGCTGATCGCGAGGTCGAAGCTCGCGTCTGCGAGCGGCAGCGCCTCGGCACTGCACTGGATGAGCGGGAAATGGAGGTCATGCGCGTCCTGGAGCGCTCGTGCTGTGGCCAGCTGGTTCTCTGAGAGGTCGATGCCGACCGGTCGCGCGCCGCGGCGTGCGAGCCACGACGAGACGTAGGCAGTACCGCATCCCAGCTCGATGACATCGAGGCCGTCGACCTCAGGCAGGAGGTGCACCTCGCTCTCCGGGATGCCCCAGATGCCCCATGAAGGCTCTTCGGCCCAGCCGCGACGCCCGGGTTCGGCATATTCGGCCGCCGATCGATTCCAGACCGCTCGGTTGCGCGCTACGTGGTCGCCGCGTTTCATCGGATGTCATCGGCGGCGACTGTAGCGGGGATTGGGGTGGCCAGCGGGATTCGAACCCGCGACCTCCAGGGCCACAACCTGGCACTCTAACCAGCTGAGCTATGGCCACCATGGGACTCCGGAGTGGAGGCTCGGCGATTATATGGTGCGGTGGTCGGCGATCCGGACGAATCTCCACAGGTACACTCGCCGCGCGCCCCCGTAGCTCAGCGGATAGAGCAGCGAGCTTCTAACTCGACGGCCGTGGGTTCGACTCCTACCGGGGGCGCCATTCTGTCGGACGGGGTATTCGGGAAGGCAGACTTTCGCCAATGACAGACGCCCCGGCTCGGTGCGGGAGAACGCCGCCACGTCGCCCCCGCTTGCCGGGATGGCGGCGGGAGTGGCGTTGATCGTGGCGTTCCGCATCCCGGCCTTCCTGGAGCCCCACTGGTATTCCGACGAGAGCACGTACGCGTACGTCGGACGCACCGTCTTCGGCGGCGGCGATCTGTACACGGCACCGGGCGCGTGGGACAACAAGCCGCCGATTCAGTACTGGATCTACGGAATCGTCACCCACTTCCTCGGGTACTCGGAAGCCGCGATCCACCTGGCGCCGTTCATCAGCGCGATCGCGGCGGTGATCGCCATTGGCTGGGGGGTCGCGAAGCTGACGGGTTCGCGGCAGCGGGCCGCGATCGCCTGCGTCCTTGCTGCGTTGATCATCGGGCCCCCGATCTTCGACTCGGAGCTGTTCCTGCCGGAAGGGGCACTGATCGGCCCGATGACCTGGGCCGGCATGCTCATGCTCGTCACCATCGCATCGCCGTGGTGGGCGTCACGCCACCGATGGGCGCCATACGTGGCCGGGTTCATGGCATCGATCGCGCTCGGCATGCAGCAGACGGTGCTCGCGGATATCGCCGCCATCTCTTTTATCCTGCTCATCGCCCGTCCCGCGAGCTGGATGGACCTCGTGCGGTTCCTCGGCACCGGCGCCGTGGTCACGCTCCTGTGGCTTGTCCCGACGGTCGTCGCATCCGGGCTGGGGGCAACCTGGTTCGCGATCGTCGGCTTCTACACCATCTACGTCCACAACGCGCTCCCGCAGAGCGAGATGACGCGCGTCCTCCACTTCGCGGGTATCGCCGTCGGTGTCATCGCGTTTGTGGTCGGTGCGGCGCTCGTTGCGCGGCGCACACGCAACCCCTGCTGGATGCTGTGGGTGCTGGCGGGGATTGACCTCAGTGTCGCCGGATCCGCGCACTTTCCATATCCGCACCTGCTCCTGCCGTCGATCCCGTGGGTCTGTGCTGCCTTGGTCGCAACCCCCTGGGAGCGCTGGAAGGTGCTCGTGCCGCGGGCTCGGCAGCAGCAGCTCTGGGCAGGGTCGGTGTTGCTCGCCACCGGCATCCTCCTGGCAGCCGCCGAAGGTTCCTACGCCGGCTCGTTCTGGATCAACGGACGGAGCCTGTCCACGTATTACAGCGACGGCTACCAGAGCCTGCTGAACAGCGGCGAGCGTACCCGGTGGCAGGACAGCTTCTCGGGAAACATTGTTTTCGACCAGGACGTGACCCACTGGCTGATCGCGCATCACTACGCGGGCTCGTCGGCGGTGGTGTGGAACGTCGCGGACGAGTGGATCTATCTGCTGACTCCCCTCCACACCGTCCTGCCCACCGTCGGCCTTTTCAATGACGACGTGATGCTGGGGACCCGCAGCGCGATCGGAGGGTACGTCGCCCGCCACCGCCCACTGGTGATCGTCCTCAACGCGCTCAGCGTTGCGACGCGTCCGAGCATCCTCCCGGTGCTCGCTGAATACTACGTCGCCGTGTACCACGTGGGCCCGGACACGATCTACCTCGAGCGCTCACGCGAGACGCGCGTTCTCCCCGCAGCACCCCGCCGGCACGCTCATGCCGGCTCAGCCGTTTGACCGCTGCCACAGCTCGACACCGTTGGCATCCATCACCTCGGTGTAGTCGTGGGTCCCGATGAACGCGCGCACGTCACTGACGTTTTCGACGCGACCCGGCGTCACGAGAATCAACTCCGGCGGCGCTGCGTTCATCCGTGCCAGGATGCCCGAAGTACCGTGCTCGAGCGCGAGGGTGACGTAGAGCGGACCGCTGCGCGTGGGCGGCACGAGCTCGTCGTCGACGAGCGGCCAGGCGAGATTGGTCCACAACATCGCGGTCGTGCCGACGAGGTTGTGGCTTTGAATCCACTGCTCCGCCTCGTGCTCACCGTAGTTCAGGGCGCCGAAGTACGTGTCGTACTGGAGCACCGAGATGGAGCCGGTCACATAGGCGGCGGCATTGACGTAATACCCGAAGCTCCACACCGTGGATCGGTAGCCCGCGGCGAAGAGTGACCAGCCCGTTGACGCGACGGCTGCAAGCAACGCGGCTGCAAGCAGCGTGCGCGGCTGACGGACGCGCTGCGCAATACGATCGTGATACCGCGACACGAGCCCGGTCACCAGCATCACCACGGGGATCATCACTGGGAGCAGGAAGTGCTCATACGAGTATCCCGCCGCGATCGCGGTGAAGAGCAGCGCGGTGGCCCAGATGCGCATCAGCTCGAGCCGATCGTCCACGGCTTTGCGAGAGAACCATGCTGCAACGAGCATCAGCAGCACCAGGCCGAGGCGGAAGAGATAGGCGGGGACCCGGCCGTTGAGCGCGTCGTCCACGTAATCGACATACGACGTCACCAGAGCGAACCAGACGTTGTGCGCGCCCGAGGCGACCACGAAGGGGACGACGACAGCGGCGACGGTGACCGCAAACGCTGCGCCCACCATGAGCAGCGTCCGCCAGTTGCGACGCACCAGACACCAGAGGATGACCGACGCGAAATCGGCGACCGCCGTCTGCTGGATCAGAAAGCCACACGCGAAGAGCACACCGATCGCAGCCAGCGTGAGCGCACGCGGCCTGCGTGCTGCCATGCCTGTGCATGAGCAGAGAAACCACACCATGGCCACCGTTACCGGTCCGATCAGCAGGCTCTCGGGCAGCGCGAGGTTGCCATCGAGCATCGGCGATCCGATGATCACTGCGATCACGAGGCCACCCCACAACGCCGCGCGCACCGAGAAGATGCGCGACATGCCCCAGATGGCGGCGGTCACTGCGGCGAGTCCGCTCAGAATCGACAGCACGTGAATGCCGGCCTCGCTCGCTCCGAAGAGCAGCTGACTCAGTCCGTAGATGCCGAACAGGAGCGGCGGCTTGTTGTTCCATGCGTTCACGTACAGCCCGTAGCCGAGGTGCGTGAGCCACGCGGTGGACGCGTACCCCGCCTCGTCCTGGTACCACTGCGGCTCGATCAGCGACGGGAGACGCAGCAGCAGATAGAGCGCGATCGGCAAAATGACGTGGAGATTGCGCTTCGCGCCTGCCGGGATCTCGGACATCGTCATACCGTCTTGCGCGCTGCTGCGTGAGCACGTCCAGCGCGCCACAACCACCTATTCTGAAGAAAACAGTGAGCCAAGCCCCCGACACGACCCGCCTCTACCTGGTTCGCCACTGCGACGTTCGCAATCCCAACGGTGTCCTCTACGGACATCTCCCCGACTTTCCCCTGAGCGAGAAGGGTGTGCGGCAGGCGCACACGCTGGGCCGGTATTTCGCGGGCACCACGGCTCGCCAGATCTACTCGAGTCCGCTCGAGCGCGCCCGTCAGACCGCGGAGATCATCGCCTCGTACCTCGATTCGGTCCCGATCACGTACACGGACGATCTCATCGAGACCCGTTTCGGGCTGTACCTCCAGGGGATCCCTCCGAAGCAGGTGCCATGGCGTCGCCCTCTGTGGCTCATCCACATGCTGTGGCCCGGACTCCTCAGCAATGACGAGAGCGTCGCCGAGCTGGCGGCACGCGTGCGCCGTCCGCTGATGCGCCTGCTCGCCGACCATCCAGGTGACGGCGGCATCTGCGTGAGCCACGGCGACCCCATCCAGGGATTCTGGGTGAGCGCGGAGGGACGCCCCCGCTACGCCTTGCATCGGCTCCAGTGCGCCAAAGGCGGATTCCTCCAGCTTGATTACGAGCGTGAAGCGCTGCGCCGGCTTACCTACCTCTCCCCCGCACAGGTCGCGGAGCTGGCCCCGGAACCCGATCAGACCGAGGCCGGTTCTCGTTCGGGTGCCTGAGGCTCACCACTCGAGTCCGACGACCACCGGTGATCCAGGCTGATCGGCTGGCGTCGCTTGCGCTGCCGGCGCTCCAGGAACGGACGCAAATAGAGCTTGGTGAGCAGCCCGGTCATGATCAGGATGAACGCGGTGTAGACGAGGAGCACGCCCTGATCGTCGTTGACCTGGAAGAGCGAATACTGGCTCACCGACGGGAACGAGACGGAGAAGTCGACGGTCTTGCCGTTCTTGGTGTCGATCGGGAGCTGCAGGGTCTGACCCATGGTGATCGCCATCACCTGCGCGTCGCTGAAATACGGCGTCATGTCCGCTGTGTTGAGCTGATTGACGTTCTGGGGCGTACCGCTGTTGAGCCCGAGATTGCCGACGTACAGCTGCATCTCGATCACCGGGTTGCGCGGCGCGACACCACCTGGTCCGTACTGGATGGCGGTGGCGTTGATGGATCCACTGGTGCTCACTGACGGGATCACCGTCGCGTCAGGGAAGAACGACATCTTGGCGCCGAGCTGCACCGCCTGCGATGCCCCGCTGATCGTGTAATCGAAGTCGGGGACCTTGAGGACTCCGTCAGCGATCGCCTTGTTGCCGACGTTGTTCGAATCGTCGAAGAACTGGATGGCGCCGTCGTACACGGTCTGGCCCTGGGGATTCTTCACCACGATGGTCGGCGCCCAGCCGTAGTCCTGCTGATAGATGTTGACGTTGTCGACACTGAGGAAATCGTTGACCAGGATGTTCTTGGTCTCCACCTTCTTGCCGTGGTCGTACACGGTCACATTGCTCACGTAGTTGCTGGCTTCGCCATTGGACGCGTACGTGGCCTCGAAACTGTTGAGCCGCAGCGTGAACGGCGCGTAGTTCCCGTTGAAGAGCAGCCCCTGCTGGAGCGTGTCGTACCCCGCGGGCGTGTTCGTGAATTCCTGCCCCTGGGTGAGCGTGACGAGGCCCTGGTAGCCGGTGGCCTTGCCCCAGATGACCGCGACGAGCAGCAGGAAGAACGAGCTGTGGAACAGCCACGATCCCCATTCGCCCCAGTACTGCGGCGTGCGCTTGTATCCACGCAGGGTGCGCATGATCAGCGCGCGTGCACGCCGGATCACGCACCACCCGAGCGATATGTACAGGAGCCCGAGCAACACGTAGAACACGGGCGAGACGAACACCTGCGTGAGCGGGAGTTGAAGGTCCGCGAAGAGGACGTTCAGGTTCGGCCACGAGGTGAGAAACGCCTCGACCTTGGTGGGATCAGACGTGTTCTGCTGGGGAACGAACGAGCCGATGAGGACGATGACCAGGATGCCGAGGAGCAGGAATATCGCGGTCCGCATCCGCGTGTATTCGTGCCAGTACCGCCCAGCCTTCTCCCTGACCTTCCTCCTCACCGCGAAGCGCCTGAGCGCAATAAACCCTTTGGATCGAACGCGCCTGCCAGTCCCGGCTGCCAGTTTCGCGTCCCCGGCGGCTTGGCGGTCGCAGTGCGCCCCGCGGCCGGCTCGAGCCGGAAGGTGACCGCTGAGATGACGGCCAGACGGCCGGCGCTCCCCAGGAGCACCGCGATCAGGTCATAGCCGACGACATCCTTGAGCGCGGCACCACCCGCCTTGACGGCGTCGCCATTGGAGAGGACCGCCTCAACGCCTGACATCGAGCGGCGTGGCACCTCGCCCCGCGCCACCAGCGTGCCCACATGGACTGAGCCGGTCTCCGCGCCGAGGCCGACCACCACGAGCTTGGGCTCGGCCACGGCGGAGCGCACCCGGGCCACGGTTGCGCCGGCCCCGGCACGAACCGTGAGCCCCGCTGCCGCGACCTGGATATCGGCGAGGCGGTGGACGCTGAGGATGATGCCGCCTCGCTCGGTCGTTCCCCCAGGGGTGGTGGCGGGCGGGCTGCTGGTGACGCTGATCGGAACGCCGTGCTGGTGGCACACGCCGGCGACGACGACGAGCGACGCCTCGTCAGCCGGGCTGACCACGTCCCCGGTGATCCCCTCAGGGCCCACGACCTCGGCAAATTCCTTGAGCAACTCGTCGTTCACACGATCAATCCTTTGAGGGACGCGCTCGCCGCCGTGTAGACGAGCACGATCATGACTCCGAGGATGAGTGTCCCGGCGGTCGTGGCGACCAGGACGGCGCTGCCGGCGAACCCGGTCCGCGACCAGCGGTACTCCTCGGCGCCGGCCGCGGGCCGCTGGTACATGAGCAGCCCGACCCGCAGGTAGTAGACCGCTGATACCACGCTGGTGGCGATGCCCCAGAGAGCGAGCGGTACCTGGCCGGCGTTGATGGCCGCGGTGAACACGAGGAACTTGCCGAAGAACCCCGCTGTGGGCGGGAAGCCGCCCAGCGAGAACAGGAAGAGCGCCATGCTGGCGGCCACGAATGGTCGACGGTGCGCAAGACCGCGCAGGCCGTCGTAGCTGTCGAGGTCCTCGCCGCGTCCGGCCATGATCGTGATGACCGCGAACGCGCCGATATTGGTGACCGCGTATGCCGCGAGGTAGTACAGGACACCGATTGTCCCGAACGAGCTCGACTGTCCCGACGGCAGCAACACGGGGCCCACGGCGACGCCGATGAGGATGTACCCGGCCTGGGCGATGCCCGAGTACGCAAGCATTCGTTTGACACTCGTCTGGGTCAGTGCGGCGATGTTGCCGACCACCATCGACGTGATGGCCACCAGCGCCACCACCGGTTCCCAGTGCTGGTAGAAGTGGGTCCCGCCGCCGTCGAACGTGTACGTGAAGACCCGAACGAGCGCGGCGAACGCGGCCACCTTGGTGGTGACACTCATGAACGTCGTGACCGACGTCGGCGCGCCCTGGTACACATCCGGCGTCCAGGAGTGAAACGGGGCCGCTGACACCTTGAAGGCGAAGCCGATGAACAGCAGCAGCACGCCCGCGAGCAGCAGGGGATCGGCGGTGATGGTTGTCTGGCTCTGGATCGCGGCGGCGATCTGGGCCAGCTGCGTGTGCCCGGTCTCCCCATAGATGAGGGCCATGCCGAAGAGCAGGAATCCCGAAGCGAAGCCGCCGAGCAGCAGGTACTTCAGCGCCGCCTCCTGCGAGCGTTCCTCGTGGCGCGAGAAGCCGCTGAGGATGTAGAGCGCAATCGACAACAGCTCGATGGCCAGGAAGATGACCATCAGGCTGGTCGCTCCCGCGAGCAGCATCATGCCGATGGTGGCCGCGAGGATGAGCGCGTAGTACTCGCCGTGGTGGATGCCGCGGCGGTTGAGGTAGTTCGGGCTGATCATGACGACGAGCCCGGCGCTCACCAGCAGGATGGCATCAACGAAAAGCGCGAACCGGTCGTACGCGAACGAGCCTGAGTACACGAGGCGGCCCGGGTTCGCGTCGAACCACGCCCAGACCACGACACCGAAGGTGGCCGCGAGGCCGAACAGTGCAAAACCCGCGAGCCAGGTGCGTTTCGCCGGCGGGATCACCAGGTCGAGCAGCATGAGCACCAGGAACGCGCCAGCGAGCACGAGCTCTGGAAGGATGCCGACGAGGTCACGCCCGCCGGGAAACGAGAGCGGAACCGGCGATGCGGCGATCAGCATCACTGCGTCCCCGAGTTTGATGCCGCGGGCTGGATGAGGCTCACCGTGGTGTTGATGGACCCCTTGGCGACGTCGGTGATGGGCTTCGGGTACAACCCGATGAAGATCATCAGCGCAACCAGCGGAAGGAGCAACAGCCCCTCGCCGATTCGCAGGTCGTGGACTCCCTCGGTTCGCGGTTTGGGGGGATCCTGCATCAGGCCCTGGTGGAGACGCAGCATGTACCAGGCAGCGATGATCACGCCACCGCCGGCGAGCACTGCATACACCCAGTTGAGCTGGAACGCGCCGAGCATGATCGTGAACTCACCGACGAAGCTGTTCATACCGGGCATGCCAAGCGACGCGAGTGTCGCCACCAGGAAGAAGAAATACAGCCAGGGCATGCGCCGTTCCAGGCCGGAGAGCTCGCCGAGATCGCGTGTTCCTGTGCGCGCCTCGACGTAGCCGACGATCAGGAACAGCGCGCTGATGATGATGCCGTGGTTGACGATCTGGATCACGGCGCCGTCGATCCCGTTGGTGGTCAAAGAGAAGATGCCCAGCGCGATGAAGCCCAGGTGGCTGATGCTCGCGTACGCCACGATGCGTTTGATGTCGCGTTCTGACAGTGCCATCAGCGCGCCATAGATGATGCTGAGCACAGCCAGGGCGGCCAGGATGAAGCGGTACTTCTCCATCTCGCCGGGGAACAGGGTCAGCGCGAAGCGGATGAACCCGTAGGCGCCGAGTTTGCTGACGATACCGGCGAAGAACACCAGGACGGCAGGCGGGCACGACTCGTAGAGGTCGGGTAGCCAGGTGTGGAACGGGACAATCGGAATCTTGATGGCGAAGGCGAGCGCGAAACAGATGAACGCCAGTTCCTTGGGAGTGAACGTCGTGAGATGGATGATCGGTATGACAAACGCAGTCCCAGAGCTGATCGGTGACGCGAGGATGCTCTCCAGATCGAACGAGCCGGACGGCGACTGGACGTAGAGATAGATGATCGCCACCAGCATCAGCAGGCTGCCCGCCACCGTGTACACGATGAACTTGACGGTTGCCGGGCCTCGCTTCTCACCACCCCAGTTGCTCAGCAGCACGTAGAGCGGCACCAGCATCCCTTCCCAGAACATGTAGAAGAGGAGCAGGTCGATCGACAGGAGCACGCCAGTGGTGGCGGCTTCGGTGAGCAATACCAGCGTGCAGTAGAAACGCAGGCGATCAGTTGTCTTTCGCGAGATCGCGAGCGCTCCGAGCAGGAAGACTCCCGCGTTGAGCGCGAGCAGCCACGCCGATATCCCGTCGATGCCGAGGTGGTAGCTGGCGTTGATCGCCGGCAGCCACGCGTGGGTCTCCTCGAAGTGGAGCGGCAGCGGCCCGGTGCTCGCCTTGTTACCGGGCATCCAGATGAGGAGCAGGGTGACGATGACCGCGACGGCGAGCGTCGCGAAGATGGTGAACCCCTTGATCGGTCCGGTCAGGCGGCGAGGGATGAGCTGCAGCAGGATCGCCGCCCCGGCGGGGATGACGATGAGCAGCGTGAGCCAGGGAATGTGGTTCATCGCGCGATGAATACCCACACGACGACGAACACCACGGCGAACACCGTGAAGATCGACGCGTAGTCACGGATGAGCCCGGTTTGCACGGTGCGCAGGTCGAGGCTGAAGCCACGCATCAGCTCGCCGATGCCCTGGACCCAACCGTCCATGACGTCGGGCTCCACCACGCGTCGTGCGGTGCGCGCAACCGCCTTCATCGGCTGCACGAGTGCGCGGTCGTAGATCTCGTCGAAGTAGAACTTGTTGTACGAGAGCAGTGGGATCGCCCGAGGCAGCTTCGACACCACCAATGCGGGATCCGGACGGTGCTCGTACCACAGGCGCATCGCCAGGCCGATGCCGATGAGGCTCGCCGCTGTGCCGATGATCAGGCCGATGAGCGCGAGACCGAACGCCGGGTCGTGGAACAGCGGCGACTGCGCGCCGGCGAACACCGGGCTCAGGAAGTCGCTGAACACGTGCAGGGTGTTGGGGAGCGGGAACTGCAGCGGCCACGCGACCACAACGGCGAGCACCCCGAGGATGACGACGGGGATGAGCATCGCCTTGCCCACTTCCTTCACGCCGAAGCCCCGAGCGGTCTGCGGCTCTCCCTGGAAGACCGTGAAGTACAGACGGAATGCGTAGAGGCCGGTGAGCACGTTGACGCCGACCCCCACCGCGTACAGGATCCACGGCGCCGGACCGGGCCCGGACACCGTGCCGAACCCGAGGAGATCCTCCTTGCTGAACCAGCCGGAGAACAGGAAGAAGCCGGCGAGCGCGAGGGAACCGGCACCGAATGCCAGATGCGTCCATTTCATGCGCGAATGCAGGCCGCCCATGAGCCGGATGTCCTGCTCGTCGTGCAGGGAGTGGATCACGTTGCCCGCCGCCATGAAGAGCAGCGCCTTGAACACCGCGTGCATCGCGAAATGGAACATCCCGGCGGAATACGCGCCGATGCCGACGGCGTAGATCATCAGACCGATCTGCGACATCGTCGAATAGGCGATCACTCGCTTGATGTCGATCTGCGAGAGCGCGATGATGCCCGCCATCACGGCCGTGCCCATGCCGACGCAGGCAACCATGCCTTCCGCAACCGGGGCGAGGTTGAACAGCACGTGGAAGCGGGCGATGAGGTACACGCCGGCCGTGACCATCGTCGCGGCGTGGATCAGTGCTGAAACCGGGGTCGGGCCCTCCATCGCGTCGGGCAGCCAGGTGTGCAGCGGAAACTGCGCGCTCTTGGCGAATGCGCCGATTGCCAGCAATGCGCAGATCCCGGTGACCAGGAGACCGCCCTCGGGAAAGGCCTGGGTGCGCGCGAAGATGTTCGGCAGGCTGAGCGTGTGGGTGTGAAGCACGATGAGGAAGGCGGCGATCACCAAGGCGACGTCACCGATCACCTGGGTGATGAACGCCTTGCGCGCAGCCAGCACCGCAGAGGGACGGTCGTACCAGAAGCCGATGAGCAAGTAGCTGCTGAGGGCGACCAGGGCCCAGCCGATGATGAGGATCAACAGGTCCGCGGCGAGCACGAGCCCCAACATCGAGAAGATGAAGAAGTTCATGTAGCTGAAGAACCGCGCGAACCCGGGGTCGTGGTCCATGTAGCCGACGCTGTAGACGTGGATCAGGAAGCCGACACCCGTGATCACCATGAGCATGAGTGCGCTCAGGGCATCGAGCGTGAAGTCCATGCCGACCGAGAGGTTGGTCCCGCTGCCGAGGTTGATCCAGTCCCAGAGGCGGATGGTGATGGAGGCGTGACCGGCAGGTGCGCCGACGACCTGGGCGAGCACGAAACACGAGACCACGAACGCCGCGAAGATCGACACGGTCCCAGTGATGTTGACGAAGCGCCGGCCGAGCACCGGACCGAGGAAGCCATTCAGCGCAGCCCCGATCAGCGGGAAGAGCAGCACCAGAATGACCAGCGTGGATGCTGTGCTGACGCTCACTCTTTCATCTCGCTCAGGTCATCGACGTCGAGCTCGCGACCGAGCCGGAAGATCTGCGTGATCAGCGCCAGGCCCACCACGACCTCGGCGGCGGCAACGACGATGACCATGAAGGCGAAGATCTGGCCTTCCTCGCTGTTGAGGAACCGTCCGTAGGCGACCAGCGCGAGGTTGGCCGCGTTGAGCATCAGCTCGATGCACATGAAGACGACGATCGGGTTGCGCCGGATGAGCACGCCCATGGCACCGACCGAGAACAGGAATGCCGCGAGGCCGAGCAGGTACGGAAACAGATTCGGGTTCAGCATCGCCGGCGCTCTGTCACTGGCTCGAGCGCCTTGTCAGGTAGACGGCGCCGATGGCCGCAACCAGCAGGAGCATCGAGGTGATCTCGAACGGCAGGATGTAGTTGGTGAACAGCTGGCCGGCGACCGTCTGCACGTTGCCGGCGCTGTCGGCGGCGCTGGGTGGAAAGCTGAAGGTGTGGTACGGATTGCTCCCGCTGCCCACCGCGACGGCATGAAATCCATTGGTGTTGTAGGTGATTCCGTTGCGGGCCGCGACGAACACAAGCCCGGTGACCACCACCACGCCGACGATGCCGATGATCGCGCGCAGGTCAAAGGTTGGACGATCCTCGTCGTCCGGGCTCAGCAGGGCCACGATGAAGACGAAGAGCACCATCACCGCGCCGGCGTAGATGATGAGCTGCACCGCGAAGAGAAACTGCGCGTCGAGGAGCAGGAACAGCACCGCCAGCATCCCGACGGTGAGCACCAGGCTCAGAGCCGAGTAGATGGTTTGGCGCGACAGCACCACGCCGAGCGCGCTCACGGCCGCGAGCGCGATCACGATCGCGAAGAGGACCGTCATGACGTTCGCTTTCCTCTCGGCTCGATCACGGTCGGCACGTCGACGGGTACACCAAGCTCACCCGGCAGCGGTGCTGTCTCGTGGTCGAGCGTGTTCTCCTGCGCCGCCCACGCGGCGCGCGGCCTGACACCGGGATCGAGCTCCTCGCGGCCGGTCTGGTCGGCACCCGCACCAACCGGGCTCGCAGGACGTTGCGCCTCGGCAAAGCCGGGCCACGACTCGAGAAGCTCTGCCTTGGTGACCACGGTCCGCTCGCGGCGGTAATCCGCCAGCTCGAACCGCGGTCCGAGCGTGATTGCCTCGGTCGGACAGGCCTCCGCGCAGTAGCCGCAGTAGATGCACCGCATGAGGTTGATCTCGTAGCGTTCGGCGTAGCGCTCGCCCGGTGAGATCGGCGCCTTGGGGTCGTTCTCGGCGGCGAGCACGTAGATGCACCCCACCGGGCACGCGGCGGCGCAGAGCTCGCAACCGATGCAGCGCTCGAGACCGTTGTCGTACCGGTGCAGGATGTGCCGTCCGCGATGTCGTGGCGACACCGGTTTCTGCTCTTCTGGCCACTGCACGGTGATGGGGTGTGTCCCCATCTTCTTCAGCGTGAATGCGAGGCCCTTCGCGATCTCCTTGATCATCGCCTCACCTATGCACGGAGCGCGACGACCGCGCCGGTGATGACGATGTTGATCAGGCCAAGTGGCAGGAGCACTTTCCAACCGAAGTTCATCAGCCGGTCGTAGCGAAGCCGGGGCAGTGTCCAGCGCACCCAGATCATCACGAACAGGAGCGCGAACACCTTGCCGAGGAACCAGATCGGACCGGGGATCCAGTCGAAGGGATGGAACGGCAGCAACGGCAGCCAGCCCCCGAGGAACAGGGCAGTGGCGATCGAGCAGACCGTCACCATGTTGATGTACTCGCCGAGGAAGTACAGGCCGAAGCGCATCGCCGAATACTCGGTGTGGTAGCCGGCGATCAGCTCGGTCTCGGCTTCGGGCAGGTCGAATGGCAGGCGGTTCGTCTCGGCGAACGCGGCCGTGAAGTAGAGGATGAACGCGAGCGGCTGCAACACGATGAACCACAACCCCTGCTGCGAGCCCACGATCTTCTCGAGGTCGAGCGAGCCCGAGAGGATGACCACGCCGATGAGCGCAAACGACACCGCCATCTCGTAGGAGATGAGCTGCGCCGACGAGCGCAGACCACCGAGCAGTGAGTACTTGCTGTTCGAAGCGAAACCACCCAGGAACAGCGAGTACACACCGAGTGAGGTGATGCCCAGGATGAACAGCAACCCGACGTTGATGTGCGCGATGTCCCAGTGGAAGTCGTAACCGAAGAAGTTGTTGGTGCCCCAGGGAATCACCGCGTATGCGAGCAGCGCGGCCCCACCCGCGAGGCTCGGCCCCACCAGGTAGAGGAGCTTGTCGCGCTGCGCAGGGGCGACGTTCTCCTTGAAGAAGAGCTTCAGACCGTCGGCAGCCGGTTGCAGCATCCCGAACGGACCGACTCGGTTTGGACCGTATCGCAGCTGGATGCGCGCCGACACCTTGCGCTCGGCGAGCGTGAGATACGCGAACGACGTGAGCAGGAAGACGACCAGCACCACGCACTTGAGCAGCAGGACCTTCCAGTCGTCACCGCCGATCACGCCACCACCTCGGCCGTGAACAGCGCCCGTCCACCGTTGCCCGCGTGCCCATACGCGGGGACCTGCTCGCGGAGCACGCGGTTCACCGCCAGCGGATCACCCGAACCCCATCCAACTGCCCCCATCTGATCCGCCAGGGTGGTCAGCACCCGCGTCTCCGTGGGGGTCGCTGACGCAGGCGGGAGTCCGGCGCGGATTCGCTGCACGCGCCCCTCGACGTTGGTGATGCTTCCGGCCTTCTCGAAGATCGCGTGCCCCGGGAACAGCACGGTCGCGTACCGCGACACGATGCCTGGTCGCGTATCGAACGCCACCACGCACGCGGCTTTGCGCACCGCGCGTTCGAGCAGGTCTCCCTCGGCCTCGAGCGCGGGGTTCGGACCGAGCATCAGCAGCCCGCGCATCTCGCCTGCGGCGAGGCCCTCGAGGATCTGGCGACCGTTCCTGCCCCGTTCCGTCACCGCGGCATACGCGGGTCCCACGTTCGGCAGCAGCCCGAGATCCTTCGCGCCCCGCCCGTTCATCCCACGGGTGATGGTGAGTTGTCGCACCGAGCCAACGGCGGCGAGCGCGCTTGCAAGCTCACTCGCATGAGCGCGGTTGGTCTCATCGGCGATGAGCCCGATTCGCGAAGCGCCTTTGGCCGCGGCGACCACATCAGCCGCCGCGACATCCTTCGCCAGCCGGATGACGCGCGCGCCCTTCTTGCGCTCCGCCTTGTACAGACGCAAGGTGAGGACCGGCGCCTGCTCCTCGGGCTCGCCGCCGAGCACGACCAGCGCATCGCACTCCTCGATCTCCGCGATCCCAAGTTCGTGCTCCGCAGCGGAGAGATTGTCGAAGGGATCGAGCTGATGGTCCACGTGCGGGGTGCCGATCAGCTGGCGCGCGATCCGCTCGAGCAGGAACAGTTCCTCGTTGGTGCTCGCGCTCGAACCGAGCACGCCGATCGAGGCGGGACCGTACTCGTCGGCGATCTCGCGAAGACGGCGCGCAGCCTGGGTGATCGCTTCCGGGACCGAGACGTCGCGCGGCTCGTCATCGCTGCGCACCACCGGACGGCGGACGCGCTCCGAGCTGTTCCAGCGATCGAAGCTGTATCGGCCGCGATCGCAGAGCCACATGTCGTCGACGAGCGCGTTGTCGCGTGACGCGAAACGACGCACCTCGAAGTCGCGGCTGTCGACGTTGATGTTGCAGCCGTATGAGCACTCGGGGCAGACACTCGCGGTCCGCTGCAGATCCCACGGGCGCGAGACGAAGCGGTACTTCCTGTGAGTGAGTGCTCCGACTGGGCACACCTCCGGAAGGTTGCCCTGGAACCTCGACTCCAGCTGGCGGTCGTCAAAGGTCGCCACCAGCGTGTCCACGCCGCGCTGCTGGAGCACGATCTCCTTCTCACCGGTGATCTCGTCGTAATAGCGGACGCAGCGCCAGCACAGGATGCACCGCTCCTGGTCGAGCTCGATCTTGTCCGAGAGCGGGATGGCCTTCTTGAAATGCACCTTCTCGGTGATGGGAAAACGCGAGATGCCCGGCCCGTATCGGAAGGTGAAGTCCTGGAGATCGCACTCCCCGCCCCGGTCGCACACCGGGCAATCGAGCGGGTGATTGATCAGCAGGAACTCGAGCATCCCCTCGCGAAGCTTGGTGACCTCGGGCAGGTTGGTGCGAACCACCATGCCGTCACCGGCGACCGTCGCGCACGCCGGCTGCGGCTTCGGGAACTTCTCGATGTTGACGAGGCACATGCGGCACACCGCGACCGGGTCCATCTTGGGGTGCGCGCAGTAGATGGGGATGTGGATGCCAGCCTCGGTCGCCGCGTCGAGCACGAGCGTTCCCTTGGGAACGCGGAGCTCGCGTCCGTCGATGCTGATGCCGACGCGGCCGTCGTCCGGCTGCTCGGGCGGCGTTCCCGTCTCCGCCACCGCGGTCACGCCACCAGAGCCGTGGCCTGCGCCCTCACCGGGCAGCGGCCGGCTCCGCAGTGGGCTTCGAACTCGTCGCGGAAGTACTTGTATGCCGACATCACGAACCAGGTCGCCGTGTCGCCGAGCGGGCAGAAGCACCGGCCGTCCATGTTCGAGCAGATGTCGGTGAGGCTGGCCAGTTCCGCCGGTGTGGCGAGCCCCGATTCGAGCCGGTGCATCAGCTCGGATTCGAAATAGGTGCCTTCGCGACAGGGCACGCACTTGCCACACGATTCGTGGCGATAGAAGTCGACCAGTCGCATGGACACGTCGACGAGGCACGTGTTCTCGTCCATGAAGATCATCGCGCCGGCACCGAGCGAGGACCCAGCCTCCTGCACCGCGTTCATGTCGAGGGGAAGGTCGAGATGTTGCGGCAGCAACACCTGCATCGATCCGCCGCCGGGTTGGAACGCCTTGAGCGTGTGGCCCTGCCAGACACCACCGCACTCTTCCTCGAGGAGCTCGCGAATCGGCGTGCCGAGCAGCATCTCGTAGTTGCCGGGGCGGTTGATGTGCCCGCTGCAGCAGAAAACCCTTGTTCCTGCACTCTTTTCGGTGCCAAGCGCCTTGAACCACTCGCCACCGCGCTGCACGATGTGCGGCATGTTGCAGAGTGTCTCGACGTTGTTGACCACCGTCGGTTGCCCGTAGAGACCCTTGACTGCCGGGAACGGCGGCTTGAGGCGCGGCTGGCCGCGAAGCCCCTCGAGCGACTCGATGAGCGCGGTCTCCTCGCCACAGATGTACGCACCTGCGCCGCCATGCACGATGACGTCGCAATCGAAACCGCTGCCGAGGATGTTCTTGCCGATGTACCCACCCGCCCGGGCCTCCTCGACGGCGCGCTCGAGCAGGAGTTGCTGGTCGTGGTACTCACCGCGGATGTAGATGAACGACGTGTTCACCTGGAGCGCGTACGACGCGATCAGCAGTCCCTCGATGAGCTGGTGCGGGTTCTCGTCGATGAGGTACCGATCCTTGAAGCACCCCGGTTCGGACTCATCCGCGTTGCAGCAGAGATAGCGGGGAAAGACGTCCTTGGGCAGAAAGGACCACTTCATCCCGGTCGGGAACCCCGCCCCTCCCCGCCCGCGGATATTGGACGTCTTCACCTCCGCCATCAGCGTCTCCGGGGTGAACTTCTTGAAGGCGTCCCGCAGACCCTGGTACCCACCGACCTTCTCGTATCCCTTCAGCGTCTGCAGATCAGCCGCGCCGAAATCCTTCGTCAGCAGCCTGTACTCAGCCATCGACGCCCATCAGATCCGGTGCGGAGGTACTCATCGGCCGCTGCATCCTACTGAGCCGCCTTGCCGCGACGTTTCGCGGGCTTCTTAGTACCGGGCCCAGTTATCGCCGACTGCTCCGGTTCTTTTGGCGTTGTAAGTGGCGATTCGCCTTCCGAACCCTGATCCGGAGATGTCTCGGAAGCTGGGCCGGTCGCCGAGGCAGATGGGGCGGCGGGTGGCGCCGCGGGGGGCAGCGCCGGCGCGCCAGAAGCGCGACGGCGAGGGGTCCCCGCGGTGACAGGACCCGCCTCTCGCGCGCTGGGCGCGGACCGCAAGGCTCCGAGTATCGCGTCGACGCGATCTGGAGTGAGGTTCTCGTGGAAGTGGTGGTCTACTTGCATCATTGGGGCTCCGCCGCAGCCGCCTAGGCATTCGACGGTGCTTGACCACGTGAAGGCTCCATCCGACGTGGTCTCGCCAGATGCGCAGGCGAGGCTGCGTTCCAGGTGGTCGACGATGCCTTCGGCGCCGCGGAGTGCGCAGGAGACGTTGATGCAGACGATGACTTCGTGGCGGCCGTGGGGGCGCT
Source organism: Candidatus Dormiibacterota bacterium (assembly GCA_963830305.1). Taxonomy (GTDB): domain Bacteria; phylum Chloroflexota; class Dormibacteria; order Aeolococcales; family Aeolococcaceae; genus Palsa-851. The sequence goes on along the minus strand of CAWHLW010000015.1, from coordinate 10,285 downwards.
GGAAGTACATCGAGTAGAAGGTGGAGACGGCCTCGACCTCACTGGGGGTGACCTGGAGGATGCCGGCGATCTCGCCCATGGCGTCCGGGGTGATGAGGCCCTGCTCATGCTGCGCCGCCCAGAGGGCTGGGAGGATGGCGCTGCGCGCGAGCGGATAGCGGTCGCGGGCACGCTCGATCGCGGTCCGCGTCTCGGCCTGCAATGTCATCGGTCGACGTCCCCGAGGACGATGTCGATGGAGCCGATCACGGCCACCACGTCGGCGATCAACTCGCCGCGGACCATGTGGGGTAGCGCGCTGAGATTGCTGAACGAGGGTGCGCGGACCTTGCAGCGGTAGGGTCGGTTGGTCCCGTCGCTCACCAGGTAGAAGCCGAGCTCGCCGCGCGGCGATTCCACCGCTTGATAGACCTGCCCGACAGGGACACGCATGCCTTCGGTGACGAGCTTGAAGTGATGGATCAGCGACTCCATGCTGGTGTTGAGCTCGTTGCGGGGGGGAGCGCGACTCGCCGATCGGTGGTGTTCACGGGGCCGTCCGGAAGGTTCTCGAACGCCTGCGTGATGATCTTCAGCGACTCACGCATCTCCTGCATCCGCACCAGGTAGCGGTCGTACACGTCACCGTTGCGACCGATCGGCACGTCGAAGTCGAAGTGGTCGTATGAGCTGTACGGCTGCGCTTTGCGAAGGTCGTAGGGCACGCCACTGCCCCGGAGCACCGGTCCGGTGGCGCCGTAGGCCATGGCGTCGTCGGGGGTCAGCGTGCCGAGACCGATCGTCCGCTGCCGCCAGATCGGGTTCTTGGTGATCAACAGCTCGTGGTCGTCGATCAGCTTGGGGAACGTCTTGATGACCGCGCCCACCATCTCGTAGAAGGGATCGGGCACATCGGCGAGCAGACCGCCGACGCGGATGAACGACGTGTGCATGCGCACACCGCTCACGAGCTCGTTGATGTCGAGGAGCTTCTCGCGATCGCGCCACGCGTACACGAACGCGGTGGTGGCGCCGAGGTCGAGCGCGCTGGTGCCGTACCAGAGGAGATGGCTGGCGAGACGGCAGAGCTCGCACATGATCACGCGCAGGTACTGGCCGCGAAGCGGCACCTCGATGCCGAGCAGTCGCTCGACCGCGAGCGAGAAGCCTAGGTTGTTGAAGAGTGGCGACAGGTAGTCCATCCGGTCCGTGTACGGGATGCACTGCTGGTAGGTGTGCCGCTCGAAGTCCTTCTCGAACCCGGTGTGCAGATAGCCGATGTCCGGGCGGCACTCGCGCACGACCTCGCCGTCGAGATTGAGCACCAGACGGAGCACCCCATGAGTCGAGGGGTGCATCGGGCCCATGTTCAATTCCATGGTGCTGTCGCCGATCTCGACCAGGTCGATGGAATCCAGTCCGGGCTCGATGCCGAGGCGCTCGCGAGCGGCGTCGTACTGTTCGCTCAGCGGATCGAGGTCCGCCGTGGGACTGCCGAGCGGCGGCAGCGCGGTCATCGCGACCCTCCCGGCATGTCGCGCGGACGCTCCGCTGCGGGGAGTGCCCACTCGAGGTTGTGTGTGAACGCGATCGGCTCGCCAAACGACGCGTAGTCCTTGCGAAGCGGGTGACCGTCCCAGTCGGTGGGCAGCAGGATCCGCTTGAGGTCGTGATGACCGGTGAAATGGATGCCGAGGAGGTCGAAGCACTCGCGCTCGAGCCAGTCCATGCCCGCGAAGATTCCCTCGAGGCTCGGCACCACCGGGTCGTCCTCGGTGACCTGGACGATCAGACGGCAGACATCGTTGTACTGGAGCGACCTGAGCATGTAGACCACGTCGAATCGCGGTTCGACGGGCTCACGGTCGGGCCAGTCCACCGCGGTGACGAAGACGGGCGTCGTGTACGCGCCGTCTGGATGGTCGCGGAGGAGCGTGCAGGCCGCGACCAGTTGCACGCGGTCGATCCACACCGTCACCTCGCCGGCTCCACTCTCGCGACGGCGCACCGCGGTCGGAAGCTCCCGCTCGAGGAGGTCCGCTGCCCGCGCGCCGCTCATGGGCGACCCCACGGCGGTCATCGCGCCTACCCGAGCAGCGAGCCGGGGAGTTCCCCGGCGATCTTCTTCTGCAGCTTCATGACCGCGTCCAGCAGTCCTTCCGGGCGTGGTGGGCAGCCCGGGATATAGACGTCGACCGGCACCACCTTGTCGACCCCCTGGACGATCGCGTAGTTGTTGAACATGCCGCCGCTGGAGGCGCACGCCCCCATGCTGATCACCCACTTGGGCTCCGGCATCTGATCGTAGATGTGGCGAAGCACCGGGGCCATCTTCTGAGAGACGCGACCCGCGACGATCATGAGGTCGGACTGGCGCGGCGACGCCCGGAACACCTCGCAGCCGAAGCGCGACATGTCGTAGCGCGCGGCACCTGTGGCCATCATCTCGATCGCGCAGCACGCGAGCCCGAAGAGCGCGGGCCAGAGCGAGCTGTACCTGCCCCACTGGATGACCTTTCCGAGCGTGGTGGTGACGAAGCCGCTCTGGAGCGCGGTCCGTTCCGCTGCACCGGTCCGTGGGAGGGCGATAGTCCCCGCGTCGGCGTCGGAGAGCAGGATGCTGCTGCCTCCGGCCCTCGGCACGATCAATTCGTTGTTCAGTCCCATCGCAGCGCCCCCTTGCGCCAGACATAGAGCAGTCCCACCAGCAGCGTGGCGATGAAGATGCCCATCTCGACGATGCCGAACACCTTGAGCTCTCTCACGATGGTTGCCCAGGGGAAGAGGAAGATCGATTCGACGTCGAAGATGATGAACAGCATCGCCGTCACGTAGAAGCTCACGGAGAAGCGGCGTCGCGCGCTCTCCCTCGGCACCATTCCAGACTCATAAGGAAGGTCCTTGGTTGGCGAGGGACGCTTCGGACCGAGCACCGCGTTGAGCAGCTGTGCGAAGACAGCAAACGCCGCGCAGATGCCGAAGAAGAAGAGGATCGGCGCGTAGCCCGACAGCATCGCGGGCGATCGTAACAAACGATCCGCGACTGACGAAGTAGCGCACTCGAATACGCTTGAGGCCGCCGCCACGTGGATTCGGAGCAACCGCTTATGAACAAACCTGTGCCGGCGTCGGTCCCAGCGCTCGTGACCGGCGCGTCCTCGGGGCTCGGCGCTGAATTCGCCCGCCGGCTCGCCGCGCGTGGTCACGACCTGACCATCGTCGCGAGGCGCGTCGATCGGCTCGAACAGCTCGCCGGCGAGATCAGATCCAGCCACGGGGTCGACGTCGGGGTGCTCGAGGCCGATCTTGAGACGAGGAAGGGCCGCTCGGCCGTGATCTCGCTGCTCCGCAACCGGTCGCCGTGGATCCTGGTGAACAACGCCGGGTACGGAACCCGCGGATCGCTCGCCAACCTCGATCGGGCGCGGGAGCTTGCCGAGGTCCAGGTCAACGTGGTGGCGCTCCACGAATTCACCACCGCGGTGATCCCTGGGCTGGTCAAAGCAGGGACCGGCGGCGTCATCAACCTGTCCAGCTCGTCCGCGTTTCAGCCGGTCCCGTACATGGCGACCTATTCCGCCACCAAGGCGTTCGTCCTCCATTTCACCGAGGCGATCGCCGAAGAGGTCCGCGGAACCGGTGTCCGGGTCCTCGCCCTGTGCCCGGGTCCCGTGCGGACGGAGTTCGACACCATCGCCGGCACCCAGGACTACATGCGTATCACCAGGCCCATGACGATGGACGTCGAGCGCTGCGTGACCATTGCGCTGCGCGCATTCGACCGCGGGGCCGCGGTGTCGATCCCCGGCGTCATGAACTTCGCGCTCGCCCAGGGACCGCGTCTCGCGCCCCGGGCCCTCACGCGTCGCACCATCGGCACCGTCTTCGGACAACGCCGCTGAGTCGCCTCGTCGTGGCAATCGTCTGACGACCGGGGCGGTGCAGGGGCGAGTTTAGTAGGCTTGGGCAAGTGACTTTGACCGCCCTTGACAGGCCGCCTCTTCAGGACAACCTCACCCAATCCGACGCCCAGGCTCGCGCCGCACTGCTGTCCAACCTCTCGTACGAGGTGTCGCTGGTGCTCAGCGACGACCCGGCAGCAGAGACCTTTCAGAGCGCGACGACGATCGTCTTCGACGCGGCTCATGAGGGATCGGAAACCTTCATCAACATCGCGGCGCGCTCGATCGACGAGTGCACGCTCAACGGCAAACGCCTCACCGAGGCCCAGCACGCGTTCAACGGCAACGTGCTGTGGCTGCGGGGTCTGCGCGCAGGCTCGAACCGCCTGACGGTGACCGCGCAGTGCGAGTACCAGCACACCGGTGTCGGCATGCACCGGCTCCTCGACCCAGTGGACGACGAGGTATATGTGTATACCCACTTCGAGCCGTTCGACGCGCACAAGGTGCTGGCGTGCTTCGATCAGCCCGACCTCAAGGCCGGCGTGACCATGAGCGTCACCGCGCCGAGCGCTTGGCGGGTCTGCGGCAACGGCCGTGTGCTGCGCATCGAGCCGCGCGGCTCCGCAAAGACCTGGCACTTCAACACCACGCCCCCACTGCCCCCGTACCTCATCGCGGTGGTTGCGGGCAAGTACCACACCGTGGAGCGCACCCACCGCGACATCCCGATGGCGTTGTGGTGCCGGGAATCGCTCGCCAGCTGGATTGACGCGCAGGCCGACGAGATCTTCGAGATCACGGCCGCGGGGCTCGACTTCTTCGAGAAGTACTTCGGCCTCGCGTATCCGTTCGACGAGTACAACCAGCTGTTCGTGCCCGAATTCAACATGGGCGCGATGGAGAATCCGGGCTGCGTCACCTTCAACGAGGCGTACATCCATCGCGGTCAGGCGAGTGAGGCGCAGCTGCAGCGGCGTGCCGAGACCATCCTGCACGAGATGGCCCACGTGCACGGCTTCGGTGACGTCACCACGATGCGCTGGTGGGGAGACCTCTGGCTCAACGAGACGTTCGCGACGTACATGGCCAACCTCGCCATGGAGAAGTCCACCCGCTTCACCAATGCATGGGTCGACTTCGCCAACAGCGTGAAGTCGATCGCCGCGCGTCAGGACCAGCTGGTCACAACGCACCGCATCGCCGATCACGTGCCCGACACCGTGTCGGTGCGCCAGAACTTCGACGGGATCACGTACCACAAGGGCGCGTCGGTGATGCGCCAGCTGGTTGCCTGGGTCGGCGACGACGCATTCATGCGCGGCGTGCAGGACTACTTCAAACGCTACCGCTGGGGCAACGCGGACCTGCAGGAATTCCTCGACTGCCTGCGACGCGCATCCGGGCGCGACCTGACGCGTTGGGGCCAGGACTGGTTGCAGACCACCGGGCTGAACACCTTCCATGCCCATCTTGCCGAGCAGAACGGCAGGTACACCGCGTTCGCGGTGGAGCAGACCGCCATCCCTGCGCATCCGACGCTGCGCGCGCATCGCGCCGGCATCGGCCTCTATGACCGTGACTCCAAGGGCGTTCTGCGGCTGCGCCGCCGTGTCGAGACCGATCTGACGGGTGCGATCACGCCCATCACCGAACTGGTCGGCGAGCGCACGGCAGACCTGGTGCTCCTCAATGACGGCGACCTCACGTTCGCCAAGCTGCGCTTCGACGAGCGCTCGCTGGCAACGCTCAAGACCGACCTCTCCAATCTCGCCGACGCGCTCGCGCGGGCACTGTCCTGGGCGGCGATGTGGGACCTCACCCGCGACGGTGAGATGCCCGCTCGTGAGTTCGTCGAGCTGGTCGCTCGGCACGCGCCGGCGGAGCAGGATTCACTGCTCGTTGAACGGGTCACCAGCCAGGCGCGCTCGGCGATCGACCTCTACGGAGATCCCGGCAACCGCAGCGCTGCCCGCGAACGGCTCCACCAGGTCGCCGTGACCCAGGTCGCCCGGCCCGAGCTGAGCGCCGAGCTTCGCCTCATCTGGGCGCGCATCCTTGTAGCCACCGCCGCCTCCGAGGAGTCGCTGACGAGGGTTGCCGCCATGCTCGACGGTAACGAGACGATCCCAGGCATCAACCTGGACACCGATCTCCGCTGGCTCATCGTCGGCCAGCTGGCCGAGGAGGGACGCGCCGACGTCGCGATGATCCAGGCGACCATGGCATCCGACCCGAGCGACATCGGTCGGCGTCGTGGTACGGCGTGTCTCGCCGCCAGGCCCACAGCCGCGGCCAAGGAGGAAGCCTGGCAGCGTGTTGCCGACTCGACGATTCCGATGCCCAAGGCTTGGAAAGGTGCGACCGACGGCGAGCTCTCGGTCGCCTCCATGACCGCGATCCTGCGGGGCTTCTACATCGGCTCGGTGGGCGTCGGCGGCATGATGTCCCACGGCCCGAACCCGGAGCTGCTCCGGCCCTATGTGCAGCGCTACCTCGATGCCCTGCCCGCGATGTGGGCGGATCGAACCATCGACGAGGCCGAGGCGTTCACCGAATGCCTCTACCCGAACTTTCTCGTTGATGACCAGGTGGTTGCGGCCATCGATCTCGCGCTCGAGGGCGGCGAGCTTCCCGGCCCGGCGGTGCGGATCCTCCGCGAGGGCCGCGACAGCACCTTGCGGGCTCAGTACGCCCGCGAAGTGGACCGAACCTCCGGCGAGGTCAGCGCCTAGCTGGCTGCGCTCCCCATCAGCGCCCTGGCCTCATCGTCCTCATAGCCACACGGGCTCCCGGCGGGTTGACCTTCGACGCTGATGCGGTCATAGATCGCGGCGAGCCGGTCCACCGCGCGGTGCCAGGTGAATCGGCCGGCGCGGCGGCGCGCCTCCTCGCCCATCTCGGCCTGGCGCATCGGATCGCGAAAGACGTCGGCGATGGCCCGGGCGTAGTCCTCGGGGTCGTGACCCTCCACCAGATACCCGGTCACGCCGTCCTCCACCACCTCGCGGAGTCCGCCCACGGCCGCGGCGACGACCGGTGTCCCGAGCGCCTGGGCCTCGAGCGCGACCAACCCGAAGCTCTCGGTGAGTGACGGCACGACGCACACGTCGGCCATGGCGTAGTACTCGGCGAGCTGCTCGTGGGGCACAGCGCCGACGAAGTGCGCATGCTCCCCGAGGCCGATCCGGACCGCGTGGCGCTCGAGGCGGTGTCGCTCACCGCCGCGGTCATGGCTGGCGCCATCACCGCTGTCGTCGCCCGCGATGACCACCGAGAGATCCTCGAATGCCGGACGCGTTCTGAGCAGCGCCGCGGCGTCGAGCAGGATCTGTGCGCCTTTCAAGGGCTCGAGGCGTCCGGCGAACAGCGCAACATTGGCGCCGTCGAGACCGAGACTGCGACGAAGTCCCGAGCCGTCGTGTTCTGCGAAGAGGCGCGGGTCAACACCCGGTTGTGCAACACAGATCCGGTCGCGTGCGGCGCGGTACAGGCGGATCAGGTCCTTTGCCTCGGCCGCGCTTGCCGCCACCAGACGGTCCGCCTGCGCAGCGAGCTCGCCCTCGGCGTGAGCCCGAATCGCGTCGAGCGGCAGGCCGGCACGCGCCTTGGTGAGGGCAAGGGTGTGAAACGACTGCACCCAGGCGACATCCCACTCCTCGCGGAGCTGGCGGCCGACCATTCCACCGTGCCAGTAATGGCCATGAATGGCGCGATACGAGCGACGCTCGGAGGCCGCGTGCCGGATGGTGGCGTCGGTGAAATCGTCGAGCAGCTCGCGCACGTCCTCTTTGCGCAGCGGTAGCGCCGGCCCGACAGGAAGGCGGACGAGCCTGCTGAGCGGCGCAATCAGCTCCTCGTCGGGCCCGGGTCCGTCGCGCCGGACGAACACGTCGGTGGGCACGCCGCGGAGCGAAAGCCCTTCACACAGGCGGCGAATGGCGAGGTTCATACCCCCGTTCTCACCGCTGCCCAGATCCGACAATGGCGACGCGTGGACGGAGATGACGGCGACCGCCCGCGAGCCCTGGAGCATGACCTCAAGTGTACCCACCCGCCCCTTGACGAATCCGCCGGGACCCGGCGCATACTCATCGGCCACAACTGAATAACGCTCCGGGTGACGGGAAGCCGGTGAGAATCCGGCGCTGTCGCGCAACTGTGAGCGGGGAGTTGGCGGTCATCGTGCCACCGGGAGTGCGAGCTCCCGGGAAGGCGGCCGTATCGGCGTGATCCGCAAGCCAGGAGACCGACCCGAGGCGTCGACCTCCGCCCCCGCGCAAGACGGGAGAAGGCCTCATGCGGCGAGGACGACTCCAGCAGGGTGGAGTCCCCTTCGCCGCGTGGGGTACCAACCATGGGCAGGACCAGCAGAGTGGCCGCACTTGCGACCACCGCGGCGATCGGCGCGGCAACGCTCGCCTTCGCCACCGGGAGCACCACAGGATCCACGCAGGTCGACCCCGGTTCGCGGGCGATCGAATATCTGCAGGCGCAGCAGTCGGCGGCGAACGGGTCGATCCCGGAGGGGTCGAGCACCGACAGCGTCAGCGAGCAGTACGCGATCGGGGCCGCCGCCGCCGGCTACGACCCCAAGGCGCTGCGTCACGGCAGCGGTCCCTCGGTGATGACCTATCTGACCACCCAGGCCGCCTCGGCCTGCGCCACCGCCGGCGGCTGCGGCCTGCTCATCCAGGCGGTCGTCGCCGCTCACCTCAATCCCAGCTCCTTCGGCGGCGTCAACCTGCTCACCAAGCTCAAGGGCATGAACAAAGCCGGCGTCTACGGAGACGGCGAAGCCTTCACCGAGTCCCTGGCCATCCAGGGGCTGGTCGCCGCCGGTCAGACGGTGCCCGCGGCCGCGGTCCACGACCTCGTCGCCGCGCAGGACAGCGATGGTGGCTGGGACTACCTGCTCATCAAGAACGATCCCAACGGCTCCACCAACTTCGACACCAGCGACACCAACTCCACGGCGATGGTGCTGATGGCGCTCAACGCTGCCGGCACCCGCAGCCGCAATGCTTCAGCGCTCGCCTGGCTGCACACCCAGCAGGACAGTGATGGCGGCTTCCCCTACCAGGCGGGGGCGGGCACCGATCCCGATTCGACGGCGCTGGTCCTTCAAGGCCTGCTCGCCACCGGGCAGAACCCGGATGCGCCCTCCTGGGCACCGGGTGGTCACACCCCGCTCGCCGAGCTGATCGCCACCCAGGACGCCGACGGCGGCTACACCTTCCCCGGTAGTTCCGCTCCCGATCCCTTCACCACCGCTCAGGTTCCCCCGGCGCTGGAGATGGAGGCCTATCCCGTCAAGGTCGCCTTCACGAAGGGCTTCACGCCCGCCGCTGAAGCGCATGCCGCGACCGCCTCGCTGCTCTATCTGCAGACGCAGCAGTCGGCGGCGAACGGGTCGATCCCGGAGGGGTCGAGCACCGACAGCGTCAGCGAGCAGTACGCGATCGGGGCCGCCGCCGCCGGCTACGACCCCAAGGCGCTGCGTCACGGCAGCGGTCCCTCGGTGATGACCTATCTGACCACCCAGGCCGCCTCGGCCTGCGCCACCGCCGGCGGCTGCGGCCTGCTCATCCAGGCGGTCGTCGCCGCTCACCTCAATCCCAGCTCCTTCGGCGGCGTCAACCTGCTCACCAAGCTCAAGGGCATGAACAAAGCCGGCGTCTACGGAGACGGCGAAGCCTTCACCGAGTCCCTGGCCATCCAGGGGCTGGTCGCCGCCGGTCAGACGGTGCCCGCGGCCGCGGTCCACGACCTCGTCGCCGCGCAGGACAGCGATGGTGGCTGGGACTACCTGCTCATCAAGAACGATCCCAACGGCTCCACCAACTTCGACACCAGCGACACCAACTCCACGGCGATGGTGCTGATGGCGCTCAACGCTGCCGGCACCCGCAGCCGCAATGCTTCAGCGCTCGCCTGGCTGCACACCCAGCAGGACAGTGATGGCGGCTTCCCCTACCAGGCGGGGGCGGGCACCGATCCCGATTCGACGGCGCTGGTCCTTCAAGGCCTGCTCGCCACCGGGCAGAACCCGGATGCGCCCTCCTGGGCACCGGGTGGTCACACCCCGCTCGCCGAGCTGATCGCCACCCAGGACGCCGACGGCGGCTACACCTTCCCCGGTAGTTCCGCTCCCGATCCCTTCACCACCGCTCAGGTTCCCCCGGCGCTCTCACGAGCCCCGTATCCGCTCGACTGCGGCGTGGCCTCCTGCTACACCACCGGAACGAAGCTGACGGGCGCGAGCGCGTCCGCGCTCGCGCAACCCCGCATCACTGCCGGCATCGCCCGGCTGAAAGCCCCGAGCATAGGGTGACCCGGCGCCTGCTGCGATTCGCGCTCGCTGTACCGCTGCTGGCGATTGGGCTCGGTGCAGCGTCCGCGGC
>CAWHLW010000014.1:0-109265 GCA_963830305.1 Candidatus Dormiibacterota bacterium | reverse complement strand
GCCGGCTCGAAGAACACGCGGTCGCCGGGCCGGATCACCTCGATATCACCGCCTCGATGCCCGACCCGCCCCATGCCCTCTGTCACGTAGATCGTCTGCCCGTTCGGGTGCTTGTGCCACGCCGTCCGTGCGCCGGGCGTGAAGTGCACGCTGGTTGCGTTGACGCGCGAACCGTGGCCGGGGACCGCAATCTGATCGACGTAGACCGCGCCTGTGAACCAGTCGCTCGGACCCGTCCCGGTCGGCTTGCCGTTTCTTGTGATCTGCATGCTTTCTCCTTGTGACGAGAGGCGGACCACGATACTGGGAAGGGTCCAGACGATTGCGCTGCTGAGCGCTAAGCGCAAAGCCTGGGCGCGACGCGAGCGCCCCCCGTAGCGATCTTCCAGATGCCAGGAAAACTGCCCATAGACACCGATCGTCGCAAACGCTAGTCTATTGAGCAGGGGCCATTTAGGGGGAATGGGGAATGAAGACACTGCTGTCGCCGGCAGAACAACAGCGAGCCTGGCAGTGGCTTGCCGACGTGAACGAGGATCTCGACCTGATCCGCTATCCAACCCGGCTGGAGCTGCTGCGCGCAGTCGATGAAGCGGGGAGACGGGCGGAAAGTCTTGCCCGCCTGGAGTACGCGCTCGAGCACCTTCCTCGGCGCTGACGGCTCGAGTTTCAGAACAGGCCCCGTCAGAGCTCAGACCGAAATCTGATCAGCGCTTCGGCTTTCTGCTCGAGCCCGCCTCGGTCTGGCGCGTCTTCACTCGCTGCTCGATCACTTGCCTGATGGCCGCAAGCGGCAGCGGCTGATCCAGGGTCAGCTGCAGCGTTGCCTTGGCGGCGACGAGATGCTCGAGGCCGGTGGCGCGTGCTTCTTCGAGTGAAAACGGGTACAGGCCGATGTGATGCGCGTGTGCCCGGAAGTACGCGAGACGGCCGTGGAGGTAGTAGAACGGCATGCCGTAGCTGATCCGTTCGTCGGCCTCCGGCGCCGCGGCCCTGATGGTGTCGCGGAGCGCGGTCAGCATCGGGCGCAGCGACTCGGGCTCCCCGGCGATGTACTCGTCCACGCTGCGCGGCGCGCTCACAGCGCCCACCCTACTCGTCCGCGACTGGCCTTGTGCCGCCGGATTCCTCCACCGCACACGGCCCCGTCTTTGCCGGCCGGAGGCGCGCTGGCCGCGCCGCGAAACCCTGTACCGTTGACCGCGGGATGAATCCGTCGCGGCGGTCCTGGTTAGTGGGGGCGATAGCCCTCGGCGCATTCGTCGGCATGCTCGACGCAACCATCGTCGCGGTGGCGCTCGATCCGATCACGAAGCGCTTCGCGCTGCCGCTGGCGTCGGGCCAGGAGGTGATCGCCATCTACCTGGTGGTCGTCATGGCAACGCTGCCCACCATCGGCCGTCTCGCCGACCGGTTTGGTCGCCGCCGGGCGTACCTCGGCGGATTCGCGATGTTCGGTGTCGGGTCACTCGTCGCAGCAGTCGCGCCGTCCTTCGGAATCCTGCTGCTCGGGCGGATGGTGCAGGCGGTCGGCGGCGGGGTGCTCATGGCCGGCAGCCTCGCACTCATCGCCGAGCACGCCCCGCGCAAGCGGACCGGCAGGTCGGTGGCTGTGATGGTGACCACCCAGGCGGTGGCGGGTCTGATCGGTCCCCCGCTGGGAGGTCTGCTAGTGGTGCTCGGTGGCTGGCAGGCGGTCTTTTGGGTCGGCGTCCCGCTGGCTGCGATCGGCATCGTCCTGACCCTGGCGGCGGTACCGTCCAGCGTGCCGCAGCGCGGCGCGGCCATCGATGTTCCTGGTGCGGTACTGATCTCGGCGATCTTTCTCGGCGTCGGTGCCGGCATCTCGTCACTCGCTGCGCCGGCGTTCGGCCAGATCCCGGCGATCGCATGGTTCTCCGTCGCCTGGATCGCGCTCCTCCTCCTCCTACCTGCTGAGATGATCGCCCGCAAGCCGCTGGTGGACGGCCGGCTGTTCCGGCAGCCGAGGTTCATGTCCGCCACGGGCGCCACGCTGCTCAGCACCGGGACGCTGATGTCGTGCTTCGCGATCCTTCCGTTCTGGCTCGAGCAGGCGCACGGGGTGACTCCCGTCGTCGCTGGGCTCGCCTTCCTGCCAATTGGAGTTGGGGTCGGCGCCACATCGCGTTTCGGCGGCCGGATGGGCGATGCCAAGCGGACACAGATGGTGACCGTCGCGGGAATGGGCCTGGCTGCGGTGGGCTTCGTCCTTGCAGCGTTAGCGACCCACGCCGTCGACTGGCCGTTGCTCTTGATCGGACTCTTCATGGTCGGATCCGGCAACGGGTTGTTCTCCTCGCCGAACACTTCCGCGGCGATGCGTCTGGCGCCTCGCGACGCCCTTGGCGGTGCCGCGGCCGTGCTCTCCTCGGGACGCAATGCCGGCGTGATCATCGGTCTCGGTATCACCGGAGCGATCTATACGGCTGCCGGCGCGGCGCACGCAGACGTGGCAGCGGCAGGGATCTTCGGCGGTGCAGCGGCGATCTGTGTCGTTGTCGCGGTCATCGCCGCGGCCACGTATCGACCCAGGAGCGTGACGTCGGACGCGCCTGCCACCGACGATGCCGTGCTCGAGGGACGAGCAGTCAGCGCAGCGCGGGCCACAGGCGCCCGAAGTCAGCGCGAGGGCAGCCGCCCGTAGCGTCCGGGTCTAGCGGAAGCCAACCCCTGCCAGCGCGGCGGATCCAGGACAGAGCTTCTCGTAGGGGACCTGCGTCAGCGGTGAGTCGGTGGTGTTGCCGAGCTCGTGGAGATCAGACGACTGCTCGTCGATGTACAGCAGCCCGGTCACAATCTCGCCCCGCCCACGTGCCGACATCAGATGCTCCATCACCGCCAGGCGATCCGTCGGGTCATAGCCGTCAGGAACGCTGCGGAAGCGGAGTGTTGCGCCGTCGTGCATCGGGATGCTCACCACGCCTTCGGTGGGAATGGTCGCCGAGATTTCCTCGGCCGGCGGCACGAAATCGGTGACAGTCATCTGCACATCGTGCTGGCGCGTGAAGAGATAACTCTTGGTCGATCCCTCGTGGTCATTGAAGGTGACGCACGGGGAGATCACGTCAATGACGGAGAGACCACGATGCGCCATCGCGGCGCGGAAGATCGGCACCAGCTGACGCTTGTCGCCGGAGAAGCCTCTGGCGAGAAAAGTTGCGCCCACCGACAGTCCCAGGAAGATGGGGTCGATCGGCTGCAGATGATTGGCCTCGCCGCGTTTGGTCGTCGATCCAACGTCCGCGGACGCCGAGAACTGACCCTTGGTCAGCCCGTAGACGCCGTTGTTCTCGATGACATAGACCATGCGCACGTTGCGTCGCACCAGGTGAGCGAGGTGGCCGAGCCCGATCGACAGTGAGTCGCCATCACCGGAGATGCCGATGCAGAGCAGGTCGCGGTTCGCCGCGCTGGCCCCGGTGGCGATGGGTGGCATGCGTCCGTGACAACCGTTGAACCCGTGCGCGCCGCGCGCGAAGTACGCGGCGGTCTTCGCCGAGCAGCCGATGCCGCTCAGCTTGGCGATCATGTGTGGCGGCGTATCGCTCTCCCACAACGCGTGGGTAATTGCCGCAGTCACCGAATCGTGCCCGCACCCCGCGCACAGTGTCGACATCCCACCTTCGTAATCGCGGATGGTGAGCCCGAGCGCGTTGCGGTCGAGACCTGGGTGGGTGACAACCGGCTTGACGATGGATGGCACCGCTCAGGCCTCCACGATCTTGGTGACGCCGTCGACGACATCCTCGGCGCTCAACGGGTAGCCGCCGTAGGCGAGTACCGACCGCAGCTTTTCCTTGGACACCGGAGTCTCGAGGGTGAGCAGCGTGCGCAGCTGTCCGTCGCGATTCTGTTCGACGACGATGATGGTGTCGTGCGCATCGAGGAATGCGCGCACGGCGGCTCCGAATGGAAAGCCGCGGACACGCATGTAGTCGGCGGCGACCTCGCGTTTGCCGAGCAGCTCGATCGCTTCCAGCACCGCGAGCTCGCAGCTTCCCAGGGTCACGATGCCGAGTCGCGCGTGGGCGCGATCGTCCACAACCGGCGCCGGGATGTGCTCGGCAACAGCCGTGTGCTTGCGGGCGAGCCTGTCGAGAACCGCCTGGTATTCCTCGGGATACTCGGTGTACGCGCCCTCGATGGTGTGTCCCGAGCCGCGCGTGAAGTACGCACCGAGCTCGCTCACCCCGGGCAGCGTGCGTGCCGCAACGGACTCGGCGTCAGCCGGCTCGTAGCGGTGGAAGACCTCGAGCTCGCGCAGCTCGCCCGCGCCGAGGACGCGGCCCCGATCGGGCACGTAGGAGTCGTCCCACTCCAGCGCAGGGCTCACCCAGTCGTTCATGCCGATATCGAGATCGGAGAGCACGAACACCGGAGTCTGGAATCGCTCCGCAAGGTCGAAGGCCTGCGGTGCCATCTCGAAGCACTCCGCGGGATGCGCAGGGAACAGCAGGACGTGCTTGGTGTCACCGTGCGATGCATACGCGCAGGTCAGGATGTCCGCCTGCTGCACGCGGGTGGGCATCCCCGTCGACGGTCCAACCCGTTGCACGTCGAAGATGACCGCCGGAATCTCGGCGTAGTACCCCATGCCGAGCAGTTCCTGCATCAGCGAGATGCCCGGGCCTGACGTCGATGTGAAGGCGCGCGCTCCCGCCCACGACGCGCCGAGCACCATGCCGATCGCGGCCAGCTCGTCCTCGGCCTGCAACACGAGGTAGTTGTTGCGCCCGGTCTCAGGATCGCGCCGGAATTTGGCGCAGTACTTGGCAAAGGCGTCCATGAGCGAGGTCGACGGGGTGATCGGGTACCAGGCCGCCACCGTCGCGCCCGCGTAGACGCAGCCCAGTGCTGCTGCGGTGTTGCCGTCGATGAGGATCGATCCCCGGGTCGCGTTCATGGGCTCGACCCTGCAGGGCAGCGGGTGGTCGAAATGCGACGTGGCGAAATCGTGGCCGAGGCGGAGCGCGCGCTGGTTCGACTCGCGCAGCTTCTCCTTGCCCGCGAACTGCTCGGTGAGCAGCTGTGCGATCACCTCCATGTCGATCCCGAGCATCGCAACGAGCGCGCCCGCGCACGCGATGTTCTTCATGAGGATGCGCTCGCGCGGGCCCTTGAACTCGTCGTTGCACATCTCCGCGAGCGGCACGCCGAGATACGTCACGTCCTCGCGGATCAAGTCGCGATCCAGCGGCCAGGAGGAGTCATACATCGTGAAGCCGCCACTGGCGACCTCCGCGATGTCACGCGCGTACGTCTGGCCGTTCATCGCCACCATGAGGTCGTACTCGCGGGCTCGCGACACGTGACCATCCTTGTTGACGCGGATCTCGTACCACGTGGGCAGGCCTTGAATGTTCGACGGGAAGAGGTTCTTGCCCGAGACCGGCACGCCCATCCGGAAGATCGCGCGCATCAACAGGTTGTTGGCGCTCGACGAGCCCGTGCCGTTGACGTTGGCGAGCTTGAGGGCGAAATCGTTCACCTTCGAGCGCGTCACCTGGAAGCGTTCCTCTGCCATCTCAGCTCGGCACCGCGACCGGGGTCGATACGGCAAGCGGGATCAGGAGCTCGAACTTCTGCATATCCCACGCGGCGGTCGGGCAGCGCTCGGCGCAGAGTCCGCAATGGACGCAGAGATCCTCGTCCTTGACCATCACGCGCCCGGTCTGCGGCAGCGCCGCGGACACGTACAGCGCCTGGTCGAGATTCTTCGCGGGCGCCGACAGCCGTTGCCGGAGATCGGTCTCGTCACCGTTCTCGGTGATGGTCAGGCACTGCACCGGACAGATGTCGATGCACGCATCGCACTCGATGCAGAGCGGTGCCTGGAAGACGGTCTGGATATCGCAGTTGAGGCAGCGCTGCACCTCGCGCGCCGTCTGTTCGGCGGAGAACCCCACCTCGACCTCGGTGCCGATGCTCTGGAACCGCCGGGTCAGCTCGACGTGCTGCATGCGCTGGCGCGTTGAGGGGTTGTAATCGTTGTGGTAGCTCCACTCGGTGATGCCCATCTTCTGGCTGACCAGGTTGACGCCCTGGGGCGGCCGCGAGATGACCGGGATGCCCTCGCAGTGGTTGTGAATCGAGATGGCGGCCTGGTGACCGTGCTCGACCGCCCAGATGATGTTCTTCGGGCCCATCGCGGAATCGCCGCCGAAGAACACGCCGGGCAGCGATGACTGGAAGGTGACCGGGTCCACCACCGGCATGTCCCAGTCGCCGACCTCGAGGCCGAGGTCCCGCTCGATCCACGGAAACGCGTTCTCCTGGCCGATCGCGAGGATGACGTCGTCGCAGGGGATCACGACCGTGTCGATGACCGTCGAGCGGCGCGCCTGCTCGTCCCACTCGAGGCGCTGGAACTCCATGCCCACGAGCCGCCCATCCTCGATGACGAACCGGGTCGGGGCGTGGTTGACGATGATTTCGACACCCTCCTCCTCGGCATCCTCGAGCTCCCAGGACGACGCCTTGAAGAAGGAGCGGGGACGGCGGGCCATCACCTTGATGTCGGTGCCGCCGAGGCGGAGCGACGATCGGCAGCAGTCCATGGCGGTGTTGCCGACGCCGATGATCAGCACGCGCTCGCCGATGGTGTCGATGTGACCGAACGCGACCGATTCCAGCCAGTCGATCCCGATGTGGATCCGGTCGCTGTCGTGGCGTCCCGGGACGTCGAGGTCCTTGCCCCGTGGCGCGCCGGTCCCGATGAACACCGCGTCGAAGTCCTGCTCGAGCAGCGAGCGCAGGCTCGAGACCGGCGTGTCGAGGCGAAGGTCGACGCCCATGTCGACGATGGTGGCGATCTCCTCGTTGAGGACCTCTGCCGGGAGCCGGAACGCGGGGATGTTGGTGCGCATGAGCCCGCCCGCCTGGTCATGCTGCTCGAGGATGACCACGTCATAGCCGAGCGGCGTCAGGTCGTTGGCGACGGTGAGTGACGCGGGCCCCGCGCCGACGCAGACCACCCGCCGGCCGGTCTTGGCTGCCGGGATCACGGGCAGGCGGTCGGCGATGTCGCCCCGCAGGTCTGACGCGACGCGCTTGAGGCGGCAGATGGCCACCGGCGAGCCGTCGATCCGGGTGCGCCGGCAGGCCGGCTCGCAGGGCCGGTCGCACGTGCGGCCGAGAATCCCCGGGAACACGTTGGACTCGCGGTTTGACATGTACGCGTCCGTGTAGCGACCCTGAGCGATCAGACGGATGTACTCCGGGACGTTGGTGTGGGCCGGGCAGGCCCACTGGCAGTCAACGACCCGATGGAAATAATTCGGGTCCGACGTGTCAGTTGGGTTCACGAGTTGGGTAATGGTTCCTGGGCTTGGACCGTGTTTCCCTACATGGTGACACCGCGGTGGCGGCGCGCGACGATCGTCGCCATTCCGCGTCCCCTGTGAGACCGCCGATACACTCTCTTCAGATGGGTGATCTTCGCTACGCGGACGCCGGCGTCGACATTGACGAGGGCAACCGCGCCGTCAGTCTGATCCGGCGCACCATCGCATCCACCCACAACTCGCACGTCCTGGGTGGGATCGGCGCGTTCAGCGGCCTGTTCGCGCTCGAGCCGGGGTCGCCCAACGGCCGCGTGCTCGCCTCGAGCACCGATTCGGTCGGCACCAAGGTCAAGGTCGCGATCGCCACCGGGCGGCATCGCGGCATCGGTATGGACCTCGTCAACCACTGCGTCAATGACATCCTCTGCTGCGGCGCCGAGCCGCTCTTCTTTCTCGATTACTACGCCACCGGCAAGCTCGTGCCCGAGCACCTGGCGGAGCTCATCGAGGGGATCGCCGAGGCGTGCCGGGATGCGGGCTGCGCGCTGATCGGTGGCGAGACCGCGGAGATGCCGGGCGTGTACGCGCTCGCCGATTACGACATCGCGGGCTTCATCGTCGGGTCCGTGGAGACGTCGGCGATCATCGACGGAAGCCGTGTCGCGGCCGGTGACGTGCTCCTCGCCCTGCCGAGCAGCGGGCTGCACACGAACGGCTACTCGCTCGTGCGTCACATCGTTGCCGAGCACGAACTGCAGTGGTCGGACGTCCTTCCGGGCACGGACAAGCCGCTCGTCGACCTCCTGCTCGAACCGCACCGCTGTTACCTGCACGCGATCCGCGAACTGCGGGCGCTCACCGAGATACGCGCCATGGCGCACATCACCGGCGGTGGGGTGATCGACAACGTGCCGCGCGTGCTCCCCGAGGGGCTGGCTGCGACCGTCGAGCGTTCCACGTGGAACATCCCGCCGATCTTCACGGCCATCCAGAAGGCGGGCGGCGTCCACCTCGAGGAGATGTGGCGCACCTTCAACATGGGGGTCGGGATGGTGGTGATCGTTCCGCCCGACGTCCCGGAGGTCGCCGCCGTGGCAGGCATCCCGGTGTGGCGCATCGGCGAGGTGGTTCCGCAGTCGGGCACACGGCGGGTCATCCTCCGGTGAGCGAACGTACCCCCATCGGGGTGCTGGTGTCTGGGGCCGGGACCAACCTCGACGCTCTTCTCCAGGCGGCCAGGGATCCGGACTTCCCCGCGCGCGTCGCGCTTGTGGTCGCCAACCGGCGCAGTGCGCACGCGCTCGACGTCGCCCTCGGCTGGGGCGTACCTGCCGTGGCGCTGCCGCAGGCGGACTTCGGCGGTGACGCCGCCGCACGTGACCGGGAGATCCACGTGCGCTTTCAGGATGCCGGCGTGCGTCTGGTGGTGTGCGCGGGGTACGACCGGATCCTCAGCGACGAGTTCATCGATGCCTACCCGGACGCGATCCTCAACGTGCATCCGTCATTGCTGCCCGCGTTCGCCGGCGGCATGGACGCGGTCGAGCGCGCGCTGGCGCGTGGGGCGCGCGTGACCGGATGCACCGTGCAGCTGCTCGAGCGCGGCGAGGCCGACGGCGGTCCGATCGTCCTCCAGGCAGCAGTCCCGGTCGAGATGGACGACGACGTGGAGACCCTGCGCCGGCGGATCCACGAGCGCGAGTGGGAGCTGCTACCGCAGGCGGTCGCGCTCTGGTGTACCGATCGCCTGCAGCGCGACGGCAATCGCATCCGGGTGCTTCCGGCGCCCGCGCCCGCGTCGGTCTGAGCGTGCGAGCGCTGCTGTCGGTGAGCGACAAAACCGGTCTCATCGAATTCGCGCGTGGCCTGACCGAGCACGGCTACGACCTGGTCGCCACCAGCAGCACCAGCCGCGCGCTCGCCGATGCAGGCATCGAGGTGCAGTCGGTCGCCGACGTCACCGGTTTCCCCGAGATGCTCGACGGGCGCGTCCGCACGCTGCACCCGGCGATCCACGCGGGCATCCTCGCCCGTCGCGACGACCCCGAGCACATGCGCCAGCTCGCCGAGAGCAAGTTCGAGCCGATCGACATGGTGGTCTCGTCGCTGTATCCGTTCTCGGACACGCTGGCGAGCGGGGCAGATCCAGACACGATTGTCGAGAACATCGACATCGGCGGTCCCACCCTCATCCGGGCTGCGGCGAAGAACCGTGACTCGGTTGCAGTCGTCGTCTCGCCTTCACAGTACGAGCCGATCCTCGGTGAGCTGCGCGAGCATCGATCGCTGTCGATGGCGACGCGCCACCGGCTCGCCGCCGAGGCCTTCACGCACGTCGCCACCTACGACACCCAGGTGGCTGCCTGGATGCGTGCAGGATCGACCGACGAGGCGTTGCCCCGCGAGCTCACCGTCGGCGGGCCGCGACTGCACGAGCTCCGCTACGGCGAGAACCCGCATCAGCGCGGTGCGCTCTACGCCGCTCCCGGACGTGCCGGCGGCATGGCTCACGCGCGCCAGCTGCAGGGAGCGGCGCTCTCCTTCACCAACTGGCTCGACGTCGACGCGGCGCGCGCACTGGTGGCGGAGTTTGACGAGCCTGCGGCCTGCGTCATCAAGCACACCAACCCCTGCGGCTTCGCTGTCGGCGAGTCAGCCGCCGACGCGTACCGGCGTGCATACGAGTGCGACCCGCGTTCTGCATACGGTGGGATCGTCGGCGTCAACCGGCCGCTCGACCTCGCCACCGCGACAGCGCTCACCGAGACCTTTCTCGAAGCCGTTGTCTGCCCAGGGCTGGATGACGAGGCGGCGGCGCAGCTCGCCACCAAAACGCGGATCCGCGTGCTCATCGTCGAGCGGCCGTCGGGCGCGGAATCGCTCGATGTGCGCAGCATCGATGGCGGCCTGCTCGTCCAGACCCGCGACCGGGTGATCATCGATCGATCCACGATGACGGTGGCGAGCATCCGTCAGCCCGACGAGGCCGAGTGGCGCGAGCTTCTGATCGCCTGGCGGGTGTGCAGGCACGTCAAGTCCAACGCGGTGGTGGTCGTCCGTGACGGCATGGCGGTCGGCGTCGGCGCGGGACAGATGTCGCGCGTCGAGTTGGCGGAGCTCGCCGTGGCACGAGCGGGCGAGCGCGCCCGCGGGGCTGTGTCAGCCTCCGATGCGTTCTTCCCGATGCCCGACGGCCTCGAGACCCTCGGCAACGCCGGGGTGCGCTCGGTCATCCATCCGGGCGGCAGCAAGAACGATGCGAAAGTCACCGAGGCCGCCGATGCGCTGGGCATGGCGGTCGTGCTCACCGGGGAGCGCCACTTCCGCCACTGATGGGCTGCTGGCCGTCTTGGCGCCGGCGACGGTGGACCCTGAGCCGAGGATCAGCCCCGGATCCGATCAGTGCCCGTTCCGGCGCCCGTTCTTGTCCTGCTTTGCCTGGTCCACGATGCAGAACCGCGCCGTCGGAATCGCCTCGAGCCGGGCCTCGCTGATCGGCTCGCCGCAGGCCTCGCACCTGCCGTACACGCCGCCGTCGACGCGCTTGACCGCCGCCTCGAGCTCCGCGAGCTCGAGCTCGGCGTGCTGCAGAACGCTGTGGTCGATCTCCAGCCCGATGGTCTCGCTCGCGAGCTCGGCCGGGTGCTGCTCCGCCGAGGACAGCTCGCGCTCGGCCGCCTCCTGGTGGTCAGCCGTCAGCCGGTTGGCTGCGTGGCGCAACTCCTCGATCCTGGCCCGCTCGGTCAACAGCCGGGTGCGGGCCTCTTCGGTATTCATGATTCGTACAAAAACCCCAGTGTCGGCTCAGAGCGGTCTCGCCCGGGCGCGACGCGCCCGCGATCCGATCACTTCCGATCGATCGCGCCTCGTCCGCTCTCGGCCCGCAGGTCTGCACCCATTCTCACGATTAGGCCCCCGTTAAGCAATGGGTGAGGCGCCCGGGTAATGGGTCAGTTTCGTCACTCGCCTCCCGAAAGCTCGCGGCTGGCGTCAGCGATCACGTCTGGAAGATCGAGGAGATCGTCTCGCTGCTTCGGTAGCCGGACGCGACGATGACTTCTCCCTCGAGGCTTCGGAAGGGTCTCCATGCACCGCAAAATCTCGGGAAGGCCGTCTCGTATACGACGGGGGTGGTTCACCTCGTCTCGGTCGATCGGGTCGCTCTTCGCAACGATCACTCTGTTTGTGCGCGCATGCGGTGCCGCTGCCACGAGTGCCGCCAAGACGCCTGGCGTAGCCTCTGGTACTCCGTCACCGGAGCCCACAGATGGGTCCACCTATCTCGGTGGCAGCATCACTTGGACGGGAGGGCTTCATGGACCTCCGGTGGGCCTCTCGGGCCTGCGATGGTACTGGTGCCTTGATGCGGACGATTTCGGAGGCCTGGGATCCTGAGTCAAGATGACCCACTACCGGCGGCCGCGGGAGACGCGAGCCAGAGCACGGCAAGCGGGGGCACGGTGATGACCGCCGAGTGCGAGAAGGCGTGCATGGGCTCGGCGACGGCTTCCACGGCGCCGAGGTTGCCGATCCCGCTGCCCCCGTAGTGGTCCGAATCGGTGTTGAGCACCTCCGTCCAGTGCCCGGGAAGCGGCAGCCCGACCCTGAAGTCGTAGCGGACCACGGGGGCGAAGTTCGCGATGCACGCGATGCCGGGGTTTCCGTGGGCGTCGCGCCGCACGAAGCTCAGGACGTTCTGGTCGGCGTTGCCGGCGTCGATCCACTCGAACCCGTTGGGGGTCTCGTCGAGCTCCCAGAGGGCTGGGGAGGATCCATACAGGGCGCCGATGTCAACCATCAATCGCTGGACACCCGCGTGCGCCGGGTCCTCGAGCAGCCTCCAGTCGAGCTCCGCGTCGTGTGCCCACTCGCGCTCGTCGGCGAGCTCGCCGCCCATGAAGAGGAGCTTCTTCCCGGGGTGCGCCCACATCCAGCCGTAGAGGGCACGCAGGTTGGCGAACCGGCGCCACGGATCGCCGGACATCTTGCCGAGCAGGGATCCCTTGAGGTGCACAACCTCGTCGTGCGAGAGCGGCAGGATGAAGCGCTCGGACCACGCGTACATGAGCCCGAAGGTCATCTGGTGATGCGCGTATCTCCGGTAGACGGGGTCCTTGTGCAGGTAGTCGAGGGTGTCGTGCATCCAGCCCATGTTCCATTTGAAGTCGAAGCCGAGGCCGCCGCTCGCGGTGGAACGCGTCACCCCCGGCCAGGTGGTCGACTCCTCCGCGATCGTTAACACGCCCGTCTTGCGCGCGTGCAGCGAGTTGTTGACCTCGCGGAGCAGCGCGATTGCCTCGAGGTTCTCCTTGCCGCCGTAGATGTTCGGCACCCATGCGCCCGGCTGCCGCGAGTAGTCGAGGTAGAGCATCGAAGCGACGGCATCGACGCGCAGCCCGTCGATGTGGAACTCCTCGGCCCAGTAGTGCGCGTTGGCGACCAGGAAGTTGCGCACCTCGTTGCGTCCGTAGTTGAAGACGTAGGTACCCCAATCGGGCTGCTCACCGCGTCGCGGGTCGCCGTGCTCGTAGAGCGGTGTGCCGTCGAACCTCGCCAGCGCCCAGCCGTCGCGCGGGAAGTGGGCGGGCACCCAGTCGAGGATTACCCCGATGCCCTTGCGGTGCAGGACGTCGACGAAGTGGCGGAAGTCGTCAGGGGTGCCGTGCCGGGCCGTCGGCGCGTAGTAGCCGGTGACCTGGTAGCCCCAGGAGCCACCGAAGGGATGCTCCATGATCGGGAGCAACTCGACGTGGGTGAACCCCATCGCCAGGCAGTGATCGGCCAGGGGCTCCGCGATCTCGCGATAGCTCAGGACTTGCCCGTCCGGTCCGCGCCGCCAGGAGCCGAGGTGCGCCTCGTAGACGGCAAACGGTGCGTTGAACACGGCTGCCCGAGCGCGCTGGCGCATCCACCCGCCATCCCGCCAGCGATGCGTGCTCTGCTCGACGATGCTCGCCGTCCCGGGCGGATGGTCCGATGCGCGTGCCAGCGGATCGGCCTTGAAGATGCGCATCCCATCGCCGCGCGTGACCAGGAATTTGTAGCGCACGCCCGGACCGACGCCTGGCGCGAACAGTTCCCACACCCCTGACCCGCCGAGGACGCGCATCGGCCAGGTGCGCGCGTCCCAGAAGTTGGCGTCGCTCACCACGCTGACGCCGAGCGCATTCGGCGCCCAGACGCTGAAGGCGGTGCCCGCCACCCCCTGATGCTCGAGGACGCGGGCGCCGAGGACGCGCCAGAGTTGCGTGTGAGTCCCCTCGCCGATCAGGTGGAGGTCGAGATCGCCGAGGGTCGGCCAGAACCGGTACGGATCCTCCTGCTCCCACTCGCGCTCGTCGTTGCTGAAACGGATCCGGTAGCCGGGATCGCCCGCGGGAACGGTCACCTCGAAGAGCCCGGCGGCGTTGAGACGGCGCATCGGGGTGACTCCTTCCGGGCGGGCCACGCTGGCGCTCGTCGCCTCCGGATGGAAGGCACGGATGCGCATGACGTCGCCGATGACCCGAGGCCCCAGCAGCGCATGCGGGTCGCGCAGGCGACCTGCGAGCATCGCCTCCACCCCGGACTCGAGCTCGGTCGGGCTCGGATCCTGCACCGTCACGAGCCGGCGCCCCTGAGCAGGAAGCGAAGCGGGATCGGTACCCATGCCGGCCGGTGCCCGAGCTCGTACCCGACCTCGTAGATCGCCTTCTGCACCTCGAACGCGCGCCGGAGTACCAGCGACGGCCCCGGTGCCGGCAGCAGCGGCTGCGAGCCCAAGGTCTCGAGATACGCGCTCCAGAAGGCGTCGCGATTGGCGTCGGCCCAGGCCTCGCCGTAGCCGCGCAGGATCTCGGCCTCGGCGCTGTCAGGCGCCGTGCGCTCGATGATGGCCGCTGCGGCGGCGTAATCGAACGAACGGAGCATCGCGGCGACGTCACGCAGTGGCGAGGTGCGCTGACGGCGCTCCTCGGGGGTGCGGTCGGGCTCGCCCTCGAAGTCGAGGATCACCCAGCCGGTGTCGATGCGCAGGAGCTGGCCCAGGTGCAGGTCGCCATGGGTCCTGATGAGCAGGCCGCCCGGGGAGAGGCCGCGGATCTGGTCGAAGCGGGCGACCACGGCGTTGCGCACGTCGCGAAGCGGATCGAGTGCCGGCTCGTCGCGGGCGAGCAGCCGCTCGAGCTCGTCGGTCATGGTGTTCGCCCAGGTATTGAGCGAGCCCTCGGTGAGCGGTGCAGTCGCCATGTCCGTGCCCGGCCGCCCCGAGGCGAGAGCGAGGTGCATCTCCGCGATCACCTTGCCGAGTCGCATCGATTCGGCGAGGAACGCGGCATCCTGATCGTCCACCATGGCGCGACGCTCCGCCGGATCGCCATGTCCGACCGACTCGGCATTGGCGTAGAGGTCGCGCAGCGAGGTGAGCGCGAGCGCCCAGCCCTCGGTGCTGTTGTGCAGAAAGCGCTGGACGAGCACCAGCGGAGACGGCTCCTCGCCGCTGGTCTCCCAGACCGCGCGCCCGAGCATTGGTGCCAGGTGCGTGAAGCCCGCGGCCTCGAGCTCATCGGCCATCTCGAGCTCCTGCGACGCTCCCGTCTCGACGCGGCGAAGGTGCTTGAGAAAAAGCGCATCGCCCACCTCCACCGACGTGTTGCTCTGCTCGACCCTCAGATGTCGCACCGAGGAGAGGGTGCCGGTGTGGAGTGCGTCGCGGTCCTTGCTCGAGTATCGCAGCCTCCCGCTCGTTGTCGGCAGCACACGCTGTTCGCGGATGGCGTCGAGCAGCCACTCGATGTATGCCGAATCACCAACTGCGTCGTAGAGCACGACGGGAACGGGCGCCTCCGGCCACGGGATCATGAAGTCCGGCATACGCTTGGTGATCTCGTCGCCCACCGGGCGGCGGCCGAGTGGCAGCGCATATCGCGTGGTCCGTCCGTCGGTGAAGGTGACGGCGGTGAGTGTGTGGATCAGGACCGGCTCCCGCGCGCTGATCACGGCCGCATCGACGACCGCAACCATGCTGATGGTGCGTCCCTGCGCACCACCCCATCGCTGCCGCGTGATGTACGCCCCGAGCGCCTCCTCGCATCCCTCGACGCGATGCTCGCGAAGGATGCCGGTGATCTCGGCGTCGTGCGCGCTCATCACGCCGGCACGTCGAGGGTGAACCAGTAGAAACCGTGCGGACCCATGGTCAGCAGGTATGGCAGTTCGCCGATGCTCGGAAAGTGGACACGCCCGAGCATCTCCACCGGGGCCATGCCCGCGAATCGGCGCAGGTCCAGCTCAACGGGCTGCGCGAAGCGCGAGAGGTTGTTGACGCAGAGCACAGTCTGCCCGTCCATGCTGCGCAAGAACGCGAACACCGAGGGATTGGCGGCGTCGAGCGCTTCGAAGGTGCCTTCGCCGAATACTGGAAAACGCTTGCGCACCGCGATGAACCGGCGCAGCCAGTGCAGCATCGACGACTCGTTGCGTCGCTGCGCGCTGACATTACATGCCTGATATCCGTAGACCGGGTCCATGAGTGGCGGCAGGTAGAGCTGCGCGAAATCGGCCTGGCTGAAACCGCCGTTGCTGTCGGCTGTCCACTGCATGGGAGTGCGCACGCCGTCTCGATCACCGAGGTACACGTTGTCGCCCATGCCGATCTCGTCACCGTAGTAGAGGATGGGGCTGCCCGGCAACGACAGGATGAGCCCGTGGAACAGCTCCATCTGGCGCCTGCCGTTGTTGAGGAGCGGTGCGAGCCTGCGCCGGATGCCGAGGTTGAGCTTCGCGCGCGGATCCTTGGCATACTCGCCCCACATGTAGTCGCGCTCCTCGTCGGTCACCATCTCGAGGGTGAGCTCGTCGTGGTTGCGCAGGAAGATGCCCCACTGGCTGTTGGGCGGCAGCGCCGGCGTTCGGTCGAGGATCTCTGTGATCGGGTAACGCTGCTCGCGACGAAGGCCCATGAACATGCGTGGCATCAAGGGAAAGTTGAAGCACATGTGGCATTCCGGGCGCTCCGGCGAACCGAAGTAGTCCACCACGTCCTCGGGCCACTGATTCGCCTCCGCAAGGAGCACCTTGCCCGAGTATTCCGCGTCGATGGTGGCGCGCAGGTCGGCGAGAAAAGCGTGCGTCTCGGGGAGGTTCTCGCAGTTCGTGCCTTCGCGCTTGAAGAGATACGGCACGGCGTCGAGCCGGAAGCCGTCCATACCGACATCGAGCCAGAACCTGCAGACGTCGATGATCTCCGCGCGCACCTCCGGGTTGTCGTAGTTCAGGTCCGGCTGGTGGCTGAAGAAGCGATGAAAGTAATACGCGCCCGCCTCGTCGTCCCACGTCCAGTTCGACGTTTCGGTGTCGAGGAAGATGATCCGCGCTTCGGTGTACCTGTTCTTTGTGCTCGACCAGATGTACCAGTCGCGATACTCGCTGTCCGGTCCCGAGCGGGCGTCCTGGAACCAGGGATGCTGGTCGCTCGTGTGGTTGATGACCAGGTCCATGATCACCCTGATGCCGCGCCGGTGTGCTTCCTTGACGAGCAGCGCGACATCCTCGACGTTGCCGTAGTCGGTGAGCACAGTCCGGTAGTCGGAGATGTCGTAGCCGCCGTCGCGAAGGGGGCTCTGCTGAAAGGGCAGCAGCCAGATGCAGTCGATGCCGAGCCACTCGAGGTACTCGAGCTTGCCGATCAGACCGCCGAAGTCGCCGATGCCGTCGTTGTTCCCGTCATGGAATGCGCGCACCGACAGCTCGTAGAACACCGCCTTCTGAAACCAGAGCGGATCTTCGAGGAGCGGCGGTCGCGCCGAGGTCACGATTGACGCACGCGCAGGACGTGCGCGGGTTGCCATGCCGGGTCGAGCCGAACGTAGTTCACCGCGCCGTGCCACGTGTAGGTTTCACCTCCGAGCTCATCGTGTACTTCGAATGGCTGGTCCGCGGTCACGCCGAGCGCGCCGAGGTCGAGCCATGTGCTCGCCTCCCGCGGATGATGCGGATCCAGGTTCACGATCAGGATGATCACATCGTCCTTGTCGGGAGTGGAGCGCGAGACGCAGAGCATCCAATCGTCGGTCATGTGGTGCAGCCGAAGGGTGCTCAATTGCGCGATCGCCTCGCGGTGGCCGATGCGGATCTCATTGAGCCGTGTGATGAACGGCGCGATCGACCGAGCGTTCGTCCAGTCCCGCGGACGCAGCTGGTACTTCTCTGAATCCAGGTATTCCTCGCTGCCCTCGCGGGCGGCGATGCCTTCGCAGAGCTCATAGCCGCTGTACATCCCCCACGACGGGCACGTGATCGCCGCCAGCGCCGCGCGCAGCTTGAATGCCGGGGGACCGCCAGTCTGGAGTGTGGCGTGGAGAATGTCCGGCGTGTTCACCCAGAAGTTCGGCCGGAACCAGTCGACCAGCTCAGTCTGTGACAGCTCTGTCAGATACTGGCTGAGCTCCCAGGCGGTGTTGCGCCACGTGAAGTAGGTGTACGACTGCGAGAATCCGATCTTCGCGAGTCGCTGCATCACCGCGGGGCGGACGAATGCCTCGGCGAGCAGCACCACGTCCGGGTGCTCGCGACGGATCTCGGCGATCAGCCATTCCCAGAAGGGGAACGCCTTGGTGTGGGGATTGTCCACCCGGAAGATGCGCACTCCATGCCCGACCCAGAAGCGCATGACGTCGCGCAGCGCGAGCCAGAGTCCCGCCGCGTCGTCGCTTTCGAAGTCGAGCGGGTAGATGTCCTGGTACTGCTTGGGGGGATTCTCCGCGTAGCGGATCGACCCGTCCGAACGGTGCCGGAACCATTCGGGGTGCTCAGTGACCCACGGATGGTCGGGGCTGGCCTGCAGCGCGTAGTCGAGCGCGACCTCCATGCCGACCGCCTGAGCGGCCGTGACGAACGCATCGAAATCGTCGAGGGTGCCGAGGGTGGGGTCGAGCGCCGAATGTCCGCCCGCCGACGACCCGATCGCCCACGGGCTCCCCGGGTCACCCGGGGAGCACTCGATCACGTTGTTCGGGCCCTTGCGATGGGTCACGCCGATCGGGTGAATCGGCGGGAGATAGAGGACCGAGAACCCCATCGCAGCGATTGCTGGCAGGCGGCCCTGGGCGAGCTTGAACGTGCCGCTGCGGGGTGGCACCGCCCCCTCCGACCTCGGGAACATCTCGTACCACGAGGAGAAACCGGCGATCTCCCGTTCGACCCAGAGCTGGTAGGGGCCGGCGATGGTCGCGTGATTGAGACCGGCCGTTCGGCGCATCAGCCCCATGGTTGCCTCACGCGTCGCCAGCTGCACCCGTGATTCGGGCGGGGTGGCCGCGCTGAGCTTGGTTGCGAGCGCTGTCAGGGCGCGGCGGTCGGACTTGGAGATGGCCGGCAGATCGGCTCGCCCGGCCGCGAGGGCGGCGCCATCGGCGAGATCGAGCTCCACATCGACGCCCGCCTCGAAGCGGATCGCCAGATCGCGAGCGAAACCGCCCCAGACGTCGACGATGCCGACCACCGCGAAGCTCCAGGCACCGAGCCGCCGGGGCTTGATCCAGGCGCCGAAGCCGTCCTGGGGCTCCGCCTCCATCGGCACCTCCACCATGCCGGACGGCGGCGCATCGGGCGCGAGCGGCCGGGCGCCGGGCCAGTGCCAGACCCAGGCGAGCAGGGGGTCATGTCCATCAGCAAAAGCGCGCGCAGAGACCCGCAACGGCAATCCGCGAGTGGCTTTTGCGGGGAACGCTCCGCCGTCGACACTCGGCCTGACGTGCTCGACAACCACTCGCCTCCGATCGCCGAGCAGCCGGTCAGGGACGGGGTTGCTCATCGAATTCATCTGCGACGCGAGGTCGGTCACAAGCTAGCAGACGGGGACCGAAGTCGTAATGGTTCGTCAACGTAGAGGTCGTACAGTCCAGTGGGACCGAATTGAACCGATACCGCGCGGCTCTCGCGATCATCGCCGTGCTCATCGTGGGCGCGGTGCTCTTCACCGTGGTGCGCGACCCGACGCCGCCGGCCACTGCCTCGACCACGGGCGGCGTGGTGCTGCCGGTGAGCCAGCGCACCGAGGCGCCGGACTTCACGGGGATCGACGGGTGGCTCAACAGCACTCCGCTGACCCTGGCGGACCTCCGTGGCAAGGTCGTGCTCATCGACTTCTGGACCTTCTCCTGCGTCAACTGCGTGCGCACCATCCCCCACCTGAAGATCCTTTACGACGATTACAAGAGCCGCGGCTTCGTGATCGTGGGTGTCCACTCGCCCGAGTTCGACTTCGAGCAGGTGACGGCCAATGTGGCTGCAGCGGTCACGCGACTCGGGGTCACCTGGCCCGTCGCCATCGACAGCCAGATGGCCACCTGGAACGCCTATCAGAACGAGTACTGGCCGGCGGAGTATCTCCTCGACCAGCAGGGCCGGATCGCGTACACGAGCTTCGGCGAAGGTGACTACACGCAGACCGATGCCGCGGTGGCGCAACTGCTCAACGTCCACGAGGCTCCACTTCCCGCGTCGACCCCGGTCCCCGACAACACCACCCCTGAGCTGTATGCGGGCAGCGAGCGCGGGCAGCTTGCCGACAACGAGCCGTACGGAACCATGGGCGTGCCTCAGAAGTACCCGGATCCCGGACCGCCGCAGGATCAGAACGCAATCCAGGTGACCGGTACCTGGACCGATGAAGGCCAGTATCTCCAGGCCGATTCGGCGGGCCACGTCCGCCTCAACTTCACCGCCGACACGGTCTACATCGTGGCCGGAACGCCAGGGTCCACCCTGCCTGTTTCCGTCAAACTTGACGGAAAGTCGGTGCCGACTGGCAACAGCGGCTCCGCCCTCACCAATTCCGCGTTCACGGTGACCCGCCAGGATCTGTTCCAACTGCTCTCCGGCGTGTCGTCCGGATACCATCTCATCGATCTGACCGTGCCGGCGGGCTTCCGCATCTACACCTTCACATTCGGCTGATGCTCTCGATTGCGACGCTGCTCGCGACCTTTGTCGCCGGGCTCGGATCGTTTCTCGCACCGTGCACGGTTCCGCTGCTCCCGGCGTATCTCGCGTGCGTTTCCGGGGTGAGCGCAGCGGAGTTGACCAATCCCGACCGGCACAGCTTCCGCCTCCGTTTGCTGGCAGGGTCGCTGCTCTACGTCGCGGGGTTCACCGTGGTCTTCGTCGTGCTGGGACTCACTGCCGGCGGGATCGCTCGGGTTGCCAACGGCGCCGTCAGCGGAAGGATCGTCGAGATCGTCGGAGGGGTCGCGGTGATCCTCTTCGGTCTCGCCATCATCGGCGTGGTCAGGATCGGGATGCTCGAACGGACTCGAGGATTCCAGCTGCCGGAGCGGCTGCGCCGGCGCGGCGTGTTCGGGGCATTTCTCGTCGGCGTCGTGTTCGGCATCGGCTGGACGCCTTGCGTGGGGCCATACCTCGCCGCCGCACTCACCCTTGCCGCGCTCAGCTCTCACGCGCTGACGGGCGCGCTCCTGCTGATCGTCTACTCGATCGGCCTCGGGGTCCCCTTCATCGCGGTCGCGCTCCTCTGGGCATCACTCCCAGAACTCCCCCGCCGCCTCAACCGCCTAGTGCGCCCGCTCACCCTGGCGGGCGGCGTGATCACCGTCGCCTTAGGAGTCCTGCTAGCGACGGGTGCCTACACGCACCTCACTTCCTACCTAGCGCAGCTCTCGACGCCAAGTTTAACCTCGCCGCAAGACGCTGCGTTCGGGAGACTCTCAGCGTTGCAAGGCGGGAAGGGGATGGGCGGAGGGGGCCGTCTCGGAGCCGAGGCAACCCCCCTCGGCGAGAGCGAGGGGCGGGACGCCAAAGGCGTTCCGACCCCGTGCCCCTGTAGTCCATCCCCTTCCCGCCCCACCACGGGGCGAGGCCGAGACCCGCGATCCTCAGTCGAAGCGGCGGCACACGACAACGTCGAGGGTGACGTTGCGCTGGATATGCCGAGCGAGGCGCAAGTACACACGGAAGTCGCGGTAGTGCTGGTCGCCGACCATCTCCTTGAGCTGGTCGGCGTGCTTGTGCATGTTCGCGAGCCAGTGATCGATGGTGACCTCGTAGTGCCGCCGCTCGATGTGGTGCACGCGCTCGATGTCGAAACCTGCGGCGTTGGCGAGCCCGAGCTCCTCGGAGAGGGTGCGGTAGTTGCCGGTGTCGCCGTAGATCTGGCTCACGAACTCGCCACCGCGGTCCAGCTTGGCGAAACGCGGGTGCTTGAGATGCAACTCCTTGTTGATCATCACGCCGCCCGGCTTGAGCCAGTCGTGGCACTTGGTGAAGAAGCCGCCGAGATTGAAGAAGTGGACGATGACCTCGTCGGTGTAGATCGCGTCCACCTGCTCTGGAGGCGTGTAGTCCTCCCAGTGGCTGAGCACCATCGTCGCGTCGGTGCCGCGTTTGGCGATGCGCTCCTCGGCGTAGGCCTTCTGCGTCGGCGAGAGGGTCAGTCCGGTGCCGGTGAGCCCATAGGTGTCGGTCAGGTACGTGAGCGGGCCGGCCCAGCCGGCTCCGACGTCGATGAGGCGCATGCCCTTCTTAAGGCCCGCGAGCCGGGCGATGAGGTCGAGCTTGGCCTGTTGCGACGCGGTGTCGTCCTCGATGCCGGGGTCCCAGAGGTTGGCTGAGTAGACGTTCCACTCCCCGCCCGTGATGAGCAGGAAGAACTCCGGCGGCTGCTCGTAATGGACGTTGGTCCGAGCCTGGTCGACGTCGGTCGTGTACTCGTGGTAGAGCTGGTGCTCCGGGCGTACGTCAGTTCTCTGGCTGCTTGCCACCACTAAATCCCCTGCATTCGTCTGTCAGGTTGAGAAGAATACCCGCGCCGGACGAGGTGTTGTGGTCAATCCGACTGTTTCGTCCGCGATCGCGCACGGTCCTTGACAGCCTCGGCCTGCCGCCGCCGTCGGGTGCGAAGATGGGTTGGTCATGGCCGGCACTGATCCCTACGGCACCAGGGCGGAACTGGTCCCGGGGGTTACCTACCACCGTCTCGCCGCGCTCGCCGAGCGTGGAGTGGGCGACGTCTCGCGGCTGCCGGTCACCCTCAAGGTTCTGCTCGAGAACAGCGTGCGCAACGCCGCGGCACCCTCGGTGCGTGACGGCGATGTGGAGGCGATCGCGAGCTGGGATGGGACCGGCTCCGGAGTCGACCGCGAGCGCGCCTTCATGCCCGCCCGGGTCCTGCTCCAGGACTTCACCGGCGTCCCCGCGGTCGTCGACCTCGCCGCCATGCGCTCGGCGGTGGCGCGGGCGGGCGGCGACCCCATGCGCATCGATCCACTCGTTCCGGTCGACCTGGTGGTCGATCACTCGGTCCAGGTCGACGCCTTCGGCAACGCCGAGGCGTACGAACGCAACATCGCGCGCGAGTACGAACGCAACCGCGAGCGCTACTCGCTGCTGCGCTGGGCGCAGCAGGCGTTCCAGGGTTTCCGTGTGGTTCCCCCGGGCATGGGAATCGTTCACCAGATCAACCTCGAGTACCTCGCCCAGGTGGTGCAGGTCCGCGAGATCGAAGGGGCGCGCATGGCTCTGCCCGATACGCTCGTCGGGACCGACTCGCACACCCCCATGGTCAACGGCATCGGCGTGCTCGGGTGGGGGGTCGGCGGCATCGAGGCCGAGGCCTGCATGCTCGGTCAGCCGCTGTTCCTGCTCGCACCGGTGGTCGTCGGGGTGCGCTTCCACAACGCGCTCCCTGCCGGCACGACGGCGACCGACCTGGTGCTCACCCTGACCGAGCTGCTCCGCAAGCACGGCGTCGTGAACAAGTTCGTCGAGTTCTGCGGCACCGGGCTCAGCTCGATGTCCGTGCCAGACCGGGCGACGCTCTCCAACATGTCGCCCGAGTTCGGCGCCACAGCGTCGCTATTTCCTGTCGACACGCGGACGCTCGAGTACCTGCGCGCCTCGGGGCGCGACGCCGGGCACATCGACTTGATCGAGCGCTATTCGAAGGAACAGGGCATGTTCCGGACCGACGATTCGGACACCCCGACCTTCAGCGAGATGGTCGAGCTCGACCTTGCGAGCGTCGTGCCGAGCGTCGCAGGGCCGAAGAGGCCTCAGGACCGGGTTGCGCTACCGGACGTGTGGCAGTCGTTCACCAACGTCTGGGAGCAGCCTCCCGACACGAGAACGGGCGATGGCAGCGAAGAGGACGAGGTGACCCGCCTCGAGGAGGAGGGCGGCATCGACCCCGAGGGCATGGTCGAGGAACCCGTGCCGAACGGACCTCACGACGCCGACCAGGTCCGCGACGGATCGGTGGTGATCGCCGCCATCACGTCGTGCACGAACACCTCGAACCCGGCGGTGATGATGGCCGCGGGTTTGCTGGCGCGCAATGCGGTCGCTCGCGGGCTGATGCCTCCCGACTACGTCAAGACGTCGCTTGCGCCCGGCTCACGGGTGGTCACCGACTACCTTGAGCGCGCGGGGTTGCTGGGGTCGCTCGAACAGCTGCGTTTCAACCTCGTGGGCTACGGGTGCACGACGTGCATCGGCAACAGCGGACCGCTTCCCGAGCTGGTCGCGGAACGCATCGATGCCGAGGATCTCACGGTCGCGGCGGTGCTCAGCGGCAACCGAAATTTCGAGGGCCGAATCCATCCGCAGGTGCGCGCCGCGTATCTCGCGTCGCCGCCGCTCGTGGTTGCGTACGCGCTCGCGGGAAGACTCGACATCGACCTCACGACCGACTCGCTCGGGATCGGTCACGACGGAAACCCAGTGTTCCTCAAGGACATCTGGCCGACCCCCGATGAGGTCACCGAGACCGTGCGTGCAGCCATCGGCAGCGACCTGTACACGCGCGAATATGCGCGCATCTTCGACGGTGACGAGCACTGGCAGCAGCTGCCGTCGCCGGAGGGCGCGCTCTTCGACTGGGACGCGGATTCGACGTACGTTCGTGAACCCCCGTACTTCGTCGGTATGCCGGCCGAGCCGGAGCGCCCGCACGA
Source organism: Candidatus Dormiibacterota bacterium (assembly GCA_963830305.1). Classification (GTDB taxonomy): domain Bacteria; phylum Chloroflexota; class Dormibacteria; order Aeolococcales; family Aeolococcaceae; genus Palsa-851. The sequence continues at coordinate 85,015 of CAWHLW010000014.1, read as the reverse complement.
TGTGATCGATGCGCGCGTGCTCGCGCTGCTCGGCGACTCCATCACCACCGACCACATCTCGCCTGCAGGAAGCATCGCTGGCACCAGCCCCGCTGCGGCGTATCTGCGCGAGCACGGTGTCGAGCCACGCGACTTCAACACGTATGGCGCGCGGCGCGGCAACCACGATGTGATGGTCCGTGGCACCTTCGCCAACATCCGCTTGCACAACATGCTCGCCGACGGCAAGGAGGGTGGCTGGACCGTGCACCTCCCGGACGGCGCCACGATGACGATCTTCGAAGCATCGGCGCTGTATCAGGAGGAGGGCATCCCGCTCATCGTCATCGCCGGCCGCGAGTATGGATCAGGATCGTCACGCGACTGGGCGGCGAAAGGGCCGCTGCTCCAGGGGGTTCGTGCCGTGATCGCCGAGTCCTATGAGCGCATTCACCGCAGCAACCTGGTGGGGATGGGCATCCTGCCGCTCCAGTTCCGCGCCGGCGAGAGCGCCGAAACGCTGCACCTCGATGGCACTGAGCTGTACACGATTCGCGGGGTTGCGGAGGCATCGCCGGGCTCGACGGTGCACGTGAGCGCGCGTCGTGCGGCACAGGCCGACATCGAATTCGACACCGTCTGCCGGCTCGACAGCGAGACGGATGTCGAGTATCTGCGCCACGGCGGGATCCTCCCGCTCGTCCTTCGCCAACTGATGGCCGGCTAGCGCCGGCGATGGCCGGCCGCATCCTCCCCGGCACGGACGCGCAGTCGGAACTCCCCGCAAGTCGCTGATGGTTCTCTTCATCCTCTTCTTCATCGTGGTCGCCGTGGTCGGCTGCGTGTCGTATTTCGTCGGCCAGCAGCGGATCCGCGACATCGCTGCGTTTGCCTCCGCGCACGGCCTGACCGTGCTGGGCAGCGACTGGGATCTCGACGACTGCGGGTTCGCACTCTTTGAAGCCGGCAATCGCCGCTACTGGCGCAACGTGCTGCGCGGTCAATGGAGCGGGCTGCCGGTCACGTACTGCGACTATTCGTATGTCGTCTCGGACGGGAAGAATCAGAACACGGTGTCGTTTTCCAACGTCATCGTCGCGCTCGGGTTGCAGTCACCGCAGGTCACGTGCGCGCCTCGCGGTGCGATCGGCGTACTCGCCGAGAAATCCGTCGGTGCGCCCGGCATCCGATTCGAGTCGATCGATTTCAACGACCGGTTCGACGTGCAATCAAGCGACGATGCGTTCGCCGTCGAGCTGATCGACGCGCAGATGATCGAGACCCTGCTCGGGCTCGACCATGACTATCACGTGGTCTTTGGGCCCGTCGATCTGATGGTCTACGCGCACCGCAAGCCGGTGGCCGAGCTGGCTGCGCTCTTCGACGCCGCGGCCCTCGTCGCGCAGCGGATCCCCGCCCTGGTCCGCCCCCAGCCCGCCGGCGGAACCGGGACGGGCGTTTGATCGCCACTTGCGGCGCGGTACTCTAGGACCCGATCTCGATTTCCCGCTCCTAAGGAGACATCCGTGATTGCCCTCATCGTCGTCCTGGTCATCATCGTGGTCATCGCGCTTGCGCTGGTGGCCTCGTACAACCGGTTCGTCTCCCAGCGCAATGCGGTGCAGAACGCGTGGAGCGACATCGACACCGAGCTCAAGCGCCGCTACGACCTCATCCCCAACCTCGTCTCGACGGTGCAGGGATACGCAGCCCATGAGCGAGGCGTCTTCGAGGAAGTCGCCCAGGCGCGTTCGGTCGGCCTTCAGGCGCAAGGTCCTGCGGCCGCGTCCGCAGCGGAAGGTCCGTTCCAGATGGCGCTGGGTCATCTCTTCGCAGTCGCTGAGAACTATCCCGAGCTGAAGGCCAACCAGAACTTCCTCCAGCTCCAGGCAACCCTCTCCGACACCGAGAACCGCATCCAGGCCGCGCGGCAGATCTACAACTCGAACGTGCAGCAGTTCAACACACGCATCCAGGCGTTCCCCTCGAACATCATCGCCAACATGTTCCATTTCCAGCAGGCGGCGTTCTTCCAGATCGACGCCGCGCAGCGGGCAGTGGTCGCCGAGGCGCCGAAGGTCGATTTCAGCGCGATCACCAACGCGACATACGGCCAGGCGCCCGGAGCCGCTCCGGCAGCCGCGCCCGCGCCCGGGACCCCGCCGGCACCGCCCGTCTCAGGCGCCTGAGGCCGGCCGGTGCAGCCGGCGCCGCGCCGCTGGCGCTTGAGCGACGCCGAACCGCTGCCCGGTCTCCATCCGGTCGTCGGTCAGGTCCTCGCAGCGCGAGGGTTTGACCACGGCACCGCGGCCGCATTCCTCGATGTCAGCGGCGCCTACCACGATCCGTTCGGGCTGCCCGCGATGGAGGCAGCGGTCGCCGCGATCCAGGCGACGATCGCCGAGGGTGGGGCGATCGCTATCTACGGCGACTACGACGCCGACGGCGTGACCGCCTGCGCGATGCTCACCCGCTGCCTGCGGGCGGCGGGAGCGACCGTGATCCCCTACATCCCCAATCGCATGACCGAGGGTTACGGGCTGCATGCGGCGGCGCTCGTGGACCTGGCCGCACGGGGTGCGCGCTGCGTCATCACCGTCGACTGCGGCACGAGCAGCGTTGATGTCGCGTTCGGCCGTCCAGCGGGCATGCGCCTGGTGGTTACCGATCATCACCTGGCGCTCGCTCCCGGCGGCTCGCCGCCCCAACTCGCCCCCGCCGATGCGCTGGTCAACCCCAAGCTTCCTGGTTCCACATACGCGTTCGACGGGCTCGCGGGCGCAGGCGTGGCGTTCAAGCTCATCGAAGCACTCGAATCACGCGGCGTTGTGCCCGGTGGCAGTGCTCTTGCCTCGCTCGGACTGGCGGCGCTCGGAACGATCGCCGACATGATGCCGCTGCGAGGCGAGAATCGCGTGATCGTCCGCGACGGCCTTCCCCGCATGACTGAGCTGGCCGGACTGCGTGCGCTCTGCGAGGTCGCCGGCATCTCACCGCCACCGCGCGGCACCGACATCGCGTTCGCGGTCGGACCCCGGATCAATGCGGCGGGCCGGATGGAGGATGCGCGCCTCGCGCTGGAACTCTGCCTCTGCGACGACCCGGACGAGGCGATGCGCCTGGCGATCGACCTCGACACTCAGAACCGGCTGCGCCAGCAGGCCGTCACCATCGCGCTTGCCCAGGCGGAGGAGCAGGTCGCGGAAATCGACGAGGACGCGGCAGCGATCGTGCTCGGTGACCCGGGATGGCCGATGGGCATCGTCGGGCTCGTGGCCGGACGGATCGCCGAACGATACGCGCGGCCAACTTTCATCGCGTGCCTCGATCCGGTTGAAGCGAAGGGGTCGGCGCGGTCGGCGGGCGGTGTGCATATCGTCAAGGCACTCGACGGTGCTGCCACCTCATTGCTCCGCTACGGCGGACACGCCGCTGCGGCGGGATTCAGCCTCGAGGCAGGCCGCTTCGACGAGTTTCGCGAGTTGATCGCTGCGTCGGTGGGGGAGCAGAACGGCGGGATGGAGCGCATGCGCGACTTCACCGTCGACTGCGAGATCTCGGGCATCGACGTCACGCCCGAGCTTTGCCAGGCGCTGGATCAGCTCGAGCCGAGCGGACAGGGCAACCCCGCGCCGCTCCTCGCCGTCTGCGGCGCAAGGGTGCTCGGCACTGCGACCTTCGGCGCGGAGGGCCAGCACATCCGCGTGACGCTGGCGACCGGATCCGGGATCGTCGAGGCCATCGCGTTCAACAAGCCCAACCTCGCCGATCACCTCCCGCGAGGGCGGATCGTAGACGCCTGCTTCGGCCTCGAAGTTGACAGCTTTCAAGGCTTCCAGCGTGTGCGTGCCAGATTGCGCGACCTGCGCCCTGCTCAGGCGGTGTCGCTCAGCGGCCAGCAGGTGGCAGCGGCCGTAGCCTCCTCGACCGGCTAGATCCTTCCGTTCAGGTTGGCGACGCCATCGCCGGTCAGGTCGGCGAGACCGGCCTTGCGACCTGTGAGCGCCACGATGATCGATGCGAGCGGACCCTTGACCTCCGGCCCGGTGCCGCGCGTCCAGTCGACATCGGTTGCCGTCAGGGTGAGCCCGGTGGCGCGGCGCTTGCCGCCGAGCAAGAGGTTGCCACGGATCACAAAATCACCGACGAGTGTCAGCGCCTCCGGTTGGTACATATGTGCAATCCCCAACGGTCGGCGAATGTCTTCGCCATGAACCACTACCTCCGCCACCATCGCGTCGACGGGACCTGGTGGCGCGGTGGTGCGGTCGAGCACGGACTTGAACGCCGCCAACGTGTCGGCGGGAGACGCGCCCAGCTCCTCGTTGACTCCCTGCGCCGTCATTGCGTTGAACCGGAAGCCCGCGCCGGCTAACTTGCCGACAAATCGCGCCGGTGTCATCATCGCCGTGGTCGTCATGTGCGCGAGGACATCACGGACAGTCCATGCGGCACAGAGCGATTGCGTCGACCACTGCGCGTCGGTCAGGTTCTCGAGATCTGCGATCAGGGCGACGCGCTCAGCCCGAATGAGCGGCCATTGATTACCAGCCACACTGTTCCTCCACTATCCCGCGCGTACCGAAGTTTCCTGCCAACGGTCGACGCGACTGTACAGCCAACGGTCGACGCGACTGTACAGCGGCCGGTTGCACTGGCATGCGCACCTGGTTACAACTGCCCAATTTTGCGCCTCACCGCATGACAAGAACGTGTGTTAACTCGCGGCTGCATTAGTGACTCTGCGTTCGTGCACGGGAGTAGCCGCGTCTCCTCAAGCGACACGCCGGAGCGGCTCGAGACTACCCGCCGACGCTCGTCGCGGGGGCGCGGATCCATGTGCGATGCGTCGGCGTCGGTGGAATCGCCAGCAGTCGGTCATGCTCAACCGGGGCTAACTGCCAGCCGCCCTCATGGACCATCCAGTGGTGGCGGTAGCACAGCAGGACCAGGTTGTCCACGTCTGTGGCGCCGCCGTGGCCCCAGTGCACCAGGTGATGCGCGTTGGTGAACGCCACCGGGCGGTCGCATCTCGGCCAATCGCAGCCGCCGGAACGCACACGCAGCGCAGCACGGGCTGCCGCGCTCGGCAGACGGAGCGCGCGGCCGACATCGATCACTGCGGAGTTGGGGCCGAGCAGGACGCGGCGAATGCGGGCATCGCAGGCGAGGCGCTGCACCGTAGCGGCGGGCACCACGCCGGCGAACTCGAGCTCGCCACCCGAAGTACCGTCCAGGCCAATCACCGTCTCCACCGAGGCGGTGAGCTGGAGATGGGTGCTCGCACCGCCCGAGGTCGGAACAGCCCCGACGTCGAGCGCGTGGCTGGCGACCTCGACCAACGCATCGGCGATGCGTCGAGTCCACGAGCGGTGATCACCGGCACCCGTCGGCTTGGCGAGGGGGAGGACGGCGGTCTTGATGGTGGCCGCGGCGATGGGATCGAAGAAGCCACGGATGGCCAGGAACCCACCTTCACAAGGGATGAAGTCGCAGCGGTTGCGCTCGGCCGCGGCCACATGTTCATCGAGGACGGCGGCCGCGTCGTAGGCGTGGCGAGCGCGCTCGCAGTCCTTGCTGAAGAGACCGACCGAGTGCTCACGGGCCAGTTCCAGGAGGGGACGCTCGTCGAAGGCGCTGCGGCCTCCAGACGTTGCGGGAGCTATGGGTTCGGCTGAATCGGTCGGATCAGATGCCGCATCGCGAGACGCGACGTCAGTCGCAGCCGGATCACCGGAGTCTCCCGCATCAGTGGCGACACCGAGGTCGCCGCCCAACGGCCTGGCGCTGCAGCCCCGGGCAACGCCGGCGAGGAGCGAGAAGTGCGCGAACCCGATCTCCCCGGCCTCCACGGCGGCGACACTCACCGGCAGCCGGTGGAGCTGCTCCCCCGCGGCGACGGCCCGAGCCGCAGCGTGGCCGGACATCTGACAGTGATGACGGATCCAGTCGATGGGAGTGACCGAGCCCTGCACCTCGAACTCATCGGTAGCAGCGAAGGCCGCGGCGCCCATCGCGAAGTGGAGTTCGAGGCGGTCGATCCCATGCCGGAGCCTGACCAGGTGCTCTCCCAACTCGAAAGCGGTGAGCTCCAGCCGAGGCACCTCGACGAACCCAGCGAGCGCCTGGAGGAACGCATCCAGCGGCGTGGTCCCGCTCTCACTGATACACATTCCTGTAGTATAGAACATATGTTCGTAAGACCCGCCAGAACAGGACGCCCCGGGCCCGTGGAACCAGCCCAAGAACGACGTCCGCCGAACCCAGGAACCGTTACAACTTCCGCGCTTGCCCCGGCCATCGCGCGGTGCTAGCGTCGGTGTGCGAGCTCGGCGGTCGATGAGCTCGGTGAGAGTGATCAAGCGCCCGCAACCCGGCGGTCAGGCGGAGCGCATCCGGAGGCACCTCATGCTCGAGGAGGTCGGGATTCCTCGGCTCGTGGTTGGTGGCCTGGGTTCGGGTTCCGGGAAGACCTCGATCAGCCTGGGTCTCACCGCCGCGCTCCGCGCGCGGGGCCGCACCGTCCAGACCTTCAAGGTCGGCGCCGATTTCATCGACACGTCGTACCTCGCGCATGCGAGCCGCCGGCCCTGCCGGAACCTCGATTCCTGGCTCCTCGGCGCGGACGGCGTGCGACGCTCACTCGCCCATGGCGCCATCGGAGCCGATCGTCTGATCGTCGAGGGTGCGATGGGCGTGCTGGACGGCCACGGCATGAGCGCTGACCTCACGGCGAGTACCACCGACTTCCCAGGCAGCACGCTCGAGGTGGCGCACATCATCGGCGCGCCGGTCGTGCTGGTGGTCGACGCATGGGAGACGGGGGAGACCGCTGCCGCGGCGGCGCTGGGCATCAAGCAGCTGGACAGCGCCGGCAGCGTCATCGGCGTGATCCTCAACAACGTCCCCAACGACGTCCGGCGGCGGGTGATCGAGGACGCCGTCTGGACACTCGCCCGCATGCCGGTGCTCGGCGCACTCCCCCACATCCCGTCGGTGCACATCCCCGAGCTGCGCACGGGATTGCTGCCGCTGCTCCAGAACCCGCATGTCGACGAGGCGATCGCGGAGCTCGGTGAGGCTGTGACAAAACACTGCGACCTCGACCTCATCGAGCGGCTCATGGAGGGGGCGGGCCCGGTGCGTCCCGCGCAGCGCCGGCACGTCGCCGAGACAAGCGCCGAGCCGGTACGCATCGGTGTCGCATTCGACGACGCCTTCTGCTTCTACTACGCCGAAAACCTCGAGCTGCTCGAGGATGCCGGCGCGGAGATCGTCACGTTCTCCCCGCTCGAGGACGCCATCCTGCCGCGCGACCTCGGCCTCATCTATATGGGTGGCGGGATCTCCGAGGCGTTCGTGCCCAGGCTCGCGAGCAACGTGTCATTCCTCGAATCCTTCCGTCGCGCCCACGCGCACGGGGTTCCCGTCTATGCCGAAGGATGCGGGCTCCAGTACTCCGCCCGATCCCTGCGCACCAGCGACGGTGCCACCCATCAGATGGCCGGTCTCATCCCCATCGACATCGCGCTGGAAGCGGGCACGCTGCACAGTGGCTACCGCGACCTGAGCATCGCCACGTCATCGATGCTCGGTCCCGCCGGCACGCGCCTGCGCGGGCATGAGTTCCACTTCAGCCACCTGCTCTCCGGCGGTGACTGCCTCAATGCCGCGTACACGATGCACGACTGCGACGGCGAGCCACTCGGCTGCGAGGGCTGGACCGATCCGCTGATGCTCGCGTCCTTCATCCACCTCCACTTCGGACAGGAACAGGAGCTGGCCGGTCGCCTCGTCGCGACCGCTCGCGAGTTGCTCGATCGCCGAGCGCAGGCGATCCTGGCCGGGCACGGCAGTCGATCCACCGCCCCGGTGTAGGCTTGCGATGCGATGTCCCAGGCCCCGTCCACGATCGGTGAGTTGCGTCGCGCGGAATACCGCGTCCTGCCCGTCAGGACTGAGCTTCGTCGCAACCTGATCCGCAAGCTGAGCACCAACGAGGAGCTGTTCGGCGGCATCCGCGGCTACGACAACTCGGTCATCCCGCAGATCGAGAACGCGATCCTTGCCGGCCAGGACATGGTGCTGCTCGGCGAGCGGGGGCAGGCGAAGTCACGCTTGATCCGGTCGCTGGTGACGCTCCTCGACGACGCGGTGCCCGCGATCGCGGGCTGCGAGATCAACGACGACCCGTACGAGCCGATCTGCCGCCGCTGCCGCGACCTCGTGGCCGAACACGGCGACGCGACTGAGATCGCGTGGCTCGGTCCCGAGCAGCGCTATTCGGAGAAGCTCGCCACCCCGGACACGTCGATCGCCGACCTGATCGGTGAGGTGGATCCCATCCGGGTCGCCGAGGGGCGCTACCTCAGCGACGAGCTCACCATCCACTACGGCCTGATCCCGCGCACCAACCGGGGCATCTTCGCGATCAACGAGCTCCCGGACCTCGCCGAGCGCATCCAGGTGGGGCTCCTCAACATCATCGAGGAGCGCGACGTGCAGATCCGCGGCTACCGGCTGCGCCTGCCGCTCGATGTGTTCGTGGTCGCCACCGCGAACCCCGAGGACTACACCAACCGCGGGCGCATCATCACGCCGCTCAAGGACCGCTTCGGCGCCCAGGTGCGCACCCACTACCCGCGCACGCTCGACGATGAGATCGCGATTGCCGAGCAGGAGCGCATGACCTTCGACGACATGCCGGTCCCGGTGATCGTCCCGGGCTTCATGCAGGAGATCATCGCCGAGCTCTCGCACGTCGCCCGCCGCCATCCGCAGGTGAACCAGCGCAGCGGCGTGTCGGTCCGGTTGACCACGGCCAACTACGAGAACCTCGCCGCGAGTGCTCTCCGCCGCGCGCTGCGCACGGGCGAGCGCGAGGCGGTCGCGCGCATCAGCGATCTGCCGGCGCTCATGTCGTCCACCGCCGGAAAGATCGAGCTCGAGACCTGGGAGGACGGCGACGACGGAGCGGTGCTCGAGAAGCTGCTGCGCACCGCGTGCAACAACGTGTTCCGGCGCCACTTCACCGTCCAGGAATTCAGCGACCTCGTGCAGCGCTTCGACCGGGGCGGCTTCACCGTCGAGGTGGGCGATCAGCACACCATCGCGCACTACGCGCAGGCGCTCACCGAGCTCGGCGGCGTCGAGCGAGCGCGCCAGCGGCTGGGCGAGCCAGATACCGACGCGATGCGGGTTGCGGTCCTCGAATTCGTGCTCGAAGGGCTGCATCTCGGCAAGCGCCTCAACAAGACCGCACTCGACGGAAGCGCGGTCTATGGAGGGTAGCGGGGTACCCGAGGAACCGTCCGTCCACGATGCCTCGGGGGACGAATCCGTGCAGGAATTTGGCGAGTCAGACGCAGAGGGCTCGCGCGGAATTCGAGCGCGTGTCGCTCGTCAGCACCGCTTCAGCATCTGGGACGGCACGCAGGATCCCCTCGGCGATGACGCCGACGCGCTCTTCGACCGGCTGAGCGAGGACGTCTTTCACGGCTGGGACTTCGAGACGGCTCTGCGCCGTCTGCTGAGTCAGGGCTGGCGCGACCGCGACGGACGCAAGTTCTCCGGCCTCGAGGAGTTGATGGAGCGGCTTCGCAAACAGCGCCAGAAGCAGCTCGAACGCTACAGCCTCGACAACGTCTTCAAGGACATCGAGGAGAAGCTCGACAACGTGCTCCGACTCGAGCGTCAGGGCATCGACGAACAACTCAAGAACGCAACCGATGGGAGCGCGCAACGGATCCTCGAACGCGTCGCCAAGAAGCGTCGCGAGCACCTCGACAACCTGCCGGCGGAACCGGGCGGCGCGATCCGCGAGCTCCAGGGCTACGAGTTCATGGATCAGCGCGCCGAGCAGGCCTTTCAGAAGCTGCTCGAGGAGATCAAGCAGAACGTCGTCAACACGTACTTCAAGCAGATGTCCGAGCAGATGGGCCAGATGTCGCAGCAGGACATCAGCGCGCTTCGCGAGATGGCGCGCGACCTCAACGCACTGGTGCGCCAGAAGCTCGAGGGTGTCCCCGACGCGCAGCTGCAGCACAACTACCAAGATTTCCTGAAGAAGTGGGGCTCGATGTTTCCCGACGCGCCCGCAACCTTCGACGAGTTCCTCGCCCAGCTCGCTGCGCAGATGGCACGCATGGACTCGCTCATGCAGTCACTCTCACCAGAACAGCGACGTCAGCTCGAGGAGATGATCTCCGCGACCTTCGGTGACCCGGACCTGCAGGCGCAACTCGCGGAGCTCATGGGCGGTCTCGAGCTCCTCTCCGATCGCCGTCACCTCGGGCAGCGATACTCGTTCTTCGGGAACGAGCAACTGCCGTTCGACGAGGCGATGGGCGTCATGGATCGCCTGCAGTCGATCGAAGAACTGGAACGCGGGCTGCGCGGGATGTACCGTGGCGAGCCGCTCGACGACGCAACGGAAGAAGCCCTGCGCGATGTCCTCGGTGACAACGCCGCGCGCGATCTCTCGCGTCTGCAACGCATGACTGATCAGCTCGAGCAGCGTGGTCTGATCGAGCGCGACGAGGAAGGAATGCGTCTGACTGCGCGCGGACTTCGACGCATCGGGCAGAAAGCGCTCGGGGACCTCTTCGCGCGACTGCGTCGGGATCGCTTCGGGGACCATCCGATATCGCGACACGGCCAGGGAGGCGAACGCGAGGAGGACACCAAACCCTACGAGTTCGGGGACGTGTTCGATCTCGACGTGCGTGAGACGCTCATGAACGCGGTACGCCGGGACGCTGACTCCGATGTGAGTGACTTGCGGACGGAGGGGATTCCGGCTCCGGCTTCAAACCGGACTATTCAGCCTCCGCCGGAATCCCCTCCGTCCCAGGCCTCGCTTCGTCAACGCCGCTCTGTTCCTCGTCTTTCGCCGGAAGACTTCGTCGTGCATCGGTCTGACACGCTGACTCGCTCGGCCACGGTGTTGATGCTCGATATGAGCCGGTCGATGCCGCTCCGCGGATACTTCTATGCGGCTAAGAAGGTGGCGCTGGCGCTTGATTCTTTGATTCGGTCTGCGTATCCGCGAGACACGCTGCACATCATTGGGTTTAGTGATCTGGCGCGCGAGATTAAGCCGGCGGCGTTGCCGCATCTTTCGGTGAACGAGTACGTCTACGGGACGAATATGCAGCATGGGTTGATGCTGGCTCGTCGACTGCTTGCGAGAGATCCTGGGGAGAACAAGCAGATCATCATCGTCAGTGATGGGGAGCCGACGGCGCATATTGAGAATGGGCGTCCGGTGTTCTTTTATCCGCCGCTACCGGAGACGTTTCACAAGACGTTGTTGGAGGTGAAGCGGTGTACACGGGAGAACATCGTGATCAACACCTTCATGCTCGAGTCGAATCATCATCTGGTGCAGTTCGTCAATCAGATGACGCGGCTCAATCGGGGGCGGGCGTTCTTCATCAGCCCGGATCGGCTCGGCGACTACGTGCTCGTTGATTATGTGAGCTCGAAGCGGGGGGCGGCGTAGGCGGGTGGAGTTCAGGGAATATCTCGGGTACATCCGCGCCGACGGCGATCTGATTGCGTCGGTGGCCCCGGGCGGATTGGATCGACCGGTGCCGGTGTGTCCCCCGTGGGATGTGCGTGAGGTGCTTGCGCATCTCGCGACCGTGTATGACCACAAGGTGATGGCCATGCGCCTGGGCCGCAAACCCGAGGAGGGGGAGTGGGTCACCGATGAGCCGTTCGGCAAGGACACTGTCGAATGGTTCGCTGATGAGCATGCGAAGTTGCTCGCGGAGCTCGTGGCGCACTCACCGAGAGATTACGCGTGGTCGTGGTGGGAGCCGGACCAGACTGTTGGATTCTGGTACCGGCGGATGGCGCTGGAAACGGTGGTGCATCGCGTTGACGTCGAGACGCAGTTCGGACCGCTGAGCGCGATCGATGCCGCGCTCGCGGTGGACGGCATCGACGAGGTCCTGATGCTCATGCTGTCGGGAGACGACGAAGCCGCAACCGGCGTGCCGGGGACAGGCACGGTGGAGCTGCTCGCCGGCGACAGTGCGTGGTCGGTTGTGCTCGAGGACTCGCGCACCGTGGTCACGCCGGGACGTCGCACGTCACCGCAAGCAGTGCTTACGGGAGATCCTGCCGAACTGTTCCTGTACCTCTGGGGACGGGTGCCCGGCGAAACGCTCGAGCGTCGCGGCGACGAATCACGCATCGCGCTGATGCGGTTGCGCCTCGCCGCCGCCACGCAGTAGCGCATGGATCGGGGGACGTTCGCGGAGCGGGTGCGCCTGCAACTACTGTCGCGATATCGCGGCAGCGACGTCGAGGTGGACACCTCCCGCTTTGCGCTGCACGTGACCGGTTCCGGCATCGACCTGATGCTGCCGCTCGCGCCGCTGCACCATGCGTGCGAGCGCCAGCCCGAGAAGGTCCCTGCGTTGATCGGTGAGTACGTCGCGTCTGTCGAGCATCAGCTCACCCCGCAGCCCGCGATTGCGCTGTCCACGTCGAGGCTGCTCTGGTGCGTGCGCAACGACCGTTTTCTCGGGAGTCACGGCCGGGTTGGTGATCTCCTGCGCGCACCGGTGGCCGCCGACATGAGCGCATTCGTCGCCGAGGAACTCCCCGGTTCGATCATGCGCGGCGTGCCACGCGATGAATGGACGTCGATCGGGATGAGCGACGATGACGTGCGGCTCGCAGCGACGGCGAACACGGCGGAACGCTTCGAGCCGCTGGTTGCGCGGATCGCGCGCACCGACAGGATCCCGGCCGACGGATGGCGTGTCGCGTCGGATCCGTTGTTCGAGGGCAGCCTGCTGCTCGCGCCCCGCGTGCTGTCCGCATTCACCGAGCGCGCAGGCGGCGATGTGCTGCTCGGCGTGCCCGACCGCGGCGCTGTGCTCGCGCTCCCGGCGGCACTCCCATCCGCGGAACGATTTCAGCGCCGCGTGCTCAAGGAGTGGCGCGACGCGATGAACCCGTGCTCCCGCGAGGTGTTGATCACCGACGGGCAGCAGCTTCGCGCCGTGTCCCGAGGGTCGCGGAGGTCAGCGCCGGTGGTGCTGCCCTGGCTCGCCGAGTAGCAGGCGGGACGCACTTCCTACTCGGTTCGCCTCCTGGCGCGCGACAAATGCGCTTGCTGCTCCGAGCGCCATCGCAGCTGCAACTCCGGCCAGCGTTCTCGCGGCCACGCGTGTCGCCCGTCCACGCACCGAGATGCCGGAGAGACCCGGTCCCTCTCCAAACCACATGGTCAGCGCGGTCTGCTCGGCGATCACCCCGCCGTCGCCGTGCACCCGGCTGCGCTCGATGCGCACCGCAGCCGGTCGAGGACCGCGCCAGCGGCGCTGATCGAGGAGTGCTGGGGCCGCACGCAGCGCGCTGCTACTGGCAAGCGCACGGACAACGGCCACAGCTCGGTCCGACGTCGGCATCGCTCGACAGGATAGCGTTCTGCTGATGACACTGATCGAAGACCTCCCGGGCCGGATCGAAGCGAGCTTCATCGGCGCGCTCGCCGGTGAGCACGCCGCCGGAACCGCGGCAGGAACGGCCGACCTGGTGGGCGTTGCCGAATCGGCAGCGGCCTGTGGTGGGTTTGACGACGCCGACCTGCGCCAGCGCGGCCTCGAGCGTCCATCGCGCGCCGGCGCGGCCGGGCTGCTTCTCCGGGCGCTCCCCTTCGGCCTGCTGAGCCCCCTCGACCGTCCGAGGCTGCGCCGCGATGCATACCGCTGTGTCGCGATGGCGGGCGCCGACGAGGGCACCGCGGTCACCGCCGTCGCCGCCGCACTGCTCATCGCCGATCTGCTCCGCTTCGACCTGGAGACGTCGCTCATCCGGGTTCGTCAGTCGCTGCTCGAAGACGCGCCCATGGCGCTGCTGGATCGCCTTCGCGTGGTGGACGAGGGACCGCCGATGGACGTCTCCGATCCCGACCCGGGCCTCACCCTCCAGCGTGCGATCTGTGCGCTCGCCACCGCAAATCCCTTCGACGACGTGCTGGCGGCCGCGGCGAGCGGGACCGCGGTTGCGGCGAGCCTCGCCGGTGCGCTGGTGGGAGCGCGCGACGGGCTGGCAGCCATCTCCGGGGTGGATCGCGATCACCTTCCGCACGCCGACCGCGCGCTCGCCGTCGCGCACCGGCTCGCGGAGGGTGCCGTCTCGACACTTCCCCGCGATGAGGCGATCAGCTCCAGGCTCTAAGATCAAAGCTCGATGGAAGCCACCGCCGCGCCAGCCACGGCGCGAAAGATCCGGATCCTCACGGCGAAGGTCGGCCTCGACGGCCACGACCGAGGAGTCAAGGTGATCTCCCGGGCACTGCGCGACGCCGGCGTCGAGGTGATCTACACGGGACTGCACCAGACGCCCGCGATGGTGGTGGAGGCCGCCATCCAGGAGGACGTCGACGGTATTGGCATCAGCCTCCTGAGCGGCGCTCACATGACCCTGTTCCCCGAGATCATCCGTCTCCTCAAGGAGCGCGATGCCTCGGACATCGTCGTCTTCGGCGGCGGGATCATCCCTGACTCCGACGTCACGGCACTCGAGAAGCTTGGCGTCGACAAGGTGTTCACCCCCGGAACGTCGCTCGACGAGGCGGTTTCCTACGTCAAGGAGCGATTCGGCGCGGGGGCGGCGGCCTGACCCCCGGGCTGCTCTGTCTCGCCGTCGCGACCGCCCGTGCCGCGCGGTTCGTGACCGACCCGGGAGATGACCGAGCACGGGTCGTTCCACCCCATCCGGCATTTGCGGCCTTCCGGAAGATGTCGTATGTCTGGGTCGACGGGCAGGCGTTCGAACCGATCGGCGACAGCCTCGACCTCTGGCTCGCATTCCTGCGCGGCAACGGCGCCCGGAAGGCATGGCTGGACGTCAGCGGGGGTGAGGAGGTCTGCCGAGTGATCCGGGGCGATGGCGACGAGACCTGGCGGACGATCTGGAACGGCGGCATCTTCATGCTCCACGGCGCCGAGGAAACGGGGCCCCCACGGCGCCGCGAGACTGACGTCGTGGCCCTCGCGCAGCGCCTCCACGAAGCCGTGCAGACTGAGATCGAGGCGGGTGCTACCGCCGTCCGGCGAACCGCGCTGGAACGTGCTCTTGAGATCCTGGCCTCGCCGGGCGATGGCGAGGAGGTCTCCGACGTTGCCTGGCCGTATTTCGTGCTCCCCGATGGGAGCCCGACGGCCGCGAGGCGGCTGATCGCGGCCGCGTCGGCAGCGTGGCCGGAGGGCCCCGCAACCGCCGATCCCGATGCGAAGCCGCCGCGTGGCGAGGGGTGCGTCGAGGTCGCGCTCGAGGCAATCGCGGCAGCCGTGAATTCGGGAGCGACGGCAGAGCCGGTAGAGTAGCCGGGCAGGCATGGCAGTTTCCCTCGAGCTCAGCGCGTCGATCCGGACCGAGACCGGGCGTCACGTCCACGCCGTCAGGCGTCGCGGCGAGGTGCCCGCCGTCCTCTACGGCCACAACGTCGAGCCGCAGGCGCTCTCGATCGAGGCCCGCAGCCTTCAGCGCGTCTGGCACCACGCCGGACACAGCCACCTGGTGGACCTGGCGCTCGACGGCGGGCGTTCCCGCAAGGTGCTGATCCGGGAGCTGCAGGTCAACCCACGCACCACGCAGCTGATGCATGTCGACCTCTTCGCGGTCAACCTTCGCGAGAAGCTCACCGTCGAGATTCCACTGATACCGGTCGGCGAGTCCCCGGCGGTCACCGAGCTCAAACTCGGCGTGCTCCAGCAGATCATCACGGCCGTCAAGGTGGAGTGCATGCCGGGAGACATCCCCGCACAGCTCACGGTCGACATCTCCGGGCTCACCGAGATCGACCAGGGCATTCGCCTTGCCGAAGTGCCGCTTCCCGAGCGGGTCACGCTCGCAACCGGCATCGATCCCGACGAACTCGTGCTCAAGGTCGCGCAGGTGCGCGTTGCCGCCGAGGCTGAGGAGGCTGAGGCTGTGCCTGCGGAAGGCGAGGCCGAGGCCGCCGAGACCGCCGACGACGACACCGAGTCGTCCTAGCGGCTTCGACCCCGATCCCGATGCCGGCGATCATGATCGCCAGTACCCCGACGTGCGACACGAGCAACTGGTTCAACTTCGTCTGCAACGCGATCCAGGGTCGCGATGCGACGGGCCTAGTCGGCCCGCTCGTCCAGCATCTATTGTCGGCGATCGCGATCTTCGTCATCCTCTATCTCGTCGGCCGGCTGACGCGAATGCTCGTGCTCTGGGCGATGCGCAGAGGCAAGGCCGATCGTCAGGTGCGGACACTGGTTCGCAACCTCATCACGGTCACCACGTACGTCGTTGCGGTGATCAGCGCACTTGTCGTCTACGGAGTCAATGTCGCAGTCATCCTCACCGCCGCCGGTGTGGGCACCGTCGCGATCGGTCTCGCGTTCCAGGACCTGTTGCGCAATGTTCTGGCGGGGATCTGGCTGCTCCTCGAGCAGCCGTTTCGGCTCGGCGACACGATCACCGTCATGGACCAGACGGGCGCGGTGCAGAACATCACGTTGCGCACCACCACGCTTCGCACCGGCATCGGGGAATTGGCGATCCTGCCAAATCTCACGGTGTTCACCGGGATCGTTATCAACGCCACCCACTACGACACGCGGCGGCTCACCGTTGGCGTGCGCACACCTCCCGATGTGGATCTCGCGGAGTTGATGCGACGCGCGCGTGCCGCTGTCGAGGAGGTACCGGGCATCGAGGCGAAACCGGCGATCGTGCTCGAGCCGACACTCGACACCGAGGTGCCGCTGCTTCGCTGCCATTTCTGGGTCGACCAGCGCGAGCAGGATCCCGATGCGATCACTGCGGCTGTGGCGGAGCGTTTGTGGGATGTCGTCGGCGCCAAGCCGGGCGCTGAGTCCGGCGACCCCAAGGCCGCCGGGTAGAGTCGCCGCCCGTGGAGCATCCGACACCGAGCACGGCGCGGCGGATCGTCGTGGTGCGCCATGGCGAGACGGCGTGGAGTTCGCGAGAGGCGTCACACCGGACGCACCGACCTTCCGCTCACCGCCGAAGGCCGTGAGCAGGCGCGTTCACTGGTCGGCCGGCTCGCCGGACTCAGATTTGCAGCGGTGTTCGTGAGCCCGCTCCAGCGCGCACGCGAGACGTGCGCAATCGCCGGCTTTGCGGAGCGTGCAGTGGTGGATCCGGATCTCATCGAGTGGGACTACGGCGAATGCGAGGGACTGACGGGCGAAGAGATCCAGGAACGCATACCGGGATGGACGCTCTTCGGCGACGGCGTCATCGGCGGCGAGAATATCGACGATGTCGCCGCCCGCGCGGGGCGTGTTATCGCACGTTCGCGAGCAATCGACGGCGACGTGCTCCTGTTCGGCCACGGCCACCAGCTGCGCATCCTCACGGCACTCTGGCTCGACTTTCCAGCGCGGGCGGCTCAGCATCTGGCGCTGGCGACGGCGTCCCCGTCGTTGCTCGGCTATGAGCACGACTGGACCGCGCTGCTCAGCTGGAACGGGCTGCCCAGCGGCTAAAGTCCGCGCGGAGCGATCAGCTCTCTGGAGGCCCCGCCTGTTCCTGCATCTCCACAAGCCGGCCCCGCCAGTACACGAGGCGCCGCTCGAAGCGCAGCGCCTCGGCGTGGAGCGCCTTCAGGTCGGTTTTCTGCACCTCGACGCTGGCGTCCGGATCCATGGTGCCGACGTGCTCCTCGGTGGTGGCCAGGACCGAGCGCTTGAACTCGAGCAACTCTCTGTAGACCTTGACCCAGTGCTCGGCGTCGTCGAGGTGCTGGGTGTGTTCATCCTCGCCTTCGAGGAGCCGGTCCGGCTCAACCTGCTCGTGCGCGGCCACCTCGGCTCCGGGGTCGGGCTTCTGCGACTCGCCCTGCTCCTTCGCGTCATCGGGCGGATGTGTGCTCATTGCTGCGATCCACGGGCAGTCGCCCAGTGCGCCAGCCTGCTCTTGAAGGCCTCGATCTCCTCTTCCAGGATGGCGATGTTCTCGCGGCTGAGGTACTGATTCATCGCTTCGGGGGCTCGCATCGCAAAGGCGCGAGTCTCCTCGAGCTGGCGTTCCATCATGGCGATCAGCTCCTCGTAGAGCCGGATCCATGTTGGGGCGTCCGACGCCGCGGGATCGGACGGCTCGGCGTCAAAAAGCTCCTGGAACGGTGCCGGATCGAGATCTCCCATCTGCCGTGTGCCCTCTCGTTGCGAGCTGTGTTTCCGGCAGATGGTACTACCAGCGATATCATCTTCGCTGGGTTCGACGCTATAAGGTCAGTTCAGAGCCGGACGTGGTCGAGATCGATGTCCGCAAGCTCGGGAGGCCGCGGAATCCCGTGCGCGTCCAGGAGTTGCAGACACTTGATGACATAACGCGCGCCGGCGATGTTCAGCCCGTGCTGTCGCGTGAGGCGTTGAATCGCGCTCAGCGTAAGGATGTCGCGCTGCGTGTATCGGCGACGATTGGTCGCTGTGCGCGCCGGGACACCGAGCCCCATCGTCTCGTACATCATCAGCGTGCGCGGATGCGATGCAAGGATCTCGGCCGCGACACTGATCGTGTACAGCGGCTTGTCGAGGTCGAGCATCCGCTCTGACATGGGAACTGCCGCATCAACGGCCACGATCGACTCCGTATGTGGAAGGATCAAAGGTGCGCCAGATCGAACTGCGGATGATCATGTCTCGATTCTAGTCGCGTGCACCACAAATGGGACCATCAAGAACCCACTAGGGGACGTGGTCTTGGTGGCTGGAAAGGGGTTGACGGCGACCGAGCCATAATGATAGCGTCGGTATAATATTTACCGACATCGTGAGGTTCAGATTCATGGGAATTGCCAGCGCCGTCTTCGAAGTCAGTCTCGCCAAGGCAACTGCCCTCCCCCTCGAGCAGGAACGCCGCGATCGTGCCCGCCAGCTTCAGGAGCTCGAGGAGTTGCTCGACTCGGTCGAGTCTCAGAACCTTCAGAGCCAGCCCGGCGTGCCGGAGAGCGTCATGGCCCGCGTGATCGCGGTGGGGCGCAGCCTGTCCGTCCCCCCACCCTGGGCAGTCTTGAGTGCCAGGTCCGGAGCGGTTCTGCACGCCGCCCTGCTCGCCTGGCAAGGCACTCTGCTCGACACGCTGCGTCCGCACCGCCTCAGCTACGGCGACCGCTTCGACTGACCGCGGCTGGCCCGCACATTCGGTGGCTCAACGCATCCGGATCGGGACCTCCGGGTGGCAGTACGCGGACTGGCGGGGCGTCCTGTACCCCAAAGGACTCCCACAGCGCGCCTGGCTGCAGCGCTACGCCGAGGTCTTCGACACCGTTGAGCTGAATAACAGCTTCTATAAGCTGCCGTCGGCGGCCAACTTCGAGAAGTGGAAGGAGTTGGTGCCGCCGGGATTCGTCATCGCGGCGAAGTTGAGCCGGTACCTCACCCACGTCCGCGGATTGCGCGACCCTGACGGTCCCGTGCACCTGTTCATGGAACGCGCATCCCACCTCGGACCACACCTCGGCCCGGTGGTCATGCAACTCCCGCCAACCCGCACCCGGGATGAGGACGGCCTAGAGCGGACGCTCAAAGCGTTTCCGTCGAGTGTTCGCGTCGCCGTCGAATTTCGGCACGCCTCCTGGTTCATCGACAGCGTTCGCGAGGTCCTGCAGCATCACAACGCCGCACTGGTCTGGGCAGATCGCCGAGGCCGTCTGCAGAACCCCGACTGGATCACCGCTGACTGGCTCTATCTCCGTCTCCACGGGGGCAGGGGCACGGCCGGCAACTATGGGCATCGAGTCATCGATGCATATGCGCAACGCCTCTCGAGCTCCGGCCGCGACGCCCACGTCTACTTCAACAACGACACCACCGGCAACGCGGTGCGCAATGCGCTCGCCCTGCGTGCCACCTTCGGCTTCAGGTGACTCGCACCAAGAGCTTGAGGCGAAATCTGGTACCTCCGCTATACGCTTTTCAACAGAGTTATCCACAACCGCACACGAGGAGAACGGCAAATGCGAATCGCCTGCCTGCTCGACAACGACTTCGAGGACTCCGAACTCCGCAAGCCGTATGACGCGTTCAAGGCCGCCGGACATGAGGTGGTGATCATCGGGTTCCACAAGGACGCGAAGTTGACCGGCAAGAGCGGCAAGGAAGTCGTCCGCGCCGAGCGCGGCATCGACGAGGTCAAGCCGGATGAGTTCGACGCGCTCTTCCTTCCCGGCGGCTACTCGCCGGACCATCTCCGCGCCGATCAGCGGATGGTCGATTTCACCAGGGCCTTCTTCGACCGCGAGCGCCCCGTCTTCGCGGTCTGCCACGGGCCTCAGCTGCTGCTCACGGCGGGCGTGGTCAAGGGCCGGACGATGACCGCGTGGAAGACGATCCAGGTGGACCTCAAAGCCGCCGGCGCCAACGTCGTCGACAAGGAGGTCGTCGTCGATCGCAACCTGGTCACCTCACGTCAGCCTGGCGATCTTGACGCGTTCTCCAAGGCGTCGCTGCAGCTCCTCGACCAGGTCGGCGCCGGGGTTCGGTAGAACTTTTCCCCACCGGTCCCCGAGGCGGTGTCGTGCCGCCTCGGGGACAATTCGCCTTGACGCCGCCGGTCGCCGCGCTTGCGCTTTCGCGTACCTTGAGGCATCATCATTAGTTATAGATTCACTATAACTACTGGAGGTCACTCCGATGGCCACGGAACGTCAGAAGAAGGCGGCGCGGACCAACATCAAGGCCGCTCAGCTTGCCAGTCACCAGGGGGCGGCGCCCAAACGCGGCCATGAGCTCCGCGAGCGGGACCGGAGCAAGCTCAGCGCGGATCGCTTCGCTTTTCCCGCCGAGCGCAAGGAGCCACTTACCGACGCGTCCCATGTCCGCAACGCAATCGCCCGGTTCGACCAGGTCGAAGGTGTGAGCGACGCCGAGCGCGATCGGGCGTGGCGCAGGATCCGTGACGCCGCACGACGTCACGGCGTCGAAATCGAGGTCCGGGGCTGGCGTCAGCTCATGGCCGGCAGCAGGAGGTCATAACCAATGGGTGCGTTGCTGGTGTTTCTGCTGATCGTTGCCCTGCTCTTTGGGTTCGGGGTGGCGGTCCACGCGTTGCTCTGGGTGGCAATCATCGCGCTGGTTGTCTGGCTGATCGGTTTCATGCTTCGACCGAGCGGTGGCCGCTGGTACTACTGGTAAACAACTGCTGGTGAGCGGCGGCGGAAGGGGCGGCCGGGCTGGAATGAGCGGCCCGGTCAGCCCCGCCGCCGTCCTTTTTATTTGGAGACGGTGGGATGCTGTGACTGCGAGCGCGCGTCCCATTGACCACGTACGATCGTTGGACGATGCAAACGCTCTTCACGGCCGATGGACATAACCGCGAAGTCGCCCCGAGTACCGTTGCCGACCTGCTGACGAAGCATGAGGTCTTCTGGCTTGACATCCAGGAACCGGACGACAATGACTACAAGCTGCTGACCGATACGTTCAAATTCCATCAGCTGACGATCGAGGACGTCAGGAACCAGAACCAGCGGCCGAAGCTGGATGGCTATGACGGCTACGTCTTCGCTGTGGTGTTCGTCATTGCCCTGAACGGAGACGACGTGTCGTTCCGGGAGCATCACCTCTACATCGCCCCCAAGTTCCTGGTCACGGTGCACCCACTCCCCGAGCCGTCATTCGAAAAGCTCAACGAACGGATTGCGGAAACGCCCGCGAGCGTGTGTCAGAAGGCCTCGTTCCTCACCTATCTCATCATGGACTCACTCGTGGACACGACGTTCACCGCGCTCGAGACGTTCGACGAGTTCGTCGACACGCTCCAGGACGAGGTCCTGCGCGACGCCAACAGCACGCAGCTCGCGCAACTCCAGGAGATGAAACACTCGGCAGTGGAGATGCGCCGCGTCCTGGGTGCGCAACGTGACATGTTCCAGCGGCTGGTCACGCTCTCGCTCGAGGCTGATCGCGAGACAACCGCGTACTATCGCGACGTCTACGACCACATCATCCGTCAGTACGAAACGGTGGATTCGCTACGCGACCTGCTGACGGGTGCAATGGACGTCTACCTCTCCACTGTTTCGAACCGCCTCAACATGACCGTCAAGGCGCTCACCGTCGTGGCGAGCCTCTTTCTGCCGCTCACCTTTCTCACCGGCTTCTTCGGCATGAACTTCGGGTGGCTGGTCACGAGGATCGGCACCTTCTATTCCTTCGGCATCGGCCTATCGCTCATGGCGATCTCGATCATCACCCAGCTGGTGTTCTTCCGCCGGCGGGGCTGGATCTGACCGCACGCTCGCGATCAGTTCGCGGCAGTCAGTTCGACGCGAGCCAGGATTCCGTGAACCCAGAGCCGGAGAGCGAGCCAGGCTGCGCCTGACGCCCGTGCAGGCCGGTCATGACCACCGGGAAATTCGTGAACCCGGAGATGCGATCGGTCCGCTCATTGACCGTGGTGCTCGACATCGCGTCGGCGAAGGTGAGCGGGCTCCACGGTGGGAGATACGCGCTCTGCGACCCGTATGTCGGTGATTCGGCGATCCACTCGGCCGACGAGCGGTTGCACGTCATGGTGCTCGGGCAACGTGCGTTGATCGCCGATGTCTTCTTCAGCGTGAGGTCTTGAACGGTGATCGTGAAGATGCCGCTTCGATAGGTCACCGAGGCCGCGATCGAATCACCCGGGCGGACCGGGAACATCTGGGTGATGTGGTTGGAGGGAAACATCTCCCACCACGCGGTGTACACGGGAATGATCCCGGAGCAATACGCTTCGACGCCCGCCTGTTCGACAGTCTTGTCGTACCAGCCGTCGAGGCCGACCCAGAAGACCGCTGCCTGCGGTGCGGTCGTCTTCAGGCAGGAAACGGGCGAGACCTTCCAGGTGGCACTGACATTGGTGAGCGCAGCACGCGGGGTCACGACGTAGCCGGACCAGGTCGCCGACTCGCGCACCGGGGCTGCGTATCCCGCGTCCTGCGTGATGAACGCCGGTGCGGTCGACGCCTGGACGGTCTGCTTCGGTGTCGTGGCGGTCGCCGCCGATATCGATGCCACTGAGAAACCAACGCTGATGACGGCGGCGATCACGCCGACGATCGGTCGTTTCGCCGCCACGGTGTCAACTCCGCCAGTCCGCCGGATGATGGAGTTCAACGCGCGATGAGTGTCCGTGCGCGCCGCCCGGCTTCCACCGACACACCACCGATGACCACCATGATCGCCGGGACGAGGATGCCGGTGCCGCCGGCGCCCGTGTCAGGAACCGGGACCGGTCCTGAGGTACCGGTGGTACCAGGGCCGCCGGCACCACCGGAGCCGCCAGAGCCACCACTCCCGCCGCCACCAGAACCGCCGCCGCCGGATCCACCACTACCGCCCGAGCCGACCGTGCATGTCCCCACCGGAGGAATGATGTCGTTGTCGTCGAGCGTGAGCGCACCGTTGCGCGCCATCGCGCGGCCGCTGATGATGTTGGCGCCGGTCACCATGGTGATGCTGGTCAGCGCCATGAGGCTGCCCTGAAAGTGCGAGGCCGAGCCAAGCGTTGCCGAGCTGCCGATCTGCCAGTACACGCCGCACGCCTGGGCGCCGTTGACGGTCTGCACCACCGAGTTGCTCGCAGTCGTCAGCGCGCTGCCGACCTGGAAGATGTAGACCCCGTTGCCGCTCAGCGTCAGCGTTCCGGTCAGCTGCGCAGACGAGTTCGAACTTGTAGACACCCGGCGTCAGGTTCTGGCCGCCGAGATCGAGGCCGGTCATGTCGGTGGTCACGGGCGCATTGGCCGCATCGGTGTACGCGGTGGTGAGGTCGTTCTTCGCCTGCAGAGCAACAGCGTCACTGATGTGCGTGACGCCGGTGACCGTTCCTGGCGGAAACCCGGTGACCGCTGAACCCGGATCGAGCCCGAGGTTGCCGGTGATCACACTCGGTCCGGTATTCGTGACAGTCGATCCTGCGAGAGCGGTGAAATTGAGTGCGGTGCCGAGGTTGGGACTGGTTGCTGCGAACGCGTCCAGCGGCGACACGGCCACAAGAGCACCGGTGAAGAAGACGATCGGGATGAGCAGTGGCGCACGTTTGAACATGTCCCCACCATGGGCCGATCGCCGATCAACGCGCGAGGAACTGCGGGTTGCTACCCTCCCCGCCGTGATGTGTTGCATTGTCAGTGCATCGATAGTGGTCGCGCGCGTCTGCGCGCGATCCAAGACGCGCGAGGCAGGCATCGCATAGCGTGCAACGGGACCGTTTCGGCACTATGGCTGCACGAGCAAGGGCACGCGCGATCTACACGCGACTCGCGCCGGTCCTCAACGTTCGCGATGTGCAGGCCGAGCGGGCTTTCTACGAAAGCCTTGGGATTCCAGTGCTCTACGAGGGAAGACGCAGTGCCGCCTGCTGATTCCTAGGAGCGATCCTCGTCGGAGCCGGCTCGGCGTCCAACCATCAGCGCGAGCGCGGTTCCATACACGAGATGACCGGCCAGCATGACCATCTGACGATCGCGGCGGTCGCGGGCCGCATGCGGCATGATGCCGAATGCGGGCACCCATCCCATGTAGCTGACGCCCCAGATGGCCGCCCCGTAAGCCATGCCCAGCGGGACACGGGTGATCACCCGCCGTGGCGCGGCAGCGCCGAAGATCGCTCCAGCTGCGCTTCCGAATCCGAAGTGCAGAACGCCGGCGGCGACGTCCTGCTGCGTTTCGGTGGGATGGATACCGCTGCTCTCCAGGAAGTTCGCGGTGATCTTCTCCGGCGGCATCCCGCCCATACGGCCGGATCGCTTGGCGGCCATCATCACCGCGCTCATCGGCACTGTCGCCAGTGCTCCCGCGAGCGCCCCGCGCAAAACTCGGTTCACGCGGGGCGCCTCAGGGCAGGTGTCACCGGGTGCCCCAGTAGTAGCCGCCGCCGCCGAGCAGGAGCACCACGAGCGCGATGATCAGGATCAGTGTCAACACAGCCTCTACCTCCAGTTCCGAAATGGACCAAGTCCAGGTATGCACTATCGCATTACCTGATAATCACACTATAACACAAGGTTACCCAGATCTTTCAGGGGCAGAGGGTTGGCGGCCCGGATTGGAGCCGCCGCGACCCACCCTGTGGCCGGGGCACAATCGCACGGTGACTGAGCGTCGTGCCGTCGCCGTGGTGTCAGGTGGCCTTGACTCCACCACCATGGCGTACGCGCTGCGAGCCGAGGGCTACGCGCTGGACATGATCTCCTTCGACTACGGTCAGCGTCACCGCAAGGAGCTCGCGTTTGCGGAGCAGTTGGCTGCGGACCTCGACGCGTCGTGGACGCTCATCGACCTGCAAGCGGCGGGGCTCACCAGCATCCTCACCGGTTCTGCCTTAACCGACGAGACGGTGACCGTTCCCGACGGTCACTACGCCGACGAGAGCATGAAGATCACCGTGGTTCCCAATCGCAACGCCATCATGCTCAGCATTGCGTCCGCGCTCGCGGTGACGCGCGGCGCCGGCACGGTTGCCTTTGGTGCGCACACCGGTGACCACTTCATCTATCCGGACTGCCGTCCGGAGTTCGTCCGTGCGTTCGAGGTGATGGTCAACGTCGCCGTCGAGGGGCTCGCCTCCATCGAGATCCTTGCACCGTTCCTGGCCTTGACCAAGGCGGACATCGTCAAACTCGGCGCTGAACTGCACGTGCCGTTCGAACGAACATGGTCGTGCTACAAGGGTGGTGCAGCGCACTGCGGAACCTGCGGTACCTGCTTCGAACGTCGCGAGGCCTTCGCACTTGCAGAGGTCCCCGATCCGACAAGGTACGAGAACGAGTAACCGGGTTGCTCTCCCGGCTAGACAGGAGTATCGGGCTCCGGACGGACGCCCTTGGCAAAGTCAGTGGCGACGACACGGTAGTCGGTGATGCCATCGGAGTCCGCCGATGCGAGCCATCGTATCGGGGGTCCCATGATCGCCGGGTCCAGCAGGGCGGACCGGACGTCGTCAGCGATGTCGTCGGGGATCATGCCCGTCGCGGTCGCACCGCCCGGGGCGAGCAGGTTCACGGTGACACCGGTTCCCGCAAGGTCGGCGGCCATCACATGCGAGAGTGCGTCCGTCGCGTCGCGCGACGGGCCATACGGAATGAAACCCGCGCGGCGCGTGGTCGACTCGCTCACCGACACATTGATGATCTTGCCTTTCCCTGCCTCGATCATCGCCGGCGCCACCGCCCGCGCAAGCAGGAAATATCCGGTGACATTGGTTGCGAACAGATCACGGAACCGGTCCGGGTCCACAGCCCAGAAGGGCTGCGGGTGTGTCATGAAACGACGATTCACCGTGCGCATCCCGATACCGGCGTTGTTCACCAGGACATCGAGTCCGCCGAGCGCCTCCCACGCTGCCGCAACACCATCCGCGACGGACCGTTCGTCCCGGACGTCCATCGCGACGCCCACCGCACGACCGGCTCCCGAACCGGCGAGCTGCGCCGCGGCAGCGGCCGTCCGCGCATCGTCCCGTCCGGTCAACACCACCAGCGCGCCCCCGGCGAGCAGCTCGGCGCTCATTGCATACCCGAGGCCGCTCGTCCCACCAGAGACGAGAACGCGCACACCCGTCACGACGCTCATCAGCGCTCCTTACTGCATCGGGGTCCTTCGACGCGCTCTCGGTCTCAGCCGTTCCGATGGTGCACGTTACGTTTGAGTCACGCGACTGTGGCGCCTCGTATGGGGCGTTGATCGCCGCCTGTGCCTGTTGCCTACGATGCTGATATGACCGCCCAGCAAGCAACCCGAATGATGACTCCCCCCATGATGCGCGCCTGGTTTGCGCTGTCAGACGCCGAGGACGAGTCGCTCGATGCCGTGTATCGCCACTACGGTGTGCCGTCGTCCGGGCTCCCTCCGACGCGTCTTCTCGCCGAATGGCGTGAGGCCGGACACCCCGAGCCGGACATCTGGATCGGCGAGAAGCTCGAAGCCATCCTTGAGGACGGAACGTCGTAAGTCGCCTCGGTAACTGAGGCTTCAGCCGGCAGGCTCCGATGGCTTGGCCGGGCGGTGTGGCCATCTCTCTCGTGGCGTGAGCGCACTGGGTCCGACGTGCTCGTCGAGCCAGCTGGTGAAACCCGCTGCGGCGCGCCAAGTACCGGCGACATGGTTGAGTGCGTCGTCGCGACCGATCCCGGAGGTGCCGATCGTCAGGCGTCCCGCAAGCAGTGACCTGATCTTCAGCAACTCCGCCCTCGCGTGATCGCGCGGGTATCCGCGCGGTACGGCGGTGAGGCTGTCGGTGATGCGTTCGAGCCCGGCGTCCCGGAGCGTGGCCAGCGTTGCTGCGAGCTCCGTACCGAACGTATCGTCGGCGACGGCTTCGCGGTACCGGCTCAACTGGTCGGGTGCAAGCCGTTGGTATCCCGTGCCTGAATACAGACCGCGAGCGGAGATGTCGGCGTAGAGCCGAGCCCGGACCGGCGCGTCGAAGTCAAGGACGCCATACGTTCGTGTCTTGTACGGAAGCGCCGGTGCGAAGCGCATGTCGTTCTGTTGCCGGAATACCCGAACGGTGCCGCCGAACGTACCGCTCAACTCCGAGAGCATGAGGGTCAGTGGCCCGCGAACCTCCGTCTCGTAGCGGTCGCGCGTGGCACTGAAGTATTCCCGTGAGTTGTCGCGCTCGAGGCCCGCGAACCACTCGAAGACCCACGCGCTGAACCCGGGGAACTGAGACGCCGCGACGACGGCGTCCTCCGGTGACTGCGGCTGCTTGGTTTGCACGTCGCCAAGGATGACGGGCCGTCACGGTCGGGGCCCGGACGGTACGCACCGGCGGTCCGAGCAAGGATCCCCCCGTACCCAAACCGGTGAGGCTAAACTCACACCCGCCCATGCAGCGATTCATCAGGAGGGGTCGAAGCCTGTGGGCCACCTACGCCTTCCGAGAGGCGGGAATCGTGCTGGGACTTCTCGTGCTTGGACTGCTCATCCGCCTGCCCCATCTGAGCCAGCCGTTGACCGCGATCTCGTCGTTTCGCCAGACCGAGACGGCATATCCCGCCCTCATCTTCCACGAGCAGGGGATCAATCTGCTCAATCCGCAGCTCCCGGTGTTCGGTCCGCCCTGGCAAGCTCCGTTCGAGTTCCCGCTGTTCCAGGCCATGGCTGCCGTCGTCATGAACCTTGGTGTCGCCGCCGATCTAGCGCTTCGAGCATCCAGCCTGATCTGCTTCATGGCTACCGCAGTCGCGCTGTGGGGGCTGGTTCGCCACCTCTCGACACGGACTGCCGCAGCGCTAGCAGTCCTCGTGTTCCTGCTCTCACCGTTCAATATCTGGTGGAGCCGCGCGTCGATGATCGAATACATGGCAACGGCGCTCTCGGTCGCATACGTCTGGGCCGGGATGATCTGGATCGACAAACGCCAGAAGCGTTTTGCAGTGCTTGCCATCGTTCTCGGCTCACTCGCAATGATGGTCAAGGTGACCAGCGCGGTCTTCTGGATGGTTCCGCTGTTGCTCTATTGGTCCCGCGGGCCGCGACCGCCGCTGCGAGTCTGGCTTCGCGAGCGTCTCAACATCTCCCTCGTGCTGCTCGCGATTCCGTTGATTGCGTGCGTTCTCTGGACGAAGCATGCAGACGACATCAAGGCGTCGAACCCGGCCACGAGCTGGCTCACCAGCGAAGCGTTGGTCCGCTGGAACTTTGGAACTATCGCCCAGCGCATCAGCATCCATGCCTGGAACGCGATCATTCATCCATTCGACACGCTTGTGACCGGGCTGCCGTTATGGGCATTCGTGATCCTCTGCGGCATCGCCGTGCTCCGCGAGAGACGGGCTGTCTGGATCGGCCTCATCCTGGCAGGCGTTCTACCTGTGGTCGTGTTCTTCAACCTGTATGTCAGCCAGGAGTACTACCTGGCTGCGGTAACTCCTGCCGTTGCGGCCGTCCTGGGGTACTCGCTCGACGGGATCATTCGCTACTGGCACTCCGCCCCGATACGGGCCGTGACTGTGCTGGCCATTCTGGCGTCATTGGGAACGACGCTGATCGCGCAGCGCGATTTCCTTGCGCCAATCTATACAAACCATGTCGCCGATCCCGAAACCGTTCTGCCCCAGGCACGAGAGATCGACGCGGAGACGAATGCTCAGGACCTGATCGTGTTCGACGGTCTGAACTGGTCGCCGGCAGTACCGTACTACGCGCGGCGACGAGGGATGATGATCGAGCACGACAATGTGTCGGCCCGGCTGCTCAACGACCTTCCGGGACAGGGATACACGTATCTCTACACCGCTCCGCAGGTTGTTCGTTTTTCAGCCATCGCACGTGAGGTGCTGGAGCGCTGGGAGTGGTTCGGCGAGGTCGACCCACATATCTTCCGGCTCGGTGCCACCTACGCGAGCGTTGACAGTGCAGAGATCGCTGCGACTGCCACAACGTTTCAGCCTCCGGCTGGCTCCGTGTCGCTCATATCCGCTCCAAAGCTCATGAGTTGCGATGGACTGACCACGGACATCACCGCCGCGGTTGGCGACGTCGTCACGCTGCAGTTTGCATCCGTATCCCCCGCGGCCGACGACAGCCTGGCCATCAATGGACAGTGGATCCCGGCAGACAGCACGGTCGTCGTGGAGTCGGAGGACGACCCCTCGGGCTCGCTGCAACTCGCATGCGAAGGGGCTACCGCGCTCGACCTCGCCGGTGTCTATGTGCGGCCTTCATGAGGGAGACGCCAGCAGGTCGACGATGACACGCGGTTACCGACGCATTCGATAGCATCCGCTGAATTGCGAGGCCGCCACACGCAGCGTGAGCCGCCGAAAGGAGATGCGTCCGCTTGTCCTTGACGCTGATGCCGTACCGACAAGCCTTGCACTCGCGGCCCTTCCGCCGCTTGCTGTTCGGGTACGCAGTCAGCGCACTCGGCGATGGCGCCGGTTATGTTGCGGTAGCGTGGCTCGCGACTGAGATCGCCACACCGCCGCAGCGACCGTACGTGGTTGGATTTGCTCTTGCCGCATACGTGTTGCCGGGAGCGATCGTGGGTCTCGGTGCCGGGGGGCGGACCCGTCGTCTGCACCCGCGTGGACTGATTGCGTCTGACGCCGGTATGCGAATGCTCGCTCTCGGCGTCGTATCCGGTCTGGCGTTCGCAGAGAGGCTCGGTTTGATTCCGTTCATCGTCCTCCTCGCTGCGTCCTCCCTTTTCTCCACGTTTGGCTTTGGCGGGCTTGTGAGCCTGGTGCCGACATACGTGCCGAGCGAACACCGTTTTGCTGCGAACTCGGCAATGGCGGCGATCAGCACGCTGTCACTGACGGTGATCGGGCCCGGATTGGGTGGAGTTGCCGTGGCTGCATTTGGGGCACCGGCTGTACTAGGCATCGACGCAGCGACATTCGCTGTGCTGCTTGCAGTGGTGGCAACCGTCCCCGGTCGGGTCGTCGGTGACGTGACGGGACAAGAGCGCGAGCCGGTGGCACGCCACGGCCTCAGGATTCTGCTGAGCCGGCCCGCTCTCGCATGGCTCCTGGCGCTGACGCTGGTCTTCTTTGGGCTCTATGGACCTGTCGAAACCGCGTTACCCATCCTCGTTCAGCGCGACCTGCATGGAGGGCCGAGCCTCCTGGGCTTCATCTGGGCCGCGTTTGGAGCAGGCGCTCTCGTGGGTGGGCTTGCCGCAGGTACCCGCACGATCACCAACATACGTCGATTTGCGATCGCGGTTGTCGCGGCCTGGGGGATTGCGCTGGTGATCGTGGCGGCCACAGATCTCGTCGTTGTGGTTTTGCTCGGTATCGCACTTGGCGGGCTGGTCTACGCGCCATATCCCGCCGCCGCGAGTACGTTCCTCCAGCAGGAGCTCGCCGGCGGGGAGCTGACCGCAGGCGCGATCGTCTGGAACGCAATGGCAGGAGGCATCACGCCCGTGGGGACAGCGCTCGGCGGGCCGCTCATCGCACTGATTGGCCCGCGGAGCACGCTCGTCACGTCGGCGATCGCCACCGTGCTGCTCGCCATCCTCTTCACCGTCTTCATCCGCGGGCGCGGCGACTGAACAGCGCCGCTCCGGTTGGCGTTCACGGGACCCGGACTGCAAAATATGTCATCAGTATGAGTCAGAGCACAGGGCCAACAGCAGTACGTTTTGACGCCAGGGCGGAGACGATCGGCAAGTCGACGATAGTGCGATTGCCGGAGAAGGCGAGCAGGAAACTGCCGTCGCGGGGACAGGTCGCAGTACAAGGAACGATCAATGGCCGTGGCTTCCAGACGGTGTTGGAGCCGGACGGCGATGCCGGCCACTGGATGAGACTTGATGGAAAGTTGGGAAAGACCGCTGCGTTGAGCGCGGGTGACACCGCAACGGTTGAGGTCGAGCCAGTCAAGGACTGGCCGGAGCCGAATGTGCCGCAGGATTTGCAGTCAGCTCTCGCGGCAGCTCCCCAGAAGATCCAAGAGATGTGGAAGGACATCACGCCGATGGCACGGTGGGAGTGGGTTCGCTGGGTCAATGCAACCCTCAATCCTGATACGCGTCAGCGGCGCGTCGAGGTCACCATCTCGAAGATGCAAAACGGAAAGCGACGGCCCTGCTGTTTCAACCTTGCCGGGTGCACCGACCCGAACCTGTCGAAAAACGGCAGGCTGATCCCATCGACGTGACTGCTCGGCCGACCTACAGAATGAAGGGGATCAGCATGTGCGTTGACTTCTTGTACGCCGGGTACGTGGCTGGGAAGAGCCGGCTCATGGTTCGCTCCTCAACGCTGGCGCTGTACACGAAATAGATCCCAAGCACCAGGGCGAGGATGAGCCAGTAGATGGTGACGGCCAGGGCGGTGCCCACCATGGCGAGGATGAGGCCGGCATAGATGGGGTGCCGGATGTATCGGTACGGGCCGGTCGTCACGAGCGTGGCATCGATCTTCTCCGACATTGGCGTTCCCCAGTTCCGGCCCAGGAACACCCGAGCCCACACTGCAAGGGCCAAGCCCAGGACGACGAGACCGAAACCGACTCCCCGAACGATCGGACTCTCGATGGCGCCGAACGAGTTCTCGGTGATGACGTTGGTGCGAAGCAGGAGCACGATCAGGAGCAAGGCGAGGACCCTGAGACCAATCCCGGTGGAGAAATTCGACCGTGATCGGCTGCTCTTGACGCCGGCTGCAGATGCGAGCCAGTACAGCCAGAAGACCACCCACAACGCCAGGATCACCAGATCAACGACACGCACGCGGCTGCGATTGTACCCGGCGTCTCGCCTGCTCGAGCGCGAGCGCCGCCGGTGACAGGCAGCCGATACTAGGTGTGCGCAACAACCATGGAGGAGAGGCTGTGGAAGCATCGTTCGTCGCCGAGAAGAGCATCACGATCAACGCGCCCACCGACGTCGTCTGGCAGGCACTCACCGACCCCGAGAAGGTGAGGGAGTACATGCACGGCACCACGATCGCGACCGACTGGAAGGTTGGCAGTCCGATCACCTGGAGCGGTGAGTGGAAGGGCACGTCGTATCAGGACAAGGGAGTCGTGCTCGCGTTCGAGCCGACGAGGTTGCTGAGCACGACGTACTGGAGCTCGATGAGCGGCACCGAGGACAAGCCCGAGAATTACTACACGGTGACGTACACGCTCCACGGCAACGATACGACCACAACCCTCACGCTTCAGCAGGACGGCAACGAAAGCCAGGAAGCCGCGGACACGATGGCCGAGAACAACTGGGGTCCAGTCCTCGAGGGTCTCAAAGGCGTCGCCGAGCGCTAACGGATCAACTCGCTGTCTTGACTGGTGTCATCCATCCACCATCGCGATGTCGAACATGCGGATGCGCTCGGCGTCCGCGATCAGGTTGATCTCGACGATCTTGCCGTCCGTGATGGTCAGGCCGAGCACACCCTGAAGCCGTCCGCCCGGAGCCCACACAATCCCCGGCGCGCTGTCGATGATCGCGCGTTGGAGCCCCTTCGCCCCTTTCGCGAACCAGGTGGCCACCGCTACAGCGCCCTCGGTCGTCGCTCCTCCCCCGCGGGTGGAGGTTGCATCAGACCGGACCGCAACGTCGGGATCGAGCAAGGTCAGAAGGGCGTCAAAGTTGCCCGCGCGGGAGGCCGCGAGAAACGCGTCGGCAACCTCCAGACCGCGGCTGAGGTCGACCTTGGCAGAGTCGTCCGCACCTTGCAGGCGGCGCCGAGCACGACTGCCGATTTGTCGTGCCGCGCCCGTCGACCTTCCGACGATCGGCCCGATTTTGTCAAACGGCATCGCGAAGATGTCGTGCAGCACGAACACAACTCGCTCGGTTGGCGCCAGCATATCCAGCACAACGAGCAGCGCTGACCCGACGGACTCGGCAAGGAGAGCCTGCTGTTCCGGGTCGGAGTCGTCTGCGACGCCCACGACCTCGTCTTGGAGGTGGTCGCCGGCGGGGTCTTCGCGCCGTAACCGTCGCGCTCGCAACTGGTCCAGGCACAGCCTCGCGACCACCGTGGTGAGCCACCCGCTGAGGTTCTCCACCGCACTCGCGTCCGCACGATTGAGGCGCAGCCAGGCTTCCTGGACAGCGTCGTCCGCGTCTGCGTGTGAGCCAAGCATGCGATAGGCCACGGCCCTCAGCCGGGGCCGGCTGGCCTCGAACTGCTCGGTCAGCCAACCGCTTTCGATCATCGTCACATTCTCAGATTGCCGTCCGTCATAGGGGTGACGAACAAAACATCGCAAGTGGACAACGGGCACGTGGCTGACACGAGTGATCGAAACCGCCGGAGCCGTCGCTTGACGTCGCCCGTGCTCGTTACCGGTGGCACCGGCCGTCTGGGGCGCCTTGTTGTCGCCCGGCTACTCGACGCCGAATGTGACGTGCGTGTCCTCGCGCGCCACCAGCGCGAAACGCTGCCGCTGGTCACGTTCTTCACCGGAGATCTGCGGCGAAACGAGGGCATCGATCCGGCTGTGCGTGGCGTGAGCGTGATCATCCATTGCGCCACCAGCACGAAGGGCGACGCTGACGCAACACGGAATCTGGTGGTGGCGGCCGGGCGGGCCGGCTCTCCGCACCTCGTGCTTCCGTCCATCGTCGGCATCGACCGTATCGCTTCGTGGGGGTATACGAAGGCCAAGCTCGAGGCCGAGCGGATCGTGGAGAGCAGCGGCCTCCCGTGGACGATCCTGCGGGTTACGCAGTTCTTCGACTACTGCTTCGACAACTCGCAGAAACTAGCGAAATTCCCAGTGGTCTCACCAGTACCGGCGGGCTTTCGTGTCCAGCCGGTGGATCCCGGCGACGTCGCCGCCCGTCTCCTCGATTTCGCCCTTGGTGACCCCGTCGGCCGGGCCCCAGACATGGCTGGACCGCAGGTGTCGAGTTGGGTGGACCTGTATCGCAGCTACCTGACAGCCACCCATCGCCACCGACGGGTAGTCCCCGTCCGGATCCCAGGAAGCAAGGCCGTTCGAAACGGCGCGCTCCTTCCACAAGCGCAGCACACCGTCGGAACCATAACGTGGGAACAGTTCCTGGCCGTGCGTGTAGAGCAGCACGGCGGCGACCGCGGCCCCGTGTCGCGTGTCAGCGGCGGCTAGAGCATTGCAGAAGCTCGAGGGCCTGCGATCGCACCCTGAGCACCCATGACCCGGGATCAGCGAATGCTCGCGTCCTGGGCCTGTGGCAGCGCTACGATTCGGAGTTCAATAGGCCGTCCGCATTCTGGGCAGTCCCGAGGGCGCTGAATGAGGCAGCGAGCACCCTGGGCGTCGCTGCCTTCGACGACTGAGACCGCGACAGCGCTCCCGCAGCCCGGACAGTCGTACGCCGGGTGCATTTGACTGACGCGGCTCCCGACGAGCTCCACCTCTTCCGCCATGGTGCCCTCCTTCGCAGGCAATAACTACCCAGAGATCGCGCGCCCAACGCGCGGTGCTGACAAGACGTTCCCCGTTACTGCTCGAGAAGCGAGCCTGGTTTGAGAAGCGGGTGGCACAGTGCCACCCGCTCTTGGGAGGGAGGACAGTTCGAGTAAGAAA
This sequence comes from Candidatus Dormiibacterota bacterium, assembly GCA_963830305.1. GTDB lineage: Bacteria > Chloroflexota > Dormibacteria > Aeolococcales > Aeolococcaceae > Palsa-851. The sequence continues at coordinate 50,042 of CAWHLW010000014.1, read as the reverse complement.
CCAACGCGTCGGTTTTGGTGCATGGTACCATATCGACATGCCACGCATCTCGGATGTCGCCCGCCAAGAGCGCAAGCAACAACTCATCGAGGCGGCCTGGCGATGTGCCGGTCGCATGGGATACAGCCAGCTCACGGTCGACGACGTCTGTGCCGAGGCCGAGGTGAGCAAGGGGGCGTTCTACGGGTACTTCTCTTCGAAGCAGGATCTGCTCATCGCGCTCCTTGAGGAGGATGCCGTTGAACTCGACGGACTCCTGGACAACCTCTCACGGCGGAATCTCTCGAATGTTGACCGGCTTCGGAACTTCGCGCGTGAGATGTGCGAGCGAGGCAGCGATCAGGCTCGAGTTCAGGTGCGCTCCGACCTCTGGGCGGCCATCCTCACCGAGCCACTGATCCGCGAGCGGATGGTGTCAGCCGTGGGCCGACGACGAGCCGTGCTTCGGGGATGGATTGAGGTCGCCGTCTCCGAGGGGGAGATCGCAGAGATTCCCGCCAACGCCTTTGCTTCGGTACTGCTCGCACTTGGTGATGGGCTGACGCTCCACGGCTCGCTGGATCCCTCGGGATTCCGCTGGAACAACATCGCCCGCGTGCTGGCAGTCATCTTTGCGGGGCTCAGCGGCGACGAGGAGTGACCTCAGCCGTTCGCCGGATCCACATTCCCACGGATCCGCTCCAACGATCACTCGCTTGGCTGCGTTCCGCGCCAGGCGGGATCATCGTCATCGCGCTCGTTGTGGGCGCCGGAGGTGGGTTGGGCGCGGTGCTGTTTCGCGAGCTCATCCGCTGGTTCACACTGCTCTTCACCGGCCACAACGATTACAGCGCTGCGGGACACGCGGTCAATCCAAACGTGCCCTGGCTGGGCATCTACTTTGTTCTCCTGGCCCCGGTGCTCGGAGGGGTCATTTACGGACCTCTGATCCAACGCTTTGCGCCCGAGGCCCGAGGCCACGGTGTTCCCGAAGTGATGCTGGCAGTTGCCGAGCGAGGCGGGAAGATCCGCCCTCAGGTGGCCGTCGTCAAGTCTCTTGCATCGGCGATCTGCATCGGAGCTGGCGGCTCAGTCGGACGTGAAGGCCCGATCGTGCAGATCGGTTCGGCGCTCGGTTCCTCGATCGGACAGGTGCTGCATGTCTCAGAGAACCGGTTGCGATTGCTCGTGGCCTGTGGCACCGCTGCCGGCATTTCGGCCACGTTCAATGCGCCCATCGCCGGTGTGTTCTTCGCGCTCGAGCTCATCCTTCAGGACTTCGCCGTGAATTCGTTCGGCGCCGTGGTGCTCGCCTCGGTGGTGGCGGACGTCATCGGCAGGGCGACGTTTGGCAACCAAGCCTTTCTGACGCTGCCAGCGTTCCACATCGTGTCCACCTGGGAATTCGGTCTCTACGCAATTCTCGGGGTGCTGGGTGGCCTTGCCGGGCTCACGTTCATCCGCATTCTCTACGGCACTGAGGATCTGATCGACCGCATATGGCATGGCCCCGAATGGTTGCGACCAGTCGTTGGCGGTCTCCTTCTGGGTCTCTTGCTGCTGGCGCTGCCCGAGCTGTATGGCGTCGGGTATCCGGTGCTCCAAAACGCCGTCGCCGGCCAGATCGTCCTCGGGCTTCTGCTTGTCCTGCTCGCCGGTAAGATGATCGCCACCAGCCTCACCATCGGCATCGGTGGTTCGGGAGGCGTCTTCGCACCATCTCTTTTCATGGGGGCGATGCTCGGCACAGCATTTGGTCTCGTCGCCAACACACTCTTCCATGGTGCTGTGGGTCCCGCCGGTGCTTATGGCCTCGTTGGTATGGGGGCGGTGTTCGCCGGAGCCGCCAGAGCGCCGATCACTGCTGTGATCATCATCTTTGAGCTCACTGGCGACTACACGATCATCCTGCCCCTGATGGTCGCCATCGTGGCGGCTGCGGGAATGAGTGGTCTGCTTTCGAAAGACACCATCTACACCTTGAAGCTGCGACGTCGTGGAATCGACATACAGCGCCGCCGTAGCGCCAACCTCATGCAAGTCCTCCGTGTCCGAGATGCGATGCAGCTGGTCCCGGAGGCACTGCTGGCGAGCACGTCGCTTGACGAGATGATTCATCGCTTCTCGCAGCGTGATGTCATCGCACTTCCCGTGATCGATGCCCGCGGACACTTCCGCGGTATCGTAAACGCTGAAGCTGTTGACTCTGCCTTGCGAGAGGAAGCGGGCGACGTCACCGCCGGCGATCTCGCCGATGTGCCAGCCACCCTCTTGCCAGACGCTCCACTCGATTCCGCGCTCACTCAGTTCGTTCAACAGGACACGTCGGCGTTACCAGTGGTAGACAAGGCAACTTCGACCATCGTGGGGTGGCTGACACATCGAGACATTCTGGTCGCGTACGAGACGCACACTCATGCAGCTGCCAGCAACAGCGGGACGAAGCCACCGGCCGCTTTGAAGCGGGAATTCGGGCGCGAAGTGACTGCGTGAGCGATCTACTGGGTCTCCAGGGCCGCGTCAGTGAAAGCGAGTCCGTGACGGCCGTTGTATATGCGCTGAGGCCAGTCCACTAGCGGGGTGCGTCCCACAACGGTTTGGAAGGCTATTTTCGCTGTCACTCCGCAGAGGCACGGTTGTCGGAGGCACGGACGACGGCGCCCCGTGTTCGCTTAGAGGAGACCAAGGCGAATCGGTGGCGCCGTCACGTTGGAGGAAGCTGGAGTCGTCCTACGTGCTGAGTCCGTGGCTGATATTCGAGAACACGTTGTTCACCTGATGGCCAACCGTCGTGAGGATCACGATGACGACCACCGCGATGAGGACGAGGATGAGCGCGTATTCCACCATTCCCTGGCCGCTCTCGTCACCTCCTTCGAACGTGGGTTTGAGCTGGCGTCGAGCGAATTCACGGCAGCGCATTAGCTGGGTCTGCATCAGATCTCCTAAGCGAAACATCTTGAGGTCAACGGTGCCAAACCGACTTGAAAGTCGGTGGAATGCGCTGTGACGATGCCTCGGATGATCAGCCAGCCTTGGCGTTACGGAGGTATGACGCCACGACAGGGAGGCTCTACCCGTTCTCCGTCGACGACACCGGGCGCGAAGAACGAAGCAGCAGAGAGGCGGCATTGTCGACTACGCCGCCGTGACCGCATAGACAACGAAGGCAACATACACGCCGAGGAGAATGACGGCTCCACCGCGACGAAGTCCGCGCGCCAGGAGGAGGAGCGAGAGGGCGCTTATTCCCAGTAACCATAGAACGTAACTAGCCGGAATCGCATCACGGAGGTTCGGAAAGAACAACAAGGGGATGGCGATACCGGCGATGAGATTGAGCGTGTTGCTATTGAATGTCGCACTTACCACGGCCGCGCCGTGCCCATCCATCGCGAGTCTTATCGCGGCGTAGGCATTGGGCAGGCTGGTGGCAGCAGCCAACGCGATCACGCCGATAACGAGATTCGCAATGTTCCAACGCCCGCCGAGCGTCACCGCGCTCTGCACGAGTACAAACGATCCAAACACGATGACGGCAAGTGCGGGGGCAATCATTAGGACTGGGCGCCATGTTCGCTTCCGAGTGGGCATCACGCTGTCGATTTCGTCCTCGAGCTCCACACCTTCTGCCGCTGCTTCCAGGGCAGCCCGACGGAGGAATTCCCTAGCGGGTGATGGCAAGGGAAGCCGCTGAATCTGCGATGGACGGGCAACGAGAATCCCGAGGTATGGAATGAACACAAGAACCATCACTGCCCACCCGAGTGCAATCGGAATTGCCCCTAAGACAGCAAGGCCGATGGCGATAGTCACTCCTATAGCGACGCCCGCGTCGAGCACCACAGCCGATCGGTGCGCCTGCACCTCTCCGGCGGCCAGGGCCGCTCCACCGAACAAGACAGCGATGTTGAACACATTTGAGCCGAAGACGACACCACCCGCTGTGGCCGCCGACCCTGTCGCCAAGGCAGAGATCGATGACGAGATCTCCGGCGAGTTGGCACCGAGTGCTACGAGCAATCCGACAACACCGCCGAGCAGGCTCAGGTTGCGGGCGAGGACACCCACACCGCGAACCAGGAATTCGCTGGCGGCAAGAGTGGCGATCAAGGCCCCGGCTGCCATAGCCAGCACGACGCCTGTCGATAGCCCGCTCATGGGGATCCGCTCGGGCGCGCCGCTTGACCGGGGCGCTCGTCTCCGAGAATCGGTGGTCGCTCGCTGCGATCGCTCTCCATTCGACGAGGATGACCGATACGGGACCCCCATCTGACCTCCGAATAAGAGGGCCGCCTCCAAAAGCGTTTCGAAGGCGGCCCGGACGAGAGGGGAGGAGGTGCTAGGTAATCAGCTGTTAGCGGGTAGAAAAGGAATGCTGACTTCTGCTCACAGCGCACTCTTCCTGTCATCGAGCCATGGTGGGCGCCATGGGCTGAGCACGTGCGCGCCAGAGGGCAATGAGCGCGACGATAACGACGGCTACGAGGATGGGGATCGCAGCGTTGGCTGCGCCTTGCTCGATGAGCTTGATGGCCGGACGACCCACTGCGTCTCCGAGACCTACGAAAGCTGCGATGTAGGCCAGATTCGCGGCAAGCAACCCTATGAGAAATGTTCGCCGCGGCATGCCACTGACCGCAGCCACCTGGGTGGTGTAGATCCTCAAGCCGGGAATCAGCCGGGACACAAACGCAGTTCGCCAACCGCCGCTGCACAGGAGCTTCGCTGCACGTTCCAGAACCCCGCCAGCGTGAAACCTACGAGCAATACCGAAGAGCCGATCCCATCCCAATCGCGCGAACAGTTCCCAGCCGACCAGCGCACCCGCGATCATGATGAGAAAAGCGGCGGGAAAAAAGACCAGCGGGCTGATCTGTCCTGATGCAATAGCGATTCCGCCGACAACGAGCAGCAGGTCGCCGGAGATGAAGAACAGTGGAACCCCAGCCTCCTCTGCGAAGAGGAGGCTGAGGATGACCACAAGTAGGACGTTGCCGCCGAGCCCGAACAGCGGTACTTCGTTCATGGCGACGTGCGAGGTGGCAAGGACGGATCCGAGATGCGCGACGGACGCGGCGAGATCAGACTGTCGCCGTGTCGCCGCGGAATCGCCAGGCGGCGCCGGCGATGAGGATCGCCAGCCATGGCCTCCGCTGCGTCGGTTTCATCCACACGATCGCGAGCCGGCCGATCCCACGAGATGTCGAGCGCGAGGAGGATCAGGTTTGCGCCGACAGTCGCTCCGACGATTGCAGTGATGAGGGAGAGAAGTCCGTCGGTCGCATTGAACCCCAGCCACGCACCTGCCAGGCCACCTCCCAGTGCTGCCGCAACTCCGATGGTGTTGGCGTTGGATTGCCGGTCGCGGTTGACCCAGGCGAGGTAGATCCCCAGGCCGATCGGCACACCGATTGAGACGACGGCGAGCAGCTGGTCTTCAATCGGAATCGTCGAGGACGTCGTGAGGACGATGAGCACATCGAGGAACCAGCCACCGAGGCCGAGGATGAGCGGATACACCGAGCGGAGCACCGCACTCGCCGTGCGCCCGAACCGACCGCGTCTGCGGATGCGCCACCACATCAGGAGCAGCGACACCACCGTGAGGACGGCGAGGCCGGTCATCGTGGCGACAATGTCCTTGGCAATCGCGGTCTGTGTGCTGGCCGGTGTGAAGGAAACGTGCGGGCTCGTGTACAGGGACTGGTCGACCCGTCCGGTCTCGAAGTAGGTGGTGATCAGGGCGGTGCCGCCGGCCGGGTCATAGCTCCAGAAGGAGTCTGCGTGCCCGAGCTGGGGCAGCACCACCTGGTGCCCGTTCGGGAGGAACGGCAAGAGCTGCTCTGTCGCATTCTGCGCTGGGGTCGCCATATCGAGCGCCCCGCTGATCACGAGGGTCTGGACATTCGACGTCTGGTCGTGCATGTACTGGTCCGAGTCCGTGGCAGCCGGCCAGGCATTCGCCAGCTCGCCGCCGGCGAAGAGGAAATCCGTGCCGGGGCTGCCGATGATCGACGGGTCGGGGTGGGCGAAGTACTGCCTGACAGCAGCGAAGTCGATCGACCCGACGGACGCGAATTCACCCCAGACAAACGACTGTGGGAAAGCGATGCTTGCGAGAAACGATTCGAACCAGAGCCCGCTCGGGTCGCCGGCGGCGGCCGACAACCATGCGTCGATCGTCATCGGCGCGGAGTCCGGCGCTGCGTCGTCCGTCGACTCCTGCATGCCAAATGCGGTCGCGGCCAGCACATTGCCCTTATTGATAGGGAGGAACAAGAAGCGGTCGGGCATGTTGGCCGCCGTGTGCTTGATAGTGGCGATGAGATCGTTGGTGCGCTTGCTGCAGCCGGCGTCCGCGGCGCAGAGGCGAGCGTAGGACTGGAACTCCTGATCGATGGTCGCCGTATCGAACAGGAAGTCGCCGGGCGGGTTCGCCCCGATCATCACCGAGCGGTTGATGCTCGTCGGGTAGCGCCAGGCATAGATCATTGCAAGGCGGGTACCCGCGCTCTCGCTGACGAGGTCTATCTGCTTGTAGCCCAGTGCCTTCCGCGTCGCCTCCAGGTCATCGACCTGCTCGGGTAGGGTGTAGCCGGCTAGGTCGACGCCGTCTGCCGTCAAGCGCGTCGCGCAGGTGCGGAAGCCGTCGGCGTAGGCCCGGAACGACGCCTGTCCGAGCATGTCCGCCGAGTTTTCCAGTGCGGAGGTAACCTCGGGGCAGTCGAGCACGGACGATCCGTCGACGCCCCGGTAACCGACCAGGACGACGTCATGGTTAGCTGTGAAGCGGCTGGCGTCCGGGAACACCATGTTCGTGACGCCGGGACCGCCGTTCAGACGGAAAATGGGCTCGGACGGATGGGCGGATGTAGCTCGAATGACAATGACGGGCAACGCGATCAGTCGCGAGTGCGGGTTCGTACGATTCTCGGGCACGACCAACGTGCCGCAGTCGGCGCTGGAGTTCCCCTTCTCGGTCGTATAGGTGCAGGACGTGAGCTTCAATTGGCCGGCATGCGCTCCGTCGGGGACAGACACCGCGCTGGTGCCACCCGTCAATTGGACGTACACGAGACCGAGCACCCCCAGCGCGATGACGATGAGAGCGATGATGCGCGCAGCAGTGAAGCCCCACCTCCGTTCGCTTGTTCGACCGCTGACGGCATGCTCCTTTCGTGACAGTTGTTGGGCCCGTGGGTCATCAGTTGTGCGAGTTCTGCCAAACATGTCTGCTCTCCTTATTAGTTCGTCTGTCTACCTCCACCAGCCTGAGTAGCTCCACATCCGAAGACATCAGGGGTGGTACTGGCAGAGCACGTAGAGGCGGCAGTCGCGGCCCGACCACCGGTGAAGCGACACAAGATCATCCACTCGGTGTCATGGGGGTGACAGAAGGTTCGTCGTGAAAGTGCTCGTGTACGGAGCCGGCGTTACCGGCACTCTGCTCTCTGTTCGCCTGCATGACGCCGGATACGACGTCTCACTCCTCGCCCGCGGCGAGCGCCTGGCAGCCCTGCGAGAGCGCGGCGTGCTGCTCGCCGAGGAAGACAGCGCGGCTGTCAGGCGAGTGTCGCTGCCTGTGGTCGAGCACCCTGCCGGCGGGTACGACCTGATCGCTGTCTTGGTCCGCACCCATCAGGTGGACGCGGTGCTGGAGTCACTCGTCGGCATCGACGGCGACGTGCTGTTCCTGCTCAACTGGGCGGCTGGCCCGGAGCCGTTGGGCGCACTGATCGGCCTCGAGCGGCTGTCCGAACAGATGCGGGTCTATGCGAGCGTCCCGTAAGTGATAGGCGGATGCGACCCCGTCAGCCCGACCAGGTCGGTGCTGACCCGCCAGAGCCGCGCGGCGACGTCCAGGTCGGCCGCCTTGTTGGCGGACTTGGGCTTGCGGTTGGCAAAGAACTGGCCAGTGATCCCGTCCACGTCCGGTGATGAGGCCAGATAGATCGGCGTCGATGCGCCCTGCGTCGGTGTCTTCAGGAACGGGCGAACCAAGGGGCTGATGATCCTGAAGAACCCAGCCTGGTCTTCGGAGCCGAAGTTGGTCCGCACCACGCCGGGGTGCACGGAATTCGCAGTGACACCGGTGCCTTGAAGACGGCGAGCCAACTCGTTGGTGAACAGGATGTTGGCCAGCTTCGATTGGCTGTACGCGCGCTGCCCCGAGTAACTGCGAGCGCCCTGAAGATCGTCGAAGTTGATCCGGCCCGCGGCCTGTGCTCCGGAGGAGACAGTCACGACCCGTGCGGGTGCGCTGGCCTTGAGCCGATCCAGGAGCAGGTTGGTGAGCAGGAACGGCGCGAGATGGTTGAGGGCAAAGGTGTGCTCCAGGCCGTCGGCCGTCGGATGTCGATGCGCCCAGAACCCGCCAACGTTGTTGACCAGCACATCCAGCCGTGGGTAAGCATCGAGAACAGCGGCGGCGAGACGGCGCACGTCGGCCTGCGAGCTCATGTCGGCCGCGAAGACATCGACGAACGAGTTGCCGGAAGCCGTGCGAATGTCGGCGGCAGCCTGTTTGGCGCGGATCAGGTCGCGACCCGTGATGCCGACCCGCGCACCCATCGTGGCGAGCCCGATCGCCGTGGCTTTGCCGATTCCGCCGGTACCGCCGGTGATCAGCACGATCTTGCCGGCCATCGGACGTGCATCAGACACTGATCACGACCTTCCCTCGGGCGTGCCCGGTTCCGACGTAATCCATCGCCGCGGCAGTCTCGCTGAGCGGATAGGTTCGATCGATCACCGGCATGACCTTACCGCCCTCGATCAGCGCAATAAGGGCCAGGAGATCGTCGTGCCGCTGCGCCACCACAAATCGGCCGAGCCGCTGGCTCACGAAACGGAACGACACCATCGCTTTGATCAGGCGACCAGCGCTCGAGAACCAACGATGCTGGAACTGGCCGCCGTTCGGCACAAGCGTCCCTGTCGGGGTGAGCGCGCGCCGCAGATCGGACAATGATCGGTTCGAGATGTTGTCGAGGAGGAAGTCGTAACGCTCGCCGTTCTTGGTGAAGTCGTCGATCGCGTAATCGATAACGTGATCGGCCCCGATCGATCGGACCATATCCACATTCGATGTACCGCATACGCCGGTGACCTCGGCTCCCAGTGACTTTGCGATCTGCACGGCGTAGGTGCCGATGCCACCGGAGGCACCGTTGACCAACACCTTCTGCCCGGGTTGAACCTGGCCGTGATCGCGCAGCGCTTGGAGGGCAACCGAACCGGCCATCGGAATGGCAGCGGCTTGTTCGAAGGTGAGATCGGTCGGCTTGATCGCCAGCCCATTTTCAGAAGCGGCTGCATATTCGGCAAAGGCGCCGCGGCACCAGCCGAAGACCTCGTCGCCTGGCCGGAATCGTGTCACGGCGGAGCCGACAGCTTCTACCTGGCCTGCCACATCCGTTCCTCGAATCCCGTTCTTTGGGGTGCGCAACCCATACATGGGCGCAGGGCGGGCGATGTACGGCAGGCCGCCCATGATCGCCCAGTCAGCAGGGTTGACTGCGGCAGCCCGAACGCGGACCAACACGTCGTGTTCGCCGATCGTCGGCTTGGCGATTTCTCTGAGTTGCAGGACGTCGACTGAGCCGTACGTGTCTTGAACGATCGCCTTCATCGTCATGACACCCGTGTCATCTGCCCGCTCGCTGAGTTTGTCGATGGTTGCTGTGTTCATGACCTCTCCTTGATCGCTGCCTCAATGGCTGCCATCGTCTGCCGCGTCCGAGTCGATGGCCATCGGGGCCACCACTGACCCACCACGTAGGCGGCACGACATGGGCAAGAGCAGGAGCCGATAGCCGCACTACGTGGTCGATGGGTGCTGTCACCGATGACCTCGATCGGCACAGGACCCAACCTGGGGTCATGAGAACGAAAGCCACGGCTCTTACGCCGGCTGGCCTCACACGACGGTGCTACCTAGGTGAGGTGCGGTTGAGAGTGGCAGAGAGCGAGCTCTCGTGGATCGGCAACAGTCTGAACACCGCGTGCCGCCGCCTCCGAGGTAGGGGTCTTTGGCCGAGGCTGCTCTGCGTTGCATACCTCCCTGACGATGACCGGCTCTCATGCCTCGTCGAGGCTGGCTGTGTCGAGGACGTTCATCGCTTGTTTGGCGTTGCATTGCTCCCTCCGGTCCGCGTCGTCGATGCGATAGTGGTCGCTGGGAACGCCGCGACGAACGGGCGGCCCTAGCTCTGCACCAGCTCGCGCTCAACCCAGCGCGCAACCTCCACCCTCGAGTTGACCCCGAGTTTGTTGAGAATGTTCGATGCGTGCGTCTCCACCGTGCGCTCGGAAAGGAAGCACTGAGTGGCAATCTCCTTGTTGCTCATCCCGTCTGCGATGAGGTGCGCAATCTCCAGCTCCCGTTTGCTCAGCGGCGTCAGCTTCTTCGGCTCAATGGGAGCGTCGCGACGTGCTGGTTTCTTCTCATCGAGGGCGTAGGCGACTGCTTCGTCCGTCGACATCCGCTTGCCCGCCTCGATCTCCAACTCCAAAGCTGGGATTCCGAGCGAGGCGGCGATCGTCTCCCGTGCATGCGCCAGTACAGGTTGCATATGCGGCATGAGGCGAATGCCAGTTTCGGTCTGCAGGTTCTCAGCGGCACCGAGCAACCGCGCAGACCTCTGCAGCCGGCCGACCATCGCACCGTGACTGGCCAGTCCGTCGAGCACGTAGAGGATCATGTCTCGGTTTTCAAGACGCCGTTCGATCCCCAGGCTTTCTTGCAAGAGCGGCCCGGCCTGGTCCGGTCGGTCCTGCTGCAGGAGCGAGAATCCATACGACGAAAGCAGGTAGCTGAGAGTCTGGAGGTCGCCTCGATCCCGAGCCCGGGGTGACCACTCGGCATAGACGCGGCCAACTGTGTCGACGTCCGCCGCGCCGAGCGCAATGAATCCCTCAGTGAGCGCGAGCATGGCGTCAACACCAGGGTCATCAAAACCTTGAGCAAGCGTCTTCGCTTCGCGAAGTTGCGAACGTGCGCCTTCGAGTTCACCGCTCATCACGCGGATGCCTGCGGAGACCGAGAGTACCCGAGCGAGCAGCGGCGAGTCGCGTTCCGCGCGCGCCTTTGCCTCTGCTTCATCAAGAGCGGGCACGGCGGTCGCCGCGTCCCCGAGGACCATCGACACAAAGCCGCGCGAAAACAGGGCCCGCGCGATGGCTGCGTCGTCCGTATCGTCCGCCTCGCGGTTCTCGAGGTACAGATCCAGCCAATACGCGCCCTCACTGGTGGCCCGCGCTGTCCAGTACCACAGCAGTGATGCGACCATGGAGACGCCCATTGCGTGGTTAGGCCCGTGCAGGCAGTGAGCCAGGGCCGCACGCACATTGTCGGCCTCGAGACTCATGCATTTGAGCCAATCCACGAGCTCGGGCGACTGTGCAGCTTTCTCTGCTCTCTGGCACATGTCAGCGTAGAAACCGACGAACGCCGTTTTCGCTGCGGGCTCCTCCTCTGCCTCGCGCAGCTTGATGAGGGCGTACTCCCGCATCGTCTCGTGGAGTTTGTAGCGTGCGTTTGCGGCTGGACCCAGTCGGGTCACGAATGACTTCTCTATGAGGCTGGATAGCTGCTCGAGCACCGAACTTCGGTCAGTGCCCATCTGCGTCGCCACGGCTTCGATGGCATCAAGTCCCATGTCAGACGGGAACACAGCGAGACGGCGCAACAATACCGCCTCCGGACCGCTCAATAAATCGTGACTCCAGTCCATCGTGGCTCGGAGGGTCTGCTGTCTCGGCAGGGCCGCACGGCTGCCGCCGGTGAGGAGCGCGAAGCGGTCACTCAACCGCTCGAGCAACTGGCCAAGACCGATCGTCCTCAACCTGACGGCTGCCAGTTCGAGTGCCAGGGGCATGCCGTCGAGGCGGCGACAAACATCGAGCAGCAGTTGACGAGTGGCGGCCGTCTCCTCGAGTTGGACGCCGGCATCTGTAGCCCGAGCCACCAATAAAGCAACCGCCTCGGAGTGGGCAGCGCCCTGACCTGTGTCGGCGCCCGGCTCTCCTTGTAGCGTGAGAGGCGGTACCTGAACGACACGCTCACCAGAGATTCCCAACGCTTGACGGCTCGTGGCAAGCAGTCGAATTCCAGCGGCTTCCTTCAAGACCACATCTGCCAGAACCGCGACAGCGTCGAGGAGATGCTCGCAGTTGTCGAGGATCAGCAACGCTTCGCGTGAAGCCAGATGGGAGATCAGGAGTGAAGTCGGCCACTTTCCGGACTGGTCCGCCACGCCCAGATTGCTGATCACGGCCTTGGCCACGAGATGCGGATCTTCAAGGCCGGCCAGGTCAATGAACCAGACGCCATCACGGACGGTCCGCTGGAGGTCGGCGCCTGCGCGCAGGGCAAGCCGGGTCTTGCCAACACCGCCAGGTCCCACCAGCGTCAACAGACGCGTGCTCGCGAATGCCGCTTTGACCTCCGCCAACAATTTGCGCCGGCCTACGAAGCTCGTGGCCTCTGCGGGGAGCTTGCCCGCGACCGCTCGAGTGGATACGGGCATACCGCCAGTGTAGGGGGGTCTCGAGTCCGGCGACGATCGGTGTCGACACAGGAGCGAGCGTGAGCCCGGCCGGGACTGCGCCCGACCGGGCTGGATGAGAGAGCTACGCCGCCAGTGGCGCAGCCGTCCGACGGGCGGCCGGTCCTGCGTAGGCCTCGGACTGAAAGCCCTTGGTGAAGAGCCAGAAGGGCAGGACCAGTTCAAAGAACATGCCGGGGATGGTGAGCACGAGGCCGATGTGGATCCCGAAGACTTCAGCGATGGCTCCAACCATGAGAATGGGATAACCGATCAAGCCTGAAATAGACAGGAACCGGGGAATCAGGCGGGTTCGGTAGAGCAGCGCACACAGGGCAACGCACCCCGCCGCTAGGGTCATTTCGCCGAACTGGTAGAACATTGCGTTGGTGTGAACAAGGGCTGATCCACGACCCAGGGCCGTGGCCGCGTCGATGCCGTGCTGACCGCTCAGCGGAACGATCATCAGCAGAGCGATCGCTCCGATGTCCAGCAGCGTGACCTCGACAATCATTGTCGCCAGGTAGCCGAGCGCGGTCCTCTTGCTGTGCTTCCGTAGAATCGGAAAGAAGAGGATGCCCTTGCCTAGGTCCACCAAGGTATTCAGCAACATCAAGATTGCACCGATGATGAGGACTATCGGGTGTGCGGCAATCGAGGCGAGAAAGTGCGGCGCTCCGGCCGCGGATGTAGCGAGGGCGGAGCCAATACCGTAGACGAGAAACCCCGACAAGAAGAGGGCGCCGATCAGTCTCGAGTACGTCATACGAGAACCACCGACGCTGAATCGGCGACGTCCGTACTTGGACGACTCGGCGGCGTCCGACCTGCTGGACGAGATGGCTTGCTGCATCGAATCTCCTTATCGGCTGACGGCTTGCGTGCGGTGTACTCGCAGGCTAGGGAAGCCGCGCCACTGGCAAATCCGTGCGAGTACGTAACTGGCACGTAGGGGTGTCCCTCTAATCCCCAAAACGGTTGACCCAAATGTGATCGCTACCCTAACCGCCGGTCAGTCGTTCCAAGCACGAGCCTCGCGACGTCCGATGTTGAGCGCCACGCTGGCCTGACGCCTTCGGATCGATCCGACGATGGGTCTCGAAAGCGGCGCCTCCGCGTATAGCGAAATCGACAATTCCGCAACTGACGACGCGGATTCGCTCCCTCTGACCTCCGAATAAGAGGGCCGCCTCCAAAAGCGTTTCGAAGGCGGCCCGGGCGAGAGGGGAGGAGGTGCTAAAGGATCAGCTGCAGCCGCTCGTTGCTCCGCAGTTGTGGCACTTGTAGCAAGCGCCATTGCGGACCATCAGGCTGCCGCAGTCGCTGCAGGTTGGTGCGTCTTCCTGGTTGATGAATGCGCCGGCGCTCGTGGTTGGGATCGCGGTGACAAGCTTGCGCGCCGGTGCAGTCGGAACCGCGACAGCAGCGGCTGCCATGGCCTCAATCTCCGCATCGGCGGCTGACACCGGCTCGGTGACGCTGCCGTCCGGCTCGCGGCGGATGATGCCGAGGCGATCGCGCTCTTCCTGAGGCAGAAAGCGCGACGCGAGCCAGCGGAAGATGTAGTCCATCACCGACTTGGCGATGGGGATCTCCGGGTTGCGCGTGAAACCCTGCGGGTCGAATCGCGTGTGCGAGAACTTGTCGACCAGCGCGGGAAGCGGCACGCCGTACTGGAGCGCGAGCGACACGGCGGTTGCGAACGAGTCCATCAGTCCGCTGACCGTGGAACCCTCCTTCGCCATGCGCAGGAAGATCTCGCCAGGCGTGCCGTCCTCGTAGAGGCCGACTGTGATGTAGCCCTCGTGGCCACCGACCTCGAACTTGTGCGTGATCGCGGTACGCTCCGCGGGAAGACGCTTGCGCAATGGGCGTTCGACGACCTGGACGCGATGGCCGGTGGTCTTGTCCATGCTTGTTGCGAGCGGCTGGCTGCGCTTGCTGCCGTCGCGGTAGATCGCGACCGCCTTGAGCCCGAGCTTCCATCCGTCGGTGTATGCGCGCTCGATGTCCTCGACGGTTGCCTCGTTGGGCATGTTCACCGTCTTGGAAATTGCGCCGCTGATGAACGGCTGCACCGCTGCCATCATCCGGAGGTGTCCCTGCCACGTGATAGAGCGCTTGCCGTTCTGCGGCGTGAACGCGCAGTCGAAGACGGCGACGTCCTCCTCGCGTAGCGTCGGCGCACCCTCGATGGTGTCGTTCTCGTCAATGAAGGCGATGATGTCGCCGATCGCGGTCTCGCCATATCCGAGCCGGCGCAACGCGGCTGGCACGGTGCCGTTGACCATCTTCAACATGCCGCCACCGACGAGCTTCTTGTACTTGACGAGCGCGATGTCCGGCTCGACGCCGGTGGTGTCGCAGTCGAGCATGAAGCTGATCGTTCCCGTGGGAGCGAGCACCGTGGCCTGCGCGTTGCGATAGCCGTGGCGCGCGCCGAGCTCGTGAGCCTCGTCCCAGGCGTGCCTGGCGGCGCCGACGAGGTCGGGCTCGATGTTGTCGGTCGGGATGTTGTACGCGGCTTCGCGATGCTTGCCGACCACGCGCAGCATGGGCTGACGGTTGGCGGCGTAGCCGCTGAACGGTCCGATCTCGCGGGCGATGCGTGCGGACTGCGCGTACGCCTCGCCGGTGAGGATCGACGTAAGGCAGGCGGCCAGGTCGCGACCCTGCGGGGAGTCGTACGGAACACCGCGAGCCATGAGGAGCGCACCGAGGTTCGCGTAGCCGAGACCGAGCGGACGGAACTCCTCGCTGTTTCTGGCGATCTTCTCGGTCGGATACGAGGCGTTGCTGACCAGGATCTCCTGCGCGGTGATCGTGATGTGGATTGCGTGCTTGTAGGCCTCGATGTCGATCGAGCCGTCGTCGTTGAGGAAGCGGGTGAGATTGATCGACGCCAGGTTGCAGCTGGTGTCGTCGAGGAACATGTATTCGCTGCAGGGGTTGCTGGCGTTGATGCGACCGGTCACGGCGCTGGTGTGCCAGTCATTGATGGTGGTGTCGTACTGCATACCGGGATCGCCGCACTGCCAGGCGGACTCGGCGATGAGCCGCATCAGCTCACGGGCCTTCACGGTCTTGAGAATCCGGTTGGAGTCAGTCACGGCGCGCAGGTGCCAGTCGCGATCGTCCTGCACCGCGCGCATGAACTCGTCGGTCACCCGGACGGAGTTGTTGCTGTTCTGGAAGAAGACCGACGCGTACGCCTCACCGGTGAAGGCGCTGTCGTAGCCGGCCTCGATGAGCGCCCACGCTTTGCGCTCCTCGCTCACCTTGCAGGTGATGAACTCCTCGACGTCGGGATGGTCGGCGTTGAGGATGACCATCTTGGCGGCGCGACGGGTGGTCCCACCGCTCTTGATGACACCGGCGAATGCGTCGAAGCCCTTCATGAAGGAGACCGGTCCGCTGGCGGTGCCACCGCCGGCGAGCGACTCGGTTGCGGAGCGGATCGTAGAGAGGTTGGTCCCCGTGCCGCTGCCGTACTTGAAGAGCATCCCCTCGGTCTTCGCGAGCGTGAGGATCGACTCCATCGTGTCCTCGACACTGTTGATGAAGCAGTTGTGGACGACGATGTGGTTGCTTAGATAGTTCCCGCTCTCCGTCTGAATGTCATAGACGTCCATGACGCCACGTGACTCGATCTCGGTCACGCGGGGGAATCGGATCTGATGTCTCGGGGTGGTGTTGTTGACGCCGATCTCTAGCGAGGCTCGAAGTAGAGATGCCTTACGTGCGCAAGGGAATCCGACGAGTTCTGCAAACAGCAGTCGGTCGGGCTGCGTTCCCACAGTTACCGTGTGGAAGGCTTGCCGAACGCCTCGGGTGGGCTCCGTCCTGATGGTAGATTGCACGCCAAGGCTCAGTAGGAGCTGCTGGACATCCGCCGCTAGTTGAGACGAAACCGTGCCTAGGCCAACTGCGGCTCGCGGCCACAGGCGAGCGGCTGTGACCGCCTGGATGCTGACGTAGCCGTCTGCTTGGAACAGGCTGCGAAGATATCCGGCAATCTCATCCGTCGACGAGGTCCACAGCCGGCTGGGAACCCGCATTTCGGAACCGCGCGTGATCAACTCCCACTTGTTGACGAATGGGACAAGGACTTCGCCAGATAGCCGAACGCGATAGCACCCGCGATCCTGCGTTGCGTCGGAACGGGTGACGTGCCGATGGACACCTGGGAAGACGAGGTCCAAGAGCCGCTCGACGTCCGCCAACTCCTCGGTGTCAGCAGGTTGCAGTTCGATCACCAACGAGGTGCAACCAGCTGGAATTCCAACAACGCCGTCGCCTTGCAGCCAGCCGGCGAGTGCCGCTTCCGCCGCGGCAATGAGATTGGGTTCGGAGGCTGCCGTTTCGATCCAGGCCTCAATGTCGCCCTGTTGCTGGAATCGCCGACCCCGTCCAGCGTACTCGCGAGGAGCGCCAAGTCCGGCGAGCTCCATAACAGAGACTTCTGCCGGGCGCATCACGGTTCGGCTGGCGTCGAGGACGAGACGATCTCCCGCCCTGACTTCGCTTACTCGCTTCCACGAAGTGCGATGCCCCTTACGGTCGTCAGCGACAAGGATCACGTGGTCGGCGGTCGCATCGACGGTGACACCTGATCCGATCGTTAGCCGGAAGACTTCCTTGCGGCCGTTCGCCTTCGTCGCAACAACGCGAGTAACGCCTGCTCGGTCGAACACTTCCTCGCCAACTGCGTTGCGCTCGACGAGCTCACCGACAGGAATCAAACCTTTGGGGGTGGCCACCCGAGCGTCGTAGGGCTGGCACGCCGAGATTTGAGGCTTGCTCGTGGTGACGCCGAGGTTGAACCACACCGGGCTGTTGAAGCTCATCTTCTGATGGAGCAACAGGTGGGTCAGCTCGTCCTGGAACGCCTGGGCGTCGGTCTCGGTGGCGAAGTAGCCGCCCTCCCGTCCCCAGGTGCCGATGGTGTCGGCAACCCGCGAGATCATCTGCTTGACACTGGTCTCGCGACCGGGAGTGCCGAGCTTGCCGCGGAAGTACTTGCTCACCACGACGTTTGTGGCCATCTGTGACCAGAACGTCGGGATCTCGCAGTCCTTCTGCTCGAAGACGCTCTCGCCCTTCTCGTTGCCGATCGCCGCGGTGCGGGATTCCCAGGTGACCTCGTCGAAGGGGTGCACACCCTCGTGGGTGAAGCGCCGCTCGACGTGAATTCCGCCGCCTTCCACTTCAACTTTGGCACTCACGCGCGCCTGCGCCGTCCCATTTCTACGGCCTGAACGACGGCCGGTCGGCGGCTCCATCGAGATGCTATGGGAGTTGTCCGGGACGGGTTTGGAGGCGGATCGATCCACGGTCTTTCCTCTTCTGGCTGGTGGGCGCTTCATTGTGCAGAGACGTGTGCGGGACCGCGCCCTGGCGACCTCGAGCCCCAATCTCCGCGTACTGAGATCACTCTAATGATCCCATATCTTGGGGCTCAGCCGTCCGGGAGCCCCCATATCTTGCGAGTTGACGGCCCTGTCGTCAAGGGGGTAAGGCGACTCAGATTCGCCGCTGAGTATGGCTCGATGCACCTCCGGAACCTCGATACGCATGGCCACACGGCGATCGCCGGCGAGGAGCAGGAACTCGCCGCGAGATGCTGTCTCGAGGAAGCCGCGTTGCGCCTCGGTGAGCCCGAACGCACGTTCCATTCGAGCCGTTTCGGCCGCTCGATGACCGCCGAGCAGGACGACCGCGCAATTCGTCGCGATCACGCTGCCTTCATCGGTGCCGAGCAGGTCCTGCGCGTTCTGCGTCGCCACGATGAGCGACGCGCTGTATTTACGGCACCGCCTCGCGAGCTGGACGAGGAGATCGCGGAGCGGCCGGTGAACGCAGAGCGCACCAACCTCATCGAAGACGATGTGACGACGCCGGCGGTCCTTCCGCACCAGCTCCCAGAGCCAGCGGGCGACGATCAGTGTCGCCGCCGCCACGTGCTCCGGCGGCATGTCCCGGAGCGAGATCGCGCACACGCCGGAATCGACCTTGAGCGAGGTGGGTCGATTGAACAGCGCGCCGAGGCCTCCGGTGCAGAAACGGCGTACCACCATCGCAACCGGGCGAGCTTCAGCGTCGAGCATCGGCAGGCAGTCCTCGAGCAGCGGTAGGCGATGTTCGCTCAGCGCACGCTGCAGCGCGGCGCGCGCGGACGCGTCGACGACTGCGCGTTCGACGTCACCGAGACGATCGCCGCAGAGGACGGTCACGAGATCGACGACCGCCGCCACCGTCTCCTCCGGATCGTCCGCCGCACCCTCGAAGACGTTGACCGCGGCATCGGTACCGGGAGCAAGCTCGAGATAGCGCCCGCCAAGCGCCGTGACCATGCCCCGGTACTCACCCTCGGGATCGATGATCACGGAATTCACTCCCGCAACGGCAGCCTCCAGCACGAGCGTGCCGATCGCAAAGCTCTTGCCGTGGCCTGACGCAGCGAAGACGGCGATGTTCGGGTTGGGATGCCGGGTGGTGTCGAAGGGCGCCACTCGCACCGGGAGCCCCGATCGTGTGGCGGCGCCGAGCCGATAGCCGTCCGGATCCGAGCACCCAGCCTCGATCCAGGGGATGCAGGTCGCGGCCGCTGTCGAATCGACGAGCTTGCCGGCGCGCATCGTGTCGATCCCGAGCGGCAGCGTGCTCACGTGGGCCGCGAGGTGCCGGTAGTGGGTCACCTCCACGCCGATGAGCGCCGATGCGAATCCCAGGCGGAGGGTATCGCTGCGCGCTTGCAAATCGTCCATCGATTCACCGCGAGCGGTGGCGATGACTGAAAGATGCAGCGGCCTTCCGAGGTTGCGAGCCAGACGTTCGCGAAGCGCAGTCGCGGAGTTGAGCCCGATGTCGACGTGCACGTCGCCGAGTGCACCACGCTCCATCTCGAGCATGCGGTGTGCGGAGAAATCGCGGAGACGGCGGTTGAGCCGGCCCAGCGCATCGCCGAGCGGCGCCGGTTCGAGGTGGATGGCGATGTCTGCTTCCGCCTGCACGCCGAGCAGCGGGGCGAGCCAGCCCGGACTGACGGGATGGCCCGGAAGTCGTTGCAGCGCATGGCCTCGAAGCAGGGTGTCTCCGTAGACCAGGTGCTCTCGCTGCTCCGACCAGCTGGTCGCCGCGTTGCAGTCGAATCCGTCTGTCACGACGGCGACAAGGTCGTCTCCCTCGACGCGGTGAGCGCCGACACCGAGCGCCCCCAGGCGATCGCACGCCTGCGCGCAGACGGCGTCGAGTGCAGCCGGCGTTTGCGCGGTGAGGATGACGTACACGTGTCGTGTGTGTCGCTCGCCGTCGCGAATCTGATCCACCCAATACCGGCGCATCGCGCTGTCGAGATCCGCATGTGCGCCGGTCGCCGGTGCACTGTCCGGAGCGGCGAGCCGGCGCACCCGGATGAGCAGCTGCATCGGGCGTTCGAGCGTGTGGCACATACGCGCGAACGCTGCTGCAGCTGCGGCCTTGCGCGCCGGATCCAGCGCGTCGATGTCCAGGTCGGTGGTCGCGAGGACGGCGGAAACCAATCCGCCGCGCTCGCATCGATCCTCACGGATGACAACGCGTTCGTCGATCGGCGCGCGGCGCAGACCGGCGGTGCGGATCGCTGCGATGTTCAGACCGGCCACGCGGAGTGCAGCTCGCTGCTGACACGGCGCGCCAGGCGACGCAGCGCGATTGCTGCGGGACCCGAATCCTCCAGCCCGAGCAGGTGGTGCGCGTTCTCCGCGGTGACCACCGCCTCGTCGTCTGGGATGTCGCCGATCACCTGGCCGCCGAGATCCGCCATAGGTTCGCTGAGGTCGGTCCCGGAGCGAGAGCGATTGATGATGTACCGGAGCTGATGGCGCAGACCCAGGCGGCGCAACGCCTCAGTGCTGCGATACGCGTCGTGGACGCCTCCCGCGGTTGGGACGACCACCACGAAGACGTCATCGCAGGCGCAGATCGCCGTGGTGGTCAACGGGTTCACCTCCGGACAGACGTCGAGCACAACCAGGTCGAAGCCCTCCATGTCGAGCTCGCGGAGCACTTCGCGCACGAGCGCCGGCGTCACCGGCCACTCGGGATTGACCGCGTTCTGGGGCCCGAGGAGCACACGCGCCCCGGAGGAGTGGGTGACCATGAAATCGATGACGCTGCGGTCCTCGGGCGGGGCGAGCGCGAAGTCGAGGATGGTTCGCTCTGGGGTGCCGAGCCGGATGCCCACGCTGGGGCTGCGCAGGTCGAGGTCCACCAGCGCAACCAGCGGCGCCGGTCGGTCCGCGCTGTGGCTCGACGCGATGAGGCACGCCAGCTCAGTTGCGATCGTGCTGCGCCCCGTTCCGCCGCGCAATGAGAAGAAGGTCACGCGCCGGGCGCCGTCGACACGGGTTGGCGAACGGACGACCGGCTTGAGGTTCGGCTCGACGGGCGGCGGGATGCCGTCCCGCGGCGGGGCGTCAATTGCATCGTCGTCCGCTGTCGTAGCGCTCTCCGGGGGCGTGTCCGCTGCTGCTTCCCAACGAGTCATCCCGCTCCGCGGCCGCATCTGGAACATCCCCGCGAATACGGCCCACTCGAGTGCCGGCCGCCCCGCGACCCGAACCCACCCGAGCCCGGCCGCCGCTGCCGCGATCACCGCCGCCACTGGGTCGGCGATTTCCGGAGGGAGAGGTGAGCGAACCAGCGAGTACGCCGCCAGCACCCCGGTCATGACGACCGCCAGCTGTCCGGCGCCGAGCCCGAACGCGAGCGTGTCGGGTCGATCGAAACCGTCGGCGAACTCGATCTGGTCCATCGCGCCACTCCAATACTTGCGCCCGCAGAATGACAGCATCGTATGGAAAGCCAGCAACCGAGGAGCGGACAAAGGAGGCGGCGGGCCGCCGTTCGAGCGGGTGCCTACCGCGCTGGGCGCCACATCGTGGTCACCACGGGACCATCACCTGGATACGAGAACTCGCCCACCGGCTCGAACCCGACGCTCGCATAGCGGCGGTTGTTCGCGGGATTCGATGACTCAAGGTAGGCCGCGCAATGTTCCTCGTCGATCGACGCCAGGTTCTGGGCGAGGAGCCGCATCCCCAGGCCCTGACCGCGCCAGTCCGGGTGGGTTCCGAGAAGGGAGAGGTAATAGTGCGGCTCTGAACGCGGGTGGTTGGCCTCAAACCGCCGCGACAGTTCGCGGAAGTTTTCCTCTTCCAATCCGAGGCCGCTCGCCAACCCGGATAGCCGCTCCTCCTGCTCCGGGGACATCTCGGTCCCGCCCGGAGGAATCCACAGTGCCGTGGCGCCGTTGCCCTCGGCGAGCCACGTCCATCGATAACGCAGCGCGCCCTCCGCGAAGAGTTGCCAGAACGGCCGGCGCTGTGCGACGCCGATCGGGCTCAACGCGCGGCTCCAGATGGGGTCGTCGGCGAACGCGAGCTCGACGATGGTCGTGACCAACTCGACATCAGCCGGCGTGGCGCGACGCGCGGGCCGGTCTCGAACGGTCACGCGATTACTTCTCGATGTAGGTCATCACCGGCTGAATGACCCCGTGGCCCTCGGCGATGGACGCCGCCTCGGGCGGCGGCGAGGTCATCATCGCCTGCGCACCGGCCATGTCGTGGATGTTCGCGCTGACCGCGACGTTGTTGCTTCCGTCAGCCGCGACGTAGTCCGTGATGTCCGTGGCGAACCCTCCGAAGGCTCCGACACGGTCGGCCTTGCCCGCGAGCCACCGGTCGATATCCACGACCGCGTGCGTGATGACCATCTTCGGCATTGAACGCCTCCTCCGTGACGATCCGGAGCCTTGGCGAGAATGCCTGCTCCACCAACCGCCGCGACCGAGTATGCGCGGTTCCCCGCCCCATAATCGACACCGGCGTCAACAACCGGTGCAGCGGTGGAGGCATTCGTGGCAGCGATCGTCAACCCCGACGTGGCGACGTATCAGCAGTACATCGATGGCGACTGGACCGGTGCCGAAGACGGTCGCAGCTACGAGGTGATCAACCCGTCCACCGAAGAGGTCATGGCGCTCGCGCCCGCCGGCGGCAGGGCTGACGCGAAGCGCGCGGTCGCCGCCGCGCGCCGCTCGTTCGAGGCCGGCGACTGGCGCCTCAAGTCGCAGCTGCAGCGCACCCAGATCATGTTCCAGATCGTCGAGCACCTCCAGGAGGTGTCGGAGGATTGGGGATTACTGGAGTCGCAGAACGCCGGTGCGGCGCTGCGCAAGACGTCGGTGGTGGACGTGCCGCTCGCCATCGAGTGGTTCCGCAGCATGGCGGAGCAGGCGCTCGGGATCCCCTGGTACGAGCCGCTGCCCTGGATCGATTCCCCATATGTGTCCTGGAATTTCGTGCAGCGCGAGCCGGTGGGCGTGTGTGCCGGAATCATCCCGTGGAACTACCCGCTCATCTTCGCGATGTGGAAGATCGCCCCGGCCCTCGCGATGGGCAATTCGATCGTGCTCAAGCCGGCGGCGCAGACACCGCTCAGTGCGCTCGCGGTCGCACGCGCGATTGACGAGACCGGCCTGCTGCCTCGCGGCGTGCTCAATGTGGTCACGGGTGATAGCGTCGATTCCGGCATCGAGCTCGTCGAAAACCCCGACGTCGACAAGGTCGCCTTCACCGGGTCAACCGCAACAGGCCGCAAGATCCTCGCCGCCGCGGCACCCACTATCAAGAAGGTGACGCTCGAGCTTGGCGGCAAGTCGGCGAACATCGTCTGCCCGGACGCCGACCTGGACATCTCCGTCGACGGCGCGCTCTTCGGCACCTTCTTCCACCAGGGCCAGATGTGCGAATCGGGGACGCGTCTCTTCGTGCACGACGACATCTACGACACGTTCGTCGATCGTCTGGTCGACGGTGCGGCGTCGCTGCGTGTCGGGGACGCGGCCGACTTCGACACGCAGGTTGGCCCGGTGATCAGCCGCGCCCAGTACGACATGATCCTGTCCGCCATTGACCGTGCCAGGCAGGAGGGTGCCACCGTCGCGTGTGGCGGCGGACGTGCGCCGAATGTCGGCGATCGCGGGTACTTCGTTCAGCCGACCGTGCTCACCAACGTCTCGCCCGACTCGCACGCCGGCACCGAGGAGATCTTCGGGCCGGTGCTCGCGGTGCAGCGCTGGAGCGATCTTGGCGAGGTGATCCAGCGCGCCAACCGCACGATCTACGGGCTCGCCGGCGGCGTGTGGTCACGCGACACGCGCGGCGCCATCGAGATCGCCAAGCAGTTGCGGACCGGGACCGTGTGGATCAACGACTGGCACCTGCTCAATCCGCTCGCGCCGTTCGGCGGCTACAAGCAGAGCGGCATCGGCAGGGAGCACGGGCGCGAAGGGTTGCTTGCCTACACCGAGGTGAAGCACATCCACGTCGACCAGGGCGTGCCCCGGAGCGAGCGCTACTTCTGGGACGTGCTGCTCGGCTGAGCCGCGAGCTCGTTGACGAACGCGGTGATCGACGCGGCAACTTCCTCTGGGCGTTGCACGGGCAGATCGTGCACGCCGTCGATCCACACAAAGCGCGCTCGATCGCCGACCACTTCCTTTGCATGCGCAACCGAACGCACCTTCGGCGAGTCCTCGGCAGACGGTGACCCCGCGGGGATGAAGAGCATTGGGCAGCGGACCTTGGCCATCAGCTCGAACCCGTTGGCGTCGAAGAGGTGATGCGCGATCTGCATGTGATGCTCGAGCGACAGGCGCGGGCGCAGCGTGCCGGCACCAGTGCCGTCATCCTCGAAGTTGCCGCCGAGAATCTCCGCGGCGGTGTCGGGATCCGACCCGTCGCGCAGCGGCGACGAATCCATCCATGCCCGCAGCATCGCCGGCGTGACGCCCTTCAGCGCGGGTGGTCGCATGGTCTGCTCGGCCATCTCCCAGCTCGGCCCGAAGTATGCCTTGAGGTCGCCGGCCCCGCCATCGATGCACACCACGCCGAGCGCCAGCGCCGGGTAGGCAGCGGCGAACGAGAGCGCGACAGTCGCGCCCCAACTGTGACCAACCACTACGAGCGGTTCCGGGTGAAGTAGCGCCGCGAGCAGCCCCTCGAGGTCACGCGCCACGGTGTCGAAGTCGTAGCCGGTGTCCGGCCGGTCGCTCTTGCCGTGCCCCGGCAGGTCCACGGCGATCACCCGATGGGCGGGGACAAGCCGGTCCGCGACCAGGTCCCACCAGCGCGCGTTGCTCGCCAGCCCGTGCAGGGCGAGGAGCGCAGGTTCGCCGCCGGCATGGTCACGCACCGAAAGCGTCAGGCGCGGCGTGTCGACGCGGTACTCGGCGATGGGATGCGTCATACGTGACGGGATTGTGGCCGGTGAGGCCATCGCGACGACTGTCCCGGTAGCATGGCTTGGCGGGCAGGCACCGCAAGGCGGGTGTTGGAGTGGAGCCCTTGTCGGCAATCGAGCCGTACACGCGCAGGATCCTCGGGAGCGTCCAGCCGGTCATCGTCGCCAATCGGGCGCCGCTGGTCCTGCACCAGGCCGACCCGTATCGGGGCACGCCGGAGCGGCTCGTCAAGGGTGCCGGGGGACTGGTCACGGCGATGACCTCGCTCGCGTCGGCGACCGACGCGGTGTGGGTCGCCCTCGCACGCGACAGCTCGGATCGCTTGCTCGCGGAGCGCGGCGATCCGGCCGAGCTCACCACCGACGACGGGAGTTCGATCAAGGTCGCCTTCGTCGAGCCGACCAGCGAGGCATACGACCTCTACTACAACGTCATCTCGAATCCGCTGCTCTGGTTCATCCAGCACTACCTCTGGGATCTCGCCCGCGAGCCGGTCGTCGACGAGACGATCCACCGGGCGTGGAAGGACGGCTACGTCAAGGTGAACCGGATGGTCGCCGATCGCGTGCTCGCCGAGGTGGGGCGCGCCGACAAACCGGCGGTCGTCTTCGTGCAGGACTATCAGATGTATTGCGTTCCGGGGCTCATTCGCGAGCAGCGGCCGGACGTGCGCATCCAGCACTTCGTGCACATTCCCTGGCCGACGCCGCAGTACTGGACGGTGCTCCCGCGGCACATTCGCGATGCGATCGTGCACGGCCTGCTCGGCGCCGACATCATCGGTTTCCAGACGTCGCGCGACGTGCGCAACTTCCTGATGACGTGCGAGCAGAACCTCGGGTTGACGGTCGATCATCGCGAGCGAACGGTGTTCTCCGAGGGCCGCGCGGTCTGGGTGCGCAATTACCCGATCAGCGTCGACCCGAAGACGTTCATCCAGCACTCCGAACAGCCCGCGGTGCTCGCAGAGATCGAGCGCATCGAGCAGTGGCGGCCGAAGCACCTCATCCTCCGCGTCGACCGCACGGACTTGAGCAAGAACATCGTGCGCGGATTCCTCGCTTACGAACGCATGCTCGAGGCCCATCCGGAGCTGACCGGCGATGTGATGTTCTGGGCATTCCTGCAACCGAGCCGGCAGGACATCGACGACTACCGTGCTTATCTCGGCAATGTGCTCAGCGTCGCAGCGCGGATCAATCGGGAATACAGTCGCGCCGGGTGGACGCCGATTCGCGTCGAGATCGAGGACAACATGGAGCGCGCGATTGCGGGCTATCGCATCTTCGACGTGCTCCTCGTCAATCCGATCTACGACGGCATGAACCTCGTCGCCAAGGAGGGTCCGCTCGTCAACCAGCGCGACGGCGTCCTCGTGCTCAGCGAGAACGCGGGCTCACACGAGGAGCTTGGTGAATGGGCGATCACGGTGAACCCATTCGATATCGACGAGACCGCCGAGGCGCTCTACCTCGGGCTGATGATGGACGACGGGCAGAAGAAGGCCCGTCAGGCAAAGATCCGCGATGTGGTGCGCACTAATGACATCACGCGCTGGATCTCGCTCCAGCTTCAGGACCTCCGTGAGCTGATCGACTAGCGATCGCCCCCCCTTCGGAGCGCCCTTCGTGTTTGCTCAGTGGTTGAAGCCGGCGAACCCCGCGATGAAGAGCCAGCCCACGACGGCGAAGACACCGACCCAGACCGTGATCCACACACGACCGGTCGCAAAGCGACGGTTGCGGCGGAGGTAGCGGCGGCGAACAGCGAGGTCGGCGGAGCCATCGGGTCCGCTACGAGGGAGTCGTCGAACTGGAGAGATTTCCGCCATCTGCTGTGTCCAACGGGGGTGACAGGGGCCCGGTTACGCCCCCCGCGAGTACGCGCAAGTATCATGCAACCTTGCGAGTTTGGGTGAGCTTGCGGGCGACGCGGCGCTCTGCAGTGGTCGCGTTGAGCTCCCAGTTGGATGTCTGGAGGTACCTTGGACGGCGCGCCGGATAGCCCCGACCCCATCGCGCTCGCTCGCCAGGTGGTCGAGGACGCCATCAAGCTGGTGCGCGCCGAGCTCGCGGTCGTCGGCGCGGAGCTGAAGCGGGCGCTCATTCAACTGGTGATTGCCGCGGCGATGATCATCGTCGCCTCGGTGTTCCTGCTGATTGGAGTGATCGAGGCGCTGGGTGCACTGCCATCCGGGCTCGGCATTCTCGGCGCCGAGTGGGTGCGCTGGCTGGTGCTCGGCGGGATATTCCTGGTCCTCGCGGGTGTACTCATCTTCATTGGGCAGTCCAAGGCGAGAAAGGCGATCAAACGAGGGCGGAAGCACATCGAAAGCACGTTGAAGGAGGATGCCGAGTGGCTCCGGGAACTGACGAAGCGCAGCGTCAAAGGGAGCTGAGCAAGCAGGCGCTGGAGACCAGCGCTGGCCGGTTGGAGGAGCGCGTTCGCGCTGAGCTCGACTGGAAGGCGCGCCTGCGCCGCGACGGCCCTCGCTATGCGGCCATCGCCGGCGCGGCGATGCTCCTGATCACGACGATCGTGATCGTTCGCTCACGGCTCAGCGGCGACGAGGCCGAGGAGGAGACGGCTCCGGCGACGCTCGACGACCTGGTGGCCGAGCTCCATGCGCTGCGCAAGGAGGTCAAGAAGGGCGGCGACAAGACGCCGATCTGGCAGAAGGTCGTGCTCCGCGGGGTCAGCTCGGCAGCATCGGCCGGCGGTGCCTTTGCGGCCAAGCGACTGGTGGACCGCCAGGAGGCTAGGGTCGAGGTCTGACGGCGATGGTGATCCGGCCGATAGCGCAGAGCGCGCCGTCGTCGTTGGTGATCTCGACGTCCCAGATCCACGTGGTGCGGCCGCGGTGACGCGGCTTGGCCTCGGCGTGGATGGTGCCGCTGGTGATCGGCCGGAGGAAGTTCATGTTGTTGGACATTCCCACGGCGATGTTGCCGGCGTCCTGGACGCCCATGTGGGTGCCGACTGACGCGATCGTCTCAGCCATGGAACAGAAGATGCCGCCGTGGACGATGCCGTACGGCTGGAGGACCTTTTCCGTGACCGGGCACGTGGCGGTCATGCGGTCGGGACTCGTCTCGCCGTACACGAGCCCGTAGAGCGAGTCGTGGAGCATGACGGGACCGGGATCGAGATTCGCCATACGGCGGGGAAGTTTCGCACGACCCCCGGCGGGGTCGCGGTCAGCGCTTGACGAGCAGCTCGGTGAGCGCGCCTTCGTGCGAGGAGAGCAGCGAGTGCAACTCGAGCATCTCGTCACCGGTGATGGGGTCGGCGACGTCCGGGACGCCCTCATCGATGGCCGGAACCTTGTTCTCCTCAGCTTCGGTCTGGAAGATGATCTGAAGCAGGTTCTCGTCGTTGCAGGACGCGCAGGTCACCCGGACCAGCGCGCGGTTGCCCTGCTGGGCGAGCACGTTGATCCCGCAGTCGGCCATGTTCTCGCCGCACGCAGAGCAGCGATAACGCCGAGCCTGAAATCGGAGCAACTCGAGCAGGTCCATCACTCACCAGTATATGCCGCGTGCCGAGGCGGCAAACAGGGGGTCCCGGGGGGTGTCCGGTACACTCGATGCCCTCCGCTGGGGAGTGGCCAAGTGGTAAGGCAGCTGATTCTGGATCAGCCAATCAGAGGTTCGAATCCTCTCTCCCCAGCCAATGTCATGTCTCAGGACATCGTTGACACATGTCTCACGACATCGTTGACAACTCTAGGCTTCGGACCGCTCTTGGTACCGAGGGGCTGGTAGTCGCGGGTTGGGTCGAGGACGAGTTCGCGAATGAGGGATCCGTCCTCACGGATCACGCGGATGTTCTTGTTGGCGACCAGGAGGTGGACGCGGAGCCCGCGGTAGTCAGCGCCGAGGCCGATGTGGTGGAGCCGGCTCAGGTAGCGGAGAGTGACGACCCCTGCCTTGTCGACACGGTCGTGGCGGACCCGGTAGTGAGCGAGTGGTTCGGCGACGTTGGGTCTGGCCTTGATGCGGGCGTGGAAGGCGTGCAGGGGCGTGTCGCCGTGGAGGGCGCGATGGGGGCGCTGCTGGTTGTAGTAAGTCCGGAAGGCATCGAGCTGGGCCTGGAGCACGGCCAGCGTCGATGCTGGCGCCTGTTTGTCGAGGAACTTCTTCTGGGTCTGGTGAAAGCGCTCGACCTTGCCGCAGGTCTGGGGGTGGTACGGGGTCGAGTGTTTGGCGACGATGCCGAGCCGCTCGAGCTCGGACTCGAGGAGCACCTTGCCTTTGCGTGACTTGCCGCTGAAGACGGCGCCGTTGTCGCTCAGGAAGGCGGCGGGGAAACCATAGAGTTCCCATGCCGTGGCAAGGCTTTTGACCACGTCCGCGGCCTTGACGGTGACGTAGGCATCGGCGACGACGAGCAGCCGGGAATGGTCGTCGATGCAGTTGAGGATCTCGACGCCGCTGCCGTCGGCGAGCTGCCAGTGGGTGCTGTCGGCTTGCCAGAGTTCGTTGGGCAGATCGGCCTCGAACCGAATGAAGGACGAGCGCGGGCGCTTGTGGGGCTGCGGAGTGATCAGGCCGTGCCGAGCGAGGATGCGCCAGATGGTCGCCACCGAGGGCGCCGTGCCGAGTTCAAGACGCAGGTGGTGGGCGATCGTGTGCGGGCCGCAGTCGTGGCCGGCGGCAGCGAGTTCTCCGCGCAGGCGAACGATCGCGGCTTGGATCTCGGGCGCGACGGCGTGGGCACAGGAGCGCGGCCGCCGTGAGCGTGGTTCCAGGGCGTCATACCCACCTTCGCGATACCTCGCGATCAGCTTGTAGAGCCAATACCTCGAGATCCCGTGCGCCTTGGCGACCTCCCCGACGCCTTGTCCCTCGAGTAGCACCGCGTCGACCACATAGCGCCCCAGAGCCATAGCCAACACCCCCGCCGAACGTGGGTGTCAACTATGTCTTGAGACATCTGTCAACTATGTGGTGAACTCACACACTCTCTCCCCAGCCAATGTCAACCGTTGAATCCGACACCAACATCATCGACGTGACCGCGGCCTCGGGGTCGCCGCATGTCCCCATCCTTCTTGATCGCGGTCGGTACCATTCAGTGCCGTCGGATCTCTGAAGGAGCACGTTGTGGTCTGCTCGAATTGCGGAGCTGAAACGCTCGCGGGCGATGAGTTCTGCGACGCGTGTGGGTCTCCGATCGGGGAGGCGTGTTTCTCGTGCGGCTTCGTCAATCGTGCCGGGGCTCGGTTCTGCAGAAAGTGCGGTAGCTCCTTGGGGGTAGCTGGCAATTCCATTCCTGTTCGAGCACCCGTTGCTGCGCCGCCGCCACCTGTCCCCACGCGTCCACAGACCACGATCGTTGCGGAGCTTCGCCTTGTTTCGGTGTTATTTGCTGACTTGGTCGGGTTCACAGCGCGCTCGGAGGGGCTGGACCCGG
Source organism: Candidatus Dormiibacterota bacterium (assembly GCA_963830305.1). GTDB lineage: Bacteria > Chloroflexota > Dormibacteria > Aeolococcales > Aeolococcaceae > Palsa-851. The sequence goes on along the minus strand of CAWHLW010000014.1, from coordinate 19,808 downwards.
AGGAGGTGCGCGAGCTCCTCTCCCGCTACTTCGATGTCTGCCGGGGGGTGATCGAGCGCTACGGCGGCACCGTCGAGAAGTTCATCGGCGACGCCGTCATGGCGGTGTGGGGAGTGCCGGCGGCGACTGAGGACGACGCCGAGCGAGCCGTCCGGGCAGCGATCGACCTGGTCGCTGCGGTGGCAGCGCTGGGCGCAGCCGCCGGAGCCCCCGACCTCCGGGTACGCGCGGGTGTCCTCACCGGCGAGGCAGCTGTCACCCTCGGGGCCACCGGCCAGGGAATGGTTGCTGGGGATCTGGTGAACACGGCGTCACGCCTGCAGTCCGCTGCGGAAGCGGGAACGGTTCTCGTCGGCGAGACGACGATGCGTGCCGCCGGCCAGGCGATCGCCTTTGTCGCCCGCGACCCGCTCACGCTGAAGGGCAAGGAAGAACCGGTGCCGGTCTGGCAGGCTGAGCGCGTTGTCGCACAACGCCGAGGAGTGGGCCGATCCGAACGGGCAGAGCCCCCGTTTGTCGGTCGGGAAGAGGAACTGCGGCTCCTCAAGGAGCTCCTCCACGCCACGGCCCGCGACCAGCGAGTCCGACTCGTCTCGGTGACGGGCCTCGCTGGAATCGGCAAGAGCCGGCTCGCCTGGGAGTTCCTCAAATACGTCGACGGCCTCGCCGAGACCATCTACTGGCAACAGGGCCGCTCCCCCTCCTACGGTGAGGGGATCACCTTCTGGGCGCTCGGAGAGATGGTGCGCATGCGGGCGGGGATCAGCGAAGGTGAGGATCCCTTTGAGGCGCGAGCCAAATTGGCCGCGTCGGTGAGCGAATTCGTCTCCGAAGCGGAAGAACGCCGCTGGGTGGAGCAGGCTCTCGCCTCCCTGCTGGGGGTGGCCGACGTGCCCGGCGGCGGCGACCGCGAGGAGCTCTTCTCCGCCTGGCGCACCTTCTTCGAGCGGATCGCCGAACGAGGTCCGACGGTGCTGGTGTTCGAGGATCTGCAATGGGCAGACGCCGGATTGATCGACTTCATCGAGTCGATCGTGGAGTGGTCGCGGAACCGGGCAATCTTCGTGCTCACACTCTCGCGACCGGAGCTGCTCCAGCGGCGACCCACCTGGGGGGCGGGGCAACGCTCATTCACCGCCATGCACCTCGAGCCGCTGGCTCATGACGCGATGGCAGCGTTACTGCGTGGCTTCGTCGCGGGCCTGCCGAACGCTGTCGTGGAGCAGGTACTCCAGCGCGCGGAGGGGGTGCCGCTCTATGCGGTCGAGACGATCCGGATGCTTGTCGACCGGGGGCAGCTGGTGGAACGCGATGGGGTACTGAGCGTCACGGGAACGCTCGCCGCGCTCGAGATTCCCGACACGCTCCACGCACTGATCGCATCCCGCCTGGATGGGGTACCTCCTGAGCAGCGCTCGCTCTTGCAAAACGCCGCTGTCCTCGGGCAGAGCTTCTCGATCCCCGCCTTGGCGGTGGTGTCTGGCCTGGAGCCGGCCTCCCTTGCAGGGCCGCTGCGCGACCTGGTGCGCAAGGAGTTGTTGGCGCTTGACACCGACCCCCGATCGCCGGAACGAGGCCAGTACGGCTTCGTCCAGGGGCTGATCCGGGAGGTCGCGTACGGCACGCTGGCGAAGCCGGAGCGACGCGCCAAGCATGTCGCTGCGGCCGGGTTCTTCGAGGGCTTGGATGACGAGGAGCTGGTCGGAGCGGTGGCGACGCACTATGCCGAAGCGCAGCGCGCCACCGCCGAGGGCGAGGAGCGGGACTTGCTGGCCGCCCGTGCCTGTGAGTGGCTGACCCGCGCGGGGCGACGAGCGTTGGCGCTCGGATCGCCGGAGCAGGCACTCACCTATCTGGAGCAGGCGCTGGCATTGACCAAGGATCCGGCGGAGCGGGCAGCGCTCTTGGACACAGCCGGCGACGCTGCCTTCCGAACCGACGCATTCGAGCGCTCGGTGGGGTACTACGAGGCGGCGATCGGCGCGCACGAGCTCGTCGGCGATGCCGATGCCGCCGGGCGCATGCACGGCCCAGCTCTCCCACGTTCTCAGCGATGGACTCGACCGTGTCGCGGACGCCAACGTGCGGGCGCAGGAGGGCCTGACGAAGTTGGGAGAGACAGGGAAGTGAGCGAGCCCGGGCAGATCTGGCTGCCATCCTCGCGTCACTGCGGACCAGTTCAGCGGCGTCGGAGCAGGCCCTGGCCTGGGCGGAGATGGCCTGCACCCTGGCCGAACGCCTTGACGACACCGAGCTGCTTGGGCGCGCCATCGGTGCGAGGTCCGTCGTGCTGTTCCGCATTGGACGCCACCGCGAGGCTGTGATGCTGGCCCGCGGACGGATGGCCCTCGCCGGGGCTGCGGGCTCCCTGCTCGAGCAGGCGGTCGCAACCATGCATGTGTCCATCTTTCTGTTCGACGACGACCCCCACGAGGCGATCAGACTCCAGATCGAGGCGGCTGAACTCGCCCGACGGGCCGGCGCCCGAAGCCTTGAAACGGTGAATCTCCTCAACGCCGCGGAGGCCGCGACCGACCTGGGACAGTGGGCCGAAGCCAGAGCAGCGCTGGACGCCCTTCGGCAGCGGGATCTGCCGAGTGCACGTCAGAACCAGCTCGAGTACTGCGAAGCGGTGATGGCGGCGTTCAGTGGAGAAAACGCCCTCGCTGTGGAGCTGCTGGAGAGGGCAGCGCCCGGCGACGCAACCGAGGACATCACTACGCAGGCCAACAATCATCGGGCTCGAGCCGCAGTGCATCTGGCCCTCGGCGATCTCGAGATGGCATACGAGCACGCGTCCGCGGCACTGGCGGCTGAGCCATCGGGGATCAACAGCCCAGGGGCGCTTGCCATACAACTGCGCGCATCCCTGTGGCTCGGCGATCTCGGGCGAGCTCGCGAAGCCCTGGCCGGCATGGAGGGCTTTCGCGGCCGCTGGATGGCGGCAGTGCGGCTGACGGCGGCGGCAGGAGTCGCGGTTCTCGAGGGGCGGCACGACGAGGCGGCAGCCGCCTACGCCCGTGCCCTCGACGCCTGGAGGACGATCGATTCGCCCCTCGATCTCGCCCTCTGCGCCCTCGACCGGGCAGTACTGCGCGCGCCTGACCCCGCCCGGGGAGGCGAGGACGACGAGGCTCGAGAGATCTTCAGCAGGATCGGTGCCACCCCGTTTCTCGCGCGACTCGATCGGGCCGCCGCGGCCCGCAAGGCTGGCTGACGCACCGTGACGAGCCGGAGAGAGGAATGAATAGGAAGGCCAAGGGATGACCGGCCAACTCACGATCGTCGGCCTCGGCGGTTCGCTTGCGCGTGTGTCGCGAAGCCTAGCTGCGCTACAGGTTGCCCTCGACGGTGCTGCTGCGGCGGGGGCGACCACGACGCTCCTGGATCTGCGCGAGCTCGACCTGCCCATGTTCAACCCCGACACCTACGCGGAACCGCCGCCGGCGGCCTCGAGGCTGATCGAAGCCTGCTACAACGCCGACGGGATGCTCTGGAGCAGCCCGATGTACCAGGGAAGCATCTCGGGCGCCTTCAAGAACGCGCTCGACTGGCTGCACGCCCTCGGCTCACGCGAACCGCCATTCCTCCACGACGAGGTGATTGGCCTGATCAGTGCAGCCGGCGGCACGCAAGGACTGCAGGCGATCAACACGATGGAGTTCGCCGTCAGGGCGCTCCGCGGATGGGCAGTCCCGTACGTGATCCCAGTGCCATCCGCCTTCCGCGTCTTCAACTCCGCGGGCCGAATCACTGACGAAGGCATCGAGTTGCAGCTTCGAACCCTAGGAGCCGAGGTCATGCGCGTCGCTACTCGCTTCGCAAACGACACGACAGCGCAACGCGCTCGAGCGTGCGAAGAGTCGGCCGAGCGCGTTGCTGCAGCCGCTTAGTCACACGCGCTCGTCGAGTTCACTCTGATCGGGTTGACGCACCCTTCGTACACCCGCTACGAAGAGAAGGCAAAGGGCACGTAACCGGCTTGTGACACTGCGGTAGACCAGATGCTCGTGGCGACCGTGTTGCACTGGCTGCGCCGCCGCTCATGAACGCCACGCCTGACCGTTGATTCCCGTCCGGCCGATCTCGGCCCTCTTGTGCCTCTGTGCCCTGACCGCGCTATCCGGCATGTCGGCACGGGCCGATGCCACACCAACTCCCGGCGGCCCGAGCCCGAGCCCGAGCCCGAGTCCGACCTCCCCGCCAAGTCCTGAGGTCGTGCAGTTGCAGTCGAAGGCGCAAGCACTGGAGCAGCAGATCATGGCGCTGCAGATGCAGGCCGCGCCGCTCGAGGCGCAGACCGTGCAGGCTGGGCAGCAGGCCGCCGCCGCGCAAACACAGCTGGACACGGAGCAGGTGGAGCTCGCCGCTGCCAACTCGCAGCTCGCGAAAACAACCGGGCTCGCGCAGGCTGCGCAGGCAACACTGCAATCGGACCGCACCCGCCTGGCCGCGCTGATCGTCGCGCGGTACGTACTCACTACCAACGGCACCGCAGTCACCACGCTGCTTCAGAGCAAGACACTCTTGGACGCGCTCGACACGATGGTGAGTTACGAGCAGGTGACCGACAACATGAACACCCTGGTGCTCGCTGTGCGCGCGAACACAGACCAACTTAAGGAACTGCAGTCGCAGCAGCAGCAGAAAGAGCAGCAGATCGCCGCTCAGGCCGCCGCGGTGCAGACCCTCCAGGCGCAGTCGCTGCAGGATCAGGCTCGCTACCAGCAGCAGGCATCGCGGCTCACCGGCTCCGCAGCGACCCTGATGCACCGACTGGAGGACGTCCTCACGCAGCTCGCGACGGCCCAGGGAGTGCAGGCAGCGACATTGGGAGCGTCGGGAAGCGGAGCCGGCTCGATCGATGGAGCGCTGCCACCTTTCGCCTTCGGCCCGCGCGTGGATGACTTCCCGTGGGGCCAGTGCACGTGGTACGTCGCATCGCTGCGCGACGTCACCTGGGGCGGTGACGCTTGGGAGTGGCTCATCGCGGCGGCGGGCCAGGGAAAGCACGAGGGCATCATCCCGAAGCCGGGCGCGATCGTCGTCTTCGGCCCCGGCAACGGCTACAGCCCGCTCGGGCACGTCGCCTACGTGGAGTCGGTGGTGAACCCGACCAGCTTCGTCGTCGATGAGGCCAACGTCGACGGCTTGGGGATCGTCGACCAGCGATTGATCTCATCGCTCACCGACGTCGAGGGCTTCATCTACTGACGTACAGCGGCGCTCGTCATGCCTCTGTCGCGACACCGAGGTATTGTCCGGTGCATGCTGCCTGCGCGCTCGGGTGGTGCAAATGTCAGTACGACACATGCTCGTTGGGTGCGATCCGCTGCAGTGAGCACCCGATGAAATGGGCCGCGCTTTGGAATTAGTCGATGATCAGCGTGGGTTGCCTGGGGTCAACCGCTGCTGTCGTTTTCAACATGCCGGAAATCACCGGAAGGCATTAGCAAGGGTAATTTGGCATTAGTCGATACGGACGCGTGATCTGGGAGCGCGCAGCTCTTCGCTGCCGCTCCCACTCGGATTGCTTAGTTTGAACCGAGGGATCCCAAGCGACCGAGAGCCGCAGCCCCGAACTCGTGCTGCCACTCGAGGACCTTGAGCACGATGCCGAAGTTACGATCGACCACCTTGTCGATCGCGGGAATCAGCGTCTCAGAGTTGGGGAGCATGAAGACGCTAAGCGGAACCAGTACAGACGTGATGCTCTTGACAACCTGGGTGGCCGCTAACGCGATCTCTGTGGATCGGTCAAGGCCCTCCGCGATAGCAGCAGTGGTGGTGCGGAAGTCGACGTATTCGGTCATGGCGTTGTCCTCGTGGGCATTGGATCGGATACGAGTCGGGTTGCCCCGACCCGTATCGATGGGTTATGCAGCTTGCTTGGCAGTCCGGGTCTTGGTCGCTGTTCCACCAGCGGCGTTGATGAGCCGAAGGGTCATGTCGCGCTGGGTGTCGAGCATCTGGGTCGCGAAGTCGAACGACTTCTCCACCATCTCGGCGGGAGTCACCTGGCCACTCTCGAGAGTCGCCGGCATGTCGCGAACTGCCTCGTAGAGCTTTGCCTGTACCTCGCCCACCTTCTGGATCGCGGTCAGGAACTGCTTCTGCAGGTCGGTCACATAGGTTTGATAGTCGGCCATGGGGGTGTCTCCTTTGAAGTGCGGTTGCTGTATCGGTGCTTAGTATACCAAGCAGTCGCTGCTATTGTCAACCCTGCACCAGCTTGGCTCCCCAAGCGCTAGGATTGGCTCATGCCCGAGCCCACGCCACCGTTCAAGTCAGTCGGAGACTTCATCCGCACGCAGCGAGAGCTGATGTCACTCTCGATGCGCCAGCTCGCGGGGCTGGCCAAGGTGTCGAATCCTTACCTCAGTCAGATCGAACGGGGTGTGTACACGCCGTCAGCCCAGGTGCTCAAGGGCATCGCGGACGCGCTCGACATGTCCGCAGAGACCCTGTACCGGGAGGCTGGCCTGCTCGATGACTCGCTGGAACGGCCCATCTTGACTGTCGAGGACGCCATCCGAGTGGACGGTCGGCTCACCCAGGAAGCCAAGCAGGCGTTGATCCAGGTCTACCGAGGCTTGACCGCCACCCAGCAGTCGTCAGCGGATCGCGCGACACCGTCGCGCCCGCCTCGCAAGACGGCCGCCAAAGCGGTGCCGGTCAGAGCAGCGCCGGCCAGAGCGAAGCCGAAGTCCCGCTGAGGACCGTCGGTCAGGAACGCTGCGCCGCTGCGCCGTTTCGAGCACGCTTGGGCCGGCGCGCCGAGGATCTCGCTTTGAAGGGTCGAGCCTCCTCGCCCTTGGCGTAGCTCCCGGGCGCTGGATCGCCCAACGGGACGCGCGGCGGCGCGACGAGTTCCCCCGACCGTTCCGCGGCCCACGCGACCCAGTCGTCCCACCAACTCCCGCTCACGCGTTCCGCTCCCTCGCGCCACGCGTCGGCGTCGACACCGCGATCCGCGCTCGGGCGAGTCCAGAACGCCGCCTTTGGGTTGCCAGGCGGATTAACGATGCCGGCAACGTGTCCGCTCGACGTCAGCGTGTAGCGGACCTCGCCGCCGACGTGTTGGGTGGTCAGATACGATCCCTTCCAGGGGGCGATGTGGTCGTTCTCGGCGCCGAGCACGTACATTGGCTGCTTGATTTTCCTGAGATCGATCGGGGTGCCGGCGATCCGAAGCGCGTCTGGGCGAATCAGCAAGTTGTCGACGTAGCAGGCTCGAAGGTATTGGGTATGCATGGCCGCCGGCATGTTTGTGCTGTCCCCATTCCAGGCAAGGAGATCGAACGCGGGTGGGGTCTTGCCCATGTACCAGTTGCTGATGACGTAATTCCAGACCAGGTCGTTGCCGCGCAGCCAATCGAACGTCTGCGCCATCGCGGACGCTTCGAGGTAGCCGCGCTGCTTCATGTTCTGTTCCAGGCGCGTCACGCTCTTGCGGTCGGCGAAGACGCCGAGATTGCCGGGGATGCTGAAGTCGACCAGCGTGTTGGTGACGGTCATCCAGCCCACTCGCGCTGCCTCGCCCTTGGCCGCGAGGTGGGCCAGGCCGATCGTCGACATCGTCCCCCCGAGACACAGACCGACAATGTTCACGACCGGTGAGCCAGTGAGCTCGCTGACCTGGTCGAGCGCCGCCATCAGGCCCAGCTGCAGATAATCGTCCCAACTCACTCCCCGCATCGAAGCGTCGGGATTGCGGTAGCTGATACAGAACACGGTGAAGCCGTGCTGCACCGCGTACTCGATGAACGATCGGCCGGGCGCCAGATCCATGATGTAGTACTTGTTGATCCATGGTGGGCTGCACAGGATCGGTTGCGCGTGCACCAGATCGGTTTGTGGCTCGTACATGAGCAATTCGATCAACGAGTTGCGCATCACCACGCACCCAGGTGTCGCCGCGAGGTTCTTGCCAAGGCTGAATGACGTTGTGTCGACCTGTCGAGGTCGCCCGCCGTTGTGCAGCAGGTCGTCGACGAAGTTGCTCGCGCCCGCGATGAGGCTCTGACCACCAGTTTCGAATGTCTCCTTCAAGACCGCGGGGTTCATCCACGGCACATTGGTCGGAGCGAGCGCATCGAGCATGAGATTGAGTGCGAACCGCGCCTTCTCACGTTGGGCGGCGGGAGCGTGTGACGTATCCAACAGCTGCTGCGCCCAGTGCACCGTGGTCAGATAACTATCGGCCAGCGTCCGGAAGGCTGGGTTCGCTTGCCATGTCCGGTCCGCAAACCGATTGTCACCCGGAGCAATCGGGTCACCCTTTCCCCGGCCGATTGCGCGCTGAATCGCACGCGCCGCTACCGCGGCCTGCCCGGCCGAAAGATCCAGACCGGTCTTCGCGACGCGCAGCGGGTGACGTATCGCGTCATCGAGGAACACGCTGCGCAAGGCTCCGCCGAAATCGCTCTGGTCCACCTTGGCGAGCAGCGCCTCATAGGCCATGTCCTCGCCCATCTCGTTGCTCACGAGCCGATCACATGAAAAGGCCGCCGTTCACGGCGTACATCGCCCCGGTGATGTATGACGATTCCTCCTCGAGGAGGAACCGGACCACGCGCGCCACCTCGTCTGGGCGACCCAGTCGCCGGATGGGTACCTTCTCGATGATGCCGTCGAGGATCGGCTGAGGGATCTTGGCAACCATCTCGGTCTCGATGAATCCGGGAGCCACGCAATTGACGGTGATCCCTTTGCGGGCAGTCTCCAGCGCGAGGCTTTGCGTGAGTCCGTAGAGCGCCGCCTTTGAGGCAGCGTAATTGGCCTGTCCGATGTTCCCGGTCTGGCCGATGACTGAGCTCAGGTTGACGATCCGCCCACTGCCTCGTTCGAGCATGTGGTTCAGAACCGCCTTCATCATGTAGAAGGCGCCCGAGATGTTGATCCGCATCACCGCGTGCCAGTCCTCGATCGACATCTTTCGGACGGTCTTGTCAAGGGTGATGCCGGCGTTATTGACCAGGAAGTCGACCTGACCGTATGTGCTCAAGACCTCGTCGACCACGCGGGTACAGTCCTCGGCAGCCCCGACATTCCCCTGATGCAGAGAGATCGAGGCGCCCTGAGCGGAGAGTTCGTCTCGCAGCGCCGCCGCGGACTCAGCGTCGAGGTTGAACCCGGCAGCCACATGCGCGCCGTGGCGACTGAGCTCTCGCGTGATCGCAGCTCCGATGCCGCGCGTGCCCCCCGTGACGATGGCCACCTTTCCGGAGAAGAGTCGCGAGGTCACGGCTTCGCCGGCGGTCGGGTCGACCACAGCCATGGTGCGATCATCGTAGTCCAGGGCTCCGGCGTCCCGCCCGTCGTGGGTCAAGCGTGGCAGTGTCGCATCGGCGACCGGTATGCGTGTCGCGGTCCTCATGGTTCTCCTTCTGCGTTGGCCGACTGTCCGCCAGCATGGGCGCACTGGTGTCCGCACGAGCAGAGGCGAGTGACATCCACCACAGGACCGAATGTCACATCTCGACGCGAATGTGCGGTGTTGGTAGAACTATGAGACCGAGTCCCGTTCCTGTCTTCGGCCGCCCATACCCGGACTCTCACTTGGCGGTATTCCTGGGTCGGACCTTGGGTCGTGGGACACAGTACGAATCAGACCGGCTTCGGGACCTGTTCAGGCGGTGTCCTTAACCAAGTACTATCCCGACCTGATCCAGCGGCGGAGGAGGTGAGTCGATGAGCCACGCCTATCCTGAATCGGCTCATACATTGCTGTTGCGGCTACGGGATAACCCGGCTGCCGTTGCCGCCGAGCTTCGAGCGATCGAGGAGCCTATCCCCGATGTCCTGAACCTGATTGAGGCAGACCGAGCTCGACCGGGTTCGCGGCCTCGGGCAGGATGAGATGTCAGCCGACCATCGGCGACATCTTCTCGACGCCCAAAACGGGAAGCGAACCGACGCGCTGGTTGCCCTGACCAGGAAGCCATAACTCGCGGCGGGTCCGTATCCCCATCGCGCGTTCGGGATCAGGCTCGCATGGTTCGGTCGGCCGCTTGGGCGGCATGGAGTGCTCTTCCGGACATTGATTCGATGCTGATTCGCACCCAGTGCTCGTGTGGCGACCGCAACCAGGAATGCAGGGGGCCACGACGGAGGACCGCGAGTTCGTCCGGATGGGTTACTTCTCGAGCGACACCCCGGATGAGAACGCTCCAGCCTTCATGATCGGCCGGCCGGCTCTCATCGGCCTCAAAAGTCACCCGTTCGCGGAGGCTCAGCCAGCTGAGCTTGCTCCCCTTTGCCGTACAGAAGACGATGTCACCGTCCAATAACGCGAAGTTAACTGGAATGATGATCGCTATGCCGTCAGCCACGTAACCAATGCGGCCGACGACCGCTCCGTGCAAGAACTCAAGGCATTCCTCGCGCGTGAGGGTCGTAAGGTGTGGCTCGTACAGCTCACACATCGGCGCTGTCTCCGGACTCATATCTCTCCTTCGAGCGGTCGTGGTCGGTGCGAACCTGCTCATTGGTTCGGCCTCGAGCTGTCCGTCCGAAGCCTCGAGCGAGGCTCTTTGACGACGGCGATTGGGCAGCGCCCAGGCTCCATTGTCGTGACAGTGAAAGACCCGTACCCCGAGTCATCTCCGCTGCCGATGACATGCAGCCCTGCGCAGACGTAGGGGGGGCGGTCGGCCATCGGGCACTGGCCGCCGGCATCCGGGCCGTGGCATTCCGCGAGAACCTGATCGGTCGTGGGGTCAAGCATGACGAACGTGTGATCGTGATCCATGTGCCCAGCATCGTCCCGGCGCACCCGCGCAACTAGGGCCGAAGGTCGTCTTGTGTCATGGTCATTCGACATTGGCAGCGGGTGCGGAGCATGGTTGGGAAACGGCGAGGCACTCGGCCCCGAGGCGCTGGATAACCGCTCGCTTGACAACTCGTAAGAACTACGAGCGTAAACGGCAGCGGAGTGCCGAGCCCGCGATCCGCGGTTTCATGTCGGTTCGAACACCGCGCTGGAGGTGAGCGCTTCGAGCGCCCGGTCGAGCACTCGCCGCGGATCCAATCCCGCCTGGACGGCTTGCGACGCGAAGACGCCGGCCGCCTCGAGGAGAGCTCGTTCGCGGTCAGGATCGCCAGCAGGCATCCGATCGGAGACGAAGGTCCCGTGCCGTCCACGCGAGATGATGAAGCCACCCTGCTCCAGCTCACGAAACGCTCGCGCGACAGTCCCACCGGCAAGTCCGAGGTCGGCGGCTAGTTGGCGGATTGACGGGAGTCGCTGACCAGCAGGCAGCAACCCGGTGGCGATTATCGTTGCGAGCTGGCTGCGAATCTGTTCGTAGGGCCGGACCGCGGTCGACGCATCGACGCGCAGGATCATCCGCTGACCGCCGGCGCGCCCCGCCGGACTCGCCATGTCGCGAGGTGCCCTAGACCGATCCACACTATCAGCGCACCGAGATCACAGGCGACGCCAAACCATGGCAAGAGCTCGCTCAACGCATTGCTGGCGATCACGTCACCCAACGATACTGCCGCCCAACCGATGCTCAGCAGTATCACCGCGATGCCGGGCGGTCGCTGGCCATCGATGCCCGTGTCCTCAGGGCATATCTACGCTGATCACGGTCGTGGTGCTCGCAATTGTCGTCGCCGCATCGAAGCCGCCTTGCTGACGCAACCACGGGAAGATGCGGATCAGTCGATGACCAGCATGCGCATGGTCGGATCAGTCGATGGGCGTGAGTTTGTGGGCAGCGAAATCATCGACGGATTGCGAAACGGATAAGTCCACATTACTCAATCCTGAATTAGCTGCCGCCACGTCGCTACGGACCTAGAGACGAGGTTCGAACTCGATTTCACGAGATACCCAGTAGTAGCTCCTTCGCCACGCGATCCCGGTGCCTTAAGGCCGCCTTAAGGCAACCCAAATCGGAGGTCCCTAACCTGCCAGTTATCGGATTCGTAACCGTTAGGAGGTCCTGTTATGCGTCGTCCATCTCCCGCAATCGTCATCGCGACTGGGGCCCTGTTCATCGCCTTATCTGGAACGGCCTACGCCGCGACTGGGGGGACGTTCATCCTCGGCAAGCCGAACACCGCGAAGTCGGTTACGTCGCTGACCAATTCGGCGGGTACCGCTCTCAGCTTGTCGTCGAAGGCCGGCACGCCGCCCCTGACGGTGAACAGCGCGGTGCAGGTACCCAATCTCAACGCCAGTGTGGTGGACGGTTATTCCGCGTACTCGTTCGTTCATGGCAGTGGCACCGCCTACGTTGTGTGGGGAGGTCCGCTGACGCTGGACGCCCTGACCACTTCGCCGAACACCGCCACTCTCGTTGACGCACCGCCGAGCGACTTGATTTGGTTGACCGCCGACTGCGACACGAACAGTTTTCCTGGCGCCCAACTGACCCTGTCTAACTACAGTGGCTATTCGGCTCAATACAGTTATGTGGATGGCGGTGGATCAGGTGGTGGCATATTGGCTAACGGCACCAGCGGACCCGCGAGCAGCTACACGATCAATGACGACGTCTCGACGATCCAGGTTTCTGCTGGCTCGCAAATCCTTACCTTCACCGCCCAGTTCCAAATCAACACAAATGGCGCTCCAGATGTGTGCACGTACTCGGCGCAGCTCACATCCAACCAGTGACGTCATCGTGCTGCCAGGGAGGTAGCGCCAAACGCGCGCGCAGGAGGAGGGTGTTTCACGTCGAACGGCGCCAATTCGGAGGATCAAGCAGCCTCTCTCATCGCTTCCTGGCTACGAGCGATTTCGAGATATTGACATCTTGGAGCCACAACCCGAAAGGCAGTAGGTGCAAGCAGGAACATGTAATTTCGTATTAACGGATGCGATGATTGGTACGCGCGCTCAGCCTGTCGATTCACAGAGCCGCGATACCGACGATAAATTGAGAGCGAGCGGCTCCCCTCCAGTCTCCTGGCGCGAGACATATTAGTCCCGTCGCACCGCGCGGCACTCACGTGGGGCGCTCCTCATCCCCAGCTCGTGTCTCGGGCGTACAGTCGGTTTCCCTTGGCAAACAGCGCCGGCGAGTCCCTACTCACCAGGCGACGCGCTACCGGTGTAGACCCTGGTGAGATCGCACGGAGTCGCTGCCACTGCCTGGGTGTGCGCACGACCACATACCCTGTTGTAGCGAATCAATCATTACGGTGAATCGCCTCTGGAGTTTATGCCTAACTCGGCGTATACGCTTCGCAGGCGATACTGCCAACGCTCGTCGTTGGGGCACGGGTTCTCTGACCCAGGCGCACTAGCCCCAAGGCGATTGAAGTGAGCAGCGACACAGATCCACGTATGCCAGTACGGAGCGAAGTTACACGATCTGACCGTGGAATGTCGCTGCACCTATTTCGTTTCACAGATCTGTAACTGTCGCTCGTATTGAGGTTCGTGACCGACGTAGGAGTCAAACAAGATATGCGGCGATGACCGCGGAGCACTGAGCGATGAAACAAAACCTCGTGATGTTGAGCGGAGCGTTCAGTCTGCTTGTGCTCGCTGCGTGCGGGTCTGCAACCACCAGCACACGCGGCGTCACATCTCCAACCCCGAGTGCCACACCCTCTCGGACGCCGACACCGGTTCCGACAACGGTGGCCACGCCGGCGCCCATCGTCAAGCCGACGGGGACGCCCGCAGCGTCCGCTCCGGCGACGGGCACCGCAACCGCATTGCGTAGCGTCGGTTCCCTGGGGCAGATCCTCGTTGGCGGCAACGGCAGAACCCTATATCTCTTCCTGGGTGACGCCGGCGCGATGTCCACCTGTAGTGGGTCGTGCGCGCAGAACTGGCCGCCCTTGACCACCATTGGTGCCCCACGGGGGACAGGCGGCGTCTTGCAGAACCTGCTCGGCACCACGAGGCGCCTGGACGGGACCAGCCAGGTCACGTATAACGGTCATCCGCTCTATTACTTCGTCGCCAACTCGGCCCCGGGCATGGCGAATGGCGAGGGGATCGATGCCTTCGGGGCACACTGGGAAGTCATCAACGCGGCAGGCACGGGCGTCGCCAAGTGACCTGCCGCAGTCGGTGCTAGTCATCGCGCTCTCGGGATATGCCGCTGCATGTCCGTGGCCGGGACGCCGACGGCGGCCAGCCCATTGCGGCTTGAGCTTTTCGGCCGCACGTCGCAACAGGTGATCCGGTATGAGTGATCCCAAAGATGCATAAGACGTCACGCCGATCGCCTTCACGCAAGTCCTCGCCGTCACATAGTTGATCGTGTGCATCGTCGTCGCCGGATCAGTCAATACATCTGAGTTCCTGGTTTGTGAACGGGACGATGGGAATCGGTGTGACTGATGTGGCATTAGCTCATCCGGTCAAGCGACATCCGGCGCAGCGAGGCGTTTAATCCGGGGCGCAAACCTCGGCCTTTCAAGCGATGGCGCGACGCCTTTGGTGATCGGGTACGAGCGACCCTCGCTGGCCTGAGCGGGCGGGACGGGCCATACTCAGGCTCATGGCGATAGTCTCCACGTCCTCAAGATTCGACTTCGTCGTCGACCAGCAGGCCAAGGGTTGGCTCGATCAACACCCAGAGGCCTCTTATCTGTTCATCGCTTTCAAGTCCTCGCGGGCCTGCTGTTCAGGTGTGCGAGTTTGTGACGTCCGGATTCGCGTCGACGTCGCATCCTCGCGCCGTCGACATCGCGACGCGTCTTGGCGACCGATCGGCCAAGTCGAGGGTCGCGGTGTTTTCATTGATTCTCGTCTCATCGAGCGCATGCCGCGGCAGCTTCCACTGACCGGTCGAGGAATCGGCCCATTCCGCCACCTCGACCTCGATCTTACCGGCGAGCAATGGGCTGAGATTCTCTACCCCAGCTGACTGGACGGGCTCTCCCTCAGCCCGCCGGCAGTCGCATCCAAGCGAACGCCTTGGGTGGCAGCGATGGAGTGGCTGGAACGTCAGATGCGCTTGGGTTTGGCGCGCCATCCCGACTGTGCCCGAGGCGAGGCTTAAGGCTCCCTCAGGGTCGGGATGGCCGCTTCTGGCTGTGTGTCAGGACTTGGTCGCGCTCCAGGTGCCACTCTGCCCGTTCGCGAGGTCCTTGTACGACCCTGACATGCTGCTCCCGGAGACGGTTCCCGAATAGGTAACCACGCCGACCGCGCCGAAACTGATGGCGCTCCCTGACAGGGTCCCGCTGATGTTGAGCATATCGGGCGGTGACGACAGATTGATGGTGCCGTCAACTTTCGACCCCGTCTGGTTCCAGGTGAGGGTGAACGTGCCGTTGAACGGGCCGCTGTACTGACCGGTCCAACTCCCGGTAACACCTACCGTAGCCGGCGGGAGGGTCGCGGCGGCAGTCGGCGTGGGCGTCGGGGCAGCGGTGGGGGCGGCGGTGGGCGGCGCGGTCTGGGCAATGCCGGGGGTGGGCGTGCCCCCTGAGGCCGACGAGCCGCACGCGGCGACCAAGACCACCGTCAATCCTGTCAGTGCTACGAGTGCTGTTCTGGACATCCTTGGCTTCCCTTTCTTCGTTGTCGCGTCGTGTGGTTTTTTTTGGTGTCCCGTCGTGTGACGAGACTCAGCGTTGCTTCACGTCATCGAGCGGGTGCGTCGTCGGTCTCAGGCCTTGCTGATCGACCGTAAGAAACCGGATCAGCGCATCTGGCTCGGTGAAGGTCACGCTCACACCCGAGCTCAGATGCGTCGCCGTTCCCCGTAACCCCTCGGGGCGGTCCTCGGCGCCAGGCTTCCACACCCGGACCACGAAGGTCTCCATGTGTCGAAATCCTACGAAGGCGCATTTAGGTTGCCTTAAGGTTTTGTGAAAGCGCCTTCAGACGCGGGCAACACGCAGTGCGCCCGCCGATCAATGGTGGGGACCGGGATCCAGACGACGGTTCGCCGAGACATCGTCTGACTGGGTGGACCGATCGGCGGGCGATTTGGGACCTTCGACCCTAGAATTCTCCAGGTTTGTCGGAGATCATGAGGTGTGGGGACTGTGCATGCAGCTATGACCCACAACATCCACGATGAGTTGCACGGCTTCGCCGGACGCGGCCGCCGACAGGCCGCCGAGCACATGATCGCAGCGCTCCGCCGCGAGGGCAGGCTCCCCGAGGATGGGCCGCGAGCAGAGCTCGCCGAAGACCGCCTCAGAATCGCGTTGCTCTTGGATCGCACATTTATTGGCCCCAAGCCGGCGTGGCACGGCACGCGAACGAATCGCGAGGCGCAGGTTCTCTTGGAGCGCGTCTTCGCGCACACGGGTGTGGGACCTTCGGACCGTCGGTAGGCCGCGTATGCCGCCCTCAGTCAAATGTGTTAGCGGCACGCTCGGGTGCGCGACGGTAATGGTCCTTGACGTTGGGCCTGCTGGCACCGCGCTGAGAACCTCGTGCGTCGCTCGTACAACCCCGCTGACCACGCGAGCACCGCCCCATTGGAGACGTTGAGCTTCGATGGGTGCCCCTGTGGTTCAAGCCAGAACGTTCGTTCACCTAACCCTATCGATCGACGTGGCGCAGTCGATTGACGAGGTGTAGAGACCTGCGTTGGCGAAGGTTATGAAATCCGGCCTTGACTCTTCTTCGACAACCGCTACCGTTTGCACCGGCGCAGCTGGCGAGGTGCGTAGCGAAAAGGCAAGGAGGTATAGAGCGTGAAGAAGGTCATTGCATCGGGCGTTGCGTTGGTCGCTGTTTTCTTGGGGGGCATGGCTGCTCGGGCAGCGTTCGGCGGACCCCAGATCGTCGGTCCGCCCCTGATTGATCGAGCCAACGCCACCATTCAGCTTTCTGGCAACCTGAAAGCGACGAACTGCGTCGGGGTCAGTTCAGTCCCCTACGTCACCTACAAAGGATCCTGGAAAGGCGGCGAAACACAACTGTTGCCAGACCCCACGCCGGTGCCGCTGTCGGGAAACCTGGCAGTCACCGGCATCCTATGGACGATCAATCTAAAGACTGACCGGGGTGTGCTGACGGCGACCGTCAAGCTGAGCTCGGCAGCTGCAGGAGCAGAGTATTCAGGCACGATGACGCTGGTCACGCAGGGCGTACCCGCCGCGGGGGCTCTCGTCCCCGGTCGTGGATGGATCGTGGCCAACCTGCTGCGATCGCCGAGCCCTGGGAGCGTGCTCGCCAACGTCGAGTTCCGGCTCAGCACAACAGCTGCGAATGGCCAATTCGGTGATGTCCCCGGGTCACTTGGGATCCCGGACTATTCCGCGGTCTTCAATCACGACGTCTGCTGACATCTGGTGGCGGCCGGCGCGGCGGAGCGTGTCGCCGATGACGGCGCGCATCGCTCCGTTGTGCCGCAGTCGCCGGGATGCCCGCTTCCCGAGGGCTGCGAGCATCCTGAGAATCTGCTCAGGTTTCAAGGCGAAGCCGCCGGTCGGCTGCACGGTGGTCTGACCGTCGACGCCGAGGAAAGCAGGCGCGCGACGTGTTTCAGTTGGTATTGCAGCCTAGTCACACGAACCGAAAGGAACGGCTCAGCAGGAGTGCCTGATGACCACGCCAATCGAAGCCATTGACCGACAAGTGGCCTGGTCGCTTATGTTTGCTGCCGCATGGAAGCCTTGAGTAATCGTCAGCGCATGAAATGCAGCTCGCCCCTGCACGGGCAGCGTACCCGCCACGCAGGTTCCAGCGCCAGGGTGAGACGTGAGTTCGACGCTGCCGCCGAGTGCGTCCACACGATCGTTCATGTTGGTGAGCCCCGCGCCCTTGCGCACCGCGGCCGGATCGAACCCGGCGCCGTCGTCCGTCACTTCGAAGGTGAGCCTGTCATCGCTGGCGGTGAGGCCCACCACCACATGCGACGCCTGCGCATACTTCTGCACGTTCTGGAGCGCCTCGAGCACGCAGAAGTACACCGTCGCCTCGACGTCCTGCGCGTAACGTTCCACTCCCTCCGCCTCCACTCGCACCGGCACCGTCGCCTTGCGTGCCTGCGATTCCAGCGCCACCACCAGCCCTTTGTCGGCGAGCAGCGGTGGGTAGATCCCCCGGGCCAGGTCGCGCAACGTTTCAAGGGCTTCGTCGGCATCCCGTTTGAGCTGCTCCAGAATCGCCGCCGCCTTCACCGGGTCCCGGCCGAGGAGCATCTCCGCCAGCCCCAGCTTCACCTTCAAGGCCACCAGGTGCTGCTGGGCGCCGTCATGGAGGTTGCGCTCCAGACGGCGCCGCTCCGTGTCCTGGGCGCTCACCAATCGCTGCCGTGAGGCGCGCAACTCGTCGAGGCGCGCCTGCAGGTCCGCACTGAGTTCCACGTTCTTGAGCACCAATCCCGCCTGGTGGGCGAGGTCGTCGACCAACTTCTCCTCGATCGGCGTCAACGTCTCGCCGCGGCGCTTGCTCACGCTCAGCGCACCGAGCAGATCGCCCTGGTGGCGCACCTCCACCGCCCGGGTCGTCCCCGGGAGCACCGGCAGTGTCCCGTTGCTCATGGGCAGGGACTGGTGCGAACCCATGGCTGCCGGGTAGGTCGCCGCGGGGCGCAGCTCCGCGCTCCCGAGCAGCCATACCGTGGCCGACTCCGCACCCGTCCCCTCCTGGAGCACCCGCGCCATGCGGGGCAGCACCTCGTCCGCCGCATACGTCTCGGCCACCCGCCCCGAGAACTCGCTCAGGACCTCGTACGGCGTCGCCCGATTGCCATACACCAGCCGATTGGTGACTTTCTGCACGCGCTCGCGCACCGGCTGGAAGCCGATCGCCACGATCGCCGTGGCCAGAATCGAGAGCGCCAGGTTGGGCTTTCCCCCGCTCCCCACCAACGTCCCGATCCCCACCGCGATGCCCACGTACACCGCCGTGATGAGGATCGCCAGCGACCCGTACACGAGCGTGCGGCTGATGAACATGTCGATGTCGTAGAGGCGATACTTCAACACCGCCACGCCGATCGCGACCGGGAGCGCGACCCCGAAACCCACAAGATTGATCAGCACGAGAGCGTCAGGGCTGTTGAACACCGACTGCGGTGCGACCACTGATCCGACGACGTCGACTGCAGTAATAGCCGCTGTGATCACGATCACGAAGGCAATCCACTTCAGCTGCGCTCGTTCCTCGCCTCGCGCATGACGGAGCCGAACGAGAGGGGCGACAGCGGCGACGAGCAAGAATGCATATCCGCCGAACCACACATACCCAAATGGACCCTGTGCGAAAGATTCCAGTCCGGGGACGCCAGCCGGGTTCGGTAGCTGCGGTTGGTTATCCGGACCCTGCAGCGGCGACGATCCCAGAGCACCGAGAATGACTGCGATCAACACAGTCGTAATCACGGCGAGCGGGACGACCGGCCGCCACCTGCGCGACGGCAGGTGGCCGTCAGGTAACAGTAGGAGCGTGAGAGTCGCTGCCCCCGCAGGATAGACGAGTCCCTCGATCCAAACATAGATCCAGAGCGCCCAAGCCGCTCCGGGGAGGCCGGGATGGGTGATCATTGCCAGTCGTGCGTATTGGGCGCCCACCCCGGCGAGCCCCATGACGAGAGCCATGAACAGGAAGATCCACCCGACGGGGTTGCGCTGCCGTTGCGACGCGATCAAGCCGCCAACCAACCCGAACGTCAGAGACATCACCAGCTCGGTTGGATTCACAGCCTCAAGGCCGTGTATTGACGCCCGGTTGGTGATCACGAGCGCGGCGATAGCTGCGGTCAGCACCATCCCGCATGCGGCGAGTGCCCACGCGAACCTTCTTAAGCTGCGAGCGGTCATATCGCTGCGATCCGCAGAGGTGCCGGCAGCGCGCCTCGAATGCGAGTTCCGGCCCCGGGTTCAGATCGGATCTCGACGCTGCCGCCGAGGGCGTCCACACG
>CAWHLW010000013.1:0-92392 GCA_963830305.1 Candidatus Dormiibacterota bacterium | reverse complement strand
TCGACACCTTCCGCCACCGCGCTCACGACCTCGCGTTCGGTGCGCCCATGCAGCCGGAGCTGCGTGGCGTCGGGGTGGCCGAGGCGCTCGGCCGCCGCAGCAAGCAACTGCACGGCCTCGTCGTCGGCGACGTCCTCGTAGCGGCGATTGGGGTTTCGGCCGGGAAAGCCGCGCCCGAAGAGGCCGATCGCGGCTGCATCCGCAGCCTCGGTGACGTCCGAGTCAGTGACGTGGAGCAACGTGAAATCCGAGTCCGCGGGAAAGTTCTGCGTGGCGGCATCGACGCAACCCTGCCAGGTGCCTTCGACCACCCAGATGACAATGCGCATGGCCGCCATTAACCCACCACGCGCAGGGAGATCCACAGCGCGACGGTTGTGGTGATCAGGACCGGCGGCACGGTGAGTGCCCCGAGGCGCAGGAACTCGCCGATCGGAAGTTCCTCGCCGCGGCGGATCAGGATGCGCCGCCAGAGCAACGTGGCAAGGGATCCGACATAGGTGAGATTCGGGCCGGTGTTGACCCCGATGAGCACCGCGAGCACCGGCCCCGTTCCAGCCCCTGCGACGGCCGGGAGCAGCAGGAGCGCCGCCGGCAGGTTGTTGATGAGGTTCGCGAGCACTGCGGCGACCACCGCGATGACCAGCAGTGATCCGAGCCCGCTGCCGCCCGGCACCAGGTGGGTCACGACACCGCCGAGTCCGTGGAGGGAGATCGCTTTGACCACGAGACCGAGTGCCAGCACGAACGCGAGAAAGGGGATATCGATTGACCGAACCACCTCCCGGACGGTGATCCGATGCTGCACGACGGCCGGCACCGCAAGGATCAGCGCACCGGCGAGCGCCGCAAACGCCGGACTGACACTGAGGGCGGAGGTGACGAAGAACCCGGCCAGAGTCATCACCAGTACCGTCGCCGCAAAGACCGGAACGGGCAACGGTTTCACGTCCTTGGTCTCACCGTGGCCGACGAGATCGGTGGCGAAGAATCGTCGCAGGACCAGCCATTCGACCCCGATCGCGACGAGCCATGGCAGGGCCATGGTTGCGCCGAAGCGCGCGAATGACAGCCCACTTGCGCTGAACGCCAGCAGGTTGGTGAGGTTCGACACGGGCAGCAGGAGCGAGGCCGAGTTGGCCAGATGCGTGCATGCGTAGACGTGCGGCTTGGCGCGCAGGCGCAGCCGGGCCACAGTTGCGAAGACGACCGGCGTGAGCAGCACGACGGTGGCATCGAGGCTGAGCACGGCGGTGACGAGGCTCGCCACCGCGAAGACGAGGGCGAGGAGGGATACCGGCCGGCCGCGTGAACCCGACGCCATCCACGAGCCGGCTGCTGCAAACAAGCCGTATCGATCGCAGAGGTTGGCGAGCACGAGCACCGCTGCGAGAAATCCCACCGTGGGAGCGAGGCTTCGCGCCTCGGTGCCTGCCTGACCAAGCGGTAGCACGCCGAGCAGCAGGAGCAACCCGGCGGCCGGAACGGCGACGACGGCTTCGGGCAGGCCTCGCGGACGGACGATGGCGCAGCCCAGGGTCGCGACAAGGAGCAGGACCGCCAGC
This sequence comes from Candidatus Dormiibacterota bacterium, assembly GCA_963830305.1. Classification (GTDB taxonomy): domain Bacteria; phylum Chloroflexota; class Dormibacteria; order Aeolococcales; family Aeolococcaceae; genus Palsa-851. The sequence goes on along the minus strand of CAWHLW010000013.1, from coordinate 90,827 downwards.
GTCTCGGCTAGGGCACTCGGCACGTCGCCCGACAGCGTACGGCCTCTGAACCGTGAGGCGATGGCTGCAGCGTCGTTACCGGATCGTGAAGTTTCAACCAGGGGCATGTGACGTTCCGTTCGGGTGACATTCAGGCTCGCCGGTCACCGTGGAATCAACGCCGAAGTGCCGGAGAAATGCAGACAGGAGCGAGCCATGGAGTACCTTTTCATTCGTTGCCGCGAGTTCGCACGTGAAGAGATCACGCGGCTCCAGAAGCGCCCCGAGAGTGGCCAGGGAATGGTTGAGTACGCGTTGATCCTCGTGCTCATCGCAGTGGTGGTGATCGTCATCCTGTCCACGGTGGGCAAGCGGATCAACAACGTCTTCTCGAACATCAGCAACGGGCTGAGCAGCTGATAAGAATCCCCTAGCCCCAGCGCGGTGTGACGCGCGAGATCTCCGTCGCGGCTTCACACTTTATTCACACCTCCTGCCGAGAGTGATGTTCGTACCGTTCACCCTCCATAAGGAGAATCGACATGTATCGTGCAGGACGCGCCGCCTGGGGACTGGTCGCAATCGGGGCTGCGACGGCGGTGGGCATCACCACTCACAATCCGGGCTTCATCGCGATCACATTCGTCGGCACCCTGGTACTGCCGCGGGTACTTGGGCTGACGCCGCGGCGCTGGAACCGTCCGGGCTTCGGGCCGAGCGCTTTTGGCGCACACGGCCGGGGCTCGGGTGGTGGGTGCCAAGGCGCGGGCCATAAGACCTCGGACTCCGAGGCGTCCACACCGGCGACGCAATCGGTCTGATGATCGACACGGGGCGGCCACTTGCCGCCCCACGCCGGCCCTAGGATGGCCTCGCAATGACCAGGGTGCTGATCGTCGACGATGAGCCGGCGATCGTGCGTCTGGTTCGAGACTATCTCGAGCGTGCGGGATTCGATGTGTCGGCAGCGGCAAATGGCGAGGAGGCGCTGCGGCTCTTCACGCGAGAGCGGCCGGACCTTGTCATCCTCGATCTCACGTTGCCGCTCATGGACGGCCTCGATGTTGCGCGAGCGATGCGCCGCGCCGGCGACGTGCCGATCATCATGCTCACCGCGCGAACCGAGGAGGCGGACCGCGTCGCGGGCCTCGAGCTCGGCGCAGATGACTACGTCACCAAGCCGTTCAGCGCGCGAGAGATCGTCGCTCGAGTCCGGGCGGTGCTGCGCCGTGCTCAGACCGCCGCAATGCGCGACGACATCGTCCGTGTTGGTGGCTCCATCGTCCTCGACGTCCCCCGGATGGAGGTGCAGGTGGACGGCCGCGATGCGGTCCTGACCGCAACGGAGTTCCAGCTGCTCCTCCATATGGCGCGGCAGCCGGGTCGTGTCTTCACCCGCGCGCAATTGCTCGATTCGGTCCACGGTGTTGCGGTCGAGTCGTACGAACGTGCCATCGACGCGCACGTGAAGAACATCCGCCGCAAGATCGAGAAGGATCCGCGGTCGCCACACCACCTGCAGACGGTCTTCGGTGTGGGCTATCGCCTGGTGGACGGCGAGGCGTGAACAGCGGGCCACCGTGGAGGAGAGGTGAAGGCCGCCGCCCGCCGTGGTGGCCCGAAGGCGAGGCCGGGCCATGGTCGGCCGGCCCGAACTGGCGGCGTCAGGGGCGGCGGATCGTGCGACGCATCGGATGCTTCGTCGGCGCCGTCCTGCTGGTGTTGGTCACTGCCATCTTCGGCGTGGTCTGGTTGCTGCTCAGCGCCTTTGGCGCCGTCAACTCGGCTCCGTTCGACACCGCGGTGGCGGTCACCGCACTCGTGCTCGGTGGCATCGCGGTGGTGGTTGCGATCCTCGTCCTCCGCCGTCTCGCCCCACCCGTGGAGGCGCTCATCGACGGCGCTCACCGCATCGAGGCGGGCGACCTCTCGGCGCGCGTCCCCGTACGCGGACCGTCCGGTCTTCGCTCCCTGGCACGCGCGATGAACGCGATGAGCGGCCAGCTGGAGGCTGAGGAGACTCGGCGCCGCTCGGTGCTCGCGGATATCGCGCACGAGTTCCGAACACCGCTTTCAATCATTCGTGGTCAGGCGGAGGCGATCACGGACGGCGTCTACCCGGCGGATGCCGAGCACATGGCCCCGATCGTGAGCGCGACCGAGACGCTGGAGATGCTCGTCAACGACCTCGGCACGCTGACCCTGGCGGAGAGTGGCACGCTCCGGCTCCATCGCGAGCCGGTGGACGTCGCCGTCTTCGTGAACGAGACACTGAGCGCCTTCGCCGCCGAGGCGAGAGCTGCCGGCGTGCAGTTGACCGAGCACGTGGATGCGGACCTCCCGGCGTTCGATGCCGACCCGGGAAGGCTGCGCGGAGTTCTGGGCAACCTCGTCAGCAACGCGCTCGCGCACTCACGGGCAGGCGGCACCATCCGCGTCGAAGGAGTCGCATCGGACGGTTGGATCCTCCTGACCGTCCGCGATGATGGAACGGGCATTCCCGCGGACCTGCTCCCGCGCATCTTCGATCGATTTGTGAAGGACCCGGCATCGTCCGGTTCGGGACTCGGACTGGCGATCGCTCGCGATGTGGTCGAGGCACACGGTGGGTCGGTGAGCGCCACCAGCACGCCGGCCGAGGGCACGGCGATCATGCTCCGGCTTCCGGCGCTGCCCGCGATGTGATGTGGTACAGCTACCGACGAGATGAGCACACAGCACGTCGCCACTGACTTCACGAGCTGGTTGGCGCGATGGGACGCACAGCAGCAGCGTCACATTCCCGACCGCGAGGAACGCTTCACTGCCATGGTCGACGCTGTGGCAGCATTCGCCGGACCCGAACCGCGGGTGCTGGACCTGGGCTGCGGGCCTGGATCGCTGAGCGCTCGGATTCTGGATCGGATCCCCGGCGCAAGCGTCGTGGCGATCGACGCCGACCCGGTACTCCTGGCCATCGGTCGCAACGCCCTCGGGAGTAGGCACCAGCTGCAATTCGTCGACGCCGACCTGCGCGCCGACTGGGTCGGTGCGCTGCCATCTCCGGGTCCCTACGACGCGGCGGTCTCAACGACCGCCCTGCACTGGCTCAGCCTCGAGCAACTGGTACACCTGTACCAGGCGCTTGCCACGGTCCTCCGTCCGGGGGCGGTGTTCCTGGACGGTGACCGCCTCGACTTCGACCACGATCAACGCACGATCGCCGCGGGCGCCCGGCAGGTCCGGCCGGAATGGCCCGACGCTCCCGAGGGTGCCGAGGATTACGACGCGTGGTGGGAAGCCGCGGTGGCGGAGCCGGCGCTCGCGCGTGAGGTCGCCGAACGCGAGCAGCGCTGGCATACGCACCCCCACGAGGACGAGGCCCACAGCTACGAATTCCACAGCGCGGCCCTGTTCTCGGCGGGCTTTGTCGAGGTTGGGACACTCTGGCAGCATCTCGCCAATCGGGTCCTGGTCGCGATCCGCTGATCTGAGCTCGTTCGGGCAGCGAGCCCGAACGAGATAAGTCGACAGCGCCGACTGTCGCAGCGTGATGCGGCCCGGTAACAACCGTGCTGGACCGGTTTAGCGGCCGCACATACCTTCCTACCATCCACTGGTGGCCGACCAGACCGTCGCTCCGGAGCCGCGCGAGCTCCGCAGACCCCACGAGAGCCTGCTGCTTTTCTGGGGCATCCAGGTTCTCGCTTTTGCGAGCGTGCTGATCCCCTCAGGCCCACAGCGGCCGGGGTGGTATGTCGCAGCCCTCGGCTTCGCCGCGTTTGTGGCGGTGCTTCGTCTGGCCACGCCCTGGTCGCGCGTGCCGGAGTGGTTCCGGGTTGTCCCGCTCCTGGTCGCCACGCTCGGAATCGGCTGCCTGATCCATTCCGCGGCGTCGTCGACCGGGCTTGGTTCGCTGCTGCTCCTGCCGGTGCTGTTCTCCGCCTTCTATGGCGCCAAGTGGGAGTCGTACGTGCTGATCCCGGCGAGCGGCCTCGTCATGGCGCTGATCGGGCTGTCCAACCACGACGACGGGCTCGTGCTGACCCGGCTGCTCGTTTTCTGGGTCGCTCTCCTGTGCTTGATCAGCTTCGCGGCGCACGCGCTCCGGAGCCGCCTGCAGTCGACCGTCGACGACGCACGAGAGGAAGCACGACAGAGCGCTGTCGTGGCCGAGGCGACCCGGTCGCTGACGGCGTCACTCGACCCTTCGGAGGTCATCCAGAACGCGACCCGCCTGGCGACGGACCTGACGTCTTCGTTCCGGATCTCGGCGCGCCGAGGGCAGTACTTCGCGGTGGAAGGCGAGATGCTGACGATCGTGACGGACAGTGATCCCACAGGCATGAGTGCCGCCGAGGTGCGCCTGCCCATCGCGGAGCACCCCATGGCGTGTGCGGTGATCGCGACCGGCCACGCTGTCAATGGTCCCCTGGTCCTCGACAAGTGCGGACCGGCGGTGCGCGCGGTCCTCGAAAAGTTTGGCGTCACCCATGGCGCCTACGTCCCGATCAACCTGCACGGAAAGCTCACCGGAATCCTGAGTGTTTCGGGGCGCGGCGAGGCGATCCAACCCGGTGTGTTCGAGCGTGTCCGCCTGATCGGCAGCCTCACCGAGATGGCGCTCACGAATGCGGCGGCGCATCAGGTCGTCGAGGAGCAGGCGCTCACCGACCCCCTGACCAAGCTTGCCAACCGGCGGGAGCTGGAGCGTGCGTTTGCGCGCCTGCCGGATCGGCTGCCGTTCGCTTTCATCGCCGCCGATCTGGACGACCTCAAGGGTGTCAACGACCGGTTCGGCCACCCCGCCGGCGACGCGGTGATCGTCGCGGTGGCCTCGGCGATCGCATCGCTGGCGCGCAAGGGGGACACCGTCGCGCGAGTGGGTGGCGACGAGTTCTCGGTGCTCATGCTCGACGCGACCAGCGATGGCGTCGAGAGGCTCGCCGGCAGCATCCACAATGCGCTGAGTCACATTCGGCTTCCGAGCGGAGCTCCGCGGCTGAGCATCGGTGGCTGCGTCGCAGCTCCGGGGTCCGACACCGGGCTCGTCCAGGGAACCGCGGACGCGGCCCTCTACGAGGCGAAGCATCGTGGCGGAGCATCCACAGTCGTCAAGGTCTTCGAGCAGGTGCGCCCCGCGCTCATCGCGTAGGTATAAGCATCCCCGGCCAGGAACACGGCAGAGGTCTTGTGATCGCTGTACCCTGCGGGCACTTATGGGGTTGAACGGGTCGCTGTAGCGTGTCCGCGGAGATACCCGAAGCGGCGCCTGCTGTGCTCGAGGTTGCCGGGATCGATGTGCGCTTCGAAGGCGTGGTCGCTCTCGACGGCGTCTCGCTGACGGTCCGCGCCAACCAGATCGTCGGCGTCATCGGGCCGAACGGCGCGGGCAAGACGACGCTCTTCAACGCCGTCTCGCGATTCGCGTCGCCAGCCGGGGGAACCATCACCTACAAGGGACAGTCGCTCCTCGGCGTCCCGGCGTGGCGCCTGGCGCACATGGGCATCGCGAGGACGCTCCAGGGGCTCGGGCTCTGGCCGACGCTCACCGTCCTCGAGAACGTGGTCGCGGGGGCGCCGTCACGCACCCGCCTAGCCTCCGACCTGCTCGCGTTGCCCGGTGCCGACCGGCGCGCTGACGCGCTTCGCGACGAGGCGATCGCCACCCTCGGCGAGCTCGGCGTCGCCGATCGTGCAGGCACCTACCCTGGTGCCCTCCCGCACGGGATCCAGAAGCGGGTGATCCTCGCGCGAGCGCTGATGGCCCACCCGTCGCTGCTGCTGCTCGACGAACCCGCGAGCGGCCTGTCCGCCACCGATGTCAACGAGCTCATCGACCTGCTGCGCTCGCTGCGGACGCGGATGGCGATCGCGCTGGTCGAGCACCACGTCGACATGGTGATGGCGGTCAGCGACAGCATCACCGTGCTCAATCTCGGACAGGTGATTGCATCCGGCACGCCGGCGGAGATTCGCGCCAACAGCGACGTCGCCAATGCGTACCTCGGTCAGAAGGTCGCCCATGCTTGAGATCAGCGACCTCACCGTTGCGTACGGAGGGGTCGTCGCGCTCGAGAACGTGTCGCTGTCGGTACCCGAGGGCAGCATCACCGCGGTGCTGGGAGCCAACGGCGCCGGCAAGACGACGCTGGTTCGCGCCATCTCCGGTCTCGTCAAGCCCCGCCACGGCTCGGTGATGCTCGGCACGCATCAGCTGGTCGGCCGCTCGCCTGAGGCGATCGCTCGCCTCGGTGTGGGCCACGTGCCCGAAGGGCACGGCATCGTGAGCGAGTTGACAGTGGAGGAGAACCTGACTCTCGGTGGCCTCTGGCGGCGCAACCGGGCAGATCAACGCCTCGCGATCGAAGAGGCGTATGAGCTCTTTCCACCGCTGCGCGTGCGTCGCAGCGTGCATGCGTCGAACCTCAGCGGGGGTGAGCGTCAGATGCTCTCGATCGGTCGGGCCATGGTCGCCCGTCCCACGGCACTGCTGCTCGACGAGCCGTCGCTCGGACTCGCCGGCGGTCTGCTCGCCCAGATCATGCGGCAGCTTGTCACGATGGTCGCCGAGCTGAAGCTGAGCGTGCTGCTCATCGAGCAGAACGCTCGCTCCGCACTCTCGGTAGCAGACCAGGCGATCGTGCTGTCGCTCGGCAGGGTCGAGCTGCGGGACAGCGCGGAGCGACTCGCCGGCGACGACGCGCTGCGTCACGCGTACCTGGGATTCTGACCGTGCGCCTGTTTGTGATCTACACCGTCGACGGCATCACCAATGGAGCGGTCTACGCGGCGGTGGCGCTCGCGCTGGTGATGATCTGGCGCGCGACCCGGATCATCAATTACGCGCAGGGCGCGATGGCGATGTTCACGACCTATATCGCGCTCATCGTGATCCGGCACGGCGCCCCGTACTGGCTCGGGTTCGTGGTCGCACTCGCCGCCGGACTCGTGATCGGCGCTGCCACCGAGCGCATCCTGGTGCGGCCGGTGGAGTCGCGACCGCCGCTCAACGCCGTGATCCTGAGCCTCGGGGTGCTCATCCTCCTCGAGGCCATCGCACCGATGCTCTTCGGCGGCCAGACACAGTCGTTCCCCACGCCGGTGTCGAACATCGATCTGGTGGCCGGAGGGACCACGCTCGACTTCTCGCCGTTCGATCTCTTCACCGTCGGCGCCGTCCTGGTCGCGATGCTGCTGCTGTTTCTCGTGTTTCAGCGCACCACGTTGGGGCTACGAATGCGCGCCGCGGCATTCAACCCGGAGATCGCGCGCATCCTCGGTATTAGTGTCGGACGGATGCTGACGCTCGGCTGGGCACTTGCCGCACTGCTCGGCGCGCTCGCCGGCATGCTGGCAGCGCCGTCCGTGTATCTCTATCCGAGCAACATGGATGAGGTGCTGGTCTTCGGGTTCACCGGCGCCATCATCGGTGGTCTCGAGAGTCCGGCCGGTGCGGTGGCCGGAGCGGTCGGCGTCGGGCTTGCGCTCAGCTACGTCAGCGGGTACATCGGCTCGGATCTCGCACCGCTCGGTGGTTTCGTGATCCTCATCGTGGTGCTCATGCTCCGTCCCCGGGGTTTGTTCAGCTTTGGGACCCAACGCCAGGTATGACGACAGTGCTGCGCAACTCGACGCTGGTACGGCACGGACTCTTCTTCCTCGGGCTTGCCGCGCTCCTGCTGGTGCTCACGTCTTTCGTCTTCGATCCGTACACCAATTACAACGTCACCGAGGTGGCGATCTACGCAATCTGCACGGCCGGGTTGACGGTGCTCACCGGTATCAACGGTCAGGTCTCGCTCGGGCACGGCGCGCTGATGATGATCGGCGCCTACACGACGTCGGTGCTGCTCACATGGCATCCCGATCTGCCGCTCATCCTGATGCTGCTGGCGTCGATAGCGACCACCGGGATCGCCGGCGCGATCGTCGGTATCGCGGGGGCACGGCTTCGCGGCCCGTATCTCGCGGGCGCGACCCTGGCGCTCGCCGTCGCCCTGCCGCAGGTGCCATCGCACTTCGCGAGCGTGTTCGGCGGCAACCAAGGGCTCAACGTTCCGACGCCGACGCCGCCGGCCTTCCTCGGCGCGGATTTCTCACCGGAACAGTGGCTCGCGTGGATTACCCTTGCCGCCGCCGTGATCACATTCTTCGTGCTGGCCAACCTGGTGCGCGGCGCGACCGGAAGGCGGTTTCGCATGGTGCGCGACAACGAGGTGGCCGCCCGCCTGTCGGGTATCGATGTCGCACGCACGCAGGTGCTCGCATACATGATCAGCGCGGCGTGCGCCGGCCTCGCCGGATCGCTGTTCGCGTACTGGGTGACCGTCACTTCCCCGAGCGGATTCACGCTGAACCTGTCGCTGTCGCTGCTCACGGCGATCGTCATCGGAGGCCTCGGGAGCCTCGCCGGCGCCGTGATCGGCTCGTTCATCCTCGTGTACCTGCCGGTGTGGACCAGTGGATTCGCGAGCAGCCTCAATCTCTCGAGTAACGTGGCCAACAATGTGCCACTCGCGATCTACGGCATCGTGCTCATCGTCGCGATTCTCGTGTTCCCGCGCGGGATCGCCGGTGGGATTGGGTCCATCGCGCGCGGCGCGACGCGACTCATTCGCTCGAACCGCGGCCCCACGGCGCTGCCTGCCGCACCCGAATCGCCGTCTCAATGACTCCAGCAAACGGCCGTCATCAACAGAAGGAGCACTCGCATGCGACCAGAGATCAGTAGATCGAGGACCTGGGCGGTGGCTGCCGTCGGCGGGGCGGCAGCGTTGCTGACCGCCGCGTGCGGCAGCGCCAGTTCCGGTTCCACGTCGAACACCGCCTCGGCTCCCGGGATCACCGCGACCCAGGTGACCATTGGGAGCACGCAGCCGCTCACCGGGCCTGCCGCGCCCGGGTACTCGGAGATCGCGCCCGCCGCCAACGCGTATTTCAAGTACGTCAACGCTCATGGCGGCGTCAACGGCCGGAAGATCAACTACATCTACCTCGACGACCAGTACAACCCCACGAGCACCGCGACGCAGACACGCAAGCTGGTGCTGCAGGACAACGTCTTCGCCATGTTCCAGGCGCTGGGCACGCCGACCCACCTGTCGGTGGTGAACTACCTCAACAGCAGCAAGGTGCCCGATCTCTTCGTCGCCTCAGGGTGCAACTGCTGGAACAACACCTCGCAATACCCGGAGACCTTCGGGTGGCAGCCGAACTACACCATCGAAGGCAAGATCCTCGGGCAGTACATCGCGCAGAACTTCGCCAGCAAGAAGATCGGCTTCTTCCTGCAGGGACCCAACGACGAGTTCGGCGCCGACGGTTTTGCGGGAGTCATGGATGCGCTGCAGGGCAAGGGGCTCAACGTTGATTCAACGCCCGCGTACTACACGCCGACGGCCGCCGGCGCGATGGCGGTCGGCGCGGCGATCGCGGGTCTCCAGGCGCAGGGAGTCCAGGTGATCGTGAGCTTCTCGGTGCCGCTCTTCACAGCGATCGCTGAGGCGAGTGCCGCCGGGCTCAAGTACAGCGCTCAGTTCGTGGTGAGCAACGTCGGCGCCGATCCGCCCACCCTCGCCGGCATCCTCACCGGCGGGTCGCTCGGCAAGAAGCTGCCCGCGGGCCTGATCGGGGGAACGATCAGCGACGCCTACCTCCCGCTGATCACGGACTCGAGCAATCCGTGGGTGACTCTGTTCAAAAGCATCGAGTCCACCTACGCACCGTCGCTCCCCTGGGACGGCAACGTCGAGTACGGCATGGCGGAGGCGTTCACGTTCGTGCAGGCGCTCAAGGCTGCCGGCCAGAACCCGACCAGGGCGAGCATCATCGCCGCCATCCAGAACAGCCACTGGACCGACGGCCCCGGGCTCACGCCGTACGCGTATTCATCGAGTGACCACAACGGCTTCACGGGCGTGCAGATGGTGACGGTCGATGCGACCGGCAACCTCACCACGCTCGGACCCGTTGAGACCACCGATGACACGGCATCTGGTGCCATCAACACCTACTCGGGTGCGGCGTCGTCGCCACCCGCGAGCGGCATACCGAGCGACTGACCTCCGCGCAGCTACTGATCGGAGGGACCGCGAGGCGCGACTCGCGGTTCCTCTGTGCTGCGCGTGTGATAATCCCGCCGGATGCGAGTTCTGGGTCGGGCCCTGCTGGGACGCCCGCTGGCCAGTTCCGCACAGCAGCACGAGCGCCTGACCAAGACCGCGGCCATCGGCGCGTTCGGTCTCGACGCGCTCTCTTCGGTCGCGTACGGGCCGGACGAGATCCTCTATGTGCTGCTGCTCGCGGGCACGGCCGGCGTTGCATTCGACATACCGATCGCGGTGGCGATCACCCTGTTGCTGGCGATTGTCGTCATCTCCTACCGCCAGACCATTCATGCCTATCCCAACGGCGGTGGCTCGTTCACCGTGGCGAGCCGGAACCTCGGTCGCACCGCGGGATTGATCGCAGCCGGGTCGCTGATGGTCGACTATCTGACCACCGTTGCGGTGTCGGTGACCGCGGGGGTTGCGGCATTGATCGCATTCGCGCCGGCCATCAATCCCTATCGGGTGGTGATCGACGTCGTCGCGATCGTGGCGCTGATCGTCATCAACCTTCGCGGTGTGCGCGAGGCGGGCGCGGCATTCATCCTGCCGACCTACGTTTTCGTGATCTCGCTCGCCGGGCTGCTGCTCTACGCAGCGTTTCGGATCGCGACCGGCAACCCGCCCCATCAACTCCATACCATCCCGGCCGCCAGCGAAGGGGTGAGTGTCTTTCTCGTTCTGCGCGCCTTTGCCGGTGGATGCACTGCGATGACCGGCGTCGAAGCGATCGCCAACGGCGTCCCGGCATTCGAGCCGCCGGAGTCACGCAATGCGGCGCGGACGTTGACAGTTCTCGCATGCATGCTTGGCGCGCTGTTCCTCGGCGTCGCGCTGCTCGGGCGGAGCATCGGTGCCGTGCCCAATGACCAGGCCAACGTGATTGCCCAGATCGGACAGGCGATGGCGCCGAACAGCCCGCTCTTCTACATCGTGCAAGTCTCCTCGGCCGCCATCCTGCTGCTCGCCGCCAACACGTCCTTCAACGGATTCCCGCGGCTCGCGGCAGTGATGTCACGCGACGATTATTTCCCGCATCAGTTCAGCCATCGCGGTCTCAAGCTGGCGTACTCGAACGGCATTCTCATCATCGGCGCGCTCGCGATCGTGCTGGTGATCGTCTTCGGCGGGACGACGCACGCGCTCATCCCGCTGTATGCGGTGGGCGTGTTCATCTGCTTCACGCTGTCGCAAACCGGCATGGTGGTGCACTGGCTGCACAGCAAGGAGCGGCGCCGGCATGTGAAGCTGGCGATCAACGCCGCCGGAGCGGTGACGACGGCAGTGGTCGCGGTCATCGTCGCGAGCACGAAGTTTCTCGAGGGAGCGTGGATCGTGCTCGTCCTCGTGCCCCTGCTCTCGTTCAGCTTCTGGGCGATTCACCGCCACTATGCGCATGCTCGCCGGGAGCTCGCGGTGGTGCCGAAGCGCCATCGAGTTCGGCAAACAGCGCGTCATCGTGCCGGTGAACGACCTCAACGCCGCGACCGCCGCCGCAGTCGACTACGCCCTGAGCATCACGACCGCGGACCGGATCACCGCGGTGCACGTGAAGGTCGACACCGACGGCAAGCGGGACGCGACGCTGCCCGAACGGTGGAAGGCGTGGGCGCCCGACGTGGAGCTCCGCCTGATCACCTCTCCGTACCGTGAGCTCATCAGCCCGGTGATCGAGGTGATCGATGCATGTCATCGCGAGGGAGACGCGACGGTGACCGTGGTCCTGCCCGACATCCTGCCGAAGGCCTGGTACCAGGTGCTGCTTCACAACCAGTCGGAGCTCGCCTTCAAGCTCGCGCTCCTGCATCACCCCGGGGTGGTGGTGACGTCGGTGCCGTTCCAGCTCCGGGAGTGACCGCGGCCGTCAGTCCGGCGGCTTGCGGCGCTTGAGCTTGCGATCGACGGACATGAATGTCGGGCCTCGATATCGGCTGCCCGGACGCGGCCGGGTGGGTGGCAGCCGGATGCCCCAGAGGATCAGCGCGCCGGCGCCGACGGCGAGGACGAGCAGAAGAATCACGCCGGCCATGGACGGAGTGTAGGGGCAGGTCGGGCGGCCACTCGGGTGGCCTTGACAGCGCGACGGCTCGCGATATATCGTTGCGGCGTGCTCCTGAAACGCTCGACCTGCCCGGCCAACCGGCAAACCGGTCATCGGCAGGTGTCGGTATATCGTGGCCGGCAATGACAGCAACCCTTCCCGCTGATCCAGTCATCGCTCCGACCGTTCTCGGCGAGCGCCCGGCCGTGATCCGCACGGTGGAGCTCACCAAGATCTACACGGGAACCGTCAAGGCGGTCGACAGCCTCAATCTCACCGTTTTCCAGGGGGAGATCTTCGGACTGCTCGGCCCCAACGGAGCGGGGAAGACCACCACGGCGAGCATGCTCACCACGCGGACGATCCCCACCCATGGCCAGGCCTTCGTCGGCGATGTCGACGTGGTTGCTCACCCCGCGGTGGCCAAGCAGCTGATCGGCGTGGTGCCCCAGACCAACACGCTCGACCGAGCGCTCACCGTCTGGGAGAACCTGTATTTTCACGGCCGCTTCTTCGGAATGGGGTCGCGAGCGTCTCGTGCCGCTGCGGACGAGATGCTCGTTCGCTTCCGGCTCACTGAGCGGGCCAAGGCTCCGGTGATGGCGCTCTCCGGCGGCCTGGCCCAGCGCCTCATGGTCGCCCGGGCGATCCTGCACAACCCGGCGGTGCTCTTTCTTGATGAGCCGACCGCCGGTCTCGATCCTCAGAGCCGGATCGCGCTCTGGGAGATCCTCGGTGAGTTGCACACCGGCGGGCAGACCGTCCTGCTGACCACGCACAACATGGAGGAGGCCGACAGCCTCTGCAACCGGATCGGGATCATGGACCACGGCCGGATCCTCGCCCTCGACACGCCGGCTCGGCTCAAGGAGACGGTCGGCGCTGACACCCTCGTGACGGTCACCGCCGAAGGCGACCTCGAGTCGCTGGCGGCGCGGCTTCGCCAGGATGTCGCCGGCGTGGAGTCAGCCGTGAATCGCAAGGGCTCCGTGCAGCTCGCCGTCCGCGGCACCGACCGGGTGCTCCTGCGCGTCATCGACAGTGCGGAGGGCGCGGGATTCACGGTGCGCGACGTTCAGGTCACCGAGCCCAACCTCGAGACCGTGTTCATCAATCTGACCGGCAAGGAGCTTCGCGAATGACCACGGTCACAGCCGCCCCAACCCAGACCGTCTCCGCTCCGGCACTGCCGCCACTCCGGTCGTCGCTCACCTCGTCGCGCATCGCCTTCGGCGCACTGCTGGTTCGCGACCTCGTGGTGCTGAAGAAGCGCCTCCGCGAATTCATCCCGCGCACGGTGATCCAGCCGTTCCTGCTCTGCTTCGTCTTCCTCTATGTCTTCCCGACCATCGGGCAGGGCATCGGCGGAGGACACGGCGCGGCAGGGGAGTCCGCCTTCGCGACCATCCTCGTGGCCGGCGTCGTGGGGCTGTCGATCATGTTCCAGGGCATCCAGGCGGTGGCACTGCCGATGGTCCAGGAGTTCGGCTACACCAAGGAGATCGAGGACCGCGTCCTGGCGCCGCTGCCGGTATCGCTGGTGGCAATGGAGAAGGTGCTCTTCGGCGCCATCCAGGGACTGCTCGCGGCGGCAATCGTCTTCCCGATCGCGGCGGTCGTCCACGCGAGCGGCGTGCACATCAACCTCCGGGTCAACTGGCTGGAACTGATCACCCTCATCCCACTCGGCTGCATCACCTGCTCATCGCTGGGGCTCACCTTCGGGACGATCTTCGACCCGCGGACGGTCCCGCTGCTCTTCGGGATCATCATCCTGCCGCTGACGTTCCTCGGAGGCACGTACTACTCGTGGACGACGCTCGCTCCCGTGACGATCGGCAACTTCCATTGGCTGCAGGTCCTCGTCCTCGTCAATCCGCTCATCTACATCAATGAGGGGATGCGGGGCGCGTTGACCACCGCGCCGCACATGTCGCTGTGGGTCGTCTACCCGGTGCTGCTCGCGTTCAGCGCCTTGTTCCTGTGGACGGGGACGCGCAACTTCCGCCGCCGGGTGATCAGCTGAACCGAGGGGAGTTCGATTCTCGGCTGCGCACCCACCCGAGCCCGTGCACGAACAGCCGCCACCCGAAGGTGGTGAGGCCGATGAAGATCAGCGTCACGATGATGAATGAGAGCGGTGTGCTCCGATGGGTGACCGTCGCCCGGAGCACGAGGCCGATGGTGCTTCCCAGGATCCACGTGCAGGCGAGGACCACCCATCGATCGAGCGGCGCCCTATACAGCTGGAGCACGAAGGCGACCACGAACCAGCCGACCAGGAACGGCCAGAGCACCGTGAGATACCAGTCAATCCCCGAGGAGATGTCGTGACTGGCCCTGCCGAGGGCCACGAAGATCGCGAGGCACAGCGCGTCGACGCCGACGGCGAGGGCGCGGGCGGTCCAAGGGCGCATGAGGCGGCGAACATAACAGGCATCGGGGCCGCGTCGAGCCATCAGTCACGTGTCCGTGTCAGCTATGACGCGGTCGCCGACGCCTATATCGACCGCGTTCTCGACGAATTGCGCCACAAGCCGCTGGATCGAGCCTTGCTGACCGCGTTCGCCGACCAGCTCCAGGAGCGATTCGGTGCCGGGGCGTCCGTCTGCGATGCCGGATGCGGGCCCGGACATGTCGGCGCGTTTCTTTCAGGCCTGGGGCTCGCGGTTACCGGCATCGATCTGTCGCCGGCGATGGTGGCGAGGGCGCGGAAGCTCTTTCCCGATCTCACCTTCGAGGTTGGAACGATGACTGCGCTTGCGGCTGCCGACGCCCGGTGGCAGGGGCTGATCGCTTTCTACTCGATCATCCACCTCACCAGCGACGCCGAGGTCCGAGCCGCACTGCGCGAGTTCCACCGCACGCTCGTGGACGGCGGGTTGCTCCTGATCGCCGTCCACGTGGGCGAGCATGGCGATGAAACGGTGCACTCCGACGAGATGCTCGGCGTAGGCGTGGACATGGACTTCCGTTTCTTCGATGCCGGCTGGATCGCGGCGGAGATGGCGGTTGCCGGGTTCACGCTCGAGGCGCGCCTGCTCCGGGCTCCCTACCCGGACATCGAGGTGCAGACGACCCGGGCCTACCTGCTGGCTCGGCGAACGGCCGCCGGGTAGTGGGTCAGGTTGAGCCGCCGTGGAAACTTGACTTCCGCGGTCGGGATTCAATACCATCGCGGTCACATATGGACGAGACACCACGGCTGACACGCCGTCGCTGGCTCGACTGGGGACGCTGCCGGTCTGACAGGGCAAGCTGTCCAGCCTAGGCCACGTGAAGTCCGGGCACGCGACGGCACCCCGCCCGCGTCCGATATCTCGCAACCGCGCGGCGCTACGCCGCTCAGGATCAGCCAACACCAACAGGAGCATTTCCTCATGACCGAATACGCCCATCCGGAGGTCCTGGTCACCACCGATTGGCTGGCCAGTCACCTCACCGACCCGCAGGTGCGGGTGCTCGAAGTGGACTACGACCCGTCGGCCGCGTATGAGTTGGGGCACATCCCCGGCGCGACGCTCGTCGACTGGAAGCGCGACATCAACGACCCGATCCGCCGCGACATCCTTTCCAAGGAGCAGTTCGAGCACCTGCTCTCGAAGGTTGGCGCGACCCCCGACACCACACTCGTCCTCTACGGCGATTTCCGCAACTGGTTCGCGGCGTTCGCGTTCTGGACCTTCCGCATCTACGGCCACGCCGACATTCGTCTGCTCAACGGCGGGCGACGCAAGTGGATCGATGAGGGACGCGAGGTCACAGAGGAGACCCCGTCGTTCGCGGCAACCTCGTACAAGGCCGCCGATGCCGACACCTCGATTCGCAGCTTCCGCGGCGATGTCGAGAAGGCCCTCGGCGTCGAGGGACGTGCGCTGGTCGACGTTCGTTCGCCTGCCGAGTTCAAGGGAGAGATCTCCGCACCGCCGGAGTATTCGAACGAGGGCGCGCAGCGGAGTGGACACATTCCCGGCGCGGCCAACATTCCGTGGGCCCAGGCCATCCAGGACGACGACACCTTCAAGCCGGCCGACGCGCTCCGTGAGCTCTATGCCGCACAGGGCGTCACCGACGACAAGACCGTGATCACGTACTGCCGGATCGGCGAGCGTTCGTCGCACACGTGGTTCGTGCTCACCTACCTGCTCGGGTTCCCCCGGGTGAGCAACTACGACGGGTCGTGGAGCGAGTGGGGCAACTCGGTCGGCCTGCCGATCGAGAAGGAAGCACGCGAGGCGGTCGCGGTCTGATTTGACACGAGCACCATCGGTGTCCCGGCGAGGTTGACCTCGTCGGGGCGCCGTGGTCCCCGGCGGTACGTGAGCGATGCCGGGATGAACGCGACGACGGCCGCTGCGGCCGATCCGACCACCAGCGCATTCCAGCCGAGCGGCTCCACCAGCGCCACCGCGGCCACAGCTCCGGCGAGCATGCCCGCGTAGAGGAGCAGGCGCATCAGTCCGTTGACCCTGCCGAGCAACTCGGCGGGGACCCGCTGCTGCAGGGCTGTCTGACCCCGCGTCTGATACAGCGCGGCAGCGGCGGTGCTGACGAACAGCAGCGCGAGGGCGGGAACCAAGCCGCCGACCACCGCGAAGAGTCCGAGCGGGATCACCTCCACCAGGAAGCCGAGGGCGATGCCGCGGGCGCCGATGGCGCGAGGGGTCCAGCGCAAGAGCACGGCGCTGCCAACGACGCCTCCGGCTCCGACCGCCCCATACAGCCAGCCCACATCGATGGATCGTCCGAACCGGTCGGCCGCGGCGACGACCAGCACCGCCTGGAGCGCGGTGATTGCGGCAGCGCTGCAGAAGAAGGAGGCCGCGAGAGAGCGAAGCATGGGGTCGCGGGCCACGAGAGCGGTCGAGCTTTTGCGCTCGGCGGTCTCGGAATGCCCGGCCGGCGCCGGCTCGACGCGCAGGGAGAGCACGAGCACTGCTGCCAATCCGAACGAGACGGCATCAGCAGCGACAAGCAGCTGCGGCTGTACGAAGGGCAACACGAGCGCGCCGATGACCGGCGCAACCAGCACACTCGACTCGTAGAGCCCGCTGTAGATCGCGTTCACGCGCAGGAGCCGGGGTGCGGTGGTGACGCGTGGGATGCAGGCCGAGTATCCGGGCTGGGCCACGGATCCCAGGAAGCCGGCGCAGGCCACGGCAACGAGGATCGCCCAGATCGTCCCGGTATTCGCGAAGACGACGATGCCGCCGGTGAGCGCGCACTGCCCAAGCGCCGCCCATCCCGCCACCCGGCTCGGACCGAAGCGGTCGCTGAGCGACCCACCGAGGGTTGGTCCCAAGAACTCGCGGCGCAAACCGAGCCAGGATGTACAGCGCAGGCGCCTCGGGCCGGTGGGTGAGATCGAAGAGCAGGACGGCGAGGGCGACAACGGTCAGCCAGTCGCCATACGTCGATATCCCGGCACCCAGCAGCAGGCGGCCGGAACGATCGGCCTTGGTCCGGCTGCGAGCGGCTCGCGGAAAGAACCGCGCCGTATCGATCAGCATGTCCACTCCAGATGCGGGACCGGGAAACGAAGCACGACGCCGTGGAGCATGCCCACGGCGTCGCACCCAACGGATTCAGCAATCCCGAGCGATCTCGGGAATCAACGTCCGGGGATCAGCCCCAGCCCGTACCTGCAGCCATTTCCGCCTCCATGGATCCGCGGCACCGGTACCCCGACGCCCGCCGGGGTTGGTCAGCACAGGGTGGGATGCCGCCGCTCGCTCCGTTCGCGGTGCTTGGGCGGGGTTAACAAGCGTTCTTGGAATCTGCACAATTCTTTGCGTGCGTTCGCTGAACGCTGACTGGCGGCCCGCGCGATCAACCGGGAGTGCGTCCCTCGGTGACCGCGGTCGCAAACAGCAGCGTCGCTCCGACCGCGCAGACGATCAGGACGGTCGCTTCCCAGCCCAGCGGCTGCACCAGCGAGACGGCCGCGATCGCCCCGAACAGCATCCCGAGGTACCCCCCGAAACGAACCACTGCGCTCGTCCGCCCGACCAGTTCGCGCGGTGTACGTTGCTGCAGCCCGACTGCCCCTCGTGTCTGGTACAGCGTTGCCCCCGCACCGCTGATGAAGAGGAGTGCCATGGCCACGGGCAGGTCGGTGACGAAGGCGAAGGCGGCGAGCGGGACGAGTTCCAGCGCCGTGCCGAGAACGATGGATTGCGCCGCCACCCGGGCGGGCGTTCGTCGCATCACCGGTAGCGTGCCCAAGAGGGCCCCTGCGCCCACTGACGCATATAGCCACCCGACCATGGTGTCATGCCCGAAACGGCTCGCGGCCGCAACCACCAGGACCGCCTGGAGCGCCGTTACCGCGGCCGCGTTGGAGACATACGCCGCTGCCAGGAACCGAAGCATCGGATCGCGGAGCACGATCGGCACGCCGGCGGCCATGCGTCCGGGGCTGAGCGCCGGCGTCGAAGTGGCATTGTCCGCCCCGGCGAGGGTGACCACGAGGGCTGCCGACACGAGGAACGTCCCGGCGTCGATACCGATGAGCAGCTCCGGCGCGGTGAAATTGAGGACGAGGGCCCCGATCGCGGGGGAGACCATGATGCTGGAGCTGTTCAGCGCGGCCAGGGCGCCCTGGATGCGCCCGAGCCCGGCCGCCCCGGTCACCCGCGGGACCATCGCCGCGTAGCACGGCTGCGCTGCGGAGCTCAGGAATTGCGCAAGCGCGACCACCACGAAGATTGGCCAGATGAGCCGGCTCTCCGCAAACACGATGATCGACGCCGTGAGGACGGCTTGCAGGACTGCGCATGCCGCGGCGATGCGTGCCGGCCCGTAGCGGTCTGCCAGCGCACCGCCGGGGAATGGCCCGACCAGCCGCGGCGCGACTCGCGCAAGCATGTAGACGGCCGGACCGATCGGGGAGTGGGTGAGGCGGAAGAGCAGCACCACGAGCGCCACCGTCGTCAGCCAGTCACCGTAAAAGGAGATGCCCGCGGCGGCCAGCAACCGAACAGACGGACTCAGCGCGCGTCGGCGCGCGCCTAATCTACCGGTGGACGCGTCCGCCGAAACTCTCAGCGTCGTTTCCTTTTTGGAGTTCTAATCGCGTCTGCAAGATGACGCGAGCGTACCCCAACCCGGGACCGAATGCGCCGCAGTCGCGCACCCGGTGGCCCGCCTTTCGAGGGCCCCCTCCGTGATAATGACGCGATCGACCCGTTAATGGCTCGTCACGGAATTACCCAATAGATCGTCACACCGTCGCCCTACAGTGGACGACGGGCAACCCTAGGGTCTACCAGCTGTCGTTATCGCCCCAAGTAGCCATGGGAACCTCCTAGAGAAATGCGCCGTCGGGTAGCGTGAGACCTGACCGTCGGCGCTTGGGTGTTGCGCGTACTGTAACGCTGCTGTACGACCTAGGGCTTAAGACCTGGGCTGCGATCTCGGGTTCACATTTCTTCGCACAATCCACGCAGCCTGTTCACTGAGGCGATTGCTGCATTGCTTTGCTCCTAACGCGTCAAACGCTAGCTATAGCAACAACTTCCCAGTCCGGTCGCTCGACAATCCTGTCACGTAGACCATGCTGTATTGACCTCGCAGAATAGGATCGATCACATGGCGCAGGATGCTGTGGCGCCTCGGACACGAGCGCCGGGATTCGGTCAATGGGTGCGCACCGCTGCGCTGAGGGTTCGCAAGTTCGAACTCCTACCAAAGTCGCCTGCGCTTCCTCCTGTCGACTACAACCCGGGGCTGATCGCCTACGTGGCTGCGACCGCAGTCGCAGCCGTGGCTCTCGCCGCGATCGTGATCGTGTTCCGTCAGGACATCCACGCGTCGCTGCCTCCGGACGCGCCGACCATGGTTGTCGGCGGGGTGACGATCTTCCTCATGTCGGTGTACGCCATCAGGACAACCGGCCCCGCAGCGATTCAATGGGCGCCCAGCGTCTTCGTCCACCTCGGCCTGGCAGTCACGTTCGGGCCTGCCGGCGCTGCGGTGGGTGCATTCGCGGAACCCTTCGGCGTCACGGTGCGCAACCACAACGGATGGTTCCGGACGACCTTCAACATCGCCAATGAGTTTCTCGCGGATACCGCCGCATGGGCGACGTTCGCAATCATCAACGGACAGACCGTCCAGGGCAATACCTACAAGGTCCTCCTGGCGGGAATGTGTGCCGGCTTCGTGCACTTCACACTCAACTCTGGATTCGTGGCGGTCGTCATCCATCTGTCGGACCGGCGTGTGCCGATACGCGAGGTGATGCGGTCGCGTTTGACAGTGCTGCCGTATAGCATCGGCTACGGTTTTGCGGCGTTTGCATTCGTCGTGATTACCTTTCACGACAAGGCATACGGGTTCGTGGCATTGCTTGCGCCCCTCATCCTCCTGCACGGGTTCCTGATGAGCTACACGCGCACCCTCAAGGCGCGAGAGGAGGAGCGCGCAGCATATGAGACTGAAGAACGGCGGTTGCTGCTCAAGGCAGTCGAGGCATCAGAGGCTGAACGCAAACGGATTGCGCGCGACCTGCACGACGGTGTTGTGCAGAACCTGGCAGGCATGGCGTTGACGCTCTCCGCTGAGGCGTCGCATCTCAAGGGCCTCGGAGACGTTGACGGCCAGCGCGCAGAGCTTCTGGAGCTGCTGGAGACGTCCGCCACGGAGACCCGAGGGGCCATGAAAGACCTGCGCACGCTCATCATCGACCTGGCGCCGCCGACCTTCCGCAAGGAAGGCCTGCAGGGCGCGCTCCTCGAGGTGTTGCGGGACATGAAGCGCAAAGGGACCAATGCAGAGCTGGATCTGCCACCCGACCTTCGGCTTCGTGAGGATCGCGGGAAGCTGATCTTTCGGGTGGCCCAGGAAGTGCTCCGCAACGTCGCGGCTCACGCCGAGGCGAAGAACGTGAAAGTCGAGCTGACCACGGATGAGGGCTCCGCGATCCTGAGCATCGAGGACGACGGAAAGGGCTTCAGCGAGAAGGATCTCGAGCGCCGCCGCGCTGAGGGACACCTCGGCACGGCGGCCATCGTTGAGCTCGCGGAGGATGCGGGCGGCACACTCACCATCGATTCCGAACCAGGTCGTGGCACGCTCGTCGTTTTGACGCTGCCCATCGAGTAGAGTGATTACGGTGACACCTGAAGTGATGCGCGTCATGATCGTGGACGACCACCCGGTTGTTCGCAAGGGGCTTGCCTCGTTCCTTGGACACGAGCCGGACATTGAGGTGGTCGGCCTCGCCGACTCGGGCGAACAGGCTCTCGAGATGGCCCAGGAAGTGCATCCCGACGTGGTGCTGATGGACCTTTCGATGCCTGGCATGGGCGGCATCGAGGCCACGAAACGGCTTGTCCAGAGGGAACCGGGGACGCGGGTGATGATGCTGACGTCATTTGGTGGCCACGAGCGCATGGTCGAGGCGTTGAAGAGTGGCGCTGTGGGCTACGTCGTGAAGGACACCGCTCCGGCGGATTTGCTCAACGCGCTCCGCAGCGTCGCAACGACGGGCATGGCGCCGCCCGCTACTGTTTCTTAACCTCGGCAACCAGCGCGGCAACTGAGGCGCGCGCGTCCCCGAAAAGCATCAGCGTGTTCGGCTTGTAGAACAACGGATTGTCGACGCCGGCGAATCCCGTCGCCATGCTGCGTTTGAGGACGACCACCGTCTTCGCCTGGTCGACATCGAGGATGGGCATGCCGTAGATCGGGCTGTTGGTCTGCGTGCGTGCCGCCGGGTTGACGACGTCGTTGGCGCCGATGACCACGGCCACATCCGCGCGCGCAAAGTCGGGGTTGACCGCGTCCATCTCCTTGAGCTGGGGGTATGGCACGTTGGCTTCCGCGAGCAGCACGTTCATATGACCGGGCATGCGTCCCGCAACGGGATGAATCGCGTACTCGACGGTCACACCGCGCTTCTCGAGCTCATCGGCGAGCTCTTTCACCTCGTGTTGCGCGCGCGCAACGGCCATGCCATACCCCGGCACGAAGATCACCAGCTGCGCGAACGCCAGCAATGGCGCAAGGTCCTCGACGGTGGTTGGGTGGATGGTGCCGCCCTCGGCGCCCGCGGCGCTGCCGGCAGCTTCAATCTTCGATCCGAATCCGCTGAAGAGAACATTGAAGAGCGAGCGGTTCATCGCCTTGCTCATCGCCAGCGTGAGGATGGTTCCCGACGCACCTACGAGCGCACCACTGACGATGAGCACGTCGTTGCTCAACACGAACCCGGTGCTGGCGGCAGCGAGCCCGGTGAAGGAGTTGAGCAGCGAGATGATGACCGGCATGTCCGCGCCACCGATCGGCACCACGAAGAGCACGCCCAGGAGCAGCGACAGGACGATGAACACGGCGAAGAGTGCGAGGTTCTGATCACCGACGATGAGGTAGACACCAATCGCGAGGATCACCACGAGGAGCAACCCGTTCACGGCGCTCTGCAGGCGGTACGTCAGTGGACGTCCCGGCATCAACTCCTGCAGCTTCGCGAACGCCACCAGGCTCCCGGCGAAGCTGAGCGAGCCGATGATGCAGCTCACCATGATCGCCCACGTGGTATACGGATGCGCGGTCCCGCTTGCGACTGCGGTGCGGAAGTCCTGTGAGGCGATCAGTGCAGCCGAGCCGCCGCCCATGCCGTTGAAGAGCGCGACCATCTGCGGCATCGCGGTCATGCGCACCAGGCGAGCGGAGACCGCGCCGATGACCGTGCCGACGATGATCGGCGGGATGATCAAGGGCCAGTTACCAGTGTTGTGGATGAGCGCCGCCGTGATGCCCAGCACGAGCAGCATGCCAACCGCGGCAATCCGATTGCCCTGCCGCGCGGTCGCGGGCGAGCGGAGCAGCTGAATGCCGAACATGAAGGCGACGGCGGTCACCAGGTAACCGAGGGTGGTGAGCGCCGACGGCTGCATCGTGCTCAGTGATCCGGTGTCGTGGTGGGCGTCTCCGCCTTGTGCGCTTCGGCAGTGGGTCGCCGCCGGAACATCTGCAACATGCGATCGGTCACCACCCAGCCACCGACGACATTGAGCGTGCCGAGCAGCACCGCTGCGATCGCGATGATGTATCCGAGCGTGTCATTTGCGCCTGCGGCGACGGTGAGCGCTCCAACGAGCACGATGCCGTGGATGAAGTTCGTGCCTGACATGAGCGGCGTGTGCAGCATCGTCGGAACCTTTGAGATGAGCAGGAATCCGACGAACACGGCGAGCGCGAAGATGAACGCGCCGAGCGCCAGTGTCTGCCCTGGGCTCATGCCGTCGCTCCCTGCAGAAGGGCTTCGATCTGCTCACCCATCGCCTTGCCGTCGTGGGTGATGCAGGTCTGACTGATCACGACGTCGTCGAAATCGAGCTGGACCTCGCCGTCCTTGAGGATCTGCATGAGGAATCGGGTGGCGTTGTGTGAGTAGAGCTGGCTCGCCTGCCCGGGGATCGCTGCGGGGAGGTTGGTGGGCCCAAGGATGAGCACCCCGTTGACGTTGACCTCCTCATCGGGTTTGGTGAGCTCGCAGTTACCGCCACCGGGAGCCGCGAGGTCGACGATCACCGAGCCCGTTCGCATCGAGGCGACCATGTCGGCGGTGACCAGGATCGGCGCCTTGCGATTGGGGATCTGCGCAGTGGAGATCACCACGTCCGATTCCTTCACGTGCTCGGCGAGCACCTCGTGCTGGCGGGCCTGGGCATCGGCCTCGAGCTCACGCGCATAACCACCGGTGTCCTGCTGCGTCTCCGATTCCACGCCCGTCTCGACAAAGCGCGCGCCGAGCAACTCGACCTGGTCGCGCACCGCCGGACGTACGTCGAACGCCTCGACGACGGCGCCGAGCCTCCGGCAGGTCGCGATCGCCTGCAGACCCGCAACACCGGCACCGAGGATGAGCGCGCGTGCCGGGGTGATCGTGCCGGCCGCGGTCATCATCAGCGGGAAGATGCGCGGCAGCCGGAACGCGGCCATCACTGCGGCGTGGTACCCGGCGAGCGTGGCCATCGACGAGAGCACGTCCATGTCCTGGGCGCGGCTGATCCTCGGCATCGCCTCGAGGCGAAACGCGGTGACGCCACCGTCGACGAGCGCGCGGACCATCGCAGGATCGCCGGCAGGCTCGAGCACACCGACCAGCACCGACCCCCGCTTCATCTGACCCACGAATGCCGCATCGGGACGCCGCACCACCACGACGATGTCCGCGTCTGCGAGGAGCGCCGCCCGGTCCGGGACCACCTCGGCTCCGACCTCGCGATATGCGGCGTCGGTGATACCCGCTGCCAGCCCAGCCCCTGCCTGAGTAGCTACCGTTGCACCGGTGGCCACCAATTGCGTCGCCGATCGCGGAACCAGCGCGACCCTGGTCTCGCCGGGCGCGGTCTCGGTGGGAGCGGTGATGCGCATGCTGGCTGCGTACTCTACGGGTCGATCACCCGGACGCGATGTCCGCTGACGACGGCGCCGCGATCGAGGAGCGTGTCCGTGCGCGGCTCACGACCCTCGGCATCGAGTACGAAACGATTGCGTGCGACCCGGATTTCGCCGACACCGCGGCGTTCTGCGCACGCTATGGTGTCGCTCCCGAGCAGAGCGCCAACACCATCGTGGTCGCGGCTCGCAAGGATCCCGGGGTCGCGTGCGCGTGCGTGGTGCTCGCGACATGTCGCCTCGATGTCAACCACGCGGTGTGCGACCTTCTCGGAGTCCGCAAGGCGTCCTTTGCGGCGGCCGATCAGACCCGCGACCTGACGGGCATGATGATTGGCGGCGTGACCCCATTCGGACTGCCCGTCGACCTGCCCCTCTACATCGATGCCCGGGTGATGGCGCAGGAATCCGTCGTGATCGGGGGCGGCAGCCGGTCGATGAAGATCAGGCTCGCGCCCGCGGGTTTGCTCTTGCTTCCTGCAGCCCGGGTCATCGACGGCCTCGCCGGCGTGGTGGAGGCGTCACCGTCGTGACCCGGCTTGATGCGGCGACCCGGCACATCGTCAAGGCGGACCCTGCCTTCCGGCACATTGCCGAGACCAACCCTCCCCTGGAGTTCCGGCGCGAGGCCGGTTCGGCCTTCGAGTCGCTGCTCAGCGCGATCGTGTTCCAGCAACTGGCCGGTGCGGCCGCCCGGGCCATCCACGGCCGGGTCGTGACCGCGCTTGGCGGTGAGCCGGTGGCTCCCGAGGCTGTGCTCGCCGCCGCTCCGGAGACGCTGCGCGCCGCCGGGCTCTCGGCCAACAAGGTCTTGGCGGTGACCGACCTTGCCGTTAAGTTCGTCGATGGGACCGTCCCAACCCACGATCTCGACGAGATGAGCGACGACGAGATCGTCGCCCGCCTGGTCACGGTTCGCGGCGTCGGCCGCTGGACGGCCGAGATGTTCCTGCTCTTTCAGCTGAACCGGCCCGACGTGTGGCCCGTGGACGATCTCGGCGTGCGCAACGGCTGGGCGCGGATCCACGAGATGGCCGCACCGCCGACGCCGAAGGCGCTGCAGATCCTCGGTGAGATCCTCCGCCCGTACCGGAGTACCGCCGCCTGGTACTGCTGGCGCGCCGTCGCCTCCGTTCCGATACCGGACGCGCCAGTTCCCGCCGCCAAGCCGCGTTGTCAGAGCCGCGGGTCGACGATCACCTTCCCGCCCGAAGAAGGGGTGACCAGCTCCTCGAACACCTCGGGAACCTGAGCGAGACCCACCCTGCGGGTCGCAACTCGGGCGATCCCAGGGTCGGCGGCGAGCATCTCGAGCGAGACGGCGAAGTCCGCCGAGTCCGAGGCGATGCTCCCGATGATCTCGATCTCGCGGGTGACCCACATGAGCGGGATGACCGTGGTCTCCTCGAATGGCACACCCACAAGCACCAGCCGACCGCCCGGCGCGACAAGGTCGGCCGCAGCGTGGAGGAGAGGCGCATATCCGGAGCACTCGATGACCGCCGGTGTCGGGGCGACGTGACTGCGCACCTCACGAAGCTCGGCCACGGCGGTCGCGGCGCCGAGATCCAGCGCAAGCCTGCGGCGGTCCGCGACGGGATCGACGCCAACGATCGGCCCGATGCCTCGCGCGTGCAGCGTCGCCACGGTGAAGAGTCCGATGGGGCCGAGACCGACGACCACCGCGGGATCGCCCGGGAGCAGGCGAGCCCGCTCGACGCCGTGGATCGCCACCGAGAGTGGCTCGACGAGGCAGGCGTGCTCGAGCGGTAAGGCGGACGGCAGCCGGTGCAGGAGTGAAGACGGCGCCGCGACCAGCTCGGCGAATCCGCCGTCACGGGCGAATCCGATGCCGGCGGTGAGCGCCATCGCGCATCGATATGAGGCACCGGCGCGGCAGTCGTCGCACGCCCCGCACGGGATCTTGGGGTCGACGACCGCCGCATCGCCCGCGGCCCAACCGGCAACGCCGTCGCCGACCGCCTCGATGACGCCGGCCACCTCATGCCCCGGTACCGCATCGGTGAACAGGCCGACCTTGTACGAGGTCAGGTCCGATCCGCAGATCCCGCAGCCATCGACTCGGATCACCACCTCGCCGGGCGTGGCCTCGGGAGCGGGGATCTCGACGACCTCGAGGTGATGGGCCTCAAGCAGTCTGACCGCTCGCATGCCTACATGAGCCCGAGCTGGGCGACCATGCGGAGCAGCTCGGACACGACCGCGGGATCGGTCGGCACATCGATGACGCTGCAGACGCCGCTCGCGATTGCCTCCTCGATCGCGGGCCGCAGGTCCTCGAGAGTCTCGACGCGCGCGCCATGACCGCCGAGTGCCTTGGCGAGGCGGTCGTAACGGACGCCGGGAAGATTGCTGGAGATGTGGCGACCCGTCCCAAAGAGCTCGTCCTGCTCAAAACGGACGTCACCCCACCCGGCGTTGTTCGACACGATCACGATGACCGGAAGATCGTGGCGAACGGCGGTGTCCACCTCCATCGCAGTGAGGCCGAAGGAGCCATCGCCGGTGAACAGGAATACGGGCTCGTCCGGACGAGCCGCCTGGGCGGCGAGCGCAAACGGCATGCCGACGCCGAGTGTCCCAAGCGCGGTGGTTGTGGTGAGCAGGCGCCCGGGCAGCTCAGCGCTGAAATAGGCGAGTGCCCAGGCGAGGGCGTCGCCGCCGTCCGCGACCAGCGTTGCCTTGCCGCCGAAGCGTTCGTGGACGATCGCGGCCATGCCGCGGGCAACCGCTCCTGCATGGAGCGCCTCACCCGCGTGATCGTCCACCTGCCGGTCCCAGAACGCCAGTGATGCGCCGGCGAGTTCGCGCGCGCGGGCAAGCCACGCGTCGCGGCCTGGTGGTGTGGTGCCCCAGGCGTCGCGCAGATCGCGCACCACCGAGGCAATGTCACCGATCACGGTCACGTCGGCGGTGCGGTTGCCGCCGGTCCGTTCCGGTGCGATATCAACCTGCACGATGGTCTGATCGGTGCCGAAGAGCGGGGCGCCGCCGTACATCACGTTGGCGTTGAAGGCCGATCCGAGCACCAGGACGCAATCGGCGCTCGGAATCGCGAGCCCTCCGTGCACGAGTGACCCAAGACACCACGGGTGCGAGTCCGGAACGACGCCGCGTGCGGCGCTCGCGGTGATCACCGGGATCTGGGCGACCTCCGCGAAGCGGCCGATCTCGTCTCCGGCCCCGGACCAGAACCCGCCGCTGCCAACGACGATGAGCGGGCGTTCCGCCGCCGCGAGCGCGGCCACCGCGGCACCGATGTCGGCGGGATCCCCGGCCGGCCGTGGCGCGTACGGCGGGTACCCGGCCGGCGCGGTGTCGAGCGGAACCGCCTTGCCGTACATCGCGTGGGAATCAACCTCGAGGTACACGGCACCCGGGGACCCGCTGCGGGCCCGATGCAGCGCTTCGGCAACATATCTCGGGATCCGTCCAGTGTCGGTGCAGCTTGCAGCCCACTTCGCGATCGGGGCGGCGATTGCCAGCTGGTCGACGTCGGCCACAGCCCCGCGGCCCTGGCGGTTGCGGCTCGTCCGGCCCGCGAGCATCACCAGCGGCACGCTCCAGGTGGCCGCATCGATCAGGCCGATGAGCCCATTGGCGAAGCCAGGCCCGGCTGTGACTGCGGCAACCCCTGTGTCGCCGGTTGCGAGGGCCCAGCCCTCGGCGGCGAGAACTGCCGCACCCTCGTGCCGGGTGTCGATGACACGGATGTCCTCGTCGATGCACGCGTCGAGGAAGGGCAGGATGGCACCGCCTGGAAGCCCGAACACGCTGCTGACACCACGATCGCGGAGGGTTCGCGCGATCAACCCCCCGCCGTCAGTACGTTGCTCGGCGTCGGCGCGAGGCCGCTCGGCCGCGACGTCAGGCATGGTCGCAGTGTATCCACCGCGATTGACGACGGGCACAGCGCGAACGCACGGATAGAATGAGCGCCTTGCAGGACGAACCGCCGGCACCAGGCGCGGCGACGCCGGACATGCCGGGCGGCCTCGGGATGAGGGCGCTGCGCAACACCATCCTCATCCTGGTGGTGCGCGTGATCTCCCGGATCATCGCGCTCATCGCCGTGATCATCATCGGGAATTTCCTCGATCCGACCCGATTCGGCGAGATGCAGACCGCGGTGACCTACGTGGGGTTGGTGGGGACGCTCACGGACATGGGGTTTTCCGCCCTCTACGTCCGAGAAGGCGCGCGACACACCGATCAACTCTCCAGGTACTGGAACAACGTCGCGTCACTGAAGGTGCTGGGGGTGGCGGTCGGGCTGCCGCTTCTCTTTGCTGCGCTGTACTTCGCAGGGCTTCGCTCCCTGCTCTGGCCGTCCTTCGCCATCCTCGTGCTGTCGGGATACCAGTTGCTGTTACGCAACAGCCTCTACGCACTCCAGCGGCTCACCTTCGAGATCATCGAGATCGTTCCCGAAACGCTGATCGTCCTCGCGCTGGTGATCATCGGTGCCCACATCAATGCGGACACAGGGTTCTTCCTGTGGGCATATGCGATCAGCTACGGCTTCGCGTGCTTGTACTTCGCGACGGTGCTCATCGCCATGGGAGTGCTCCGGCCTGGCGTGCGTCTGGAGCCGCGACTCCTCTGGTCCTGGGTGCGCATCGCGGTGCCACTCGGGATCACGTTCATCATCACGACCGTCTATTTCAAGGTCGACGTCCCGATCCTCCAGCGCTTTCGGGGAAACACGGAGGTTGGGTACTACACGTTTGCGTACAAACCCTTCGAGTCGCTGCTCTTCATCCCATTCGCCTTGCGCAGCGTGGTTTTCCCCGTGCTTTCCGTCTATCATCGACGATCACCCGACCGTGTGCTCCCGGTCGCCGAGAAATTCTTCAAGGCGCTCGTGATTCTTGGCTGGCCGATCACCGTGGGCGTGTTCCTGCTCGCCCCACAGTTCAACAGCCTGCTGGAGCTCTACCCGCAGTCCGAGCCGGCGCTGCAGATCCTCGCCCTGGCGATCGTGTTCATGTTTGCCGACAACACGTTTGCGGCCACGCTCAACGCGATCGACAAGCAGAACGTCTTTGCGTTCGTGGCGATGGTGGGTCTCGTGATCAACGTCGGCGTCAATCTCATCGTGATTCCACGCTACGGATATCTCGGCGCGAGCTGGGCGGTGGTCGTCACCGAGGCGGCGCTGGTTGTGGTGGGGTGGTTCGTGCTCCGCGCGCAGCTCGGAACCATCCAGCTGATCAGCACGTCATGGAAGGCGGGGCTCGCGGGGCTGGTCATGGGTGCCTTCATCTATGTCGCCAACCCGCATCAGAGTCGCGTCCTGCTCTTTGTCGTCGTGATCGCATCGGCGCTCATCTACTGTGCGGCACTGCTCCTGCTCCGCGTGGCCGACAGCGAGGAGATGAGCCTGATCCGGAACGCTTTAAGGCTGCGCCGATAGGGCAGACCTCGCCGGCTTACGAACACTTGGCGACGTGCTAAGCGGTCGTGGCTGCTGTGTCTGCGAGCACCGCCATGGCGCAGTTGCGGCCGTTGATCGCCATTACGCTGCCCCCGGGATGGGTGCTCGCACCGCACATGTAGAGGCCCGGCATCGGTGTGCGCGGGGAGAAGCGCCGGTCCCACATCTGGTCGGGGAGACACTCGCCCTGGAAGATATGCCCGCCGGAGAGCCCGACCGCACGCTCGATGTCGGGCGGGGCCAGCACCTGGCGGGCGATGACGCACTCGACGATGTCCGGGGCGAACCGCGCGATCTCGGCAAACGCCTCGTCGGCTACGGCCTCGCGTCGTTGTTCCCACGAGCCTTCGGTGAGCGTATAGGGCGCGTACTCGGCGAAGACGCTCATGACATGGCTGCCCTCGGGTGCGACCGATGGGTCGTACGCGGAATGGAAATACAGCTCAGCCCAGCGCGGTGCGGGCTCACCGGTTCGGCTGCGTTCGTATGCGGCCTGGGTCTCGTCGAGGCTTCTCGCGATGGTCACCATGGCGCGGTGCGGCGCATCGTCCGCGCCTGCGGCGGTGAAGGTCGGGAGTTGCGAGAGCGCGCAGTTGATCTTGAGAACTGGACCCTCCATGCGCCAGGCACGCACCCTGTCGGCAAACGCGGGCGGTGCCGCATCGGAAAGCAGCTCGAGTGTGCTTCGCGGATCCGCGTTTGAGATGACGGTCCGGGCTCCAAGGCGGGTTCCATCCTCGAGGACAACGGCTTCCCCGGGCACGATCTTGGCAGCGGGTGCATTGCGCCGAATGACGGCGCCGGCTTCCTCAGCAGCAGCCGCCAGAGCGAACGACACATTGCCCATACCGCCCTGAACGTAGCCCCACGCTCCTTGGCGGCCCTCGATCGTGCCCATCGAGTGCATCGCATGAATGGCCGCGGTCCCCGAGTCGCGCGGTCCCGCCCAGGTGCCGATCAGGCCTTGACCGTGCAGTGCGGTGCGCAGCCGTTCGTCCTGTACGTGTCGCTCGATGACCGACGCAATCGACTCCTCGAACATGACCTCGATGAGCTCCGGGTCGTTGCCGAGGAGCTCCTCGAGCGCGGGGCGATCCGGCGCATCGCCGACCCAGGTGTCGTGTGACTCGGATCGCAGCGCCTGGCGGATGCGCCCGAAGAGCTGCTCATACCGCGTGTATCCGTCGGCGTCGCCGGGGCTCATCGCGGCGACCACCTGATGATTTCGTGCGGAGTTGTCCCAGAGGCTCAGGGCGGTCCCGTCGTCGAACGGGCACCAGAGATGCGGGTCGACCAGGTGCACGCGATATCCGTGGCGCCGCAGGTCGAGCTCGTCGATCACGCGATGGTGGAGGAGGCCGACGAGGTATGCGCAGGGACTCACCACGAACCCCGGGTCTTCGAAAGGATGCTCGAGGGTGCACGCACCGCCGATGCGGTCGCGCGCCTCGAGCACGAGCACGGTGCGCCCCGCGCCAGCGAGATATGCGGCGGCGGTGAGGCCGTTGTGGCCGGCACCGACCACGATCACATCCCAGGTGCTGCCGCCTGACGGGGCGCTTACCGCCAAGCTCGCAGCACCGTTATGGCGTGTCGCCGTTCGCCACGCCCATCGCGCATTGCTCGATCGAGAGCAGCTTTGAAACGGTCGGATTCGTCGTCGTTCAGCGCGGCGCTCATCAGCGCCCGGGTCGTCGGTGCGAGAGGGTTCGGAGCTGTGTCGAGGAACACCTCCAGGTCGTCGCGCACCGGCGGCGGAGCGAGTGCCATATCGGTCTGCGCCTCGACTCGCAGAAAGCCGGCGGCGCGGGTCATTGCGACGAGATCGCGGTCATCGAATCCACACAGCACGTCCTCGCGCGACGCTGCGCTTTCAGCCCTGTCCACGTCGTGAAGTTTCCGCTCGAGCTCGATCACCTCAGTAACGTCGTACCCCCAGACGTATCCCGGGCGGTCCCGGCCCATCCAGCTGTTGATCGGCTCGCCGAACGAGAGACGGCCGCCGGGTCTGAGCACTCGGTGATACTCGTCAAGCGCGCGCTGCCGATCCTCGATGAAGAGCAGCACCGCTCGCTCGACAACCACATCGACCGTCTCGCTCGCAAGAGCGGAGAGATCCGTCGCGGAAGCGCGAACGAAGGTCGCTCGATCCGACGCGCCAAGCCGGGCGACCTCTGCCCGGCAATCGTCGAGGGAGGGCTCGGAGATGTCGGAGAAGATGACCCGTCCCTGCTCGCCGGCACGATCGAGCGCTCCGATGCCGAGCAGCCCCTGGCCGGTCCCGACATCCAGGACGGTATCTCCGGGCCTGATGCCGGCACGATCGAGGATCCGATCGCGCAACGTCGCGAGGCGGTCGAGATTCTCGGCGCGCATCCGGGCGCTCCCGCCGTCGCGGCCGGTTCGCAGCCAGGTGGCCCAGACGTCGGTGTCAGACATGTGCCGTAGCGTCGAGCACGATCTTGCCGACGACGTCACCGGACTCCATGAGCCGGTGTGCCTCGCCGGCCTGCTCGAGAGGAAGCACGCGATCGATGACCGGCTGCAGCCGTCCGTCCGCAAGCGAGGGCACGACGTCTGCGGCGAATGCGGCAACAATCACAGCTTTCTGCGACGCCGGGCGTGAGCGCAAAGCGGTTGAGATCAGGGAGAGACGCCGGCGCATCATGACGCCGAGGTCGATCTCGGCCTGGTTGCCGCCCTGCATGCCGATCACGACGATGCGGCCGTCGGTCGCCACCGCGTCGATGTTCCTGCCAAGGTACGACGCCCCCATGATGTCGAGCACGAGATCCGCACCGCGTCCGTCGGTCAGCTCGCGGGTGCGAGCGACAAAGTCCTCCGTACGGTAGTTGATGCCCGCGTCCGCTCCGAGAGCGACGCAGCGAGCGAGCTTCTCGGCGCTCCCAGCTGTCACGAGGATCCGGCAGGCATGCTGGCGCGCCAGCTGGATCGCCGCCGTACCAACTCCGCCACCGCCGCCATGGATGAGCACCGTCTCGCCGTCCTGGAGCCGCCCCCGGGTGAACAGCGCATCGTGCGCGGTGATGAACACCTCGGGGATGCCACCCGCATCGATCAGGTCGATGTTGTCAGGAACAGGGACGACCTGGGCCGCGCGGACCGCCACGAGCTCGGCATATGCGCCACCCTCGACCAGGAGCATGACGCGATCTCCGACAGCCGGCGCGGTGACGCCATTTCCCGCGCTCGCCACCACACCCGATGCCTCGAGACCGAGGATGTCGCTCGCACCGGGAGGAGGCGGGTAAAAGCCCTGGCGCTGGAGGAGGTCCGCGCGGTTGATGCCCGCGCCTGCGACGCGGACCACCACCTCACCATCGCCTGGGATTGGATCGGGGCGTTCCTCGATGTGCAGTTGCTCCGGGCCGCCAGGCGCTGCAACGACGATTGCGCGCAACGCTCAGGAGCTCGGTTCAGCCGCGGGGCGGTCAGGAGTCCTGGCCGGCCAGCGACGAGAGACCGACCGGACCCGTCCACACGGGACCGAGGCCGGCGGTGTTCGAGAATGCGGCGAACGACAGGTTCCAATCGCCCTCGCTATCGGAATACGAGGCGTTGTATCCAGTGTTGGAGATCTGCACCACGTCGCCCGGAATGCTGAAGGCGTAGTAGGTGACGGCGCGCGCTGTGCTGAGGTTCACGCAGCCGTGCGACACGTCGGCGCGTCCCTGCGAGCCCACCGACCAGGGAGCCGCGTGGATGAAGTACCCGCTCGACGAGATCGCGGTGTCGTCGTAGACGGGGTCGTCGTAGTACTCGGAGCCACCGGGATCGCAGGCTGCGGGCGTGTGGAACGTGGGGCACGACTTCATGACCACGACCGGCGTTTTGTACAGCACGATCAGGTTTCCCTGGATGGTTGGGAACCCGCCCTTGCCGAGGCTCACCGGCCACGTGTATAGCAATTTGCCGTTGGAGAACACCTGCATGGTGTGCGTGTTGTTGTTGATCAGCGAGACGTGCTTCGCACCGACCGTGAAGCTCGATGTCCAGTTCCCCAGGCCCCAAATGCCGCCGCCGACATCGAATCCGTCGAGGTTGGCATTCACGGTGACCTTGGTCCCTGCGGCCCAGTACGTCGCCGGACGGAAGTGGACTTCATTCGCGGTGAGCCAGTGCCAGCCGCCCATCACGGCGGGAGTCGACAGAACCTGAATGTGCTCGAGCAGGGCTGCGCGAGCGCCAACGGGGATGTTGGCGTTGAAGTGCAGGTCGATCGTCTCGCCGACGCCGACCACCTCACCATTCAACGGTGTCATCCCGGTGAGCAAGCGGCTCTTGGCGGTGGTGGTCACGAATGTCGTCGTCGATGTCGAGGTGGAACCCGCAGTGCTGGTCGCCGTTGCGACCACCGTGTAATGAGCGCCCTGTTCAAGCGGCTGGCTCATCTCCCACAAGGTTCCATTCGCCGCCATGACGCCCGAGAGCGTTGCCGACGAGCCGGCCTCGCTGAGCGAGACCGTGTCGAGATGTCCCGTGTTGACGCTCACTTGAATCGGAGCATCGAGCGCGACGCCCTGCGCCGCGTTGGAAGGACTCACCACGATGGTTGGGGGTGCCACAACCGCCGGCACGCCAGCGACGTGAACGGTGCCGCCGAGATTCGCCGCCGGGCCGGTTGTTCCCGGAAGCGCGCACGAAGTGAGCAGCAATCCGCCGAATGCAACTCCACCGGCAAGCATCAGGCCTCCGCGGCTCCGCCAAGTCTGGTCAGCCATGCATCTCCACCGTACCATTGTTCGGTCTCAGGACGCGTTCACAGTGCGCGATCGGAGAGATAACGCACCCGCCCTCTCTGAGGTTTCGTCGATTCGGGTTACTGGGGGATCCTGACGCTATGGTATCGCTCCTGCTCGATTGTCACGAACTTGCGGCACAACTCGCGACAGCGGATCCGCCGCTCGTGCTCGACGTCCGCTGGACGCTTGGCGGACCGCCTGGTGTCGGCGACTACAGGAACGGGCACATTCCGGGTGCGCATTTTGTCGATCTCGATCGCGAGCTGAGCGCTCCGCCCGGCCCGGGTCGCCATCCGCTGCCTGACGCACGTGCTTTCAGCGAGGCGATGCGCCGCCACGGCGTCGATCACTCGCGTCTCGTGGTCGCGTATGACGCCGCGACGGGGACATCGGCGGCGCGGGCATGGTGGCTGCTTCGCTACTTCGGTCATGCCAGCGTCGCGCTCCTCGATGGTGGCTACGCCGCGTGGATCGCCGCTGGGCTCCCAGTGGAGAAGGGCGACGATCGCGATCCCGCGCCCGGCGACTTCGACGCGAGGCCGGGTGGGATGCCGTTGCTCGACGCCGGCGGCGCAGCGACGATCGCCCGCTCCGGGGTGCTGGTGGATGCTCGCGCTCCAGAACGCTTCCGAGGCGAAACCGAGCCCGTCGATCCGGTGGCGGGGCACATCCCCGGCGCACGCAATTTCCCCGCGCAGCAAACCGAGAACCCGGACGGCACCTTGCTTTCACCGGAGGAGTTGCGGCGGCGCTACGCCGCGGCCGGCATCGAACCGAGCACACCGGTCGCCGTCTACTGCGGCTCGGGCGTCGTCGCAACCGAGGGTGTCTTCGCGATGGGGCTCGCGGGAATCGATGCGGCGCTCTATCCCGGGTCGTGGAGTGAATGGATCACCGACCCGAACCGCCCAATCGAGGTCGGCGACTAGGGCTCGGAGTACGAAATGAGGCCGGCGCTCCCCCGAACGCCGGCCTCCCAGGAATGTGCTGTGTCCCCTCAGACCCTGCGAACGCGTCGGACGCCGCTCGCGATTCAAATGGAGAGTACCGCGCGCCGTAGGCCGATGTAAAGCACCGGTCACTCAGCCGGATGCGGATGTACGCTACCCGACATAGCGGAGGTTGACGGTGACCGCGGTGCTTCCAGATCGTTGGCTCAACGAATTGAGTCGCGCCTCCCGCGATGTGCGCCTCGTTCGGGGGGACGGCGCATACGTCTGGGATGACGAGGACCGCCGGTACCTCGATCTCACCTCCAGTGGCGGGACGACCCTGCTCGGTCACAACCATCCACGCGTCAACGAGGCGATCGTCAGCCAGCTGACCGCCTTCAGCGGAGTCCCACCTGGATTCGACTACGACCTTCGCGAGGAGCTGCTCGAGGCGCTGAGCTTCATCATCCCGGTGTCCCTCACCCACGTCAGCTTCACGGCTTCCGGCTCCAACGCGGTCGATCTCGCGATCACGTGGGTTGCGTCCGCATCGGACCGGCCTCGCCTGATCGCCATGCAGCGCTCCGATCATGGATCCGGTATCGGCGGGCGTGTCCTCAGCGCCGGCCGGCGTCTCGGGGACATCGCGGGGCGGGGCCTCGACGTGGTCCGCGTTCCCTTCGACGATCTCGATGCCCTGCGTGCTCAGCTCGACGAGCGGGTCGCAGCGGTGATCGTCGAACCCATCCAGGTCGAGCCGGGCATCAGGGTGCCCGCGGACGGCTACCTCGCGTCGGTAGCCGAGCTCTGCCGGGCTGCCGGCGCGCTGCTGGTGGTCGATGAGGTGAGGACTGCCCTGCGCATGGGTCCGACGCTGGCGTCGGCTGCACAGGGTGTCGGCCCCGACGTCGTGTGCCTTGGCTCGTCGCTCGCCAACGGGATGCCATTTGGCGTCATCGCCGTCGGCCCGTCGATCGCCCGGCGGGCGAGGGTCGCGCGCCGCGACCACGAGGAGGCCTGCCCGCCTCTGGTCTGCGCCGCCGCGAATGCGACCATCCGGACTGCCCTCGGCCCAACACTTCGGACGATGGCTGCACTGACATCCGAACGCCTGCAAGTCCGCCTGCGAGCGCTGCGCCTCGGCGAGATCAGAGAGATCCGCGGATCCGGGGCCATGGTGGCTGTCGAAACCACTCTCAATGGCCCGGCACTGCTACGACGACTCGAGCAGCGAGGCATCCTCGCCCTCCCTGGCGGCACCGGCAGCATCCGCATCCTCGCGCCACTCATCCTCGAGCGTCGCGAGGCGGACACCATCGTCGAAGCGCTGGCGGCGATCATCCTGGCGAGCCGCCCGCCCCGCAGGCGGATGATGAGCGCGCCCGCTTCCGACGAGGTGGAGGTGGTCCTGCCCGGCACCCCGATACGACGGCACACCAAGGTGGCGCTCTAGCCCACCACGAAAGGTTGTCGCCTCAGTTGAGCCGCTCGACGATCATCGCCATCCCCTGACCGCCGCCCACGCACATCGTTTCCAGCCCGATGCTGGCGCCCGCGGTTTGCAGGTCGTTGAGGAGCGTGCAGAGGATCCGCGCGCCAGTCATGCCGAAGGGATGACCAAGCGCGATCGCTCCGCCATGCGGGTTGAGGCGATCGTCGAACGGGTCGAGCCCGATGCCGCGCGCCGACGGGATCACCTGAGCCGCGAACGCCTCATTGATCTCGACGACATGCACATCGTCAAGGGTCATGCCGGCGCGCGCGAGAGCCTGTCGTGACGCCTCGATCGGGCCGAGTCCCATGAACTCCGGATCCAGGGAGGTCAGTCCGGTCGAGACGATTCGGGCGAGCGGCGTGATCCCAAGCTCCAGCGCCCGGGTATCGGACATGATCACGACGGCTGCGGCGCCGTCGTTGAGTGGACAGGCGTTGCCGGCGGTGACGGTTCCGTTCTCGCGGAAGACGGGCTTCAGTTCGGCGAGCTTCTCGAGCGTCGTCCCACGGCGGGGGCCGTCGTCCTGGGTCACTCTGCCGCCGCCGTCGGGAAGCTCGATCGGCACGATCTCGCGATCGAAGAAGCCGTCATCCTGCGCGGCGACCGCGCGCTGCTGGCTGCGCAGCGCGAATCGATCCTGCTCCTCGCGAGAGATCTCCTCGCGCGCCGCAACATTCTCCGCCGTCTGCCCCATGGCGATGTAGACGTACGGATACCCTTCGGGGTTGCCCGGCTGGAGGCGATCGTTCTGGCACTGCGGCATGTCGCTGGAGCCGTTGATGAAGCGGGACACGCACTCGACGCCGACGCTGAGAAACACGTCGCCCTCACCGGCGCGGATCGCGTGCGCTGCCATGCGGGTGGTCTGGAGTGATGAGGCGCAGTAGCGGGTCACCGTCGTGCCGGGCGCGTCGACCCGGGTGAGGATGCTGATGACCCGGGCGAGGTTGAAGCCCTGCTCACCGCCGGGGAGACCGCATCCGCAGATGAGGTCTTCGATGGTGCCGCGGTCGAGCTGCGGGATGCGGTCGAGCACCTGGTTCACAACACTGGCGGCGAGGTCGTCGGGGCGAACGTTCACCAGCGAACCCTTCATCGCGCGGCCGATGGGGGACCTGCCAAGGGCGACGATGACCGGCTCAGGCATGCTGTCTCTCCGATTGTCCTAAAAGAACTATTGTCGGCTGCGTGACGTACTTCATCACTGGTGCCACTGGATTCATCGGCCGAAACCTCGTGCCCTTGCTCCTCGCTCGCGGTGACAACGTCTTCGTCCTCGTGCGTCACGGGTCGCGCGCCCGCTTCGCCGCCCAGCGTGAGCAACTGGATCCTGGCGGTAAGCATCTGCACGCTCTCAGCGGGGACCTCACGGAGCCGGGCCTGGGACTCTCCGTCGATGACCGCGAGCAACTGCGCGGCGCCCAGTTCTTTCACCTGGCGGCCGTCTACGACCTGACGGCACCGGCGGAGGAGACCGAGCGAACTAACGTCGCCGGCACCCGCAACGTCGTCGGCCTCGCCAACGAGGTGGGCGCCGGCTGCCTGCATCTGGTGAGCTCGATCGCGGTCGCGGGCCGATACAAAGGCACCTTCACGGAGGCGATGTTCGACGAGGGGCAGGAGCTCGCGCACGCCTACTACCTGACCAAGTACGAGTCCGAGCGCATCGTCCGGACGGAGGCGACGGTTCCCTGGCGCGTCTACCGCCCCGGCATGGTGATCGGGTCGTCCCAAACCGGTGAGGCGGATCGCGTCGACGGACCGTACTACGCGTTCAAGCTCATCCAGCAGATGCGCGACGCCTTCCCGCAGTGGGTGCCGTTCATCGGCCCCGAGGGTGGGCCCTTTAACCTGGTTCCGGTCGACTTTGTCGCAAAGGCGATCGACCACATCGCCCATGTGGGAGGCCTCGACGGCCGCGCCTTCCACATCGTTGATCCGGCGCCGCTCTCGCTTGGCGACACACTCAACACATTCTGCCGTGCCGCCCACGCGCCGGAGTTCGCGCTGCGCATCGACCGGCGCATGGCGAGGATGATCCCCGGTGGGTTCGCGGCGCTGGGTTCGCTGCCCGCGGTGAAGCGGATGCGCGAGCAAGCGCTGGCGCGTCTCGGGATCCCCGAGGCGGCGTTCACATACATGGATTACCCGGCAACCTTCGATGCCACCGAGGCGCAGGCCGCCCTTGCCGGCAGTGGCGTGTCCTGCCCGCCGCTGCACGAATATGCGTGGAAGGTGTGGGACTACTGGGAGCGACATCTCGACCCGCAACTGCCCACGCCGGCAAACGTGCGCCGCGTGGTCGGCGACCGCGTGGTCGTCATCACCGGCGCGTCGAGCGGGATCGGCCGTGCAGTGTGCAGCCACCTTGCCGCATCAGGGGCAATCATCATCGGGGTCGCGCGGCGTGCCGAACAGCTCGAGGAGATGCGTGCGGAAGTGGAGAGCGGCGGGGGCAAGGCGTACGTCTATCCCACCGACCTCAGCGACCATGACGCGTGCACGCATCTCATCGAGCGGGTGATCGCCGATCACGGCAGGGTCGACGTGCTCATCAACAACGCGGGGCGATCGATCCGCCGTTCCGTGCTCGACTCACTCGATCGCTTCCACGATTTCGAGCGCACCATGAAGTTGAATTACTTTGGGGCGATCGCGCTCATCATGGCGGTCATCCCTGGAATGCGCGAGCGGCAGGACGGCCACATCATCAACATCACGTCGATTGGTGGCCAGGCATACCCGCCGCGCTTCGCGGCATACGTGGCAAGCAAGAACGCGCTCGACGGGTTCTCACGCTGCTTCGCGCCGGAGGTGTCGGGCGAGGGGATCGCCGTGACCACCATCCACATGCCTTTGGTGCGCACACCGATGATCGCGCCCACCGGTATGTACAAGAACTTCCCGACGATCAGCTCCGACGAGGCCGCGGACATGGTGGTTGAGGCGCTGATCAAGCGACCCCACGAGGTGTCGACGCGCGTCGGGAAATTCGGTGAGCTCGTGCACGCAATCGCTCCCAACGTCCATCAGCTGATCATGGCCGGGGCTTTCCAGATGCTCCCCGACAGCACATCGCACTCCGCTGCCGGTGGCGACGGGAGCGATCAGCCCGTGACGCCCGAGGCGTATGCGCTCGGGATGCTGATGCGCGGCATCCACCTCTAGGCCGGCGGGATTTCGGCGACGATCCGGTTGGCGATGACGCCGATCTCGGGGATCTCGACCTCGCAGAGTTGGCCGGGTTGCAGCCATGGTGATGGCGTCTGACCCATCGCGACTCCCGACGGCGTGCCGGTCAGGATGAGGTCGCCGGGCTCGAGCGTGAAGGCGTCGGAGATGTACGAGACCAGCGTTGCGACGTCGAAGATCATGTCGCCGGTGCTGCCGTTCTGACGGAGGATGCCGTCCACCCGGCAGCGCACGGTCAGCGCCTGCGGATCCGGGATCTCGTCGGCGCTGAGAATCCAGGGCCCGATCGGGCAGAACGTGTCGAAACTCTTGCCACGCAACCACTGATCGCCCTGTCCGAGCTGTGCGTTGCGCGCCGAGACGTCGTTCGCGCACATGTAGCCGCCGACGTGTGCCAATGCCCGCTCCCTGGGGATGCGTCTGCCGCCGATGCCGATGACGACACACAGTTCCGCCTCGTAGTCGAGATCGTCAACCTCCAGGGGACGGATGACGTCGTCGAACGGACCCCGTATCGACGTTGCGAGCTTGGCAAACAGGATTGGACGGGTTGGGAGGTCGTTGCCGAGCTCGCGAGCATGCTCGGCGTAGTTGCGCCCGGCGCACACGATCTTTCCCGGACGTGGCACCGGGGGACCGAGCGAGTAGAGGGGATAGGACGGGGCGGCACCCCGCGACACCAGGTCGGGCAAGGCATCAGCGGCCGAGCGAGCAGCCAGGGTGAGCTCGCGGTTCGCGAGCACCGTGGCTGCATCCGCCCCGTCGGGCACCGCGACTGGGACGCCACCCATGGCGCCAAGCAGATCGTCGAGCCGGTAGGCGCGATCGCCATCGATGAGCGCAGGCAGGGGTGCCGCGCCGTCGCGGATGGTGCCGATCTTCACGAGGATTCCTTCGTTGGGTAGCCGGCGGCCTCGAGCACCAGATCGTGGAGCAGGCCGTTGGATGAGATACCGGTGCCTCCGAGGACAGGATCATCGCCGCTGCGATCGGTGAAACGGCCTCCGGCCTCGGTCACGACGAGCTTGAGCGCCGCGTAGTCCCAGAGATGAGCGCGCGAGGTCCAGCCGATGTCGGCGGTGCCGCGGGCAACGGCAAGGTGGGACATCGAGTTGCCGACACCACGCGCGTCCCAGCATCGACTCGCGAGTGCGACGAGCCGCTCGGCCTGATGCGTGACCACGAACCCGCGAATGGCGGTATGAGTGATGAGTGCCTCCGAGATGTCGGAGATTCTCGAGACGTGGATGCGCCGCCCGTTGAGGAATGAACCGCCGCCCAGCGTCGCGTGGAAGCGCAGCCCCATCGCCGGCGCCGATGCCACGCCTACCACCGACTCCCCGTTGCGCTGCAGAGCGATCAGGGTCGCCCAGGTCTCGTTGCCGCGGACGAAGCTGCGGGTCCCGTCGATCGGGTCGACCACCCAGCGCCAGGTCGCGTTGCGGTCTCCGACGACCCCGAACTCCTCGCCGATGATCGCGTGTTCCGGGCGCTCGGCGCCGAGCCGCTCATGGATGTAGGTCTCGATCGCCCGATCCGCCTCGGTGACCGGAGAGAGGTCCGGCTTCGCGTCGATCTTGAGATCGTGTGCCCGAAACCGCTCCATCGAGATGCCGTCGGCCACGTCCGCGAGCTCAAGGGCGAGCGCGAGATCGTCAGTCACCGGAACTGAGCTTAGAGGTTGCGCCGCCTGGGTCAGCAGCGATCGTGGTTCGACGCGGGCCTCATGCAGCAGGCACTCCGGCCACCTCACCGGCAGCCGCGCGCTGCAGGAGCGAGGCCTCGGCATCCGAGAGGCCGTCGTGATAGCTCAGCCCCACCGGGCTCTTGCCGAAGATGCTTTCGAAGAACACGCACGCCGCCAGGTACGTTCCCCTGATGGTCGGGTGCACGCCGTCCTCCTGCCACAGCCCCGCGTCGGCCTGATGGGCGACCAACGCTTGCCAGGCGTCCCCCACGGGAGCGATCGGGATCGCGAGCTCGGACGCGATGGCGAGGTAGCCCTGATCCACCGCGTCCTGCATCGCCGGGTACGAGTCGAGGCCGGCGGCGGACCAGCCGGAACTCGTGGCCCCAAGTCAGAAAGAGCAGTGGAGTCGCGCCACTGTTGCGAACCAGCTGAGCGAGCTCCGTGACCGCTGGGTCCATCTCGCTTGCGCGGTACGCGGCGATGGCCGGATCCTCACTCTGATCTTGGAGGACCACCCAGTTCCAGCTTCCCGAGCTGATCGTGGACGACGTCGCGGGGTCCGACACGTGGCCGGCGAGCGACTCGCCGCCGTTTGCCAGCGTGACCGCATCGACGCGATACCCCGCCGACCACGCGAGATCGGCAAAGGTCGTGGGGAGATCGTTCACGTACGTGTAGCTGTCGCCGATGAAGAGCACGCGCGTGCAGGTGTTGATCGGCAGGCCGCATCCGGGGTTGCCCCAGAAGCCGAGTTGCGGCAGCGCAACGGCGAGGATGAGGGCACCCACGACGGCACCCATCAGCACCGTGCGCAACCGCCGGTTTCGCGAGGACGGCTCCGCCGAGCGATCGACGATCGGGAGCGCGCCGAGATCGGCGGGAGGATGCGATGCCATCACCCAGGATTCTCCCGACGGAACCGCCCACCCGAGCTGCCGAACCTGTGGAGATGCTGCCACGCCTCGGATTCGCCCTTGCGATTCCGGCCTCCGCGGATGCGCCACGGCGCGGCTCCGCGTGTAGCCTTAGCAACTGATTTCGCGTTGGCAGCAGGGCGTCCAGATATCGAGAGGTACTTCCATGGCTCACATCAAACTCGACGTACTTGCCGAGAACGGCTACGCCATCCTCGGCGACGGACCGGCGATTCCCCCGCAGGAGTGGGAGCGGCTCGAGTACGTCGACTGGAAATCAGGTGGCGACACCAACTTCGCACCGCTCGCATCGGCGAAGGGCGAGATGGAGTGCGCCGGCTTCTGGGATCACGGCAAGCCTGACAAGGACGGCATCTGGACCTCGAATCGTGAGATTGCCCCGACTCTCTGCAAGTACGTGGAGGCGGTCGGTGCGCGGTACGGTCGCGTTCGGGTGATCAAGCTCAATCCTTCA
Organism: Candidatus Dormiibacterota bacterium; assembly: GCA_963830305.1. Classification (GTDB taxonomy): domain Bacteria; phylum Chloroflexota; class Dormibacteria; order Aeolococcales; family Aeolococcaceae; genus Palsa-851. The sequence continues at coordinate 47,392 of CAWHLW010000013.1, read as the reverse complement.
TCGGAAGCTGATGCGCTGCGCCAGCTGCACCAGGACGACAACAACCGTCTCAACCCTGACGGCGAGGGTTGGGTGGTGCGCTCGTGGCTCGAGCTCAACGCTCCTGAGGGATCGGAATTCATCCTGCGCGAGGTTCGTGATGACCCGGCGACAGAGAGCCGCATTCCGCTCCATCCGCACCGGCAGCTCGTCATCGACACCGAGCGCCTGTACCACGTCGTGCACAATCCCGGCCCCAATCCTCGGTACGCGCTCATCACATCCTTCGAGTCGGGTGAGCCGCTGAACCGGTGGATCGAGTTGCAGCGCAAGGAGGCGGCTCAGCCGGTCTGACAGCGTCCGACGCTTGCATTTGGGCGCCGGCTTGCGTGGGATGAAGTGGCGCAAAGATGGAATGGGACCGCGTGGAGCGTCGAATCGACACCGAGCCCCAAGGGCCGCACGCTCGTGTCGCTTGACGGGGCGTCGTGCGTCTCGGCGGTCTCGTGCGAGGCGGTGGGGTTCAGCCAGGACAAGCATGCCCACGAACACACCGTTGCAGAACGCGCAACCGGCTAACCCTGCGCGGGTACTATGAACGCCGCTCAAGAGCACTGATTCGAAGCGGAGGAGTGGCGCCCAAGGCAGAGAATCGCAAGGATGTGCTCCAAGCGAGATCAAAAAGCGAGCGGGAGTAGCTCAGAGGTAGAGCACTACCTTGCCAAGGTAGGGGTCGCGAGTTCGAGCCTCGTCTCCCGCTCCACCCATGACTTGAATATGGAGTGACCCGCTTCGGCGATGCGCAATCGGCGCTCTCCGGGGCCGCCGATCAGGCTGCGGACGTCGCGGTTGGCGCACTCAACGGTGGCTCCTTCAAGGCCAGCAGCGCCTCAAACGCCGCGGGCTCGAGTGGCCGGCTGAATAGGAAGCCTTGGGCGTAGTCGCAGCTGCGGTGCCGTAGGTAGGCTGCCTGCGCCGCGGTCTCCACTCCTTCGGCGACCACCTTGAGTCCGATGACGCGGGCCATGTCGAGAATGCTCTCGGCCAGGGTAGGACCGGGATTTGCCGCGGCCAGTTCATCGACGAACGTCTTATCGACCTTGAGCGTGTCGAACGGCAGGGCACGTAGGCGCGCGAGCGCCGAGTAGCCTGTGCCAAAGTCATCGATGGCCAGGTTGACGCCGAGTGCCTTGAGCGCCTGTAGGGCCGTCAGCGCGTCGTCGGACTCGGCGATGGCCACGCCCTCGGTGAGTTCGAGCTCCAGGTTGGCGGCGGGAAAGCCCGTGTCGCGAAGTGTCTGCGCGACCGAGTCGACAATGTCCAGGTGCTGAAGATTGCTGCCCGAAAGGTTCACCGCCATGCGCATGGCGGGGAAGCCAGCCGTGCGCCACGCCTGGCCCTGCTCGCACGCACGGCGGAGCACCACGGCGTCGATGCGGGTCGCCAGGTTGAGCTCCTCCGCGACGGCGATGAAGACCACAGGGCTGATCGGTCCGCGGCTCGGATGGTGCCAGCGCGCCAGCGCTTCCGCTCCGACGATCGCGCCGGTCTGCATATCCACAACTGGCTGGTAGTTGACGGTGATGTCGCCGGCGGAGATCGCATCGCGAAGGTCCTCACCCAGCTGCAGTCGGTCGACCAGGTCGGAGCGCATCTCCGATACAAAAACCTTGCACTGTGACTTGCCCTGACGCTTGGCGAAGTACATTGCGAGGTCGGCGTCGGCAAGCAACGTATTCGGGCTGGGCGAGCCTGACTCCGCCGACGAGATGCCGACGCTGACATGGCCGGTGACGTCTTTCCCATCCAGCTTGAGCGGCTGTCGTAACTCAGCGACGACGCGTTCTGCCGCAGCCAGGGCCGCGGCTGCACCGGTGCCAGGGAGAAGTACGGCGAACTCATCACCGCCAATGCGGGCGACCGTGTCCTCTGGACGGAGACAGCTCACCAATCGCTGCGCCATGGTGACCAAGAACCCGTCTCCCGCCTGGTGACCGAGGGTGTCGTTGATCCGCTTGAAGTCGTCGACATCCAGGTAGAGGACGCTGTTCTGATGCTTGCGCCTGCCGGTCACGGCGGCGACCTCCAGGCGCTGACGGAAGAGCTCGCGGTTGGCGAGCCCTGTGAGCGGGTCGTGGAGCGCCTGGAAGGTCAGCTGCTGCTCGTACTCATGGCGTTCGCTGACGTCGCGGATGTTGAGGACGATCCCGTCGACGGCCGGATCGCCGAGGCGGTTGGTCATCCTTCCCGACATGTGGCGCCATTCGCCGCTGCGGGGGCGCAGCCGCGCCTCCACGCCGGCGGTACTTCCGATGCCGCCGGCACTGACTTCGGTCCAGGCCTCTGTGACACGCTCGAGGTCCTCCGGGTCGACGATGTCGCCGAGGCGTGCCGCGTCCAACTGGATGCCGAACTGCTCGCGAAATGCGGGCGTGGCGAAGGTAACTCGAAGGTCGCGGCTGATAACCAGAATGTCGTCGCTGGCGTTCTCCACCAGCGCCAAGAGACGCTCATTCGCCTGTTGGAGTTCGGCCTGGGCAGCATACCGCTGCGCACTCTCCTCGACCAACCGTTCATTGAGCTCTGTGAGCTCTGCGGTCCGAGCAGCCACGCGTTCGTCGAGCAGGTCCTGCGCAGCTTGCAATTCCTCGGCAAGCATGTTGAGACCGACGATGATCGCGTCGAGGTCGTCGTCGGCACCCAAAATGTTGGCCCGTGCCGAGAACTCGCCAACTGCCAACCGGGTAAGCAGCGCGAGCGCCTCCGCGACGGCGTCCTCGTCAACCTCGGCGTCGCGATTGGTGGCCTCGGTGCTCAGCGAAACGACGTCAGCCATGCCACCGCATCTGGCTCAGACCTGAACATGCGCATCGGCGCCTGCGACTTGCGCAGTCCGATGAAGAAGTTGGCCATCATACGAGTGACTGCGGATCCGGTGAGCAGCGCAATCGCCGTCACGTTTGCCGACGAGTTCGCGAAATGCTCGCGCGCCTCGCGTGTGATCCCCGCGATGTCGCGCATGTCGACGAGGAGCGGACGGCGTTGGCCGCCGGCCACATCGGTGACCTGATCGCTTATCGCCACCGCCTCGGCGAGGCCGCAGGTGCTTCCGGGGACCCAGCCGCAGCGCACGATCCCGGCCAGGTTGTCGTACGACACCTGATACGGAGCCACTACCTCAGCCACGGCTCTCCGCTACCGACGCGGCGCGGCGCCGTTCTGCGCGCTGATCCACCGTGGGCAGGGACCGCCGTCCCCCTCGGCCGACCTGGCAACTCGGCCGAGGCGCACGCTGAACGCTCGGCTCCGCCGCGCTCATCGCCGCTTCCCTCTCAATCAGACAGTTCCCATGCGCCATAGTCGACACGCCGGACCACTCCCGATGATCCTGGAGGACTCTCGTTACCGGATCGATGAATTCCGCACACCGAAGCGGCCTCTGATCCCACCGGTGTCTGCCTTCACGTTGAGGCGGCCTCGCCGGCACCATCGATCGCGTGACGTCGGACGGTGATGTGGTGCGCTACGGGGTCGATCCGTCGTCCGCAGAGCCTGAGGATCTGGTTGCGGCGCCGGACGGCACCATGTGGTTCAGCGAGTTCGGCAGCGGAGAGGTCGGGCGGTTCATGACCGCGCATCCAACAGCTGGGTGACTACGTCGGACCGCCTCGCGGCGGACCTACTCGGGTCTCAGCGAGATCCAGAGATCGCCCTTGACGAGTGCGGCCAACCATATCGGCCATATCCTCGGACCGTGGCATGAGAAGCCGACGACCTCATCCTGCGCCACGTCGAACGACCGATCATGACTCCGGTGCCTGCCTGACCCGAGCCGCAGGGTGTGATGCCCGGGCTCCACGGAGACCTCGACGGTCTCATTGTTGGCGAGAGATCCAACCGCCTTGCCGTCGATGGCGATCGTCCAATGCTCATTTGAGCCGAATACCCCGGTCCAACGTCGTGACAACCTAACTGTCGCGTCGCCCATCTGCGCTGCCGCCATAGCTCAGTGATAGCACCCACGTACTGACCGATGCCAATCCTGGAACAACGGATGAACCTTCGCCGGCTGCAGCCCGCGATGGGGCGTCGACACAGTGGTGCCAGCGTTGCGGCGAACAGGAGCGCGACATGAGCAACCGGACATATCCGCACGGTGTTCGGTGTTGGATCGATACGCAGCAGGCCGACGTCGACGCAGCCGTTGCGTTCTACGGCGGGCTTTCGGCTGGATGTCCGAAGACGCAATGCCACCAGCAGCGCAGGCGGAGGTGGTAGCTCCGCCCGGGTTCGAGGATGCGATCGCCTGGGTCGCGCGGATAAACACCGGCGAGCCGCCGCACTGGCACGTCTCATTCACGGTGGCAGACCGAGACAACACGGAGTTCACCGTCGGCCAGTTCACCCCGCCCTCAGGCTAACCTCGGGCGACCCTCAAGCGGCGACCGCGCAGCTTGCGGTCCCAGAGGTGCCGTCGGTCTGCTTCGATCCGATGGTCGGCGACGGCTCGCTCCCGAGCGCGGAAGTGGCCGCCAGCTTGAGGTTGTTCGTCTCGCCAGTGAAGCCCTTTATGGCGCAGGTGGGCGCCGATGAGCTGGTGGCCGCCAGCTTCGTGACAGCCTCGAGCGTGTTGCTCGCACCGAAGTCGGCCGCCCCGCCACCGCCGTCGCCGAACACGCCCCACTCGGTGGTCGTCCAGTGCGGGGCCAGGTCAACCTTGGTGTCCTTTCCGGTCGCCATAGTCGCGTGGCCACCGTTGACCAGCTGGACCGCGTCGTTACCGCCAGACTTGGCACTGCCCGAAAGCGAGAGTGTGGCGAGACTCTTGGCAGTGAGCGCTCCTCCACTCACCGTGGTCGACGAGCTGTTGGTGTAGCAGTCGATGAATCCCGCGCCGGCGCTCGTGAACCAGCCGCTGGGGCACGTCGTGTTGTAGTCGATCAGCCAGTACTGCATGAAAACGGTGTTCGTGTTGGTGGCGTAGACGAACTGCTGCCATGCCTCGCACTGCGAAGGGATGCTCGCCTTCGCGCAAGCCGGTGACCCGGAGAAGAACTGGGTGTTCAGCTGCAGCGAGAACTCGTTGGCCTTCTGTGGGCCTGCGTTCCCAATCTTGCCCTTCTCGCTGATGTTCGAGCTGACGCCGGCAAAGGTGCCGGTCGCCTTGGAGATCAAACCGGAGACTGTGGCCGAGTAGTCGTGGCCATTGCCGACCGTGTCGGGAGCGCCCTTGGTCGTGGTCGGCAGCGCCGGCGCAAACGGCTGCTCAGGTGCCGTCGCGCATTTGACTGCATGCCACACCAAAGCAGGAAACGAAGCCTGAAAGCACCCCGATCCCACCGCGGGGACCTGCCCGATCGCCGCCTGCCAATCCAGCATCGTCGGCTGGCTTGCGGCCGATGCCGAACCGCCGTTGATTCCTACGACCGCGAACACGATCGGTGCGGCAAGACCGAAGCACTTCTGGATCCTTCGCATTGCTATTTCCCCCTGCATCCGCTCGCTACTCTCTGAGAGCCCCGGCGTCCCGATCTCGGGTCCGAGGAATCGTAGCAATTCGCTGACCGGCGAACCGCGCTCTTATGCGTGGGCTGCCCACGCGGATCCGGTCCATGTCCAGACCTCGATCGGCGTGATCGCGCCCGGCGCTGCACTCACCTCGCCGACGAGCAGCACGGCGCTCGTGTTCTCCTCGGTCAACTGTCCTTCGATGATCCGTGGCGCGGGCACGGATACGAGCTGCGTCCAGTCGCTTCCCGTCCACACCCATCGCGACGTCGGAGAGTTCGTGAGCGGTCCCTCACCGAAGAACACGAACCGTGCAGTGACCGGGTCCCAGACCAGTCCCAAGATGCCGTATGCCGTTGGAACGTGACTCGTCACGATCTGACGCCAGGTCGCCCCGTCCCATTTCCACGACTGAATCACCGCACCGATGCCAGGGCCGACGACGTTGCCAAAGCCCACCGCCATCAATGCCTGTGTGCCAGGATCAAACGCGAGCGCGAGCACACCCGTTGGCAGATAGGGATCCGTCTGCCGATGATCAATCCAGTGATCGCCCGACCAGGTCCAGGTATCCGCCCCCGAACTCGACGAGGGCATGAGCACCATCGCGTTCAACGCCGGATCCCACGCCATCGCCGCCTCACCGGGAGGTGGTCCGCCGGAAGTAGCATCAAGCTCTCGCCACGTGGTGCCGTTCCAGCCCCAGGTGTCCTGAAGGCCCGTCTCGGCGGGCCGGATGCCCCCAAAGAGCAGCACCATCTGCAGTCGAGGGTCGTAGGCCATGGCGGCCTCCTCGCGTCCCGATGGGCTCGTCCGAGGATGTTCGAGATGCCAGCTGCGTCCATTCCAGACCCACGTCTGATCGAGGCTCAGATCGCCGCCGAACACCACCACCTGGTTGGTCGCAACGTCGTCGGCGACGCTGTAGCCGTCCGTTGAGAACGGAGCGTTCGGCGTTGGCACCGGGCTTGTCGCCGGCACCTCGCTGACGGGGCCCTGCGGTCTCGAGATCAGAAAACCCGCCAGCGCGGCTGCGGCCACCGCAATGATCATCGCCGTCGCAGTTGGGGCCATGGCGCCCCGGATTCCACGCATCGCTCGATGATGATGCGCCCGCACTCCACGCGGAGACCCGCCTCACGACCGCCCGGGGTTGCCTATGATGCAACCCGTCGTAACGGAGTTGGGAGAACGCCATGGCAAGTCGTAGCGCGCAGGTCAACCTCTTGAGCGGGGTCGAGCTCTTCGCCGGGCTGACCAAGAAGGAGGCCGCGTTCGTCCTTCAGTTCATGCGCGACTACAACTATCCGGCCGGGAAGGTCATGGTGGAGGAGGGCGATCTGGGAGGACGCTTCTTCCTCATCGTGTCCGGAACTGCCGTGGTGACTCGGAACGGCCGGCGCATTCGCAAGCTCGGTCCTGGCGACTCATTCGGCGACATCGCACTCATCGATGGCGGCCCGCGTTCGGCGACGGTCACCGCGGAAACATTCATGAGCACACTGTCCTTGGCGTTGTGGAATTTCAAAGCGGCCTTGCTGGAGAACCCGAGCATCACCTACAAGCTGCTGCTGGTTCTCTGCAAGCGGCTGCGCGAGGCGGAGTCCCGCGCTCCGATCTGATGGGCCTCAGTCCACGGGCTCGATGGTGGGCACCCACTCGTCCCGCTCACGCCAGCCGAGCACGGTCGAGACGATGAGCAGAGCAGTGGCGCCCAGCGCGAGATAGAACCCAGGGCCGAGATATGGCGTGGTCGTGTACGACTCGGCGCGACCCAGGTTGTCGATGTACTCGAGATACATGCCGAGCGGCACGAAGAAATCGAGTGCGACGAAGAGGCAGCGCACCCACGTCACAGGCGGAGCGATGGCGAGCCGGATCGCAAGGGCCGCCACCACCACGGCAACCACCAGGATCCAACTTGCCTGCTGGATGCCACTGGCAATCACGTAGGTCCCGCTCGGCGTGATCACCCCGACCCATTTCAGGAACACGGACGCCGCGTCGAGCAGCGCGACCAGCGCCAGCCCGGCGACCACCGGGATCTTCGGCCGGTACGGGGGACCTTTGAAGTCCGAGAGCGGGGTCAGCGGCATCTGTGGCGCCGGACGTACAGCGCGACTATCATCTTCGCCATTCTGTCGCGCTGGTCATAGCACGCTCGGAGGTGATTTCCGTGAGCATTCGCAGTCGAGTCCGTCAGTGGCCTTTGCTCCGGCAGCTCACCAGCACAGATCACCTCGGGCGCGGAACCGCGGTTCGATCGGCGCGCACCGAAGAGCTCACGCCGCGAACCAGCACCGCCGACCGCGTGGTGAAAAGCATCTGCCCGTACTGCGCAGTCGGGTGCGGCCAGCGTGTCTACGTCAGGGGCGAGCGCGTGATTCAGATCGAGGGCGATGCCGACTCGCCGATCTCGCGCGGCCGCCTCTGCCCCAAGGGGTCGGCGAGCGAGCAACTCGTGAACAACCCGGGCCGCGTCACGACCGTGAAGTACCGGCGCCCGTTCGGCACCGACTGGGAGGATCTCCCGCTCGACCGCGCCATGGAGATGATCGCCGATCGCATCCTGGACACCCGCGAGCGGACATGGGAGGACGCCGACGAGCAGGGCAATGCGCTGCACCGCACGCTCGGCATCGCCAGCCTGGGTGGCGCGACCCTCGACAACGAAGAGAACTACCTGATCAAGAAGCTCTTCAGCGCGATTGGGGTCGTGCAGGTCGAAAACCAGGCCCGTATTTGACACAGCTCCACAGTCCCCAGTCTGGGGACATCGTTCGGACGAGGCGGAGCCACGACCTTCCAGCAGGATCTGCAGAACTCTGACTGCATCGTCATCCAGGGTTCGAACATGGCCGAGTGCCATCCGGTCGGATTCCAGTGGGTGATGGAGGCCAAGGCACGCGGGGCAACGATCATCCACATCGACCCGCGGTTCACGCGAACCTCCGCGATGGCCCACCAGTACGTGCCGGTGCGGGCGGGCAGCGATATCGCCTTCCTTGGCGGAATCATCAACTACATCCTCAGCAACGACAAGTATTTCCGCGAGTACGTCGTCAGCTACACCAACGCGGCGACCATCGTCAGCGAGGACTTCCAGGATGCAGATCAGCTGGACGGTCTCTTCTCCGGGTTCGATCCGAAGACCGGCACATACGACACGACCAGCTGGGCCTACGAGGGCATGGAGACAGCCGCGGCAGCGGGGTCGCGTATCGTCGCGGGCAGGCAGCCGAGCGCGCATGCCGGTGGGGGAGGACATGAACTCGGCGGACGTGGCGCTGCGCTGCCGCACAGCGAGGTCCGCCGGGATGAGAGTCTCGAAGATCCCTTCTGCGTCTTCCAGATACTCAAGCGACATTACGCGCGATACACGCCCGAGATGGTGCAGCGCATCTGCGGCGTGCCCCCGGAACAATTCGTCAAGGTGTGCGAGGCGGTCACCGCGAACAGCGGCCGTGAGCGCACCACTGCATGGGTGTATTCGGTGGGATGGACGCAGCACTCCGTCGGTGTCCAGTACATCCGCGGCGCGGCGATCATCCAATTGCTGCTGGGCAACATGGGCCGGCCAGGCGGCGGCATTCTCGCGCTGCGCGGCCACGCGAGCATCCAGGGATCAACCGACATCCCGACATTGTTCGACCTGCTTCCCGGGTATCTCCCCATGCCGAAGGCCGGCATCCACCGCACCCTTGATGAGTACCTCGCTTCGATCAAGAGCGAGGGACAGAAGGGATTCTGGACGGCGGCCGACACATACATGGTCAGCCTCCTCAAGGCGTGGTGGGGGGAAGCCGCAACCAAGGACAACGACTTCGGCTTCGAGTGGCTGCCCCGGATCAACGCCGACCACAGCAATTACCAGACGATCGTCGACATGCTCGACGACAAGGTCGAGGGCTACTTCCTGCTCGGCCAGAATCCCGCGGTCGGGTCGGCGAACGGCAAGATGCAGCGGCTCGCGATGTCGCGCCTCAAGTGGCTCGTCGTTCGCGACCTCAACCTGATCGAGTCGGCGACCTTCTGGAGGGACGGCCCGGAGATCGCCACCGGCGAGATGCGTACTGAGGACATCGGAACCGAAGTCTTCTTCCTCCCCGCGGCCGCACACACAGAGAAGGACGGCACGTTCACACAGACACAGCGTCTGCTCCAGTGGCATCACAAGGCGGTCGAGCCACGCGGCGACTGCCGCAGCGACCTCGACTTCTTCTTCCACCTCGGCAAGCTCCTGCGCGCACGCCTCGCGACGTCATCGCTCAAGCGAGACGAGGGGCTGCGCCGTCTCACCTGGGATTACCCGATGCTCGACACAGGAGAACCCGACGCGGAGGCCGTGCTCCAGGAGGTCAACGGCCGGCACCTCAGCGGCGAGAAGGCCGGGCAGATGCTCAACAGCTTCGTCGAGATGAAGGCGGACGGTTCCACATCGGGTGGGTGCTGGATCTACACCGGCGTCTACACCGACGGCGTCAACCAGTCAGCACGGCGAAAGCCCGGGTCGCAACAGTCGTGGGTCGCACCCGAGTGGGGTTGGGCGTGGCCGATGAATCGGCGCATTCTCTACAACCGCGCATCGGCCGACCCGGACGGTAAGCCGTGGAGCGAGCGCAAAGCCTACGTCTGGTGGGACGAGGCAGCCGGCAAATGGACCGGGCACGACGTCCCGGACTTCCCGGTGACCAAGGCGCCGTCGTTCCGTCCGGAGCCGGGGATCGGCGGTCCCGAAGGGCTCGCAGGTGATGACCCGTTCATCATGCAGGCGGACGGAAAGGCGTGGCTCTACGCGCCGAGTGGGCTGCTCGACGGCCCGCTGCCGGTGCATTACGAGCCGCTCGAATCCCCGCTTCGGAACGCGATGCACGCGCAGCAGTCCAATCCGACTCGCGAGATGTTCCCGCGCAAGGAGAACCTCACCGGCCCGTCCCCACCGGAGCCCGGCTCGGATGTCTATCCGTTCGTGGTGACCACGTACCGCCTGACCGAGCATCACACTGCAGGCGGCATGAGCCGCTGGTCGCCGTATCTTGCCGAGCTGCAGCCGGAGTTCTTCTGTGAGGTCTCGCCGGAGCTGGCCGCCGAGCGCGGACTGGAACATCTCGGCTGGGCGACCATCGTCACCGCGCGGACCGCGATCGAGGCGCGAGTGCTCGTGACGGACCGGGTCACCCCACTTACCGTCGGCGGCCGCACCATCCACCAGATCGGGCTGCCATACCACTGGGGTGTGGGCGGTGGTGGCTCGATCGTCAGCGGCGACTCGGCGAACGACGTGATGGGAGTAGCGCTCGATCCCAACGTGCACATCCAGGATTCCAAGGCGGCGGCGTGCGACATCCAGCCCGGGCGGAGACCGACCGGTCCGGCGCTGCCGCGATACGTCGAGGAGTACCGCCGGCGCGCGGGCATCAGCGTCGATACCGGGACAGCGCGGGTGACCCCGCCCGAGGACGGCTCGTGATGCGGGGCTGGTCGAGTGCTCCCGATCCCGCGGCCGACACGGGGTGGACCAACGCTCCAGCCCGCAAGGGGTTCTTCACCGACGGCTCCGTCTGCATCGGCTGCAAGGCGTGCGAGGTCGCATGCAAGGAGTGGAACGGAATCCCTGAGGACGGCCTGCAGCTCCTCGGGATGTCATATGACAACACCGGTGGTCTGGGTGCCAGCACGTGGCGCCACGTGGCGTTCATCGAACAGCCACGCCGGCCGGTCGGCACCGACGGCTTGACTCCGCTGCCGATGGTTGCAGCCACGTCTGACCAGAACATGTTGGACGGTGGAGCGGAGACCGGCATTCGATGGTTGATGTCATCGGACGTCTGCAAACACTGCACGCACGCCGCCTGCCTCGATGTCTGCCCGACCGGGGCGTTGTTGCGGACCGAGTTCGGGACGGTTGTGGTCCAGGACGACGTCTGCAACGGTTGCGGCTATTGCATCCCCGCGTGCCCGTTCGGCGTCATCGACCGCCGTGACGGCCCAGTCGGTGCGCGCAATGTCGGCATCGCTCAGAAGTGCACGCTCTGCTACGACCGCCTCCGCGACGGCATGACCCCGGCATGTGCTCATGCCTGCCCCACCCAGTCCATCCAGTTCGGCGACCTGGACGAGCTGCGGGTGCGCGCGCAGGACAGGGTCGACACGTTGCACGCCGCAGGTGTCACGGACGCGCGCCTCTACCTCGCGGACCCGAACGACGGCATCGGCGGAGCCGGCGCCTTCTTTCTGCTCCTCGACGAGCCGGAGGTCTACGGCCTGCCCCCGGATCCCGTGGTCACCACCCGCGACCTCCCGGCGATGTGGCGCACGGCCGCAATCGCAGGAGCCACGCTGGTCGTGGGCGCCGCGGCCGCATTCGTCAGGGCGCGATCGTGACGGCCCAGGCCGAAACACCGCGCCGTCGCGGTCGTGGCGGAGGTGGGCGCGAAGGCGAGCGCCTGATGGTGCCCCCGGCCACGTTCACCTCGTACTACGGGCGTCCGATCGTCAAGGCTTCACCGTGGAAGAGCGACATCCCCGCCTACCTGTTTCTGGGCGGTCTCGCGGCGGCTTCGTCGCTGCTCGCGGCCGGCGCCGATCTCAGCAACCGCCCCGAGCTGCGCCGGGTTGCGCGCATCGGGGCGTTCGCTGGTGGGGCAGCAGGGACCGTCGCACTCATCCACGACCTGGGCAAGCCCACCCGGTTCCTGAACATGATGCGAACCGCGAAACCCACATCGCCGATGTCGGTCGGCACCTGGATCCTCACGACGTTCATGCCGATGGCGAGCCTCGCTGGCGCCGCAGAACTTTCCGCACTGCTGCCTTTCCGGGTTCCAATTGCGAGTCGGCTGCTCGATAGAGGCGCCAGGCCGGCCGGGCTCCTGGCTGCCGCGGTGGCACCCGGACTGGCGTCGTACACGGGCGTGCTCCTGACGGACACCGCGACGCCGGCGTGGCATGCGGCGAAACGCGAGCTCCCGCTCATCTTCATTGCATCCGCCGCCGCGGCAGCCGGAGGACTTGGCATGGCCGGCGCCCCGGTCGGACAAGCCACGCCGGCGCGGCGGATGGCAGTGGGTGGAGCCGGCCTCGCGTTGATGATGGAGCAGCGGATGGAGCGGAGCATGGGCCTCAGCGCCGAGACGCTCCACACCGGGAAGGCGCAGCGGCTCTTCAACGCCAGCCGGGCGCTCTCGATCGGCGGAGCCCTGGGAGCGGTCGTCCTCGGGAGCCGCAACCGTGCTGCGGCGGCCGTCTGCGGAGCGGCGCTCTTCGTTGGCTCGGCGTGCATGCGCTTCGCCGTTTTCGAGGCTGGCCAGGCGTCTGCGCGCGATCCGCGCTACACCGTCATCCCGCAGCGCGAGCGCCTTCGCTCCTAGGCGACGGCGGCGGGAACGCGCAGCCTGCGCAGCTCACCGTCCACGCGTTCGGTGATGCCGATGCGGTCGAGGTGCTCGAGCAGCGGGACCGCGATGCGCCGGGTGGTCCCGAACGCCTGGCGGGCGGCGGAGAGCGTGAACGGCTGCGCCAGATCGCGCAGTCGCTCGGCAGCGACATCGGGCGCGGACGGGAGCAACACGATGTCGCCGGGGAGCAGCAGGATGGCCCGCGCAGCTGCGGCCGCCCCGAGCTCACGGTGACCGAGCCCGAATCCAGCGAGCTCGTGCTGCTCCGGCGCCGCAAACGGCGCGACCTGGAGCGACGCGACCAGCCGTGACACTGCCTGTTCGAGGTCGGGGCGAAGCACGGGAGCGCTCCCGCGCTTGCGGACCCTGCCACCGCTGTCATCGAGCTCCGGGCACGAACGCAGCAGTGCCACCAGGAGCTGCGGATCGTCGAGCCCAAGCGCGCGGACAAGGTCCGCAAAGGTCATCCCGGCGTCGAGGAGCCCAGCCGGATGCCTGTCGATTGCCGCGCGGAGCGCCTGGGTCCACGCTTCCCAGCGCGCCCGGCTCACGAGCCAGTTCCCTGCGGCGACGACTCCGTGGGGCAGCCGAGCACGCACCGGGACCCCGATTCGGCGCAGGAGCTCGCGGCTCGCCGCCCCGCGCCGGGCCAGCTCGTCTTCGAGGTCGGGCGTCCCGCGGGCAGCCGCGAGGGAGGCCGCCCGAGCCCTGGCGGCTCCTCGCCGGCGCAGCGCAGGGGGCGCCGGGTCGAGCACGGTGGCGCCACCGACCACCTGGCGGCGGCCCGGATCGCGGAGGAGCAGCCGGTCACCCACCTGGAGTGGCAGCTGCGAGTCGAGCCACAGCCGAACCACCGCGTCATCCGGCGCCAGCCGGCGAATCGTCGCAGGCACCGCAGCGGCGCCCACGTGGAGCACGACGTGGCTCGGCAGGTCGGCGCGCGCGATTCGTGCGTCGACGACGGTGGTGCGCTGCCACGACGCCGGTGTCAGGAGCGCATCGCCGCGCCTGATCTGCTCATGCGGGATACCCCGGAGGTTGAGGGCGACCCGGGCGGGTGCGGTCACGACCTGCGCCGTCTCGCCGAGCCGCTGCAGCTCCCGGATGCTCACCGTTGCGTCGCCGAGCTCGAGCGTGTCGCCACGGCGCAGCGTGCCCGCTGCCAGCGTTCCGGTGACGACGGTGCCGCTCCCCCGGACCGTAAAGGAGCGATCCACCCAGAGCCGCACCCGGGCATCGGGGTCGGGCTGGGGCAGTCCAGCTGCCATTGCGTCGAGCGCCGTCCGCAGCTCACCGATCCCCTCACCCGTCTCACCGGACACGCCCACCGAAGGGATCCCCGCCAGACTCGTCGTCGCGAGCATCTCGTGCGCCTGCGCGATCGCCGCCCCGGGGTCGGCAAGGTCACTCCGGGTCACCGCGACGAGGCCATGACTGACGCCGAGCGCGTCGAGTGCACGCACGTGTTCATCGGTCTGGGCGGCCCAACCCTCATCGGCAGCGATCACAAGGAGCACGGCCGGGACGGGCCCTACGCCAGCGAGCATGTTGGTGGTGAAGCGCTCGTGTCCCGGTACGTCGACAAACGCGATCTGCTGACCCGAGGCAAGCGTTGTCCATGCGTAGCCGAGATCGATCGTCATGCCGCGGCGACGCTCCTCGGCCCAGCGGTCCGGCTCCATTCCCGTGAGCGCTCGCACAAGCGTCGACTTTCCGTGGTCGACATGACCGGCGGTCGCGATCACCTGCATGTGAGCACCGCGTCAACGATCACATCGTCGTCGGACGGTGGAACGCAGCGAAGGTCGATCAGGCAGCGTCCACCCTCCAGCCGCGTCACGACGGGCGGGTCGGTCGCACGCAACCGCGCGGCGTAACGCTCGGGAAGGCTGACCGCCCAGCCGGGCAGCGCCACGCCGGGACCGCTGCCGCCACCGACCGCTCCGTCGCTCGGCACCACGCTCGCTTCAAGCCCCAGCCTGGCGGCGATCGCCTCGCAGCGCGAACGCAGCGCGCCCGTGGCCGCGTGAAGCGCGACCGCAGTCGGAGAGCCAGGCCCGATGATCGTCGCTTCGAGCGCCGCGAGCGTGAGCTTGTCGACTCGCAGCGCGCGGGCGAGAGGATGGCGGCGGAGTTGGGCGATGATGTCGCCCCGCCCGGCGATGAGCCCGGCCTGCGGACCGCCGAGCAGCTTGTCGCCGCTCGCGGTTACCACGTCGGCGCCGGCCCGGAGCGCACCTGCAATGTCCGGCTCGTCCGGAAGTACGCGGTCGGGCACAAGCATCCCGGACCCCACATCGACCACCAGCGGCGGGCCAAGTCCTGCGAGGTCGGCGATGGTGACCGACGAGGTGAAACCGGTCATCCGGAAGTTCGAGGTGTGCACCTTGAGGACGCAACCCGTGCGTTCGCCGATCGCGGCGACGTAGTCGTCGCGGGTCGTGCGGTTGGTCGTGCCAACCTCGCGCAGCGTTGCACCGGTACACGAAACGAGGTCCGGGAGCCGGAATCCATCGCCGATCTCGACCAGCTCGCCACGACTCCAGACCACCTCACGGCCGCTCGCCAGCACCGTCACGGCCAGCAGGAGTGCCGCGGCGCCGTTGTTCACCACCATGACGTCGCCGGCGTCGGGCAGCGCCGCCCGGAGCGCTGCGAGCGTGCCCCGTCCGCGCGCGGCCCGACGGCCCTCGACGAGGTCGTACTCGACGTCGACATATCCCGAGGCGGCGATCAGCGCCTCACGCGCTGCGTCGGACAGCGCTGCCCGGCCGAGATTGGTGTGCAGCACCGTCCCCGTCGCGTTGACCACCGGGGTGAGACTCGTTGCGCGCGATGGCAGGTCGCGGAGCACGTCGTCGATCAGGTGCTCAGGCGGCAGCGACCCGGTGCGCACCCGTCCCTGTGATGCATGCACTGCGTCACGCACTCGCGCGCGGCCGAGACGGAGCTGCGCGGAGGCGAGCCTCGGGTCGGCGAGCACCGAGTCCGTCTGCGGAACGGCGCGGCGCGGATCGGTGTCCATTACGCACGACCTTACGTGCGAGGGCGGCTCGTCGGCCACAGCGCTGCGCGGCGGAGGCGGACGGGAATCGAACCCGCTTGACCGGGATACTCGGTCACACTGATTTTGAAGATCA
Organism: Candidatus Dormiibacterota bacterium; assembly: GCA_963830305.1. GTDB lineage: Bacteria > Chloroflexota > Dormibacteria > Aeolococcales > Aeolococcaceae > Palsa-851. The sequence goes on along the minus strand of CAWHLW010000013.1, from coordinate 31,368 downwards.
GGAAGCCCACCAGGTGCCCAGACGCCTCCGGCCGCAAGCGTAGGGCAGCGGTCAGTGTGGCCGTGGGGTGCGGGGCAACCTGCGAACATCGCGCCATGCGACTCACCGGCTACGCGCACGGCGGCGGCTGCGCCTGCAAGATCCCGCCGGGCGAGCTCGAGGAGATGGTGGCCGGACTCATCGGTGTCCCCAGCGACACGCTGATCGTCGGCCTGGACGACGGCGACGACGCCGCCGCGGTCCGAATCGGCGCCGACGGCACCGCCGTGCTCAGCACCGTGGACTTCTTCACCCCGGTCGTCGACGACGCGTACGACTGGGGTCGGATCGCCGCTGCCAATGCGCTTTCCGACATCTATGCCATGGGCGGCCGGCCGATCCTCGCGGTGAACCTGGTCTGCTGGCCGCGCGATCTCCTGCCGATGTCACTCGCCGCCGAGGTGCTCCGCGGCGGCCTTGCCGTTGCAACCGAGGCGGGCTGCCCGGTGGCCGGCGGTCACAGCGTCGACGATCCGGAACCGAAGTACGGCATGGCAGTGACCGGCGTTGCGGCGGCCCACCGGTTGCTCCGGACCGATGCCGGGGTCGCGGGCCTGCCGCTCTCCCTCAGCAAGCCGCTCGGGATCGGCGTGCTCAACAGCCGGCACAAGCAGACCGGTGAGGTATTCCCGCAGGCCGTCGCGACCATGGTGGCGCTGAACCGCGCCGCGGCGGAGGCGGCAGTCGACGGGGGCGCGCGATGCGCCACCGATATCACCGGTTTCGGCCTTCTTGGTCATCTCTACAAGCTCGCTCGCGCGAGCAACCTCACGGCGGTGATCAACGCCGACGCCGTGCCATACCTCGAGGGTGCGCGCGACGCGCTCGACGCCGGCTACGTGAGCGGCGGGACGCGGCGCAATCTCGAGTGGGTGTCACCGAATGTCGGCTGGGGTGGGCGTACCGCGACGGATGAGCGCGAGCGTCTCCTCCTGGCGGACGCGCAGACGAGTGGCGGGTTGCTGGTGGCGGGTGAGGTTCCCGGGTCGCCGATCATCGGCGAGCTCGTCTCTCGCGGCGCGCACGTGATCGAGGTGCGCTGAGGTTCTGGCCGGTTATGCCGGAAACTCTCGTTCCAGGAAAGCGGTAGTCTCCTTCCAGGCCGCGGCTGCGGCCTCCGGGTGGTGAAACATCTCCGCGTTGTGGTTGTCGAAGGCGTGGTTGGGACCGTGATGGAGATGAAACTCGGTGTGCGGACGCCCCTTGAAGGCCTGCTCGACCGCAGCTCGCTGCTCGGCAGTGATGTACTCATCGGCATCACCGAACTCGAAGAGGACCGGGCAGCGCACGTCGGACGCCTTGTCGAGATTCGCAGGAATCGCTGAGCCGTAATAGCAGACGGCAACGTCGGGATCGGATGCGGCCGCGACCAGATACGCCATGCCGCCTCCGAGGCAGAACCCGATGATGCCGGCGCGTCGATCGCTCACCTCGGAAACCGTGCGCAGATGCTCGACCGCACTCGCGGAGTTGCGTGCAGCCTGCGCCATGTCAAGCTTCTGCATCGACCCGAACGCCCGCGGCAGCGCATTCTCGGATCGCTCGTCGATGACCGATTCGCCGTCGATGCGTGAGTACAGATCGGGTGCGAGGGCGACATACCCCAGGGCATTGACGCGTGCACACACGCCCTTGATGTAATCCGTCACACCGAAGATCTCCTGGATCACCACCATGCCGGGACCCGACCCAGAGTTCGGGGAGTGAGAGATAGCCGGTGAATTCATGACCGTCGTCGCCGCGGATGTGCTCTTCACGAGAATTCGACATGTGCGGGAGCATACATCGACGTCAAACGGCTCCTCGGCGTCGCGGCGCCGGCGCAAGCGCGAAGCGGATAATCGCCGCTGATTCCGGCGCGCAACAGTGAGGTGGGCTCAGGTGGAACATGTCGTCCACACCGCGGACGGACGCAGGCTCGCCGTCACCGACGGCGGTGCTCCGGATGGCATCCCGGTGATCGTGCACAACGGCACCCCGAACTCACGCCTTCAGTACGCTCCCGATGTCGCCAACGCGCGTGAACGTGGCCTCCGGTACATCACCTACGACCGGCCCGGCTATGGCGGGTCCAGCGCAAAACCCGGCAGAACGGTCGCAGACTGCGTGGAGGACGTTCGCGCCATATGCAGCGCGCTGACTATCGATCGGGTGCTCACCTGGGGCATCTCCGGCGGCGGCCCCCACGTCCTTGCGTGCGCCGCGCTGCTCGGCGACCTTGTCCCTGCGGCGGCTTCGCTGGCGTCAATTGCACCGTGGGGCGCCGACGGCCTCGACTATTACGCCGGGATGGGCGAGTTGAACGTCGAGGACGTGCGGCTGTTCTTCAGCGACCGTGTCGCGTCACGCGCCAAGGCGGAGAAGGATCGCGAAGAGATGCTCGCTGCCACCCCTGAACAGATGCTCGAGGTCATCAAGACGCTCGTCTCAGCGGCTGACGCGGCCGTGTTCACGCCCCAGTTCGCTGAGTTCTTCGTCGAGCGCGTCGCGGCGGGGCTCGCACCTGGGACGGAGGGCTGGTGGGAGGACGACGTCGCGCACCTCGGTAAGTGGGGATTCGAGCTGAGCGCCATCACCATGCCTGTCCTGCTGATGCACGGAAAGCAGGATCGATTCGTGCCCGTCGGCCATGGCGAATGGCTCGCGGCACAGATCCCCGGCGTTGAGGCGCGGATCACCGAGGATGATGGTCATCTGACCCTGACCACGCTCCACCTCGGCGAGGTCCACGACTGGCTCCTACAGCACTGGTAGCCCTCGCGGCGGTCTAGGATCGCCCGTCGTGCCGGTTACGGCTTATCCAATGCGTGCTGGTACATTGTGTGATACTAATGCTATCAACACAGCGTACCGAGGACGCAGCGCACAGGCTGCTGCTCCTGCGCGAACGGAGGTAGCGCGATGTCTGGAGAAACTGATCAGGTCGCCGGGAAGGCGAAGGAACTGCAGGGAAAGGTCACTGGCGACAAGGAGCGTGAGTCCGAAGGTAAGACCCAGCACGCGGCGGGAAAGGTCGAGCACGCGGTCGGTGACGCGGCCGACAAGTTGAAGGGCGCCGGCGAGGCACTCAAAGAACAGGCGGACGGTCACTGAAGCCGGCGTTCGACAGGCGGCTCGACATCAAGGAGGTGTGAGCATGAGAGGCGTTTCCCTGCTACCGCTGCTCTGGATCGTGATCGGTATCGTGGTCGCGGCGACCCACCACTTCTTTGCACACCTGAACACCATCGGTGCGATCCTCTCGGCGATCATCGCGGTCATCCTCTGGCCGCTGATACTCCTGGGCGTGAAGATCGCCATCGCCATCTGAGGACGTCCGAAGAACAGGCATCGGTCCGGTCGACCACGTACCGTTTGCGAGGTGAATCCAGACGGTGGTGGAGGAGGTGCGTCGGGCGACCCTCCGTGGGCGTGGGAGGAAGCGCGCTGGCGCGGCTATGTTGGCCGCGTCCGCGCCGGCCGGAGCCTCAAACCGGCGGTGTGGCCGGACGGCTCGGCCGTCGCGGTCGCGATCTCCTTTGACGCGGACCACGAGACCATTCCGCTCCGCAGCGGAGAGACACATCCCGGCAAGCTCTCCCAGGGCGAATACGGCGCCAGGGTCGCGGTCCCGCGCATCCTTCGCCTCCTCGACCGGCATCGTGTGCCCGTCTCCTTCTTCGTCCCCGCGGTGTCGGCGTTGCTCCACCCGCAGGAGATCGCCACATGCGCGGCCGCGGGCCACGAGATCGCGCTGCACGGTTGGATCCATGAATGGAACACCACGCTCGACCGTGAGACCGAGCGCGACCTGCTCATGCGCAGTGTCGATGTCATCGAGCGACTCAGCGGATCACACCCCATCGGTATTCGCACGCCGTCGTGGGACTTCAGCGAGAACACCCTTGATCTGATCCGCGAGCTGCACCTCACCTACGACTCGTCGCTGATGGCTGACGACGAGCCGTACGAGTTGCTCGCCGACGGCACGCCGACCGGCATCGTCGAGATCCCAGTGGAGTGGATTCGCGACGACGCGCCCTACCTCACCATGGACCGATACACAGGGACCCGCCCGTACACGCCACCCCGCGATCTTCTCCGTATATGGCTCGACGAATTCGACAAAGCGCGCGAAGAACGCGGACTATTTCAACTCACGCTGCATCCCCATATCATTGGCCATCGCTCTCGCATTTCTGTGCTCGCAGAACTGCTCGAGCACATCGCCGCGTGCGGCGAAGCCTGGTTTGCTCGTCACGACGAAATTGCAGCGTTCTGCTCGGCGACCGCCTAACGCGATTCGGCCACTGAAACCCTTACCACGGAAGGTGAATCCCGCGCGGCCGGTCGGGTCGTACGACCGCCGTATACTCGCTGCAATTATCTTTTCAGACAGGGGGATCACTGTGAAGCGATTTGTTGCTCTGGCCTCCACCATTGGCGGGAGCGCGCTGCTCTCCCTGGGTGGTGCGACAGCCTTTGCCGGGTCGAGCACTCTGGCACAGGTCGGAGGACCGATGATCCGCACCCACAGCGGAGTGACGGCTGCAGGCGTACCCACCATCAGCGAGAACTGGTCGGGATACGCGGCGACGGCGCCGAAAAAATTCACCGGCGTTTCCAGTGAGTTCGTTCAGCCCGCGGTCACGTGCCCTGGCAAGCCGAAGCAGTACACCTCCAACTGGGTGGGTCTGGACGGCTTCGACAACGAGACCGTGGAGCAGGACGGCACGTTCGGCTTCTGCGGCGGAAAGCACAACACGACGCCGGAGTACGAGGCCTGGTACGAGATGTATCCAGCCGGCTCGGTCAACGTCTTCAAGGTCAAGCCGGGTGACGTGATGGACGCGTCCGTCAAGTACTTCAAGGGCAAGTTCATCCTCACGATCGCCGACAAGACCAGCGGCAAGTCCGCAACCGATGTCGCCGCGTGTTCGACCTGCGAACGCACATCGGCTGAGTGGATCATCGAGCGACCCGCCGGTTGCGACGCGTCCGGGTGCTTCCTTTTTGCGCTGGCGGACTTTGGCACCACGACGATGAGCAGCGATTGGGCGGGTACCGGCGGTGGATTGCGAAGCATCTCCAGCTTCACCACGACGTACCCGATCTACATGGTGCAGCCACTCAACTCGGGCGGCTTCATCTCGCTCGACGCGGTCGGACCGATCGACCCGTCGAACTCGAGCTTCCAAGCTGTGTGGGAGCGTTCCGGTCGGCCGACGCCGATCACGCTGAGCCCGCGCCAGTAGCGAACTCACTTCGCGGGGGCCGTTGCCTCGTGGGTTTCGAGAGGACCCACGAGGTGCGGTCCGGCGATGACATCGCAGCCGGGATATCCAGATAATCCCGCGATGCGTTTCGGGATCTTCCTTCCACCGTTCGCTGAATTTGCGGAACCACGACGCGTGGTCTCACTCGCGAGGCAGGCGGAGGAGTCCGGATGGGACGGTCTCTTTCTCTGGGATCACATGCTTGCCAAGCCCGGGATGGCGGTTGCTGATCCGTGGGTGGTCATGGGCGCGGTGGCCGCAACGACCACGCGGATCCGGCTCGGAGCTCTGGTGACACCGCTCCCGAGGCGCAGGCCCTGGGTGCTGAGCCGCCAGATGGCGACGCTCGATCAACTCTCCGACGGACGTCTCATCGGAGGCATCGGCCTCGGTGATGACGGCTGGACGGAATTCAGCTCATTCGGCGAAGCCGTCGATCCCGTCATTCGCGGCCAGATGCTTGACGAGGCGCTCGAGTTGCTGCAGCGCTTTCTGCGTGGGGAAGCGGTCAGCTACCGCGGTCGCCACTACGCCGTCAACGCCCCACCACTCCTGCCCAGGCCACGCCAGGATCCGCTTCCGATCTGGGGCGCGGTCCGCTGGCCGAATCGAAAGCCGCTGGCCCGCATCGCAAAGCTCGACGGTTGCTTTCCGATCTTCGCCGCGTCTGGTGGTGTGCCTCCGCCCGACCCCGCCGACATCACCGCACTGCGCGCTGCGTTGCTGGACCTCGGCGCCAAGCCCGACGTCGACATCGCCGTACGTGCCGCGCTCTCAGTCGAGAATCCGGCCGCACTACCGGAGACGGTTGGAGCGCTTGAAGACGCCGGCGTGACGTGGCTGCTGGAGGCGTTTCCCCCTGGTGCACCGCCGGATCGCGTGATGAGCGTCGCCGTCAACGGGCCTCCTGCCGGCCGCTGATCGATCACTCCCCGGTGACGCCGTCGAGCAGCTCGCGGGTTGCGTCGGCGTGGCCCGCGTGCCGGGCCGTTTCATTGATGAGATGCAGGAGCACAAAGCGCAGGTCCGTCCCGTCGTCATTGCGAGTCCGCTGGGTCAGCGGCGTCGTCCGCACATATGCCTCTGTCGCCGTCGCCCGAGCGCGATACGCAGCGACGGCGGACGCGACCGACAGCTCGGCGCCCGGCCGGAACTCGGCTTCGAGACGTTCGGTGTCTTTACCACGCATGGCGCCGTCAATCCAGCGCCATTCGACGTGGGTGACGTGGTTGACGATCCCGAGGAGCGAGATCAGCTTGCCGTCAGGGGTCCACCGCGCTTCGACCTCGTCAAGGCCATCGATCTTGCGCAGCACCGCCTCGCGCAACCAGGACAACCAGCCGAGCAACAGCTCGCGCTCGTCGGAGGTCGCATCCGGGAGCGGCACCTCGCCACTGAGAGCCATCGCTGCAGGGTACGGTGTTCAACGCCGCACGGCCTCACGCCGTCCAACGACCCGCAGGTGCGAGAGTTCGATGCATGGCGCGCAGCACTGACTCGCCTGCCACCGTCCGTCGTGCCGGCATCGAGGATGCGGCAGCCCTGGCACGGTTGCGATGGCTCTGGCGAACTGTCGAGCGAGCCGAAAATGGCCTGTCGGCGCCTGAGTTCGAAACCGCGTTGCGGGCGTGGTGGCGCTCACATCAAGACAGCCACACGGCGTATATCGCCGAGAGCGAAGGCAATGTGGTCGGCATGGCGTGGCTCGCGGTCTTTGAACGGATACCGCAGCCACGCGACACCGGCCGCATGGCCGGCAATGTGCAGAGTGTGTTCGTCCTTGACGAGTACCGCAATCGCGGCATCGGGAGAGCGCTCGTCGATGCAGTGATCGCAGAGGCGCGCGGGCGCCACGTCGGGTATCTGATCGTGCATCCGAGTCAGCGGGCATACCCGCTCTATCAGCGTCTCGGCTTTGCAGCGACCACCCGATTCCTGCACATGGATCTCGAAAGCCCGGTGATCATCACTCCGCCGGAGTGATCGTTCGGCGAAGTCACCAAACGGCGACGCCCATGCCCCCGAAGGTCGCAATCGCCGCGGTGAACTGAGCGGTGGAGATGGTCCTGCGCTGGCCGACGCCAACATCGATGACGGTCACCGTACCTGCGACGGAGTTGAAGCCGATCACAGTGACTGCGTGCTCCAGCGTGGTGTACGGGACCACCCGGCCGTCCCAGGCTTTCCAGGTGCTCGTGCCCGAGTAGCCGAAGTTGAAGTTGGACCAGACCACCACCGGGTGTCCGATCGCGATCTGATACTCGATCTGATTCGTGGTCCAACCGGTGCGCGCCAACACCGAGGCGCCGGCGCGTTGCGCGACCGCGGCAATCGGCGGGTAGTACACGCCGTACCCGGTGTACTTTGTCTCCGAGCCGTTGACATTTCCGACGAATGCCTCGTACGGATCGCCCCACTCGACCGGCCGCCCGCCGGATACCAGGGCCTTCTGAGGCTGCTTGGGGAGCTGGTCGAAGACCCATGCCTGAGTGAGCGCAATGCCCTTGGTCTGCAGCGCAACGGCCAGGGCCGCGGACTCGCAGTCGAGCGCCATGCTCTGGTGGAGAACGGGGGCGTTCAGATAGGCCGCTGTCGCGAACTGGCAGGCATTCGCGTGCCCGCCAGGAGTCGAGACCGGAGTGCAGCTCATCGTCTGCCAGCCGGCCATCGCCACCAGCGGACCGCCCGCCATCGTGAGCAGGCTCATGCCCAGGCTCGCCAGACCTGTTGCGACCAGAACCTTCCTCGTCCGCACGCCATCGCCTCGTTGGAGGAGCACCCATGTGCTCGGTGTTGTGACCGTAGGGGCGTGGACCGCGGGCGCGGGTCACAGCCGCCGATCCGTGAGCCAGGCGTTACAGCACCATCGGAGCTGCCGGCGCGGTGAGTGGCCGGAGACCCGCCCGACGCGGCTACTGCAGGGTGGGTGCGGGGCCGACCGGCGGCGCATCACCGACCAGGATCGTCTGGATGGCGCGCTCGCTCTCCACCATCGCGAGGACGATCACCTCGTCTCCGGCGTACAGCAGGGTTTCCGGGTCGGGGATGATCATGTGGTCCCGGCGCACGATCGCAACGATCGCTGATTCGCGGGGCAGACCAAGTTCTGCGATGGGTTGGCCGCACGCCGGCGATTCCTCGGCGAGGGTGACCTCGAGCAGGTGCGCCGACGCTCCCTCGAAGCTCATGAGGTGCACGAGCGACCCGATCGACACCGCCTCCTCGACGAGTGCCGTGTAGAGCTGGGGGGTCGACACGGGGACGTCGACCCCCCAGCTCTCGGTGAAGAGCCACTGGTTGCTGGCGTTGTTGACCCGGGCGATCACACGCGGCACTGCGAATTCCTGCTTGGAGAGCAGCGAGATGACCAGGTTGTCCTCGTCGTCGCCCGTGGCGGCGACCATCACGTCGACCTCAGCCATGCCTGCAGCCTTCAACGACGAAACCTCGCATGCGTCGGCGACCACCCAGCGCACGTCGACGTGGGGCTCGAACCGCGCAACCTGCTCGGGATCCACCTCGAGGATGAAGACGTCGTGACCGTGCACCTTGAGATCCGCCGCAACCGCCATGCCGACGCTGCCCCCGCCGGCGACCGCCACCTTCATCAATGCGCCTTGGTGGCGACCGCCACCGCGACGGGCGAAGGCGGCGCCAGCATCGCCTCGAGGGCGGCCAGATCATCCTTCATCACCACGAGGTGGAGGAGATCGCCATCCTGCCCGACGAGACCGCTCGTGTCGAGGCGCGGCACGCCGGCGCGGGTCACCGCGACCAAGCGGACCTTGCCGTCCGATTCGAGCGTGGCCAGCTTCTGACCGGCGAGATGCTCGGGCAGCACACGGTCCAGCAGGAGAAGCGTCCCGGTGGCATCACGCCAGTGGGGGGTGAACTCGTCGGGCAGCAACCAGCTCCGCACCTGGTCGACCGTCCATGTGACCGTCGCGACCGTCGGAATACCGAGACGCTGGTACACCTGCGCCCGCTGCGGGTCGTAGATCCGCGCCACGACGCGCTCCACGCCGAACGTCTCGCGCGCGATTCGCGCGCTCAGGATGTTGGAGTTGTCACCGGAGGTGACGGCGGCTACCGCGTCGGCTTCCTCGATCTTCGCGTCCTGGAGCACGGTGCGATCGAACCCTGACCCCTCGACGACGATTCCTTTGAAATCCGCAGGCAACCGGCGAAACGCCTTGCGGTTTCGATCGATGATGGCAACGGAGTGACCCTCGGCTTCGAGGGCGCGCGCGAGCCCGGACCCAACCCGCCCGCAGCCGACGATGACGATGTGCATCGCTCCATTCAAGCAGGTCGCTCTGGCCGCGGGCGAGACCGCCGCCAAGTTCAGCTTGGGGCATACTGCGGCCGTGGAAGAGTCACAGGGTCTGCCCCTGGCGCCGCCGCGCCCACTCGGCCCTGACGCACCGGGAGTTTCGGGGGCAGGGACCTATCCGGAGTCCTGGGCGTACCGGCTCAAGAACCGGCTCCTCGGTCCACCGATGGTCTCGGAGCAGCTGACCCAGGAGCGCCTCTCGACCCCCGTCGCCATCGGCGTGCTCGCACCGGACATGATCTCGTCGTCGGCATACGGCACCGAGGAAATGCTCGTCGTGATGGTGCCGATCATCGGTCTCGCCGCGTTCTCGATGGTCATCCCGATCACATTGGCGATTCTCGCGGTGATGGTCTTCGTGATGATCTCGTACATCCAGGTCATCGGCGTGTACACGAAGAGCGGCGGATCCTACGTGGTTGCACGCGACAACTTCGGACCAAACATTGCCCAGGTCGCTGCCGTCGCACTGCTGATCGATTACACGGTGACTGTCGCTGTGCAGACTTCGGCCGGGACGGCTGCGCTCACATCCGCGTTCCGGGGACTGGCCCCCTACACCGTCCCAATCACCGTCGCTGTGACCCTGGTCATGCTGTTCGGTAACCTCCGCGGCATCCGCGAGGCCGGGTCGATCTTCGCGATCCCCACCTATTTCTATGTGGTATCGCTCTCCGCGGTCGTCATCACGGGGCTGGTCAAGGCTGCGGTCGGCGGCCTGCAGGCACACGCGCTACCCAGCGCCGCGGCGCTCGGCTATCCAATCGGCAATCAGCGCGGCTTTCTGATGGGGCTGGGCATCTTCTACTGCCTGCGCGCCTTTGCCAACGGCGGATCGTCACTCACCGGGTTGGAAGCGGTGTCGAACGGAATCTCCAGCTTTCGCAAGCCGGAGGCACGGAACGGGCGAAAAGCTCTGCTGATCATGTGCGGGATTCTCGGGTTCCTCGTGCTCGGAACGTCGCTGCTCGCGCACTGGACTCACGCGGTGCCGTACGCGTCCGGGAGCCCGACTGTCGTCTCCCAGGAAGTGCGTTACGTGCTCGGCAATACCTGGATCGGAACCGGCCTCTTCTTTCTCGTGCAGGCGGCGACAGTGTTGATCCTCTTCACCGGAGGCAACACCAGCTTCAACGGGTTCCCGTACCTGGCCAGCTTCGTCGCCGGGGATTCGTTCCTGCCGCGGCAGCTCACCAAACGCGGGCACCGGCTCGCGTTCTCGAACGGCATCTTCGTTCTCGCCGCGGTGGCGATCCTGCTCATCATCGTCTTCAAGGCGAATCTCAACTCCCTGGTTGGTCTGTATGCAATCGGGGTCTTCACCGGGTTCTCGTTCGCCGGTTTCGGCATGCTCAAATACCATCTGACCCGACGCGAGAAGCGCTGGCGCCTCGGGGCGCTGATCAACGGGTTTGCGGGGGTGCTGTCGGTTGCCGTTGTCGGCATCCTCCTGGTCACCAAGTTCTTCGAGGGCGCCTGGATCGTCGCCGTCGTCGGGCCGCCGATGTATTTCGGACTGATCCGGCTGCACCGGCAATATGTGAAGGAGGAGAAGCAACTCGAGACCGGCGCTGCCGCAGCAGCCGAGGCTCCTGTGCTGCAGCGTCACGTTGTCCTGGTACTGATCGGTCAGCTCGACATGGCTTCTGCGCGCGCGGTGCAATATGCGCGGACCTTGCGGCCGGACGAGTTGCGAGCCGTGCATTTCAACATCGACGCGGCGGCCACCGAGCAGCTCAAGGATGAATGGAGCAGGCTCGGCCTCGCCCACCTGCCGCTCGACATCGTGGAGTGTCGTGATCGCCGGCTGGAACGTGCCGCACTCGAGTACGTCGCCGATATCGTCGCCGACGGCAAGACGGAATGCACGGTCCTGCTTCCGCGCCGTGCCTTTCATTCGCGGCTCGCACGCGTGCTCCACGACCGCACTGCCGACCGCATCGCCGACGCTGTCGGTAGCGTCGCCCATGTCGCAGCGACGATCGTTCCGTTCAACCTGGAAGCAGCGCAACGCCGCCGGTTCCGGCCCCACGCCGCTCGTCCCGACGCGGCGCGTCGCAAGCCGATGCGCGGCGCCGGCGTGGACCGCGAGCTTGCCCGGCGCGCAACCGGCACCGTCCCTATCGGCGAGGTGACATGGCGCACCCGCGTGCGGGTCGCCGGACGCATCCGCTCGTTGCGCGTGCAGACCGCCAAAGGGACGGCGAACCTCGAATGCGAGATCACCGACGACACCGGTGTCCTGCTGCTGGTGTTCCAAGGACGGCCGAAGATCCCCGGCATCGAGCCCGGCGCGCGCCTGATCGTCGAGGGAATGGTCGGCTCATGGCAACGCCGGCTTGCGATCCTCAATCCCGACTACGAGCTGATCAGCGAATAGAGCCCTGATGTCAAGCGGGGAGCCGGCGGTCGACCTCTGGACGCTGAGCGATCTCTGCACCCCATGGTGCATCCGGGTCGTTGCCACGCTGCACGTTGCGGATCACATCGAGGCGGGTACCACCGGCATCGCGGCGCTCGCCGCCGCGACGGATTCCGATGCCGGAGCACTGCACAGCGTGCTGTCATACCTGGTCACGCGCGGCGTCTTCACGGAGGACCCGCCCGGACGGTTCGCGCTGAACGATGCCGCGCGAGGCCTGCTCAATCCCGGCGCCTTTCTCAGCCTCGATGGGATCGGCGGCAGGATGGCTCACGCATGGAGCACGCTGCCGGCGTTCGTGCGGACCGGCAAGCCTGGGTACGCGGACATCTTTGGGGTGCCGTTCTGGGACGACCTGGACGCGCACCCCGATATCGCGGCCGATTTCGACGCGCTGATGAGCTACGCGGGCCACGGCGCGCCAAGTGCGGCACTGCAGCTCACCGGTGGATGGGACCATGTCCGCACGGTGGTCGACGTCGGCGGCGGGACGGGCGCGATGCTCGCCGAGCTGTTGGGTGCCCAGCCCCATCTTCGCGGCGTGCTCGTCGACCTTCCCGGCCCGGTGGCGCGCTCGCAAGCAGTGTTCGACGCATCAGGCGTCACCGACAGAGTCGCAGTGTCGGCGCAGAGCATGTTCGATCCGCTGCCGGCCGGCGCCGAAGTCTATCTGTTGAGAAAGGTTCTCAACGACTGGCCGGACGCGGAGACGCTGGCGATCCTGCGTCGATGCGCGGAGGCGGCGCGTCCATCTGGAACCGTCGTGGTGCTCGGCGGCGTCGTACCGGACGGCGCACCGCGGCCGCTCGCCATCGACATCGTGCTGCTCGGCGGCCGGGACAATACCGTCACGGAGTTCCGGGAACTCGCGCGCCAAGCCGGTCTCGACCTGATCGCCGCCGAGGAGCGACCCCCGTACTTCGTCGTCGAGTGTCGCCCGGTGGCGACGGCCTGACTACTGACCCCCTGCGGGCAGGCTGAGCAGCCAGGGAAGGGCTTCACCCATCGGGCCCACAAGCGTCTCCAGGTGGGCACGGTCGAGGTACCCGTCGGCCTCGAGCGCAAGTCCGGCGCCGAGCGCCGCGGTTTCGGCGTGATGGCCGGTCTGACCATGTTCGACCTTCCACGAGACCAGTGAGACGCGACCCTCGGTGAGGTCGAGGATCTGACGTTGCAGCGCCTCCCAGTCCGAGGTGGCGTGCGCCTTCTCGATGGCGGTGAGCGCAGCGGATTCCGCCGCGTGGTACTTGTCGAGGTGCGGGAGCGCGTGCGCCTCCCATCCGTGTGCGGCGCGCTCGATTGCATATGGCGAGAAGGTGCGCAAGTCCTCGAGGAGCCGGGCTGAGCTGCGATCGTCTGGTCCGTAGCCGTAACCGTCACTGTCCATGGAGCGACTCTGACATGCGGGGACATGCCTACAGCAGGTTGGTCAGCCAATGGCGGAGGAATCGCGGGCCGCGGGGATCACGGTATTCGGGAAGCAGCGCCGCGAGTCCGGCTCGCCCCTCGAGGACCATCTCGTCGACGCTCTTGCTCTCGGGGAAGATGGGCTCGCCGATGAACACGAGAATCTTCTTGCGCAGCCAGAGATCCTTGGTGCCGGACAGGCCAACGGGCAGCACCGGTACGCGGTTCTCCAAAGCGAAATGCGCAAACCCCTTCTTCAGCTCGCCCACAGACCCTTCGCTGCTGCCATAGCGGCCCTCAGGAAAGAGGACCACGACGCCGCCCCACTGGAGGCAGGTGTCGACGTGATGGTACAAACGCTCACCGCCGCCCTCGCGATTGTTGACCGGGATGTAGCCACCGATTCGCCTGATGAACGCCCACTGGAATCTTCGCTTCTGGAGGCCCGTCGGGTCGCCGAGGAAGTGCATGCGCGGCTCGGGCGGAAACGAGGCAGTGATTGCAAAGGAGTCCAGCCAATTGAGGTGGTTGGCGATGAGCACGAACGCCGAGCCTTTGGGGGTGTTCTTGCGACCGCGCACCTGAAAGACGAAGAGCACGTGGAAGACGGGAAGCAGCAGGATGCGCATCAAGCGATACGTGAAGGTTGCCTTGCGCTGAACCGGGAGGAGATCCGCCGCCGGGAAATGCGGTTCAGGCACCGGCTCCACACCGCGTCGAGGATCTCTCAACGCACGCCTCGGATCTGCACCACCATCACGGTTCCGAGAATGAACCAGAGCGCCGCACCACCGAAGACCAGTCGAAACCCGAGGTTGCCACCGGTCGCGACGCCAAGAAAGGTGTGCCCCGCATGATTGAAGTAGTAGAGGACGCCCGCGAGGACCGCGGGCGCCAGAGCCTGCGGCAGTGTGAATGACGTGTGCCAGAGCCCCATGTCCTTGCCTGCTGCGTGCTCGGAGTTGGGCAGCACGTCGCACGCAAGCGCCCAATCCACGGCGTAGTACATGCCGTAGCCGATGCCGTACGCGACGCCGAGCACGTACATGAGCGGCAGCGACGTGATGAGCCCGAACACGAGCACGGAAACAACCGCGGCCTGGATGCCGCTCGAGAGGTAGACGAAAGGCTTGCGCCGCCCGATTCGATCAGACAGATGACCACCGATGATCGAGGGAAGGATGGCGCCGCCGATGACCGCGAGCAGCCATATCGCGCTCGCCGCCCCCGGGTTATGCACGTGCATCACATCCTCGAAGTAAAACGCGACGAACGGCAACACCGACCAGATCCCAAGCGTGGTCAGGAAGCGGGTGAGAAACACCCAGAGGAAATCGTGCTGCGCGAAGGGAGCGAGGAAGGTTCGAAGTTCCGGGATCCGCAGGCCGGTGGCGATCGCCACCGCACCGGCGACAACGGCCACACCGCCGACCGCCCAGGCCACCGTGCCGAGCGAGAGCACGAGCACTGTCAGCAGCGCAACCAGCGTCACGGCAAACGCGATCACGGCCGTCAGCACCGTCGCAGAAGGAGCGGTGCGAGGCATCGTTCGCTGTCTCCGAAAGTTGCTCGGCGCTTCGTGTATGGCGCGGATCGTGATGACCAGCGACGTCAGCAGGATGACCACGATCACCGCATATCCAGCCACCACGCCACGCCGGTTGCTGCCGAACTCGGCCAGCACCACGCCGACCAATCCAACGCCCACGACGGTGCCGAGTTGATTCATTGTCCCGAGCAGACCGGAAGCGCGGCCCCGCTCCGCGGCCGGCACCACGTCTGGTATCACGCCGGCATACGCGGCACTTGCCGCGTTATTGCTGGCCTGGACAAAAACGTAGGCAGCGACCACCATCGCGGGACTCCCCGCGAATGCGAGGAGGCCAAGGCCGATCACGTTGAAGATGGTGCCGACCACCATCCATGGCCGGCGGCGGCCCCACCGAGAGGAGGTTCTGTCGCTGAGATAGCCGGCGAAGATCGGGACGAGCATCGCGAAGATGCCACCCGCCGCCGTGGCGCGGCCCACGACCAGTTCCGGGCTGTGTGCCGAGACGAGCATCGCACCGACCGGGAGCAACGAGATGCTGATCGGCTGCCAGTGCGCCCCGCCACCGAACCAGAACGCGTTGAGCGCGAAAAGGCGCCCATAAGCGAGCCGCCCACCAGCGGACGGCGCGACCGCCGCGGTCGTGGTCATATCCCTCCGGCGATCGATGCCATCTTTCAGCATTCGATCTGCGCGCACCCTACGCCGGCACGGAATTCCTTGCCAGCACAGACAGCAGGGTCCGGAGATCGGCTCGGTACCCGCGTGGCACTCTACTGGGCAGATGGCGACATCGGACCGTCCTCTCGAGCAAAGCGTTGCACTGGTCACCGGCGCATCGAGCGGGATCGGCGCCGCCACCGCCGTGTCTCTCGCGGCACTTGGCGCGAAGGTCGCACTGGTCGCGCGCCGCTCCGACCGTCTGCGAGAACTTGCTGCGCAACTCGCCGCCGGTGGCGCAACGGCCGTGGTGATCACCGCCGACGTGACCAAGCAGGCCGAAGCGGACAGAGCCGTCGCTGAGACGGTGGCCCAACTCGGCCGCCTGGACACGCTGGTCAACAACGCGGGCGTCATGCTGCTCGGCCCGGTGATCGACGCGCCGGTGGAGGAGTGGGAGCAGATGGTGCAGATCAACCTCCTCGGCCTGCTCTACTGCACGCACGCAGCGCTGCCATATCTGCTGCACGCCGCGGAGGACGGTCCGCGCCGGGTCGCGGACCTGGTGAACATCAGCTCCGTGGCCGGACGCGAAACCCGCAGCGGGAGCGGCGTCTACGAGGCCACCAAGCACGGTGTCGGAGCTTTCAGCGACGCGTTGCGCAAGGAGATCACGACGCGCCACGTCCGGGTGTCGCTGGTCGAGCCCGGCGCAACTGCCACCGAGCTCGCCTCGCACAACCGGCCGGAGGTCCTCGACACCTTGCAGCAACGCTTCGGTCGGATGGAACGCCTCACCGCCGAGGACATCGCCGATGTCATCGCTTTCATCGTGACCCGCCCTCGCCATGTCGCGGTCAACGAGGTGCTGGTCCGGCCCACAGACCAGGAGTAACGTCGTCCCAGAGAGCGCACGTCGGGGCTCGCCGGACGGCGCCGGGAATCTCGCGAGAAGGGCTGGGAATAGGCGAAAGGTATGAAAAATCCCCCGTTAGGGTGATTTTTCGTTCGAGGAGTTGACAAACCCTCATCGCTTGTCCAACCATCCGGACGCTGCCTCACAGAAGTTGGGTGGCGACGCTCGTCGCTACCGGAGCGGATGGCGTCGCAGTCGGTGGGTTTCCGGTTGGAGGGCAAAGCTCTGATGCGTTTGCAAGATGGAGTCAGGGGCCGGGGGTCCCAAGTGTCGAAGGCGAGCAAGCTGACCATTGTTGGTACTGCCGCTCTCCTTGCCGCGGCCTGCGGAAGCGCCTCGACGGGGTCGAGCGGATCGACCGCCACGAATCCTGGCGTCCCCTCAGGCATCACCGTCAGCGCCTTCACAACCGACATCGCGTCGACCATGAGCCTGCTGCAGCCGCTGACCAAGTACGCCACCAAGGGCTCCAACAGCCTGCTCATCGGCGTGATCCTCCCGGACACCACCTCGTCGGTGCGCTGGCAGGACTTCGATTTTCCGTACCTGACGGACGCCCTCGCAGACGCTGGGTTCACCCAGTCGCAGTTCCGCATCGATAACGCTCAAGGCAGCGACGCGACCGAGCTCGACGACGCCAACGCGGACATCAACCTCGGTGCGAAGGTCCTGATCATGTGCCCGCTCGACGGACCGACGGGAGTGGCAATCGCGCAGCTCGCTCAGTCGAAGAACGTCACCCTGATCAGCTACGACCGCGCAACCTTCCAGGGCTCGAAGACGTACTACGTCAGCTTCAACAACGAGGCTGTCGGTGAGTTGATCGGCAACGGTTTCCTGTCGTGCGTCACCTCGTGGGGCGTCACGAGCCCACAGGTCTTCGTGCTCAACGGCGGTGAGGACACCGACCCGAACGCGATCTCATTCGCCAGTGGATACAACAAGATCGTCTGGAGCCAGTCGGCCAAGACAGTCGCCGCGGGTGCAACCAACAGCCAGGGCATGAAGCTCGTCGGCGAGAACTTTGCTCCCGGGTGGTCCAACACCGAAGGCGGCACGATCTTCCAGGGCGAGTTCAGCTCGCATCCGTCGATCAACGCGACCATCGAGGCCAACGACGGGCTTGCCAACGCGGTGATCAATGACTTGAAGAACGATGGCGTGCCCGCGAAGAAGATCCCGACCACCGGTCAGGATGCAACCGCCCAGGGCATGGCATGGATCCTCGAGGGCTACCAGTGCGGCTCCGTGTACAAGCCGGTCTACAAGGAGGCCCAGGATGCGGTCGCCATGGCTGACATCCTCCTCTCCGGAAACCAGGTCCCCTCAGCGCTGCTGAACGGCACCACCATCGACCCGGCCGACTCGAGCATCACCGAGCCGGCGTCGCTCCTGACCGCAACGTGGGTCAACGCGACGAACATGGAGAGCACCGTGGTCAAGGATGGGTTCGACCAGGCGTCGGCCATCTGCGCCATCGCCGGTCAGGCGCTCTGCACGGCGAACAGCATCTCGTAATCGTTCTGAGGAAGTGTCCCTCAGGGACGCCAACTCAGCGGTGCGGCCGGGTCGCCCTTCGGGGCGGCCCGGCTTGCCCCTCATCCCAGGCGGTCGGCATCACCCGGAGATTGGGGGAGGGCGGTTCGAGACAACTCGACGGCTACCAGGAGCCGCCTGCTCGGACCGTGGGCGATCACGTAAATGCCATCCACGACTCATTCATGTGAGGCGACTGAGATGAATCTCGACCCCCGAGCAGGGGTGAGTGCCGTGGCGACGGCCACGGCGGAGCCGCTGTTGAAGCTGCGGGGCATCGACAAGCACTTCGGCGCGGTGCAGGCGCTCTACCAGGTGGACCTGGATCTGCCCGCCGGCCAGGTCACCGGGCTCTGCGGCGACAACGGCGCGGGCAAGTCGGTGCTCACCCGCTGCATCGCCGGGGTCCATCAGATCGACCACGGGCAGATCTTCTTCGAGGGTCGCCCGGTGCACATCCGCACCACCCGCGACGCCGCCGGTCTGGGCATCGAGACCGTCTACCAGGACCTCGCCCTGGCCGACAACCTGGACATCGTCCAGAACATGTTCCTGGGACGGGAGCGGCTCCGCCGGGGGTTGCTCGACGAGGATTCCATGGAGCGGGCGGCGGCGGAGACGCTCAGCAGCCTGCGGGTGACCACGGTGCGCTCCATCCGCCAGCCGGTGGCCTCGCTCTCGGGTGGCCAGCGCCAGTCGGTGGCGGTCGCCAAGGCGGTGATGTGGAACTCCAAGGTGGTCCTGCTTGACGAGCCCACCGCCGCCCTCGGGGTGGTCCAGACCCAGATGGTCCTCGACCTGGTGCGCCGGCTCCGTGATCACGGCCTGGCGGTGATGGTGATCTCCCACAACCTCAACGACGTCTTCGAGGTGGCCGACCGGATCGCCGTGCTCCACCTCGGCCGGATGGTGGCGGAGGGACCGGCCTCGGGCTTTGACCGCCAGAGCGTCATCGAGTACATGACCACCGGCGGCAAGAACGGGCGATCCGCGTTGCCGGCGCTTGCGTCGCCCACCCAGGAGAGCGTCTGAGCCATGGCCGGGAGAGAGAACGACTCGCCGATCGCCGCTGTCAGCCCGCCCCAGGTGGACCTGACCGCTGCCAGCACCACGGCCGCTGCTGCCGATGTCCCCCCGGAGATCCTTGCCCAGTCCCTGAGGCCCTACATGCGTGCCTGGTGGCAGCGCATCCGCAGCGGTGACAGCGGTGTTCTCCCGGTCATCCTCGGCATCATCGTCGTGGCCGTCGCCTTCGAGATCATCAGCCCGGAGAATGCCTATCTTCGGGCCAGCAACCTCGTCTACATCTTTGCCCTCAGCACCGTCTACGTCGTCCTGGCCACGGCAGAGATCGTGGTCCTCCTCCTCGGGGAGATCGACCTGTCGATCGGGTCCGTTGCGCTCCTCGGGGGGACCATCTGCTTCAAGCTGGTGCAGCAGGACCCGGGTCCGAGATGGCCCTGGTGGGCGGCGATCCTCATGTCCCTGCTCTGCTGCGGCTTCATTGGAGCAATTCAGGGAACGCTCGCCGCTCGCCTTCGGATCCCGTCCTTCATCGTCACGCTGGCCGGGTTCCTCCTCTTCGAGGGCATCATCGTGATCATCCTCGGCGGCGCCGACGGTACCCTCACCGTCAGCTCGCTGGTACCCAATCAGAGCGTGATCTTCAACCTGGTGCAGGGCATCATCAATCCCCTGGCCGGATGGATCGTCCTGGCAGTGCTGGTCGTGATCGCAGCGGCGGCGCAACTGTCCCGCGTCTCTGCGCGCAGACGGGCCGGCCTGGTCGCGCCGCCGATGAGCGTGGTCGCCATTCGCATCGTCTTCATGGCCGCGGTGGGCGCCGGAGTTGTGGCCATCTGCGCCCTCAACCTCCCCTCTGGCGTCCCGGAGGTGATTCCCATCGTCCTCGGCATCGTCGGAGTCTGGACACTGCTCCTCCAGCGCACCAGGTTCGGGCGCTACGTGTATGCCATCGGCGGCAATCCGGAAGCGGCTCGTCGCGCCGGCGTGAATCTGGCCCTGGTGCGTACGGGGGCCTTCGCGCTCTGCTCCGCCACCGCCGGCTTCGGCGGGATCCTGCTCGGGTCGTTCTTCTTCGGGCAGTACAGCACCAACGATGCCGACCCCGGCCAGCTGATCCTGTACTCGGTGGCCGCCGCGGTCATCGGCGGCACCAGCTTGTTCGGCGGCAGGGGCAAGCCGATCCACGGCCTCCTCGGCGGGCTCATGATCGGCGGCATCGCGTACGGCGTGTCCTTGCTGAGCCTTGGAAATCTGTCGACGCCGCTCGAGTACATCCTGCCCGGCGCGGTCTTGCTGATCGCGGTGATGGTCGACGTCCTCTCGAGGCGGGGAGCCAGGACCGGGAGCGTCGCCCGTGTCTGAGCAGCCGGTGCAGACCCCGTCAAAGACGGCCACGGCGGAGCCGCTGTTGAAGCTGCGGGGCATCGACAAGCACTTCGGCGCGGTGCAGGCGCTCTACCAGGTGGACCTGGATCTGCCCGCCGGCCAGGTCACCGGGCTCTGCGGCGACAACGGCGCGGGCAAGTCGGTGCTCACCCGCTGCATCGCCGGGGTCCATCAGATCGACCACGGGCAGATCTTCTTCGAGGGTCGCCCGGTGCACATCCGCACCACCCGCGACGCCGCCGGTCTGGGCATCGAGACCGTCTACCAGGACCTCGCCCTGGCCGACAACCTGGACATCGTCCAGAACATGTTCCTGGGACGGGAGCGGCTCCGCCGGGGGTTGCTCGACGAGGATTCCATGGAGCGGGCGGCGGCGGAGACGCTCAGCAGCCTGCGGGTGACCACGGTGCGTTCCATCCGCCAGCCGGTGGCCTCGCTCTCGGGTGGCCAGCGCCAGTCGGTGGCGGTCGCCAAGGCGGTGATGTGGAACTCCAAGGTGGTCCTGCTTGACGAGCCCACCGCCGCCCTCGGGGTGGTCCAGACCCAGATGGTCCTCGACCTGGTGCGCCGGCTCCGTGATCACGGCCTGGCGGTGATGGTGATCTCCCACAACCTCAACGACGTCTTCGAGGTGGCCGACCGGATCGCCGTGCTCCACCTCGGCCGGATGGTGGCGGAGGGACCGGCCTCGGGCTTTGACCGCCAGAGCGTCATCGAGTACATGACCACCGGCGGCAAGAACGGGCGATCCGCGTTGCCGGCGCTTGCGTCGCCCACCCAGGAGAGCGTCTGAGCCATGGCCGGGAGAGAGAACGACTCGCCGATCGCCGCTGTCAGCCCGCCCCAGGTGGACCTGACCGCCGCCAGCACCGCGGCCGCTACTGCCGATGTCCCCCCGGAACTGCTTGCGCAATCCCTGGGGCAGTACATGCGAGCCTGGCTGCAACGCATCCGCAATGGCGACAGCGGCGTCCTTCCCGTGCTCCTCGGCATCATCGTCGTCGCCGTCGCCTTCCAGATTGCCAACGGGAAGTTCCTGTCGCCCCAGAACCTGGTCAATCTCTTCGAGCAGAGCAGCATCTACATGCTCCTCGCGATGGCCGAGATCTTCGCCCTGCTCCTTGGTGAGATCGATCTCTCGGTCGGACTTGTCATGGGCCTGGGCGCGGTGCTGGTCGCCGAGCTGGTGCAGCCGTCGCCGCCCGGGCTGGGTCTCCCGTGGTGGGCGGCAATCATCCTCTCACTGGTCATCTGCTCCGCAGTGGGGCTGATCCAGGGGACATTCGTAGCGCGGCTCAAGATGCCCTCGTTCATCGTCACCCTGGGCGGTCTTCTGATCCTCGAAGGGGTGGCGATCATTGTTCTCGGCGGCAGCCTCGTGGGAATCGGGAACTCCAGGTTCAACAACGAGGTCGTCATCTATGACCTGTTCTACGGGCGGTTCTCCCCGGTGGTCAGCTGGATCCTGCTCGCCGTCGTGGTCGTGCTTGCGAGCGTCTGGATCTGGCTGCGCGATTCCCGGCGGCGCCGGTCCGGGCTGGTGGCACCCCCGGCCAGCCTCACCCTGCTGAAGGTTCTGGTCGCGGTGGTGGCGGGGGTCGTGGTCGTGGCGGTCTGCAATGTCAACCGCGCGCACTTCGGGACGATCGAAGGTCTGCCCTACGTCATCCCGATCGTTCTAGTGGTGATGGTCGCGTGGACGATGCTGCTCCAGCGCACTCGCTTCGGGCGTTACGTCTACGCCATCGGTGGCAATCCCGAAGCGGCCCGCCGCGCCGGAATCAGCCTGCCCAAGATCCGCACCTGGGGCTTCATCCTGGCCTCGCTGACGGCCGGCATCGCCGGCATCCTCTTCGCGTCGTGGCAGGTCTCGCTCACCACCAACGTCATCAAGGACGCCAACAGCTACGTGCTCCTGGCGGTCGCAGCCGCGGTCATCGGGGGCACGAGCCTCTTCGGCGGCCGGGGCAAGACCCTCCACGGGGTGCTCGGCGGGCTGGTGATCGGCGGGATCTACAACGGGCTCTTCCTGATCGGGGTCTCATCCGATTGGATCGACGTGGTCGTGGCGCTGGTGCTGCTGGCGGCAGGAACCATCGACGTCCTCTCCCGCCGCGGCGCGCAGCCCCGGGCCTGATCCGTCCCCGTATGAGCCCCATGGCCTCGCCGGAGTCGGTCCGACGTCACAACCTGAGCCTGCTGCTTCGCCACCTGCACCAGTCGGGGGCGCTGTCCCGATCCGAGATCGGCGGCACGCTTGGCATGACCAGGAGCACGATCGGCGAGCTGGTCGCCGACCTCCGCGCACGCGGTCTGGTGGAAGAGGGAGATCCGGCGCGCCTGGGCGCCCCGGGCCGGCCGTCGCTGGTCGCCAGGCCAAACCCCGAGGGCGCCGCGGCCATCACCGCCGAGATCGCGGTCAACTCCCTGTCGGCTGCGGTGGTCGGCCTCGGGGGCCGCATCCTGCATCGCGCCCGGGTGACTCATCAGCCGCGCCGTCTCGCGGTCGACCAGACGATCGAGGACATTGGCAAGCTCATCCAGACTGCCCAGGCTTCGATCCCACCCGGATGCTGGGTGTCCGGTCTCGGCATCGCGGTCGCCGGGGTGGTCCGCCGTGCTGACGGCTTCGTCCACTTCGCGCCGAACCTCGGCTGGCGGGACGTCCCGCTTGGCCGGCTCGTTGCCGACCGGATCGGGACCAGCCTGCCGGTGACCATCGCCAACGAGGCCGACCTCGGCGCGCTCGCCGAGCACACTTGGGGGGCAGGGGTCGGGGTGCATCACCTCGTCTACGTGTCCAGCGAGGTCGGAGTCGGAGGCGGGCTGGTGATCGATGGCCGTCCACTCGTCGGAGCGGCCGGATGCGCGGGCGAGGTCGGCCACTTCCAGGTGAACCCGCTCGGCGAGCGCTGCCGCTGCGGCGCCATCGGCTGCTGGGAAACCGAGATCGGGGGCCCGGCGATCCTGCGCCGCATCGGCGTCGTCGAGAAGAACTACAAACCCGAAGCCGTCACCCGCCTGCTCCGCGAGGCAGCCTGGGGCGATCCAGTCGCGCTCGCCGCGATTGAGGATGTCGGCCACTGGCTGGCGACCGGGCTGGTCGGCCTCGTCAACGTTTTCAACCCCGAGCGCGTGGTGCTCGGGGGCTGGCTCGCGACCATGTGGCCGATGGTGGAGGAGACGGTGGATGCCGAGCTGCGTGAACGGGTCATGGCGCCGTCGCAGGAGCTTGACGAACTGATCAGGCCCACCCAGCTCGGCGCCGACGGGCCGTTGCTCGGCGCCGCGGAGCTCGCGCTCACCCGCGTGCTCGACGAGCCGACGCTGGTACCTCCCCGTTTCGCGGAGCGGCGTTCGGCCTGATCCGGACCGCTCAGCCGACCGCGCGAAGCGCGGGGTAGTAGTCGCGAAAGCGATGTCTCGCCTCGCGATACGGTTCGATCCAGGCGGGTACGGGCTCGATGACCTCGCTCACCCGAACACACGCTTCGGTCGCCTGGTCGAGGTCTCGGTACACACCTGAGGCGACGCCGCCCAGCAGCGCGGCACCGAACGCGGATCCCTGGTCGGTGGCCATCGTCTCGAGTGGTATCTCGAGCGCGCTTGCGACGATCTGGAGCCAGAGCCGGCTTCTCGATCCGCCGCCGGAAACGCGTCCACGCACCGCTGCAACCCCCACGTCGTGGACCGTGTCGAGGCAGTCACGAAGCGCGAAAGCAACCCCTTCGAGCACCGCGCGGGTCAGCGCACCACGACTATGGGTAGCCGACAGGCCGCAGAACGCCCCTCGGGCATCCGGATCGGCGTGCGGCGTTCGTTCGCCGGCGAGGTACGGGAGAAAGGTCAGGTCGTCGCTCCCCGGCGCGATCTGCTCCGCCTCCGCGAGCATGGTGCCGTAGGGGACATCGGGGAGCAGCGTGTCGTGGTACCAGGCCAGCGACCCAGCCGCCGAGAGCATCACGCCCATCACCATCCACCGATCCGGAACGGCATGGCAGAAGGCGTGGACCCGGCCCTCGCGATCCGAGACGTAGTCGTTGGTCGCGGCGAGCACCACGCCCGAGGTGCCGAGCACGACTGAGAGCGGCCCGGGTCCCGTGATGCCCCCGCCGACCGCGGCCGCGGCCTGATCGCCGGCGCCGGCGGCGACGGGAACGCCGTCGAGGGTGCCCACGGAGTCGGTGCTCTCGGCAAGCTCCGGCAGCCACCACGGCGGGATGTCGAGCCAGGACAGCACCTCGCTGCTCCAGAGCCGCGCCCCGACATCGAGCAGCAGCGTCCCGGATGCGTCGGCCACGTCCATGCGGTGCGTTCCGACGAGGTGGTCGCGCACGTAGTCCTTGGGCAGGCAGATGCGGCGGATGCGCTCGTACGCATCAGGCTCGTTCTCGCGCATCCAGAGCAGCTTCGGCGCCGTGAAGCCCGGTAGCGCGCGGTTGCCGGTGAGTCCCAAGAGCCGCTCGCGGCCGCCCCCACTTTCGAGAAGCGCGCACTGTGGCGCGGCGCGCTGGTCATTCCAGAGGATTGCGGGACGGATCACCGCACCGTCGGCGTCGAGACAGACGAGTCCATGCATCTGCCCCGAGAAGCCGATGCCGAGGATCTCCGACGTTTCGGCTCGGAGACGTGCGAGCACCTCCTGCGCGGCTGTCAGCCATGCCTCCGGCTGCTGCTCCATCCAGCCGATGTGCGGTGAGGTGACCGGGTATTCGTGCTCCGCGGTTGCCAGCACCGTTCCCGACGCCGGGTCGATGGCGATGCCCTTGGTGGACGACGTGCCGACGTCGATGCCGATCAGCGCGCCCGCGGTCTGCGCCATTGAGCTACGAGCGGATGCCGTACAGGTAATCGAGCGCGAGCTGGTCGAGTCGCTCGAATGCCATGCCGCGCGCGGCGGATGCATCGGCGTCGAAGGTTTGCGAACGCATCGCCGCGAGCGTCTCGCCCGGGGCGAGCGTGGTCTGGGCGAGCTCGTCGAGCCGCGCCGCCACGCGCGCGGCCTGCACCTCGGGATCCGCGCGGAACGCCTGGGTCCGACTGCGCAGCAACAGGTAGTTGTGGATGCATGCCGCTGCGCTGTCCCACACGCCTTCCATGTCCTCGGTACGCGGCGGCTTGAAGTCGAAGTGGCGCGGGCCCTGGTAGCCACCGGACTCGAGGATGTCCACCGTCCAGAATGCGCCGCGCGCATTCCCTGCGCCGAATCGAAGATCCTGGTCGTAGCGGGGACCGTTCTGCCCGTTCAGGTCGACGTGAAACAGCTTGCCGTGCCAGAGCGCCTGGGCAATCCCATGTGCGAAGTTCAGGCTTGCCATCTCCTCGTGCCCGACTTCGGGATTGAGGCCGACCATCGCCGAATGCTCGAGCTCGTTGATGAAGGACAGCGCGTGTCCGATGGTGGGAAGGAAGATGTCGCCACGCGGTTCATTCGGCTTGGGTTCGATTGCGAAACGCATGGCGTAGCCCTGCTCGATGACATATGCCGTGAGAATGTCGAACGCCTCCTTGTAGCGATCGAGCGCGGCGCGAACATCCTTTGCACCGCCCAACTCCGCGCCCTCACGGCCGCCCCAGAAGACGACGATTCCCGCGCCGAGCTCGGCGGCGAGATCGAGATTGTCAGCAACCTTGCGCAGCGCGAAACGCCGTACCTCGCGGTCATTCGCAGTGAACGCACCGTCGCGAAACACGGGGTGGGAAAACAGATTGGTCGTGATCATCGGCACCACCAGGCCGGCGCTGTCCACCGCACGGCGAAGGCGCTCGATGGCGCTGCTCTTTTCAGCGGCTGTCGCGCTGAACGGGAAGACGTCATTGTCGTGGAAGCTGACGCCATACGCGCCGAGCTCGGCGAGCTTTGCGACGGCCACCTCGGGGTCGAGCGGGGCGCGCACGGCCGTTCCGAAAACATCAACCCCCTGCCATCCCACAGTCCAAAGTCCGAATGAGAAACGGTCGGCGTGACTCGCTTGCAGCACAACGTCCTCCTCGCGCCCGCCGTGATCCTCGAAACGTGCAAAAGTGCCGCGGAGCAATCGCAATCGGCCTTGGGCTCGACCCCAATTATACAGTGCGCTGTGAGGTGCCCTGGGAGGGCTGCCGGCGCATTCGCACAGCGATAATTTGTATGTCTGGGACTGCGATTAGAGCAGGACCGTGACTGTGGCGGTGCCGATACCCGACACGCCGTCGTTGTCGGTGACTGTGACCGTAACCGTGTACGAGGTGGGGACGAGCGTCGCCTTGTACTTGTATTTGAGTGTGAACGTTGTCCCGTCGAGCTTCAGCGCCTGGGGCCCGGAGCCGTCGCCGTAGTTGACCGTCGCCGTGAACATGGGACCGGCGAAGTCGGTATCGGTGAAGCTGCCTGATCCGCTGAACGTGCCGAGCCACAAAAGGCCGCCACCGTTCACCGTCACCACGGGCGGCTCATCGGTTGGAGGCGTCGGAGAGGGGGTGGGTGCCGGGGGTGGCGACGTCGGGGAGCCGGACGGTGCCGGCGTCGGGTTCACTGCAGTGGGCGTGCTGCCAGGGATCGGGGGGGCGGTCACCCCACCCCCGGTTTGACCGCTCGATCCGCCTTGCGGTGCCGACCCAGCCGGCCCCGTTGAGGTGGTCTGCCCCGGTGCACCACCGGACACCGAGTTCGACGGTCCACCGCCGAGTCCACCGCCGTGGGGTTGAGCGCTTGTTCCGCCGGTCGACACGACCGAGATCCCGGTGGTGGGGGTGGGGATCGGCGCTGGGCGCGGCGCAAGCGTTGGGGCTGTGAGGGCAATCGCCGTCGTGCCGGACATGATCGCCGCCCCCCAGTTCCAGCCGAGGCGATCGACCCAGCCGATCACCGGCAGCTGGGCGATCCACGAACCCAGCCCGACAACACGCCACAGACGTCCCACGGAGATGTTGAGAAACGCCCGGACAACCACGGGATCGAACTGCGAGCCCGAGCATTTCACCAGCTCCTGGCGCGCGGCGGTCACGCCGATCGGCTTGCAATACGGCCGTACGGCTGTCATCACCTCATAGGAGTCGGCAACCGCGACGATGCGGCCGGCGAGCGAGATCTGCTCCCCGGCGAGGCCCAGGGGATAGCCGCGACCGTCGAAGCGCTCGTGATGGTGGGGCACCGCCGATGCCCACTCGCCGAGCCATGCGGCGAGCGGTTTGATGAGCAGGGCGCCCTCCTCGGGATGCCGGCGAACGTTGTCCATCTCCGCGCTGGTGAGCTTTGCGGGCTTGGTGAGGATCTCTGATGGGACGACCAGCTTGCCGATGTCGTGGAGCAGCGACGCCCAGCGCAGACGGGCGCGGTCACCAGGAGCCAGCTTCATCTCGTCGGCGATGAGGTCCGAGAACACGCGAACGCGCTCCGAGTGACCCCTGGTCTGACGGTCGTGCACGCTCAGCGCCGCGACGAGCTCGAGGACCGTCTGCATACGGGCGACCTCGCCGCCGGTTTGCCCCTTGTCGCGCGCCGCCTGGAGCTGTCGCTGCAGGTCGCGCGGCTTGCCGACGCGCCGGGCGACCGCGAAGCGTTTCGGTGCCTGGTCCGGAAACAGCAATGACAGGTTGAGGAGCGCGGCGAGGGGGAGAAGACGCCGGCCCGCGCGTTCCAGGGCGATGATGGTCAGGAGCATCACCAAGCTCACCGTCGCGAAGGAGAGCGCCGTTGCGGCAAAGCCTGTCGGTTGCGGGAGGACGTGGGTGAGCAGACCTCCGGCAACGATGCCGACCACCACAGGGATGACGACAACCGCAGCGCGAACGAGCAGGCTCAGGATCGGTCGCCGCTGCCATTGATGGCCGGCCGGGACCGTGTCCGGCGATGTCCGGTCGGCCACGTGTCAATCCCTCAGCGGACCCCTACCGCAAAGACTGCCCAGGGCTCCGGGGCGGAGCGAGGTAAAGGTTCGCCGGTCACCATCCTGGTGGGGTAAACGTTCGGCGCTCTGTGGCGCGGGGGTCACCTGCTCGTCGCAACCGGCGGGTGACTCGACCGGGCGGAAGGCGCTAATGGAGCGGGCCAACCGCGGCGTTGGTCAGAAGACCCTGATCCCTGGCTGCCGATCTCCGTGCCCTATGCCCCCGGCGCGCGCTGGCATGCGTACACGTTGCGGGAGCCGGTCGGCGTGGTCGGTCACATCATCCCATCGGGCTCGGCGGCGGCGTGCATGCCGCCTTCGGTGGCGAGCGTTTCGGCGACCGCGCTACTTCGTCAGCCGGCCGTGCTGGTGGACACCAACCTCAATATGAAGGTCGTTCGCGAGGTCTTCGGCTCGGTTGTCACCGCGATGCCGTTCGACCATCCCCGGGAGATCGGCGTTGTTGCCACCGACACGAATTACGGGTTGCCCGCGGGAGTCTGGACCAGTGACGTGAGCAAGGCCCACCGCATGGCTGCGCAGCTGCGCGCCGGGACAGTTCGGGTCAACTGCTACAACATCTCTGACGCATCGCTCCCCTTCGGTGGCCACAAGGAATCCGGCTGGGGCCGCGAGATGGGTCACGACGCGCTGAACAAGTACCTCGAGACCAAGGCGGTCTGCATCCAGATCTGACAAAACTGGGCGGAGACGCACCGTGGGTGGGCCCGAGGGCTCGCCTGCGGTGCGTTCCTTCGCACCTGACAATGGTTCGGGTAGGATCTGCGGCGTCCATGCCGATCACCCTGCTGCGCCGTGAACGCCGTTTTTACGAACTCTTCGATCGTCAGGCAGGCAATGTCGTCGCTGCGGCGAGGCTGCTCCGCGCGGCGTTCGATGACGGGATCGCCGCGATGCCCGCACATCAAGCCGCTATCAAGGACCTCGAGCACGCCGGCGACGAGCTCACCCACGAGATCATCCAGACTCTGCATCGAACTTTCATCACGCCCTTCGAGCGCGAGGACATCTACGCGTTGAGCTCGGGGCTCGACGACGTCCTCGACTACATCGATGAGATCGCGGAGACGATCATCCTCTACGGCATCACCGATATCTCTGCGGCGGCGAAATCCATGGCGGGATTGGTCGTTGCAGCGTCGATCGAAATCCAGGGCGCTGTGTCCAAGCTCGAGTCGAAATCCGGGGTGAGCGAGCACGGCATCGAGGTCCATCGCATCGAGAACGTCGGCGACAGCGAGTCGCGGCGCGCGATCGGTGAGCTCTTCAGCGGGAGTCACGACGCTGTCGCGATCATCAAGTTGAAGGACTTCTACACGCTGCTCGAGGATTCACTCGACCGCTGCGAGGACGTAGCCAACGTCATCGAAGGCATCATCATCAAGAACGCGTGACCGCCACCGATCTCCTGCTGATCGTCACCGTCGTGATCGCACTCGGGTTTGACTTCACCAACGGATTCCACGACACCGCGAACGCCGTTGCGACCTCAATCAGCACGCGTGCCTTGGGGCCGCGCACGGCGGTCGCGTTGTCTGCGGTCTTCAACCTCGTCGGCGCGCTGATCGCCATCGAAGTCCTGCACACGCACGTGGCAAACACAATCGGTGGATTGGTCTCGCCAAGGCAGGGCGTGTCGCTCGGCATGATCATCGCGGCCCTCATAGGGGCAATCATCTGGAACCTGGTGACGTGGCGGCTGGGGCTGCCCTCGAGTTCGTCGCACGCGCTCATTGGCGCATTGATCGGGATGGGTGTGGTCGCCTACGGCGTGGATGCGGTGAAGTGGGGATCGGTCACTCCCGTGGTCCTCGCCCTCGTATTGTCACCGCTGGCCGGGTTGGTGCTCGCCTACCTGTTCACCATTCTCACCCTCGATGTGTTCGCCAGAGCGCAGCCCAGCCCGATGAATCGACGATTTCGGTTGGCGCAGATAGCGTCCGGGGCATTCGTGTCGTTCTCCCACGGTGCCAATGACGCGCAGAAGACCATGGGCGTCATCACCCTTGCGCTGGTGAGCGCGGGTGTGCTCGCCGCCGACGGCAAGGAGTTCCCCTCGCCGCCCCTCTGGGTGGTGCTGCTCGCGGCGACGGCAATCGGCGTTGGGACCTACGCGGGTGGCTGGCGGATCATCCGAACCCTCGGCATGAAGGTGATCAGGCTCGAACCGGTCGACGGCTTTTGCGCCCAGACCATGGCTGCGGTGGTGATCCAGGGCGCCACCCAACTTGCGCTGCCGGTGAGCACCACGCATGTGGTCTCCGGCGCGGTCATGGGGGCTGGGGCGACGCGGCGGCTCGGAGCCGTTCGCTGGGGAGTGGCGCGCAATATCCTCGTCGCGTGGGTTTGCACTATTCCAGCGACCGCTGCGATGGCAGCCGTGTGCGCTTTGATCGTCGGAGCACTGTGACGTCTCAGCTGACGGGATTGGCCTGCGGCTGGCTTGGTATCGCCTCCCGTCCCGGCGCAGTGGCCGTCGTCGTCTCCATGATTGCGAGCAGCTGCACGAGCACGTGGCGAATGTCAGCGCGGATCGAGTAGATGGCGTCCGGTTCCTGGCCGTTCACGACGAGCACTCCCGTCGACTGAAACCGATCCAGCTGGTGGCGCACCTCAAACGGGGAGAGCTTCGTCCGGGCCGCCAGCTCGTCGAGCTTCATCGGGCGATCGAGCAGCTGGGTGACGATCCGCAACCTGTCGGCGTCGCCGAGCGCGTGGAGCAGGTCGCCGGTCGCGGTGAGCTCGTCGTCGGGCCTGCTCACCAGCGAACGCACCGCATCGAGCGCCGCCCGTGGTTTGAGCGGGAGCCCGTGGCCGCTGACGTAGCTCGTCTGGAGCAGGACCTCACCGGCGGTCGCGCCGGCGCTGCGTCTGGCGACGATGACGTAAAAGGCACCGACGACCAGCACCACCACGACACCGTCCACCCAGCCGCTCCCGAACCCCACGC
>CAWHLW010000012.1:0-90591 GCA_963830305.1 Candidatus Dormiibacterota bacterium | reverse complement strand
GGCCTTGGGGGTATCGCGGACGCGTCTTGGACGTTTGGAGGACGGTGGTACAGACGTTGCACGGGATCACACTCCTGGCCACTCCTTGCCGCACGTCTCAAGGCTGGTCGCCAGCGATCTCGCTGCGTGCATAAAGCCTGGCGAGTGCCATGGCGTTGGCCCTGAGCCGGGAGCGAAGCTTCGGAGGTCGGAGGACTTCAAGGGTGGCTCCGAACTTGAGGAACTCAACCTGCGCGTGACGAAGGGATTCGATGGGAACGACCGCAGTCACCCATCCATCGGTATCGGGAGGCATGCCGGAACCTTCGATTGCCATGACGGCAGACGCATCCAGCAACTCGCGAATGCGCGCGCGGCCGTCCTTCGACAGCCGGATCGTCGCTCTCCCAGTGTAGAGGCGCTCCCCGAATTCGGTCACGTACGCGGCCCAGTATCGTGCAAGGTCGAAGTCCGCTTGCCGGACAAAGTGTTGGTCGAGAAGGGCCCACGCCTTGATCTGGCTGACGCGGTAGGTACGCACCTGGTCGCCACTGCGAGCGACGAGATACCAGGTCCCGGCTTTGAGAACAAGACCGTGGGGGTCGAGGATTCTCGTCACCTCGGTCGGGGCCTTCCACCGCCGGTAGCTCACTCGGACCTGGCGCCCCTCCCAGACGGCGCCGGCGATCGCGGGCAGCTGGGGCAGCCGCTCCCTTTCGCGGTACCAGCCGCCTGGGTCGAGGTGAAAGCGCTCGAGAATGCGGCCGGCGCGCTCACGCAGCTCAGCAGGGAGGGCTGCGTGCAGCTTCAGCCGGGCCGCAGCCACCTCCGCCCCCAGGCCAAGCTCGGCGGCAGGGCCAGGCATCCCGGTGAGGAACAGGGCGTCGGCCTCGTTGGCGGTCATGCCCGTCAACCGCGTCGTATAGCCGGCAACGAGGCGATAGCCACCGGAGGGACCGGCGTCGCCGTAGATGGGTACCCCTGCGCGCTGGAGTGTGTCGACGTCGCGATACACGGTGCGGACTGACACATCGAGTCTGTCCGCAAGCTCCTGGGCGGTCAGCCGGCCCCGTGCCTGGAGGAGCAGGAGCGTTGAGAGGAGGCGGGTGGCTCGCATGGAATCACTGACATTACCTGACAGGGTCGGCAACCTACGATGGCGCCCTTGGCGGAGCGATCGGCAGGAGGCTCTCAATGAACGACTTCGATTTCCTCATCGGGTCCTGGGATCTCGCAAACAAGCGTCTCAAGAAGGCGCTGGCCGGGTGCACGGAATGGGAGGAGTTCCCTGCCACGTCCGAGTGCATCAGCCTGCTTGGAGGCGTGGCAAACCTCGACGAGCTTTCCATGCCCACCAAGGCCTACTCTGGCGTGACGCTGCGCCTGTTCAATCGCGAACGTGAGGAATGGTCGCTGTACTGGATCAGCTCACGTGATCCCTTCATCGACACCCCAGTGGTCGGCCGGTTCTCTGATGGCGTCGGCACCTTCTACGGCGATGACACGTACGAAGGACAGCCCATCCGAGTGCGCTTCGTGTGGTCGAACATCACGCCCACCAGCGCGCACTGGGAGCAGGCGTT
This sequence comes from Candidatus Dormiibacterota bacterium, assembly GCA_963830305.1. Classification (GTDB taxonomy): domain Bacteria; phylum Chloroflexota; class Dormibacteria; order Aeolococcales; family Aeolococcaceae; genus Palsa-851. Next base: position 89,029 of record CAWHLW010000012.1, on the reverse strand, counting down.
TTCCGCAGACGACGAGCAAACCTGGGAGACCAACTGGACGAACGACCTTACGCGCAGGACGTGAGGTGAAGCCGCGCCGAAACGCCGACCGCTCTCGCCGAGAGGGTGGAGGGATCCAGATGAACGCAAGCGATGTTGTGCCACGCGCTTCAGCATCCGAGCCGAAGTGGTCGCCGGTTGTCGAACTCCGGCAGTACACCCTGCACCGCGGCATGCGCGATGTGCTGATTGATCTTTTCGAACGCGAGTTCATCGAGAGCCAGGAGGCCGTTGGGATCACGGTGATAGGCCAGTTCCGCGACCTCGACGACCCAAATCGATTCGTCTGGCTGAGGGGTTTTCGCGACATGACCGCGCGTGCGCAGAGCCTTCAGGCTTTCTATGGCGGCCGCATATGGAAGCAGCACCGCGACGCTGCCAATGCAACGATGGCCGACTCCGACGACGTGCTGCTCCTTCGCCCCGCGACCGCGCGCTCCGGGTTCTCGCCCGTCGGATCCGAGCGGCCGCCACGAGGCGTTCCTCGCGCTCATGCGGGCCTTGTCGTCGCAGGCATCCACTCGCTTGAGACGCTGCCGGCCAGCGCGTTCATCGACTACGTCGGGCATGAGCTGACGCGGGCTTTGACCGACAGCGGCGGCGTGGTCTTGGCGTGCCTGGTGACCGACAACAGCCCCAACGACTTCCCAGCTCTGCCGGTTCGCGAAGGCGAGGACGTGTTCGTGTGGTTTGCCGGCTTCGCCGACGCCACCCCACTCGAGGGCACGAACTCGCGACCGCGGAGCATTCCGGACACTCATACCGGATGCCCCGGGCGCACGCCGGCCCATGCAGGTCCTGCGCCTGCTCCCGACGTGGCGCTCGGCGCTGACTGGCCTGTCGGGGGGGCTCGAGACCGGCGCGTATCGCGCTGGTCAGCCATGCTGGCGACGAGACCCTGCGCGATGAGGATCCAGTTGATGAGCGCCTGCAGATCCGACATGGGACGACGTCCGGGACAACGTTGTTGATCGGTTGTCGCCACCGGCTGCCCAGGGTGCCCGTTAGCCTATACAATTCAGTGTATGGTCTCAGGAGCTGGGCAGCCCGGCCGAGTTGATGGCGACGACGTAGCATGGATAACAAGTGACCCCTGAGCCTTCGAATCCGTCGGCAGACGGGCAACCGACGTCGCGCGCAAGGGCGCAGACCTTGGCTCTGCAGGGGCTCGTGAACCGGATCGTCCGGGGGCTGCTGCGGACGCCGCTGTTCTGCAGGGTCGTGGGCAACCGCCTCATCACCGTGTACGTCGTCGGTCGCAAGTCGGGTCGGCACTACGCTATCCCGGTCGCGTACACCCGCCAGGAGCGGATTCTGCTCATCGGCACGCCGTTCGCTTGGGGACGCAACCTCCGCACCGGCGAGCCGGTGGAGATTCGATTCAAGGGCAAGCGTCGCCCCGCGGATGTGGAAGTCGTCGTCGACGAGGATGGAGTTGTCGAGCAATACGCCGCGATGGCGCGCGACAACCACAGCTTTGCCAAGTTCAACAAGATCGGCCTCGACCAGATTGGCAACCCGAGCCCGTCCGACCTTCACCTGGCCTGGGCGGCAGGCGCCCGAGCTGTACGTCTGACGCCGCGCTGACCCGATAACGCCAGACAGGCCGATGTTGGGGAGGAGTCCCTCCGCGATGAGGATCCAGTTGTTTCCCAGCGGTCGCGGCGATTGGCATGCTGATCTACTCAGCCGGGACGATCACGGGTCTGACCGCGCTGCTCCTGCTGCCGGTGTTCTATTGCGCGCTGAAACGCGGGCACGGCCTCAGTGTCGTCCAATCGCACGGATCGCTCGAATTCCATGCCGGGCGATATCGGCACTAGACCTCGCTGAGTGGAGACCTGAGAGCAGCGACCCATCGCCTGGTGTCAGACGGCATGCGACGCAATCGGAAGCCAATCCGGACGCCCTTGTTGAAGCCTTGATGCCGATCGGTCACGACGACATCGCTGCAGGGCGCAAGAGTTACGCGTGTGGAGAGATCGCGACGTCGACTGGTGGTCATCCGACTGACCGCCGTAGCTCTTGCTCTAGTGGCCAATGTGACCTTCGCGGTTCTCATTGCGCGAGATCAGACCGGAGCGGTGACAAACTGGATCGACAACTGGGGGCTCACCCTACTTGCTGCCAGCGCGGCGTTGCCCGCGGCATTGGCGGGGAAGCAGGCCAATGGCGGCCGACGTTGGGGGTGGTGGTTGATCGGCCTCGGGGCAGTGAGCTGGGCGCTGGGGAATGTTCTTTATACCGTCAACCCCGATGCCGCTTCACCGGCACTCAACGATCTCTGCTACCTCGGGGCCGTGCCGCTTGCCGCTGTCGGACTGGTGCTTATCGGGTCGCAGCATATGACACGCGGCGGGCTGGTTCGGCTGACGCTCGACGGACTCACAGTGCTGCCTGCAACTTTGTTCATCAGCTGGGCGCTCGTCCTGCAGTCCATTTGGCTGGCGGACACCGATCCCGCCAACCACTACACGGTGGCGGCGACGATCACCTACCTCGCGTATCCGTTGACCGACATCCTCCTGGTGGCCCTGGCCCTGCTGGTTGCCGCACGCCAGACTGGACGGCTGCGGCTCCCCATCGGACTTATCGCGACGGGGTATCTGGGCCTCGCGATTGCGGACTCCGGCTACAACTACTACACCAGCGTTGGCACCTATGTCGGCAGCACGGTGTTCTGGACCGAGCTGGGCTACACCATCGGTTTCAGTCTTCTCGGGCTGGGGTTGCTCGACGCATGGCTCTTGTCGACGCGTCGGACGTCGACGAACGCTGCTCTCACGGCAACGCGCGAGCGCGGCCTGCTGTGCTACCTCCCAGTGGCCTGCGCTGCGATCATCGCCATCCGCCAGGAACTGATACATGCCCCGGGCGACGCCGTCCTCTTTTGGTCTGGCTTGACGGTGTTGGGGTTAGTGCTCCTCCGCCAGCTACTTGCGCTACGTGAGAACGATTCCCTGCGTCGCACGCTGGAACGGCGTGTTGCAGAGGTGCTCCGCGAGCGGGGCAACCTGAAGACAAGCGAGGAGCGCTTCCGCTCGCTCATCGAGAACTCTTCCGACGTGATTCTTATTCTCGACTCGGATCTCTGTGTACGTTGGGCAAGTCACTCACTCAAGACGGTCATTGGTCTGTCCCCGGAGGCCGTTGTCGGGTCATCAGCGGAAGCGATGATCCAGTCGGACGATCGAGCGCGGGTCGGGCGTGCGCTTCGTGACGGCGTCCGCGACCGCCTTGGCTCCTCCGCCATTGAGTGCCGGGTTTTGGGGTCACGTGGAGAGATCCACAGCGTCGACGTCCATGTGGCTAACTTGATTGACGATCCGGCGGTGCAGGGCATCGTCCTGAACATCAGGGACGTGACCGAGCGGCGCGCCCTGGAGGCCGAGCTGGTACACCAGGCACTCCACGACCCGCTGACGAACCTGCCCAACCGCACCCTCCTCATCGACCGTCTCGACCACGAGTTACGCCGCCGGCGGGACCGCGATCAGTTCGGACCCGCGGTGCTGTTTCTTGATCTGGACGGATTCAAAACCGTCAATGACACGCAAGGGCATCACGCTGGCGACGTGTTGCTCCAGCACGTCGCCGTGCGACTGAGCCGGCTGATGCGGCCGGGCGACAGCATCGCACGGATGGGCGGCGACGAGTTCGCCGTGATCGTTGTCAACAGCCCTGGGCCAGGGGAGGCAGACCGCGTGGCGGCTCGCCTGATCACCGCGATGGCGACGCCCTTCGGCGTTGAAGGCCACGATTTGCTGATGTCTGCAAGTGTCGGCGTGTCGATGGCGACGACAGGGGGTGAGACTGCCGGAGACCTCCTCCAGCAAGCCGACCTCGCCATGTACCGCGCAAAGGAATTGGGAGGCAATCGCGCGGAGGTCTTCGTTCCAGGTCTCAAGTTGTCAGTACAGCAGCGCCTCGATACGGAGAGTGCACTCCGATCTGCGCTGGCCAACGGGGAATTCCGCCTTCACTACCAGCCGATTCTGGAGCTGGCAACGCATCGGATGGTGGGTACTGAGGCGCTGATCCGATGGTTGGTGCCGGATGGGACGATGGTGCCGCCCCTCGACTTCATCCCGCTGGCCGAGCGCAGTGGCCTGATTGTTCCGATCGGACGTTGGGTTCTTCGCACGGCCTGCGAGCAAACGCGACGGTGGCAGCTTGAAGAGCCCGACTCGGAGGGGTTCTCGGTGAGTGTCAACGTATCCGCCCGCCAACTTCGAGAACCCAGCTTTGCGGACGATGTCATGGGAGCACTCCGCGACAGCGGCCTCGCGGCGACCAGTTTGATTCTGGAGGTGACCGAGAGCGTGCTTGTCGAGGATATCGAGAGGACCAGTGCCATCCTTGCAACATTACGCGGCGAGGGAATTCGCATTGCGATCGACGATTTTGGCACCGGGTATTCGTCGCTCAGCTACCTGCGTACCTTGCCGGTCGACATCCTCAAACTCGACCGCTCGTTCGTTGCGGGCATCACCGCCAACTCGTCGACCTCGGCCGTGGCGCGTTCTGTCCTGACGCTGGCGGCAGCTCTCGGCTTGAGCGTCGTCGCGGAGGGGATTGAGACCCTCACGCAGCTTGAAGAATTGGTCCGGCTCGGATGTGAGGCGGGTCAGGGCTTCCATTTCTCCGCTCCGGTTGCGGAATCTGAGGTCGCGCGAGTGGCCAAGGCGTTGCGGTTATCACAGGTCAAGTCCCCGGTTGTGGTGTGAATTCGGTGGAGTTCTCACAACGTCGGTGAGTTAGACGACGAGTCCATCCGTGCGGGTCGGTGAGCAACGCTGGACCGTCGGGATGCCGCAGGTATGTGCGATCGTCGCCAACCATTTCGACGGCCCTCGTGACCAGCTTGTTACCGCCTCAACAGTGGAGCTGTCACACGGTCTTAAGACAATCGTCCTAGGGACATTGGGGCACACGCCCGAGGAGGTTCGTCATGTTTGGACTCAAGCGTTGGATCAGTGCAGGGATTCTGATCATATTCACCGCGCTCTCATTGGGGACTGCGACTATCGCCGCATCGGCGTCGACGGGACCGTTTCCACCGCCCCCGCCGCACGTACACTGAGCCCCGCGGTCATCTGAGAAAGGGCATCGCTAGGAGTAAGGTGCCCACCCCGATGGCAAAATGCCCAGAAACGGCGGTGAACTCTAACCCGTAGTTCTCGCCTGCGCGGATCCCAGGGACCGGATTGACGGCCGACGCCGGAGTAACGCGCCGACGTTTGCTGGAGCCAGGCATGCTGCAAATGCCCAACCGGATACGCAAACGCCGGGTTATCAGGCGAGGGTTCTTGAGGTCGACCACCAGGGCGTGGGTGACGTTGCGGATCGCCGCGTTCGAAGCAGTCACTTTCTCCCTTCCCGGCCTGAAATATCCGCCGCCGGCCGACCAGACATCGTCGCCAAGCCGGACGCGGTAGCTCCCGAAGGGCGAGGCAGATCGGCTCGACGAATCGACGTCCAGGTGAGGTAGCAACCAATGCTTCCCATGCATACACTCCGCACATGCCATCCTGCCCCCGGTGCGGCGACGCGAACCCGGATCGGGCGAAGTTCTGTCTTACCTGCGGGACCGCGCTTGCAGTGGTCAGCGGCCGCGAAGCACGGAAGACGGTGACCCTCCTCTTTTCTGACATGGTGGGCTCGACTGAGCTGGGCGATCGCCTCGATCCCGAGTTCATTCGCCGCGTTATGTCGCGGTATTTCGAGGTAATGGAGGGTGTGCTCCATCGCCACGGCGGGACGGTCGAGAAATTCGTTGGCGACGCGATCATGGCCGTATTCGGCATTCCCGACGTTCACGACGACGACGCACTCCGCGCCCTCCGAGCGGCAAACGAAATGCGCGAGCGGCTGCAATCCCTCAATGAAGAGCTCGAGAGCGAATGGGGAGTGCGCCTCCGGATTCGCATCGGCGTTAACACGGGTGAGGTGGTAGCAGGGGATCCGTCGCGCGGCCAAGCCTTCGTCTCCGGCGATGCCGTGAATGTCGCCGCACGACTTGAGCAAGCAGCGGCGCCGGACGAGATCTTGGTCGGCGAGCGGACGTGGAGGCTCGGCGCAGAAGCGATCGAGGCGGCGCCGGTGGCGGCGCTGACCCTGAAAGGGAAGCCCGAGCCTATGCCGGCGTGGCGTCTCGTTGGCGTGTCCTACGGAGGTGTGGGACTGCGGCGCCGCAGCAATGCTCCGTTTGTCGGGCGCAAGGAGGAGATCGAGCAGCTGGGAGGGGCATTCGAGCGCGCTACCCGCGATCACAAGTGCGTTCTCGCCACGATCGTGGGGCCACCCGGGATCGGCAAGTCACGCCTCGCGGAGGAACTCACGCTATTAGCAGGACAGCGAGCCCGCGTTGTGACCGGTCGTTGTCTTCCTTACGGCGACGGAATCACGTACTGGCCCCTAGCCGAGATCGTGAGTGATGTTGGCGGCGGCGATCTCCACGCCGCAGTGGCGAAGGTGGTCGGCGAGAACGCATCAGTCGTCTACGAGCGACTGGCGGCGGCGATAGGAAGCGGCGATTCTCCAGGATCGGCAGCGGACATTGCCTGGGCATTCCGCAAGCTGTTCGAAGGCCTAGCACGGGAACGCCCGCTCATTGTGGTGATCGACGACCTCCACTGGGCTTCGTCGACATTGCTCGATCTGCTCGAGTACATCGTCGGTTTCGCATCCGGCGCATCGATCCTGTTGGTCTGCCTCGCGCGCGCTGACCTCTTCGAAGCCCGCCCTTCATGGTCGGTGCCGCGGCAAAATGCCCTCTTGGTTTCGCTGCAACCGATCTCGGAGAGCGATGCGGGCACTCTGATCGAGGCGTTGGTGCCACCAGACCTCGCCCCGGAGGCGCGTGCCCGAGTCGCCCAAGCTGCAGAGGGTAACCCGCTATTTATTGAGCAACTGTTGGCGCTTAACGCCGACGCCACATTCGGCAACGGATCGGTTGTTGTCCCTCCGACCATCCAGGCTCTCCTAGCCGCCCGAATCGATCGCCTTGACGCAACTGACAGGGAGGTGATCGAGCGCGCCTCGATAGAGGGTCGGAGCTTCCATCGGGGCGCGGTGGTCGAGCTGTTCGAGGAGGGCGCGCGAGGAGGCGTCGGCACGTCGCTACTCTCATTGGCAAGAAAGGAGTTCATACAGTCCGACGAGTCGCTTTTCACAGGCGACGACGGGTTCCGTTTCGGCCACATCCTTATTCGGGATGCCGCCTACGAGGCGGTTCCAAAGCTGCTACGAGCCGAGTTGCACGAACGCTTCGCGACATGGCTCGAACGCATGGTCGGTGGCAGAGATACAGAGTACGAGGAAATCCTCGGATACCACCTCGAGCAGGCCCATCGATATCAGGTCGAGCTCGGACATGGGGCCGAGGCTCGGCGGCTGGCGGAGCTCGCGGGTCAGCGCCTCGCGTCCGCTGGGATACGCGCCTCGGGACGCGAGGACATACCCGCCGCCATCAACCTTCTCACGCGGGCAGCAGGCCTCTTGCCGCTGGACGACCTGCGCCGGCTAGATCTACTCCCCGAGCTGGGAATTGCTCTGACCGAAGCTGGTGAGCTGGCGAAGGCAGAGTTGACGCTTGAGGAGGCTGAAAAGCGAGCCGAAGGCACTGGCAACGAGATCGCGGTGTGGCGAGCGAAAATCGCGCATCTGGGACTTCCAACCTGGACTGGAGCCGTCGCGAGCGACCAGGCAATCGCGAGAGCAGAGGCAGCTGTCGCCGCTTGCAGCCGCCTTGGGGATGAACTCGGTCTTGCTCGCTCATGGCATCTCCTCGGGCTGCAACGGATGTGGGGGACCGGCAATAGCGCAGCAGCTGACGTCGCATTTCGGCAAGCCCTCACTCATGCCAGACGCGCGGCTGCGCGCCGCGAGGAATCGGTGACGTTGCAATGGACGATCATCAACTCCTGGTTCGGTGCAACCGCTGCCTCGGAAGGAATTCAACGATGCCATGACGTCCTGCAACGATCGAATGCTCGAAGCGTTGAGGCCGTCGCGAGGGCCGAACTCGGTTGCTTCTTAGCAATGACGGGCAGCTTCGATGAGGCCTGGACATCCTTCGCCCGCGGGCGAGACGTACTGCAGGACTTGGGCCGGCAGCTAAATGTCGCAGGTATGTCGCAGGAATTCTTCGACATCGCGATGCTGGCTGGCGATCCGGCTTCAGCGGAACAGCACCTCCGTTGGGCATGTGACGCCCTCGAGCGTATGGGAGAGAAGGGATTTCTCACAACGCGACTGGGATGCCTCGCCGAGGCAATCTACGCGCAGGGGCGCTTCGCAGAGGCGGAACAGTTGAGTGAGCGCGTCGAAGCGATGGCGGCACACGATCCGAGTGACGTCGATCCGCAGTTCCGCTGGCGGGCTGTTCGCGCCAAGGTGCTCGCCCGGCGGGGTGAGTACCCTGCTGCCGAGACCTTGGCTCATGAATCGGTGTCGCTTATCGCTCACACAGACTGGCTGAACCAGCGTGCTCACCTGCAGATGGATCTAGCGGAGGTTCTACAGCGAGCCGGACGCGGCGATGAAGCGATGGCTGCAGTGGAGGAAGCTATACATCTGTATGACGCGAAGGAGAATCGCGTCGCGGCAACAAGGGCGCGAGTGAGGCTTGCTGACTTGTCTTTGTCCGGCTCCTAACGAATTCGCCGGAGTGCGTTGATGCCTATAGTTACCGGACGCCGGCCACGAGACTTGCGTGGTTAGGGCTGTGCGCTCACGCGAAGGTAATACGAAATTATCCGATGCTCCGTCCCGGGCAGAGGGCCGCGATCAGTGCACTCGGACTCGTCGATAGCAGCAGTTAAGGCTGGTCTTGTCTAGAACGTTTCACCTCCATTTCAGTTCGCGGGCGCGTCATCCCGGCCCACCGCAGAGCCCCGGCCGACTGATCGGCCGGGGCTTCAGCTGGGGACGTGGGTAACCGGTCGCAATCGTCGACGGCGGACGTTCCGAACGACGACCCGGGTTGGTCTTACTGGTTAGGGCAAGGGGATCGTGTTGAACACACCCCACGGGGTGACCGCACCCGCCCCGTTGATGCTCTGCGTCCCGGTGATGCCGGGGATGTAGGCGTCCTTAATGAAAAGGTTCGCACCTCCTTGTGGACCAAGCGGACCTGCGGCTCCCTCGTCTGTATTGCGCCAGACGCCGCGGCCGCGGTCATAGGGAGGCGCCACCCATATTGGGGAGGCGACGCCACCTAAGTTGGTGTCGGCTCAGCCGTCCGAGATCGGTAGCTCTCGCAGCTTCCTGGCCGCCTCGGCCCGGGATCGCACCCCGAATTTGGCCAGGATCGCCGAAACGTGGTGGTCCACGGTCCGGGGCGACAGGAACAGGCGGCGTGCAATCTCGCCGTTCCTCTCCAACTGAGAGTCTGTGATCAACGCAGAGACCCCGAGGCGACAGGCTCGGTTTGGGGGGCACGAGTATAGGCCTGACGCAAGGCACGCGCGACGCCCGTCGCTCAGGCCAGCACCCGCCAATCACTCTTGACGCACCGGCGCCCGGCGCGTTTCAGGGAGACGTAACTTGAGCGGACCCAGGACGTTCTTGTTCGTTGTGAAGGGTAGAGGGCCAATCCCAATGGCCGATCTGGCGACGATCGCGCAGCAGAACCGTGGGTCAGTCTGGACCTGGTGGGGGTCTCGATGACTCGACGCGCCCGCCGTCGGGGGTGGACCGCCAATGGACAGGAGAACTCAGGGTGAATAGCCTCGCGGGTGGTCGGAGACTTGCCCTCGCGGCCCTGGCGGTCATCGTGCTGGTGCCGATTACTGTTGTCGTCGCCTTGCAGCGTACGCCAGCCGCTCCGAAGCCTCCGCACGCGACGATGCCGGCGTCGCCCCCGGCGGCTACCACGCCTATACTTTCGACAACGTCGAGCCCAGCACCGACGCTACCGATTGACCCCTCGGTCGGCCTAACGCTGCATGACGCGGACACGCTGCTCGGTCAACTCGTCCAGAAAGGTGTCGAGCCATACTCAGACCCCAAGTACTGGTATGAGTGCCCTGCCCGTGCGGTTTTCCCAACGCCGATGTCGTGCCCCGTGACATCGCGTCTCGTGTCTCAACTCCATGCGTGTTGCGCTGGCGGGCCCCCAATACTGCGCGAGCGGTTTTTCACCGGTCCGCCGGTGCTCATATCAATCCGTCACGTTCCTACCGGCGCCGATGCTCACGCCACCGCGTTTGTGACCTTCACCATTGCGATCGGCATCGGCAGCGGCACGTCGGAGTACGACTTGGCGGTTATCAAGGTCGGCAACCGCTGGCTCGTCGACGACGTCTCGTGCACGCAGTACCCACTCACGTCGTCGGACTATTATCCGGGCGGACCGCAGCCTTCCTATTGCTACTAATTCGCCCCAGCGTGGCGGGCCGCGTCACGCAGCAACCTCGAAGGCGCGCGCGCATGATCCGGAGGACAGCGTAGCGGCACACGCCAGCATTCGCCAATGTCGCCAGAAGGGGGAGCCACGATCGAGCCGGGAAGATACCTGGGCTGATGAGGAGATTCGGTCCGTCTATACTCAGTAAAGGAGCTTGTTGGATCAGGGAGCCACTGAGTGCAACGCCTACGGCTGAGCCTCGCCGTCGGAGCGGTGGCGGTGTGCGGGTGCACCGGCTCGCCGTCTTCGACTGCAACCCTGCCGTCGACGGGGCTTACAGGTCAGGGCCACATCCACGGAACATTCACGCTCACTGCGGGACCCGTTCCCACCTGCATAGGACAGTCTCCGTGCCTCTCCAGCTATTTTCAAGCGGAGAAGGACGCAGCTATCACCGCAACGCGTCCCGATGGAACGGTGGCCGCCACGGCAACCACGAACGCCAGCGGCGTCTTTGATTTCGACGTGTCGCCTGGCACCTACACCGTCTCCGCGCCGCAGCAAGAGGAGCCGGGTCACTACAGCGCCACCGTGACGGTCAGCAACGGGGCCACCGTCAACGTGAGTTTGCAGGTCACGGAGCCATAGGCGCCTCGGGCGAGAGTTGGGACCCCGCCTCATCTAGGCCCCGTAAGGTGAGATAAACGCTGTCCAGGCCAGTGTCCGCCAATGTACCCAGGAGCGGTGACCACGGAGCTACGCCTGCGCTGGAGGCGCGTCGACGTTCGCCTCCGCAACGTCGGCCCTAGGTCTTGTCGCCGACGTTCCAATCAATCGACAGGGAATGTCACGATTCTCCTAGATGTTTGGAGGAAGCGAGCGTCGGAAGCGCCAGATCCGGGATGAGATCATGTCGTACTCACGAAGTGCTCCCGAATCCCCGAGTGCCGAAGCGTTCCGGCCGGTGACGCAGGAACAGCTTGGGTCAGCCCGACGCCTGTACAGCGCTCATCGGCGTGATGTAGAGCAACTCATCGAGCGTGCGGCAAGATCAGATGATCCTCTCACCGTCTCCATCGGTTTGTGGCTCGCGACTCGTCTGGAGGTGCCACGTGCAGGCCAACTCATCGATGAAGCCGTCCAGCGATTGAGGGGAGGCGAACAGAAAATACGGCCGCATCCGACGCTGATAGCCGAAGGTAAGGACACTCAGGCCGGGCTCATAGAGGCCCTCGAGGATCTGAGAGACGAGACGCGGCGACGCTAGACATCGCGCCCGATGGCGAGCTTTGCCCCCCAGGCCAGGGTCCGCAAATGTACCCAGGCGTCTGGTGAAGCGGTCGACATGTCGCCAGCTTGGAAGGCTCAGTGGCGCTGGTGACACAGCGGGGTCGTCAGGGCGCGAATTCGGCGGGTTGGAACGGATTGATGAGTAGTCTCGTGATTTCGCAGCCGTCCGCACCAGCCTCAGGAATCGTGAAAGGAACGGTGAAAGCTCCTCCCGTGATGCGAATGCGGATCGCCGCCACGGAATTACTGCACCCGTTCTGCTGTCCGTATTGCAGCGGCAGCGAGGCCTGACCCCGGACGCCACCTTCGGGAGGCTGCCCCGGTGGAGATCCCTCTCGTGGCACGGGGGTGAGCCCAACGCCGTCATTGGGGAACGTCGGGACATAGCCAAATCCAGCGTCGGTGACGACAGGTTGTGTGAGGTCGCGTCCGCGGGCATCGAGGAGTTGGACGCTCGGCGTTCCGCGAAGAGTACAGGGGCTAGTGCCACGATCCGTGAAGATGAGGTAGACGATGACATTGCCGAGATTGGAAAAACCTCGCCCGAACTCGTACCTCGAGTTGCGCCGCAGAGCATGGTGGCCCGAGTGTTGCCAGGAATGGAACCGAAGAAGGCTGGGCTGTAGGCGTCGGTTGCGCGCTGGAGGGAGTTAGGGCCGGTGCTGTGACTAAGCGCGTGGTGGCCCCAGTCGGGCCCGGATGAACGTTCCCGGAGGCGCAGCCGGCGAGGGTTAGGGTAGCGACCGTCGCCGCCATCCCGGTCCTCACGCTGTGGATCATGAACATTAGCTTTCGATCAAACGTGTAACGACGACTTCCAGATACGCTCGGGGGCTTTCGATCTCGTGACGCGTATGAGGCTATCACCGGTCGGTAAGGGTTAACGTGAGATCAAGGGCCCAATAACCACCTAGCCTCACCCCAGCGGTCTGAAGGAGGCAATCGTTCACCACGCCAGGGTCCGTAAATGTCCCCAGAACCCGCGCGTCCGTTTGTCGATCAAAGGTCACAAAGGAGATGAAGTCGGCTGTGCAAAGTCAGGTGGCATCGTCTGCGTCGAGAGGTCTACCGCGCGAAAGTCCACACTCTTCAGTGTCGCGGCTGAGAAGTTGTTGCGGGCGATCTCGCAGGTGGCCCGGCCAAGACGTCTAATGCTGTTGGACCGGACCTTGCCGTCGAAGACAGTGCAACTCACCCGGCCAGTGAACTTGCAAGCGATGAACTCAGCAGGGTGGGTGAAGAGTGGAGCCACGACGGTTGAGCGAAGAACATCGTGGAATAGGCACTGGTCGAACCGCGAGTTGCCAAAGTGGGTGTTGTGGCGCGGGAGCTTGGTGTCCTTAAAGATGCAGTTCGTGTATTCCGTCTCGCGGTAACGGGGAGCGTCCTCTGGCAGTGGCTTCGACCAGTTGATCGGGAAGCGCCAATCCTTATGGTATTGGAGGACACCGAAGCCGATTCTCTGAATGGAGACCGAGTTGAATTGGCACTGGTCGAGGATGCTCCCGGCAATGTACAAGGCGTCGAAGCTCAATCCAGAGAAGTCGATATTCCGTAGGACGGAACCGACAACAAAGACACTCGGTAGATGTCCGGGTTCGACTTCGGGGAGTGCAAATCGAGCGTCCTCGAGGCTGCCACCCATGACCCACCAGTGCGCCAGACCGTGCGCCTCTTGCCGCCACCAAACCGGTTCGGCGAGACAGGAGGCTGGACGACTGGATCACGGGGACGGCGGAAAGCCATTGCCACATTCTGGCGATTTCGGGTCCAAGTGAAAGAGGCAGGGAGCGGCCGTTGACCGGGTTCTAAGACAGCCTCCCTCCGATGAAGAAATTCGTGGCACACGGCGCCCCGAAGAGATCACCCTTGTGCAGGCCAGGGTCCACCAATGTCGCTAGAGCGATTCCCCAAGCGCCCGCCGCGTGTCTCGGCAAGGCGCTATTGGGCCAACCTTCCGGTTAGGCTCAATGGAGTGTTGTTTCTCCTCATCGCCACCCCCATCATCCTCGTCATCATGGGCCTGATCTTGTGGACTGTTTCGCACCGCGAGCCGAATCGGGGCCTTGAACGCGACGGCTCCCTTTTTCCGTGGGCCGGTGATCCTATTGCCCGCGCGCCCTCCTGGCATGAGTTACTGCGACGCCGACCCAAGCGACGCCACAAGCGTTAGATTTCAAACTGACCCCACTGCCCTCGAGTTCTGCTGGCTCCTGATCGATAAAGCCCGATTTCCTTGACGTCCACTGCGGCGTAGCACGCGGCGCAGGCTCGACGTGGGACAACAGCTGGGAGCGCGCTCGTAAAGCCACCAAATGGGGGTACGCGAGACGACCACGGGGACTGGCTCGTAGATTGGCGGCTCGAACGACATGCGCGCTGATCACGCCAGCATCCGGCAATGTACCTCGAGTGAGGCTGGGTCGCTCCCCCGCCAACCCTCCTGCCGCCAGAACTCGGTAGCGATCGACTAGGCGCCGTTCTGGGGGAATGACCGCAATACGGCCATACCCTGAGGCAATTCGAGTCGCTCGAGCAGGTCATCGGAGATCGTCGGTCCGCGCCGTATCAGCCGCTTTAGAATCCGGCCGTCCTGCTGCCGGCGGCGGTACCCGGGCTCGAGCACTACGCCGGTGTAGTGCTCGGAGAGGTCAACGTCGGCACCCGCCGCTCGCCGACGCTCGAGGTCGTCATTGAGCCTTTCGATGAGCCGCAAGAACTCCGCTTTGTTGTCGAACGCGGCAACCAACTGGTGGCGGCGCTCATGACGCTCCGGATCGTGAGCATAGTGGCGCACCAGGTAGCGCTGGATGTTGTCATCGTCAGGATCCACGGTCGCCACATCGCTAGTGTGCGTCGGCGGGCAGCCAAGTGCGAGCCACTTCGCCCAAATTAAGTAATTCAGAGTCCTCACGCAAGCGTCATCTCACTTGGTCCGACGCGTCCTCCGGTGGTCATCGCATCCTCCCGAACTCTGCAAGGAGCCTGGGATCCGCCTCCAGGGCGATGAGAAAAGTTCTTAGTAGTGTTGACTGCGCCCCGTATTTGGCCCGTAACGGGCCAATACTAGAACTCCCAAGCTGAGCGATCGCGTCGTTCGGCGGGAATGGTGGTCAAAGCGATACGAGCGCTGCGCTAAGAGACTACAATGACCACATTATGAAGAGCACGACGATCGGCATCCGCGAAGCCAAGGCGCAGCTCAGCCGCCTTGTGAGCGAGGCAGAGCAAGGCGCTGAATGGATCATCACCGACCGTGGTCGCCCCGTTGCCAAGCTCTCCCCGGTTCGCGACACGAGGACACCCGTGGAGCAGCGCTTGGGCCGGCTGCAGAGCTGGGGATGGGTCGAACCAGCGAAGAGTCGCCCGGGCCGGATCCCGCCGCCGCTGCAGATCGGGGCCGATGCGCAGCGAGCGCTGCAAGACGACCGCGGTGTCTGAGGCAAACGCGCCGGTTATCTACTGGGATGCGTCAGCAGTGCTGTCTGTGCTCATCCGGGATGCCCACAGCGCGCGCGCCAGTGCTGTGGCACGTCGTGCGGTGACCCATCTCATGTCGACGCTCGCCTACGGCGAGGTGGTCGCGGTGATCGCGCGCCTGGAGCGCAACCGCGACCTGCCGGAAGTCCTCGCGGATGCATCGCGGGAACTCCTCCGCGACGGGCCATGGCGGCGGCTGCTCCTGCAGCCGGATTGGGCCAGCATCGACGATCTTGCCTCGCGATGGCCGCTTCGCGGCGCCGATCTCTGGCATCTGGCCACGGCGGTCACCCTTACCCGCGAGCTGCCCGAGGTCCGAGTCCTGACATTCGACAGCCGGTTGGCCGCCGCCTCTGCCGGCGTCGGGCTTGCACTTTGATTCAGAGGCGCCGGTCGCCGACCTTGACACCACCCGTCTGCGCAGCTGCTCGAACTCGGGAAGAAGCCTGTGATCCGCCTGCATGGCCATCAGAAAAGTTCTAGTAGTGTTGACTGCGCCCCGCCAGGCCGGGGTATAGCAGCGCCGGCAAGATTGCCTGGTTCTTGGGAACAGTGCGCTGAGGCTTCCGCCGCTGCACCGGCCGTCCCCGGTGCGCCGCCGGCCGAAGAGACTTGGCGCGGCTGACCTGTCGACCTGGCGCGCCGACCAGGGGCATCAGCCTCGTTCTCGATGGCATCGAGAAGCGACTCGGCGATCGCCGCGTGGGCTGATCCGACTCCACTGAGCGAAGCACTCGAGCCGACCGGATTCGCTCAACATCCTCCTGTCGATTTCCGGCAAAGAGCTCCGTATAGGAGATGACGGGCCGGATGACCGGCCAACCGAAAACAGACGGCAAGATCTCTTCTCCAAGAGCTCTCGCCAAGGAGGAACCCCGATGCAGCAGTACATGCTCAGCGTCTATCACGCCGATGCCGGCCCCGCCCCGACACCCGAGGTGATGGCGGCCAGCATCCGCGACGTCGATGCGCTCAACCAGGAGATGGTCGCCGCGGGCGCCTGGGTCTTCGCCGGCGGCCTGCATAACGACAGCACAGCATCGGTCGTCCGCGTGAAGGACGGCGCTGTGGTCACCACCGACGGCCCGTACATCGAGACCAAGGAGCGCATCGGCGGCTTCTGGGTCATCCAGGCGGACGACCTCGACGCCGCGCTCGCGTGGGCGCGCAAGGCGACTGTCGCGTGCGTCGCCCCGATCGAGGTACGGCCGTTTATGGATGCGCCGCCGGAAGCGTGATCTCAGACGTGCGGCGCGTGCCTGATTCGGAGATCGAGCGTGTCTTCCGCGAGGAGTTCGGCCGTGCCGTTGCTGTGCTCGTCCGATCGTTCGGAGACATCGATATCGCCGAGGAGGCAGTCCAGGATGCGTTCACCGTTGCGGTGCAGCGGTGGCCGGAGACGGGGCTGCCTCCAAGTCCCGCGGGCTGGATCATCACCACCGCGCGGCGTCGTGCGATCGACCGCCTGCGCAGCGACACCGCTCGCATGGATCGCCATGCAAAAGCTGCGCTGATGCAGGCCGAAAGCACGCCGATCGACGAAGGTCCGCTGCGCGACGATCGCCTTCGTCTCATCTTCACCTGCTGCCATCCCGCGCTCGCCTCGGATGTGCAGGTCGCTCTGACGCTTCGGTTGCTCGGCGGGCTGTCGACATCGGAGATCGCTCACGCCTATCTCGTCCCCGAGGCGACGATGGCACAGCGCATCGTGCGAGCGAAGCACAAGATTCGCGACGCGCGCATCCCCTATCGCGTACCGCCAGCGACGGAACTTGCCGGCCGGCTCAGCGCGGTGCTCGCAGTCGTCTACCTGATCTTCAACGAGGGGTACGTTGCAAGCTCGGGCGAGCGGCTCGACCGCTCAGATCTTTGCGCGGAGGCGATCCGCCTGGGCCGGATCCTTGCCGAGCTGATGCCGGACGAACCCGAAGTGCTCGGGCTCCTGGCGCTCATGGTGCTCACTCATTCGCGGCAGCGTGCTCGCACAACAGAGAGCGGCGACCTCGTCCTGCTCGCCGACCAGGACCGCACGATGTGGGAACCCACGCTGATCGCCGAGGGTCAATCGATCGTTCGCGACTGCCTGCGGCGCAACCACCCGGGCCCGTATCAGATTCAGGCCGCGATCAGCGCGGTGCACTGCGACGCACGTACCGATGTGGAGACCGACTGGGGCCAGATCCTCCAGCTGTACGACCAGCTGCTCGTCATGACTCCGACACCCGTGGTGGCGCTCAACCGCGCCGTCGCGCTCGCGGAGATTCGCGGCGCTGCGGTTGCCCTCGCGGAGATCGACAATCTGGACCTCCTCGACTACTACCTGTTGCACGCCCTACGTGCCGATCTATTGAGCAGACTCGGGCGCAACGACGAAGCGCGCAACGCCTACGCGACGGCCATAGCGCTCACCTCCAACGCCGCGGAGCGCACCTTTCTCGAGCGAGCCCGCGACGCCCTCCCCGCGTGAAGGCGGGGTCAGCGGATCAGCTGAAGCCGATACCCGCGAGCGCGGCCGACCCGGGCGAGAGCGGTCGTACGGCACCGCCCAACGGGGTCGCATAGGCGGCGCGCCGACAGGACCTCACCGAGGTCCAGGTCGGCGATCAGGTTCTGCCCACTCCTAGAGCGCAACGTATGCCCGGACGGGGAAAGTTGCGCCACCGACCCAGGCGATGGGAACCGCATGGAGACGCCCGCCAGTGGGGACCGCGGCCAGGTTGTTCATGTGCTCGCAGATGGGGATACCGGCGCCCAGCAGCGTAGTGTGGGCGGGTCTCGCCATGTCGTCGATGTCGTCGATGTTGAGTGAGTCGATCCCGACGAAGGCCACACCTGCCGCGACCAGTGACGCGCAGGCGTCGCCAGTCAGGAAGGGGTTGGTGCTGAAGTACGCGTCGGTACCCCAGTGACGGGAGAAGTCTGTGCGAACGAGCACCGCCTTTCCGCGCATCTCACCTGTGGGGAGGGCGTCCGGACCGATTGCCCGCCTTGAGGAGGTGGCGTCCACAACCACGACGGGCAGGTCTGCGAGACGTTCCAGCGGTAGTGCGGCGAGGTCGACGCCGTCACGAAACCGGTGCCGTGGCGAATCGACGTAGGTCCCGGTATTTCCACAGATGTGAAGGGAGGCGATGAGGAACTCGGACTTACCCTCGTAGCGCGAAGCGTCGTAGTCGTTCAAGATCTCAACTCGCGGCACGGGCAGCGGTCGGTAGGTCTCCATGCCTTCGACCACGGGGTGGCTGAGATCGACGAACCGGGTCATCCTTGCCTCCAGAACTCCCGTCGCGCCCGTACAGTAGCTCGACCCCGCCATCGTAGATGCGTTGGTTGCAGGCTGATTGCATGCGCCTCGTGGCTGGTAGCGGAGCCTGCCAGCCATCATTCGGTAGCCCGGAGCGAGACAGCGGGCCGCTGTCTCGTCCAAAGAAGATCAAGGAAGTTCCAGTAGTGTTGGCTGCGCCCCGCCAGGCCTCGTCCGGGGGAGGCTACGCGGCTTTGACGTCCTTGGAGACGACCCGTCGATGCTTGCCGATTCTGCGGTCCCGCGCGAACCCGAGCTGCTCGTACGTCGAGAGCGCGCCGTGGAAAAGAAAGCCGGCGGGCACCAAAGCGGCGTCTTCGGGATAGCCCTCGACACGACCACCGCCGGAGTCAGCGATGAGGTGGAGGGCCCCGGAGAGAGCTGCTGCGAAGACACCCTGGCGCCGGTGACCCTTGCCGACAAAGCAGCAGGCGATTCGCCAATCCGGCAGCGCGACGAGTTCTTTCTCGTAGGTGGCTCGGTTCTTGATCCATGGCAACTCGTCGGGTCTTCCGAACTGGCACCAGCCGACGCAGTCCGCTCCGTCAAAGACAAGCGCCGAATGCGTGGATCTTCCGCGGACGCGGTCGTGCTTGCGCTCTCGATTGAGAGCCGCGTTGCCCCGGGCGACGCCCTCGGGATGGACGCCGATGCACCAGCATCCGCCGAAGACTCCATTGTTGCGTTCCACCAGCGCCGCGAAGTCTGGCCAGGTCGACTCGTCGAGAGCCGTGATCCTGTAGTCATGGCTCACGAACCGGAGTCTTCCACCGGCTCGCGCAATGGTCAAGATGGATGCTGTGGTGCAAATCCCTGGGTTGCATCCGCTTCGGCGGGGTGACCCGATCCTTGACAACAACCCCGGCAGGTCGGGGAAGAGCAGCCCCTCCGTAAGCCCGCTGGCGGTGATGCTCCGCGCCTGATGCGCAGGCCGCTGCCGGCACCCCGGCAGCGACCCAATGCCGTCAGCTGCTAGGTCGCCTCGACGAGAATCACCAGGGACTCGGGGATGACTCCGTCGTACGCCATGGCTTCACGCATCGTGTCGTCCTCCATGGCGGCCATGACCTTGTCCATGTCCGCCACGTCCATGACGATCCCGACACGGGTGGCATTCTGCGGGTCGATGAACGTCCTGATGTTGGTGACTCCCAGCGGGCCGAACACTTCCTCGCGTTTCGGCGACTTGAGCCAGTGCTGCTGATCCTTCACGTCATGGTGTGCGACAACGGTCGGCATGATGTCTCCTCCATCCCGTCGCCCGGCGAGAGCCGGGTCGAGCGCGGAACGTGGAGCGTACCCCGGCCTCGTGGCCATCCGCAGGCGGGACACACGCAGACCAGGCCGGGTTTGCGCTCTGCGCTGCTCATGACGGATCCCGCAGGCGAGCCAGAACGGGCTCGACGATCTCCTCAGCGAGCCAGCGCACCGGTGGAATGGGTTGGATCGCCGCCAGGACGACATGGGAGACGCCTGCGTCGATCAGCTCCACAAGCTGATCGCGCACCTCGGACGGACCAAGCACCTGGGGCAGGTGCGCCGGGCGAGCGCTCGGCCCCTCGGATGACACGAGCACCTGGACCGAGCGGGTGATCTCGGCAGGATCACGATCAACCGCGCGACAGTGCTCGTCGAGGACTGAGCTCTTGTGGCGGAACTCTTCGACGTTGTTCGTGGGGCAGTTCCAGATGTCGGCGTGCTCGGCGACGATGCGCAGCGCAATGCGCTCACCGCCTGCACCGATGAGGATGGGCGGATGTGGCTGCTGGATCGGCTTCGGTTCGCAGACGGCGCCGTGCAGCCGGTAGCAGCGCCCATCGAAGTCGAAAGGCTCGGTCTCGGTCCACATCCGCTTGACGATCGTGCACGCCTCATCGAGTGCAGCGAGCGCCTCTGGGGTGGCGACAACATCGACGCCATACGCGTCGTACTCGCGGTGCACCATGGCCAGCGCCTGCGGATCGGGGACGCGGCTACCGCCGGCCCCGATCCCGAACTCGAGGCGCCCTCCCGAGATGATGTCAACAGTTGCTGCCATCTTTGCCAGAAGCGCCGGGTTGCGCAGGCGGTTGCTCGTCACGATGACGCCGAGGCGTAGCCGCTTGGTCTGCGCGGCCAGCGCGGAGAGCAGCGTCCACGCCTCGAGCGTGGCGGCGTTGGCGTCGCCTCGTAGCGGCACCATGTGATCCCAGAGCCACGCGTGCTCGAAGACGGCCACGTCGTCGGCCTCTCGCCAGACACGGAGGATCTCGCCGTAGCTGAGATTCAGCTGCGTTGTCTTGATCCCAAACGTCACTTGGCGCGCGGCCGTTCGCATACCGCGGAGCCTACGCCGGAGAGATCTGGCCGGTCGCCAGCTCGCCGAGCACCGCCATGGCCATCTCGAGCTTCCGTCGCGGGGCGCTGAAACAGAGACGGATGTGCGACGGCACCCCGAACGCGATCCCGGGGGTGAGGAGCACGCGGCGCTCGGTCAGCGCGTCGATGAGCTGCAGCGTGTCCGCCCACGGGCTGCGCAGCCAGAGGTAGAGGCCGCCGGCCGGTTCGATTGCCTCGATGCCGTCCGCCCGCACCCGATCCATGACCATGTCGCGACGTTCGCGATACGGCACGGCGTTGATCTCCCACGAGTTCGAGGTGGAGGAGCGCTCGCTGCGCGGTGGCGGGCGCATTGACGAATCCGAGCGCGCGCAACGCCTGCGCGAGCCCGCGGTGGACCTCGGCATTGGCCAGCGACGGATGGAGCACGAGATACCCGATGCGCTCTCCGGCGACGCCCAGGTCTTTCGAGAACGATCTGGCGAGGACCGTGTTCTCGTAGATGCTGAACGGCTCCACACGCTCGTGCGGCGGATAGGTGAGACGGCGGTACACCTCGTCGATGATCAGCAGCACCTTGCGGTCGTGCCGGTCGTTGTGCGCCTCGAGCACGGCCGCGAGCCCGGACAACTCCCCGCCGTCGAGGACGTGGCCGCTTGGATTGCAGGGCGAGTTGACGAGCACCGCTGCGGTATGTGACGACAGCGCACCGCTGATCGCATCGAGGTCGAGACGCAGGTCAGGCCCCGTCGCAACCGGCACGAACCGTGCTGACGCCGTCTCGCAGTACAGGCGAAACTCGGGGAAGTACGGCGCGACGCCGATCACGTCGTCGCCGGGATCGACGAACGTGCGGATCGCAACCGCGATTGCGGCGGCGGCCCCCGGCGTCATCGCGATGCAATCACTGGTGATGCCGGAGAAGGAAACATCCTCCGCAGCGCGCTCGCGAACGTCGGGATACCCGAGGTTGGGCATGTAGCCGAAGCGCCCGACGAAGCGCTCGCGGCTCGCGGCGGCGAACGCGTCGACAACACTCTGGGGCGCCTCCAGCGGCTGGCCGATGGACAGGTCCGCGACCGTCTCCTCGCCGAACTCAGCGCGAAGCCGCTCGCCTTCCATGAACATGCGCCGTATCCAGCCACCATCCTGGAGCTGTGTGCGCGACCACCGGGAGATCGCCACCGTCAGGCGATGCTGGTCGTGCCGGAGACTCCGCCCGTATGCCAGCTGAACGGGTAGTCGCGGTCGAAGATCTGGCGCGCAATTGCGGTGCGGTGCAGCGGCCGGAACGTGTCGACCATCACCGCAAGCTCGTCGGTCTCACGCGGACGGTCGAGCGACGCCTCGAGCGCGCCGGGTTGCGGCCCATGGGGAAGTCCGCCGACATGGTGGGTGAACGATCCCTGGCTGATGCCCCGGCGTGCGGCGTAGTTGCCCTCGACGTAGTACAGCACCTCGTCCGAATCGAGGTTGCTGTGGTGATACGGGAGATGGATCGCCTCCGGGTCCCAGTCGAGCTTGCGCGGCACGAACGAGCAGATCACCAGGTTGTGCGCCTGGAAGGTCTGATGGATCGGCGGCGGCACGTGGAAGCGACCCGCGCGCGGCTCGAAGTCATGGATGTTGAAGGTGACGGGGTAGATCGTCCCGTCCCAACCGATGACATCGAACGGATGGTGGTCGAGCACGTACCTGCTCACGTGGTTGGATCGCTTGAGCCAGATCTCCGCGGGTCCCTGCTCATTGCTCTCGAGTGAGTCGGGGCCGTGGAAATCGCGCTCACTGTACGGAGCGAACTCGGTGAGCTGGCCGTTGCGCGCGCGGTAGCGATCGGGTACGTCGACGAGGCCGGTCACCTCCATGCAGAGCAGGCGCACGTCACTGAGGTCGTCGAAGTCGATGCGGTAGATGGTGCCGCGCGGGATCACGACGTAGTCATGACGCTTGAACGCCAGGCGGCCGAACTGGCTGTGCAGGACCCCGCTACCCTTGTGCACGAAGAGCACCTCGTCAGCGGACCCGTTGACGTAGAGCACCTGCTGGGGAGTGACCGGTGCGACCAGCCCGATGTGCACGTCGTCGTTGACGAGCAGCCAGCGCCGCCCGGTGATGACGTCACCCTGCGAAGGAAGGTCGAACCCTTTGAGGTGCGCGTTGGTATGCACCTGCTCGTGTTCCGGGGTCATGAGGTCGGCAGGACCTTCGCTCACGTCCTGCGCGCCCTCCGGCATGCCGCGGTGGTAGAGCAGGGAGGATGGTCCGCTGAACCCCTCGCGCCCAAAGAGCTCCTCGTACGCGAGCTGTCCATCGTCCGAGAACCGCATGTGCCGCTTGCGGGGGACGTCGCCGAGTTGCTTATACGGTCGCACGCTCAGAGCCTACCGGTTCGACCCTACGCCGGTGCGTCGACGACCTCGAAGATGGCCTCGAGCTCAACAGCGGCACCGAGGGGCAGCTGCGCGACGCCGATCGCGCTCCGGGCGTGCCGGCCGCGCTCCGGGCCGAAGACCGAGACGAGCAGGTCGGACGCCCCATTGATGACGGCGGACTGCTCGGTGAACGCAGGCGCGCTGTGCACGAACCCCGTGAGCTTCACCACGGTGACCGTGTCGAGCGTGCCGAGGGCCGCGCGCGCCGTCCCGAGGAGGTCGATGGCCGCGCGGCGCGCCAGGTCGTATGCGGTGTCGGTGTCCACGTCATCGCCGACGCTCCCGGTCACGACGGCGCCGTCGCGCTTCCCGAGGTGGCCGGAGAGATAGAGCATGTTGCCGGTCCGCCGTGCGGTGACGTAGTTGGCAACCGGCGTGGTGGTCTCCGGGATGTCGATGTGCAGCTCGGCGAGACGCTCTTCAACGCTCATCTCAGTAGTCCTGGAGGTAGTCGAGGTTGTCGGCGAACCTTTTGGCGTCGAACCCGAAGCCGACACGCACCGAGTCGACGCGTGTGATGTTGTTGCGCCCCAGCATGCGGAGCTGGTCGCGGGTAACCGGCGGGTGCTTCAGGAGCTTCTCCATGAAGAAGGCCGGGGGCAACATCATCGGCACCGGGACGTGGACGATCTTGCGGTGCAGGCCGAGTGCCGACTTGATGGTGCGCACGATGTCTTCGTAGCTCATCTGATCCGGGCCCCCGATCTCATACACGCGGTCAGCCGGGCCACGCTCGAGGGCGATGACGATGCAACGGGTCACGTCGTCGATCGAGATGGGCTGGAAGAGGGTTCTCCCATCGCCGGCGATGGGGATCACCGGGTTGATCCGCATCATCCGGGTGAGCAACGTGAAGAAGCCGTCGCCGGGGCCAAAGATGAGGCCCGGACGCAGTCCGGTGTAGGGCACGCCGCTGGCGCGTACCGCCTGCTCGCCCTGCCATTTGCTCACCAGATACGGATACCTCGGGTCCGGGTCGGCGCCGAGTGCTCCCTGGTGCACGAAGTGGCCGACCTTTGCCTGCTTCGCGGCGGCGACGACTCGCTCGGTCCCCTCGCGGTTCACCCGGTCGAAGGTCTGGCGACCACGTTCATTGATGATCGCGACGAGGTGGACGACGGCGTCACTGCCGGCAAAGACTTCGGCCAGGTTGGTCGCACTGGTGACGTCGGCCCGGACGAACGTGACCCGCTCGCCCTTGGGGCGGCGGCTCGTCCCACGGGCCACGATGACCACCTCGTGTCCGGCGTCCTTGAGCGCACGAACGGTGTGGATGCCGACGAAGCCGGTTCCACCGGTCACCGCAACGCGCACGCAGTTCCTCCTCGCCGGGGTGGACGTTCGCTCGCGAGTTTACGGGCCGCGCCGCCGGACGTGCCCCGGGCTTACGAGCCGCCGACCAGCGCTGCGATCACCGCAGGTGACCCCTCGAGCGCGGTGCGCTGCATGAAGTGCCTCACCGCGCGCATGCCGCCGAGCTCCTCGCCACCGCCGGCGCGTCCGGGGCCGCCGTGGACGAGCTGCGGCATGGGGGTGCCGTGCCCGGTCGATTCCGCGGCGCAGTCACGGTCGAGGACGAGCAGCCGGCCGTGATACGGCGCAGCCCCGGTCACCACGTCGCGAACGAAGTCCGGATCGTAGGAGACGATCGAACCGACGAGGCTGCCGCTGCCGCGTGCCGCAAGCGCACCAAGATCTGCACCGGCGCCGTACGGGATCAGCGTGGTGACCGGGCCGAATGCCTCGATCTCGTGGGGTTCGGCGCGGTCACCGGTCGCCAGCAGCACCACAGGTGCCATGAACGCGCCATGCTCCGGGTCGGCGTCCACGGGCTCGACCCACAGCGGGTCGCCATAGACGGTTTCGGTCGCGCGCCCCAGCGCCGCGACCGCGTCGCGGACCTCGTCGCGTTGGTGCAGGCTCACCAGCGCACCCATGGTCACCGTCTCGTTGCGTGGGTTACCGATGACCACCTTGTCGAGCCTGGCGCGAAGACCGGCGACCACGTCGTCAACCATCGATTCAGGAACCATCGCCCGGCGGATGCAGGTGCATCGTTGCCCCGCCTTGGTGGTGATCTCTCGGGAGACTTCCTTGATGTATAAGTCGAATTCCGGCGTTCCCGCCGTGGCATCCGGCCCGAGGATCGAGCAGTTGAGCGAGTCGGTCTCGGCGTTGAATCGTGCAGCACGCGCGGTCACGGCGTCGTTGCCACGCAACATCGCTGCGGTGGTCGCACTGCCGGTGAAAGCGATCACGTCCTCGCCGCCGAGATGATCGAGCACATCGCCTGCGCTGCCGCACAGCAATTGCACCGCACCTTCGGGCAATGCGCCCGACGCGATGATGTCGCGCACCACCGCGTGCGTGAGATATGCAGTCTGCGTGGCCGGTTTGACGATGGTGGGAACGCCGGCAAGCACGGCGGGGGCGAGCTTCTCGAGCATGCCCCAGACCGGGAAGTTGAAGGCGTTCACCTGCAGCACCACCCCGCGGAGCGACGTGTACACGTGCCGGCCGACGAATGTTCCCTCCTTGCCGATCGGTTCGACGTCACCGTCGGCGAGGAGAAATCCATCCGGCAACTCGCGGCGGC
Organism: Candidatus Dormiibacterota bacterium; assembly: GCA_963830305.1. Taxonomy (GTDB): domain Bacteria; phylum Chloroflexota; class Dormibacteria; order Aeolococcales; family Aeolococcaceae; genus Palsa-851. The sequence continues at coordinate 63,218 of CAWHLW010000012.1, read as the reverse complement.
CGCGACTGCTGAAGACAAATGTGGTGCCGATCCCACCCTCGATGTCGCCCGTGGAGTCGCGCCGGGTCGCACCGGTGGCAAGCGACAGCTCGTGGTACGCGGCCTTGTTGGCGTCGAGATAGGTCGCGAGCTCTTTCAGCGCCGCGGCCCTCGCCTGGAAGGTGAGGCGCCGGAGCCCCGACCCACCGACGCGCCGCGCGTGATCCACCATCGCTCGCGTGTCGAGCCCGGTGGTCGAGACGCGCGCAACTGGGTCCCCGGTCGCTGCGTCGACCACGATCGTGCCTTCGTCGGGCGCCGTGTACCAGGCACCGGCGGCGTAGCTGGCGAGCATCTCAGTCATGGGACGGCCATTATCGCCACCTCGACTGCTGGGCTAGGATTCCTGGAACCCGCGTCCATCAGGAGAGAACATCCATGCCGGAATCCGTGACGATCGGCGAGCGCGAAATGCTGGTGTCGACCCTCAACACCCAACGCGAGCACGTTCTCGGCATTCTTGAAGGCCTGCCCGATGACGCTCTGCGCCGGGCGGTGTTGCCATCGGGTTGGACTCTGCTTGGTCTGGTCCAGCATCTGGCGCTCGACGTCGAGCGGTTCTGGTTTCGCGTCATCATGGCGGGCGAATCAATCGGCGCCGGGGACTACTCCGCGGCATCCGGCTGGGTGGTGGCGGGAGACGTTGCGGCCGAGGCGGTGTTCGACGTCTACCGCCGCGAGATCGAGCTTGCGAACGCGATCATCGACGCCCGGTCACTCGACACCCCTCCGGCAGCCTGGCCGGTGGAACGCTGGCCCGACTGGCGGTTCGAGAACCTCGGCGAGTTGATGCTGCACGTGATCGCCGAGACCGCCGTCCACGCGGGTCACGCGGACGCGGTGCGCGAGCTCATCGACGGCCGGCAGTGGCTGGTCATCGGCTGAGCGAGGGTGTTCCCGGCGCTTGAACCGAGCGCCGCAGGCGTGCTGGACGTGGGTGACGGCCAGGAGATCTACTGGGAGCGCTGCGGCAATCCTCACGGGACGCCGGCCGTCTTCCTACACGGAGGGCCGGGGTCAGGATCTCGCCCGAATCACCGGCGCCTGTTCGATCCGGACTTATACGACGCGGTCCTCTTCGATCAGCGCGGCGCGGGGCGGAGCCGCCCACTGGCGAGCGAGCCCGATGCGGACCTGAGCAGTAACACGACGGGGCATCTGATCGCCGACATCGAGCTGCTCCGTGAGCATCTCGGCGTCGAGCGCTGGACCGTGCTCGGTATGTCGTGGGGCAGCACACTCGGCCTCGCATACGCGGAAGCGCACCCCGACCGCGTTCGCGCCCTCATCCTGGCCCTCGTCACCACGACCACCCGGCGCGAGGTGGAATGGATCACCAGCGACGTCGGGCGCATCTTTCCGCGGGAGTGGGACCGCTTTGCTGCGGCGGTGCCGCCGGCACTCGGACATCTGCCACTCGTCGATGCCTACGCGACGCTCCTCTTCGATCCCGATCCCGCGGTGCGCGATCACGCCGCCCGCGAGTGGTGCGCCTGGGAGGACGCGCACGTGTCGCTGGCCCCGGATCATGTGCGCAACCCTCACTACGACGATCCAGAGTTCCGTCTCCGCTTCGCTCGGCTGGTGACTCACTACTGGCGTCACGCCGCGTTCATTGATGACGGGCAGTTGCTGCGCGATGCGCATGTGCTGAACGGCATACCGGGCGTGCTCATCAGTGGCCGCTTTGACGTCAGCGGTCCGCTCGAGACTGCCTGGCGCCTGTCCCACGTCTGGACGAGCAGCAGGCTCGAGGTCATCGGCGACACCGGGCACGGCGGCAGCGACGCGTTCACGTCCGCGGTCGTCGACGCACTGATCGAGGTTGCCGCCGAGGGCTGACCCGTCGCGTCAGGCGTGTCACCACGGACCACCGGGGCCCGCGGCGCGGCGCGACAGTGCTGGAAATTTCGCTGTTTCACGCCTACGATCGTGACCGTGGGTTGGGAACAGGCAGGACGAGGATGGGGACAACGGGCGCGGGAGTGGGCTTATCTCGTCGAGCCGTACGCGCGCCCCGCAAATGAGCGGCTGTTCGACCGCTTGCGTGTCGGCGAAGGCACGCGCTTGCTGGATATCGCGTGTGGGTCCGGGTTCGCTGCGCAACTGGCCGCGCGCCGCGGCGCGATCGTTGCAGGGCTTGATGCATCCGAGCCGTTGCTTGCCATCGCCCGGGCGAGGACGCCCGACGGCGACTTCCGAGCCGGCGACATGCTCCAGCTGCCCTTCGACGATGCGGCGTTCGACGTTGCGACCAGTTTCAATGGCATCTGGAAGGGCTTCGAGGGCGCGCTGACGGAGGCGCACCGGGTGCTTCGCCCGGGTGGGCTGTTCGGCATGACGTTCTGGGGCTCTCCGAAACGCATGGGCCTGCTTCCGTTTTTCATGAAGATCGGCGAGTTCTCCCCGTCCGACCATGTCGCGGCAACGCTGGAGCAGGGCGACACCGGACGGCCCGGCGTGGTCGAGGAAATGCTGGCGTCGTCGGATTTCGAGTTTCTCGAGCGTGGACGAGTAGAGGTCGTGAACGAATGGCCGGATCTCGCGATGGCGGGGCGGGCGCTGGCCGCAAGCGGTCCGGCGGTGCCGGCGATCGAGCAGATCGGCTACGAGGCGTTCGTGGCGGAACTTGAGAAGGCGTACAGCAGACTGTCCGATCCGGATCTCGGCGTACGGGTTGTCTCCGAGTTCGGGTGGGTGACTGCGAGGAAGCCGTAATGCCTTTCGTTGCAGCGGCCTAACGTGCGGCTGCGACGATTGCCGAAGCCTCGTCGGCAGACATGGGCGGACCGACCACCGGCTGACCGGTCTCCCCGGCGATGGTGTTCATCGCCGCGAAGTCGAGCTTGGCCATGTCCGGTTTCGGCTGCGTTCGCCGGCACGCCAACCGCCTTGATGAAATCGAGGAAGGATGCCGCGGCGTGCGTCTGCAGCATCACCGCCTCCTCATCGCCGACAACGCGCAATGTATGTGCAACGCCTTGCGGCAACGAGACGTAATCGCCTGCGCGTGCGAGAAACGTCTGGTCGCCGGAACGCAGGGCCAGCGCTCCGGAGAGCAGGTAGAAGCTGTCGTCGACGTCAACGTGCACGTGCAGCGGAGCAGCGCCTCCGGGGCTCACGTGGTGCTCGATGATGATCGGCAACGCCCCTTCGGGCGATCGAAGGATGGCCAGATCGCCGTAGAACCAGTAGCCGTCGCCTTCACGGGGCGCGGTTTTGGTGGCACGCCGGGTCGTTGCAGTCGAGGGGTGCGTGTTAGCCGTCTCCAGATTGGTCATGGCTGTGTTCTCCTGGATTTGGGATCTGCGTTTTGCGAGTGATGCGGTGCTTGGCGTCCTGACGCTGGTCGCCGTGTTTTGGTTGTAGCGTCACCAGGTGCGGGCGGTGCGCGCTCGGATGTCTCGCCATCGATGCGAACGCGCAAGCCGGTGAGCATTGAACGGATGGCGAGCTCGATGACGTCACCGGCCTCTGCGGCATCCATGCCCCAGAACGTCCGCAGCAACTCCCACGACGGTGCCGAATAGAGCACCTGCAGCGCTGCTGCCGCGGCGACGCGCACGTCCGCCTGTGCTCCAGGAACAGCAGTGTCAATGCAGGCCTCGAACATGGCGCGCCGCTGCTGTTGCTGGCCCAGGCGCACCTCGAGACCCTGGGGCGAGTGGAGCATCGCCTGGATCAGCGGCGCTCCGGCGTCAAAGCCGGCGAACGACCTGCGCATGGCTGACACCACCTCGTCGGTCGTTGTCGCGCCGAAGTCGACATGGGTGAGATTGGCGAGGATCCAATCCCACAAGCCCGCCTGCAGGTCATTTCTGGTGGGGAAATGACGGTAGACCGTGCGCTCCTGAACGCCTGCTGCCGCGGCCACCGCCGCATAGGTGAGCTCGCTGCCCGACTGCATGAGCGAGACGCACGCCTCGACGATCCGGGCGCGGGTTGCTGCCGCTTGCTGCTCCCGCAAGGGCGAGTGGTAGGCGGCTCTCGCTTTCATGTCAGTTAGCCTGACATGAAGTTATCGTGACTGTCAACCCTCCGTCAACTGGGCGCCACGCTAGCTCTGCCGATGCTCTGCCCGTCGAACTCGGTGAACCACTCCGGTCCTTCTGCACCTCGCTCTCTGTCTCCCCAAATGCTGCTTGTGAATCGAACATCCGTTCGGTACACTTGCGTCCCGCCTCGGCGCTCCTGCTTTCCGTCCCCTCAGGCGGCGGCCATTTCCAGTGAGGAGCGATGCCCGATTCCCTGTCCGCCGCTCTGGCGACACTTCGATCCCGCTACGGCCCCCAGGCACTTCGCCGTGGCGGATCGCCGGAGCAAGCAGGCACGTGGTCCACCGCGGTGCCGGTGCTCGACGATGTGCTCACCCCGGGTGGGCTGCCGCACGGCCGGGTCACCCTGCTTGCCGCAGCCGGACGCGGGCCCTCGGGCCGGCTGACATTGCTGCAGTCGCTGGCCGCGCTGGCGAGTCGCTCGCATGACACCGGGTACGTGGATCTCGCGGGCACGCTCGATCCCGGCTTCCTCGCCGACCTCGGAGCGGATCTCGACGCCTGCCTGGTGATCTCCCCCGGCTCCGCGAAATGGGAGCGGGGGCTGGTCATGGCGCGCGCCCTGGTGACCGCGGGCATGCCGTGGGTTGGTGTGGCGCTCGGCGGGGAGCAGCCCCGGGCGTCGCTCTGGGAGCACGCCCTCGCCGCGCTTGCCGAGGCGGTTGCCAAGCGCGGCGCGATCTGTGTCATCGCCACGCCGGCTCCGGTCGCAGCGCCACTTCGCCACGCCTCGTCGCTCACGCTCGTCTGTGCGGCAGCGGGCTGGCAGCGAGCCAACGGCGACGTGGCAGGGCTGCGGGTCCGGCTCACCACCAGCAAGAGCAAGCTCGGCGCGCCCGGTGCCGAGGCCACCGTGCTCCTCCGCTACCCACGTCCGTACGCCACCGCCGAGGTGGTCGGTCTGCCCAGCGTCGTCGTTCCGCGCTTGCAACCGATCACCCTGGCTGTTCCGGATGTGGCCGGCGTGGCGGCTCGAGGTTGAGGTGCGCGTTCTCTGTGCTCGCCATCCGCATCTCGGGCTGCTGGCCGCCCTGCGTCGCTATCCCGAGTTGCGTGGCGAGCCGGTGATCCTCGGTGGTGCTCCGGAGTTGCGCCTCCCGGTGGTCGCCGCTTCGGCGGCAGCGCGGGCGGCCGGGGTGCGGGTGGGGCAACCGCTCCGCCAGGCGCAGCAATCCTGTCCCGCGGCGGTGTTCGTCCCTCTCGATCCCGCCGGGATCGAACGGCTGCGTGCCGCCGTCTGCACCGAGCTCCACCAACTCTCGCCAACGGTGGAGGCCGGTGATGAGGAGGCGTTCGGCGATCTCACCGGCCGGCACGCCGAGTTTCCCGATGAGGCCGCCTGGGCGTCCGCCCTCGCTCGGGGATTGCGCAGCGTGCTCGACGTGGAGATCGCCGTGGGCGTGGCGGGATCGCGATTCGTCGCCCGCCTGGCAGCGCAGGCGAGCCATCCCGGCCGGATCCGCCGGGTTCGCTCCGGCGACGAAGCCGTCTTCCTGGCGCCACTGCCGCTCGACGTGCTGCCCGTCGACCCGGCGGTGACCGCCCGGCTCGCGGCTTTCGGGCTCGACTGCCTCGGCGCAGTGGCCGGTCTGGGTCCGGCCGATCTGCAGCGCCAGTTCGGTCCCGACGGCCTCCGGCTGTACCGGCTGGCGCGTGGCGAGGACAGCGGAGGGATCCACCCGGTGCCGGCACAGCGGGCGTGGAGTGAACGGCTCGTGCTCGACGGTGCCACGGGGGATCTCGAGATCCTGCTCGGAGGTGTCCGGCAGTGCGCCACGGCGCTCGGGGGCCGGCTCACCGCCGAGGCCCTGGCGGCCGGCGAGGTGAGCGTGGTGTTCGAGATCGAGGAAGCCGAGCCGATCTCGGTTTCGGTGGTGCCGGCGGCAGCCTCGGGAAATGCGGGCGAGCTCTGGACGGCGGTGCTCGGACTGCTCGGCGAACTCAAACCCCAGGCGCCGGTTGCCGCTGTTCGCGTCGGGGTGACCCGGCTGTTCCCGGCGGCCGGGCGCCAGGCCGATCTGCTCCGCCCTGGCGATGGCGCTCGAGAGGCGTGTGGTCGCCACGGCGGAGCACCTCCGGTCCCGCTTCGGTGCCGCCACGGTGCGCCGACCCCGGCTCGCACTCGATCCGGGCGACCTCCCGGAGCGGCGCTTCACGTGGGAGGCGCCGGTTCTGGCTTCAACGTCGTAGGCTTCGTCCTCTGGTCGACACGAGAGGAGCCGCCTGTTGATCTGCGCCAGTTGTGGCGGTGAGAACGAGCCTGGACGTCGGTTCTGCGGTGACTGCGGACGTCCGCTGGCCATCGCATGTCCCGCTTGTGGCGCCGCCAATTCGACGCGGGCCCGCTTCTGCGGCGACTGCGGTGCGCCGCTCGTGGTTGCCTCAGAAGCGGCGCACGAATCCGGGGTTGACATGCCGGCTGGCGCGGCCACGCCGGCAACGTTCACAGAGCGCCGCCACGTCTCGGTGCTCTTCGCCGACCTGGTCGGTTTCACGACCCTGGCGGAAGCACGGGATTCCGAGGAGGTGCGCGACCTGCTCACCCGGTACTTCGACGCCTGCCAGACGGTGGTCGGACGTTATGGCGGTGTCGTGGAGAAGTTCATCGGCGACGCCGTGATGGCGGTCTGGGGGACGCCCGTGGCCAAGGAGGACGACTCGGAGCGGGCCGTTCGGGCTGCGCTCGAGATCGTTGACGCCGTGACCCAACTCGGCATCGAAACGGGTTCGCCCGGGCTGCGTGCACGGGCGGGCGTGCTCACCGGTGAGGCGACGGTCAACCTCGCGGCGACCGGACAGGGAATGGTGGCCGGGGATCTCGTCAACACGGCATCGCGCGTTCAATCCGCCGCCGCACCGGGCACGGTGCTGGTGGGCGAGGCCACGAAACGTGCCACCGATGCGGCGATCGAGTATCGGGATACCGGCCTGCACGAGCTGAAAGGGAAAGCCGAACCGGTGCGTCTCTGGCAGCCGCATCGGGTCGTGGCCGGCGTCGGCGGCCTGATGAAGGCGGAGGGTCTCGAGCCCCCGTTCGTCGGCCGCGACCGGGAGCTCAAGCTCGTCAAGGATCTCTTCCTCGCCAGCGCCGACGACGGCAAGGCGCACCTCGTCCAGGTCACAGGGATCGCCGGGATCGGCAAGTCTCGCCTGAGCTGGGAGTTCTTCAAGTACATGGACGGTCTCCAGCGGACGTTTCGCTGGCATCGCGGTCGGTGTCTCTCGTACGGGGAGGGCGTCACCTACTGGGCGCTTGCCGAGATGGTGCGTGGACGCGCGGACATTCTCGAAGGCGAGGACCGGACGTCGGCGAGGAACAAGCTCCGCGAGACCGTGGAGCGCACGGTTCCCGACCCTGCCGACCGCAGTTTCGTCGAGCCCCGGCTTGCGCATCTTCTCGGGCTCGAGGAGCACGCCGTGTCGGACAAATCGGACCTGTTCGCAGGCTGGCGGCTCTTCTTCGAGCGGCTCGCGGCCAGCGACCCGGTGATCATGGTCTTCGAGGATCTGCAGTGGGCCGACCCGTCGCTGCTCGACTTCATCGACTACCTCCTCAACTGGTCGCGCGCCTTTCCGATCTTCGTCATGACGCTGGCGCGCCCCGGGCACGAAACAGGCGCGGGACTGAGGCGCAACGCCACCTCGATCTCCCTGGAACCACTGCCGGCACGCGCGATGGAGCTCCTCCTGACCGGCCTGGTTCCGGGGCTGCCGGTCGAGCTCACCGCAAAGATCCTCGAGCGAGCCGAAGGCGTGCCCCTGTATGCCGTCGAGACGGTGCGCATGCTGCTGGACCGCAACCTGCTCGTCCAGGAAGGATCCGTGTACCGCCGCACCGGTCCGATCGACGACCTCGAAGTCCCCGAGACGCTGCACGCGCTCATCGCCGCACGGCTCGACGGACTGTCTGCGCCTGAGCGCAGGCTGATCCAGGAGGCTTCGGTCCTCGGCAAGACCTGCACACCCGCTGCCCTGGCCGCGATTTCTGGCCTTCCGGAAGCGCAGATCGAGCCGGTTCTTGCGGCGCTTGTTGCCAAAGAGGTGCTCACCGTCCAGGCGGATCCCCGCTCGCCGGAGCGGGGCCAGTATGCGTTCCTGCAGGACCTGGTCCGAACTGTCGCGTACGAGACGCTGCCGAAGAAGGACCGCAAGGCGATGCATCTGAGTGTCGCCGAGTTCCTGCAGCAGGCGTGGGGGGCCGATGAGGCAGAGGTCGTCGAGGTGGTGGCGTCGCACTTCCTCGAGGCCAACCGCCTGGCGCCGGACGCGGAGGACGCACCCAGGATTCGTGAGCTCGCCTGCGGGATGCTGATCCGCGCCGGCGAGCGCGCTGCATCGCTCGCGGCGCCGGCGGAAGCTCGCGCGTATTTCGAGCGCGCCGCTGAGCTGACCACGACGCCGACCGAGCGTGCAGGGCTCCTCGAACGTGCCGGCCGGATGGCGCTCCAGATGGGTCACATGGAGCAGGCAACCGTGCTCCTCACCGAAGCGAAGCGGCTGTTCGAAGAGTCCGAGCAGTGGCATCCCGCCGCACGGGTCGAAGCAGGCATGGCGGAGATCCTCTTCGAGCAGGGTCATCTCGACCTCGCCATCGAGGCCGCACGACGCGCATATGGCGTGCTCGCCGGCGACGAGCCCGACGCGGCGTTTGCCCTCGTGACCGGCCAGTTCGGACGGTTCCTCGCGCTCGAGGCCGACGAGGAGGCGAATGCGGTGATCGACGAGGCGCTGCGTCTTGCGCAGCAACTGGAGCTCGCGGAGGTGTACTCGCAGGCGTTGAGCAGCAAGTCAGTTGCCATCGGACGAGAGGGGCGCCTCGACGAAGCGGTGACCTTGCTTCGGCGGGCACTGGAAATCGCGATCGAAGGCGACTTCACCAGCGCGACCTTTCGCGCCTGGAACAACCTTGCCGTGTACCTCGAATACCAGGACCGCCACAACGAGGTCGTCGAGCTGACCGAGTTGATGCTCGAGCTGGCGCGCCGGAAGGGGGACCGCGGCAGCGAGCTCACGGCGTTGCTCGGCGTCCCCACGCCGCTCGTGGCGCTCGGCCGCTGGGATGAGGCCGTGCGGCGCGTGGAGGAGGCACAGGCTGCTGAGGAGCTCGAAGCCTTCCAATGGGCGGCAGTCCGCGTGATCGAGCTGGTTGCGATCCACATCCGGCGCGGCGACGTCGAGGCAGCACGCCAGCTGTTCGACTGGGCGAAGGCGCGTGCCGACGAGCACAACACGGAGGTCCGCGTCCGTGTCGGCGCATTCGAGGTCGAGCTGCTCAATGCCGAAGACAGGCACGCCGAGGCACTGGCACTGTCGCAGCAACTCCTCGAAGCCATACCGAAGCTGGGCCTGTCCGATCTGGGCATCAAGCGCGCCGTCGCGCATGGGGTTGGGGCTGCCCTTGTTCTCCGTGAGCTCGATGCGGCCGACACCATGCTGGCGATGGTTCGCGAGGCGAGACCTGGGCTGGTGAGTCCTGAGCTCCGCGGGCAGTCCGCCCGGCTTGAAGCGCGCCTGTCGGCGCTGCGCGGCAACCACGATGGCGTCGAAGCGGGGTTCGAGACGGCGGTCGCCGCGTTCCGCGAGCTCGGCTCTCCGTTCGAGCAGGGCGTGGCCCTGTGCGAGCTCGCGGAATGGCTCGAAGAGCAAGGACGTCCAGACGACGCGGCGACCGCGGCACTCGAGGCGCGCACGTTGTTCGAGCGACTCGGGGCGCGCCCGTGGCTGGAACGGGTCCGGCCACTGCTCGTCGCGGCCTCGCCACTGCCACTTGCCAGCGCGTCCAGCTGAAGAGGATCTCCGGGTTTCGGTCGCGGTCGTCGCACCTGCGTGACCCCTGGCCGCGGCGCTTGCGAACTCGAACATCTGTTCGATACACTGGCGTCCCGCCTCAGCGCTCCCGCTTCTCCGTCCCAGTAGGCGGCGGTCCTTCATCAGTGAGGAGCGATGCCCGATTCCCCTGTCCGCTCTGGCGACTGTCCCCAAGCACTTCGTTGTAGCGGAGCATCGGCCGGGGCAACCCGATGACCGAGCTGCTCGAAGGCACCATCGAGGTCCGCACCAGCACGGATGGCCGGCCGGTGGCAATCCGCAACGGGCAGGTGTGGGGACGGGTGGCCGAGGTGGTGAACACCTGGCGGGTGGAGACCGACTGGTGGCGGATCCCGGTGGGTCGCGACTACGTGCGCTGCCTCCTCAACGATGGGGAGTGCGTCGATCTCTACCGGGACCTCGAGACGGGCGAGTGGCATCGGGAGCGCCGCTATGACTGAACATTGCGCCGCCCCTCCCTGGTGGCCGCCGGTTGAGGGGAACCGGCGGCCGGGAAAGGGGAGAAGGCCTGAGGTGGGCACCCGCTGGTGCCCTTTGCCGGGGTGGGCTGACCCGGCGAATAGTTACACAGATTTGTAGTAGTTGTCAAGCCGCAACACCGTGCCGATGCCCGGATTTGCCGAACTCGCCGCCCGTTCCCACTACTCGTTCCTGGAAGGGTCCGCCTCGCCGAAGCGCATGGTCGAGACTGCCGCTCGGCTCGGGATCTCCGCGCTCGGTCTCTGCGATCGCAACGGCCTCTACGGGGCGGTCGAGTTGATCCAGGCCGCAAAAGCTGCGGGAATCCACCCGATCATCGGCACCGAGCTCGAACTCGCCGGTGGCTCCCGAATCCGCCTACTGGCACGTAGTCGCACCGGCTACCGCCAGCTCTGCCGTGCAGTGAGCGCTTCGCAACTCGCCGGCGTCAAAGGTCAGCCGCGCCTTGTGATCGAAGGCATTTCGCCGCGACAGCCGGCTGCGTCCGGATCGCACTCGCGCAAACGGCCGACGTTGCCTCCACCCGAGCGTCCGGCTTCACTCCGGCCCACAGCGGGACCGTTCCCTGAAGGGTGGCCGGGGTTGCCATCCACGACGTTGCTCGTTGAAAGTGAGCCGGCTCATGTTGATCCGGCTGAGCTCGACGATTGCATCGCGTTGATCGGTGGGTCGCGCAGTGCGGTGGTCGATGCGCTGGTGCGTGGAGATCGGCGCGAGGCATTGCGGCATGCGCAGACAGCTCGTGAGTGTTTTGGGCGTGAGCACATGGCGATGCTGGTGAGCAATCACCTGCATCCCGCCGATCGCTGGCTGGTTGCGGAGTGTGCGGCAATCGCCAAGGCCGCGGATATCCCGTTGGTGGCGAGCGCGACACCGGACCACGCAACCGCTGACGACAAGCCGCTCCTCGATGTGCTCACCGCGATCCGCCATCGCACCACGCTCGACCAGGCGGCGGCGCACGGGCTGCTCCTGCCCAACAGCGAGCACCGTCTCCATGGCGAGGCGGAGCTTCGCGCGCTGCTTCCGGATCTTCCCGAGGCGTTCGACAACGCGGCGCGCATCGCCGCCGCATGCGAGGTGTCGCTCGACTTCAGCGATGTGCGCTTTCCGGGTTATCCCGTGCCCGAAGGTGAGACGCCGTTTTCCGTGCTCTACCGGCTCTGCCAGGAGTTGGTGCAGACCAAATACCACCCGATGACTCGCACGGTCGCGGCCCGGCTTCAACGTGAGCTCGATGTCATCGAGAAGACGCGGCTCGCGGAATTCTTCCTGATCACCTGGGACATCATGCGATTCGCCCGCGAGCACGGCATCCCCGGGCAGGGACGTGGCAGCGCGGCGGACTCGATCGTCGCCTACCTGCTCGGCATCACGCGTGTCGATCCGGTCGCGCACGACCTGCTCTTCGAACGATTCCTGCACGAGGACCACCAGGGCACGCCCGACATCGACATCGATTTCTCCACCGACCATCGCGAGCAGGTGCTCCAGTACGTCTACGACAAGTACGGACCGGACCGCACCGGCATGGTCGCCAACGTCGTCACCTTCCGCCCACGCATGGCAATCCGCCAGGTGGGCGCCGCCATGGGCTTCCCGGAAACCGTGATCGACAAGCTGGGCACGCACACCGACAGCTGGTACCTGGCGGACATCGAGTCGACGCTTACCTCGGCCAATGCAGGCACCACGAGGCCGGGTGGCGTCGCGGGGGGGCGCCGGCCCGGCGGGTTCACGGAAGCCGGGACAGAGGGGCCCCCGCGACGACAGGACCCGGCCGTCGAAGTGTCGAAGCCTGGCCCCGAGGTGTCGAATCACGCTTGGGAGCAATTCCTAGGGATCCTTCGACGCATCGAGGGCACACCACGCCACTTGAGCATTCATGTGGGCGGGATGCTCGTGACCGGTGAGCCGCTTGTTGATGTGGTGCCGGTGGAGCGGGCGACCATGCCGGGGCGGGTCGTCGTGCAGTTTGACAAGGACGACGTGGAGGATCTCGGGCTCATCAAGATGGATCTGCTCGGGCTGCGCACGCTATCGGCGATCGCGGAGTGCCTCGACCTCATCGAGCAGACGACGGGACAGCGGCCCGACCTCGACGCGTTGCCTCTCGACGACCAGCGCGTCTACGACGTCATCTGCAAGGTCGACACCATCGGGCTCTTCCAGATCGAGTTGCGCGCGCAGCAGCAATCGCTCTGGCAGTCGCAACCGCGCTGCTTCAACGATCTGATCGTGCAGGTGGCGATCATCCGCCCCGGTCCGATCCAGGGTGACGCGGTCCATCCCTATCTCCGCCGCCGTCAGGGGCTGGAGCCGGTGACCTACCTGCATCCCAAGTTAGAGCCGATCCTGGCTGAAACATGCGGTGTCGTTCTCTACCAGGAGCAGATCCTGCGCATCGTCATGGAGATCGCCGCATACACCGCCGGTGAGGCGGATCGATTCCGCCGTGCGATGAACCGCCACCGTTCGCGCCTGGAGATGGAGGAGCTCCGTGACGGCTTCATCCGTCGCTGCGTCGAGCACGATCTCAGCGAGGAGGTGGCACAGCAGATCTTCAAGAGCGTCGCCGGTTTCGCAGAGTTCGGTTTCTGCAAGTCACACGCCGCCGCATTCGCGCGCACCGCCTACGAGACCGCATGGCTGCGCTTGAACTACCCGGCGCACTACACATGCGCGCTCCTCAACGCGCAGCCGATGGGTTTCTACCACCCGTCCGTGCTCGTCGACGACGCCAAGCGGCACGGGGTGAGGATCCTCCCGGTCGACGTCACCAGGAGCCGGGCACGCTGCCGTGTCGAAGCAGTGGGACCGGCGGACTTCGCGATACGGCTCGGATTTGCATACGTGCGTGGGTTGGGACCGTCTGCGCGAGCGGCGTGCGATGACGCGGTGGTTGCCGGGGCCAACACCTCGGTCGCCGACTTCTGGACGCACACGCTGCTGCCACGGGTGGCGATGGAGAACCTCATCAGGGTCGGCGCCTTCGATGCGGTGGCTGCCGGCAGGTCACGCCGGCAACTGCTCTGGACGTTGCAGGAGAACGAGGAGTCGCTGCCGCCGCGCAAACGCCGGCGAGCGACCATCGCACCTGCCGATCAATCCACCGGTGCCGCCGCGGTGGTGACCGGGCCTCCACGCGGCAGCGGCGCGATCGCCGGCAACCGGCTCGGCGACACACCGCACACGGCGCGCGATCCGAGCACCGATCCGGCGCCACCGCTGGTATCGCTGCCGGCACCACCGCCGCAACTGCCCGAGATGGACGAGCGCACCCGGGTGAACACCGAGTACGCGATCACCGAGGTGAGCACCGGTCCCCACCTGGTGTCATTCATGCGCGAACGGCTGGATTCGCTCGGCTGCGTGCCGCTCGTGAAGGTGCGCGATCTCGCCGACGGGATGCGGATTCGCGTGGCGGGACTGGTGATCACCCGGCAGCAACCGTCGACGGCGCGTGGCTTCCGGTTCTTCACCCTGGCGGACGAGCAGGCGCATCTCGACCTCGTGTTCCGGCCACCGGTGGTGCAGCGGACGCTCGAGGTGAGCCGGCATCCCCTCCTCATGGTCGACGGCCGCCTCCAGGTGGAGCACGGCAGGGTCAATGTGCTCGTCGAGAGGATTACCGCGCTCACTCCGGACGGCGACCCGATCGCCAATCCCGGACCTCCACGGGACTCCGGCTTTCGCGGTTCTCACGACTACCGCTGACCGAAATTGCGATCGCCATGCGCCGTGGACGCGGCGTGACACATCCGTGACACTCCGGCAGCAGTGCCCTGACATGCCCTGTGCCGCCGGTCCCCCGGCATAGGCTCGAATCATCTCGATTGCTACGCCGCGCGCCATGCGTGATGGGAGACATGACCGAGCACAGCCAGGAGGGCGGCGGAACACCGCTCTCATTCAAGAAGGTCGAAGACGCGGCGCACTTCGAACGCGCCCCGGCTCCGCGTGCGCCCGTACGAGATGCAGGCGCGCCCAACCTCGCCTTTGAGGATGCTCCCCGCGCGCCCATTGCTCCCGCCACGGCGCCAGACCCACGAACGCTCAAGACGTCCCGACCCACGTCGCTGAACGTGTCGGATCCGGCGTCGCCGCCGGCCGGGCTGACGCCTGGATCCAAGCCCCCGACGTTCGAGGCGGTCCCGGCGTCGGTCGCGGTCGCGCAGCAGCGGCTCTCGAAGCCCACCATCGGCATCCGTCCCGAACCTGCGGCGCCGACCGGTGCGGTCAAGCCCGGCGGCAACGGATGGAACGTCCGCAGCCGCGAGGGCGGCTTCCTGCCGAACCACGGGCAGAGCGATGGCGAGGCAGGAGCCACCTGGCAGACCAGGACGCCCCCCAACGCGGACCGCGACCGATCCGCGTGGGACGTGCCCGAGGCTCAGCGCAGACGCACGTTCTCGGGCCGGTCGTCGCTGGGCATCGCGCTCTCAGTGATCCTCGTCGGGATCCTCGGATTCGCCGGCTACGAGTGGTTCACCGGCCGTGCGCATCCCGATCACACCATCACGACCCCGGCCGCGGTCGGCTCGCTCACCGCCATGCGCACGCCGGCGACGGCGGCGGTCACGCAGCAGATGCAGGTGGTGATGCAGCAGGACGGCGCCACCCGCGTGGTGAGTGGCGTCTACGGCACGTCCGGACGGGCGACCCTGGTGGTGCTGCTCGCTCAGGGACCCAACATCGAGGCAACGACGAAGCAGTTCTTCACCGACTTCACCGCCGGGCTCAAGAGCCAGGGGGTGACGGTGGACAGCGCGAAGACGGTCAACACCACCAACGATGGAAGCGACTTCATCTGCTCAGCGGCGACCGGACCGGCGCCGCTCACCGCACTGTCGCTCTGTGGCTGGGACGACGGCGATACCGTCGGGCTGGTCATGGATGTGAGCGGCCAGGCGGTGAGCGCGACGCTTCGCGAGGCTGAGGCCGCGCGCGACGCCGGAGAGCACTGAGGCACAGCCCGCCAGCCGGTTCGGGCCGACTAGCATGCATGGGTGATCTCTGAGCGCAGGCTCCCCGAGCGTCTCGTTGGCATCACTGATCGCAGGCGCATTGCCGTCGTGCAGGTACGTGGCGCCATCGGCGGCGCGGCGCGCACCGACGACCTGATCCATGCGATCGGTCAGGCGCGGCGCAATGCGCGGGTCCGTGCCGTGCTGATCGAGATCGATTCGCCGGGCGGGACGGCGATCGCTTCGGAGCAGCTCTACGTGGCCGTTCGCCGGCTCGCCGCCCGGAAGCCTGTGGTCGCGTGGATCAAGGGTGTCGGGGCCTCCGGGGCATATTTCCTGGCGTGCGCGGCGACAAGGGTGCTGGCGTTTCCCAGCGCATTGGTGGGCTCGATCGGGGTGATCAGCGTCCGGCCGATCGTCGTCGACGCACTGCGCCGCGCCGGGGCGCGGGTCGCCGTGACCAAGACCGGTCAGTTCAAGGATCTCGGCGCACCCTGGCGGGAACCCACCGAAGAGGACGAGGCACGCGAGCGCGAACTCGTCGACGCCATCTTCCGGCGCTTCACCGGCGCTGTGCGAGCGGCTCGCGGCTACGACGACGAGCGCCTCGCTCGGGTGACGACCGGCGAGGTCTGGCTCGGCACGCGAGCGGTGGAACTCGGGCTCATCGACGGTCTCGCCGATGACGAGGACACGGCCCTGGAAGCTGCGCAGGACCTGGCGGCGCTCCCGCATCACATGACGCTCCGGCTCGGTGGGAGACGCACGATCCTCCAGCGCCTCGGCGTGCCGGGTGCGGGCATGGGTCCGCCGGGAGAGCGCTGGCTCGTCGAGATGGAGAGCTGGCTGGGAACTCCGCGGCTCCGATCCTGAGGTCAGGGCGTCGCGCTGCGCCGGCGCTCGAGGGTGAAGAGCACGGCCACGACGATGATCAGCAGCAGCGCGAGGGCGCCGATGACGGCGATCGCCGGGAAACCGCCGGCTGACGGGTGAGGTGTCCCCCCGCCGCTCCCGGGCACGACTGCGGCGAACTCGCCCATCTGGTTCGTCGTTCCCTCGAAGGTGTTTCCACACCCGGCGTTGTAGGTGGAGAGCGGCGTCCACGAGGTGCCGTTGAACCGATCGATGGTTGGCGCCGGAGACGAGCTCAGTGCACGCAACACGATGTACACCGGCAGCGCGCGCGCCGGTTCCAGCTCGGTACCGGACGCATCGACCGCTGTGAACCTGTAAACGTTGCCGGAGATGGTGCCGTTCGGTGGCTTTACCGATGGGGCAGGCACCGGCGTGATGCTCACCGTCACCGGCGTCGAGTTGGGGAAAGTCCCCGCTTGCATCAGGATTTGAGCCTGGGGTGGGATCTCGGTCGTATTCACCCCGTTCGGCAGGAAGGTGGCCGCCTTGGGAAAGGTCGTGGTTGCCGCCGATGGCGCCGGACTGCTGCCGAGCGTCTCGTAGGGGTCGGCGATGCACTCGCCGTCGTAGATGGGCGGCGATCCGGACGGGAGAAAGCGCCAGACAAGGGTCAGCGCAACCATCGCAACGAGCACCACTACCCAGCCGCGCCGTGCGGTCACAGCAGCCATCCGCCGGCAAGGTCGGCGAGAACGTGGGCCACGGCTGGAGCGAGCACCCCGCCGCTGACGATGCGAAGCCCGCCGAGGAGCAACCCGGCGGCGAGATCGAGCGGCAGCGACCCGATGCCGTAGAGAGGGACGTGCATCAGCGCGAAGAGCACCGTCGTCACGATCAGGGCGGCACCGTCGCCGTAGCCCGATCGCACGGCATTGAAGAGCGCCCCGCGGAGCGCGACCTCCTCGGCGATCGCGACCAGCGCGACGATGGGTGTCCACAGGGCCAGCCCAGCGTTGATGGTGCTGAGTTGGACGCCCGGTGCGCCGTGCGAGACGAGCCAGGTCCCGATCAGCGCACCGCCTCCCGCGATGCCGATCGAGGCTGCCGCAACCCGTGGCCGGCCCGGTCGCCAGCCGGCGCTGATCGCCACCACGAGCAGGGCCAGCGCGAACACGAGGCCGGCCGGCATCGACGCGGCGGTGTCCGGCGCCCCGACGGCGCCACGAAGCACGGCGGCGGCCACGATCCCGGTCAGGCAGAGCACCACCTGCGTCGCCGCTCGTCCGCTGACGGCGACCCGATCACGATCGGAAACCAACGCCCCCGCCGCCGTCGGAACTACCTCGCCGGTCCGGGCGCGGCTCGAGCCGGAGCGACCTCAGCACGTTCCGGCTGATCGCTCGACGCCGCGCTCAGCAGCGGCTCGATCGCGGCCACTGCAAGTGTCGCCCTCTCGAGGGCGGCAGTCTCGAATCCTCCCGGAGCGAAGCGTTCGCAGACCACCACCGCGACGACGCGGTCGTCGCGCACCACCGGGAGGAGCATCCGGGACGCCATCTCGATGTTGGATCGCCGCTGGGCACGATATGAGGCCGCCTCGGTGAGCAGGACCGGGCGGCGGTGAGCGATGACGTGGGCGAGCAGACCTTCGGGAACGCCGGAGGATGCGTCGCCTCGCGCCGGCAGCAGATACGCGCGGTCGGCTCCGACGTCTTCCGCGAGGCGCGCGAGGCCCCCCTGCACGCCGTGGTCGATGGCGACCGACGCCCACATCGACGGGCTGTGGTGCAGGTGCGCCCGGTTGACGAGGCCGTTGAGGAGCATCGCGACGAGGGCAGCGGCAAGGCCGGCGATCACGCTCGGCGTGCCGATGTCGACGAGCACGGCGAAGACGCAGAACATCACGCAGCCACTCAGAAGCGCGAACTCGAGGTAGTGGCGCGGCCCCTGGCCGCCCCGCCGCTGATCGCCGAAGGTGAGGCGCCAGTTCATCGCGGTGTTCCAGGCGGCGCTCAGCCCGAAGGCCGGGATGAACGCGATGAGCGGGTTGAGCCCGGCGATCCCGGTCAGGATCGCGAGCACCGGCAGGAACACGCAGAGCCCGCTCAGTCCCACCAGTCCGAACTTCCAGACCCTGGCGGATCCGGGGACGTCGAAGAACAGCGAGCGCAGGTGGCGGAGATAGAGGAGGCCCTGACGGGCGGTCGCCTTGCTCACGCCTTCGGCACGGACAGCCTGAGTGACCGGAACATCGACGACATGCAGGTCGGGAACGCACACCAGGAGTTCGAGCAGAATCTTGAAGCCGACCGGGCGGAACTCGATCCCGTCGATGAGCGCGCGGCGGCAGAGGAAGTAGCCGGAGAGCGGATCGGAGCTCTGGCGCGCCTCCTTGAACAGCGCCCGCGCCACCACGGTCGCTTCTCGGCTGACGAGGCGGCGCACCGAGCTGCCGAGGCCCTCATGGCTGCCACCCGGTGCGTAGCGGCTCGCAACCACGAGGTCAGCGCCCCGTTCCGCTTCACCGAGGAGCACCGGGATGAGCTCGGGCGGGTGCTGCAGGTCGGCGTCCATGACGCAGACGTACTGGCCGCGCGCCATGTGGAGCCCTGCCACCACGGCCGTGCTCAGGCCGCCCTTGCGGTCGGCTCCCTGCCGCAGCACGCAGCGGATCGCCGGGTTCGACTGGACGAGGTCGAGGAGCAGGTCGCCGGTGTTGTCGTCGCTGTCGTCGACGAAGCAGATCTCAAACGGGGTGGCGGCAAGCGCGGCGGTGATCCTGTCGACCAGGGGCTGGACGTTGCTTGCCTCATTGCGCGTGGGGATGACCATGCTGACGACTGGCGCGCCGCCACGCGGCCGTTCGGGAGTCACCGGCACAGAATAGGCGCGAATCGCCGGACCGGTCACCGGTCGTCACCGATCGGTGTCGAAGCTGGTTGGTCTAGTGAAAGGCCAATTGCCAGACGAGGAAGCCGTCCTGCGTGATCGGCGCCACGCCGACGATTTGCGTGAACAGTGAACGCGTTCCGGCGGGCACGTCGGTGGGATCGACGACGACGGCGGTGATGTCGAGGGCGCGAAATTCCGAAGTCAGCGCGAGGTGCTGGGACGGCGAGAGCGTGATCGACCCTGCTGCCAGGTCGTGGATCTGCTGCTGAAATGCCTGGACGCCTGGTGCGTACGGGCCGATGACGTATCCGCCGACCATGGTGAAGATGAAGTTCGCGCTTCGCTGCCACGTCATCGCCTGCGGGTAGTCGACGCCCGGAAACGGCTCGAAGAGCACATTGGCACCGTCGAACGACTGCGCCGAAAGCGCGGAGGTGAATGGCGCGCGAGTGTGCAGCGGTGTCGCCGGCCCGGGCAGGGTTGGCACCAACGGCAGCAGCACGATCAGTGCCACGACCGCGTTGAGCGCGGGAGTCGAACGGATCAGCCAGAGTGCCCGGAGCAGGAACGAGAAGATGATCGCTGCCGCGAGGTACACGTAGATCATCATCCGTGCCGGAAGGATGTTCTCCAGCACCGGGAGGTGGGCGGGGAGCCACCACGGCAGCGGCAGCGAAAGTTGATGTCCTGCAACGTGCAGGTGGGGTCCGAGCGAGAGGATGGCGATGATCAAGGCGACGATGCCCGCAGTCCGTATCACGGCCACCTGCCGGAAACGAATCGTTGCCACCACGAGGATCAGGATGAGCGGGATCCCCAGGTAGCCGTCCCACTCAGACGCGTTGCCGCTGAAATGCGACGAGATGTTGATCGCTGCCTGCGGCGATATCAGCTGCGTGACCGTCGGCACGATGAAGTTCGCGGCGTCGGTCACGTAGGTGTCGATGCCGTGCACGGCGCCGTGCACGACCAGGTGTCCCGGTGCGAAGAACTGCAGCCATATGGGATACGCGAGCACCACCGCCGATGTGACGGCCGCGATGCACAGCGTGCGCACCGCAAACCCGGCATGTGCGCGCACGAGCTTCGGATACGAGATCGCGAGAACGACGACCACGACGGCCGCGGCGATGACCTCGGTCAGCAGCAACTCCTGGGTGATGAAGAACTGCAGGACGGTGAGACCGGCAGCGAGCAAGCCGAGGATCAGCGGGCGGCGACGCTGGCGCACCACGATCTCGTCCAGCAGCAGCAGCGAGAGCGGTGGCGTGATGCCGCTCATGACCAGGCCGAGATGACCGAAGTACTGCGCGGTCATGTATGGCGAGAACCCGTAGAGCAGACCGCCCAGGGCTGCGGCCACGACGCCGGGAACCCATCGGCGAATCGCGAGGTACGCGAAGAACGCCGCGAGCGCGAGGCTCAGCGTCATCGCCAGGTCGTACGAGACGGTCGCGCCGACGGTGACCGTCACCGGCCAGAGCAGCGCGGCCATGGGGATCGCGAATGCGTTTCCCCAGAGCATGTTCATTCCTGCAGGTGTGTTCACGTACGTCGACACGAGCGGGTTGAGACCGTGGCCGGCGGCGAATGGCACCCATCCGATTCCCCACATCGCCTGGACGGGATCGGGCCCCTCGCCGATGTACGTGGTTGACGGCGCACGCCAGGCTGCGACGGTCAGCAGAAAGGCGATCGCGACGTACACCGCGACGACCGCCAGCCAGGCGGGCACGCGTCCGCGCAGCCGTGTCATCGCGGGCGGTGAGGCGTCATTCAGAGGCTCGCTGCAACGAGCAGCACGATCAGCACGAACAGCAACACCGCGTCAGGGAGCATCGCCAGCGCCACCGCCACAAATGGCGTCACCTCGAAGACCGAGTAGACGGCGAGGGAAGTCAGGTAGAGAAACCACGCCAGGAGCGGCAGCGTCAGCCAGGCGACCACCGACGCCGCCACCGTGCTCGTGCCCGCGGCCGATTCCACAACGGACAGCACGCCGAAGGCGACCCAGGGGATGAAGGTGAAGCCGCTCACGGCGAGGTAGGTTCGCCAGCGTCCCGCTCGAGCCGCCAGTCCGGCGCCGGCGTCGATGATCAGCGCCGCGGCACCCCAGTAGATGAGGAAGAGCACTGGGAGCAGCAGTGACGTGATCAGCCCCGAGGTGCCGCCGGCGCCGAGATGATCGGCGATGAGCCCCAGCCCGAGCGCGATGACACCACTGCCCACGACGGCGGCGAAACCGAGCGGGAGGCGCGGCGAGGCCGCCAGTGCGGCGAAGGTGCTTCTCGGCCGGACCACGACCCCGATCACCGTCACGGCCCCAACGGTAGATGAAGAACCTGTGCTGCGAACCTGTCCTTGCCAGTCCGCCCCAGCCTGCTATACTTGCTTAGGTCAATCTGACCTAAATCCACAGACCCCGTGCAGGCGGGGACAGGTGGCGGGATGATCACAGCACAGCGGGACGTCGCGACAGAGGGCCGGACTCGGCTCAACGAGCGGATCGACCAGTTGCGGCATGAACGCAATGCGGTGATCCTGGCGCACAACTACCAGCGCCCCGAGGTCCAGGACATTGCCGATTTCGTCGGCGACTCGCTCGGTCTCTCCCAGCAGGCCGCGGCCACCGACGCCTCGGTCATCGTCTTCTGCGGCGTCCACTTCATGGCGGAGACGGCAGCGATCCTCTCGCCCTCGAAGACGGTGCTGCTGCCCGACCTCGAGGCAGGCTGCTCGCTGGCCGCAACCATCGACGCCGACCAGTTGCGCGCCTGGCGAGCCCAGTATCCGGGTGCGGTGGTCGTGTCGTACGTCAACACCACCGCCGAGGTCAAAGCGCTCTCGGACTACTGCTGCACCTCATCCAATGCCGAGGCGGTGATCCGCTCGATCCCTGTGGATCGGGAGATCCTCTTCTGCCCCGACATGTTCCTGGGCGCTCACCTGGAGCGGGTCACCGGTCGCAAGATGCACGTCTGGATGGGGGAGTGCCACGTGCACGCGGGGATCGTCCCGGAGAAGCTCGATGCGTTGCGCCGGGAACACCCCGATGCGGAGCTGCTGATTCACCCCGAGTGCGGATGCACCTCATCCACGCTCTACCGGATGTCGTCCGGCGACATTGCCGGCCCGGCCACGGTGGTGACCTCCACCGAAGGCATGGTCCGCCGCGCCGCCGAGTCCCCGGCGTCGACGTTCATCGTCGCCACCGAGGTGGGCATCCTCCACCGCATGCGGGAGGATTCCCCGGGCAAGCGTTTCCTCGCCGCCTCCGAGGCAGCCGTCTGCCCCTACATGAAGAAGATCACGCTCGAGAAGGTCGCCCGCTCGCTGGAGCGAATGGCGCCGCGCGTCACCGTCGACCCGGTCATCGCCGCGCAGGCCAGGGGGGCCATCGATCGGATGCTCGCGATCACCCCGGCCGGCGCTTCCCGGATCTCCACAGCCGCCTGAACCGGGACACGTCCGCGGGGCTGACGCCTATGTCAGCATCCCTCGCGTGAATGCATTCCCTGGTGCTCGCGCTCTGCGAGAGCGGGCATCCAGGACCCCCGATGGGCAAAAAAAGACCGGAGGGGGAACCCTCCGGCCTTTCAGGAAGGGAATGAGTTTCAAACATGGCAGCCTTCGGGCTGCGGCCTTGACTGTAACCCTCGGGTTTGAGGATAGCAGTAAAGGAACTCCCAATTCTTGTAAATAGATGTCAACCGAAGCCGTGAACCCAGAGCCTAGCAAACTCGAGTCCGATGGCGGCCCGCCACTGGTCCGGGCTGGGCTCCGGGGGTTCCTCGATCTCGGCAGGTTCGACGTCATCGCGGTCATCGTCCTCGTGCTCGTGGCCTTCGGACTTCGGTTCGCGAGCCCGATCTTCCCCAACTTCCTGAGCGGCAGCGGGACCATCACGGCGCTCGGGGTCGGGTACCCGACGACGTCGGGATCGAGCGCCGAATGCACCACTGTGCCGGTCGGACCGCCGGGCGTCGTCGCCGGGGTGAAGGTGAGCCACACCGACATCAACGTCTGCGGCTACGTCTTCGACGAGGTCTACTTCCCGGTCGACGCGGCCAAGGACCTCCGTCAGCCGGCCGAGTTGTACTTCGATCCCGAGCCACCGCTCGCCAAGATCCTCATGGCGCCGCCGATCGCGTTCTTCGGCTTCAACAGCTGGAGCTGGCGGTTGAGCACGACGCTCTTCGGCAGCCTGCTCGTCGGGATGATGTACCTGGTGGCGCTGCGCCTCCGGCGCGACCGCTTCTTCGCGGTGGTCACGGCCACCTTCATCTGCTTCGACGGGCTCGCATTCGTGGAGTCGCGCACCGGTGTCATCGACATCATCGCGATCTTCTTCGTCGCGCTCTTCTACTACGTGTTCTTATTGCACTGGCAGGCCCGAACGCGTGCGCAGTGGCGCATCACGCTGTATGTGATGGCGGGCGTCGCCGGCCTTGCATTCGCCGCCAAGCTGACCGCTCTGGCACCGCTCATCGTCGCGGGCGCGCTGATCGTGATCCGGGGCATCGCGCCGTACCTCGCCGGATTCATACCGTGGTTGCGCCGCATTGCGGGGCCGGGCAGAGCTGAGGCCGCGATGTGGCGGCACGCCGCGGGACCGCGCGCGATCCTGCATTACGTCGCCGCAGGGCTGATCGCGCTGGCGATCTTCGCCGCCTCGTTCTCGCGCTACGAGACCATCCAGCACCAGGATGTGTACTTCTTCACCGGTTGCAATCCTGCCGTGTCCGGGTTGCCGGGAACGGCCAAGACGCTCAACGTCCCGGTGATGCACGTCGGGTCACTGACGGTGCCCAACCCCGTCGAGGCGATCGACAACATCGTGCAGATCACTGCGGCATCGCTGCGTTACCACGCGGAGGAATGTCACAGCCACCCGTACTCGTCGCTGTGGCTGACCTGGCCGATCATGGAGCACCCGGTGCTCTTCTACGCGACGTCGCAGCCCAACGGGACAGTTGAGCAGATCACCGACATGGGCAACCCGGCGATCTGGTGGCTCGCCATCCTCGCCCTGCTGTTCTGCTTGTGGCAGCTGACGCGCGGGCCGAACTGGTGGCGTCTGCTCGTTGCGCTGATCGGGCTTGGATCGCTCGTCGCGATGATCATCATCTACCAGTCGGCGGTGCGATACCACAACCCCAACAACTTCAACACGTCATACACCGCAGCGCAATTCACCGCGCTGTTTCATATGGAGCCGTCGTCGCAGTACGAGATCGCGCGAACATACCCGGGATTCTGGTTCGCGGTTGCGTATGTCGGGATGATCGTCTTTGCCGCACTGGTCGCAGTGTCCGCGGTGATCTCGCGACGGTTCGTACCCGCCTTCATCATCCTCGGGTACGTCGCGTCCTGGATGATGTGGGTGCCCGGGAATGAGCGGCGCGTCCTCTTCTTCTATCACGCGCTCGGCATGTTGCTCTTCACCGCGCTCGCGCTCGCCTATGCACTCACGGCGATACGGCGCATCCGGGTGCCGTTCGGCAAGCGCGAGATATCACTGGCACCCATCTCGTACGCGGTCATCGGCAGCGTGCTCGCGGCGTTCATCTTCTTCTACCCGATGTGGACTGCCATGCCGCAGAGCACTGCCGATCAACAGATGAGGGTCTGGGTCGACGTCGGGTGACCGCATTCCTCGTCATTCTCGACGCCGCGCTGACCCTCGCGGCCGGAGCGACCCTTGCCGGTCTCGTCAGGACGCACCTCACGCTGGCGGAGCGAGCAACGATCGGCCTGACCAGCGGAGTCCTCATCGGTACCGCAGCGACGTATGGGCTCTCCCTGATCGCGGGGCTCAACACCGCCACGGTGCTGGTCGGGCCGGCGCTCGTCCTTGCAGCCGGCCTCGCCGTGTCATTGCTGACCGTCAATCCACGTTCGACATGGCACGCGTCATGGGTGGAGACAAGGGACCGGTGGGCGCAACGCATCCCCTGGATGTCGATCGTCGCGTTTTTCGGAGGTGGTGCCGTCGTCGTCGCGATCTTCGCGCACACCGTGTTCACGGATGCCGGCGGTCTCGAGGCGGGCTATCCGACGGTGTGGGCGGACTGGTCGCAGCACCTGACCACCGCGGCGAGCTTTGCGGTGGGGGGCAATATCCCGCCGGTCAATCCGTTGCTGAGCGGGACGACGTTGCTCTATCCATTCCTGCCCGATTTTCACGCCGCGACGTTGATGACGCTCGGGCTCGCACCGGGTCTGGCACTCGCGATTCCCGGCGCGATCCTCATGGTGGTCATCGGCGTGCTCGTGGTCGCACTCGGCCGGCGCCTCGGACTCGGCACCGGCGCCGGCGTGATCGCGGTCCTCATCTGCTTCATCGGTGGAGGGCTGGGATTCATCGGCGCGTTCTCCGACGCGTGCACCAGCCACGGATTCACCGCGACGCAGTGCACGTTGCAGTACGTGGTGAGCCATCCCGGCACCGGCGTATCGATCGTTGGATGGACACTGCACGATCTTCCCGGGACGATCGCGGCGCAAACCCGAGCCTATGACGGTCTGCCGTCCGACGGTGGGACGGCGCCACTGCCGAACATGCAGTGGTACACGCCGCTCATGGCGTGGTGGCTGCCGCAGCGCACGCTCCTCTTCGGTTTCGCGGCCGCGATCTCGGTGCTCCTGCTGGTGCTCGCGGGAGCCTCTTCTCCCGGCCCGAGCTGGGAGCCGTTCGCGCTCGCAGGCGTTCTGATCGGGCTGCTGCCGATCGTCCACCTCCAGACCCTGATCGCCCTGGTGGTCCTGCTGTTCGTCCTGCTCTGGCGCAGGCGCCGGCGCGAGTGGTTCTCCCTGCTGGTTGTTGCTGTGGCGCTCGGGGGCATCCGGCTCGCGCAGCTCGTCTTCTCGCAGCACGGCGCTCCAGTGACTCCATACGGCAGCAATGTGTATCCATGGCTCGAGCCAGGATGGATGGCCAACGCGGGGAGTGCAGTCAATCCGGGCGGACGGCTCAGTCTCTCGATCGGCAATCTCTTCAGCGGCGCGATCCAGGCGATGGGCATGGTCGGTACCTCGCAATGGTGGGGATTCTGGGTCGCCAATCTCGGGATCGCGGTTCCCCTGCTCGGGTTCGTCGCGATCGCCGTTGCGGTGCGTCTCGCCGGTGGCAGGGTCGGCGGGGTCGTCACCGCGGCACTGCCTGTGCCGTTGCTCGAGCTCACCCTCGGCGCGCTGATCATCTTTGCCGCGTGCAACCTGGTCGTGTTCCAGTCCTGGAACTGGGACAACACCAAGCTGCTGGTGTACTGGTATCTCGTTATCGCGCTGCTCATCGGCGCGCTGGCGGCCCACTGGTGGCGCGGAACGTGGCCGCGTGTGGCAGCGATCGTCCTGGTCGCCCCGGTGCTGCTCACCGGTTTGCTCGTGGTGCTCCGGCTGCTCCCCTGGACGCCTCCGCAGGACTCCATCACAGGTCCGTACACGATTGCGAACACGCAGGAACTGCAACTTGCATCGACAATCGACCGCGTGACGCCCAAGGGATCGGTATTTCTCACCTTCGGCCGCCCCAACGATCCAGTCCTGGCGGTGGCCGGCCGGATTGGCGTGATGGGCTATGGCGGCTGGCTGTGGAGCTATGGGATCAGCTTCGAGACTCGCTACTCGGACGTTCAGGCGATGTACACCGGGTGCGCAGCCGACGAGGCGACCTGCCCCGTGTTCGCGCTGCTGCACAAGTACGGCATCAGCTACGTCGAGATCGACGACCGTCTCACCGACCCGGGTGCGATCGACCCCAACGAGGGCATCAGCTGGTGGGCGGACCAGGGCCTTCCGGTGGTCGCCCGCACCGACCACATCACCATCTACGACGTCCGCGGCAGGAATTGACGTGAGCGACCACGTGACGGTGACGAGCGTCCATCCGTCGGTGAGCGCGGTGCTCCCCGCATACAACGAGGAGGCGGTGATCGCCGAGACGGTACGGCGAACCAGCGCGGCGCTGACCGAGCTGGGCGTCCTCGATTTCGAGATCCTGATAGTCGACGACGGCAGCACGGATGCGACCGCAGTGCATGCGGCGGGCGCCGGCGGTCTCGGCACGCGCCTGCGTGTGATCTCGCACCCGCACAATCGGGGCTACGGTGCGGCGCTGCGCACCGGGTTCGACGCGGCGACGCGAGACGCGATCTTCCTCATGGATAGTGACGGCCAGTTCGATCCCATGGAGATCGAGCGGCTCCTGGCCCTTTACGGCCCCGACCGGGTCATCTGCGGGTATCGCATCAAGCGCCGCGACACGTGGGTTCGGCGCGTGTATCACAAGGCATTCTTCGCGCTGGTCCGGCTCGGATTCGGCCCCACCACGCGCGACGTCAACTGCGCGTTCAAGCTCTTTCCGCGTGCAGTCGGCCAGGGGTTGCGCGCTGATGGAGCGCTCGTGTCCACCGAGCTACTGGTGCGTGCGCATCGCAGTGGGTACCGGCTCATGGATGTCGGTGTGCATCACTATCCGCGCACCACCGGCCGCGCAACCGGCGCCGACATCCACGTCGTGCTCCGTGCATTTCGCGAGCTCTGGGAGCTGCGCAACAACCCGGCGATGCTCGACGGGCTCGAACCGCCCGCGTGAGTCGCCGGCCGGCATCGCTGTGGGGGACGGCGCTTGCGGCGGTGGCGCTGTCGAGGCTGCTCTGGCTCGGCGTGTTCATCGCCGTGCTTGTCATCGACTTCCCGGGAACGCCGCTGCTCACCGGGCTACACGATCATCTCGTCTCGTGGGATGCGATCAGCTTCCTGTCGATCGCCACCCACGGGTATCCGGTACAGCTCGACTATCGCGACGCGTTTCTCCCCGGGTTTCCACTCCTGATTCGCGGCGTCATGTTCATCGTGCGCGACGACGTCGTCTCGGCGTGGCTCGTCAATGCCGTCGCCGAGACGATCGCACTCTGGTACGTCGCCCGTCTTGTGATGGGAGAGCGCGACCAAGCGGCGTCGACGTTCTCGGTGTGGCTGATCGCGCTCGCGCCGACGGCGCTCTTTTTCATCGCTCCCTTCAGCGAGAGCACGTTCATCGCGTCGGCCGCGGCCAGCCTGTACTACGCGCGAGCCGGTGAGTTGCGCAAGGCGATCTTCGCGGCGGCGCTCGCGTGCGCGTTCCGGCTCACCGGGCTCGCGCTGATCCCCGCGCTGGCGCTCGAGCAACTCCGTCGAACCGGCTGGCGACCGCGTCCCGACCTGCTCCTGGTCCTGCTCGCGGCGGTCCCGCTCGTGCTCTACGGCGTCTACATGCAGATCCACATCGGCGACGCCCTGGCACTGCTCCACGCGGACCGCCTGCCGTCCTTCGGGCTGCAGCCGACCCCGCCATGGACCGGATTCGCCACCACCTGGCATACGCTGGTCACCACCACCGACGGCGAGACGCGTTCGATCTTCGCCCGCGAGGTCGCCTACGGCCTGCTCGGGCTGGCGCTCTGCGCCGGCATGTGGATATCGTCACGGATCCCCCGATCGCTGGCTCTGTATTGCACCATCGCGTGGTTGATGACCGCGTCGTTGCCCTTCTGGCGCTCCCAGCCTCGCTACAGCCTTGCGCTGTTCCCGGTGGTGCTGCTCGTCGCCGATCTCACGCAGCGCTTCCCACGTGCTCGGACCGCGATGCTCGGCGCCAGCGCGGTGCTCATGTGCGCGGGGATGTGGATCTTTGCCCAGGGACGGTGGCTCGGATGATCATCGACAGCCACGTGCACATCCTTCCGGCGAGCATGCGCGACTCGCGCGACGCGCTCGCGGACCTCGATCCGTGGTTCGAAGTCTGTCATCGAGGCGCCCGCTCGATTGTCACCGCCGACGAACTGCTGGCCACCATGGACGCGACCGGCGTGGATCGATCGGTGTGCTTCGGCTGGCCATTCGCCGACCCCGCGCATTGCGCCGAGGTCAACGATCACCTGATCCGCGTCCAGCGGGATCATCCGGACCGGCTCACCTGTTTTGCGACGGTGAGTCCCGCGCGACCCGGTGCCATCGATGAGCTCCGGCGATGTGCAGACGAGGGTCTGCGCGGCGCCGGTGAGCTCAACGCGGATGCGCAGGGCTTCGACCTCTCCGGCATCGAAATCGACGACGTCGCCGGTGCATGCAACGCGTTGGGAATTGCTCTTGTGCTGCACTGCAGCGAGCCGGTCGGGCATGACTATCCGGGCAAGGGCACGGCGACTCCCGGCAAGGTCGCGGCCTTTGCGCTGCGTCACCCCGGGTTGCAGCTGGTTTGCGCGCATCTCGGCGGAGGGCTGCCGTTTTACGCGCACATGCCGGAGGTCGCCGAGCTCTGCAAACGTCTCTGGTTCGACACCGCAGCCGGCCCATATCTGTTCGCTCCCACCGCGTACCGAGCGGTGATCGACCTCTGCGGGGCCGACCGGCTGCTGTTCGGCTCCGATCATCCGCTGCTCCCAGCACGGCGGTACATCGACGCCTTCGCGCGGGCTGAGCTCACACCTGCGGAACGCGACCTGGTGATGGGCGGCAACGCCTCGAGGCTGCTTGGTCTGTGACAACGTGCCCCTCCCGTTACGAATCTGTGTCCCACCATCCGAGGCTACGTTCGGGCCCTTTGCGACACTCTCCGTGGGCGGAGAAACCGGCGCCCGCCAGCCGGTCCTTCGCCTCTTTCGTGACCAGGATTGGGGGCTTCGGCCCCCGTCCGTGGTCGCAACCGACGCTCCGATGAGGGACCGGGGTGCATGTCGAAGCCGGCACCTCGTGACCGGTTTCGCGACCCTAGGGAGCCGGGAGAGCGACCGAAAGACCGTAGACGCCGTCGTCGAGCGTGACGGTGATTGTCTGGGTGAGGTCGACCGTACCCGGAATCTGAATGACGCTCGTTGTCGGCGCGGCATCTGCCGGGCATGAGGACCCCGCCGGCGGGGCGCCGTTACTCATTGATATGGACAGCGCGTCTGCTGTCGGTGTGACCAGCCGGTCGGGCAATCGCGGGCAACCCGAACTCCCCCACGTCACAACCTCGAGATGGCCGGCCGTAGGTCGCAGCACAACGTCGCGGACGCCGGATCCCGGTATACCTACCGTCGTGATGCCTTGTGGCGCTCCGAGGTGGTGGCTGAGGAGCCACGACGGGTGACTGGTTGAATCCCCTCCGCAGGAAACCACCACGAATGCCAGCGCGGATGCCGCCACGATGGAGCGGAGATACCCGGTCATGATCAGGTCATCCAGTGTGGGACTCTCGTCACCGTTGGGGCGAAGGCAACGGGGCGGTCACACCTCGGCCCTGCCATCGTTTGTAGCCGGCCGGTGGGTCTTGAACTCTCGCAGACTATGCGGCGATGTTCACTCCTGAAAACCTCGACGTCGTGATGGTGTCCTTCGAAGGACCCGACCAGTACAGCCAGGCAGGCGGCCTCGGCGTGCGCGCTCGCGAGCTCTGCCGGGCATTCGCGGCACTCGGGTTCCGGACCACGCTGGTCTTTGTCGGCGATCCCGACAAGCCGGGCGCCGAGCTCGAGCAGGGTGTGCAGCTCGTGCGCTGGGGTCAGCAGATCAGTGACCGCTACCGCAACGGTGTGTACGAGGGTGAGCTCGCGAAGATTCGCGACCTCACTGCGACCCTTCCGGACGCGCTCATCGAAAGCATCATCCAGCCGGCGGCCGAGGCAGGGCGAACCACCGCGGTGCTCTGCGAGGAATGGCATACGGCATGGTTCTGCAGGGCGCTCAGCGACCGCCTGTATACCCTCGGCCTCCGTCAGAACGCGGTGCTGCTCTGGAACGCCAACAACCTCTTCGGCTTCGAGGCGATTGACTGGCCGGTGCTCGAGTTCGTCGCCTCGATCACCACGGTGAGCAAGTACATGAAGCACCTCATGTGGCCGTACGGCGTGAACCCCGTGGTGATTCCCAACGGCATCCCGGAGACCGCGCTCGTTGAGGTCGACCAGTCGGCGGCACGGGCGATCCGGGCCGCGGCGGGGACTCCGTGCCTCGCCTTCAAGATCGGCCGCTTCAGCCCTGACAAGCGCTGGACCCAAGCCGTCGCCGCCATCGCCGAACTTCGCAATGAAGGGGTGCCCGCCCGGATGCTGATGCGAGGTGGCATGGAGCCGTATGGCGTGACGGTTCTCGCCTTCGCTGCCGAAGCCGGACTCGAGGTGACCGACTGGTATGAGCCGGTCGCCGACGCTGGAGGCATCGTCCGAGCGCTCACCGAGACCGATGGCGCGCCGATCGTGCACCTCCGCCGTTTCCTGCCCGACCAGGTGATCACCGAGATCAACGCTGGCGCGACCGCTGTGCTTGCCAACTCGGGACACGAGCCCTTCGGGCTGGTCGGTCTCGAGGCCATGGCCGCGGGCGGCGTGGCGATGGTCGGGGCGACCGGCGAGGAGTATGCCCGCCCCTACGGCAACGCGATCGTCGTTGAGACCGACGACCCGTCGGAGATCGCGAGCGCGCTTCGCGGTCTCGTCGAGCAACCGGCGCTGGCAGAGCGGCTGCGCGTCGCCGCCCGTCGGGACGCCGCGGACTTTGCCTGGCCCATCGTCATTGACGGGTTGCTCGAGCGGCTCCGCTTTATGTGCCTGCATCAGCACGTCGTGCTCCCGACCGGGGCGGCCCCGCCAGCCGCGTAATTCCTGCCAGCGCGCCATATGATCTCCTCGAACAGACCGGTGCCGAGGAGGTGGCTGCGTGAAGGCAGTGGTCATGGCGGGGGGTGAGGGGGCGCGGCTGCGTCCGCTGACGAGCCGCATGCCCAAGCCGCTCGTCCCGGTTGTCGGCACTCCGGTGCTCGAGCACATCCTCCGGCTCCTGAGGCAGCACGGCATCACCCAGGTGGTGGTGACGCTCGCCTACCTCGGTGCCGAGATTCGCAATCGACTCGGAGACGGCGCCGAGCTCGACATGGAGATCGAGTACGTCGTGGAGGACCGGCCGCTCGGCACCGCCGGGAGCGTGCGCAACGCATCGCACCTGCTCGACGACACCTTTCTCGTGATCAGCGGCGACGCGCTCACCGACATCGACCTCACGTCGGTCATCCGCGCCCACACCGACCGCGGGTCTCACGCGACGATCGTGCTGCACTCGGTACCGAACCCGCTCGAGTACGGCGTGGTCGTCACCGATGACGAGGGAAACATCAAGCGATTCCTCGAGAAGCCCTCGTGGGGCGAGGTCTTCAGCGATCACGCCAATACCGGCATCTACGTCATCGAGCCGAAGGTCCTCGAGCACATCAAGGAAGGCTCGAACGCCGACTGGTCGCAGGACGTGTTCCCGACCATGCTGCGCCGCCACGAGCCGCTGCACGGTGTGGTGGTTGAGGACTACTGGTGCGACATCGGATCGATCCAGTCCTACATGCAGGCGAACTGGGACGCGCTCGACGGCAAGGTGCGCTGCCACATCTCCGGGCGCCGTGAGGGCAATGTCTGGATGGGCGAGGGCGTGGAGGTCGGCATCGGAGTCCAGCTCGACGGACCCGCCTTCATCGGTGACGAGGTGAAGCTCAAGCGTGGCGCGCACGTCAATGAGCACGGGGTCATCGACCGCTACAGCGTCATCGATGACAACACCAAGGTGAGCAACAGCGTGATCTGGCCGCACTCATACATCGGCGAGCGCTGCCGGTTGCGCCAGGCGATCGTCTGCCGCAACGTGACCATCAAGAACGACTCGCTGCTCGAGGAAAACTCGGTGATCGCCGACGAGTGCGTCCTCGGCCGGGGCTCGCAGATTCGTGCCGGCGTCAAGATCTGGCCGAGCAAGACGGTGGAGCCCGGCTCGACCGTGAACGAGTTGGTGATCTGGGCCGGCGAATGGCGGAGCGGGCTGTTCTCGTCGTACGGGCTGGGCGGGCTGATCAACGTGGAGCTCACGCCCGAGTTCTGCGCGCGGCTCGGCGCCGCGTTCGGAGCGACGCTGTCCAAGGGAGCGTGTGTCGTTGTCGGCCAGGATCACGCGCGCTCGTCGCGCATGATCAAACGCGCGATCGTCAGCGGCATCGTCAGCGCGGGCGCCAAGGCTCGCGACGTGCGCGAGCTGCCGGTTCCGGTGACCCAGTGGGCGACGCTCGAGGCGGAATGCTCGGCCGGGATCCATGTGCTCGTATCACCACTCGATCAGCGCAGCGCCGACATCCGCTTCTTCGACTCCGACGGCCTGCAGATCGACAAGCGCGCCGAGCGCAAGCTCGAGAACCTGCTCTTCCGCGAGGACTTTCGGCGTGCCGGCTTCTACGAGATGGGTGACATCGAGTACGGCGAACCGATCCCCGGCTACATCAAGCACGTGTTCACGTCACTGGACGCGGACCTCATCCGCAACGCCGGTTTCCGTGTACTCATCGATTACGACTACAGCGACGCATCGGCGGTGCTGCCGACCATCCTCAACGAGCTGGGAGTGACCACCATCCCGCTCAATGCCGGCATGCGCGAAGGTGAGCACCACCGCACGGTGCCGGATGAGACGGCATTGATCAGCAAGACGGTGCATGCCGACGTCGGGTGCATGATCAGCCCGACCGCCGAGCGCATCACCATCATCGACGACAAGGGCGTGGTGCTCTCACCGCACGAATGTCTTGGGCTGCTCGCCTCGTGGTGGGTACGGTCCAATCCGGGAACCGTGCTCGCGCCGGCTGCGACGCCGATGTGGATCAGCGACCTGGTGCGCAAGGAGGGTGGGACCTTCAGCGCAACGCCGGGCGACCCTGCGTCGGTGCTCCGAGCATCCACGATGTCGGGAACGAGCATCGCGTCCGATGGCGAAGGTGGCTTCGCGTGGCCGGGACACCTGGGTGCCTTCGATGCCATGTACACGCTGGTGAAGTTGCTCGAGCTACGCGCCAGGATAGGCGTGCCATTGAGCCAAGCGCGGGCGGAGCTCCCGCAGGTTGCGTACATCACCGCGACCGAGTTCTGCCCGTGGGAGGCGAAGGGACGGGTCATGCGCATCCTCCTCGACCGCCACCGCACCGACTCGGTCGACCTCGTCGACGGCATCAAGGTGTACGTCGATGATGGTTTCGTGCTGGTGCGTCCGGATCCCGATGAGCCCGCGTATCACGTGATCGCGAGCGTCGCGGACCCGGAACGGGGGCGGCAATTGGTGGACGAATACCTCGTGGAGGTGCGCGAAGCGGAAGGAACC
The DNA here is from genome assembly GCA_963830305.1 of Candidatus Dormiibacterota bacterium. GTDB lineage: Bacteria > Chloroflexota > Dormibacteria > Aeolococcales > Aeolococcaceae > Palsa-851. The sequence continues at coordinate 28,957 of CAWHLW010000012.1, read as the reverse complement.
AACGGCGTGCACCCGGTTGTGGAGGAGGCGGCCGCCGCCGAGTAGCGGACGAACGCATCGGGCGCGAGGTCGGATGACAAACAGGCAGTGGGCGGTGAAGGCGAGACGCGTACGCCACGTGAGAGTGGTGGCAGCTGTCAGCGCCTGGATCTGCGTGGGTTGCGCAGCTGCCGGCCATACCATCCCCACAACGTCAGCCCCGGTAGCGACGGCGACGCAACGTGCGACGCCGTCGCCGAGCGCAATCGTATGGGTGCAGCCGAACTGCGCGCCGTCGCACTTCCTGAAGTATTCGGGCATGCCTGAGGTCCAAGGCATCATTCCCGGCGCAAACCAACTCTGGTTGTTGATGTTCGCGCCCGTCCCGATGCCGCGCGGGCAGAGCGTCAAGATCGCATATCAGATGACCGGGTCCGGACCCCTGCGGCTCGTTGCTGACGGCCCGGATCACGTGCAGATCGCACCCGACTGGGAGCAGGCACATACGGGTGGCTCCACGTGGACGATTCATCCGGGCGACCAGTGGGGTGCGGGATTCACATTCACGCAACCGGGGTGCTGGGAGGTGGTCGCGCTCAGGGGATCACTGATGGGTCGAGTGGGCATCCCCGTTGCTTGAGCTGCCGTGCGGGCGTCCGCTTGACAGTCGCTGTGCCCGCTCGTGAGTCGCCCCGCGACGACAGTGCCACGAGACGTCGATGCTCAACTGATCGACTGCTGGTTCCGCGGGCCCGGAGGAGGTTCCGCCCGCTTCACTCCCTGCTCTTGAAACACCGCACGAGCGATGCCACGCTCGAGCCGGAGCTGTGTGCGACGACCCTTGAGGTCGTCGACCGGGTGATTCCGGGCTCTTCGACGATCTTGCCGTCCTTCCGCACGACATCGATCTCGGCCTTGACGCTATCGAGGTTGGCACCGAGGTCGTTGAGCACGTGCGCACCGATACCCTCGCCCTCGATGAGCAGTCCGAGCAGAATGTGCTCCGTCCCCACGAAAGTGTCGCCCATCCGACGCGCCTCGGTGAACGAGATCTCGATGATCGTCTTCACGCTCGATTTGGGATGATCTGCTGGAAGACCATCCGTTCGTTAGCCCCAAGTATCGTGTCGATGGAGCGGCGAACATCGGCGATATCGACGTTGAAACGGTCCAGGACGGTGCTCGCGACGGTGTCGCGCTCGCGAAGGTGTTCGAGCAGGATGTGCTCCGTCCCGATGTAGCTGTGATGCGAGCGCTCGGCTTCCTCTTGTGCCAGCGTCAACACTCGCTTGGTTACCTGATTGAAGCGCTCGAACGGATACACGTCTGCCCAACCTCATCAAGAATCCTGGCTACTGTGCCGCCAGTATGCCTAGGCCCGCCTCCGATTGACGGGCACGTTCATGGTCGAAACCCGGCGTCGCTGTGCACGTGGCGCTCGCGGAGTGCAGTCACGCCCGGTCGGGGGAGAGTTCTGAGGTTCAGGCCAAGGTCCACAAATGTCGCCAGAGGCGCCCCTCGCCAACCTTCGCGCACTACTCGACCATATGTATGCCGCCGCCATGCGTTATGACGATCACTAGAACGACGACGATCGCGACGAGCACATCGGAACTCTCACGACAGGGAGGGCTTGCCACAATGGCACCATGGACGGAGGCGTGTGGCTTGTCGTCGGCGTGCAGGCGGCTGGAAAGTCAACGGTGGCCGATCTGTTGGCAAGTCACTTCGAACGTGGCGTGCACATCCGTGGTGGGCAGTTCTACCGCTGGGCCGTGCGAGGCTGGGTGCACCAGTGGGCGCAGTGGTCTAATGAAGCCAGGAGATTGCTCGACTTCGCCATCGGCTTTCGGCCAACGTCGCCGATGAATATTGCGCTGCCGGATTCAGCACGGTGGTTCAGGACAACATCTTCCGCGAGGATGTTGTCATCCGGCTGAAGAACGTGGCCGCCCGGCCTCGGCACCTTCTCGTCCTGCGCCCGTCGATCGCTGTCATCGAGGCAAGAGATGAAGCCCGACGCCGGCTACGCGGCAAAGTCGCCTACGAAGCCGGCGCATTGGATGCCGAAGGATTGGACGCGTTCCTGGAGGCGACACCGAGAATCGGCCTATGGCTCAACACCTCGGCTCAGACTTCGGAGGAAACCGTTGCGGAGATCCTCGAGCGCCGTCTAGAAGCGCGAGTTGAGTCAGGTCCTTAGAGCCATCGGCTCACCATGAGAGCCGTCAACCTCGCCCAGGCCACTATTCGCGAATGTCGCGAGGGGTGCTACTCGTCCGGCAACCACTCACGTCGGGTTATCCGCCACATGTCTTGCAGGCCGGTTTCACTGGGTGCCTGAATGGTTTTTGTTTGCTGGCCCACCTGGGTGAACCCGAGCCTGCGCGGCACACCTTGACTAGCACGATTTGCGTGATCGCAGTGGATTTCGACTCGATGGATCTCTCGGAACGAAAACGCGAGCGAGGTGAGCATCTCGGCGGCGTGAGTGGCGTGCCCCATTCGCGTGTGCGCCGCGTGTACCCAGTACCCGATCTCGAGTCCATCCGCGTCAAGGCGACGATGTAGCCCACAACCACCGATGACGACGCCCCCAATGAACATCCCGAACACCATGTCGCCCCCTGCACGACGCTCCGTCTCCCACCGAGCAATCATCGCCTGGCGTTCAGCGAGGGAGCGCGGCTCTGTGGCGATCCAAGACATCCACGGCCGGAGATGTTCGGCGCTCTCCGCAATGGCGATGCTGAGAGCCGCCGCGTCGCCGGCCTGCCAGGGCCGGAGTGCGAGACGTTGAGTACCGGCCTCGATCATCGACTCCATGCTATCCAGGTTAGAGAGAATCAGGTCGGTGTCCCGGAGGGTTCCTCGGAGAGATGAGCTCGGCTTTCGCAGCTTTCCCTTGGTGACTATGAAGATCGTCGTCGTGCTGGCGATGAATATGGGGGTGGGGACGCCGGGTCCCGGGCGGCACTGCCGCTTCGATGAGACCGAGGTCCGGTGGTTCTCGGTGTGAGAGCCGTCTTCGATGATCGCCTCGGCACTTGATCGAGCCTCCTCCCGCTTGCTCTCCGCTTCCACCGGGGCGTCACAACGATGATGCCCATCCGCCACACCTCCTTCGCATCTGTGTCGACATCCGTTCCTGGCTCGCGAAACACAGGTGCCGGTTGTGCGGGTACAACGGTTGACACAGGCCCAGGACTGCCGTCGTGGGCTGACATTGGAGGGGGGAGCATCCCGTGGGCAGTGGGGCAACCGCCGGAGGTGGTTGGCGTCATGTTCGCGACAGAGCTGGTGGCCAAGGGTGATCGCCCAGACGGGAGTGCGAACAAGGTTCTGTGGTTGACCCAAACGCCAATCGCATCTACTCAATTGACGCTGCGAGCCCAACCGGCTGACGCTGCGACGCCGGTTGTGAATCTGACGGTGCCGAGGGCCGAAGGACAACAGCAGTTTCCGTCGATTGTCGATTTGCCGACCCCTGGGTGCTGGCGAATCAACATCTCATGGGGTGCGGGATCCACGGAGAACTCGACGTTCGGACTAACGGTGCTACCCGGTGGGTCACTTCCTCGGCGATCCTGAGGAGGTCCTCGGCGACATCATCCCAGTACCCAGAGGTGCTCGAAGGCCTAGTGCCTCTGCCCGGAGTCACCGTGACAACCGCGACCCGATCGAGTGGTCGGAGGTGATTTCACGTCCTCGGAGCGACGCAGCATCGGTAGCGTCTCCCAGCAGGCTTACACCAACGGTTGGAACCGGATGAGATAGTCGGCGTCCGTTCCGCTGAGAGAGCTGTCGCCCAGATCACGCCTATGCTGGTGATGGCCACTGTTCCGTTCGCCAGGAGTGCGCTGCCGTCGTTCGCTCGCGGGAAGGAGACGGTCCGGTCAATCGTCGCGTCCAAATTCAGACGGAAGAGGCGGTTTGCGCCAGTGCCCGGGCGCCCCATCTGCCCGGACTTCCACAACAAGCCGTTTCCGTCAATCGCTGTCCCGAAACTGACAAGACTAGGCAACAGTGCTCGGGAGGGCGAGACGGGGAAGGCTCGGCGGAATTCATCCGTGCCCGTAGCCCCGTCGACGAGGTCGAAGCTCACGTTGAAGCCAGCCCAGAAGGACCCGTCGGGTCGGGCGTAGAGCGAGCCGAGCGCTGGCCGCATTGGGAAGAATTCTGAGATGCCCGCATTTGTGTAGCGCACCAGAGCCTCCTGGCGAGCACCCTCGAACACCCAGATCGCTCCATCGCTTCCAAGCGCCACTGCACCCGGCCTCGCTCCCGGTCGGTAAGGCGCGAACATGGTGATTGTTCCCGACGGGGTTATCTCGGCGACGACCGCAACCTTGCAAGGATCCGTGTAGCAGGCATATGAGCCCAGTGACAGCCACAAGTTGCCGCTCCGGTCTGCTGCGGCGCCGCCGCACAGACTTGCGTTCCGGACCGGCCCAGCCGGCAAGGCGATGTTGTGAAGGACGCCGTCCGGCGTCACCAGACCCACGACGCAGCTGTCCGCGGTCCGGGGATCGACATTCGTATTCCCGTACGACCACACACCCTCTGGTCCAGCTGCGACGATTTGCGCAACGAATTCGCCATGCGGCAGCGTCACATTGGTGAGAGTCGCATCGCCGGTTGCGCTGACCTCCCCGAGCTGGGATTGCGGGGTAACAAACCAGAGCTTTCCGTCGGTACCGGCGAAGAGCTGGTGGATTTGGTAGCTCCCGTTCACGGGGATCGCGGTCAGGGTTCCCCCGACGATGCCGCTGGACTGGGCAAACGCGAAGCCAGCACCTCCGACCAAGGCGGACACAACCGCAACGGCACAGGCAACCCCGACGGTGGCCCAGCGACCCCAGCTCGACGTCATCTTCATGTTCCCCCCCAAACGACACGCTCCCGACCTGAGCCCAATGATATCAATTTGTTCGGATGTTGATGTTCATCAGATGTTGCCCGCAGATTCCACGACCGGGCAAAACCCCGTGAGCACCATTCTTAAGGCTCCAATCGGTACAGGGTTCGTGTCGCGGTGACGCCGCTTGTGCAGAACTTGGCCGATTGCTATTGTGGTGTTGCCCGACTACTTGGGCCGGTGAATTCAGAGAGGGAATTTCATGAGGCTGCAATCAGCCATCCTCGTCGGTGCCGTCACCGGTGCTTTGAGTTTGGCCCCGCAGATTGCGTCGGCTTCATCGTCGGGCACCGCCGTGCCTGCCTCAAAGTGGACGATTCAGGGGACGACGGCCGTCTCGTTGCCAAGCGATAGCACCCTCAACGATGTCTTTTGCAAAGTGACGTGCGTCGCGGTTGGCGACTCGCAGGGGACCGCATCCTTCGGATATGCCGACCTTTGGAATGGAACCAAGTGGACGCCTCAGTCGGTAAGCCAGCCCATCGGAGCGGTCGGAAGTGAGCTCAGCGCTGTCTCCTGCTCATCGGCGTCCGCGTGCACCACAGTTGGAGGCTACCTGACGCTCTCCGGCGAGGTTAACCTTGCGGAGCGCTGGAACGGCAGCGTGTGGGTGCCCCAATCGATACCGACGCCCGGCGACCCCACCCTCCCGTTCCTGCCACGCGAGCTGGCCAGCGTGTCCTGCCCGACGGCAACCGACTGCACCACCGTCGGGAATTACACAGTGCCGTCCACCGGCGTAGATGTCACGCTCGCGGAACAGTGGAAAGGGAGTGAATGGACCGTCGAAGCGACGCCCAACCCTGCGGCAGCCGATCGCTACAGCCAGCTCACCGGCGTGTCGTGCTCGGATCCAGTCGCCTGTACGGCGGTGGGTGTTTACTACGACAGTTCGAATCTGGAGCACATGCTCGTGGAAGCGTGGAACGGTGAAACCTGGTCGATCCAAACTGCCCCGAATCCGGTCGGATTCGCCCAGACGTGGCTGAACGGTGTGTCCTGCACATCGACATCCAGCTGCACGGCGGTCGGCGCCGAGAGCTCCACTTCGCAAACTTTGGCCTTGGCTGAGCACTGGAACGGTCTGACGTGGTCGATTCAACCGACGCCCAGCGGCCTCGCCGGCGTCCTGACCGCCGTGTCGTGCACGACGTCGCAGGCATGCACGGCAGTGGGGATGTACCAGGTTGTGAGCCCAACGCTCCAGACATTGGCCGAGCGCTGGACCAACGGGACATGGAGCGTTAAGTCGATCCCGAGCCCCAAACGGTTCCTCGCTGAACTGACCGCCGTCTCGTGCCCGTCGGCCTCCCGATGCGAGGCGATCGGGTTCAGCGAGACCAGTCTCGGTGACTACTTCAGCGTTGCCGAGGGCAACATGCGGCCCTGATGCCGCTCCCGCGAGTGGCGCGATGGCGACCTTCCGAAGTGACGTCGCCGTCGCGCAGACGAGTGTTGTCTCACTCGGGACAGGCAGATGACCGCATCCGATCGCCAAGCGCACAAGCACCAGGATTATCGCGGCAGCGCGACAGTCGTGAGGATGAAGACGAAGTAGACGGCAGTCGCGGCGATCACGAGGATGTGGAACACCTCGTGGTAGCCGAAGACTTTCGGCCACAGCTGTGGGCGCTTCAACGCATACACCATCGCGCCCGCGCAGTAGAGGGCGCCTCCGATCGCCAGCACGATCAGCCCACTCGTGTGGATGCGGTCGCCGAGCGCCGGCAGGAAGAACACGACCGTCCATCCGACGCCCAAGTACAACACGACGGTCACCCATCGCGGCAGTGGAACACCGGTCGTGGCGACGATGACGCCGCTCCCCGCCAGCACCCAGATGACCACCAGCAAGACGATGGACGGCCAACCCTGCAAGACGTTGACTACAACCGGCGTGTACGTGCCTGCGATGGCGAGGAAGATGGTCGCGTGGTCGAGCCGGCCCCAGACCCGGCGCGTCTTTGGCGACCACGGACCGCGGTGATAGCTGGCGCTGACCGCGAAGAGCAGGATCAGGCAGATCCCATAGACGGCAAGGGAAATCTGCCGGCCCACGTTGCCGCCACCGACGATGACCAGCGCGATGGCACCGGCGATGGCGAGCGGCACGGTTGCGAGGTGACTCCACCCACGCAGCATGGGGCGCGGTGGAGCTGCAGGCGGGGCGAGTGCGGTGTCAGGCAGCTGGAGCGATCTCCTGGCGATCGGGCTCGCGGCGATGGAGCCAGTGGGGCGCCCACCAGTTGGCACCGCCGAGCAGGCGCATCACCGCGGGCACGACGAGTGCGCGAACCAGCGTGGCGTCGACGATCACCGCGACGGCCATGCCGATGCCGATCGACTTGATGGTCACCACGCTGGCGAGCGCGAAAGCGAGAAAGACGCAGGCCATGATCGCCGCGGCTCCGGTGACCAGCCGCCCGCTGCGTTCCAGCCCGTCAGCAACCGCTGTGCGGTTGTCGCCGGTGCGAACCCACGCCTCCTGCATGCGCGTGAGCAGGAACACTTCGTAGTCCATCGACAAGCCGAAGACGACGCAGAAGAGCAGCACCGGGATGGTCGGGTCGAGCGGCCCGGCGGTGAAACCGAGGATGTTCGCAAGATGACCCTGGTCGAAGATCCAGACGAGCGCTCCGAAAGCGGCGCTCAACGAGAGCGCGTTCATGAGCACGGCCTTGAACGGGAGCACCACCGATCGGAGCAGCACGGTGAGCACGATCAGCGTGGTGATGACCACAAATCCGATGGCCAGCGGGGTGTGATCGATCATGTAGTTGACGAGATCGATGTCGAACGCGGTGTCGCCCGTGACCTGCACCGTCGCGTCCGGCACGGAGTCGACTGCTCGAATGTCACGGACGAGGTTGTGCGCAGCGTCGCTGGTGACGAAATATGGCGTGGCAGCGTCGAGCACGGCAATGCTCTTCCCATTAAGCGCCGTCAGCACGGTTTGCACGGCGGAGGGCAGCGAGCTCTTGGGTTGGGTGTACAACGCTTGATACGAGGTCACGCCGAGACCCGGCTGCACGGTCACGTAGCTGCGGATGCCCGTGACCCCCTTGAGCGTCGCGAGCCGCTGCGCAAGTTGGTATGACGCCGCGATGTTCGTTGGCGCCATCGGTCCGCCATGCTGGTAATCGACGACCACGGCGATGGTGTTCTGGCCCACCTGTGGAAACTGCGCCTGGAGCAGATCAGCCCCGACGCGCGCCTCGGCCGTGGTCGGCAGCTGGTTGACGTCACTGTTGGCGAGCTGGAGGTCGAGGAACGGCGAGCCCGCGACGAGCAGGATTGCGATGGTTGGAATCAACACCGTCCAAGGCCGGCGCATGACCCAGGTCGCAAGCCGATGCCACAGGCCCTCGCCGAAGGGCTTGGGCTGCAGGATCGGAACCCGGATGCTGTTGATGCGAGTCCCGAGGACCGCCAGCATCGCGGGCAGGAGCGTGACGGCGTAGAGCACCGAGATGGCAACGACAATCGCGCCTGCGACACCCATCGAGACGAGCGCGGTTCCCGTGTAGAAGAGGAGTCCAGAGAGGCCGATCGCGACGGTAAGGCCACTGAACAGGATCGCCCGGCCAGCCGTCGCCATGGTGGTGCTCAGCGCGTCTTCCACGGTGTGACCCGAGGCGAGCTCCTCGCGGAACCGCGTCACGATGAAGAGTGAATAGTCGATGGCAATACCGAGCCCCACCAGGGTCACGACATTGACCGCGTACGTCGAGACGTCGATGGCGTGCGCGAGGGCGAGCGCCGCACCCACTCCGCCGAGCACCGCGAACACACCGACGCCCAGACAGAGCAGGGCGGCCACACCGGTGCCGAACACGATCACGAGCAGGATGAGCGCGAGTGGCAGTGACACCACCTCGGATCGGCGCAGGTCGCTGGCGAGATACGTGTCGAAGTCATACGCAAGCGGCACGTCCCCGGTGGCGGTGATGCTGAGTGACGAGGAATGCACCTCACCGCGTATCTCGCCGTACTGGGCGCGGGCCTGCGCGAAGTCGATCTTCATGCCCACCTGGACGAGCACGCTGCGCTTGTCCGTCGAGACCATGAGAGGGACCTGCGCTGCCGGCGCTGTGTACGGCGTCGCCAGTGCGCTGACGCGAGGGTCGCTGTGCAGCGGGGCGACCGCCGCGTTGACGGCCGATTCGAACGCGGGTTGACCAAACGCTGAGTGCGCGCTCGTGAGTATCAACGTGAACGACGACCCGGTGGTTGACGGGAGCTGCGCACCCTCGAGGTTTGCCGCGCGCACCGACTCGACGTCGTAACTCGACGCATTGATCGGCTGGCCGCCGGTGGCGAGCCCGATGATGGAGAGGACGAAGCAGGCGAGTGATGCAACGAGGACTGCTTTGCGGCGGCGGTAGACAAAACGCCCCCAGCGCCTCACCGTGATACTCCTTCGATCACCGCAATCGAGTATATCGACCGGCGGTTTCGGCACCGCGTAGACTCCCGAGGACCCGATGGCAACACACGTCCCGCCTCCGGTCGGGGAGATCAGCGCGATCTCGCACTTTGCGGCAATCGCCGAAGAGCGGCAGCCAGGTCGCCAGCTCGATCTCATCCGTGCGGCCGCGCCCGGCTTTCGAGCGTGGTTCCGGGACACCGGAATGCCGGACTGGATCGGCACGTTCGACCTCGTCACCCTGCCCTATCCGACTCGGTTCGGCCTCTTCCGAGCGGCTATGAGCCCGGCGCCGTTTCTGTCCCTGACCCACCGCCTGGTGGTGGTTCGCTGGCGGGATCCCGACGGCAGGCGCAGGGTGCTCCTCTTCGAGCCGACCGATGTCGAGCTCGCGCGGCGCACGGCGTATTTTGCGCGGCTCAGTGAGTCGACCCCTGCGGCGTTCGAGCGCGCATTCATGCGCCCACTCGGCGATGTGCTGAGCCATCTGCGCAGCGTCGGCATCGATGCTGGCGACGTCGACTGGATCACGTTCGATCACCTCCATACGCAGGACGTGCGTCGATGGATCGGGACCACCGAACCGGCGAATGATCTCTCCTCGATAGCACCGATTACACCGGCGCTCCCGAATGCCCGGCTGATCGTGCAACGCGCCGAACTCGAATCACTCGAGTCGCTGCATCCGTTGCAGGTGCCGTGGTATCAGCCGTCCACGTTCAGCGCGCTGCGATCCGATGCGCTGTCCCCGATCGATGGAGATGTGTTGATCGGACCCGGAGTCGCACTGCTCGCGACACCGGGGCACACGATCGGCAATCACACGCTGGTGCTCAACACCGAAAGCGGCATCTGGGCAAGCAGCGAGAACGTCATCGCAGCCGAGTGCCTGACCCCCGAGCACAGCAGGATTCCCGGCATGCGGCGCTACACACGCACCTGGGACCAGGAGGTCGTGCTCAACGCGAACACCCTGGAGGACACCGCGCGCCAGTACAACTCGTGCGTGCTCGAGAAGTCGATCGTGGATGTTGCGCGTGCGGATTCTCGCTTTCTCCAGTTCATGCCGTCGTCGGAACTCACCGCCAGTGTGCTCAGCCCTGGAACCTCACCGACCTTCACGCACTCGGGCATCTTCCACGGCACGCTGACACCGGCCGGGGCGACGCTGCACTGACCGGTCAACCGATACGATGGCCGGCGTGACCGTGACCCTGGCGCGCCGAGCGTGGACGCTGTACGAGCCGATCCACGCCATCGTCTATTTCGCGCCCGAGGCCGTCGAGCATTACAAGGCTGCGGGGTTCAAGGGCGGATGGATGGGGTATTTCGCGTCGCGGTCGGCGCCGATGGGCGCGGTGACAGCGGGTGTGGTCGTCGCCGTGTTCCACAACTTCCGGCCGGCCATGGTTGCGCGGGCGATTCCCGATGCGTGGGATTACTCGAGCCCGGAGCGGGCGCTCGCGGCGAGACGCGCTATTGCCGATTCCGCGTTGCGCCGTCTCTGGGGCGATGCAGTCGATTCCGCAGACCTGGCCGAGGCTGCGATGGCGACGATGGAGATTGCGCGCGGTCTCCGCGGCGAAGGCCGTCCTCTGTACACGCCAACTGCGGCGCTCGAGGAGCCCGACGAACCGCATCTCAAGCTCTGGCATGCGTGCACGCTCCTTCGCGAGCATCGATTCGACGGCCACGTTGCGGCGCTCACGGTCCACGGTCTCGACGGGGTGGAATCGCTGATCACGGCGCTTGCAGCCGGCAATGGGATGGACCCGCCCACCATCCGCCGGTTTCGCGGATGGACCGAGGAGGAATGGGATCAGGGCGTCGAGCGACTCCGCGCCCGGGGCATCGTCGATGCGGCAGGTGAGCTCACCGCTGAAGGGCGCTCATTGCGCGATGGCGTCGAGGACATGACCGACAGGCTCGCCACCGCCGTGTGGGAGTCGGTGAACACGCAGGCGCGAGACCATTTGTTCGCGACCCTGCGCCGGATTGCGATGCTCCTCGAGGCTCCCGACGGTATCCAGTATCCCAACCCGATCGGCGTGATCCGCCCCGACTAGGTTCGGCCGGTCACAGCGCCGGCCTGGCGCTCGCGCTCCAATACGGCGGCGAGCGCTCGGATGAACGACGGCTGCGTGTTCGGCAGCGCGATGCGATGCATGGTGATGCCCGCTTCGGTCGCCTCCTCGCCGGCGGCGATATCGATGTCGTAGAGGATCTCCAGGTGGTCCGCAAGGAATTGCAGCGGCACCACGAGGATCTCCGTGATTCCCTGGGACTTGAAGCCCGGGAAGAGATCCTTCACATCGGGGGTGAGCCACTCCTCGGGCGTGTGCCCGGCGCTCTGATACGCGAAGCTCCAGCGCTTGTCGTCGAGGCCCAGCCGGGTCGCGATCGCCGTGGCGGTGTCGCGCAGCTGCGTGATGTACCCGGGATCGCGGTCGACCACCGGGCGAGGGAGGCTGTGCGCCGTGAAGATGATCGGGATCCGTTCGCGTACGTCGGGCTCGAGGCCTGCGAGCGCCTCCTCCACGCGTTCGGCGAGCGCGCCGATCCACTCGGGCGTCAGGTGCCATGCACCCGCGATGTGCACATCGACCTCGGGATTATCGGCACGCCACGCAGCGACCGTCCGTTCGTAGCCCGCAAGGATGATCGGCGAGTACTGCGGCGCCAGCGCCACCACGATGATGCTGCGGGCGCCGCCTGCGGCCAGCGAATCGAGCGCCCCCGTGAGTGACGGTTCCGAGTGGAGCATCCCGGCGACGACCCGCGTGTCGTGGTCGGCGCTATCAGCGTCGAGGAGGGCCTGAAGCGCCGCGCACTGCGCATCGGTGATGTCGATGAGCGGCGATCGGCCGATCAGGTCGTAGCGGCGCCGGAACTCCTCGATCAGGTCCTCCGGGACCTCGCGACCTCCTCGCACCGATGCCAGATAGGCAGGCACGTCATCGGCGGTGACCGCGGAACCGAAGGTGGCGAGGACCACACCGAGCTGAGCCATCGCCCCAAGGGTAGAGGCTGGCAGCGCCGCCTCGCGGTCAGGCCCGGGCGGTCTCCTCGTGGACCAGTTCGGCGAGGCGTCGGAGGTGGTCGCTCGACGTCTCGGGGAGGACGCCGTGGCCGAGGTTGAAGATGTGCCCGGGCCGTCCGCCTGCCTGAGCCAGGACCTGACGCGCCTCGCGCGCGACCACATCGAAGGGCGCGAGCAGCACCCCCGGGTCGAGGTTGCCCTGGATGCCGCGGCCGCCGATCCGGCGCCACGCCTCGTCGAGTGGCAGGCGCCAGTCGACGCTGATGACGTCGGAACCGGCGCGCGCCATCGACTCGAGCAGGTGCGAGGTGGTGGTGCCGAAGTGGATCGTCGGAACGCCGGTCTCGGCGACCGCCTCGAGGATGCGCCGGCTGTAGGGGAGGACCATCGTCTCGTAGGCCGCGACCGACAACGCACCGGCCCACGAATCGAAGAGCTGGATCATCTGGGCCCCGGCCTCGACCTGAGCGCGGAGATAGGCGATCGTAACCCCGGTCAAAGTCTCCATCAACCGATGCCAGAGCTCAGGTTCGCCGTGGAGCATCGCCTTGGTACGCGCGAACTCCTTGGTCGGTTTGCCCTCGATCATGTAGGAGGCGACGGTGAACGGGCCGCCGGCGAAACCGACCACCGCCGTTGTGCCATCGAGTTCGCCGCGCACCAGCTTGATGGCTTCGAAGAGGTCGGGAGTTGCCTCGTGGGGATCGACGATCCTGAGCGCTGCGACGTCTGCGGCGCTGCGCACCGGTTCATGGATCAGCGGGCCGACGCCCGGGTCGATCGAGAAGGGGACACCCATGCCGATCAGCGGCAGCATGATGTCTGCGTACATCACGGCGGCGTCGACGCCGAACTCCTCGACCGGCATCAGGGTCACCCGAGCACAGAGCTCCGGGGTTCGCGTGATCGTGAGGATGTCATAGGTCTCGCGGAGCGCCCGGTAGCCGGCGAGGCACCGCCCGGCCTGACGCATGAACCAGATCGGCGTACGGTCGGCGGGCTGGCGGCGCGCGGTGGCGAGCATGCGCTGGGCACCAGTCATCGCTCCGGCCTGGATCGTTGCCATGTGTCGAGGGTAGCGAAGCAACAAGCCGTCAGGGAGGCTGCACACCGGGCCCAATGCCACGTACGATCTCGACGACCTGGGTGCCCACGGACCGGCGCCTGGTCAGCGCCAGAACGTGCAGAGGAGAGTGGAACCCATGAACTCGACCATGCAGGATTCGCCGCTGAGCATCACGGAGCTCTTTCGCCACGGCGCCCAGGTGTATCCGGACAGCGAGATCATCACGTTCGAGGGCGAGCAGGCCCGTCACACCAGCTACGCGAAGGTTGCGGAGCGCGTGAACCGGCTGGCCGGCGCGCTGCGCACGCTCGGCATCGCTCCAGGCGATCGCGTTGGCACGCTGTGCTGGAACCACCAGGAGCACATCGAGGCGTACTTCGCCGTCCCGTGCATGGGGGCGGTGCTGCACACGCTCAACCTGCGGCTGCCACCGCCGCAGCTGGCGCAGATCATCAACCACGCGCAGGACCGCATCATCATCGTCGACGACTCGCTCGCGCCACTGCTGGCGTCGGTGATCGACCAATGCCCCAGCGTGGAAAAGGTGATCGTGGTCGGCTCCGCTCCGGTGTCGGGCCTCGGCGAACCGCTTGCGTATGAAGCGGTGCTTGCTTCGGAATCGCCGACGTTCGAGTGGCCCGCCATCGACGAGCGCAGCGCGGCGTCGATGTGCTACACGACGGGAACAACCGGTGACCCCAAGGGCGTTGCATACAGCCACCGTTCCGTGTACCTGCACTCGTTCGCCGTGTGGGGGACGTTTCACCTCGATGACAACGGACGGCTGCTGATCATCGTGCCGATGTTCCACGTCAACGCGTGGGGGACGCCGTACGCCGGCTGGATGGTGGGGAGTGACCTGCTGCTCCCTGGAAAGTTCCTGCAGCCGCAGGGGCTCTGCGACTTCATCCAGCAGGAGCGTCCGACCTTCACCGGTGGGGTACCCACCATTCTTACGGCGCTGCTCAACCATGTGCAGGAAACCGGGAAGGACGTGTCGAGTATCAAGACCGCGGTGTGCGGCGGATCCGCGGTCCCGGCGACGTTGATTGAGGCGTATCGCGATGTCCTGGGCATCGAACTCTGGCAGGCGTGGGGAATGACCGAGACGAGCCCGATCGCCTCGATTGCCTTTCCGCCGAAGGGCACTGCGCCGGAGGATGAGATGATCTACCGGTCGAAGACCGGTCGCGCGGTTCCGGGTGTCGAACTGCGTCTGGTCGACGACAACGGTGCCGAGATACCCCACGACGGCGAGGCGGTGGGCGAGATCGAGGTGCGCGGGCCGTGGATCACCGCCTCCTACTACAACGCTGAGGCTCCGGAGAAATTCCACGACGGGTGGCTGCGCACCGGCGACGTCGGCAACATCGACTCGCGCGGCTACGTGCAGATCACCGACCGGTCCAAGGACGTGATCAAGTCGGGCGGCGAGTGGATCTCATCGGTTGAGCTCGAGACTCTGCTGGTCGGGCATCCCGCTGTCGCCGAGGCCGCAGTGGTCGGGGTCCACGACGACCGGTGGGCGGAACGGCCGCTGGCCCTTGTCGTCCTCAAGCAGGGAGCGACCGCGACGCCGGATGAGCTCCGCGAATTCCTCGCGCCGAAGGTGGCTCGTTGGTGGCTCCCCGAGCGCTGGACATTTGTGGACGAGTTGCCGAAAACCAGTGTGGGTAAGCTCGACAAGAAGCTGATCCGCGCCGAATATGCGCGGGACAAGTTCTCGGTGGTCGAGCTCGAGGCCGCCAAGCGGTAACGCTCGCGGCCGTCTAGCTGTGCAGGATCGGGCCTGTCTCGACGGCCTCGAAGGCGCTGCCCGGCACGGATTTCAGCTCGTTGAGGTTGTTGTCGTTCCAGCGCGGATCGGTATCCCCGCTGATGTACCAGCTGCTCCCGTTGTCGGCGACGATCATGCCGTACGTCTTGAGCGCGGTGAGGATCACCAGCGCCTCACCGGTGAATCCGGCGAGGCTGAAAGAGGCCTTGAGGCGCAGGCGCAGTCCCATCGGCGGCAGGTCCGGGTTGTTGGTGCCGGCCTCGTGGGTTGCCGGATTGATGAAGCCGTTCTGCGTTTCTTCGACGGTGAAGCGCAGCGCATGGTTGATCACGCCGGAGGAGACCTCACTGTACAGAGCCAGTCCAGGCAGGATCGGCAATCCTGCGGCGTCCGCGGACGTCCATCCGTCCGGGCGGAGCGCGTTGCTGTTCAGGTTGAAGACGGCGCCCGAGGCACACACCCAGCCGGCGCCCTCCTGCTGAGCGTTGTACATCTCGTACAGGTGGCAGTTGCCGGAGTCCAGCACGAGCACGTGATGATCGCTGCCTGACTCAACGGGTGCATTGAGCGGCACCGGGTACGGGCCAGGATTGCTCTCGTCGCCGTATGCATCGAAGGTGATCGGCACGAACTTCTGTGATGCGGGAACGACCGTATACGGGATGCCGTACGTCGGGTTCGAGCCGAAGTCGGGGTGCAAGAACTGCTTGGTCGAGTTGATGGCTGCGATATACGTCGCGGACATCGGATTGACCGGAAGCTTCGAGACGTTCTCGTTCCACGGGTTGTTGCTCGGAAAGACCTGGCATCCGCCGAGGATGGTCTTCGGGCCCGACGCGGTCGGCGGCTTCGTCGGGGCTTACGTGGACGACGATCTTGCCGGTGGTTTCCGCCGGGGCGTGGGGTGTCGCTGCTGGCCGAGCGGTCGCCGCCGCCGATGCCGAAGCAGTGGGCAACCCGGGAAGATGCGGCAGCGCACCGAGGACCAGTCCACCCGCGGGGGTCGGGATGGCCTGCACAGAGGGGCCGCCGCAAGCGGTCACGACGATCAGTGAGCACACCAGCGCCATGCCCAGCCGGAGGCTGGTTGCCTCTGGTCGTAGCCGGATCACGGCCGTAGCATGCCCCGCCCTGAAGCTTCGATCGTGACGACCCGGTCACGACTGGGAGGGCCAGGCCTGCCGAATGAGGCGCGTCCTCGCTTAAGGCCTTGCGATGCCGTCCATTCCCGTGGGGTCGGAGTTGGCCTGTAGGCGTGTTCTACCATTACTTTTACTTTGCACAGAGCGTTTCTGCATCCGAGGAGAGCTGGACCGCCCGTACGCTTCGACGGAAACGCTCGAGGCAGCGTCTGACCGCGCGGGAGTAACTCAACGGTAGAGTGCGACCTTCCCAAGGTCGAAGTTGCGGGTTCGAGCCCCGTCTCCCGCTGCTGACAGAACGGATCAGATTCGCTGACGTTACGGCCGAAATAGCCTGAAGTTTGGACTCAGACCCAACGTTGTCCGCGTTGGGGGCGCGACGCTTCGTTTTGATTCGTGTGTGTCGCGCCGCCACGGACAAGCAGCAGGCGGCGGCACTCGCACGTATCACGCCTGGAAGGGCATGTTGAGCCGGTGCACGAATCCGTCGAGCGCCGACTGGGCACGATATGGCGGGCGCGGGATCACCGTTTGCCGTCGCTGGCACCGCTTCGAGGACTTTTTCGCAGACATGGGGTCGTGTCCTGACCGCCTGACGCTGGATCGGATCAACAACGAGGGCGATTACGAACCGGGGAACTGCCGTTGGGCTACTTGGGAGCAGCAAGTGCTCAATCGCCGCCCAAACCGCGGCGAGCGCCATGCCAATGCGAAGCTCACAGTCGATGAGGTGTTGACTATCAGGTGGATGGCGCGTTACGGAGCCAGGTACCGGTCCATGGCATCAGAATTCGGAGTCAGCCACGCAAACGTGGGGTACATCGTGCGAGGGGAGGCATGGCAGGCACTCGGCCTTGACGCTGGCGACCCAAAGTCGACGCCGCAATGTGGAGGCTGCGATTGGCCACAGCTCGAGGCATAGTTACGCAGAGATGGGTTCGAAGTCTGACGGTGGCACGACCGATTCCACGCTGACGAGTTTTCAAGGCGGGCTCAGTGGCGTCTCGTATCCAGCCGACGAGCTCGCCACCACCGACCCGCTCGATGGCCGTCCGCTTCTCGCCCGATACGACCTTGAGCGCGCTGCAAAAACGCTGAACGATCGCCAGCGCGACCTGCGAGCGCCTGTTCGTGGTGTCTGGCAATGGGACGAATTGCTTCCGGTGCGTGACTGGTCGAGCGTCGTGACGCTCGGAGAGGGGTCGACGCCGTTGCTGGAGGCATCGCGACTCGGGCGCGCGTACGGGATCAGCCAGCTGCTCGTGAAAGCGGAGAGTTCTGAATCCAACCGGATCCTTCAAGGCACGCGGCATGACGGTCGCGGTGAGTTGCGCCATCGAGCTTGGAGCCATAAACTTTGTGATGCCGTCGGCGGGGAATGCCGGTGGAGCGCTGGCCGCATATGCCGGGGTCGCCGGAGTGCATGCCACCGTGGTGATGCCGAGCGACGCTCCGATCGTGAATCAGGCCGAGGTCGTGGCATGCGGCGCGGATCTCATCCTCATGGATGGACTCATCTCGGACTGCGGGCGGTTGGCAGCGCGGATCGCGGAGCGAACCGGGGCATTCAATCTCAGCACCCTGAAAGAGCCGTACCGGGTCGAGGGGAAGAAGACGATGGGGATCGAACTTGCGGCGGACCTCGGCTGGTCACTTCCTGATGTGATCGTGTACCCGATGGGTGGCGGGACCGGACTTATTGGGATGTGGAAAGCCTTCGCGGAGCTCGAGGAGATGGGCCTGATCGGCGGGGGCCGGCCTCGGATGGTGGGTGTGCAGGTCGAAGGATGCGCGCCGTTGGTTCGCGCGTTCCTCGTGGGCAGTCAGTTCGCTGAACCTTGGGCCGACGCCACCACCGAGGCGGCAGGCCTGCGTGTGCCGAGCACCGTTGGCGACTTTCTCGTGTTCGAGGCGATCAGTGAGTTGGGTGGGACCGCTCTCGCAGTGCCCGAAGCTGAGCTTGCGCAAACGCAGGCGTTCGCGGCACGTCATGGCGCCGGATTCCTGAGTCTCGAGTCGGCCGCAGTTTTCGCCGCGCTTTCGGAGCTCCGTAGTCAGCGCGCCGTCGAACTCGACGACACGGTGGTGGTGTTCGACACTGGCGCCGGGTTCAAATCGACGCTGCCTGAAGCGCCACCGCAGCGATCGGTCGGCGCGAACGACGCAGACTGGGAGTTGTTGCTCAGCGGCTACGCACCGGCAAGCCAGCGTGGGACCAGCTCAGTCAGCGCCAACTCCGGATCCTGATTGAGCGGGTGACCTCATCCTCGCCCAGGCGACGAGATCGTTCGCTGGCACCGTGTTGATGACCATTTCGGCCAGAACACCGCACGCCGCAGCGCGTTCGCATCCGCGAAGCTGCCAATCGAGCTGACCCGGCGCGTGCGCGTCCGTGTCGATGGCGAGCCGGCATCCTTTCTCGATCGAGCGTTTCAGCAGCCTCATTGGTGGATCGAGTCGTTCCGGGCGCGAGTTGACCTCGACCGCGACGCCGTGTTCGCGGCACGCAGCAAAGACGGCATCCGCGTCGAACTCCGACTCGGGTCTTCCACGGCCGACAACGATCCGCCCTGTGCAGTGTCCAAGAACGTCCATGTGTGGATTGCGGATGGCGGCGAGCATCCGGGGCGTCATCTCCGCCTTCGGCATGCGGAGCTTCGAATGCACGCTAGCCACCACGACGTCAAGTTGCTCGAGCAGATCCGATTCCTGGTCGAGCGCCCCGTCCTCGAGGATGTCGACCTCGATGCCAGTCAGGATGCGAAAGGGCGCGAGTTGTTCGTTGAGGCCGCGCACAACGTCGAGTTGCTCTCGCAACCGCTCGACGCTCAGCCCATGCGCCACCGTGAGCCGTGGGGAGTGATCAGTGAGGACGATGTACTCGTGGCCGATGTCTATAGCGGCGCGAGCCATCTCCTCGATGGGGCTCCCGCCGTCAGACCAGTCCGAGTGCACGTGGCAGTCACCGCGCAGCGCCTGCCGCAGCGCGAGCGCCTCGTCCGCGATGGGCGGGGCCTCCGTTTCGAGACGCTGCAGGTACGCGGGTACCGCCCCCGCCAAGGCCTCCTCGATGACCTGCGCGGTGACCGGCCCGATCCCCGCGAGAGCGCCCAGTGTGCGGCGCCTGCGCCGCTCCTCGAGCTCCGCATCGGGAAGGGCACGCACGACAGCGGCCGCATTGCGAAAGGCACGCACGCGGTAGGTTGGTTCGCGTTCGCGTTCCAGGATGTACGCGATCCGCTCAAGAGCCGCGATGGCGTCTTGGGAGCTTGTCATCGTGGTTGGGCGGTCCGCATCGATCTGCGATTCCTTTGAACTCGGGGCCGCGTGGGACCGCTCGTCCGCCGTCCGGCGTGCGCGGGTGACGTACCGGGTAACGTACAACGTAACCTTAACCACCAGCCGCGTATATTGTCGCGAACATGGGCCGGGTGTCGGTGGTTGGAGTCCCAAGCAGTGCCGGGAGTTACGCGGCCGGACAGGAACAGGCGCCGGCCGCGTTGCGTGCCGCAGGGCTCATGGACGCGCTTGCTGCTGCCGGCCTCGAGGTTCATGACGACGGCGATCTTCCCAAGCAGACATGGAAGCCTGATCGAGCACACCCGTACGCACAGAATCTCGAGCAGGTGGCAACCTGTCTGCGCGAGCTCACCAATCGACTCAGCCCGCTCCTCGCAACGGGCGACATCGTGCTGGTCCTCGGGGGCAATTGCACGATCGCACTTTCCGTTATGGCAGCGCTTCAGCGACTCGACGATGACACGCCCGGCTTGCTCTACATCGACCGGCATTTCGACCTGAACACGCCGGAGAGCACCACGGACGGAGCACTCGATTGGATGGGCTTGGCGCACGGCCTCTCATTTCCCGGCTGCGCGGACGAACTGGCTGATGCTTTTGACCGTCGCCCGCTGCTCCAGCCGGAACAAGTCTCGTGGCTGGGGATCGACCCCGCTCCGGCGACCGAGTGGGAACGAGAGCAGGCGAATCGGCTGGGGTTGCACGTAGGTTCAAGCGCCTCACTATGCAGCGATCCTGCCGGTGCCGCTGCGGCTGCGCTCGAGGTGCTTCCATCAGGTCCCCGCGCCGTCCACGTCGACGTCGACGTGCTCGACTTCACTGATCGCGCCGCTTGCGGAGAACACCGATGGGCGGAACAGTGGACCGACCCTGGAACAGCTCCGTGATGTTCTGGTGGTGGCGGCGCGAGATCCGCGGTTTCGCGTCTTGTCGATCGGCGAACTTAATCCGACTCGTGCCGCCGGGGAGCCCGAGGCGATCCTGCGGTTCGTGAGCGTCATTGCCGGTACGCTCGGCGCCGGGGACCGGTCACGCGATTGAGCACGTCGATTGATAACTGACGTCCGAGAGGCCATGGAGGTGGAGATGTCCGCTGTCGCCGGCTTGCGTGAGCTTTACGAGAGTGGTGAAGCGCAGGCGCTCCCAGCGCCTCCGAGCGCAAAGACCTGCTCAAGCTTGTGGACACGGTGATTCGTTTCGCGCAGGCCGGCGTCGATGGAGGTCATTGACCGCCGAACGGTTGGCGCTGGTCACGCCGACGCCACAGCGCGTTCGAGGCTGGCGGGTATTTGGCGCCATGCCTGCTGGTCCGGACCCACAAACGGGACAGCGCCGGGGGCGGCTGCAACTATGGCCGCGCGGTGCCGCTGGTAGGGTGGCGGCGTGACCGAGCCGGCCGAGCGCTTCCCGCACGGAGCTGAGCTCACGCACCTGCTCGTGGTTGCCGACCTCTCGCGATCAGTGGCGTTCTACCGCGACGTCGTGGGTGCGGACCTGGTGCGTGAGTATGGAGGCACCAGCGCAGTCTTCCGATGCGCAGGCACGTGGCTGCTCCTCGTGACTGCAGGCGGCCCCACCGCCGACAAGCCCACCGTCACGTTCGCTCCTCCCACCGACCCGGAGACGGTAAGCAGCGAGATGACCTTCCGAGTCAAGGACTGCCGGGCGGTATACGCATTGTTGTCAGTGCGCGGCGCCGTCTTCCTCACGCCACCGGTCGACCACGGCTACGAGATCCGCTGCTTTTTCCGCGATCCCGACGGCCACCTCCTGGAACTCAGCGAGGTTCCGGCGACCCGAGGCACGTAGCGTCTCTGGCGTTGCTGCGCGTAACAAATGCTCACGTGTGCGTCGGCGTGACATGGCTTGTGTTGCAGCCTCAAACTGACTGAACGCGGCGACCAATTGGTCACGCGCGTGTCGGCGCGATATGGCTCGTATATCGACGAGAAATGACTCGGAAGTCGCGACCAAATTGGTATGCGCGAATTGCGCAAAGCGGTATCCATGATGACCGTGTCGAATCACCGACGAACCGGCGAAGCGCACACGTGACGAGCACAAAGGCAACAGCGGGCTCCGCTGCGCTGGGACGTGGCATGATGGGAACTGCGTGACTGGTCGCGCCGATGCATGGTCGCTGGATGCGGCCGGGGGATTCCACGAATGGTTGGACACGCAGTAGCTGTTGACACCGCGGAGCGCTCCGCACTCGAGCTCGAGCCGTACCTCGGCGAAATCACCGGGTACTGCTACCGCATGCTCGGGTCGGTCTTCGACGCTGACGACGCGGCGCAGGAGACGATGCTTCGCGCTTGGCGTGCTGCTCCCGCATTTCAGAGTTGGAGTACGACGCGATGGTGGCTGTACAGGATCGCGACCAATGTGTGCATCGACGCCTTGCGAGGGCGGAAGCGCAGGGAATGGCCGATGGCGCTTGGGCCATCGTCGAATGTCGATGAGGCGATACACATTGCTCCGCAAACGGAAGCACTGTGGCTCCTGCCGCTTCCTGATGCGCGATTGGGCCCAAACAAGGATCCCGAGGATGTGGTCGTGGAACGCGATACGGTCCGGCTCGCCTTCGTAGCTGCGCTTCAGCACCTGCCGGCACGCCAGCGAGCAGTCCTGTTGCTGCGCGACGTGGTGCGCCTTCGGGCGTCGGAGGTGGCGCAGATGCTCGAGACGTCAAAAGCGGCGGTGAACAGCGCTCATCAGCGCGCTCGCGCCACGCTCGCCAGCTGCGATCTCGACGAACCCGACGCCCGCGCCCTCGGCGCGGCCGAACGACGGCTCCTCGCCGAATACGTGGCCGCCTTCGAGCGTTACGACATCGCTGCACTGGTGTCGTTGCTGCACGAGGATGCGGTCACGTCGATGCCGCCCTATCCGATGTGGCTGCGGGGCGCGAGCGAGCTCGGAAACTGGATGCTCGGACCTGGCCGCGAGTGCCTCGGTTCGCGATTGCTCCCGACCGCCGCGAACGGCTGCGCGGCGTACGGGCAGTATCGACGCCACGGCGACGGCTTCCGACCGTGGTCACTGCAGGTCATCGAGATCTCCGGTCCGGCGATTTCGAGCATCCACCACTTCCTCGACACCCGCGTCTTCAGAGCGTTCGGCCTGCCGGAGTACCTGGGCTCGCCGACCACCTAGCAGCCATTCCGGCGTCCCGGTAGCGATGAGTTTTCGCACCTGGCGCCGTCCTTACTAGTAGGCGCGAGTGCGCGCCTGCACGGGGAACACCCAAACCGCAGGAGTGAGGATGCTGCTGGAGCAGAAGACCACGGTGACCCTTGGACCCGGGGGCGCCTTCGGATCGGCGCTTGCTCGCGCCTCCCAGGGCATGGACGCGGGAGCCTCGAGTCCGGGAGTGGTTCCCTACATCGCATTCGACCGCACATCGGGCGTGCCGCTCTACCAGCAGATCTATGAAGGACTACGCCAGGCGATCATCTCCGGACGCCTCCCCCGGGGGCAGCGCCTTCCATCCACACGCGCACTTGCAGCAGAGTTGGCCGTCTCGCGATTCCCGGTGATCACCGCCTTCGAGTTGTTGCTCGAGGAGGGTTACGTGGAAGGAAGGCCGGGGTCGGGCACCTTCGTCCGGCAACACATTGCCAGCCAATCAACCACGCTCGCGGCTCTCCCGCTGTCGCTGCCAGCAGGAGCTGCCAACATCGTGGCCGCGCATCCTGCTCAGGACGACATGTCGCCGGAGGATCGGCCCGGACCTTTCGCGGTCGGGATCCCCGCGCTTGACCAGTTTCCGCGGGAGATCTGGGCTCGCCTCGTCCGACGTCATGCGCTGCTTGCGGTGGACGATCTGGCGAGCGGCGACCCGGCGGGGCATCTCCCGTTGCGGCGCGCCATCTCTTCGTACCTTCGCGTGGTGCGGGCGGTCGACTGCGACCCGGATCAGGTGCTCATCGTCTCTGGATCGCAGTTGGGCCTCCGTGTCGTCGTCACCGCACTGGCGAGCGGCGGTGCGGCAGTGTGCGTCGAGGACCCCGGCAACCGTGTGGCGCAACGAGCCCTGCGCCAGGCGGTAGCAGAGGTGATCCCGGTTGCGGTGGATCGTGATGGACTCGACGTTGCGAAGCTGGATCAAGTCGGAGGTCGCGCGAAGGCAGCCTACGTCAGACCGTCGCATCACTATCCGCTCGGCGTGGCGATGAGTACGCATCGGCGCGCCGAGCTCCTTGACTGGGCCGAGCGCCGCGAGGCATGGATCATCGAAGACGACGACGCTTGTGAGTTCCGCTACTCCGGCGTTCCGGTACCAAGTCTCCAGGGCATGCGTCTGTCGTCGCGGGTCGTCTATCTCGGCGGCTTCTCGAGCGTCCTCTTTCCGGCGCTGAGCGTCGGGTACATCGTGGTTCCTCACGAGCTGGTCACGAAATGCATCCGTGCTCGAGAGAGTCTCGAAGGGAGCGCACAACCGTTGTACCAATTGGTACTCACCGACTTCCTCAACGATGGCCATATGGCCCGCCACTTGCGGAGGATGCAGGCGCTCTATGCCTCGCGGCGAAACGCGCTGGTCGACGCGATCCATGAGTATGCAGGTGGGATCCTGACGATCGGCAACGCCGATGCGGGACTGAACCTGGCCGCCTTCCTCCCTGACGCAATCGATGACAGAGCGATCGCGCGGCGCGCGGCGCACGACGGGCTGTTCCCGCTTGCACTCTCTGCGTGCTACGCGCGCCACAACGCACGCCGAGGCCTCATTCTCGGATTCGGCGGGTCGGATGAGCGGGCTCTCGCTGACGGCGTCCAAACCCTCGCGCGGCTCATCAGGACGGCCTCCTAGCTCTCGTCAGTGCGCGAGCGCAGTGCGGGTGAGGTGGGTGGTGCTTGGTCGCCGCCGAGGCGTGTCACGCGTCGGTATCTCGGGGCAGAGACTTTGAGATCACGTGGACGACCAAGCCGGGTGAGTGTACGGCGACAAGCATTGTGGAGAAATAGCCAATAGTGGCCAATGCTACTGGGCCACTCGGGCATACCACTTCGCGGCCATGGCCGCATCACCACTCCTCCGATACCGCGGGCAACGCTGGGTCGGACGTTCGCCGGCTGGAGAGAACACGCTTGTACATCACCACTTTCGTTGATGCAACCTGCCACTCGGTGTTGGCGCGATCTCGTCTCCAGCCTTGAGATTGCAGCCTACATCGCTCACCAGGATGATTTATAGCGGGCATCTATTACCTCGCGAGCGCGCTCCGTATCCTCGATGGATCAAGGGTCCGGCTATTAACGGTTGCATGAGGAGCGATGTATGACATCGAGGCATTTGTTGCGGACCAAAAGCTGGTCAATTGTGGTTTGTCTCTGCGCGATCGTGCTCGCCGCGTGCGGGAGTAGCAGCTCTCCCAGCACAGGCCCGGCAGTGTCCAAGACCACGGCGACGTTCGCTGAATCTCCCGGCGCGCAGCCGAACTACATCTTCCCGCTCGCTTCGCTCGCCTACTTCAGCGTCTCGAATCTCAGCTGGTTCCAGTTCCTCTTGTACCGGCCGCTCTACTGGTTCGGTGACAACGGCCAGGTGCAGCTCAATCCGAGCCTCAGCCTCGCCGATGCCCCCGTGTATTCCTCGGACGGCAAGTCGGTGACCATCACCCTCAAGGGATGGAAGTGGTCGGACGGCCAGCAGATCACCGCCCGTGACATCCAGTTCTGGCAGAACATGGTCACGGCCAACAAGGACGACTGGGCCGGCTACTCGCCGGGCGAGTACCCCGACAACGTGACCAGCACGACGATCAATCCGAGCAACCCGCTCCAGATCACCTTCAACCTCAGCCAGGCCTACGGCTCGTACTTCTTCACCTACAACGAGCTGAGCCAGATCACCCCGCTGCCCCAGCACGTCTGGGACAAGGAGTTGGCCACCGGTCCGGTCGGGAACTACGACGAGACCCCGGCCGGCGCGCAGGCGGTCTACAAGTTCCTCGATGCGCAGTCGAAGTCGATCTCGACCTACGACACCAACCCGCTCTGGCAGGTGGTCTCGGGTCCGTGGAAGCTGAAGTCGATGGACACCGCGGGCGACGTCTCGATGGTCCCGAACCCCGGCTACGGCGGACCGATCAAGCCGACCCTCACGCAGTTCAACGAGGTTCCGTTCACCAAGGACACCGCCGAGTTCGATCAGCTCAAGTCAGCGAGTTCGGTCAACAACACGACGATCGACTTCGGGTTCATCCCATACGCAGACGTTCTTCAGAAAGGCGCGCTCAGCAACATTTACAACTTCGAGCCGTGGGCCGGCTGGCAGATCACCTACCTCCCGGAGAACTTCACCAACCCGACGAGCGGTCCGATCTTCAAGCAGCTGTACTTCAGACAGGCGATGCAGGACCTGGTCGATCAGAACACCTTCATATCCAAGGCGTTCTTCACCTATGGGTATCCGACGTATGGCCCGGTACCGACCAAGCCGTCATCGACATTCGTCGACTCGCTCGAGAAGAGCAACCCGTATCCGTATGACCCGAGCAAAGCCGTCTCGCTGCTCCAGGCCAACGGATGGACGGTCAATGCCGGCGGCGTGAGCACGTGCACCAGCCCCGGGACCGGCACCGGCAATTGCGGCGCGGGCATTCCTCAGGGCGCCAAGGCCTCGTTCACCCTCCAGTACGAGAGCGGTGAGTCCCAGCTCGATCAGGAGATGGCACAGTTCAAGACCGACTTCGCCCAGGCCGGCATCTCCATCAACCTGGTCACCGCGCCGTTCGACACCGTCATCGGGAATGCGACCCCCTGCAAGGCGGGATCCGCATGCACCTGGGACATGGAGTTCTGGGGCGGTGGTTGGATCTACGCCCCTGACTACGAGCCCACCGGTGATGAGCTGTGGTCGTGCACCGGCTCCGGCGCCAGCGTCGAGTACGCAGGCTCGGACTCCGGCGGCTACTGCGATCCCCAGGCGCAGAGCGACATCGTCGCCACCGAGACCAGCAGCGATGTGCAGGCCATGTACACCTACGAGAACTACCTGGCCAAGCAGCTTCCGGTGATCTGGCTCCCCACGTCGTATTCGCAGCTGAACATGATCAACAAGGACCTGAAGGGCACCGAGCCGCTGGATCCGCTCCTCCAGATCTACCCGGAGAACTGGCGCTGGTCGTGACCTCGATCGAATAGCGCGGAGTGAGGCCGAAGGGGGTGCCGGACGTGACCGGCACCCCAACGGTGCACCATCAGAGTCACGTTCAACATGCGAGACAACGAGCGCATGACTTCTCTGGATACGCGCTCGGAGGTGTCAGTTTTGACGCGGGCGTGCGCGTCGACACTCAGCATCCTCGAGAGCGCTCGCCGTGAACAACTCGCGCTGGAAACGCCATGTAGCGAATGGCAGGTGCATGAGCTCATCGATCACATCGTCAACGCCACCGATTTCTTTGTGAAACTTGTGGAACGGGGGCATCGCCAGACGATCGAGCATGGCCCAGCGACACAGACGATTACGTCCACGCGTTCGACGAGCGGGTTCGCCGATTGGTCACCGGGTTCTCTGAACCGGGCGCGATGGAGCGGATGATGCAGCTCCCACTGGGCCCGCACCCGGCTCGCAATGCATTCAGGTTGCAGTCGGAGAGATTTTCGTCCACGGCTGGGATCTCGCCACCGCAACCGGCCAGCAAATGGCGCCGGATCAGGGAGTCGCCGAGGCGGTGCTGGGGACGGAGTGGCCGTCGATGTGCGCGGACGTGCGCGGACGTGCGCAACGCGCATCCTTCGATCTTCGCCCCCGAGATCCCTGTTCCTAATGACGCACCCGCCATGGACCGGCTGGTGGGATTCCTCGGTCGCGATCCGAGCTGGACGGGAGCCGCCTAACTTAGGCGCGTGCACCTCGCGACATCTGGCCCACAACACTCTCTGGCAGCCTCGAGTCCGCAACGAGCGCATCCGCGCGCGGGGTACCGAACGCCAGGCTGAGCGGTATCTCGCCACCCCATACCGGCAGACTTCGGTCCGCAGCGCTGTCGGCAGGCGGCCCGCTGCGCACCTTGGTCGACAGGTGATCGAGCGGCAGTGCCAAAACGAGAGTCGTGTTCATCTCTTTAGGGTTGGGCTGACGCGCCTCGGCCCAGCGACCCGGGAGCACGTGTTCCACCAAATGGCGCATGGCTTCGAGCTTCGCGTCCGGATCAACGATCTCGTGAGCTGCACCCGCGATCACAACCGACCGGTAGTTCATGGAGTGCGAGACACTGAGCGAGCGAGCACCAGACCGTCGAGCAGCGTCACTGTCACCGAGACATCAACGCCGCCGGCCAGACTGCCCAACATGCGGCTTGCCGGTGATCCGTGAAGATAGAGAAGGTCGCCGTCCCGCGCGTACATGGTCGGGATGACCCACGGACGGCCCTCAGCGACAAATCCGACGTGGCAGATCAGCCCCTCATCAAGGATGGCGAACGCCACCTCGCGATCCGCCACCGCGCGCTCCGGGTGCCGCGCCACCTTGAGGGCTCGCGCTAGATCGTCGCTCATGATGGGCCTTTGTATCACTACGAACTGGCTAACGTTGCACAACGATCGTACCAAAGAGACCAGCGCGTCAGGTCAGTCGGGCGTGGCCGCCTCGGCCGCCGCTTGCAGATCCTTGAGCGTGCGCTCGAACATCGCGCCAAGATCCGGCAGTGACTTCGCAGCCAGCGGCAGCATGAGGCCCTGGAAGACCTCGGTGATCGTGAGCTCGGTCGAGGCGTGCGGTCCTGGAGTTAGTCGATACGTTCGCTCGCTCACGAGGAGTGGCCACCGGTTCAGGCGCCACACCATCGACGCCGGCTCGTCGTAGGCGACGACCTTCGGGCTGAAGGTCTGGCGCGGAGCTTCAGGCAGCCTGAACGAGACGCGATGGCCAGCGAGACCTCGCCCTCGATGCTCGTCACCGTCGAATTCCATCTCGACTGCGCACTGAGATCGGTCAGGAGGTTCCAGATGGTCACGGCCGGCGCGTCGACCAGCTTTGTGACCGTGACCGCGAGCCGAAAGGTGGTTCGCACGGTGGTCGACTTTCCGTCCTGGGACTGAACTGGCATCTCGGTTCTCCGCGGGAAATCTCCGTAGCTGATACGCTCTAACGCGTCAGGACTGGGGGATCAGGGTGGCAGGCGCCTACGCAGCGTCTACCGACAGAGCAGGTCTGCTCCTTCGAGTGATGATCCCATGCAGGTTGCATCGCGATCTCGGTCGCGCGGCACGTTCAGGAGGTTGACGATGAGAGGTCGGCAGACACTGTTATTCGGGGCGATCGCTGCCACAGCCGCCATCGTGCTCTCGTTCTCG
>CAWHLW010000011.1:0-154887 GCA_963830305.1 Candidatus Dormiibacterota bacterium | reverse complement strand
ATCGTTCATGTTGGTGAGCCCCGCGCCCTTGCGCACCGCGGCCAGATCAAACCCGGCGCCGTCGTCCGTCACTTCGAAGATGAGCTTGTCATCGCTGGCGGTGAGGCCCACCACCACCTGCGATGCCTGCGCATACTTCTGCACGTTCTGGAGCGCCTCGAGCACGCAGAAGTACACCGTCGCCTCGACGTCCTGCGCGTAACGTTCCACTCCCTCCGCCTCCACTCGCACCGGCACCGTCGCCTTGCGTGCCTGCGATTCCAGCGCCACCACCAGCCCTTTGTCGGCGAGCAGCGGTGGGTAGATCCCCCGGGCCAGGTCGCGCAACGTTTCAAGGGCTTCGTCGGCATCCCGTTTGAGCTGCTCCAGAATCGCCGCCGCCTTCACCGGGTCCCGGCCGAGGAGCATCTCCGCCAGCCCCAGCTTCACCTTCAAGGCCACCAGGTGCTGCTGGGCGCCGTCATGGAGGTTGCGCTCCAGACGGCGCCGCTCCGTGTCCTGGGCGCTCACCAATCGCTGCCGTGAGGCGCGCAACTCGTCGAGGCGCGCCTGCAGGTCCGCACTGAGTTCCACGTTCTTGAGCACCAATCCCGCCTGGTGGGCGAGGTCGTCGACCAACTTCTCCTCGATCGGCGTCAACGTCTCGCCGCGGCGCTTGCTCACGCTCAGCGCACCGAGCAGATCGCCCTGGTGGCGCACCTCCACCGCCCGGGTCGTCCCCGGGAGCACCGGCAGTGTCCCGTTGCTCATGGGCAGGGACTGGTGCGAACCCATGGCTGCCGGGTAGGTCGCCGCGGGGCGCAGCTCCGCGCTCCCGAGCAGCCATACCGTGGCCGACTCCGCACCCGTCCCCTCCTGGAGCACCCGCGCCATGCGGGGCAGCACCTCGTCCGCCGCATACGTCTCGGCCACCCGCCCCGAGAACTCGCTCAGGACCTCGTACGGCGTCGCCCGATTGCCATACACCAGCCGATTGGTGACTTTCTGCACGCGCTCGCGCACCGGCTGGAAGCCGATCGCCACGATCGCCGTGGCCAGAATCGAGAGCGCCAGGTTGGGCTTTCCCCCGCTCCCCACCAACGTCCCGATCCCCACCGCGATGCCCACGTACACCGCCGTGATGAGGATCGCCAATGCCCCATAGATGAGCGTCCTGCTGATGATGACGTCGATGTCGTAGAGGCGGTACTTCAACACCGCCACGCCAATGCACAACGGCAGCGCTGTGAAGCCGATGACCTCGGCGATGACAGGGATCGGTGTCGTCCACGATTGCGTTGTCGGCGACGTAATGCTGCCGACCAACACTGCGACAACAAGCACTCCCACGCCCACGCCAAACCATTTGATCTGTTGGCGGACCTCGGTGGCTGCGCGTCGGTAGCGGATTCCGAGCGAGACGAGGCCGATGGCGGCCATCGCAAAGGTTGCCAACGTCGCAGCATTGCTGACTGCGCTCAGGAGCGGGTGCGCGCCGGCCACGCCTATCGGGTTGGGCAGTTGCCGATGGCCGTCGCCGATCGAGTTGGGGTCGAACAGCGGAGGTATGCCGGCGATGACGGCCAGAACAACGTTCAACCAGACGAAGCCCCGCCACCGCTTTGACAAGAGGTGACCGTCAGGAAACACAAGCAGCAGGGTCGTCAGCGCGAAGAAGAACATTGGAGCCGCTGAAGCCGCTATCAGGGCGAGTGGTGTGACGAGCGCCTGCGGAACGTCATGACCGTAGAGCCAGTGGTCCAGGTAGTCGGACCCGAGCCCAGCGAACAGCTCGAGGACCAGCAACGATCCGAGCAGCCATCCAGCAGGGTTCCTCGGCCTTCGCAGTGTGAGCAACGTCACGACCACCCCCAAAGGTATGGCCGGGATCGTGTACGCCAGCTCCGAAAGCCGTGTGGCGTCGAAGCTCGGGACTGCGGCCGGGAATGTCAGCACGACGACCGCGTCGAGCGCGAAAGCTGCGGCGGCAAGCGCTGTAATCGTCACGGCAGCCGGCCGCGACAGTTTCGACAACGTGCTTTGCCGGCGTGCCGTGGTCATGTCTCCATGTGGCCCTGCACGTTGGTTACATCGGCATTCCAGCGACGTGCGTGGAGGTCCGCAAGCCGATCGATGCTCAACTTGTCGCCGCTAACCCACGCCACCCGGCAGCGTGTGATCGCACGGAGCGTCGCATTGCGACGCCCGCCGGTGACAATGGCGCCTTCTCCGATGACGGCACCGGGTCCCAACTGCGCCACGACAGCGCCGTCGATCTCGACCGCGAGGATGCCGTCCAGGAGGAGATAGATGTCGCCGCGTCCTACGTCACCCTGCTCAACAAGCGTACGTCCCTCGCTCAGCGCTTGGAAATGTGGCTGGGCATCGGGCTGCATGATGTGCACAGAGAGTTCACGCTCTAAAGCCGTCTCGATCGCAGCCACAAGAGTGGGCGAGTCCTCATCGCCCCATGGCGTGTGCTTTCCGAATGCGCTGCGATACCACTGCTTGAAGCTCACCAGTCCCGACTTGAGCGCCAGATCGCCCTTCGCATCGAACACCCAGTGTCTCGGGAAGGGGCTGGCACCACTCAGCTCGTGCTTCGCTTCACCGTCAGCGAACACGGTCAGCGTCAGCGTCGTCCAAGCTAGCGGAGCAGCGACCTGCACGAATGGCGGCCGGCGTACGCGCCGAGGCGCGGGAACGCCAGTGCGGCCGCCGGCGGTCTGCACGAATCGTACCCAGCCATCGCCGACCAAGGGGGTGTGTCGTAGGTCTGGAAAGGCGATCGCGGCGAAAACCGCGTCCCGTCCTGCAAGCCGAATCGTCGTGGACCCGATCCGCCCGCCCCCGCTGTAGCCGTGCCTTGTGATGCGCCCGTCCTCGACCTCGATCCAGGCGCTCAGGCGATTGGCGAATCGGAATCGGTCGTGGGCCTCCAGGTCATCGAGGTCATCGACGTGATCGGGTGGCGGCGGGTCGTAGTGGGCAACGCCCATTCCAAACGGCAGCTTGGTGACGCCCTCGACCGCTTCCTGCGGTATCCATGAGATGGACGTGACCGAGGATTCGATACGCATGTGCTGTACCTCCGCGTCCATGGTCACCGACCCCGGTGCTTGCCTGCGATGGTGCCGGCTCGACACTTCGCGAGGGTGTTCCCCGCACTTCAGAGGGGTGGTCACCACCCTTGCCCTTCCTTCGCTCGCTCCCGAGAATTGCGGCGTGCCCGATGATCCCACGATCCGCGTGCTGCTCGCCGACGACAACCTGATCGTCCGTGCGGGGGTGCGCGCGCTCCTGGAAGCCGCGGGCGACATCGAGGTCGTCGGCGTTGCTGCTTCCTACGACGAGCTGATTGAGGCCGCTGTTGCACTGGAGCCACAGGTGGTTGTGACCGACATCCGCATGCCGCCAATGCTCACGGACGAGGGAATCCGTGCTGCCCGTTTGATCCGCAAGCATTATCCCGGCACGGGCATCGTGATTCTCTCCCAGTACGACGAGCCCGAATATGCGATCGCGCTGCTCGGCCAGGGAGCAGCCGGGTACGCGTACCTGCTCAAGGATCGCGTGGCCGATGGCGACCAACTTTTTCGCGCGGTGCGGGCCGTCGGGAGTGGCGGTTCGATGCTCGACCCCCGCATCGTCGACGCACTGGCGACACCAATCGTCGACGGGAGCGGACTCACGCGCGCCGAGTCGCAACTTCTGCGCATGGTTGCCGAAGGCCGGCCCATGAAGGCGATAGCCGTCACGCTGCAGTCGACACCTGCAACGGTCTCGGACGATATCGAGCGAGTCTTTCTCAAGTTGGCGCAGCAGGCAAGCGCTGGCACCCATGGTGCCCTCCAGCAGCTGCGACTCCTCCACCTGGCGATCGTCGATCGCGAGGAGCAGGGCGAGACGCTGAGCCGCTTTCTTCCCCGCGGTGTCGCCGACAAGCTTCGCGGTCGGGACGTGAGGGTCGGCGAGAGCGAGCGGCTCACGGTGACCGTGCTGACGTCCGACATCCGCGGCTATACGACGATCTCCGAAAAGGCCGACCCCAGCGTGTTAGCGCACCAGCTCCACGAGCATCGGACGGAGATGGACAGAGGGCTGCTCACCGAGGGTGGGACGGTGATGCAGTTTGTCGGCGACGCGGTGATGGCCGTGTTCGGAGCGCCAGTCGCCGACCCGGACCACGCCGAACGAGCGCTCCGTGCCGCGCTGCTCATGCACAGCGGGCAGGCGTCAATCAACGAGCGCTGGAAAGCGGAAGGGCTTCCCCCATTCCACCTCGGCATTGGTATCTCCACCGGCGAGGTGGCGGCCCTCCTGCTCGGTTCGGAGGAGCGGCTCGAATACACAGTGGTTGGAGACGCTGTCAATCTTTCTCAGCGCCTACAGCAGTGGGCCCAACCGGGCGAGACGGTGTTGAGCGAGGCCACCCACGCAGCGCTGATTGCGCCGCCGATCATGCAGCGGATCGAGCCTGCACTGGTGAAGGGCCGGGAGGCACTGGTGGGCGGATACCGACTCGCTGTCACGGTTCAGACATAGGCGCGAACTAACTCGCCGCAAATACGCGGGTGCGAGCGAGCGTCAGGTGAGCACGCCGACCAGCGACACTGACCTACGGCTGCGCGGCGAGGTATACGAGTGCGGCCTTGACGCGCCGATGCACGTCAGGTTCGTCGGAGAGATCGAGTTTGGAGAAGATCGCGTTGATGTGCTTCTCCACCGCCCGCTCGGTGAGGAACAGCGCAGCCGCGATGCCCGCGTTGTTGCGGCCCATGGCAACTTGCCCGAGCACGTCACGCTCGCGGGGAGTCAGCTGCGCGAGCGGCGAATCGCGAGCCGCGCTTCGTGCGGCGACGAGCACCTCCACGACGCGCGGATCGATGACTGAGCCGCCACGCGCGACCTCGCGCACCGCGCCCACGAGCTGGTCGATATCCGAGACGCGCTCCTTGAGCAGGTACGCTCGACCGCTCGCCCCCTTTTCGAGCAGCGTCAGCGCGTATTCCGGCTCAGCGTACTGGCTGAGGACGACAACACCGACCTCCGGATGTTCAGCGCGAAGGCGCTCGGCGGCTTGGAGCCCCTCGTCGGTCCCGGTCGGTGGCATGCGGATGTCGGTGATCACCACCTGGGGACGGTGCTCGTCAATGGCACGCTCGAGGCTGGGCAGGTCGACGCACGATGCCATCAACTCGATCTCATCGGACATCTCGAGCATCTGCCGGATGCCCTCGCGCAGCAGATAGTTGTCCTCGGCGACCACAACTCGAATTGGCACGGGTTGAGAATAGGCGAGGCGACGCCACCCAGGATGCCTGCCTCACCGGCGAAGTGGGGTGAGCACGCTTGCCTCGACGCCGCAACCCCGATACGGTGGGAGCATGGGAGAACTCGCATGAGCGTTCGTGTGTTGATCGTGGACGATCAGGCGCCCTTCCGAGACGTCGCTCGGACTGTGGTGGAGCTGACCGACGGATTCGAGGTGGTCGGCGAGGTGGAGACGGGCGAGGACTCGGTTCGCTCAGCTCGCGAGCTCCGTCCGGACCT
Organism: Candidatus Dormiibacterota bacterium; assembly: GCA_963830305.1. Taxonomy (GTDB): domain Bacteria; phylum Chloroflexota; class Dormibacteria; order Aeolococcales; family Aeolococcaceae; genus Palsa-851. Next base: position 149,355 of record CAWHLW010000011.1, on the reverse strand, counting down.
CGTCCTCATGGACGTGAACCTGCCGGGGATGAGTGGCCTCGAGGCGACCAGGGAGATCCTCGCCGGAGCCGACGATGGGACACGCGTGGTCGTGCTGGTGCTGTCGACATACGAGGCCGACGAGTACGCACCGCGAGCGACGGAAGCTGGAGCGGCCGGGTTCATCTCGAAGTCCGAGTTCAGCCCGGACCGTCTCACCGAGGCCTGGAGCGCCGCGACCGCCGGCGCGTAGGCGGGTTCAGACCCGCTCGATGTGGCAGCCGACGCGGCGAAGATCACCCAGCTCGTGAAGAGGACAGTCACCTGAGGTACTCGTGCAAGCGCTTGACACCGTCCCACCGGTGCATTCGGAGTTGAGCGGTCCTGTCGAAATTCCGGAGGACATTCTCGAGCGCATCCGCGCGCTCTGCATGGGGTTGCCCGAAGTGACCGTGCGGGTCGATTATTCGCGGGTCAGAGCACGATCAACCGCGTACTCATTCGACATCCGCCGGAGATCGTTCTGCCTGCTCGTGGCGCGGGAGGGTGCGACCGCCGAGGCCCTTCCTCTCCTGGTGCTGCGTGCTACCCCGGGGGAGCGGGCGGCACTGATGTCCATTGGTCACCCCTTCTTTGTCCCGAGAGCCGGCCGCGATCGCATTGGTGTGGTGCTCACGGAAGCCACCGACTGGGAGGAGATTCGCGATCTCGTGATCGAGAGCTACCGAGTCCTCGCGCCCAAGAAGCTCACCGCACTGCTCGAGTAGGACGCTGGTGCCGGCTCATGCCCTGGTATCGATCGTGGTACACCTCCGAGCAGAGGCCACTAATAAAAGGAGCAGTGATCACTCAGGTGCGTGATGCCTTCCAGGGTCTGCAGGATCGCGGTTGACTTTGTCCCAACGATGACGCTGCGATTTCGAGCTGCCGGCTCTCGTTCCGACATCAACCTGGACGCACCGCGACTGATCATCGCGGCATACACGGGCCGTAACGCGGCCGCCGTTGCGGCGCACATCGAGGAGCTGGCCGCAATCGGCATCCCGCCGCCGGCATCGGTCCCGGCCTTTTTTGAACTCGATCCAGGTCTTGTCACGTCCGATCCGGTGGTCACGATCACCGGCTCGAACACGTCCGGCGAGGTTGAGCCCGTTCTGATCCGGCGCAACGGACGTCACTACCTGGGCGTTGGCTCAGACCACACGGATCGCGACCTGGAGCGGACCGACATCGCCGCCTCAAAGGCCGCATGCGCCAAACCCGTTGGCCACCAGGTAATCGCCCTGCCCGATGACCTCGCCGCACTGAGTTGGGACACAGTCGAAATCGAATCCGATGTGGACGGTCAACCCTACCAGCGCGGGAGCCTCGCCTCATTGCGCACTCCCACCGATGTGCTCTCTCATATGACCAGCACGCTCGGCGAGCTTGGCGACGACCTTGTCATCTTCTGCGGGACCGTCCCGCTGCTGACCGGTGAATTCCGCGCGGGGCGACACTGGCGCCTTCAGCTGAGACTGGACCCGAACACGAACCTCACCCACTCTTATGAGGTGCTCCCGCACGATGGCTAAGCCCGAACGCGAATTCTTCGCCACCAACACCGTGGACTTCACGCCCTGTGCCGGTGACGTCGACACCCTCACTGAATCGATCCTCGCCACCGATCCCGAAACCGGCATCGCCAGCTCGTTGATGCGCTTCGCGCCCGGCACCGACACCACGCCCAACGGGGTCCAGGCACACGAGTTCTGGGAAGAGGTGTACATCGTTGAGGGGTCGATCACCGATCTGCGGCTGAATGAAACGTTCACCGCCGGTATGTACGCCTGCCGGCCGCCGGGCATGGCTCACGGGCCGTGGCGGAGCGATGATGGGTGTCTGACCTTCCAGGTGCGCTACCGGGCTTGATCGTTTCACTAGGATGGCCGCAGCATGAGCGACCGACCACGACCATCACCACTACGCCGGCACGCGTCCTGAGCAAACCGATCAGCCGATCGGTGCAGCGACGTCCTAGATGTACTTCTTCCCGAGCACTTCTGGAACGAAGCTGGCGAGGACGATGACCACGAAAATTAGCCCAGTAGATATTCCAACTGATGGCAATGACGACGGCGACGTTGAGCGCACCAACCAGTGCCAGCACCGGCAACAGCACCCCGTCCACGTAACAGTGGACACGCCCACAGGCACGCGCGTTCCAGGCGCACCCGAGTCCAATCCAGAGCGTGGCCACGGTCCAGAGGATGCCGGTGGCCGTCAGCGAGAGGATGTGATCCCCCTCGAGGATCGATGCAGCGATCGCGATGCACCCGGGAACGCACCACAGCCAGAACGCCGATGGGCCTAGGAGTCGGTCGGACGCCCTCCCGAGCTGCGGTCCGGTGACGCTACTCATTTCTGCAGCCTATACCCACCCATCCGGCGCTGCAGGGTCCAATCCTGGCAACCTCCGACGGGTGGTTCGCCGGCGAGCAAAAGCAGATCCTCGACATGGTCGCCGCCATCGCCACGATCCACGGCACCACCCGTTGCGTCGAGTTCGATCCTCCAGACGGCACTGGACGGCCTTCGCCCTTCCTAGCGACCGTCTACCCGGGTAGGACACCTCGTTGCGATGTGGCGCTTTCGAATATTCTCGTCGGATGCCGAAAATCGATCCGTCGGCGGCCACCGGAGACAACGCTCCCGACGTTGGCGCTGCGTCTGAAGACGCTGCCTCGCTGGGCTTGAAGCTGACCAACCTTGACGACTCGCTGTTTGACGGAGCGGGGGCAACCAAGCGAGATCTCATCAACTATCTCGACAGCATCGCCGGCCGGATCATTCCGGAGCTTGCAGACCGACCGCTGTCGGTGATCCGTGTGCACCGTGGGCAGGAAGCGTTCATGCAGAAGAACCTGCCCTCGTACACGCCTCCATGGGTACCTCGCGTGACCATGTGGGCGGAGTCGTCGAAGCGCGATGTGACGTATGCACTCTGCAATGACCGGCAGACGCTCCTCTGGTTCGCGAACCAGCGAGCTGTCGAGTATCACCCGGCGCTGATACGCCTCGACAACCCAGAGCACATGACGCATCTCGTGCTCGACATCGATCCGCCGAACGGCGATGCCTTTCCCGAGGCCGTGCGAGCCGCGCGCGTTGTCCGACAGGTGCTTGTCGATGAAGGGCTTGATGCGGTTATCAAAACGAGCGGAGCGAAGGGGCTGCACATCTTCGTGCCCATCGATCTCAGCGTGTCCATGGAGGCAGCCGCAGCGGCCACGCGGGCGATCGCGGCACGAGCTGAGCGACTGGATCCGAGCACGCTCACCACTGCCTTTGTCAAGGATGACCGGGCGGGCAAAGTATTCGTCGATTCCACCCGCGTCGGCGGGGCGACGGTGGTCGCTGCGTACAGCCCGCGGGTGCGGCCTGGTGCACCTGTCTCGTTTCCGCTGGACTGGGACGAGCTGGATGACGTTTCACCTCGTGACTTCACGGTGCTCACCGCGGTGGGCCGTCTCGGCGATACCGACCGATGGGCAAGTCGAATGCCTCCGCCACAGGATCTGAGCGCTGAGTTGCTCGAGGAGGGCCGCTCTATCCCGGTCGCTCGCGTCCAGGCGATGCATGAGGGCAAGCGCCGGGCGCGAGGCAACCGTTAAGGGCTCTCCGCTCTCCCGAGGACTCCTACCGGTGGCGTGCTCAGCCGTTGACCACTCTGCTTTTGATCACTCGATCGCCATCCACCGACATCGTGATCAGCGCCACAACTTTGCTCATCGCTCGACCTCCGGTTCCTAATTCTCCACTCGGAAGAGCACCCACTCCCCTGGAACTCCCTTCAACGAGTGCGGGCCAAGGTCGCTGAATCGTAGACCGGATCCAGCCACAAGATCCTTCACGGTGCTGGAGACACGCACCTTGCTCGGTTCCGCTCCCGCCGCGACGCGGGCCGCGATGTGCACCGCAATACCCGTCAAGTCGCCGTCTGTCACCTCGCACTCACCGGTATGTAAGCCCGCCCGGATCTCAATTCCAAGCGGCCGCACTGCTGCTGCGACTGCTTGTGCACAACGAATGGCACGCGCGGGGCCATCGAACCTGGCCATGAAGCCGTCGCCGGCCGTGTCGACCTCGATGCCGCGGTGGATCGCGAGCTCACGTCGCACCACTGCATGGTGCGATTCGAGCAGATCTCGCCACGCACGATCACCAAGCGCTGCCGCGTGCTCGGTGGATCCCACGATGTCGGTGAAGAGCACGGTCGCAAGAACGCGATCGGTGTCGGGTGCTCGATGCGCGCCGGTGAGAAACTCCTCGATCTCGTTCGTGATCGCCATGTGGTCGCCAAGGAAAGGAATGTGGTCATCGCCCGGGAGCTCAACGAGTTTCGCGCCCGGAATCCGCTCGGCCACGGCGCGTCCATGTTCAATGTTCGTGACGCGGTCGCCGGTGCGATGGAGCACGAGCGTCGGAGCCTGGATGTGCGGCAAGGCCTGGCGCACATCGATGGAAGCGAGCAGTTCCGCCCGCTCGCGCCACGCGCCCGGCGAGTTGCCGAGGCGTTCGAAGCGCGCCCACCACTGCTGGAACCGCTCGTCGTGGCTCGGTCCCTGGATATCGAGGTTCTTTCCGGTTCCCATCTCGCTGGTGAATCGCTCGTAGAAGTGCCGTTGCTCTTCCTCGGTCCGGCCGAAGGGCCAATCAGGCGACCGCACGGTCTTCGCCGAGGGCGCATAGAGGACGAGCGCGCGGACGCGCTCCGGGTATGTTGCTGCGAACAGCAGCATCATCGCGGCCGCGCGTGCCCCGCCGAAGATCGCCGCCGTCTCCGAGCCGGCGGCATCCATGACGGCCCGCACGTCGTCCATCTGCAACTCGACGACCGGCGGTTCGGGACCTCGATCGGAGAGGCCGATCCCGCGCATGTCGAACAGGATGAGCCTCGAGAATGACGCCAGCCGGTTGAGGTAGCGCGCCCATGCGGGCCACTCCCACATGATTTCGAGGTTCGACCAGATCCCCGGGCTGTACACGAGGTCGATCGGTCCGTCGCCGACTACCTGATATGCGATGTGGACGCCATCGTGGACGGCGTAGCGGATCTGCTTGTCCATCGGCGAAGGGTACCGGCCGCGGGGCAGCCCGGATGTCGCAAGACATGGTGGACAGATCCGCTCAAGTGAGCATTTGCTCACGGCCTTGATATCTGCTCACTTGGCGAGCTATGGTGGCTCTCGCGCGAACGAGATATGGGAGATGTTCATGTCCGAGCCAGGCGGCCGGTAGGTGCCGCTCGTCCCGCTGCAGCAGATCCTGGCCAAAGCTCGGTCTGACGCGTACGCCGTCGGGTACTTCGAGGCGTGGGACGCGTGCTCGCTCGAGGCGGTGCTGACCGCGGCGGAGGAGGAGTCCGCACCAGTCATTCTCGGGTTCGGCGCGATGATGGTGGACGGGAAGTGGCTCGACAGCGGTGGCGTCGAGGTCCTTGGTGCCATCGGGCGCAGATATGCCGCGAGAAGCTCTGTAGATGTCGCGCTGATTTTCAACGAGGCCCACTCCCTCGACCAGGCCAAGCGCGGTATCGACGCGGGCTTCAACGCAGTGATGATCGACACGCATTCCTGGCCGACGGAGGACGCGATCGTCGCGGTGAAGGAACTCTGCCGGGTGGCGCACCAGTCCGGCGCGGCGGTTGAGGGTGAGCTCGGCAGTCCCGCCGAAGCTACTGCCTCGGGCGTGGATCACAGTCACGCCAGCCTCACCGATCCGGACGAGGCCGCGCGCTTCGTGGAGGACACCGGCGTGGACTGTCTCGCCGTTTCAGTCGGGAATGTCCATATCCTGATGGACCAGGAGGCGTCTATCGACATGGAGCGCCTGCACGCGATCCATAAGCGGGTCGACGTGCCACTGGTCATCCACGGTGGAACCGAGCTTCCCGCCAGCGGCCGTGGCGCCGGCGATCGCGCAGGGCGTCGCGAAGTTCAATGTCGGTACGGTACTGAAGCACGAGTTCTGGTCTGGACTGGAAACTGGGGTCGGCTCTGCTGGCACCCATCCCGATGTTCATAAGCTCCTCGGTTCTCACAAGGACTCCGACGTGATGCGCATCGCCCAGGAGCGGATGACGGCCAAGGTTCGCTCCCTAATCAAGCAGTACGGGGGCAGCGGGCGTCAGGTCACTGCGGCGGAGGTTGCTGCCCGATGAGTGCTGGCACCGGGGTCGAGAACACCGAGCGCGGCGTGTCCGAAGTCGACACGCCTCACGAACTCGACCTGTATCGTCGGATGCTGCTGATTCGGCGCTTCGAAGAGCGCGTCTATCTCCTCTATCTTCAGGGCGAGATCCCGGGGACGCTGCACCAGTCCCAGGGCCAGGAGGCGGTTGCAGTTGGCGTGTGTGACGTCTTGCAAGGGACCGACTGGATCACCTCCACGCATCGACCGCACGGTCACGCACTCGCCAAGGGCGTCGATCTCCGGGCAGCGATGGCCGAGCTGTTCGGCAAGGCGACCGGCTGCTGCGGCGGCAAGGGCGGCTCGATGCATCTCGGCGACCCGTCGGTCGGCATGCTTCCGGCGATCGCCATCGTCGGGGGAGGCAACACTGTAGTCACGGGCCTCGGGCTGGCATTCAAGTTGATGAAGACGGATCAGGTGGCCGTGTGTTTCTTTGGTGACGGGGCGAGCAACGAGGGTGCGTTCCACGAGGGTCTGAACTTCGCGGCAGTCCAGCATCTCCCGATCGTGTTCGCCTGCGAGAACAACCTGTACGGCGCCTCCACTCCGTTCCACCAGACGAGCCTCGTCCCGGATGTCGCGACTCGCGCGGCTGCATATGGTGTGCGGGGAGAGATCGTCGACGGGATGGACGTGCTCGCCGTGCGCGAGTCGGCCGGACGCGCGGTCGGCGACGCGCGCGCGGGAGCCGGCCCGGTGCTTCTCGAGTTCAAGACCTACCGCTTCGCCGGCCACAGTCGCGGTGATGTCAGAGGCTACCGCAGCCCCGATGAGGAGGCCGAGTGGAAGGAGCGTGATCCGATCGTCCGCCTCCGCGAACGCCTCGCCGTGACCGTCAGCGAAGCAGTCCTCGATGAGACGGACACGCAGGTCGAGGCGGCGCTCGACGACGCCATCGAGTTTGCGCGGCAGTCACCGCTTCCGCGCGCCGAGGACGCGCTGACCGGCGCGTACGCGACCGTGATCGGCAGGGAGTCGACGCCGTGACAGCCACTGCGCCGCCGGTGAACGGCGAACGCCGGCTCACGATTGCCGAGGCGCTGCGTGAAGCGATCGCCGAGGAGATGCGCCACGACGACAAGGTCTTTCTCATCGGCGAGGACGTGGGCATCCCCGGTGGTTTCGGAGGTGCGTTCGGTGTGTACCTCGGACTGACCGAAGAGTTCGGTCACGATCGCATCATCGACACCCCGATCAGCGAGAAGGCGATTGCGGGCGCCGCGATCGGCGCTGCGCTGATGGGAATGCGACCCATCCCCGACCTGCAGTATGCGGACTTCCTCTTCGAGTGCATGGATGAGCTGGTCAACCAGGCGGCGAAGATGCGCTACATGTCGAACGGGAAGTTGAGCGTCCCGATGGTGCTCCGCTGTCCGGTCGGCACCGCGAATCGGGGTGCGCAGCATGGCCAGTGCCCGGAGAGCTACTTCGTGCATGTACCCGGACTCAAAGTCGTGTGTGTTTCCGATGCGTACCACGCCAAAGGACTGCTGAAGAGCGCTGTGCGCGACGACGATCCCGTGCTCTTCTTCGAGCACAAGCTTCTCTACGGCAGCAAGGGACGCGAGCAGGCCGGAGGTATGGATCTCACCGCGCACGTGCCCGAGGAGGAGTACTTCTTCCCGATCGGCAAAGCGGTGGTGAAGCGCGAGGGGACGTCGGTCACCGTGGTGGCGACGCACATGAGCCTCTACCGATCGCTCGCTGCCGCCGAGGAACTGGCGCCGGACGGTATCCACTGCGAGGTGATCGATCCGCTGACGCTGCTCCCCCTCGACGAGGAGACCATCTTCGCGTCAGTCAGAAAGACCGGCCGTTTGGTGATCGCCCACGAGGACACGCTCACCGGAGGTTGGGGCGCCGAGCTTGCGGCCAGGATCGCAGAGGAGTGCCTCTACTCGCTGCAGGCACCGATCCGTAGGGTCGCCAGCCATGACGTTCCGCTACCGGTGGCCCCGGTGATGGAGCAGACCGTCGTGCCATCGCAGGCGCGAATTAAAGCAGCGATCCAACGCTGCTGCGAAGGCTGAAAAGAACTATGGCGCAGCGCATCGACATGCCATCGTTGGGTCAGACGACCGATGAGTTGGTGATCGTCGAGTGGCTGAAGAAGGAAGGCGATCCGGTCGCGCTGGGGGAATCGCTGTTCAGCGTGCAGACCGATAAGGCGCAGGTCGAGGTGGAGTCGGTGGCCGCCGGGACGCTGCTCAAAGTCCTGCGCGATGCTGGAGAGACCGTGCGAAGCGGCTCGCCCGTGGCTTACGTCGGCGCTCCGGGTGAGACTGTGCCGGCATCGCCCGTTGGAGTTGAGGATGGCGGCGATTCCACTGGCGTCCCGACAACAGCAGCTGCAACTGAGAGCCAAGGAACCATCTCTACGCCGCTCGCGGAAGATGCGCGTCTTTCGCCCGTGAATGCGCCCGGGACAGTCTCTGCGCTGCCTGCCGCGCGACGATTGGCAAACGAGCTTGGCGTCGATCTCAGCATCATTGGGGGCACCGGCCAGGATGGTGTCATCACGGTGCGCGACGTCGAACTGGCTGCGCAGGAAACGTCGGATGTCGCTGACGGTGATGAAGGCGAGGCGACATGACTGCCAGCAGCACCGCGCCGACCCGGGTGACCAGCCGTTGGGACGACGAGCAAGCAGCGGCGTGCAAGACCGAGCTGGAGCTCCGGGCGTACACGTCGCGCCTGTTTGGTCAGGACTCCGCGATTGGTCCTCCACGGTGGTGGCAACACGTCGTTGAAGCGCACCGAGACCAACATCTTTGGTGACACCGAGGACATCCTCTGGGTCAAGGGCAGTGGCTGGGACTTGGCCAGCATCGAACCAGCCGGTTTCGCGCCGGTTCGGATGTACCAGCTGCTTTCGCTCGCCGAGCTCAGCGAACTCTCTGACGTAGACATGGCTCGGGAGCTCCGGGTCGGCACGATCGATCCTGCCGCGCCGTCCCCGTCGGTCGAGGCGATTCTCCACGCCATCGTCCCCTTCAAGTACGTCGACCACACGCACGCGGATGCGGTGCTCACGCTCACGAATTCGGTGAACGGAGCCGCGCTGATCGAACAGGTCTACGGCGATCGTCTCCTGCACATTCCGTACGTGATGCCCGGATTCAAGCTGGCCGCGCTCTGCGCCGAGCTGTATCCGCAGCTGAATGGCGGCTCGACGATCGGCATGGTGTTGATGCACCATGGCATCTTCACCTGGGCACCGACTGCTCGCGAGTTGTATGAGCGAATGATCGACATGGTGTCGCTGGCCGAGGCATACATCCAGCAACATGTCGGAGAGAGGAGCCGATCCTCGGCGCCGACGTCGAGCTCATATTCGTCGCAGGAGATCGCCCGCCTTCGCTGCGAGATATCAGAGGTGACCGAAGTCCCGATGATTCTTCAGGTGGACGACGGACCGAGCGCCACTGCATTCGCCAATCGTGCGGACGTGTCGGTCATCTCTCAGCAGGGTCCGGCGACGCCTGACCACGTGATCCGCACCAAGCGACTCCCGATGTTGGGACGCGACGTTGCGACCTACGCGCGCGACTACGAGCGCTACTTCGCGGAACACGCCGGCAAGTCCTCGGCACCGTTGAAGATGCTCGATGCCGCACCACGGGTCGTCATCGATCCGCAGATGGGAGTAGCGTCGGCAGGCCGATCCGCGGCCGACGCGTCCGTCGCAGCGGACGTTTACCGGCACACCATCGAGATCATCCTCGACGCGACCGACCTGGGTGGCTACCGCGCCCTGTCGGCTGAGGACATCTTCGACGTCGAATATTGGGACTTGGAGCAAGCCAAGCTCGGCAAGGGAACGCAGGCGCCTTTCACCGGCGAGGTCGCGCTCGTGACAGGGGCGGCTTCAGGTATCGGTCGCGCCTGCGCGGAGCTCCTGCTTCAGCAAGGCGCGGCGGTCGTCGGTCTGGATCTCAACCCCGGGATCGGAGACGTGGCCACCGGCCCCGCCTGGCTCGGCCTCCCGTGTGATGTGACGCATCCCGAACAGGTGGCAATCGCGATTGAAGCCGCGGTCAAGCGCTTTGGTGGTATCGATATCGCCGTTCTCAATGCCGGCGTCTTCCCGCCGAGTCAGCGCCTTGATGGGCTGGATCTGGGAGTGTGGCGATCGGCCATGGGCGTCAACGCCGAAGCCGCAGTCGTGCTCCTGCATGAGTTGCATCCACTCCTGCGACTCGCACCGCGCGGCGGTCGGGTTGTTGTCATCGGCTCGAAGAACGTCATGGCCCCCGGTCCCGGCGCCGCCGCATACTCGGCCTCCAAGGCAGCGCTGACGCAGGTGGCGCGCGTGGCCGCTCTGGAGTGGGGTGCGGATGGGATCAGGGTCAACGTGATCCACCCCAATGCGGTCTTCGATACCGCGCTCTGGACGGAAGAGCTCGTCGAAGCGCGCGCGCGCCAGTACGGCCTCACTGCGACCGAGTATCGAGCCAACAATGTGCTGCGAGCCGAGGTGACGAGTCAGGACGTCGCGCAGATGTGCGTCGCAATGTGCGGTCCCGCCTTTGCGAGCACCACCGGCGCACAGGTGCCGGTCGACGGCGGCAACGAGCGCGTGATCTGAATGGCCACTCGAAGCGAGACACCGCAGGAAGCAATGAGCCGCGCACGCGGCGTCGACGGCGACATCGACTTGATGACCCGCGTCGCATCGCAGTACTACCTCGAAGGGATGACACAGGAAGCAGTGGCTCGCTCCCTTCGTCTTTCGCGGCCCAAGGTTGGGAGATTGTTGGATCGAGCCCGAACGGTTGGCATCGTCGAGATCATTGTCAACGTCCATCCCGACATCAGCCTTCAGGTGGAGGCTGCGCTGGTCTCGGCGTTTGGACTCGACCAGGTCATGCTGGTCAACGACCAGACCGAAGAGTTGGGTCAGCGAGCCTCGGTAGCGCGGGCGGCCGCTGGTTTCCTCACGCGCCAGCTCAGCGATGGAGACGTGGTAGCGCTGGGCATGGGCAGGAATGTCGGCGCGGTCCCCGATTTCATCGGGTCTCCTCCGCCCCGCAGTGCGACGTTTGTCAGTGCGATCGGAGGATCGCCGCTGGTCGATAGCGGAGTCAACCCAAACGAGATCTGTCGGCGCCTCGCCGAGGCGTTCCGCGGCACTGCCGAGATGCTCTACGCGCCTGCTTATGCCGAGACGCCTGAGGTGCGCGACGCGTTTATGCAGCACGAGGCTGTGCGCGAAGGCCTCGAGCGCGCTCGCGCGGCGAACATCGCACTTATCGGGGTCGGAAACGCTCGAGATAACAGCGCCGTCGTAAAAATGGGGTGCTTCTCGATGGCCGAGATGCGCAGGCTGCGTGATCGCGGGGCAGTCGGCGACATCCTCGGCTCGTTTTTCGACGCGGATGGCCGCGGCGTTGCCGACGGAATCGGGGATCGCGTGGTTGCGATCGGACGTCCGGATCTCGCGCGCATCCCGTGCGTTGTCGCGATCTGCAGCGAGCGAGACAAAGGAGACGCGATCCTCGGAGCGCTGCACAGCGGCATGGTGAACGTCCTCGTCACCAATCTCTCGACGGCTCGCACCGTCCTCGATCTCGCGGGACGCTGATGACTCCGCGCGTTCTCTGTGCGGGCATCCTCGTCGGCGACCTCTTCGTACCTCCGCTGCCTCGCCTCCCGGCGGCCGGCGAGCTCCTGGTCACCGACGACTTCCTCATGGGAGCCGGGGGTTGCGCCGCCAACGTCGCGGTGGTCCTATCGAAGCTGGGCGTCAGCTCCAGAGTGGTGGGGAAGGTTGGTCGCGACTCCTTCGGCGATTTCGTCATCTCCGCGCTGTCGGAGTTCGGTATCGACGTCTCGTTCATCGGTCGGTCGGAGACGATGGGTACTGCAAAGACGGTGATCGTTCCTGTGGCCGGTGACGACCGGCGCTACATCCACACGGTGGGTGCCAACGCCGACCTCACGGGACGGAACTTCGGCGCCGAAGCGATGTCCGGCATCGATGTCGTCTACCTCGGCGGGTACCTTGTGCTACCCGGCCTCCACCCTGAAGCGGTGGTCGAGCTCTTCGATGCGGCGCAGCGGGCCGGCGCGCTAACTGTTTTGGATGTGGTTCTCCCCGGGGACAGCCACGCCTCAATGGACGATCTGCGCTCGATCCTGCCGAGCGTCGACTTCTTCCTGCCCAACTTCGACGAGGCCAGCCACCTGACCGGCGAGCAGGACCCGGAGGTTCAGGCCGCCTGCTTCAACAAAGCCGGCGCCAAAACCGCGGTCATCACGATGGGCTCACAGGGCCTCTTCGCTCGCTCCGCGACTGACATCCTGGAGGTCACTGCGCCGAGCGTCGATGCCGTCGACGGTTCAGGAGCCGGCGATGCGTTCGCTGCGGGGCTGATCGTCGGCCTCCTCGAGGGCTGGCCCGTGGAGCGGTCACTCAGGTTCGCGAGCGCGGCCGGCGCCCTCGCGTGCACCGCGCTCGGCTGCTCGGCTGGAATCCCGGATCGGCGGCAGGTGTTGCGGCAGATGGTCACAAACTAAGGTACGAGTTGTGTTGACACACGATCAGATCCAGGACGCGCAGCGGCGAGCGGCGCAGGTGCTCGGAGAGGCGGGGTTTGTCCTAACCGATGAGGAGCGCAACAACATCGAAGTGGCCGACTTCGGCCTCTCAGAACTCGAGCAAACGGGGCTCGAGGTGCTCGTGTACGTCAACACCGAGCGGGTCTGCGCCAAGGAGATTGTGATGTTCCCCGGCCAGACCTGCCCCGAGCATCGCCACCCGCCATTCGACGGGACTCCCGGCAAGGAGGAGACCTTCCGCTGCCGCAGCGGCCTGGTGTACCTCTACCTCGAGGGTCCGCCGGCGGAGCAGCCGAACTGCTGGCCGGCCAAGGCCGACCGGGGTGCGTACACCGTCTGGCACGAGGTCGTCTTGCGACCCGGTGAGCAACAGCTCGTCCCGCCCAACACGCTGCACTGGTTCCAGGCGGGGCCTGATGGCGCCATCGTCTCGGAGTTTTCCACGCAGAGCCGCGACGATCTCGACGTGTTCACGGATCCTGATATCGCTCGGACCACGGTGGTCATGTCGAGGCTGAGTTCGCAGTCGACGCGGGATCTGGCGGGCGGCCGATAGGTCGAGCTGCGGAGCCGAGGAGTCGGCATGCCGAGCGGCGTCCGATCCCCACGCGACCGAGGCTGTCGAGTCAGCCCAAATCCGGAGTTCACCGCGCGCGTGGCGGAGGCGCCTGAGATAGATGTGCTGATTCTGGATCAGTTGGTGGTCAGGTCCTTTGTTCAGAAGACTTCGCACCGCGTCTGAAGTGAGTCGGAATCGCGTGCCATGGGAATCCCCTTGTAGATCACCGGCCACGTTCCGTCGTGTAAACCTCGGATAACCTCAACGCACCCTCAGACGGTCCCAGTCCCACGTCCCTCGCTGGCGAGATGCTGGTCGAATGTAGATACCGCTGCCGCGATGGCGGCCGCTTCCTCGCGTCCGAGAGAGCCGTCGCGGTGCGCGTGCTGCGAGACAATCGCTGCAGCGAACGCGAGTAGCTCGAGTGCCCTCGGCACCGCAACCCGCGCCACGGCGATGAGCTGACAGTCACCCACCCTGGGAGTGGCAATTCCGAGCGATGACCGAAGCTCGGCATCGAGTTCCATGCCGAGCACCAGGTGTCCTGGATCCCACGGAGGCGGCGTCGTCGCGCGGTCGAGTTCCGCCAAACTATCCATGAAGGAAGCCTTTGCGCCATCAGTGGCCTCGAGGATGGTCAGGATCTGGCGGATGCCGATGGCCGCCGACACTGACGGGTTGGCGCTCGCGCGCAGTGCGAGGCTTTCGACGGCATCCACGGCATCGAGCAGGTGCATCAAGGCCGACCGATAGACCACGATGAGGCGCCCGTCCAGCGGGCGGTGCGGTGCGAAGCCGAGGGGCATGAACGACCCGTTCGCTCGCACGCCGTACAGCTCTCCGTCGCTGGCCCAGGGGGCTGGTGTCGCCAGGCTGTCCAGCTGGCGGATCTTCTCCCGGTAGGTCATCATCCGCTCGCCGGCGATGGTACGGCCTGGTGATCCACTGCCGTTGGGCGTCCCAGCTAGCCAGCCAGTCTCGTCGGCGCGCATGATGCCGCCCATGCAACTGCAAACCATCATCGAGCCCTTCCGCATCCATTCCGTTGAGCCGCTGCGCATGACGACGCGGGAGGAACGTCAGCGGGCCGTGGTCGTCGCCGGGTACAACCTGTTCGCGTTGCATTCCGATGACGTTCTCATCGACCTGCTCACCGACTCCGGTACCGGCGCGATGTCACGGGATCAGTGGGCGGCCATTCAGCACGGCGACGAGAGCTATGCGGGCTCCCCGTCATGGTTTCGCTTCCTCGAAGCGGTCCAGGATCTCTTCCCGTTCAAGCACGTCATCCCGACGCACCAGGGCAGGGCGGCGGAAAAGATCCTCTTCACCGCCGTCGGCGGACCGGGCAAGAGCGTGCCGAACAACACGCACTTTGATACCACGCGTGCCAACGTCGAGTTCACTGGCGCGGAAGCGGTGGACTTGCTCATTCCAGAGGGGCACGATCCTTCAGCACAGCATCCGTTCAAGGGCAACATGGATGTCGACCGGCTCGACGAGTTCCTCAAGTCTCACGACGGCTCGGTCCCAGTTGTGTTCATCACTATCACGAACAACTCAGGCGGCGGCCAGCCCGTCTCTTTGGCGAATCTGCGTGCCGTTCGACAAGTGTGCGACCGCTACGGGGTTCCGCTGTTCCTCGATGCGTGTCGGTTCGCTGAGAATGCGTGGTTCATCCGCGAGCGAGAGCCGGATCAGCAGGAGCGGGAAGTGCGCGATATCGTGCGCGAGATGTCCGGGCTCGTGGACGGCATGACCATGAGCGCCAAGAAGGATGGGCTCGCCAACATCGGCGGCTGGCTCGCGATGAACGACGATGACCTCGCGGCGCAGTGTCGCAACCTACTCATTCTTACTGAGGGTTTCCCTACCTACGGCGGTCTAGCGGGGCGTGACCTAGAGGCGATCGCCCAAGGTCTGCGTGAAGTGGTTCAGCACGACTACTTGCGCTATCGCATCCGCTCGACGGCGTATCTCGGCGAAGCGTTGACGGGCCTCGGCGTCCCGATCGTTCAGCCGCCTGGGGGACACGCGATCTACGTCGACGCCCGTGGGTTGTTGCCGCATATCAGACCACTCCAATACCCGGGCCAGGCCTTGGCGGTCGCCCTCTATGAGACGGGCGGGATCCGAAGCTGTGAGATCGGTACGGTGATGTTCGGTCGACAGCCTGACGGCTCAGAGCGACCCGCGGATATGGATCTGGTCCGACTGGCGATCCCGCGACGCACGTATACGCAGAGCCATATCGACTACGTCATTGCGGTGTGCCGCGAGGTGGCAACGCACGCTGGAGACCTTCCTGGATACCGGATCGTGGAGGAGCCGCCCGCCCTGCGCCACTTCACCGCGCGCTTCGAGCCGTTGCGGGCGCACTAAACGGCTCGACGCCTCACTCAATCCTGCGAGGGAATCCGCAGAGAGTTCTCGGATTCGACGGGTCACGAATCGCCAGATCTTGATCGCTGCTGAACCGCGTTTGCCAGCGGGTACGCACGTAACAACCACACGGGATTTGCGAAAGACGACCTTGAGTTCGTCGCGTTTACGTGCGGTATCAAGCGCCCTGTCTCCTTCTCGCTGCTGGACGCAGGGATCCATTTCGCTTGTCGAACGCTCGCCAATGGCTACACGTCGCAGCGGCTAATTTCGTATCAATCGATGCCGACGATGCGCTCGACGCTTCGCAGATCGCCCCTAGTCACTGCTGGGGCATCAGGCAGTCATCGATCACCGAAGCGACACTTGCGCAAGGAATCTAGCCCCGGCGACGCTCCCGAAGGCGAACGCGAAGCCAGGCAGCGAACTCTCGCGCATCTACTCTACGTGTGGTTAGTCCGGTCATTTGAGTGACCGCATCACTCACTTCGGGTGGTGCGAGCCAGACGAGGCCATTCACCTCGAGGAAGGTGCGCAAGGCGACCCATGTCGTCCGCTTATTCCCGTCTACCCAGGCGTGACTCGCCACCAAACCTTCGGCTAAGACGGCGCCCTGGTTGATGATGTCAGCGTTCCGGTAATGAGCATGCCATCGCGGTCGCTCGAGGGCGGCGACTAAGCCGTCGCGGTGGAGCATGTGATGTCGAGCTGTCGACTCAGCAACTTCCAGGGCCGCTGCGTGGCAGCGCACCAGGTCCGCCGGTGTGAGGTAGTAAGGCGGCTCAGGCGGCGGGGCGCTCGCCACGGTCGAAGGCCGCGAGTGCCTTGAGGATGGGCCGGTCCGTGTGCGCGATCCTCTGGATAGCGGCAGCCACGCGGTCTTGGCGCTTCGATCCCGTTGCCGCTTGCCGGCGCTGCGTGGTTGCCTGACGCACGGTTTTTTGCCCAATCACAGTTTCATGGTACTACCGACACGGACCACGCGAGGGCGCTGGCTGCCGCTCGGCCGATCCCGTCCCGACCAGGCCTCGAAGACAGTGGCGGCGACCCCGCCTTGGATCAGTCGATGACCAGCATCGGCCTCAGCTGATTAGCCGTCGCTTTGGAGTTCGACGGTTACGACATCGCGGGACAGATGTAGAAGAGATGATGTGGCATCAGACAATCTGAACGCGCGGTCCCGAAACACGACCCTCAGAGCTTCTGGGGGTTAGGGCCGATTGTTGCCACTCCATGGCGACGACTGCACGACGAACGCTCATGGGAGTCGAGTCCGCGGAGGCGGCCATCCCTGCGCAGGTCGCGTCGGACGCTCTTTCAAATGAGCAGCCTTCGAACGGCGTCGACAGGCGAGGGGAGCGAGGGATCCGAGATCCGCTTGACCGCACAGTTCTGACCGGTGCCTTCGGCGTGGGCCCCTCAATCCTACTGATCAGCCGGGGCTTGCTTTCGTGCCTCGGACGGTCCATGCTCGGGCACCTCAGGAAAGGCGTGGAGGCAGGTCATGCGGCTCGAGAGACATCGTTTCTTGGTAGGCGTCGTGATCGCTGGCGTATTCACGACAGTCGGAGGGTCGATTCAAGCGGGTGCGAGCTCCCGGACAGCGGACAATGCCGCGCGTCCGAGCGGAACGAGGGCAGTCTCAGGCGCGGATTCGACGAATCGCAGCGGCAGCTTTGGGTCCGCGCTGGTGGGGTCGGCACATGTCAGGGTAGGGCCATCCGCGCTGGCGATCGACACCGCTACTGACACGATCTATTCAGCGAACGGTAGCAATGCAAACGGCCCCAACCCAGGCGGCAACACGGTGTCGGTGATTGACGGACGCCACTGTCAGGCCAAGGATGTCTCGCGTTGCAAGGGGCCGTGGCCAAATATCAGGGTTGGGAGTCTGCCCTCGACAGTCACCGTCGATCAAGTAACCGACACCGTGTACGTCACCCTGGACGGGGAGACCGGGAGTGACACGGTGGCCGTCTTCAATGGAGCGACCTGCAATGCGCGGGTAACGTGGGGGTGTAACCAAAAACCGGCTCAGGTGCGAGTCGGGCCCTTCCCGTTCGGGATCTTCGCCGATTCTGCGAATCACACCGTCTACGTGGCCAACCCGGGACCGAGTTTCACCGACGACACCGTCTCGATGATTGATTCGTCGACATGCAACGCGACCGATCTGGCGGGGTGCTCGCACTACACCCCACCGACGATGACCGTCGGCGGCGGGCCGGGCGACTTCGCAGTCAACCAGTCCACCCACACCGTCTATGTGGCTGAAAACGGCGGCGTCTCTGCGTTCAGCGCGACCACGTGCAATGCGACAGTGCAGACGGGCTGCGGCACGGTCGGAATGCTCAACGGCGCTCCGGCGGTCAGTGGCGTCACCGTGGATGCCGCGAACGACACGATCTACACCGCCGACTACTCGAACAACACCATGTCCGCGTGGGATGGACGTTCGTGCAACGCCAGTAACCTTGCGGGGTGTGCGGCGCAAGAGCCCGGCATCGTGAACGTCGCCCCACCTACGGGTTTCGAAACCGCCTTCTTTCTCGCCGTGGACGTGCCACTCCACACGGTCTATGTGGTGAACCAGCAGGACGATGATCTGTCGGTGATCGATACCCAAGTGTGCAACGGCCGTCACCTGGCGGCGTGCGCAACGCTGGCCCCGCCGACCATCCACACGGGCGAGGATCCGGAGTTCGTCGCCGTCAATACGCTGACCCAAACGCTGTACGCAGCGAACCAGGTGAGCAATGACGTCTCGATCATCGACGCCTCCCGGTGTGACGCCGCCAATACCAGCGGGTGTCGCCGACCGGCACCCGCGGTGTCGATACCACAACCCTTCGGGCTCGCCGTCGACCCGACGGTCCACACCGCCTACGTGACCTCCGGTGCGAACGCCGTGGCGCTGATCGACACTCGCGCCTGCAACGCCCATCGGCTTTCTGGGTGCACAGCGCCTCCGTCGACAGTTGCGGTGGGTCCAAATCCCGTTGGCGTGGCTGTCGATCAGCGAACCCATACCGTCTTTGTCGCCGACCAGGGCACCGGCCCAGGTTCGGGCGGCGCCGTATCGGTGATCAACGCTCACTCCTGCAACGCCGGCAACCAAGCGGGCTGCGCTCGGGTTGAAATGTTGAACGTCCCCGGTGGAAACCCCGATGGCATCGCGGTCGATCCAACAACTGACACCGTGTACGTCACCACCATCACCAGCAGCGGGCCGAATCTCATCTCGGTGTTCAATGGAGCCACCTGCGACGCAGAAAATACCGTCGGCTGTGGCCAGACGCCGGCGGCCCTGCAGGTCGGACAGTCGGCCGGTGGTGCATCAGACCTCGCCGTGGCCATCAACCAGCAGACGAACACCCTCTACGTCACAAACGTGACCTACGGGAACCAGACCGCCGACACGGTGTATGTGATCAACGGCAAGACTTGTGACGCAGTCGACACGGCGGGATGCAGTCAGGCACCGGCGATAATCACCGTCGGCAGCGATCCGCGCGAGCTGGCGGTGGACCCGACAACCGACACCGTCTACGTGGCGAACCACGCTCAGGGCGACTTCCAAGGGACGGTTTCGGTCGTCAATGGCGCCACCTGCAATGGCTCCGATACTTCAGGCTGCGGCCAGACGCCGCCAACGGTGGCGGCCGGGTACGGCGCTGTCGGTGTTGCGCTGGATGCCGCCACAGAGACGATCTACGTGACCAACCTGCAGGACACGAGCGTCTCGGTGATCAACGGGGCGACCTGTAACGCTGGAGACCATAGCGGCTGCGGCCAAAGACCACCGAAGGTTGCAGTTGGACGCGCGCCCTGGAACGTCGCCGTCGATCAGGGCGACGGCACCGCGTATGTCGTCGACTTGGACGGCACAGTGTCGCTGATATCGCTCCATCACTGAGAAGGTCGGAGTCGCATTCGAGCGAGCAAGCAGCCTATCCACGTCACCGACGTCATCAGGACTCCACCGAATTCACACAAAAACGGCTTGACCACTCGCAACGCGTTGATTCGGATCTCCAGCGAGTGGTTTCGACCTCACCAAGCAACGAGTAATTTCGTATTAAATACCGATGAGGGCGCAAACGAGAACCCGTCCTCGGAAGGCACGAAAGTCGCTCCTACGTCCAGTCTATCGTCGGTAGCAGCGCGCACTCAGTCCGACTGCGTCGCTGGGCGCCTCGACACCCGCACCCAAGTACGTCGTGATTGCGGTTCCCTAGTGTGATCGGGGTCGCGAGCGTAAGCTAGCCGGGCAGTGTGCTGCATGACCATGAGATCGTGCCGTTTTCATAGATGTTCCCATACAGTGATGTTAAGAGCGATGAGTCCTCCCAGCTGAGGAACGTAAATGAGCCCGATCCATCGGTGTTGACCGTCGCTGCCTCTTCCGATCCAAAGCCAACGCTGAACCTCTCGGGCGCGCTTGTTGGGCCGAGCGTGATCCCGGTAGTAAACTGATTCCCTGCAAAGCCATTCGTGATGAGGCTGTAGTCACCCGGCCCTACGTATTGGGAAATCGGCGCAATGAGTTGGAAGACGTTACCCGCGAGCGTTGCCCGTGTTGGTCCGGAGGGGATCAAGAACGTGTGGTCGTGACCCTGTGCGAATGTCGCACAGCTCGCGGCAACGGGCTGGGTCAGCTGGCCGGTTTCAGCCACCACTCCTGTCAACGTGACGTTGATCGTCAGCCGGGCAGTGCCACTCGCTGCAGAGGGGGCTGCGCTGGGTGCGTTGGTACCACCGCCGCACGCAGCAATGCTTACGGCGGCCCACGCCACGCCTGCCGAGACCCAAGGACGCGATAGGCGTTGTCGCCGAGCCACACCACAAGACCCGTGGCGGCGCGCACAAGGGCGAGCTATCGCGGCAGGGAGGTGCATGTCCATGTAATCACGCCGTTTTCATTGTCGTTGCCGTTGATAGGTAGCACCTGCGTCAGGTCACCCCACTCGAGGAAGGTGAACGAGCCTGACCCGTCGGCGAAGACGGTCGCCGCTTCTTCTGATGACTGCTGAGAAGCGAACGTCACCGGCGCACCTGCGGGACCGACCGTGATTCGGGTGGTGAGCTGGTTGCCTGTAAACCCAACCGTACTCTGGGTGTAGCCCCCGGGGCCTACGTATTGTGCGATCGGCGCGACGAGTTTGAACACGTTGCCCGCGAGCGTCGCGTGTGCCGGCCCGGATGGAATCAGGAACGTGTAGTCTCGACCCTGGGCGAATGCCGCGCACGTCGCAGCAACGGGCTGTACCAGCTGGCCCGTTTCAGCGACCACTCCAGTCAATGTGATGTTGATCGTCAACTGCGCGCTGCCGGTCGAGGCTGACGGAGTTTTCACAAGCACGCTGGCGCTTCTTCCGCACGCGACGACGCCGAGCGCCGTGAGAAATGCCACCGCTGTCGCCCGTCCAACGGACCGGGGCCGGCGTCGGCCCAAAGCCCAGCGGTGGACTCGGGTACGTCCTCTGCGGGACCGGAGTTGCGCCGCTTGCCCACTAGCCTTCGAAGCCTCCGTTACCAAGAATGCTCATCGGCACCTCAGTGACCGAGTCTCCGTCTCAGACCCAGGCCAGCGCTGTCGTCTAGTGGACAGCAATTGTGTCGGCCACCTGACTGAACACGGGGCCATGGCCTTCCAGGATAAGGGTGTGAGCAGGGCGAGACATGCGGGACGGTTCGCGCCTCCTGTGGGTGTGCCGATCCACAGACGAATATGCTAGGGCGCTCATGAGCGTTTCGCCGTGCCGACCTTAACTGACAACCCAGTGGTTCGCGCCGCGGCGCGGGCCCCAGCGAGTGTTCAGCGCAAGCTCTTGGCAGCCTTTGCCATCGTTGTGGTTCTCTTGGTGACCGTCGGCGTCCTTGGCCTCAACGTCCTGAATCAGTCAAACAGTAGAGCCGACGCGCTCGGTCAGCTACCGGAACGGCTCGCCAAGTATCTACAGCTTGAGGTCGACACAAACAAACTCGCGGAGTTCATGACAGACCGCGACTTCCCTGTGCTGTGCCTGTCGCAGCCGACGGTCCGCTGCCCGGCGACGCCCGATACCGATGGCGTTCCCGCTGTCTACATGGCGGACGGAAAGATCATGGCAGCACTCTCGTTGATTTCGCCGCTGACGGCGGGCAGCGACCTGGGGTTCGTGCCGCCGAATGACGAAAAGACAACCCTCGCCAGAATAAATTCGGAATACGAATCCCTCGTCACTGCCTTGACGACGGTGATCGACGGCGACGAGCAAGGCAACTATCAGCTCGACCAACCGCTCTTGGATCCAGTTAACACCTACGGCGCGGGGCTCTTCCCGAGTGCGGCATCTCTCGTCAGCTTGACTGAGGGCTCTGAAGCCACCCTGATCTCGGAAGACGACAGTGCGAATCTCGCATCGCAACACCTCTTCATCGGGGTCGCCGCCGGAAGCGCCCTCCTAGCATTGATCCTCGGCATCGTGCTCTCCTGGACGATTGTCGGTCCAGTCAAGAAGATGCGCGCTCGCCTCGCTGCGATCGGTGCGGGCGATTTCTCGGAGCATGTCCAGGTCGACAACCGCGACGAATTGGGGGCGCTCGCGGCCGATCTCAATCGCATGAACGACGAGCTGGGGCGGCTGTATCAAGAGGTGGAAGCCGCGAGTAAGCACAAGTCGGAGTTCCTGGCAAACATGTCCCATGAGCTGCGCACACCACTCAACGCGGTGATTGGCTTCTCCGATGTGCTTCGCGACCAGATGTTCGGCCAGCTGAACGAGAAGCAGATGGAGTACATCAATGACATCCACTCGTCGGGACGGCACCTCCTGACGCTGATCAACGACATCCTCGACCTCTCGAAGATCGAGGCGGGACGCCTCGAATTGCAGGTCAGCACCTTCTCGTTGCCGGAGGTGTTGCAAAACTCGGTTTCGTTGATGCGCGAGCGCGCCACGCGCCAAGGGATCACCCTCCAACTTGAGGTCGACCCGAGTATCGGGACCATCGAGGCGGACGAACGTCTGCTCAAGCAGGTCCTCTTCAACCTGCTTTCGAACGCGTTGAACTTCACCGATCGAGGTGGGCACGTCGATGTGGTGGCGACCGGCGATGGCGAGGACGTGGCGATCACCGTACGCGACGACGGTGTGGGGATTGCACCTGCCGATCAGGCGCGGATCTTCGAGGAGTTCGAGCAGGCCGGGACGTCCAAGGTGCAGCCTGGGACGGGTCTGGGATTGGCCCTGTCACGACGCTTCGTTCAGTTGCACGGTGGCCAGTTGACGGTGCAGAGCGCACTCGGACAAGGGAGCACCTTCACCTTCACGGTGCCGAAGAGTCACGCCGTGACCGAGACCGCAACGACCGAGCCGTCAGCCGATTCGGTGTCTCCCGAGATCCCCCTGACCGCGGCAGCGCCAGCACCATGACCTCTCTCGCCCACGGCCAGTTAGTACTTATCGTCGAGGACAACGAGAAGAACCTCAAGCTCGCCCGAGACCTTCTCGAGTACCACGGGTTCCGTGTGCTCGCGGCGGTCGACGCCGAAACCGGCCTGCAAGTCGCGCGGGAAGCAGCGCCCGAGATCATCCTGATGGACATTGAGCTGCCTGGGATGGACGGAGTGACGGCGTTGGAACATCTCCGGGCCGACCCGGTCACCGCCGGCATCACGGTCGTGGCCGTCACAGCGTCGGTGATGCCTGTCGATCGCGCCCGCTTCGCACGCGCAGGATTCGCCGCCGTGATCGTCAAGCCGTTCAACGTCAGGACGTTCCCCTCCGAGGTGCTTTCGTACTGCAACCGCTCGGACGGGCTGTACTGATGGAGCGGCCGGCGACACCAACCCGTGGATCCTATGAATTCGGTCGCCGCCCTAAGGCGTCGAGAAGCCAGCGGGACTTGTGGACCGGACCTTGGCCGGCGCAGAGTCGCTGCCGAGCGGCTAATAAGAGGCCCTTCGGAGGTGGAAGCCATGCCAGCGGTGGAGAGAAAGAGCTTTGGCGCGCCTGACGAGGTGCGTCCGATGGCCGACAAGGGACGGGTCGAGATAGTGAAGATGACGGGCGGCGTGGTCGGTAAGGCGACCTTCGAGCCCGGATGGCGCTGGTCCGAGCACGTCAAGCCAATCGCCGGCACCGCGAGCTGTCAGGCACACCACCTCGGGTACGTGTTGTCAGGCCGGCAGGTAATCGAGATGGACGACGGGTCCAAGTCGGAGTTGGGCCCGGCGATGTGGTCGACATCCCACCCGGCCACGACGGGTGGGTGGAGGGCGATGAGCCCTGCGTCGTCCTCGACTTCGCTGGCATGGCGGCATACGCCAAGGCCTGATGCAGGACGGGTGTGGCCGAGCCTGTAGTGGCAGAACGGCGCCGCGCCGGGGTCGGTGCACGCATGAGTTCGTCTCCGTCGGCCTAGCGCTGCCATGGCTCGCACGCCAGCCGGGAGCCACGCTCCGAGGTGCTTGCAGGGCCGAAGCGAGGCGTACTCCCAACCCACCAGTGGGACACCGCCGACGGAGCACCGAGCTGGAGAACCTCGTCCGTCGTTAAGCCAACCCTTCGAGGCTGCCCAGCGAGATGAGCGTTGGGTGGCCGAGCAGGCCGTCACCGGAAGAGACGACGAGGGCGGAGCCTCCCGGTCGACGGGCGAAGAGCATCGGCCTACGGAGCAGACTGGCGGCTGTGGTTTCTCGCATACGACTCCTGCACAGTCCAGGAGTTGCCATCGGGATCGGTCCGTTCATCGGTCGCGAGAAGTATCGCGATGTGGTCGAGCCCAGCATGGAGGCGCGCTGCCAGCGCGGCTCGGCACGCCGCGTGTGGCCGAAGCAACGACTAAATCGGTATCATCACGTCGACTTTTCGCGTCATTTTGAGACCTTTTAGACGCACGCTGTCAGTCACTCCAAAAAAGGATCAGTCGTTGCACAGTGAGGCGAACTGCCTGCTGCAACAACGATATTCCAGTCACCACATCAACATCGGGAGGTGCATCGACGAACGAGTAATTCTGGATCAGCGAATCCCCAAGGTTATTCGTCGCTCACCAAATCTAGGCTGGCGGCCTCGTTAGCGTGACGCTCGCGCAACCGGTGTACCTGGGTCGCCGTCGTCGAGAGGGGCCTCGCAAACTCAGCCCCGTCGGCGTCCCTACGCCGGAGGCGTGCACACCCTACGAGGAAAACTAGGAACACGCCGCCGAGAATAGCGATGTACCCCCAGGAAGTCGATGACGTTGACTCTCCGGCGTCCGGCGTGGGCGGATCGTCGTAGACAGACAACAGCAACGTTGGTGACGTCGAAGCCGCCAGGGCCGCATCACCGCTGTAGACGGCTGTGATGGGGTGCGCACCGGTATCGGTGAAGGCGACGCTGCACGATGCCTTCCCGGAAACGACTGGCTGTGCAGCGCATCCGGGGATCGGGGCACCGGCGTCCATGAACGCGGTGGTCCCGGTCGGGGTGACACGTGCCGCCCCGACCGGAGCGACCGTCGCATCGAAGATCCCGGGCTGACCGGCCGCCCAGACGTCGGCTGGCGACGTCAGTGTCGTCGTGGATGCGCCCAGCATGACCTGCTGGTTCAGCGGCGCTGAGGTCGATGCGATGAAGTTGGGATCACCGCTGTAGACGGCGGTGATCGCGTGGCTGCCGGCTACGGCGTAGGTCACGGAGCACGACGCCAATCCGGCGACCAGTGCTTGCGTTGCGCATCCGGGAATTGTCGATGCGCCGTCCAAAAACGCGACCGCCCCGGTAGGGGTCCCGCTGGCGGGTGCAACGGCGGACACGGTGGCGGTGTAGGAGATGCCTTGGCCAGCCACCGACGGATTCACCGACGCGGCGACCACCGCCGCCGTCGCACCCTGGATGATTGTCTGCGTGAGGATGGGAGACGTCGAGCTGATGAAGTTGGCATCACCGCTGTAGACGGCCGTGATCGCCTCCGCCCCCGCAACGAACGAGTCAGCGCACGTTGCGATGCCGGCACTGATCACGGGCTCGGCGGTGCATCCCGCGATGACCGTACCGTTGTCCTCGAAGGAGACGGTGCCGGTCGGTGTGCCGGAACCAGGTGAGTTCACACTC
This sequence comes from Candidatus Dormiibacterota bacterium, assembly GCA_963830305.1. Taxonomy (GTDB): domain Bacteria; phylum Chloroflexota; class Dormibacteria; order Aeolococcales; family Aeolococcaceae; genus Palsa-851. The sequence goes on along the minus strand of CAWHLW010000011.1, from coordinate 123,558 downwards.
ACCGTCGCCGTCATCGTGACCGACTGCCCGGTGACTGACGGGTTCACGAAGGATGAGAGCGATGTCGAGGTTGCTGCCGGGTTGACAGTCTGTGTGAAAGCCGGAGATGTCGATCCGGTGAAGTTGGGGTCGCCGCTGTAGACAGCAGTGATCTCGTGTGTGCCGGCACCGGCGTACACCACAGGGCACGACGCGACTCCGCCCGTAAGCGGCTGCGCGCCACAACCGGTGATGGTCGCCCCGCCATCCAGGAAAGCGGCTGTTCCGGTCGGTGTCCCGCTTGCGGGTGTGACTGCGAACACGGAAGCGGTATATGAGACCGACTGACCGGACACTGAGGGGTCCACCGACGGTGTGACCGCCGTCGTGGTCGCGCCCTGGTTGATCGTCTGAGTCAGTGCCGCGCTCGTTGAGCCGTTGAAAATGGCGTCACCGCTGTAGACGGCGGTGATGGTCTCTGCACCTGCGCTGGCGAATGTGTCAGAGCAGGTTGCGAGACCAGCACCGGTCACCGGCTGGGTGGCGCATCCGCCGATGGTCGTGCCGTCGTCCAGGAACGCCACGGTGCCGGTCGGGACGCCGGATCCGGGTACCAGGACGCTCACGGTTGCGGTGAAGGTGACGGGCTGTCCACTGACCGACGGATCAACCGAAGACCCAAGCAACGTCGACGTCGAAGCCGGAATGACGGTCTGCGTGAGGCTTGGCGACTTTGATGCGGTGAAGTTGAGATCGCCGCTGTAGACAGCTGTGATTGCGTGGCTACCGACTCCGGGGTAGGCGATGCTGCAGGTCGCGACCCCACCGATCAGCGGCTGCGCGATGCAGCCGCCGATGGTGATGATGCCGTCCATGAAGGTGGCCGTGCCCGAGGGTGTGCCGCTCGCGGGTGCGAGAGCGGCGATGGTGGACGTATAAAGGACGACCTGACCGGACACCGAGGGGTTGGCTGACGAGGTCACCAGGGTTGCGGTCCCACCCTGGTTGACCGTCTCGGTGAGGGTCGGCGACGTCGAGCCGCTGAAGTTGGCATCGCCGCTGTAGAGAGCTGTGAGCGGGTGCGCACCAGTTGTGGCGAACGCTGCCGCACACACGGCGATGCCCGCGGCCGACACCGCGTTTGCGGCGCAGCCTGCGATCGTGACCCCGCCGTCCTCGAACATCACAGTTCCGGTTCGCGTCCCGGATCCCGGGGCGATCACACTCACCGACGCGGTCAAGGTCACGGGCTCACCGGTAACCGAGGGATTCAGCGACGATGCCAGAGCAGTCGATGTCGACGCCTGGTTGACCGTCTGCGTGAACGTTGGTGATGTCGAGGCTGCGAAGCTGGCGTTACCCGAATAGATCGCCGTGATCGAGTGCGTCCCGGCTCCGGCGTACGTGACGGCGCATGTAGCCGTTCCGGCCGCCGCCAGGGTCTTCGCGCCGCACCCCGCGATCGTCACGCCACCGTCCTGGAAGTCGACTGTGCCTGTGGGCGTGCCCGCCGCGGGCGCGACCACCGTGACCGTTGCCGTGTAGGTCACCGCCTGACCAGACACCGACGGGTCCAGCGACGATCCCGCAACCACGGTGGTCGAACCCTGGTTGACCGTCTCCGTCACGACGGTTGAGGTGCTCGTCAGATAGCTCGAACTGCCGTTGTAGACGCCGGTGATCGAGTGCACTCCCACCGTCAGCGCGGTTGTGGTACAGGTCGCGACACCGGCGACCAACGTGACCCCGCCGCACCCCGCGATGGCGGCCGCGCCATTGTCGAATGCGACCTTGCCAGTCGGGATGCCCGACCCGGGGGCGTTGGCGGTCACGGTTGCGGTGAAGGTCACTGATTGACCGAACACCGTCGGGTTCACTGTCGAGATGACCACCGTGGTGGTCGCGTCGGCGGTCACGACCTGGGTCATTACCGGCAGAAGTGCTGGCTGTGTTGGTCGCGTCGCCGCTGTAGATCGCGGTGATGTTGTGCGAGGCCACTGTCGGCGACACGGTGCACGACGCGGAACCGGCGATTACGGCCACCGCGACGCAACCGGCGATGTTCGAGCCGCCGTCACGGAACGTGATCGTGCCGGTGACCGTCGGACCGCCGGCGACAGTCGCTGTGTACTGAATGCTCTGTCCAAACACCGACGGGTTCGCGCTCGATGTGACGGTCGTCGTCGTCGTGCTGAGCACTGTCTGTGTCAGTGCCGGTGACGTGCTCGTGATGAAGCTGCTGTCACCGCTGTAGACCGCGGTGATGGTCTGGGCCCCGGCAGCGAGCGCGTTGGTTGCGCAGGTCGCGGTGCCTGCCGCCGCGAGGAACTGAGCGGCGCAGCCGGAGATGGCGACACCGCCATCCTCGAAGGCGACGGTGCCCGTGCGCGTCCCCGAGGCGGGAGCGGTGGCTGTGACCGTCGCGGTGAAGGTCACGGTGACGCCGGTACTCGAAGGATTGAGCGACGACACGACTTTGGTTGTTGTCGCGCCTTGGCTGACCGTCTGCGTGAAGGGCGCCGATGTGCTCGGGGCGAAGTTGATGTCACCGCTGTAGATGGCGGTGATCGTGTCCGCCCCGACGGTCAGGGTGTTCGTGACGCATGTTGCCTTCCCCGAGGCCGGCACGGCCTGCGCGCTGCAGCCCGCGATGTCGACACCGCCAACCTGGAACTCGACGGTCCCCGTCCGCGTTCCCGAAGCAGGTGCCGTGGCCGTGACGTTGGCTGTGAGCGTTACGTTCGCGCCGGTGCTCGACGGGTTTGCCGATGAACTGAGCGCGACCGCTGTCGCGCCGAGATTCACGGTGTCCGTAAGAACGGCCGATGTCGAACCGTTGAAGTTGCTGTCACCGCTGTAGATCGCGGTGATGGTGTGCGTTCCCGGTCCCGTGTAGGCGATGGCGCACGTGGCCGTGCCCGCGGCCGCGACTGCCTTGGCACCGCACCCGGTGATGACGACTCCGCCATCCTCAAACGCTATTGTCCCGGTCCGCGTCCCTGCGGCGGGCGAAACCGCGCTCACCGTGGCGGTGTACGTCACCGACTGACCGCTCACCGACGGGTTGACCGAGGAAACCACGACTGTCGTCGTGGATCCCATGTTGACCACCTGGGTCACGGGAGCTGATGTGCTGGTCGCGTACGTCGCGTTGCCGCTGTAAATAGCGGTGACGGTGTGCGATCCAACCGCGAGCGCGGCAGTCGTGCACGTAGCAGCCCCAGCGGCGACTGCCCTATTGACGCACCCGGCAATGTTGGTCCCAGCGTCCTGGAAGGTGACAGTCCCGGTTGGCGCAGGTGCGGCCGGCGTGATCGTGGCGGTGAAGACGACCGATTGCCCCCAAACCGAGGGATTGGTGGGTGAGGTCAGGGTCGTCGTGGAGACAGAGAGCGCGTGGCCGATGATGCCGCCGGACAACAGCGAGAGCGCTCCGGCCATGAGCCCGGCGCCGACTTGGCGAACAACCCTCGTCCCGCGATGGCGCGACACGGCCATAGAGTTCGGACCCGGCTTGCGCTGAAAGCCGTCGACTCCGGCGTGACCCTTCCCTTCATCGCCCTGCGCCTGCCTCAGAAGACCTGCAGCGCGGTCGACTTGGCGTGGATGCGCAACGCTGGGACGCGCGCGAAACAGCGGGTCAACTCCCGCAATCCGCCTCCTGGGTTCAGGGTCGAGGCGGCGCGTTCGGGAGGCATAGGCGAGGTCCCTCTCGATCTCTGTTCCATCTGATCTGGCCACAGCATCCCGCAGGCCAATCCCTTCAGCCTGTGAGGTATCGCAGCGTTTGAACTTTCGTGACCACCGAGCGACCGTGCGTGACGTGTGCCCAACACCGCCATAGCTCGCCAGGGTGTTCGCACCTGCAGGAGGCGCTCGTCACACTCCTGCGACAACCGTCCGAGGCGGCTGACTTCGATCGGGTATCCCACGTCGAGCCTCGGCTTGGGTCAACCGCTCCACGCCCGCACACCCGTGTGCCGCTGGGCGGTGTTCGTCGCATCGGCATCGTCAGCACGACTACCATCCGCCGCAGTACAGCCAGCACTGATCGTAGGAGCATCGATGACTGACGCCGAGCAGCACTTCACCACTCGGGCAGATGGCACGCCGACTGCACCGGGACGTTACGTCGACGTCGCCTCGATCGACTCCGTCGAGCTCGTTCCTGGCCTCCTGTTTCGACCGGTCCTTGGTGAGCGCACGATGCTCAACTTCGTCTCATTCGAACCGAACACCGAGGCGCCGATGCATGTCCACGAGGAGGAACAGATCGTCCTCGTGCTCGAGGGTGAGTTCGAGTTCGAGATCGACGGGGATGTTCGCACCATGCACGTGGGGGATGTCGCGGTCGTTCCCAGTTGGGTGCCTCATGGGGCGCGCACCCACGGCACTCCGTGCCGCGAGGTGGATGTCTTCAATCCACCCCGGCAGACCCTTTTGGAGCACGCACGGACCCAGGCGGCTTCTGAGGGATTGTCTTAAGGTCTACCCTTGGCAGCGTCACCTTCCGTTGCGTTGTCGCCGAACCAGCGCCGGAGCCGGCTCGAGCCGAACTCAGCCTTGTCAGCGGCGAACGCGTGAGAGGGTCCTTGCATATCGCCCACCGGTCGTTCGCCCTTCAAGAACGTGACGTCCACCTTCGCCACCTCGTCGTTGCCGAAATCGAGGTAGCACATGCCACGTCCGCCGTACTCGGCCGACCCGGCGCTGCCTCGAATGAGCGCACCAATGCGATCGGCGACCACGATTGCCTGTCCCTCTGAGAACACCCCCGCCTTGGGCGTGCCGACACTGGTGACATCGCCGATCGCGTAGACGCCGGGGAATGCCGTCTCCAACGTCAACGAGTCCACAGGGATCCATCCGTCGACGGTCAGTCCGGACTCCACAACGACGTTTGGCGCTTGATGCACAGGGATACCCAGGAACAGGTCGTACGGGAGCTCCGATCCGTCGCTGAGGATCGCAACCTTGCGGGCAGGGTCGAGCTCGCGCACGGCCCGATCGCCATACCAGTCGATGCCGCGCTCACCAAATGCTGTGAGCAGCGCCTCGGACGCAGCGGGGGATGGTGGGATCGGAACGCCCATCGGCATGACCAGCGATATCTCGGAGTGAGCGCGGTGCCCTCGGTGGGTGAGGTGGTCGTGCATCAGGAGCGCGGTCTCGCTTGGCGCAGGTGGGCACTTGAACGGAGCTGAGGTCACGCCGACAACCACGCGGCCGCCTGCGAAACTGTCGAGCACCTCGCGAAGTGCGAACGCGCCGGCGACGGTATAGAACTCATGACCGGCTTCCACGAGTCCCGGCGTCGCGGCGGGAGCCAGGTCCGCTCCGAGTGCAACCACCAGGATGTCCGCATCGAAGGATCCAGCGTCCGTGACAACGCGTTTGGCGACGGGATCGATCGACCGGACTCTCGTCTGCACAAAGCGCACGCCCGGTTTGACGATGTCCCGGTAGGCGTGTCGCACAGCTGACGCGTCGGCCCGGCCGAACATGACGTCCAGTTTTGCGAACCCGAAGACGAAGGCCTCGCTCTGATCGATCAGGACAACGTCGACACCGTCGCCGAACTCGTCAGAGAGCCGAGTCGACAACTCCAACCCGCCAAACCCAGCCCCCAGCACCAGGATGCGCATGCCGGGAGAGTAGCGCTTCAGGAGGAGGTCGCCCTTTCGCTGGGATGCCGGCCCAGCCGGATCGCCAGATGCGATCTTTTGGTCACGATTTGGTATTCGGGGCTCATTCGCTCCGGCCACCCCGTAGGGTGGGCCTCATACGGCGGCCCCGGCTCGGATCAGCCGCTCCACGCCCGTGCAAGGATCCCGCCCATACGAGGTGTTCGCCGCATGGGAATCGTCAGCGCCCCGCTTGCAAACCCCGATGCCCAAGCCGCCGTGGGCGATCGCTGGATCGGCGTCGGCGCATCGAGCGCCAAGGAATCTCGGCAGGCTGGAGTTGAAGCCGCCACGGCGGCGCTGCGAAGCACCGACTCCAAGCTGCTGGTGGTCTTCGCCTCCCCGGCCCACGATCTCGAGGCGATGCTCGGCGGCGTCCGCGAGGTTGCACCCACCACACCCCTGATCGGGTGCACGACAGCAGGCGAGATCGCGACAGACGGTCCGAGCGATGCAAGCGTGGTCGTGACAGCGCTGGGTGGAAGTGGCTTCTCCGTGACCACCAACGTCGCTCGTGGCGCCTCGGCCGACCTGCGCCAGGCCGGCGCCACAGCCGCTGCATGCGCTGAGAGTGAGCCGGCGAGTGAGCACCAGGTGCTGCTGCTGCTGAGCGACGGCCTTGGCGGCGACCAGCAGGAGGTTGTTCGCGGCGCATATAGCGTTGTCGGCGGTTCGGTCCCGCTGGTGGGAGGCTGCGCCGGCGACGACCTGGCCATGAAGAAGACCTTCCAGTTCTTCGACAGCAAGGTGCTCGAAGACTCCGTCGTGGCCGCAGCCATCAACTCCGATGCACCGCTCGGCATTGGCATCCAGCACGGCTGGACCCGCGTGGGCGCGCCATTCCTCGTCACCGCGAGCATCGGTACGCGAGTACTTGCGCTTGATGACCGTCCGGCCCTCGACGTCTACTTCGAGCGTCTCGATGCCCCCGACGATGCGCGCACCGATCCTGCCGCCTTCACGCGTTTTGCGCTGACCCATCCATTCGGGCTGAGCCGGCGCAGCGGTGAGGAGGTGCGCTTCATCGCCGAGGCGAACTTCGAAGACCGTTCCATCGGTTGCATTGCCGAGGTGCCGCAGGGTGGCCTTGCATGGATCATGGAAGGAGACGCCACATCAGTCCTCGACGCCACGATCTCGGCATGCACACAGGCGGTGGAAGGATTGTCAGGGCGCGCGCCGCTCGGTTTTCTCGCGTTCGATTGCATCGCCCGAAGGGGTGTCCTCGGCGATGACGGAATCCAGGAAGAGATTGCCCGGATCAAATCGTATTCGGGAGGCGCACCAGTTGCCGGCTTCTACACATATGGCGAGATAGCTCGCACGCACGGCGTCAGCGGCTTTCACAACCAGACCTTGGTGGTGCTCGCTTTCGGCTGATGGCATGAACACGACCGACGCCACGACAACACCGAGCAACTGGTCGACGCAGCAGCTGGCCGAGTTCCTCGTTGCCGTCGCCGCCACCACGGATCCACCCGCGGCGATGCGCTGCGCGATGCAGTGGGCATCCGAAGTGCTGGAGGCCGAAGTTGCAGCGGTGGTCACGGGTGACGCGGTCGTCGATATGATCGGCTTCCCACGGGGGCAGATCCCCGTGGACGCGCTGCTGGCGGCGGGACGTGAGTCGACGCGCGTGCTCAGCTTGCCTCGAGTTCGGCGAGCTGCATTCCGCCCGCGTCGCGGTGGAAGAGATCGAAGGGCATCTCATCGTGGCGCGCTCCGGAGAGACAGGATTCCAGCCTGAGGAGATCGCCCTGCTCCGGGCGATGGGACGCAGCCTGTCGATGACGCTCGGCACCCTGCACATGCTCGAACAGGAGCGCTCCCTGCGCGCCGACGTGGAGATGCGCGCACAGGAGAACCTGCGATTGCTGACGATGGTTCGAGAACGTCAGACGGCGCTCGAACGGCTCTCGAAGATTCAGGTCTCGATCTCCCGTCGGGTCCCTCTGCCGGAGGTGCTCAACGCCGTTGTTGAGGGTGCGCACGAGCTGCTCGGCGACGAGGTGGTGGGTCTCCGCCTCGTTGATCACGATGACCCCGGGTTCGTCAATCTGGTTTCGTCAGTGGGTGTGTCCCACGCCATGGCCGCCGCGACCAAACGCAGCCCGTTGACGGCAGGAGCCGGCGGGCGTGCCATCGTTGAGGATCGCGTCGTCATCCTCAACGACTATCAGCACGACTTCGCGGCGATCGACGAGTTCGTGGGGGCTGATCTGCAGAGTGCACTCGCCGTGCCGATCCACGAGCACGGTCACCCAGTCGGCAGCATTACCGTTGCGACCTACCGAGCGGGACGCGAGTATAGCGATACCGACTGCGAGATGCTCGTCGCGCTAGCCCACCACGCGAGCATCGCGCTGAACGACGCCAAGGCGGTCGATCAGATGCGACACCTCGCGTACCACGACGCGCTGACCGGTCTACCGAACCGGTCGCTCTTCTTCGAGCACCTCGCCCGTGCGGTGGCCAACGCCAACCGCACCGGCGCCAGCCTTGCCGTGCTGTATCTCGACCTCGACCGCTTCAAGCTCGTAAATGACAGCCTCGGCCACAACGTAGGCGATCAGTTGCTGGAGGCCGTCGCTCAACGGCTGCGCACCACGCTGCGAACCGCTGATCTGGCTGCCCGCCTCGGCGGCGACGAGTTCGCGGTGCTCGCCGAGAATAGCTCCACCGAGGGAGCGACGCTGCTCGCCGAGAGGGTCAGCAAGGCACTCGGTGATCCCTTCAGGATCGACGGGCATGATCTGACGGTGGCGGCGAGCATCGGGGTGGTGGTCGACGCTGCGGGGCAGACCGACGCAGACAGCCTGTTGCGCAACGCGGACCTCGCGATGTACCGAGCCAAGCTCGACGGAGTCGGCCAGCACGCGATGTACGAGCCCGACATGCACGTGGTGGCGTCCGATCGCGCGCACATGGAAGGAAACCTGCGTCGCGCCGTCCAGCTCGAGCAGTTCGAGGTGCACTATCAGCCGATTGTCTGGCTCGCCTCCGGCGAGGCTGTCGGCGTCGAGGCGTTGGTACGCTGGCGTCGCGAGGATGGCACGCTGATTCCGCCGGCAGAGTTCATCCCGGTGGCGGAGGACATGGGCCTGATCATGCCCATCGGTCGGATGGTCATGCACACATCAATGCGTCAGGTGCGGGAGTGGCAGCGTACGCAGTCCAATGCGGCCGCGCTGCATCTGAGCATCAATCTCTCGCCACGCCAGCTCTATCAACCCGGCGTCGTGGCCGAGGTGGTTGACGCGCTCAACGCCACTGGTTTCGATCCGGCGCATCTCACGCTGGAGATCACCGAAACCGCTCTCATGCACGACACCACGATGGTGAGCACCCGCCTGGATGAACTGCGCGCCGTGGGCGCACGGATCGCGCTCGACGACTTCGGCACCGGGTACTCCTCGCTGACCTACCTTCGCAACTTCCCCATCGACGTGCTCAAGGTGGACAAATCGTTCATCGACGACATCGCGTGCGGATCGGAGAAGGCCAACCTCGCGCGCGGGATCATCGAACTTGGCAGGACGATGAATCTCGACATCGTCGCTGAGGGCGTCGAGGATGCCCTGCAGGTCGCCGAGTTGGTGCGTCTGCGCTGCCGCATGGGGCAGGGGTTCTTCTTCGCCAAGGGGCTCCCCGCCGACGAGCTCGGCGCCTACCTGCAGGCGCAACAAGGCATACGCGCGGCGAGGCCGAACGTCCGCGCCGTCTAGGTAAAGAGCGCGAGGAGGAGTGGGCGCTACGGGGACGCGACTCCGTGGGCAAATCTGAAGAGCGAAACCTCGTCGTCAGTGTTGTTGACCGCGTAGATGGTGTGGGTTGCCTCATCAAGTGCAACGTACCCGGGCCAGCCTCCGACGGGCACGGCCTTCGGCACCTGACCGCAGCCGGAGTGCACGGTTGCGTCACAGCGTGACCCGTTGAAGATGTCGACCGAGGAGTCGACGATCGAGCTGACAAACAGGGTGTTGCTCGACTGATCGATGGCGAGGTTGAAGCCTGGGCCGTCACCCGTTGCCATTGTCGGTGGGGACTGACCGCAGCCACTGTGGATGGTCGCATTACACGTCGCACCGTTGATCACTGAGATGGTATTCACGTCGCCGTTGGTGACGTAAACGGTATCTGTCGCGTTGTCGAACGCGACCCCAGTGGGGCCGTCTTGGACGAGCACACTCGGGGTCACCTGGCCGCAGCCGGAGGTCGTAACGGCGTTACACGTGGCGCCGTTGACTACAGAGACTGTGTCCCCAGGCGCCGTCACTCCGCCGTTGGCGACGTATACCGTATCGGTCGCCTGATCCACGGCCATGCCATCCGGACCGGGACCGACGGTGATCGTGGCCGGAGCATGGCTGCAACTTGCGTGGTCGGTCCCGTTACAGGTGGCACCGTCGATCATCGAGAGGGTATTCGTCTCGCCGTTGCCCACATAGATCGTATTGGTCGCTTGATTGACCACCAGTGCCTCAGGCGGACCACCGATAAACACGGTCGCCGGCGCACGGCCGCACCCGGACGTGTCATGCGAGTTGCAGGTCGCGCCGTCGATCACCGACACGGTGGTGCCGCTGCCGTCGTCGTTGGGGCCGGTGTTAGCGGTATAGACCGTATCGGTAGCCTGATCCACCGCCACGGTCTGAGGGCCGACACCTGTTGCGACCGTGGGCCAGACCCCGACACAGCCATTCACGTGAGTACCGTTGCAGGCGTCCGCACTGATGACCGACAGGTTGTTGTCGCCCCGGTTGGTGACGTAGACCGTTTGCGTGGACGGGTTCACCGCAACACCCGACGGCGCAAAGCCAACCGAGGTCGTGGGCGCTGCCTCACGGCATCCAGCGCGATGAGTCAGCGTGCATGCGGCGCCATTCAATACCGATACCGTGTTCTCGTTCTGGTTGGGAACATACACGGTGTCGGTGGGTACATCGATGCCGGGAGTACCAGGGTCGAAGCCCACCCCAACGGTGGGAGGACTCTGGCTGCAGCCTGAAGTGATGCTGGCATTGCAGGTCGCTCCGTCGATGACAGAAACAGTGCTGTCCTCCTCATTGGCGACGAACACGCTGTTGGTTGCCGGGTCGGCAACGATCCCGATGCCGGCGCTTCCAACGGTGATGCCGGTCGGGTGTTTCGGGCAGCCGGAGGTTGACGTGGCGTTGCAGGTGTCGGCATTGAAGACGTTGACGGACCCTAGAACTCCGGCCGGCCCCGCCGGGCCCGTGGAGACATAGATGGTATGGAGCGAGGCGTCAACCGTCACCCAGGCGGCCCCGAACGGAGTGGTGGCGGTGAGCGGAACTCGGCTGCAACCGGACCTGATGTGAGCATTGCAGACGGCCACATTGATCATCGCAACTGCGCCAGGCCCATCCCCGCCGAGTCCCGTCGCAACGTAAACAGTCTGGTTGGAAGAGTCAACGGCCAAGCCGGTCGGGACGAGTGCGACGGCCACGGTTGAAACCTGTACGCATCCCGAGGTGACGGTCGCGTTGCACGTCGCGGCGTTGACGACCGAAACCGTGTTGTCATACGCATCGGCCACATAGAGGGTTTGCGTGGTCGTATCCACCTCATCGTAATCAGGAATGTAACCGACGTTCACCGTCGGTACCGAAGCGCAACCGGTCTGGGTCGCCGAATTGCAGGTCGCGGTATTGATCATCGATACGGTGGCACTCCCTGAATTGGTCACATAGACCGTGTGCGTCTGTGCGTCAAAGACGTCGGCCACGGGGTAGCTCTGTACCGGCACGGTCGGGGTGAGCTGATTGCAGCCGGCTGTGCCACCCGCCCTGCAGGTTGCCGTATTGATCAACGAGACGGTGCCGTCATTGGCATTGGTCACATAGGCCGTGTGGTTGGAGGGATCGGCAGCGACGTCGGTCGGGTCGCCGCCGACATTGACAGTGGGGGCTATCGGATTCCGGAAGTTGGTGCTGGTGCCGATGGCACTTATGAGCCGTTCCTGAGAGTTCGCGGTTCTGTAAGCAGGGCTCGCGTGCCGTTGGACGTACCACGCAATCATTTGAGCCGTCGTGACTGCGCCCTTTGCACTGGTGGAAGTCGCGGTCCCAGACGCTGCTTGCGCGGAGACGGTCGCCGTGAGGAGTAGGGACATCGTTGCGGCGCTGGCTAGAAAGCTCTGACGCTTAACGTCCATAACCGAATTCCCTTACCTTCCCCCGACCGCTCCCGGGAGGGTCGATCTTGCTCGGTTTCACTGAGGAAAGCAAGCGCTCTTGCGAGTCACATCCTTGGTCGAGCCGCGGCCGAGCGGGAGTGCCTTCTGACGCCACCTTGGCCTCGCTGGGCCCAGCGAACATCCGATCTGCGCGGCCCGAATCCGATCAGCACGTCGCAGTCCGATGGCGGCCCGAGCCGATCGGAATATCGCCCCTTAGCGTTCACCCCAGAACAGATCAGCGGCGGGACAAATCGGGGGGTAGCCAGGGGATGGCTCCAGTTCACGGGATCAGCTGGGACGATCGCAAGCGTCGCGTCGTGAGCGCGATGGCGGCCGCCACGGCAGTCGTCCTCAGCGCCGGCGCGCTGGCCACGACGGCACACGCCTCCGATGCACACCTCGTCTCGGTGATCGTTCGCGCCCAGCCGGGCGAGATCGGCGCTGCGGGCCAGGATGTCACCGCTTTCGGTGGCCACGTCGATCAGCAGATCGGCCTCATCAACGCCCTCGTCGCTGACGTCCCCGCGAATGCTGTCGCAGGACTCGCGGCTACGCCGGTCGTGGCACAGGTCACTCCGAACGGATCGGTGCAACTCCTCGGCAGCTCGTACAGCGGGACCAGCAGCTCATACGACCCGGCCACGGACGTTGACTCGATGTACAACGTCGAGGAGATGGACGGCGCGCATGCGTACTGGGACGCGGGCTACACCGGCCAGGGTGTCGGCGTCGCGCTCATCGACTCCGGCGTCACACCGGTGAATGGCTTGCAGACTCCTGGCAAGGTGATCAACGGGCCGGACTACTCATCCACGTCCGCGTTTCGGTCGCTCCGGTATCTCGACGAATTCGGGCACGGCACGCACATGGCCGGGATCATCGCCGGCCTCGACAATGGCGTCTCCAGCGTCAGCTCGAGCGACTCCAGCGACTTCATGGGCATGGCACCGAACGCGCAGATCGTGAACGTCAAGGTCGCAGACGCGACCGGACAGACGACTGTTGCGCGGGTGCTCACCGCGATCAGCTGGGTGGTGCAGCACCAGAATTCCAACGGCATGAATATCGGCGTGCTCAACCTCTCGTACGGCACGGACACCAACAACAGCTACGAGCTCGATCCGCTTGCATACGCGGCTGAGCAGGCGTGGCTGCACGGCATCGTGGTTGTGGTGGCCGCGGGCAATGAGGGCAACTTCTCTGACGGTCTCGAGGATCCGGCGATCGACCCGTACGTGATCGCCGTTGGTGCATCCGACACAGAGAACACCACCAATGTCGCCGACCACGAGCCCGCCAGCTTCACCAGCGAGGGTGACGGCACGCGCAACCCCGACCTCGCAGCTCCGGGCACCCACATCGTGTCGCTTCGCGACCCGGGATCCTTCATCGATGACACCTTCGGCGCTGTCGCGACAGTTGACGGTCGCTTCTTCCTCGGGAGCGGAACGTCGCAGGCAGCAGCAGTAGTGTCGGGCGCAGCGGCGCTGCTCTTGAGCCAGCGGCCGTCGCTCACGCCCGATCAGGTCAAGGCACTGCTCGTCGGCGACACCAACTCCATGCAGGGTCCGGCGAGCCTGATCGGCAGCGGTGAGCTCGACCTCGCGGACGTGCTCACCGCGCCCACGCCGAACGCGGTGCAGACCTTTGCGACCTCGACCGGCGGGAACTCGGACGGACGGTGGTCGCCCGACGGCGCCTCCTGGTCCGGCGCGTCGTGGTCCGGAGCCTCGTGGTCCGGTGCCTCCTGGTCAGGCGCATCCTGGTCTGGGGCCTCCTGGTCCGGGGCCTCGTGGTCCGGCGCATCGTGGTCCGGCTCGAGCTGGTCCGACGCCGACTGGAGCTAGTTCCGGAATCACCATCCGGCCGCCGGGCGGCGCAGGCTCGCAACTTCGATGCCTGCGCCGCCGATAGCCCTGCTACCGCTTGGCAACAGCACTGGCACGGCGAGTTCAATTGAGCCCGATCTGCAGGACGATTCGGGCATGGCCAAGGAGGTGGAGAGCCCTGGGTCGTCAGGCGACCCGGGACCGGCAACTTCGAGCAGGAGGGGACACCGCGTCCACCTCCTGACGATCGTCCTCGTGGCCCTGGCCATCGTCCTGCTGGTCAAGGTGGTCGCCCCGCTGCATGGCATCCCTGCGCCGCGTCAGGTCCCGTGGTGGGTGCTCATTCCGCTCTTCGCGGCGGCGGAGGTGTTCGTCGTCCACATCCAGTTCCGCCGCGACGCCCAATCCTTCTCGCTCAGTGAGCTGCCGCTCGTCGTCGGGTTCTTCTTCGCCCCGCCGCTGATCGTCCTGCTCTCGATGGTTGCCGGGACCGCGTTCGCCTTGTTGATTCATCGCCGCCAGTCACCGCTGAAGTTGGCGTTCAACCTTGCCAACTTCACGGTCGCCAACAGCGTTGTCGCCGTGCTCTTTATGCACCTCGTCGACCACCACGATGCGCTGAGCGCAGTGAGCTTTCTCGGCGTCATGGTGGCCGTCCTCGCCGGCGGCGTCGTCCAGTCGCTGGTGATCCTCACCGCGATCTCGTTCTCGGAAGGGCGCGTCGATCGTGTTGGCATTGCCTCGACCTTCGGATTCACCCAGGCGGCGACGGTCATCAACACCTGCCTTGCGTTGATCGGTGTCCGCATCGTCTGGCAGAACCCGAGCGAGCTCTGGCTGCTCGCCGTGCCGACCGTTGGCGTGTTCATCGCGTATCGCTTCTATGTCGCGGAGCGCGAGAAGCGCGACCAGGTCGACTTCCTCTACCAGTCGAGCAAGCAGCTGCAACGTACCGAGGCCGTGGATGACGCGGTCGCGCAGTTGCTCACCAAATCGTGCGAGGTCTTCCGAGCCGAGCGTGCCGAGATCACCTTCCTGCCCACCCGCGAGCGTGATGCGGTGGTGCGCACGGCGGTCGACACGGAGCGGACCACGCAGTTCATGACCCCGGTGACGCTCGACGACGCCGAGCTGCAGTTCATGAGCCGGCTGTTGCTCGAACTCACCACTGCTGCTCAGCACGCATGGCAAGACCGACGGTGATCCCAGCGGCTTTCTCGAACACCGCGGGCTGCGCGACGCAATGGCCGTGGTGCTGCGTGGCGAGAACAACATGGTAGGCACGATGCTCATCGCCAACCGCCTCGGTGAGGTCACCGGTTTCGATGACGAGGACCTCCGTCTCCTCGAGATGCTCGCCAACCAGACCGGTGTCATCCTCGAGCGCGGACGCCTGCAGCACTCGCTGTCGCAGCTCACCGTGCTCCAGGAGCAGCTGCGGCACGAGGCCTCGCACGATCCACTCACCGGGATGGCCAACCGGCTGCTCTTCGGTTCCCGCGTCGAGCAGGCGCTCGCGCAGAGTGGCCAGCACGTCGGCGTGCTGTTCATCGACATCGACGACTTCAAGACCGTCAACGACAGTCTCGGCCATGCCGCCGGTGACGAGCTCCTGCGCGCGATCGCGGATCGCATCGGGCAGTGCCTCCGTCCCGGCGATGTCGCCGCCCGCTTGGGAGGTGACGAGTTCTCCGTGCTCCTCGTCGGCATCGACGAGCCGGCCACCGCGGTGCGCATTGCAGAGCGGGTCATCGAGGCGCTGCGCGAGCCGTTCATCGTCGCCGCCGAGGAAGTGCTGACTCACGCGAGCATCGGCATCGCCACCGCCATCGACACCGTGTGCGACGGTCAGGAGTTGCTGCAGAACGCGGACCTCGCGCTGTACACCGCCAAGAGCTCGGGCAAGTCCCGCTGGGAGCTGTTCGAGCCGGCGATGTACGCGGCCGTGCAACATCGCCATCGTCTCAAGGCCGACCTGTACCACGCCGTTGAGCAGGTCGAATTCGAGCTGCTCTACCAGCCGATCGTGCGGGTGTCGACGTGCGAAATCGTCGCGGCCGAAGCGCTGCTTCGCTGGCGCCATCCGACCCGTGGGACGGTGCTGCCCGACGACTTCATCAGCCTGGTCGAGGAGACCGGCTTGATCACGCAGCTCGGGGCGTGGGTGATGCGCACGGCCTGCGAGGAGGCGCGCGACTGGCCTGCTGTCGATGGTGCGGATCCCGTTGCGGTGAGCGTCAATGTTGCAGTCCGGCAGCTGAGGGAGCCCGACTTCGTCGACAGCGTCCGCGAGGTGTTGCGCGATACGGGTCTCGATGCTCGACGGCTCATCGTCGAGGTCACCGAGGCGGATATCGTGTATGACACCGAGCCGATCATCGGGTGCCTCAACGAGCTGCGCACGATGGGTGTGCGCATCGCACTTGATGACTTCGGCACCGGCCACTCATCACTGAGCCGGTTGCGCGAGTTCCCAGTCGATGTGCTGAAGATCGACCGTTCGTTCACGGCGTCGCTGTGCGGCCCGACCACGTCGATTGGTTTCGCGCACTCGGTGTTCAACTTCGGTGTCGGACTCGGTCTCAGCGTTATCGCCGAGGGCGTCGAAACCGAGGAGTGTCTTCGTGAGCTCCAGGAGCTTGGCTGCGAGCTGGCGCAGGGGTACCTGTTCGGACAACCACTGACGCCATTCGCGATGCGACGCCTCCTCGATCACAACATCGCGGTGCCCACGCCGCTGCCGGCATTGGCCGCCCTCTCGGCACCGACGCCCTACCAGTCGCGCTGAGCGGGCGAGCCTCTTAGGCGGCTAACCCGCGCAGGACGCTGTCGACAACGCGTTCCGCGAACTCGAGGTCGAGCACGCCCCCGAACATCAGTCGGAAGTACACGGGACCGACGAGCAGGTCGGTGGCGAGCTCCGTGTCGGCGTCCGCGCGCAGGTCGCCGCGCACAATCCCCCGCTCGATGACCCTGGTGACCTCGGCACGGCGGGCCGCGACCACCGTCGCCCGAAAGGGGTCGCCAAGCGCAGGATCGGTCGCGATCTTCGAGAGCAGGGCACGGATGACCGGCCCGAAGTCGGTCTCGGTCACGGCCCGCATCGGATTGGTGACCGCCGCGAGCATCTCCTCGCGGGTGTTGCCCGTCACGGCCACTGCGATGTGCGGTGCTGCCAGCTCGGCCAGCAGGTCCTGGGCGAGGGCCTCCTTGGATGCCCAGCGACGGTAGATGGTCGCCTTGCCCACCCCCGCGCGGGCCGCGACGTGCTCGAGGCGCATCTCATCGAAGCCCTTCTCGATCAGCAGCTCGCGTGCCGCGGTGAGGATCGCCTGGTGGGCGCGCTCACTTCGCGGCCGCCCACCGCGGGCCGGAGCCGAGCGGGTCGGGACCGTAACCGTCGTCACGGAGGGTTGGTTATCCATTCAGGTGGTATGATACGGAACGCATCGTATCGATGTAAATGGAGATCAAAATGAATACAAAAATAACGACACCGCACAACACCCGCATTGTGGAGCTCATCGAGCGTGCCGAGCGCGAGACGCCCTTCTGCGACTGCGGTGAGCCCGCGGCGGCCGTGGCCCGCGATCGCCAGATCTGGCTGTCCTGCACGCGGCACCAGCGTGCCTCCGAGGGGACCTTTCGCCGGGTCATCGCCTCGCTGACGTCGGCCGGTCACACCCGCAAGCTCCTCGTCGACTGCATCTAGGTCTGCGCCCGGCGCGAGCCACCAGGGTTTGCCCGTCCACGACACTGGCCCGAACTGTGCGGTCGCGCCCACAGAGGCGCTACTGGAACCAGCCTTCCACGTCGATGATCGCGTTGGTGGTGCCAGCGGCGTTGTACAGGTCGACGGCACCGTCGTTGGCGCCGAGCTCCACCACGACGAGATTCGGGAGCACCTCCCCGGCGCTGGCGTTGATATCCGACACATTCGGCCGGTGTGCTAGCCCCGTCGGGTACAGCGTAAGGAAGGTCGCCTCGATCGGAGCGACGGCAGTGAGATTGGCGATGAATGCGACAACGGTGGTGTCGCTGTGTATGGAGGGGATCTCCAGAACGCCCGCAACAGAGAGAGTAATTGCGGTGGCGTTTCCGACCGCCCCGTAAGGCCAGCCGAGGCAATCGTTGTTGACAGAGGGACCGCTTGTTCTCGTGTCGCAGATCCTGATGGGCGCGATCGCCTGGTATTGGTATCCCGCCGGCGTCGCCGGTGCAGTTGTGCTCCCGTACCAACCGTTGGCATCAATCAGGAAGTTGATGACACCGGCGGCGTTGTAGACGCAGATAGCGTCGTCGTGCCCGCCAGGGGTCGACGGCCCGAGTTCGACCATGACGCGGTTTGCCTGGACCTGACCGGGGATCAGATTGATCATCGAGAACGGGGCTGGGATTTTGCCGCCGTACGAGCACCCGCCACTCGCGTTGGTCGGGAACATGCTGAGGTACGTCGCCCCGGTGCCGGCGACACCGGTGAGGTTGACCACAGCCGCTTCAGCCGTACCGTCTGCGGGTATCCCTCCGGTACTCGACAGCTGCACGACCATCGACGACTTCGCACTGAGCGGCCCGTGTGCAGTGCAGGCCGGCGTCGGTGACTTGGGTCTTGTGTCGCAGACGCGGACGGGCGCGATCGCGTGGAACAGCCCTTGCACATCGCTCACGGGCTGCGGCGTGAAGTACCCCTCGACGTCGACCAGGACGTTCACACTGCCGAGCGCGTTGTAGATGTCGACCATCCCGTCAGCTCCAAGACTGACCGTCACCAGGTTGGCAACGACAACACCTCGGGCAAAGTTGAGGTTCGACACGTTCGGTCGTGCCTCGCCGTCGGGATACACCGTGAGCAGGCTCCCGAGTGTGCCACTGACCGCGGTCACGTTGAGCACCGCTGCGGTCGCAGTTGATGGGATCGGAGGCGTTCCGTCGCCGGTGACCTGGAGCGATCGGATTGCTCCTGGTCCAAACGGTCCTCCGTCCTGCACGTAGCGCGTGTCGAGGATCCGGAACGGCGTGACAGGTACGAAATTCGCCAGCCCGATGTATGTGTATGCAGTCGATGCGCTCTCAGCACTCGCGCCGAGAGCATCCGTGACCTGGACCTGAACAGTGCCGCCCGTCGTTGCATGCTGCGGCGTCAGCAGCGTGAACGTCTCCGGTGTGGCTGGGGCGGTGGAGAGCGCTGAACCTCCGAAGCTCACCGTCGAGTCCAGACCAAAGTTGGCGCCTGTGAGCGTCATCGCCTGACCGCCCGCCACCGGACCGTTGGTGACGCTGAGGCTGGTGATGGATGGGCTGTCGAGTGTGTAGCTCGCCATGTATGTGCTCCAGCAGATGTGTGCATTGTTCGAGCAGTACGATCCGGCGTACCCGTCGTTGAACTCCGAGACGACCCAGGCATCGCCCGGGTGGCTGGGATCAATCGCCGCACCCGAGTAGGCTCCCCACGTGCACGGAATGGCTGGGAAGTTGCCGCACGGACTCATGTAAGTGGCGCTGGTGACCACGTTTATCACATTGGTGAGCGTCGATCCGCCCGCGTCCACCACTCCCATCTCAATCGACTCATACGTCGTGGACGACGACTCATCGAACACGGTGTACATGTTCCCCGACGCGTCGATCGTCACTGCAGGGAAGGAGAGTGATGCTCCCACTACGCTGACGTCGTTGATCTGCGTTCCCGCACCGACGTTGCCGCTCGCATCCGCGGTGACGCTGACGTAGTCCAGGCAGGACCGTGGAGCCGTGTCCCCACTGGGTGTGCACGTGGTTCCGTCCGCAGTCCAGATGGTATTCCCGGACCACACTGCGTTGAGGAAGTCGTCGTTGCCGGTCTGGAGCGTCCCCGTTGTTCCGAGTTGGGAGGCCGGAGGATTTGAACAGGTCGTGGCGCACTGGACAGCGGTCGGCGACATGGGTTCGTAGACGGGTGGGGACAGCACGACGTCGTGCGCTTCAGGAGTGCCTGTGATGGTGGTGACGCCAATCGAACAACTGGGCGTGCATCCCCCTTCTGCCGCATCCGAGTTATTCCAGACGACGTATTGGTACTGGTTCGCCCCCAATTCCTGCACGGGCTGCGGCGAAAGCGGGCCGTCCTGCACATCGACGGCGCTGTTGCCATCGAACGTGACCGCCTGATTGAGCAGATCCGACTTCTGAATGATCAGCATCTCGCTCTCATTGAAGGCACCCGTCGCCGTGTCGTAGGCGTCCTGAGTTGTGGTGACGAGGTTGCTCGAGATGCCGAGACCCGGCTCTGCGCCCGTGAGCCCGTCGGACACTGCCTTGAATGGCGACCAACCGAACCCGTACCAGTCATCGGTCTTCAACAGCGTCGAGGTTGGCGACACGAGAACCCAGTCGAAAACGGGGTAATCCCCGCTCCTGCCGGTGTCGTGGGTGTCCGTGTCGAGAACCGTGAGAAACCATCGTTCGGACTGCGCGTCATAAATGATGCGAGCACTCGTGGCCGTGTATTCCGGGTAGGGGTTCATACCGTTGAGGAAGACGTCGAGATCGAAGCCCCACTCCTGCCCGATGCTGGTCTGATACACCCATAGTGCGGAATTGGTGACCTCCGCGATCTGCGTCGGGCCGACCGCGACGCTCGGATCCGGTGTTCCTTGATTCTGGTCACCCTGGCCGAACTCGATGGTGTCCGACGGGAGTGTGTTGCCCTCCGTTCGATAGAGCTCATCGGGCGGGGTTGCAGGTGGAGTTGTTGTCGTGAGTGCACCATGGTTCAGGGCGCCAGCCGAAGACTTGGCGGCACCCAGTGGAGCACCGCCGGTCGACGGCGGGGGCGCGATCACGGCGTGGCTGACCGGAAGAGTCCTGGCTACAACGCGTTCGTATCGAGACGCCGTCTGTGCGAACCCATGGTCGTTCTTCTGGGGACTGCCAGCGCTGCCAGAGGACGCGCTTGACGAGGGTGCGGCGAGCGCCGTAGCGGTGGAGAACATCCCGAAGAGTGGGACGGCGGCAGCGAGAACCACGCCAAGCAATCGGCCGCGCAGGCGTCTTCGAACTTGCACAGTGTGACCTCCAACCCGTACGCCAGCCCGAGCTCGCCTTCCCTAGTCTGGCTCCTATCCACGCCCAGTGTATGCCGAATCTCGCAAGTTGACGTCAAAGCGCGTAACGACTAATGAGCTGAGAGCGCGAGGTCGGCCGCCATCAGAGCACGACGCTCGATCAAACGCCTGGGGATCGTCCCCACGCCGTAGCCACGGCCGCCGGGCTGGCGTCCACGGTTCCTGGCTTGATGGCCGCAATGATGGTCATGAAGTCGTTGAGGCAGTACATCTCGGTGTGGCTGGTCCAGTGCAACTTCCAATTCGAGCTTGTGCAATCCCATGAGAAGGCCTTGCTCTGATCGCTCGAACCCGTCACGAGTTGATAGAACTGCAGGTCGTCCCACTCGTTGCCGGTCTCGTTGCGGAGAGTGCTCGCCCAGCCGGCCGGGCTTGTGTAGTGCTTCCCGGACGTGGTCGTCAGCGAATAGCACGCCATTCCCTGCACGTTGCATTCACCACCCAGCACGTTATCGGCGTCCTCGAACCACGGCGCCTTCAACGTGGAGCGTTTGTTGGCGATCGGCGTGTTGCTGTACACCCGGCCGTAGGCGAAACACGTGCTGACCGGGTTCCTCTGGATCGCCGGCGTGTGCATGTCGTCGGGATACGCAAACTCGCCCCAGGCGTTGTCGAATCCCTCGGCGGTGAAGTCGGAGAGTGATCCGCAGCTCTCCGCATACTGCGAACCGGTTCCCGTCGATGGAGGCGGCGTGTCACCGGTGATGTTGTTGTGATTTAACCCCTCGGTGATGACGTCGAAGCCGTACTCTGACTGCAGCATCTGGAGGTCCGACCAGTTCGCATAGATGTCGCCGTTGGTGCAGTCCTCACCAGTCGTGCTCGCCCGGTCGACGTTCACGGTGCCGATGGCGGGCAGGCTCATGCTGCTCAGGTCGGCAACCACGGTGTCGAGACGGAGAATCCCGGGCACCGGCACGCACCCGGGATTGGTGTAGCTGCCCTCGATCGAGCGGCCGAATTGAATCGTGACGTAACTTGAGGCTGGCGCAGCAGTGGATGCCAGGGCGGTCGTGCTGATGGACTGGGTCACGGCGAGGACCGCAACCACCAGCACGAGGCCGAGTTTCCACGAGCGGCGTCGGGCAGCGCGATTGACGTCACGCATGCTCGTTCAACCAGCGATAGCGCGGATCGAGGTACACGCGCATCGCGCGCACCTCCCCGGCAAGGATCCACAAGTAATAGAGGTCATGTCCGGGAGCGACAACGACCGGATGGAATCCTGACGTGATCGCCGCGGCGTCGCCGTCGTGCGCCATCCACACGTCCTCCCGCGCGGAGTTGATGTCGTAGCGGGCCTGCAGCGCGAAACCGTTGGCAGGATGGACACGGTAGTAGTAGACCTCCTCGAGCCGTGCCTCCTCCGCCGATTCGCGGTCGTGGCGGTGCGGTGGGAACGATGACCACCCGCCCATGCCGTTATGCACGGTCTCACCGACGATGAGTCGCGACGCCGGGGCGTCCGGCCCAATGATGTTGCGCACCGTACGGCTCCAGTTGTCGCGTCCCACCACGTTCTCGCGCTGCTCCGCCGCAGGAATGACCCGTGCTGGTCCAGGGGTCCGTTCGCCGGCAGGCGCAGCGACGACCGCGACGGTCAGAGTGGTGGAATCGCCATTAGCGGTCGGCACCAGTTCGACGGACGAAGCCGGGGGAAGGTAGACCGCGTCGCCTGCGCCCTCGAAGACGTCGCGGCGGCCGCCGATGACTCCGCTGTCCACGCCGTCGAGCACGACGCGCGCACGCCCGGCAAGGATGACCACGAGTCGCTCGGTTCCCTCGCCGAGCACGAGCAGATCCTCAGGTTCCGCCGTGATGAGGTCGAGCGAGATGTATGTGGTC
Organism: Candidatus Dormiibacterota bacterium; assembly: GCA_963830305.1. GTDB lineage: Bacteria > Chloroflexota > Dormibacteria > Aeolococcales > Aeolococcaceae > Palsa-851. The sequence goes on along the minus strand of CAWHLW010000011.1, from coordinate 100,916 downwards.
TGATCGCCGGCGCGGATGAGCGAATCGACCTTCACGGGGAGGGCTCGCGATCCGGGTCGGGGATCATCGCATCGCGCACGAACGCATTCAAGTCGCCACACGCCGCGCAAAACTGGCGCAACGTGCGCCGTGTCGGACCAAAGCGATTGAACTCGTCGACGCTGAGCCGATCCTCAGAGTACGCACGCCGGAAGTCCGCGAAGTGCGCGAGCAACTCGTCCACGACGCGCGGCTCGACTGGATTGTCGATGCGTGAAATCACCTTGATGTCGCCAGCGTTCAGGCGCCGCTGCCACGCATATGTCGGAGACACGACCGCGTCAGCGCCGATCAGCTCACTCCAGTGCATGTGGTTCCGGAATGCCGCGGACAGGAGACGGAGGCGATACCCGCGCTCGCGAAAGATCGCATAGGTCTTCTTGAACACGGCCACGCCGGCCCACTCGAGATACCCGGGGTCGACGGTGATCCCGTCGCGCTCCATCACCACCTTGAGCCAGTCGTCGAGCCTGCCGACCATGATCGTGCAGACGGGGCCCATCGACGCGATGTCCTTACCCTCAGCCTCCCGCCGCCGCAGACCACGCTCCACTGCCTCAGCCACCGCGATGCATTGCGGGAGCGTGAAGCACACCGTCGCATTGATGCTGACTCCGTGATACGTCGCTTCCTCAATGGCGGGAATGCCGGCACGCGTCACCGGAATCTTCACGATCATGTTCGCGGCAAGACCGCTGAACGCGAGCGCCTGCTTGACGATCGCCTCGCTGTCCCGAAAGAACCGCGGATCCGTCTGGATCGAAAGCCGGCCATTGCGCCCGCGCTGGGTCTCGAAGATCGGCTCAAGGAGCTTCGCAGCCCGGATCGACAGTTCCTCAACGAGCCTCCAGGCAATCGTGTCCTCGGTCGCAGTCGGGAGCTCCTGAAGGAGCGCCGCCGTCCGCGGCCCCCACGTCGCCCGGTCCCCCGCGAGCACCGACGCGGCGATCACGGGGTTGCAGGTAGCTCCCACAGCGCCGTTCTCAATGGAGTAAGTGAGCTCGTCGATTGCCGCGGAATCGTTCCAGAGGCACGTTGGCGTGGTCTGGGTCATCTCATGCAGCGGACTGAGATAAGTAACCTTGGTCTGAGCAGTTGTCATCGCTGACGAGACTACACTCAGCGGCCGGCGATCTTCGCTGGGCTGAGGTGGGGAGGGCATGAACGGAGGGGGGCCGTCTCGCAGCCGAGGCTACCCCCCTCCGGCGAGAGCGAGGGGCGGGACGCCAAAGGCGTTCCGACCCCGTGCCCCCCGTAGTTCATGCCCTCCCCACCGTGTGTGCGGAGAGGAGCGCCGAGGTTAGGTCTTGCGGTCGCTCCGGCGGCGACGGCGACGCGATGCCTCGGCTGCGATCCCGGTTCCGAGGAGGATCATCGCGGCACCGAGCATCGTGCGGGGCCCTGAGGGACCGGCACCGGTATCGGGGGTTGTCACGCCTTCGACCACTGAGAGGACACCGAGGGTGCCGCTCCCGACGGCGCTCGAGCCGTTGTAGTCGATGTCACCGGAGTAGGTGGCCTTTACCGGGTACGCGCCGGGTGGAAGGTTGACCGTCGTGCTGCAGCTGGTTGCGGGAAGCGTTGCGGTGCAAAGGACGGTGCTGCCGGAGCTGAAGACGATGGTCCCGGTTGCGCCGGTGGGCAGACCAGGGGCGAACAGCGTGATCACGCTCCCGCTCTGCGTCTTGTTCGGCGAAACGTTCACGGTGATCGTCGTATTGGCCTTGATGACGGTGAACGATGCGCCGGTTGCAGTGGCGTCGCTGTAGTAAGTATCACCGGAGTAGTCCGCGGTGACGGGGTACACACCCGGCGTGAGCGTGGCCGGCGTTTCGCAGCTCGTGGCTGAAAGTGTTGCGGTGCACAGGGCCGTGGTGCCCGATGTGAACGTCACGGTGCCGGTTGCGCTGCCCGGCAGTCCGCCGGCAGACACGGTGTCCTTGGTCCCGTAGACGATGGTCGCAGGGGCTGCCTGCTCGGTGAGCGTGATCGTCACCTTGGTCACCGTGAAGCTTGCGCCGCTTGCGGTCACGCCGTTGTAGTTGCTGTCACCGGAGTAGGTCGCGGACACCGGGTACACGCCTGGCGGGAGCGTTGACGCGGTGAGGCAACTCGTCGTCGGGAGTGTCGTCACGCAAAGCGTTGAGCCACCCGAGGTGAACGTGACGGTGCCAGTCGCATCGCTGGGCAGTCCTTCCGCGCCGAGCGTGTCCTGCGACCCGTAGACGATCGATGCAGGCGACGCGGACTCGGTCATCGATGCGTCGCCCTGCGTCACGGTGAAGCTTGCGCCACTGGCGCTGCCACCGTTGTAGTTGTCGTCACCGGGGTAAGTCGCCACGACCGGGTAGCTGCCCACGGGGAGCGTCGTCGATGTCTGGCAGCTCAGTGCCGGAAGCGTCAAGACGCAGAGCGTCGAGCCGCCAGAGGTGAAGGTGACGGCGCCGGTCACATCGACGGGCAGGCCGGCAACGGACACCGTGTCGGTGGTGCCGTACGGGATGCTCGCCGGCGCGGCTGCTTCGGTGAACGGCGGATCCGCTTTGTCGACCACGAACGACGCGCCGGTCGCGACGGTGCCGTTGTAGTGGCTGTCACCGGAGTAGGTCGCGGTGACCGGGTAGGTGCCTGGCGCCAGCGTTGGCGATGTCAGGCAACTCCCCACCGGAAGCGTCGCGACGCAGAGAGTGGCTCCGCCGGACGTGAACGTCACGGTGCCGGTTGCGGCGCCGGGCAGTCCGGCGACCGAGAGCGTGTCCTGGGCGCCGTACGGGACGGATGCGGGAGCAGCGGCCTCGGTCATCGACACATCAGCGCGGGTGACCGTGAAGCTCGCGCCAGTCGCGACTTCGCCGTTGTAGTTGGCGTCACCCGAGTATGTCGCGGTGACGGGATACAGGGCCGGGTCGAGCGACGATGACGTGCTGCAGCTCGTCGCAGGCAGCGTCGTGGTGCAGAGCGTCGTACCGCCTGAGGTGAAGGTCACCGTGCCGGTTGCGCCGCCAGGAAGACCAGTCACGGACACGGTGTCGGCGGTGCCGTAGGGAACGCTTGACGGCGCGGCCGATTCGCTGAACGCGGGATCCGCCTTGGTGACGGTGAAGGTTGCGCCGGTGGCGGTGGTGGCCAAGTAGTCGCTGTCACCCGGGTAGCTCGCGGTCACCGGGTATGTCCCCGGGGCGAGCGTCGTTGCGGTCTGGCAGCTCGTTGCGGGGAGTGTCGCGGTGCAGAGCGTGGCGCCACCGGAGGTAAAGGTGACGATTCCCGTTGCCCCGGCTGGCAATCCGGTCTCGGACAGGGTGTCCTGGGACCCGTAGCCGATCGACGACGGCGATGCCGATTCCGTCATCGCGGTGGTCGCCTTGGTGACCGTGAAGCTCGCGCCAGTCGCGGTGGTGCCGTTGTAGTTGCTGTCGCCCGAGTACGTCGCGGTCACCGGGTAGGTGCCGGGGGCAAGCGTTGTCGAGGTGGGGCAGCTCGTTGCGGGCAGCGTCGCGACGCAGAGTGTGGCGCCGCCCGACTTGTAGGTGATGGTACCCGTGGCACCCACGGGCAGTCCTGACACCGAGAGTGTGTCGCTGGTTCCGTAGGGAACACTCGCCGGTGAGGCGGACTCGGTCATTACGGTGCTTGCGAGGGTGACCGTGAACGCGGCACCGATCGCGGTGGTGCCGCTGTAGTTCCCGTCACCCGAGTACGTCGCGGTCACGGGGTACAGGCCCGGTGTCAGGGTTGTCGGTGTGGCGCAGCTCAGGGCGGGGAGGGTCGCCACGCAGAGCGTTGCACCGCCCGACGTGAAGGTGACCGTGCCCGTCGCGCCTGCGGCAAGCCCCGTCACGGAAACGCTGTCACTGGTACCGAACGGAATGCTCGCCGGTGCAGCACTCTCGGTCATCGAGGTGCTCGCCTTGGTGATGGTGAAGCTCGCACCGGTGGCGATCGCAGTGTTGTAGTGGGCGTCACCCGAGTAGGTCGCAGTCACCGGGTAGGTGGCGGCTCCCAGCGTGGTTGCGGTCTGGCAGCTCGTCGCCGGTAGGGCCGCGACGCACAGGGTGGATCCGCCGGACGAGAAGGTCACGGTGCCGGTGGCGCCGCCGGGCAAACCGGAGTCCGACAGCATGTCCTGCGAGCCGTAGACGATCGACGCGGGTGCTGCGGCCTCCGTGAACGACGGCGTGGCCTTGGTGATCGTCAGGGTCGTTGTCGTCGTCTGGGGTGCGAAGTTCGTGTCACCGGAGTACGTCGCAGTGACCGTGTCCGCACCGACTGGAGCGTTGGTGGCGGTGCAGCTGAGTGTCGGCAGTGTTGCGGTGCACAGCGTCGTCCCACCGATGCTGTAGGTGACCGTTCCCGTTGCACTGGAAGGCAAAGTCGACGCGTACGTCACCGTCTGCAGATACGTTTGCGGCGACGGTGTTGCCGTCGCGGTGAACGACATCACCTGCACCGGGTCACTGCTCACAGCGGGGAGCGCATCGGTCGATGAGAGCCGCGCGCTGTTGGTCACAGTGCCACTCAACGATGACGACAGCGTCACCGGAATCGTGATGTTTGGCAGTGCCGTGCCGGCCGCGATTGCGGATGCCGGTGTGTACGTGCAGGTGACGACCTGGCCGGCGGTGGTGCAGGCCCAGTCGGCGCTGCTCGTTGCGGTGCCGGGAGTCATGCCGGTAGGCAGCGTGTCACTGACGGTGAGCGGCTGCGCCTCGGTTCCGCCGCTCGAGGAGACGCCTGGAGCGAGGATGAAGTTGGCGTGGTTGCCGGCGAGCATTTGCCCGCTCTCATTGTCCGACGTGGTCAGCGAGAGCTCCGGCACCGAGCCGACCAGCGTCGATGCGATGATCTGGTTGACCTCGTGATACTCGTTCGAGCCACCGGTCGACGCCGTCCAGCCAAAGGTGAGCTGGTAGGGAATGCCGGTCGCGGGGTTGATCCACGAAGACGGGAAGGTCGCGAGTGCCGGGTTGTTCGTCGTGGTGGGCAGGGCGCCTGACAGGCTCTGCTGCGTGGTGGTCCCGAGCGGCGTGTAGGCGATGATCCATGAGTTGGCAGGAACCGTCAGCCCGCTCGCGGTGGTGGTTGCTGACGAGGAGGGGTTGATCGCCATCTCGACCGGGACCATCGTGCCGGTGCGCGATGTCGCGGACTGCTTGTCGAGCAGGTTCCCGGCACCGACGTTGGTGATGGTGCCGTTGGCGCTGCCACCACCACTCGAGTTGGCGTTGTTGGTGGCTGTGGTGCCGAGGATGCAGTACCCGACGTTGCCGTTCCCCGGCCCGCGCGCGGTCACTGACTCGGGATAGGCCTTGTTGGCCACGAGCGGCGAAGGAATCGTGCAGCCGGTGCCACCGGCGAGTGGGGTGTTCTCGTAGTTGCCGTAGACGTCGAGCCCGATGCCGAGGTAGCCGTAGGGCATTCCGGAGGCTCCGGGCAGGCTCTGCGTGTTGGCCGCATAGCCGAGGTCACCGCCGAGCGGTCCTGTGCTGGTTGGCGGCGCGGGGTCGGCCGGGTTGGCCGCCGCAAGGCTGAAGACGATGCCGTCGGCACCCGTCCCGTTGAACTGAAAGGTGTCGAGGGTGACGTCGAGACCCTCGGTGGTGGGGAGGCTCGCCTGGTAGAAGACCGCGCCCACCGCATCGCCGGCGTTGGTGGTGAGGCGGAGCGCGCCGCTGCCCGAGACATCAGTGGTGGGCGAGCAGTTCGGCACCGAGGTGGTCGCGGAGACGGGCCCCGCCGTCAGGCAGGCGCCGTTGGTGTTGCCGTTCCCCGCGGGGAGCACCCACTGGCCGGCCCCCGTGGCGTTGGTGGCGAAGGTCTCACTCTCGAGTGCTGACCCGCCGGCCATCGCGACGCTCGGCACGAGCGCGGAGACCATCGCGAATACCGTCGCCAGGCTCATCGGCGTCTGAAGCCGGCGTGCCATGTTGTGTCGACGGAAGCGGGTCAGGTGATTTCTCACAAAGGATCTCGCAAAAATCGGAGAGACGGGGACGACACGACCGTAGGGCAGGTCGTAGGTCCACCACGGCCCTGTCATAACCGGTGATCGCTTTTGTGACTTCCGGGGGAGCGGGCCGTGAGGCGAGCGCTAGATGGGTGCGATCCCACCCATCTGCGGTTGCGTTCTCGTTACAGCGATCTCAGGAGATGGGCGGCGCGAGCCGGGCCCCCCGGCGCAGCGCCTGCTCGAGGAGCGACGAATACTCCTCGGGCTCGCCCAGCGACGTCGCCGAGTCGCCGCGTCGAACATATTCGACACCCGGTGGCCACCGGGTCACGAACTGATCGCCGGTGGCGTCCTCGTAGCGAATGAAGGTCAGGTCCGCCAGATCGATCCAGAACAGATGGAAGCGTCCTTGGGTGGGCGCCCAACCTAGCCTGGCTTGCACCTCGACGGCGTAGCGATCCTGCACGCTCGGATCGTTCTCGGCAACGGCGGAGCCGCGAACCTTGTACTCGCCCAGCCCTCCGTCCCGGCTCGTGACGATGCTGTGCACCAGCAAACGCGGGTCCCGGTGCAGGTCGGCCGCCTTGCGCGACCCCCAGAGCATGGACAGCCAGAGGTCCCCATTCCAGAAGAGCGGCTCAACCGGGCTGATGCGTGGCGTGCCGTCGCGGCGAATGGTCCCGACGAGGACCACCCCAGGCTCACCGAGCCGTTGCTCACCGAGCGCGGCGAGTCGTGGCTGCTCACGCGCCAACTCGTGCCAATGCATGCTCCTGACAGTCTGCCTCGGACGTAACGGATGGGAGCGGACCACCGAGTGCGGATTGACAATGAACCTGACACCGACCTGGTCGGCGCCCGGACCTCGGTGAGTGCCAGGCGATGAGAGTACCCAAGGTCTGAAACTACCGCCCGCGGAAGGCTCGCGGCAGCGACCTGTGTGAGTTCACCACATAGTTGACAGATGTCTCAAGACATAGTTGACACCCACGTTCGGCGGGGGTGTTGGCTATGGCTCTGGGGCGCTATGTGGTCGACGCGGTACTGCTCGAGGGACAAGGCGTCGGGGAGGTCGCCAAGGCGCACGGGATCTCGAGGTATTGGCTCTACAAGCTGATCGCGAGGTATCGAGAAGGCGGGTATGACGCTCTGGAACCACGCTCACGGCGGCCACGCTCCTGTGCCCACGCCGTCGCGCCCGAGATCCAAGCCGCGATCGTTCGCCTGCGCGGAGAACTCGCTGCCGCCGGCCATGACTGCGGCCCGCACACGATCGCCCACCACCTGCGTCTTGAACTCGGCACGGCGCCCTCGGTGGCGACCATCTGGCGCATCCTCGCTCGGCACGGCCTGATCACTCCGCAGCCCCACAAGCGCCCGCGCTCGTCCTTCATTCGGTTCGAGGCCGATCTGCCCAACGAACTCTGGCAAGCCGACAGCACCCACTGGCAGCTCGCCGACGGCAGCGGCGTCGAGATCCTCAACTGCATCGACGACCACTCCCGGCTGCTCGTCGTCGCCGATGCCTACGTCACCGTCAAGGCCGCGGACGTGGTCAAAAGCCTTGCCACGGCATGGGAACTCTATGGTTTCCCCGCCGCCTTCCTGAGCGACAACGGCGCCGTCTTCAGCGGCAAGTCACGCAAAGGCAAGGTGCTCCTCGAGTCCGAGCTCGAGCGGCTCGGCATCGTCGCCAAACACTCGACCCCGTACCACCCCCAGACCTGCGGCAAGGTCGAGCGCTTTCACCAGACCCAGAAGAAGTTCCTCGACAAACAGGCGCCAGCATCGACGCTGGCCGTGCTCCAGGCCCAGCTCGATGCCTTCCGGACTTACTACAACCAGCAGCGCCCCCATCGCGCCCTCCACGGCGACACGCCCCTGCACGCCTTCCACGCCCGCATCAAGGCCAGACCCAACGTCGCCGAACCACTCGCTCACTACCGGGTCCGCCACGACCGTGTCGACAAGGCAGGGGTCGTCACTCTCCGCTACCTGAGCCGGCTCCACCACATCGGCCTCGGCGCTGACTACCGCGGGCTCCGCGTCCACCTCCTGGTCGCCAACAAGAACATCCGCGTGATCCGTGAGGACGGATCCCTCATTCGCGAACTCGTCCTCGACCCAACCCGCGACTACCAGCCCCTCGGTACCAAGAGCGGTCCGAAGCCTAGAGTTGTCAACGATGTCGTGAGACATGTGTCAACGATGTCCTGAGACATGACAGCTCGCGGCAGCGACCCAATCGAGCCTACGCGACGGTTGAAAGCCTCCCGGAGACGGTTCCTTCGCCAATGTTCAGACAAGTTCGCAGTGACTCGATGGGCATGGGCCGAGCAAACAGGAATCCCTGTGCAACGGTGTATCCAATGTCGACGAGCGCAGCCGCTTCGTCTTCTGTCTCGACACCTTCGGCCACGATCTGCGCCCCGATCGCTCTACTCACCTGGAGGATCGCCGCAGCCATCGCTTGAGCCTCGGCTCGTTTATTCACGTCGGATACGAAGGCGCGATCGAGCTTGATCACGTCAACAGGCAACCGCTGGAGACGCGCAAGCGACGAATAGCCGGTGCCGAAGTCGTCGATGGAGACCTTGACGCCCTGCTGGCGCAGGCGGTGGAATGCGCTGCTGACCAGGCCGATGTCGTCCATGAGTGCGCTCTCGGTCACTTCGACGACGAGGGCATTCGCGGCCAAACTCGTGTGCTCCAGCACATCTTCGATCCAGCCGGCGAACAGGTCGCCGATCAGCTGGCGCACCGAGACGTTGACCGCGACGTAGATGCCGCACTCGGTATGGAGCGGCATCATTGCCGAGCACGCCGTCTGCATGACCCACTGCCCGATCGGCACGATGAGTCCGCTCGTCTCGGCGATGGGGATGAATTCGCTTGGCGGAATAGAACCTCGTGAAGGATGTGTCCACCGAAGCAGGGCTTCGGCGCCGATGATGTGCCGGTCCGCCAGAGTGACGATGGGCTGATACGCCATCTGCAACTGCCCCGTGTCCATGGCCTTGCGAAGTCCGTCCTGGATTTCGAGCCGCTGGCGGACTTCGCGTCGCATCACCGCGTCGTAGAGCCGATACTGCGACGGCCCGGCACTCTTCGCATGCGACAGCGCCGAATCGGCATTGCGGATCAGCGTTGCCACGCTCAGCGTACGCGATGATTTCTGCAGGGCGATGCCCACGCTCGCGGTGATTCGGAGCATATGGCCATGGGCGTTCACGTCCGCATCCAGGAGGTCGAAGATGAGACGTGCGGCATTTGCTCCCTCGACACGATCGCGAACGAAGGGAGCTACAAGTGCGAACTCATCACCACCATATTTGGCAAGTACCGAGTTCCGGAAACACCGTGGACAGGCGCCTTGCAACTTCGCGCAGAACAGCGTCACCAACATCGTGTCCGAGGCTGTCGTTGATGAGGTTGAAGTCGTCGAGGTCGAGGATGATGAGCGCCCCGGTAGGCTTGCCCGCTCCGGCGAGGTCGTTGAGATACTCGATGAGACCCGACCTTCCGTACAGGCCGGTGAGAGCATCGTGCCGGACCGCGAAGAGGCGCAACGCTTCGGCTTGCCTGCGCTCCGCTTCTGCCGACACCTCCGCGCTGATGTTGGAGGACACTGAGATCACCCCGACGATCGCTCCGTCGTCGTCGCGCATCGGAGCGTTGAGGTTCAGATAGGTGACGCCATTGAAGAGCACACGCGCATGCGTCTCGGTTCCGGCAAGGGCCGCCTCGAGTGCGTGCAACGCGTCGGGATCCGTCAGGAGTTCTGAGGCGTGCATGCCGACGTAGTCTTCGATATGTACACCGGTCAGCTCGCGGCCACCGGCAACAAAGGTGAGCCTGAGGGTCGTGTCGTACGTCGAGAATGCAATCGGGAGGGCGGCCACCGCTGCATCAATCAACGCCTCGCTGCGCCGTTGAGCCTGCTTGACCTCGTGGTGCTCGCTGAGATCCTGCATCAACACCAAGGCCTGGACGGCCTTGCTCGCCTCGTCGCGGACCGCCGAGACCGTGGAGAGGATCGGGAAGACGGTGCCGTTCTTGTGTTGGAGCACGCGCTCGACCGAATAACCGTCGACCGAGCCATCCGCGAGGCGCGCCACCGCGTCCAGGCTCGGATTCTGATCTGCAGGAAAGATCTTGGCCACCGGAGCGCCTTCCAGCTCCTCAGCGCTGAAGCCGGTCATCTCGCAGAGCGCCTGATTCACCCGGTGGATGTTGAATTCCGTGAAATCGACGATCAACTGGCCGAGTGAGCCCCGATCGAACATGCTCCGATACATGCGCAGGCCTTCCTGGAGGCCGGCCTGGTGCGCGGCGTCGAGGCGGCGTCGCTCGCGCCGGCGGCGTGCCGGCTGGGCAGTGGTCACAGTGACCTCGTCGCCGCTCGCTCCCTGCTTCACTTTCATCGCCTCTTCCCCGGTTTGACTGCCTAGGCTGAGCAGCTTGGGAAGGGAAGACCCACGAGCCACGGACTCGTGATCAGACTGTGACCCGTTCCTCATGAGAACCCTGACGATCCAGTAACCTCGCGCACGTGAGGCGCGACTCAGGTCAGGCCAACGACCGCTCTCAGGCTAGGATCGGGTCGTGCTTGCTCAGGCTAGGATCAGGTCGTGCTTGCCTGGATGGACCTGGAGATGACCGGCCTCGATACGTCGCGGCACGTCATCGTCGAGATCGCGACAGTGATCACGGACGACGACCTTCAGACCATCGCCGAGGGTCCGGACATCGTCGCCCACGCGACTCCGGAGGAGTTGGAGGACATGGATGCGGTGGTGCGATCCATGCATACCAGGTCCGGGCTCCTGACGGCGATCGAGGCATCGCCCGTCTCGCTCGTCGAGGCCGGAGCGCAGACCCTCGCATTTCTGCGAGCGCACATCGGCGAACCTCGCTCGGTGCCGCTGTGCGGCAACTCGATCGGCACGGACCGCCGCTTCCTCGCCGCCCAGCTCCCGGACGTCGAGAACTTCCTCCACTACCGCTCCATCGATGTCTCGAGCGTCAAGGAACTCTGCAGGCGCTGGTACCCGGATGTCCTCGCCGATGCGCCCCCCAAGAGAGAGGCGCACCGCGCGCTCGAGGACATCCGGGAGTCGATCGCGGAGCTCGCGTACTACCGGTCGAAGATCTTCATCGAGCGGGTCAGCCCTCGACCATCGTCGTAGCCGGCGCTTCGAGGTCACGCACCCACGACGGCACCTCAGCGGCGCGGGCGGCTGCGCGCCGCCCGCGAATCGCGACCACCAGCACGATCACGGTCGCGCTGACGAACACCGTCGCTGCGATGAATGCGTGATCGGCACCAACTACGAACGCTCGCTGTGTGTTGAGCACCGAATGCGCAGCGCCGCCCGCGGCCGTGCCAAACACCGAGACCAGCACGGCCAGTCCGAGCGCGCCGCCAAGCTGCTGCATCACGTTGACCAACCCTGACGCTGCACCCGCATCCTCCTGGCGCACACCGCTCAGCGACGTCGACGTCAGGGGCACGAACGCGAGTCCGTTGCCGGCGCCGAACAGCATCAATGGCGCGAGCAACGAGAGGTAGCTGCTCGACGCAGAAACCTGAGTCATGAGCAGCATCCCGGCCGTCGACACCGAGAATCCGAGCACCATCACGGGCTTCGCGCCCAACCGCTGCACCAGCCCCCGCGCGCTGACCTGCGACATCGAGAAGAGCGCCACGGTGAAGGGCAGAAATGCCAGCCCGGTCTTGATCGGGCTGTAGTGCAGGACGTCCTGGAGGAACTGGGTCAGGAAGAAGAACATCCCGAACATCCCGGCGGTCAGGAAGAGGCGCGCGACGTATGAGGCGCTGCGGCTGCGATCAGCGAAGAGCCGCAGCGGTGTGATCGGCTCAGGCGCGCGGCGCTCGAGCAGCACGAATGCCGACAGCAGAATCGCGCCCGCGGCGAATGCGGCGATCGTGACCATGTCGCCCCACCCGGAGGTGGCGGCGCGCACGAAACCGTATGCGAGCGAGGTCACGCCAAGTGTCGACGTCAGCGCGCCGCGCACATCGAAGTGACCGTTGCGGCTGGGCGTCTCGGTGAGCAGGCGGCGCGCCAGCGCGATCACGACGATGCCGATCGGCACGTTGACGAAGAGCACCCAGCGCCATGAAGCCCACTGCACCAGCAGTCCGCCGAGGATCAGGCCGATGGCGCCGCCGCCGATCGACACGGCGGTGTACCAGCCGATCGCGCGAACGCGCTCCTGGCCGTCGCGGAACATGGTCATCAGCAGTGCGAGTGCCGACGGCGCGGCGAGCGCTCCGCCGACGCCCTGGAGCGCGCGCGCCGTCAGCAGCCAGCCGCTCCAGGGCGCGATGCCACCGAGGAAGGACGCCAGGGTGAAGAGGCCGATGCCCGCGATGAACACCCGCCGCCGGCCGAGCAGGTCGCCGGCTCGGGCACCCAGGAGCAGGAAGCCCCCGAAGGCGAGCGTGTAGGCGGTGATGACCCACGAGAGGTTCGCGGGCGAGAAGTGGAGTGCGCCGGCGATGTCCGGCAGGGCGATGTTCACGATGGTGGCATCGAGAACCACCATCAGTTGAACGGCAAGGATGATGCCGAGCACCAGGCCGCGACGTGGCTGGCGCTGGGTTGCCCGGGTGGGGGCGACGAGAGTGGCGGTACCAGGCACAGAGTTCCTCCAGATGGGGTAGACTTACGAAACGGACGCTGCCTCCGGAAGTATACCGGAGGTTCCCTCCGTTTTGCAAATAGAGGCTATGGTGATCTAGTGGTGGCACGTGACGTCGAGGCGGTTGAGACCCGGGTGAGCGCACCCGAGGATTCCGAGTCCACAGATCGCCGCCCACGCGCCGATGCGGTGCGCAACCGCGACCTCCTGCTCTCGGCGGCTGCCGACGCCTTCGCGGCTCGGGGCGCCGACGTCCCTCTCGAGGACATCGCGCGCGCCGCTGGGGTCGGGATTGGCACCCTCTATCGACACTTCCCCACGCGCGACGCGCTCGTGGAGGCGGTCTATCGCCACGAGGTCGATGTCCTCTGCGAGCGAGCCGATCAGCTCCTCGAGGAAATGCCGCCCGATCTGGCGCTGGCCGAGTGGATGCAGCTCTTCGTGCGCCACGTGGCCACCAAGAAGGGGATGCTCTCGGCACTCAAGCCGCTGCTCAGCTCCAACCCGAGCTTCTCCGACCAGACCAAGGGCCGCGCCCAGGCTGCCGCGACCAAGCTGCTCAACGCCGGCGTTGCCGCCGGGACCGTGCGAGCTGACGTGGATGGCGCCGACCTGCTGCGCGCGGTCGGCGGCATCTGTATGTCGACCGACCAGGAACGTTCCGAGGCCTCGGAACGGCTGGTGGGACTGCTCTTTGACGGCCTCCGCCACGGCGCGGCCAACTCGCAGGTGTCTGGCTAGAACACACACCCGACACGCGCTCGGCCGTAGCGTTCTGCATGGATTCTGCAATCGCTCCTGAGCAGCATGCGACCCGAGACGCCCTGACGGCGTCACGAGTTCACAGGAGGCATGCGATGCCAACCACGATCACGGCGGAGCACAAGACACTCAGCACTCCCGACGAGGAGCGGGTCTTCGAGAAGGGTCGCGTCGACCTCGTCAACATCGGCGGCGGTACCGTCGGCCGTCTGACCCTCGAGCCCGGGTGGCGTTGGTCCGTTCATGTGAAGCCGATCGCGGGGACGGAGCTCTGCGAGGCGCCGCACTTTCAGTACCACGCCTCCGGCGTGCTGCGGATTCAGATGGCCGACGGCAGCGAGTTCGACGCGCGCAGCGGCGACATCACCGCGCTCCCCTCGGGCCACGACGCGTGGGTGATCGGCGACGAGCCTGTGGTGCTCATCGACTGGAACGGCGCGAGCAACTACGGCAAGGCATGATCCCGGGCCGGTAGCTGCTTCCCTCGCGCGGGCCCGCGCCACGTATTGTTGGTGTCGTGGTCCGCGCTGAGGCCCCGCCGTCGGCGCGCCCGGAAGCTCAGCCGGACGCGCTGCGCATCCACGTCATCAGTGGCCTCTCCGTCGAGGGTTTCTCGGAGCATCAACTCGGGAGTCGCAAGGCCCGTGTGGCGCTCCGCATGCTCGGCATCGCCCAGGGCCGCCCGGTGAGCCTGGAGCGGCTGGCCGACGTGCTCTGGCTCGACGACCAGCCGCGGGATCCGCCCGCGCAACTGGCCGTGATCATGAGCCGGCTGCGGGGTGTCCTCGGCGGTTCGCGCATCGCTCACAGCGATACCGGCTACGCGCTCGACGCGGACTGGGTCGACCTCACCGCCGCGACCGAGCTCGAGTCGGAAGCGGAGCGCCGCCTGGGCGAGGGCGAGCCGGCGCCGGCACTGGCTGCTGCACTCGCTGCCCGCGTGCTGCTCGCCCATCCCGCGCTCGACGACGAGGCATGGCTTGTCGAGGAACGGCGCGCGGTGGAACGGCTCTGCGCGCGCGCCCGGCACCTTGTGGCGCGCGCGGCGCTTGCGGCGGGGGACCTGGGCACGGGTGTCGAGGCGGCCGAGCAGGCTCTCGACGAGGATCCGTACGACGAGGAGTTGCTGCGCCTCGTCATGGCTGCACTGGCTGCCCAGGGGAGATCGTCGTCGGCGCTCGCGATGTACGAGCGGATGCGGCTCCGTCTCGCCGATGAGCTCGGCACGTCGCCCTCCGCCGTCACCGACGTGGCGCACGTCGCGGTGCTGAAGGGTCTCCCGGTGCCCGGAGTCGTCGTCGCGGCGCCGCAATCACGGTCTGGCGCATCGAGCGCCGGCACGAACCTCCCCGGCCGCGAGGATGAGCTGCGAACGCTCGACGACGCATTCGTGCGCGCGCGGACCGGGACACCGGCGGCGGTCGTCATCGAGGGTGAACCCGGCATCGGCAAGACCGCGGTGGCTTCGGCGTGGATCGACCGCCTGAGCGCTGACACCGTGGTGCTGGCGGCGCGCTGCGATCAGTTGAGCAGATCCCTGCCGCTCCAGCCCGTGCTACATATGATCCGCAATCACCTGCGCCGGGTCGGGAATGACACCGGGCGCGAGTTGCTCGGCGCCGACGCGCCGCTGCTCGATCCGATGCTTGACTGGACCTCGGCCGACAACGAGCCGCTCGCCGACGTCGCGCAGGCGCAGGTGTCGTCGCCCGCGGGTCTTGCAGTGCTCTTCGCCGCGTTGCGACGTGTGATGCGGAGGGCGTGTACGACGCCCGCCGTGCTCTTCGTTGATGACGTCCAGCGCGCGGATCCGCTCACCTGGTCGTGGATCGCCGACCTGGTCGTGAGCCCGGATCTGGCGCTGCTCGTGCTGCTCACCCGACGCACCGGTGAGGGCGAGATACCTCCTCACGCGATGCGTCTTGTACTGCCGCCATTGTCGGTCGAGGCGGCTCGGCAGATCGTCGGGGAAGCGCTCGCCGCACGGCTGCACGAACGCAGTGGCGGCAACGCGCTCTTTCTCACGCAGCTGGCCTCGGGCGATGAGAGCGCTGCGCCCCCGGAGACGATCCAGGCCGCCGTCCTGGAGCGTTGCGCCGAGGCCGGTCCGGCCACCCGCACCCTGATGAGCGCTGCGGTGCTCGGCACCACCGTCGATATCGATGTCCTTGCCGCAGTGCTGCGGACCGACCCGATCCGGGTGCTCGAAGATCTCGATGTCGGCGTGCGCCTGGGCTTGCTCGAGGCACGCGACGGTGCCTACGGGTTTCGCCACGCGATCGTGCGCGAGGTGCTCGATGCGGCCACCACGTCACCGCGTCGCGCGCTCCTTCACCGTGAGGCCGCGCGGGTGCTGTCCGGATTGCCGGCATCAGATCCCCTGCTTGTCGCTCACCATGCGCGGTTGAGTGGTGCGCGAATCCTCGCGTCTCTCGCGCTGACGGCCGCGAGCCGCATCGCCGCGGACCGATTCGACTACGACACCGCGCTCGCGCTTGCCACCGAAGCAGTCGATGCCGACGACACATCCGACGCCCGTCTGCAGCGAGCGATCGTGCAGTTGCGTCTCACTCGGTTCGATGCGGCGCAGGCGGATGCCGAGCGTGCGATTGACGGCGCGGGCGACGTTCGCGCGCTCGAGGTCGCAGGGTCGGTCGCCTACTACTGCAAGGATTTCGCGCGTGCCGCGGCACTCGGCGAGGCGCTCACGCAGCAGGCCGGCGATCCGAGTCAACGGGTGCAGGGACAGGTGATTCGCGTGCGAGCGCTGCATGCGATCGGGGAGCTCTCAGCTGCCGATGCGCTGATGGAGCAGGCGATGGCCGCATGTCGAAAGCACAAGCTGCGCCAGCCAACCTCCGTGTACGCCTTCCTGAAAGTGCACATGGGCGAGGCCGGGCTGGCGATCAGCGCCATCGAGGCAAGCCCGTACGCGGCAGTCGACGCCGTGTCGACGATCTACACCCCGGTGCATGGCTATCTCGCCCATGGGTATGCCCTGGGGACCTGCGGTCGCGCCGGTGAGGCGCTCGCCGTCCTGGAGCGCGCCGCAGCGGAGGGGAAACGTCGCGGCCTGACACGGTATGAGTCACTCGGCGTCAACCTGAGGGGATGGGTGCTGCGCAATATCGGGGACACAGCGCGAGCGCGTGACTGCAATGCCGCAGCACTCGAGGGTGCCCGCGACTCCATGTATCCCGAGCTCGAGGTGTATGCGCTGCTCGACCCCTGCGACGATGCGATCGCCGAACACGACGTCTCCGCGGCGACTCGTGGACTGGTCGAGACGAGCGAGCGCATGCAGGAGACCTATGCGTATCGCTGGCGTCACGAGCTGCGAGTGGATCTTCTCGGGGGCCGAATCGCGCTGCTGCGTGACGATCCCGAGGCCGCGCTCGTCCTGGCTGAACGGCTCATCGCCGGCGCGATGGATTGTTACGCACCGCGCTACGCGCAGCTCGGTGAGGTGCTGCGGCTGCAGGCGCTTGCGGCACTCGACGCCGAGCCACCGCCGAACGATGCGCTCACGGAGCTCAGCTCATCGCTGTCCGCAGTCGCCGGTGTCGAGTCATGGTGGGTCATGGCGGAGCTCGGTGCGGCGCTCCAGTCGGAGCTGTGCTTCCAGCTCGCGGTTGCGCATCGGGATCGGCTGGCCGCGCACCTCGATGGGGCGGCGCGCGCCTCGTTCCTCGACTATGCAGGCACGCGAACTCGAGAGCACCAGGACGCGCGGACGAACGGCCTGACCGCGCTGCCGGACGGCGGCGACCGCACGCGCGATGAACTCGATACGGATCGGCTCGGCAAGCGAAGCGACGAAGGGCGCCATGTGCGCGAGCCCCGTGCGATACGCCGCGATGGCTTCGGGTGTGTCGATGCCGGGGTCCACGATCACATCTGCAATCTCGATGTTGTCGAGACCCGCCATCTCGGCGCACTCGGTGAGTAAGTCAGGGGTGTTCGAGCGGGGCTCCGTTTGTGTCTTGAGCTGGACGTACCAGTCCGGCGGTTGAAACCCGAAGTCCCGAGCCACCTCGTCGACGGCATCCTTCGAAGCGCTGGCAGACGCTGCACCGAACAACGCGGCGATGACCCAGCCGTGCGGTCGCACTACTCTGCGCATCTCGCGCAGCGCGCGCTGCGGCGCATCGATGTGCGAGATCGCGAAAGCACTGACAGCTGCATCGACGCGTCCGCGCGCAAACGGCAGCGCACACATGTCGCCCGCGATCGACAGCGCGGCGGTCTCACCGATGAGCCGGAGCATGTCCCTTGATGTGTCGAGGGCGATGGGCGTCGCTCCTGCCGTCCGGAGTGCACGGCACAGCGCGCCGGTCCCGGCGCCGACATCGAGCACCACCTTGCCTCGGAGCTGGTCGGCGACACCGGCGATGG
The DNA here is from genome assembly GCA_963830305.1 of Candidatus Dormiibacterota bacterium. GTDB lineage: Bacteria > Chloroflexota > Dormibacteria > Aeolococcales > Aeolococcaceae > Palsa-851. The sequence continues at coordinate 83,104 of CAWHLW010000011.1, read as the reverse complement.
CGACAGCAGCCAGCCTGTCGTACAGCGCCGCCGGGCCACGAGCCCATGCGCCGGCCACGCCCTGGTAGGCGGTGCTTGGATCGGTGCCTACGGGTTCCACGCGGCGAGGCGTTCGCTCCACCATCCGTACTCGCGAGCGTCTCCGGTTTTCGACCATCCGAGTTGCAGGAACGCTCCCGCCAGCGCGGCGGCAAGCTGATCGTCCCACCATGGCGTCGTCGCGATGCCGGCGGACTCGAGCGCCGCTCTATACGCGTTGATTGCGTCGTCCTTCGTTTCCGGTAGGCGGTCGCAGTTGACCGCCAGGTACCAGGCCAGGTCGATGAGCGCCGCACCCTCGCCGGTGCGGTCCCAGTCGAGCAGGATCGTTCTCGAGCCCTCGCGACCGAGGTTGCCGAGCTTCCAGTCGCCGTGAATGAGTGTCTGCGGCCCCGCCTGTAGCGCGGCCACAAGCGGCCACGGGTCGTCGGCGAGCGCGCGCAGCGTGCGTGCGTCGTCGGGATGCCGCTCGCCAAGCTGCCGCCAGCCGTCTGCGACCGCAGGAGGGACTGGGTCCGAGTGCGGCGTCGCCGCTTCGAGCTCCGCCATCGCCGGGGTGAGAAAGACATAGTGATGCGCGAGCGGAAACAGCGCGGCGCCGTCATGGAACCCCCAGTACGCGACGTGCATTGCCGCCATGTCCTCGATGAAGCCGCGGTGCAATTGCATCGTGATCGGCTGGCTTCCCGGGGGAACCATGGCGCCGGAGACATCGCGCATGAGCAGCGCGGCGCCCCGATTGCCGGGCAATGGGGCGCATCCAACGATCGCGTGATCGATCGATGCCGGGAGCGCTTCGAGCAGGTGTGAGGCGAGCAGGTTCAGCTGGCGCCGGCCGAGGTCGCCGGTGGCGCGCATGATCCAGTCGTCCTCGACCGAGATGTACTTGACGACGTGCGGAGCGCCGTCGATGACCACTCGCTCGAACCGGCTGCCCGACAGCGCGTCGGCTGTCCTCCAGGGTTCGCGGCGTTCGCAGCCCTGGAGCAGCAGGTCGACCGATTCGGCGACCGGAATTGTCCGGCGGGCGGGCGTCAACGCGGTCATAAACGCGCTGCCTCGGCCATCTCCGCCTGCAGCGCCGCGCCCCAGCGGCCGCCACACCACGCACGGTCGCGGGTGATCAGGCCATCGTGGACTTCGATGTGGTGCGCCTGATGGCACATGTGGGGTTCGCCATCCTCCTCCCAGGTGAGCACGAACTCGACGAGCTCGCCGTCCGGAAGAACGGTGCGCCGGATCTCCTCGAATCTGCCCGGGTCCGCGAACCAGCGACCGAGCTCAGCCTCGATGTTCGTCGCGCCGTTCACGGTGTACCGCCAGTTGGGGACCGTCGCGTCGAGAACCGCATCCTGAGCGAAGACATTCGCGTCGCTCAGGGACGCGCTCTCGATCGCCTGGGTGAACCGGTCGATGGGGTTGGTCATTGCGGTGCTCCTGATGTTGTACGACGTTCGCATCATCTATGCAGCCGGTTGCAGTTCGATTGCGGCTCCCGCGCACTGCACGGAACGGACGCGGCAGGATAGGTCGGTGGACCGTGCATCGACCCTCGCGAATCTCCCGATTCCCCGCAATGCCGGCGCGGAGACGATCGCAGTCCCCGCCGAGCGCGGACCGGGCCACTGGGTCGGCGCCGCCAGCGTTCTGGTACGCGGCGGCGTGCATTACGTGGCGTATCGCAACCGCCGACCCGTCGACGACGGGCGAGGCGGCGACGTGATCGTCGGGCAGGTCGGCCCCGGCGGAACGCTCACCGAGCTCTGCCGTATCGACAAGCGGGCGTTGGATGCCGAGTCGCTCGAGCGGCCGGCGCTCGCAGTGGATGGTGCCGGGCGCTGGCGGCTCTATCTCAGCTGTGCCACCTCTGGCACAAGGCACTGGAGGGTGGAGTTGGTGGAAGCGGACGCGCCTGATGCCTTCGTGACCACCGGCCGCCGGGTGGTCATGCCGGGTGACGCGCATGTGGGTATGAAGGACCCGGTGATCACCTGCGATGCGAGTGGTTTTTGGCGCGCGTGGATCTGCTGCCACCCGCTCGACGATCCGGCCGCCACCGATCGCATGTGGACCGAGTTCGCGACCAGCGAGGACGGCATTGCCTGGACGTTGCGCGGCCCGGCGCTGCAGCCCACCCCGGGTCGGTGGGATCAGCGCGGCACGCGGGTCACCGCGATCATGGAGCGAGGCGACGAGGTCTTCGCGTTCTACGACGGCCGTGCAAGCGCCGTGGAGAACTGGGAAGAGCGGACCGGTGTCGCCAGGGGTCGCGTTGACCACCTCGATGTCGTGGGCGATGTCCCGGTCGCTGAAGCGATGGGACCGTACCCGGCGCTCCGTTACGCGGCCGTGGTCGAGGACGGTGACCGCACCGCGGTGTACTACGAGGTCGGCTGCGAGGACGGAAGCCACGAACTGCGCCGGGAGTGGTTCCCCCGCGCGCCCTAATCTATGCGCGTGCGTAGCGAGCAGCGGTGACGATCGCCCTCACCCCGGTCGATGCCGTCGACGTGACGCTCGTCATGGATCTCTCGCTCGACATCCTCATGGCCGGGCAAGAAGAGGTCCAGCGCTTCAAGCTCGCGTACGACTGGTCGGACCACGATTCCCTCCTAGCCGAGCACGGCTTCTCGGCGCTGGTCACCGTCGAAGCTGGCGGCCGGCGCCAATCGGTGCTCTACGACGGCGGACTGTCCGCACTCGCACTGCAGCACAACCTCGACGTCATGCAGGTCGACGTCAGCAATCTGCGTGCCATCGCGATCTCTCACGGACACGTGGATCATCACGGTGGACTCGAGGGCCTGTTCCGGCGCAACGGTCCGATGAAGCTCCCGCTCATCATCCACCCGGATGCGTGGAAGGATCGGAAGCTCGCCTTCCCAACCGGTGTCGAGATGCACCTTCCGCCGCCCAGTCACAACGATCTCGAACGCGAAGGCCTCACCGTGGTCGAGGAACGCGGGCCGACGCTGCTCATCGATGACGAGGTGCTGGTCTCGGGTCAGGTTGCGAGAGTCACCCCGTACGAGAAGGGCTTTCCCGTGCAGTTGGCGCGCACCGACGATGGCGACTGGGAGCCCGATCCGTGGACCTGGGACGATCAGAACATCGTCGTGAACGTTCGCGACCGGGGGCTGGTCATCGTCTCCGGCTGCTCGCACGCGGGCATCGTCAACGTCATTCGCAACGCGCAGCAGCTGACCGGCGAATCGCGCGTGGCCGGGGTGATCGGTGGCTTCCACCTCACTGGCGGGTTGTTCGAACCGCGCATCCCGGAGACCGTTGCCGACGTCACCGCGATCGGTGTCGAGCGACTCGTGCCCGCTCATTGCACTGGATGGCGCGGGATGCACGCATTGGCGCGCGCCATGCCGGACGCGTTCGTGCAGCCCTCTGTGGGGACCGTCTTCGAATTCCGCGCGCCGTGAGCACATCTCGACGGGGGCGGGTCACACTGACCGAAAATAGAGGTGTGGCCTACGACGAGATCCTGGCTGCTCGGATCCGTGAGCTGATTCGCGGTGAGAAAGCGCTGACCGAGAAGCGCATGTTCGGCGGCCTCGCCTTTCTGATCGGCGGCAACATGGCCATCAGCGCCAGTGGTCAGGGGGGTCTTCTGGTCCGTGTCGACCCCGCCAAGACCGAGGAGCTGGCCGCCGAGCCGCACGCGGAGGTCGCCGTGATGCGCGGACGCGAGATGCCAGGCTGGTTGCGCGTGGATGCCGAGGGCGTCAGCACGCCGGCACAGCTCCAGCGCTGGGTGGACCAGGGTGTGACCTATGCGCGATCCCTTCCAGGGAAGCACGTCGCCGCGCGATGACCAGGGCGGTGGCGGAGACGAACCGGCGGCTGCTTCGCGCGCGCGACGCCATGGATCTCACGTATGCGCGACCGCTCGACGTACCAGCGCTCGCGCGTATCGCGTGCGTGTCGCGAGCGCACTTCATCCGTGAGTTTCGCTCGACGTTCGGGGAAACCCCGCATCGCTATCTCCAACGCCGCCGCGTCGAGCGAGCGCTCTACCTGCTGCGTTGCACTGATCGAAGCGTCACCGATGTCTGCTTTGATGTCGGGTTCGCGAGTCTTGGAACCTTCAGCAAGACCTTTCATCGCATCGTCGGCGAGACGCCGTCGGAGTACCGCCGGCGGGGTGAGGTCATCACGGTACCGACATGCTTTGCCATGGCATGGACGAGACCGAGCACTTTCGGAGAAGACGACCGCCGGATGGCGGGATAGCGTTGGGTCATCAACCGCCACGACGCAAGGGGAACGACTGACATGCTCAGCAGCCTTCGCATCTCACAGATCTACGTGCTCGACCAGGACCAGGCCGTCGACTTCTACGTCGGCAAGCTGGGGCTGGAGATCAACACCGACCAGGACCTCGGATTCATGCGATTCCTCACCGTCAATGTCCCTGGCGATCCGGATCACCAGATCCTGCTCGAGAAGCCTGGACCTCCCGCGATGGACCCGGCAACGGCGGACGAGGTCCGCTCCCTCCTGACCAAGGGTCGCACCGGTGGCCACCTGTTCTTCACCACACCGGATGCTCACGCGGAGTATGAGAATCTCCGCGCCAAGGGTGTCGAGTTCACGCAGGAGCCGACCGAACAGCCCTACGGAATTGACTTCGGCCTGCGCGATCCGTTCGGCAATCACATCCGCGTCGCCCAGATGGCGTCTTGAATTTCGCAACTGTGATGCATGGCTAGCGAGAACGCCTAGTGGTTCGTCTGACAACGATCTGGCGCGTGCTCACTAGCGGCAGACGGCATCGAGAAACGCAGTCGCCTCCCGCCGCGAACGGAGCACGTGCACCGTCATATGGGACCCGTGCTGCAAGATCTCGGAGCGTATATATTCCGGTTCTGAACGGCGGTTGCGCCAAATCCCCCCAACGCCGCCCCACTCGTCGCGCAAGCGTCGGTTGACCGAGTCCTCGCAGCCCTCGGGCATCTCGCCAATGGGCTTGCGAAGCCCTCTCGCGAACGCGCGACTCGCGCACAACCACCAAGGAACATCGAGGAAGACGACCGTTTCCGCCCGTTCGAGCCGGAGGGCAAGCGTCTCGTTGTAGTTGCCGTCGATGATCCAAGTGTCGCCAGCGAGCAAGGCACGTTGCCGTTCTCGCCACTCGTCATCGGACGGTCGCACCCAACCCGGCTTCCAGTAGTGGACGTCGAGGTGGATCACCGGCAAACCAGTCTTCGCCGCGAGCGCGCGTGCGAACGTGCTCTTCCCAGATCCCATCATGCCGTCGACGAGGACACGGTGGCCGATCATTCGAGACGAACCGTTCATGGCAACCCTTTGTCTGGACGGCCTCAGCTGGCGACATCCTCAGGAGGTACGCGATTGTAAGGCTGTTTTGGAGACGATCCACTAGCTATTCACTGGGCGCCGACACCGTCCTCCGTGGGTTGGGCAGAGACGGTGCGCGAGTAAATCAACTCAAGGGGAATGCGATGTCGACACCATTCGCCACCAACGTTGAGAACATGCTCGGACGCGCTGGGCGGGCCTGGGGCTGGATCCTCGCCTACGGGATCCTCACCGCACTGCTCGGTGTTCTGGCGCTGGCCTGGCCGGGTGCAACGCTCCTGGTCATCGCGATCCTCTTTGCAGTCCAGATTGTGGTGACCGGCTTCTTCCAGGCCGTCGCGGCCTTCTCGATCCCGGGTGAGAGTGGATGGTTGCGAGCGCTGTCGGCGCTCCTCGGGATCCTCTCCTTCGTGTTAGGGGTGTTTCTGCTGGGTCACGTGGTCCTGAGCCTGGTGCTCCTCGCACTGCTGCTCGGCGTCTTCTGGATGTTCCACGGCATCGTGCAACTGTTCGTCGCAATTGGGCACAGCGATCTCCCTGGTCGCGGTTGGACGATCGCTCATGGAATCTTCGGCGTGATCGCCGGCGCTATCGTGGTGGTCGTACCGGCCATCTCGTTGGTTGCGCTCACGATTGTCTTGGGGGTGTGGCTGATCTTGTTCGGAGGCATGCTCGCCGGGAGCGCATTCTCGTTGCGCTCGACGATGCACGAGGCCAAGCGAGCTGTGAGCGCTGTCACCGGCTGACGCGAGGCGTCGATCCGGGACGCACCGTCTTCGACGCCTACGCCCACACCGGCGATGGCCGGTCGGTCACCACGCCATCCTCCGCGACGATCACGAATCGATTGAAGCGACGGGCGAACCAGCGGTCGTGGGTCACGGCAACGACGGTTCCCTCGAATTCGTCGAGACCGCGTTCGAGCGCTTCCGCGGAGTGCACGTCGAGATTGTCGGTGGGTTCATCGAGAAGCAGCAGCGTCGCCCCGCCGATTTCGAGCAACAGGATGAGAAAGCGCGCCTGCTGACCGCCGCTCAGGGTCGCGAAATCCTGGTCGCCATGGCTGACCAGCTCATAACGGTCGAGCGCACGCATCGCACCGGCTTTGTCACGGCCGTGCTGGTGCAGCGCCTCGACGAGCGTCCTGCCGCGCAACTCCGGATGCTCGTGTGTCTGCTTGAAGTGGCCGGGCGTCACGCGCGCACCGAGCACGAACCGTCCCTCGTGCGCAATCTCCTCTCCCGAGAACATGCGCAGCAGGTGACTCTTGCCGGTGCCGTTGTTGCCGAGCAGCGCGATGCGTTCGCCGAATGTCACCTCGAGGTCGAACGGGCGCACAAGGCCAGGAATCGCGAGTTGCTCGCACGTCAGCACGCGCACCCCGGTGCGACCACCACGCAGACGGATGCGGACATCCTGGCGGCGCGGGCGTTCCGCCGGCGGTCCTGCCTCCTCGAACTTGCGGAGCCTGGTGACGGCGGCCTGGAGGCGGCTCGCCATCGCATCACTGATCGTCGCCTGGATGCGCATCCGGCGCACCAGGTCCTTGAGGTGGTCGTGCTCCTCCTCCCAGCGCCGGTGCAGCTCGTCGAGACGGCCCAGGCGCGCCTCCCGAGCTTCCGCGTAGTCGGCGAAGCCGCCGCCGTGCACCCAGACGCCGTGTCCCTCGAGGGTCACAACCCGGTTGGCGGTCTCAGCGAGGACCTGGCGGTCGTGGCTGACGTAGAGCACGGTCTTGCCTGTCGAGCGCAACTGCTTCTCAAGCTGGCGCTTGGCGGCGACGTCGAGGTAGTTGTCGGGCTCGTCGAGCAGGAGCACCTCCTCGTTACCGCGGAGCAACACCTCGAGCGCGAGGCGCTTCTGCTCCCCGCCACTGAGCGTCGTGACGAGCCGGTCTCGCACCGTTTCGAAGGACTCGCCGATGCTGCTCTCGCAGCACACGTTCCAGGTCACCTCGGCCTCGTATCCGCCGGCTGACGCCCAGTCGGCGACCGCCTGCGCATAGGCGATTGCGGGGTCAGCGTCGTCGGGGTGTTCGGCGAGCCCGCGCTCAGCGGCGTGCAGCGCCGTCCCCGCCAACCGGACGGGTTCCGGCGCCAGGTCGAGCAGGAAGTCGCGCACGGTCGTCGCACCGCCGGTGCTGCCGATGAACTGGCGCATCACGCCGATGCCGCCGCTGCTGCTGATCGTTCCCGTCTCAGGCTTGATATCACCGGCGATGAGCCGCAGCAGCGTCGTCTTGCCGGTGCCGTTCGCACCAACGAGCGCGACCTTGCTCCCCTCGCCGACGCGAAAGCTCACGTCGTGGAAGAGCATGTGGCCGCCGATCGAGTAGCTCAGCTCGCTGACATCGATGAATCCCATGGCGGTGCGACGATGCCACAACGCGCGTCTGCGACCGGGGCGTTTAGGCTGGACTTCCTCAAGAAGCCATCCGAGCGGATAGACAAGGAATCACCATGAGCACCGCGCACCTCGACCAGCCGATCCGCGACGCACTCGACCGTGGCGGCAAGATCGACATCACCACGACGGGTCGCAAGACCGGGCAGCCGCACCGCATCGAGATCGTCTTCCACAACGTCGGCGGCCGGCTGTACATCAGCGGGATGCCGGGCTTCAAGCGCAGTTACATCGCAAACCTGCTGGCGGACCCGCACTTCACCTTCCATTTCAAGGGACCAGTGAGTGCGGACCTTGCAGCGACAGCGCGGGTGATCACCGACGATGCCGAGCGGCGCGAGGTGCTGCCGCACATCGCTCGCATCTGGAATCGCACCGACCTCGACGTCATGATCGAGTCCAGTCCGCTGTTCGAGGTGACCATCGACGGCCCCGCCGGCTGATCAATGGGCAAGCTCATCTATGCCACCATCGAGTCGCTCGACGGGTACGTGGCAGGCAAGGACGGTGACTTCGACTGGGCGGAGCCCGACAAGGAGGTCCACCGCTTTGTCAACGACCTCGAACGACCGATCGGCACGTATCTCTACGGACGCCGGATGTACGAGGTCATGGTCTTCTGGGAGACGGCGGGCACCATCCCCGGCCAGCCGCACTACGTCACCGAGTTCGCCGAGCTCTGGAAAGGCGCCGAAAAGATCGTCTACTCGAGAACACTTGCCGTGGTCTCCAGCGTTCGCACCAGGATCGAGCCGGAGTTCGATCCCGAGGGGGTCCGGCGACTCAAGGCCACCGAGGATCGGAGCCTGACCGTGGGCGGCCCTCACCTTGCGGGGCATGCACTGAGGGCCGGCCTCGTCGATGAGCTCCAGTTCTTCGTCGCGCCGGTCATCGTCGGCGGCGGCACCAAATCCCTACCGGACGACGTGGAGCTTGGCCTCGAGCTCCTGGACGAACGCCGATTTGCGAGCGGGTTTGTCTACCTCAACTACCGGGTCAGGAGCTGACGCCGGCCCCTCAGGCTCCGTTCTGTCAAACGCGGGAATGCGCGACGGCGAAGTCCCAGACCGGTGTCATCAGCTGTTCCGGGGTCTCGATCTGCGGCACGTGTCCGGTATCCGTGAGCAGGACGAAGGTCGCTCCCGGGATCGCGGCTGCGTACGCTCGACCGTAGTCCTGATCGACCATCTGATCGCTGTCGCCCCAGACAACCAGTGCCGGGACCGTCACGTTTGCGAGGCGCCCTCGGAGGGTCGGGTCGGTCATCCCAGCACCGCCATAGATCGCCAGGGTGGCGCGGTTGCCCGCGAAGACAGCTCGCTGCTCCTCGGACATCGTCGTCGGGTCGATCCGGAAGCGATCGGGGTCGTGGTAGCTCATCTCCGCAACCTGGTCGAGGGTCAGCGAGAAGAAGTCGGCGATCGGATGGCCGGCGACCTCGATCCCGGCGGCGTCGACCAGGACGAGGCTGCCGATCCTTGGCGAACCGAGCAGGGCCATCTCGGCCGCGATCCAGCCGCCGATCGAGTTGCCGATCACGGTGACGTCAGCGAGGTCCAGTTGGTCGAGCAGCGCGGCGTAGACCCGAGCGAGACCAGCAATGCTGTCCAGGCTGTCGGGCCGGAGAGTACCGCCGAAGCCGGGATGGGTCGGCGTGATCACCCGGGCGCCTCTGGACATCAGCAGATTCGCGAACCCTGCCACCGACTGCGGGCCGGCCCCGCCATGGATAAGCAGAAACGGATGGCCGGTGCCGCCGTCAGAGACGGTGACGTCGACCGGCCCGATCCCGTCAACGATCAGGTTGTGGTTGCCCTCTCCGCTCATCGATGAACCTCCATCTGCGACCGTGCTCTAGTATCTCAACAACCTTATCACAACATGTTTAGCAAAGTCCATTGATCTAGGCATGCTGATACAAGCATCTTGATAAATGATCAGAATGGCGAGGTGACCAGACCGCTCCAGAGCATCGGACTCTCCGTCAAACGCCTGCAGATGCGGCACCACCGGGCACTCAACGCCGAATTGGCCCCCCTCGGCATCAGCCTCGTCCAGTGGGACGCGCTCCGCCACCTCGACGAGAACCCGGGGGCCTCTCTGCATGACTTGGCGCTCCTCACCTTCCAGAGCGACCAATCCTTCGGGACGCTTGCCGGCCGCATGATCCAGCGCGGCCTGATCGAGCGAGTGCCGGGGCCCGGAAGGGCCGTCCGCCACCGCCTCACAGAGAAGGGGAACGCGCTCCGCCAAGCCGGTGATGCCATCGTCGAGCGGGTGCTGCGCGAATCGTTCGTGTCGCTCACGCCGGCACAGCTGGCGACGTTCGATGAGCTCCTCACGACTGTGCTGGCCCAGAGCGATGCCCCGGCCTCTGCCGGACGGTCAGCGTGACGCCGAGCCGATCTTCGGAGCACCTCGAGCGCGTCGGCCTGCTCGCCCTCGATTGAGTGTCAGGCGGACTCTCGGAGCCCTTCGAGGCCATCGAGGATGAGGTCGAGCCCGAACTCGAACTCCTCGCCATAGTCGTAATCGGGCTTGAGCGCGTGCTTGACGATCATCTCCGCCAGATACGGGTACTCGCGGGCGGGGAGCTCTCGGAGGATGTTCTCTGCGAGCGCTGCACTCTCCGCGGAGGTGTGGGACGGCAAATTCACCTGCTGCAGCGAGAAGCCATAGATGTAGCCGTCCATGACGGAGAAGGCGTGGGCGGCCATGTCGACGGAGAAGCCGGCCTTCCGAAGGCTGCCGATGACCGAGTCGTGGTGCCGAAGGGTGGCGGGGCCGGGTTTGGTCCGCGACTGCATCAGGCTTGTGGCCCACGGGTGGCGCAACAAGATGTCGCGGGCCGAGACGGCTCGGCGGCGCATCGCGGCCTTCCAGTCAGCACTGTCGGACGGCAGTGCGATCTCGCTGAAGACGAGGTCGACGATGCCGTCCAGGATGTCGTCCTTGCCGGCGATATGGTTGTAGAGCGACATCGCCTCGACCTGGAGCCGTTCTCCGAGTCTGCGCATGGTGAGCGCCTCGATCCCACCTTCGTCAGCGAGCGCGAGGGCGGCGCGGAGCACTCGCTCCCTGCTCAACGGAGCGCGGGATCTGGCGTTCGCGGCAGTTTGGGTGGCCACCTGCATCCTCCGCGGCTGACTCTAACGTACAAGGTAAGTCTCGCCTGACCCGCACCCTTGACAAACTTACGGCGTAAGTGTAACTTACAGCCTAAGCTTACAGCGTATGTTCAAGGGAGCCCCTCGATGAACCCAACCAAACGCCTCGCGAGAATCGCCGGCGGACTCTACCTGCTCGTCGGCATCTTCGGCGGCTTCGCCGAAGGATTTGTGGAACCCAAGATGTACGTCGCCGGCAACGCGGCGGCCACCGCCGGAAACGTCATTGCCAACGCCGGCCTGCTCCGGATGGGCGTCCTGTCGGACCTGCTCGATGGGACGTTCTTCGTCTTCACGGCCCTGGCCCTCTACATGCTCCTGAAGGACGTGCACAAGAGCGCGGCCAGGGCGATGCTCGTCTTTGTTGTCATCGCGGCGGTCATCACCTGCATGAGCGCGGTGTTCGAGTTCGAGGGCCTGCGGGTCGCATCCGGTGGGGTCAGTGCCGCCACCCTAGGCATCGGCGGGTCGAATGCCCTCGTGCTGCTCCTGCTCGACGCCCAGCATTACGGACTCCTCGCAGCGCAGATCTTCTTCGGCCTCTGGTTGGCCCCGCTCGGCTATCTCGCCTACAAGTCAGGGTGGTTCCCCAAGGCGCTCGGCATCGTGCTGATCGTCGCCAGCATCTCCTATCTCGTGGATGTGCTCGCGGCCTTCTTGCTCCCCGACCTTGACAAGCAGATTCACGCATTCACCAGCATCGTGCCGGCGATCGCTGAGCCGTGGATGGTCGTCTACCTGCTCGTGATCGGTGTACGGGCCGCAAAGCCCGCGCGGCGCATTCTCGCCGCTCAACTGGCGAGCTAACGCGGCACCCGACACGCCGCGGTTGCCAGGAGATGATGTCGGCGGACTGAACCAGCCCGGTCGGGTCTGCCCCGGCCGGGCTTTTTGTTTCGCGAGGCCCCGAGCTCTCAGGTGGCGCGTGTCGCCTGGCTGTATATGACGTTGGTCGTGACAGCCCGCACATTGCGCCGGCGCAACCCGCCCAAAACCGCCTCGCGTACGGCATCAACTTGCTCAGGGGTGAGCGCATCGATGGTCGATCGATACCCGGTGCCGAGCACGATCTGCCAGAAGTCGTCGGGTGTCGGCAACCGTTGTGTGCCGCGCTTTGCGGTCACGACAACGTCCTTGATGCCGGCGGACCGGATCAAGCTGCCGAGTGCGTCGGGGGTCACCAGATCGTCCCATGGGTTGAAGGCGTGATCGAGATCAGGACGAAGCCGCGCCACGGCTTGCCAGAAGAGGCTGTTTCCCGGCTCGAACAGGTGCGGGCCCCACGTGGTGATGGCGAGTGTGCCTCGAGAAGCCAGAAGCCGCCACATCTCGGCAACAAAGCCGGGCATGTCGGCGGCGAAGAAGACACCGAAGACACAGACGACGGCGTCGAACGATTCGCTCGGTAGTCGCGTCGAGGTAGCGTCGGCGCAGCGGAACTCGATATTGTCGAGTCCCTCGTCAGCCGCCCGGCGAGTTGCGAGGTCGAGGAGGCGAGGCGAGAGGTCGAGGGCCAGGACCTGACCCGAAGGACCGACGACTCGCGCGGCAGCGAGTGCGGAGGCTCCGGCACCGCAACACAGATCGAGGACGCGAGAGCCCGAGTGCAGTCCGATGCGACGCACCGTCTCTGCGCCGTACCGGTCCCAGAAGCTGAGGGGCGGGGCCGTGAAACGGTCACTGGCCGCGTTGTAGACGGCCGCGACCCTCGCCGCCGCCGCGTGCTGGTCGGTCATCCTTCCAACCCTAGCGCGCAGTGAGTCTGCGTCGGGACCGATGGCGGCGGACAATCCCGAATGCCCTCGCGCTCGTCGTGCCTGCGAGCGGACTAGCATCTGAGATCGTGAGTATCGCCAGCTGGTTCGAGGATCACGTGAATCAGGTCGACGCGCGTCGTATGCGTCGCCGCAGGCATCTCCCGGAAGCAATCGGGAAGCCGTACTGGCACGACGACGCCTTCGCAAGGGACTCAGCCCGTCTCGAAGCCCTGGGCTACGCGGTGGAATCCGAGGTCGACAACGATGCGCATGTCAATTCGACCTATCCGGCGAACACCGGAGGTGGTCTTGGTCAGCTGAGCCGGACGATCACCCGGCGGGTGCCGTCCATGCACGTGACATACCGGCGGGAGCCACAGCGCTGAGCTGAACCACGCGACCTCGTAAGCCACGTCGCGCCACCGGTGAACAACCATTTCGAAGGATGGATTGTCGGCCGCGACTATCGACTCACGACGGCGGACACGTACCGATGGTGAACGATCCGTCAATCGTGTGTGTCTGGCTCCCGGGCGCGACGTACGAATACTCATATGAGCCGGCTGCGACCGAGCCATCGTCGCCGCTCCCCGTGGCATCTGTGGGGACTTCGCCATACGAGGGGAAGGCTCCGCCGTGTGTTTCCGGTCCATAGATCTCGAACAGCATGCCCTCGACGCCACCCGTGAACGACAGGTCGCCATCTGGCAGGGCACCGCGGTAGGCGCAGCTCGTTGTCAACGTGAGCGTCGGCGTCACGCACGGGTAGGGGTCGGCTTCCGTGCCGTTGGACACCAACGAGGGGTAGGAATCCCAACGGGCCTGGATGAGGCTGTTCGCGCCGCCGCTGGGTGTATCGAACGTGTATGGCTGCGTCTCGCTTGTCTCCTCAATGGGAAACGTGGCGCTGGCGTTGAAGCTCACATCCACGTTGTAGTCAGCCAGTCCGGCATCGCTGCTTGACACCTGCCAGGCGAACTCGGTGGTGTTCGGTGCGCAGAGCGCGGTGATGACGGGTGGCCCGGACGGTGCCTGCGAGGACGTTGCGGTAGGCGTCGTGGTCGTCGCGGGTGACGATGTCGCGGTCGGCGACGGCACGGCAGTTGCTGCCAGGTTCGCAGTTGCGGACGGTGATGGGCTCGGCTTCGGCGATGCCGCACAGGCAGCGAGCAGGCATGCGGTTCCCGCACAGGCTGTCACGAACCGCATCGAGCCCTTTATTTGTGTCATCACAAGGCGAAACTCGCTGGACGGTGCCGGGGTTACGGGCGGGTCAGGGAGCAGCGCCGCCGGCGACCCGGGATATGCCGGGTGCCGGCGACGAGCGCTGGTGCGTCAGGCGGCGAGCTGTTCGGACGCCTGCTCGATCGCCGGGTGACGTCCCAACATGCCGATCGCGACCCCAGCGACGGCCACTGCAGCGACGACGATGCCGGTGACCGGCTCGGGGAGTGTGATCCCGAAAAGAGAGTCGAGCGAGTACGAACCGGGGCCGGTGACGCCGAGCACGGCAGCGGGGACCAGATAGAGCAGGGGGATCTCAACGCCACCGCCCTGCCCGAAGAAGCCCTTGCCCCAGTGGACCGAGACGATTGCCATGAGCATCGCCGCTCCGACCCCGACCGAGCCGAAAGGGCTCAGCAGTCCAAGCGCGAGGAGCAGGCCGCCACCGATCTCGCTGCCGATGGCTCCGGCGACCCAGAGGGAGGCCGGCCGGAAGCGCATGCGCGTCAGATGCTGGCGAAACCCGCCGACACCCGGACCGCCCCACCAGCCGAAGAGCTTCTGGGCGCCATGGGCCGAAAGTGCGAGGCCGACAAAGAGGCGCAGGATGAGTAGACCGGTGTTCATTGAACGAGCTCCTGAGTTGGCAGAACTGATCGATTACAAGTAGCTTACTGATAATAAGTAACGATGTCAAGTGTACGTGACCGAGGTATGATTGAGGCATGCCCGCAGCGCCCGACTCCGCAACTGCCGATCCGCCTGTCGTCGCTCACGAACCGGGCGTCGTCTGCGCTCTCTACCACCAGGCGGTCGAGCTGATCGGCAAGCGCTGGACCGGCGCGATCGTCAGCATCCTGATGCGCGGTCCCGTTCGCTTCAATGTCCTCGTGAGCGCGGTTCCCGGCATGTCCGAACGCCTCTGCGCCGATCGTCTCCGCGAGCTGGAGGCAGCCGGACTGGTCTCGCGACGCGTGCTCCCCGGACCGCCAGTCGGCGTTGAGTACGCGTTAACCGAGGCCGGGCAGGATCTCAACGAGGCGATCGAGGCGCTGGGCAAGTGGGCCCATCGCTGGCTGGAGCCAGCGAGCGCCTGACCCGCTAGCTGCGGCCGCCTGACACCGCGGGAGCCACGAACACCTCGGCGCCGTCGCCGATTGATGTCTCCATGGGAGCGCCGCCTCTCACGCTCACTCCGTCCACGAACATCAGGACATGGGGTCGCAGCCGTCCCTGCTCATCGCGAAGGCGACGCTCCAACTGCGGAAGGCGCTGGGCCAGGTCGTCGAGTGCCTCACCGAGCGTCCCGCAGCACATCTCCACCTCGGCCTGCTCTCCAGCGTAACGGCGCAGCGCCGCAGGCAGGACCAGCCTCGAGGTCACGCGACCTCGGCGACTCGCACGGACAGGATGTCGGGCAGGTGGCTCGCGATCAGCGACCAGCTGTCCCCATCATCCCGGCTCGCGTAGACCTCGCCGAGTCTTGTCCCGAAGTAAACGCCGGCCGGGTCTCCCGAGTTGGCGACCATCGCGTCGCGAAGGACGGCAGCGTAGTACGGGTCGGTGGGCAGGCCTTTCGCCACTGGCTGCCAGCTGTCTCCCGCATCCTCGGTTCGGTACACACGCAGCTTGGCGTCCGGAGGAAATCGCTCCGCATCGGCCTGGAGGGGAAACAGGTAGAGCGTGTCGGGCTGGTGGGGATGGGCGACAACTGCGAACCCGAAGTTGCTCGGCAGGCCGGACTCGATCGCTGTCCATGAATCGCCGCGATCATCACTGCGATAGACGCCGAAGTGATTCTGGGCGAACAGACGCTGCGGGCGGTCCCGGTGGAATGCGACCTTGTGGACGCACTGCCCGAACTCCGGGAAGCGTTGATCCTCGGGCACATGCGCCACCTGGATTCCTCGGTTGGCCGCGTGCCACGTCGCCCCGCCGTCGCGGGTCCTGTAGACGCCTGCGGCGGACATGGCAACCAGCACGTCGTCGGCATCGGTTGGATGCGGGAGGACGGTATGCAGACAGGCGCCGCCCCCACCGGGCACCCAGCTCGGCCGGTCGGGGTGGTCCCACAACCCCTGCACGAGAGCGAAGCTCTCTCCCCGATCCTCCGATCGGAACAGGGCATGCGGCTCGACTCCGGCGTAGATGACGTCCGGTTGCTGCGCGGTCGCCGGCTGGATCTGCCAGACACGGGCGACCGATGCCTCACTTCCTGGTGGGAACCCGATCGGCGGCTCGTCGGGCTCGGTCCAGGACTTACCCAGATCGTCCGAGTAGGTCAGCAACGGCCCCCAATGTCCTTCCCCCACACCGGCGAAGATCCGAGGCCTCTCGCGTCGCGTGTCGATGGCGACCGAGTAGACCTCCTGGTTGAGAAACTGGAAGTCATCCACCGTCCATGTGTGTCGATCGTCGGTGCTGCGAGCGATCATCAGCCCCTTGCGGGTGCCGATCAGCATGACTGCCAGACCCATTGGAGCCCCTCCACAAATTGCCGGATCGCGGCGCAGTCTATACCCCCTCACCAAAAAGCCGTATCTGCGACGTCTCAGACCATCACGTTGCCAAGGAGAGTGACCGTGGAGCTGGGCGCTTAACGTTGGCTGATGGTGACCGAGGGCCCGCTGCTGACTGCCGCGCCTCGCCGGCTCCCCGGGAATGGCGAGGGTTCGACGCCGAGCTCGTCCATCGCCCGGCGGTAGTTGAGGTAGTGGCGGTGCGCCTCTCCGTGACGGCCGGTGTCGGCGAGTGCGCGCACGAGGCCGAGATGCGCCTCTTCGTCGTACCGATCGGTCTCGAGGATGCGAAGCAGATGGGTGACGGCACCATCGGAATCGACCGCGTGACGAGCCAGGAGACGGAGTGCCGAGATATACGCCGCGCGGGCTGCCTCGCGAACGGGCACCGCCCAATCGTCGTAGGGATTCTCCTCGAGGAAGTCGCCCGCGTACATGGCCGCGGCCGAGCTCAGAGTCGGCAGCCCGCGGGCACTATCGCCGCGCCGGAGGCACTCCAGCCCGTCTGCCGTCGCCGCCAGGAAGTGCTCCATGTCGACGTCGACCGCGTCGAGGTTGAGTGAGACGGCGTCCTTGTCTCCTATCAAAAAGTGGTCAGGAGGAAAGTGGCGTTGGGGATCGAGCACGCCCCGGACTGTGGTCAGGGCAACCGACAGGCGATTGGCGACTCGATCAGGGTCGTCATCCGGCCAGAGCGTTTCCATGAGGTAGCCGCGAGTTGCCGGCCGGCCTCGGCGCGCGATGAGCAACTTCAGCAGTTCCCTCGCCCGTTTCGACTGCCACTCGGAAACCTTGACGAGCTCGCCGTCACGCATCACCGAGAAACCACCGAGGGACTGAACGCGTACTGCAACACGGTCGCGCGGACTGTGGAATGCGAGCAGTCCGGCGGCCACGTTGCCCGTCTGATGTGCGCGGACTCCGAGCATCTCGAGATCGCGCTCGGCCTTGTGACGCAACGCCGCCGAGCCCGGTCCCCGGTCGATCGACGCGCGCACGAGATCCACCTTCGCCTCGCCGAGCGCATTCCCGACCTCGCGCCAGATCGCGCCCGCTTCGGCGAGGCGCCTGGAGGTGACTCGCTGGTCCTCCGCGCTGACGGCGGCAAGGGCGATCGCGTCGGCGAGCCCTGCACGGTCGTGTCGCGATCGGGCCGCCGACTCGGCCTCGGCCGCCACCTTCCGCGCGCGAACCATGTCACCACCGGCCACGGCGACCCACCCGTCGGCGAGGAGCGCGACGACGTACGACATCCCGGTGCCGTATGCGACTGCACGGTCGGCGAGCGCCCGGGCTCGCTCGGGATCCTCGGCCGCGACTACCGTGGCCAGGCAGGCGAGGGCCGGAACCACACCCTGGACATCACCCGACACGTCTGCCACCTCGAGCGCTTCCTCGAGCATGGCCCGTGCCTGGGCGAGATTCCCGCGCTCGCTGTAGATCTCGCCGATCAGCTGCAGGGGATACGACACCATGTCCGAATCGATCTGCCGGTAGCGAAGGCGCGACGCCTCGAGGTCGGCGAGCGCCTCCTCGATGCGCCCCATGCGCAGCTTGGTCTCCCCGCGGTTGCTGAGGCTGAGAGCGAGGAAGCTGGCGAATGAGGTCAGTTCAGCGAGGCGCACCGCCACGTCCAGCTCCTGGAGCGCCTCTCGGTACGAGCCCTCCTCCATGAAGTGGGAGCCACGATTGGTCCGGATGCGCACCAACTGAAGGACGTCCGATGCCTCTTCGGCCGCACGCAGGGCAAGGAGGTAGTGCGCGTCGTTGGCACGCCGGTCTCCGTCGAGCGCCGCCAGCATCGCCATCACCGTGTGCGCGGCGGCCAGCGCTCGGTGATCGCCGCACGCGTTCGCCGCGGCCAGCGCCCGGGTGGCCAGCTCGCGGCATGGTTCGACGTCCCCACGGATCCAGTGCGCGGTCGACATCCAGGCGAGGAGCAGCGCCATTTCCACGGGATCGGCCTGTGCGTCGTTGACGCCACGCTGGTAGACGGCCAGTGCCGCGTCGGGTTCGCCGCGCAGGTAGTGGATCAGGCCGATCCGCCAGGCGAGCTCCGCCGGCAGCTCCTCGCGCCCGGCAGCCGCACGCTGAAAGCAGGTCATTGCCTCGCTCCAGTCGCCCTGGATCTGCTGCGCTTCGCCTTCGAGCTGCTCGATCCCGGCGGTCCGGAGAGGAGATGGGATGGCCCGGCACGCCCCGAGGACGGTTGCGATCTGGCCGGAGGCGAGGAGCCGCGAACCGTCCTTCTCGACAATCGCGGCCAGCTGTTCCACGGCGCCTGCCGACAGGAGGACCTGCATCGCCTCCGCGGCAGCGCCGGCATCTGCCAGCCGCGCCGCGGCGGCGACGCGGAGACGCTTCGCCTCCACCTCGGGTACTGGGAGCGACTCGATCGCGAAATCCCTGATCAATGTTCGCAGCGCCAGCGATCCATCAGGTCCCCGTTCGACGAAGAGCCCCTGGCGGCTCAGGTCGGCAAGGATCGATCTCGAGCCGGCGAGCCCGATCGCCTCGCAGAGGTCCGGGGTGAATCGCTCGAAGAGCGCGAGCCTGCCCACCAGGTCGCGGACGGCGTCGGGATGGTGCGCGAACACCTCCTCGGCGAGGTAGGAGAAAAGCGGGGCATCAGGCTTGTCGATCCCCGCGAACACGCTGCTCCAGGTTTCGGGCGGGGAGGACTTCAGCGCCTCGATCGCGAGGCTGACGGCAGCCGGCCACCCGCCGGCGAGGCGGTGAATCTCCGGCGCGAGGTCCTCGGACTCGACGCCGAGGCGGTCCACAACCAGCGCCGCCACCTCCTCCACCGTGAAAGCGAGCTTGCTGCCGTCGATCTCGAGGAGCTGTCCCTGTCCGCGCAGACGCTCGATCTGGAATGGCGGCTGCCGCCGTCCGGAGATGACCAGGTGGAGACGGGGCGGCGCATGCCGGCACAGCGCTTCGATGAGCCGGGCCGACGGGCTGGACAGCTCGAGCTCGTGCGCGTCGTCGATGACCAGGAGAAGGTCGGTGGAGAGCTGCGCGTGCAGGATCTCGGCCAGCTGGGCGGCGAGCGCGTCGGCGCGGAGGAACTGCTCCAGCTCGGGACCCCCGGCGCCCTCGGCGAGCCAGCTCACGTCGCTGGGAATGTCGGGAACGCGCAGGCGGAGCGCGTCGCCCAGCTGCCTTCCCAGGGTGGGCAGGTCCAGGTCGCGGTGATCGGCCGTGTACCAGGCACACGGAACCGCCTCCCACCACGACGCAAGCAGGGTCGACTTACCGAATCCCGCCTCTGCGACGACCACCGTCAGACGGCGGTTTCGTGCCGTGGTGACCAGCTGCTCCAGCGCCGGGCGCGCGATGACCGCATCAGTGGGGCTCCGCGGCAGGATCTTTGCAATCGGAGTCGCGTCCACGATGGACGAAGTGTGGCGCGGCTCGGTGGCTTACGCTTGCGCGGGCGCGGGTCGTCGCGCGAACAGCTGGAAGATTCCACCGAGGTGGAGCCGCTTGTTGATCGCCAGGTATGCGCCGAACCCGAGGATCAGCGACAGCCCGGTCATGAGCCCGCGCTGGATGATCGCCGCACCGCCGGCGGCGCCGGTGTTGAAGCCCAGAAAGATGAGCAGGGCGGCCACGCTGGCCTCATTGGCGCCGACACCCCCCGGGATCAAGCTGACCGCACCGCCGATGGTCGACAGCGCAAGCACGAACGCGGCCTGCCACCACCCGATCCTGCCCGGCTCGAGGCCTTGCAGCACCAGCCAGAAGGCGGTCACCGCGACCACGACTCGAGCGGCATCGAGCACGGAGAGTGCGAGCGCGTCGGTGCGATGCAGCAGCGTGGACGTCTCCTGCTGCAACTCGTCGATGGCTGGCAGGATCCGGTTGAGAAAGGGAATGCGCGCAACCAGGTCGTGGAACCGGCAGAACACCGGTGACACGGTGAGCACGACGATGATCAGTGCGATACCGAGCGCGACAGGGATCACCGCGGCAAGCCCATAGCCGAGCGCGAGGATCGCCGGTAGCGCCGAGAGAATGAGCAAGAGCATGTAGGACAGTTCCTGCACGGTCACAGTCGCCGCGACGGTGCCGAAATCGGTGCCGTCGGCAGTACTGGCGAACGCCGCGCGGGTGAGGTCGCCGAGCGGCACCAGTGCGGTGATCGTCTGGCCGGCGAGATTGATCAGGATCGTGTCCCGCAAGCGCAGCTTCGTACCCACATCGGTGAGCAGGTAGTGCCAGCGAATCCCCTGGAGGATGTAGACGAGCACCGAGAGCGCAAGGATCGGCGCGATGAGCGCGATCTGGAAATGCTCGAGCGCGCTGCCCACCTTTGCCGGGTTCAGAAAGAGGATGACCGCGGCGATGCCGCCAAGCCCGACCACTGCGGTGACCGCTCGCTGGACCGGGACAGGCACTCGCCGGCGCGCGCGTTTCGACACCTGGCCCAACGGTCTAGACAGTGTCAGACAACCGCGCCGTCGCTCTCGTCAGCGGGTCCGTCGGGATCATTGAGCGCAGCTTCGGCGCGGGCCAGATCGGCGAGGACCTGCTCTTCCACCCCTTCAGCGCCGAGCAGGTAGCTGTCGTCCGCGGGTGGCGAGTGCTCTTCCTCGGTATCCGGCGCATCTGCGGGTGGGTTTTCGTCCGCCATATGAGTCCACTCTATACGGCGAATCGAGGTTCCGGTCATCGCCGAAGGATCGGCGATGACCGGGATACCTCACGCAGCGATGATCAGGCCGCCCGGACCTGGCGGGCGCGCGGGCCCTTGTCGCTACGCTCGATCTCGAAGCTCACGCGCTCATCGCCCGTGAGGTTTTCGAAGGTCAGCGAACTATCGAGTCCGCTGCGATGGAAGAAATACTCCTGTCCATCCTCTGCGGTGATGAAGCCGAAGCCGCGTTCGGCCACGATCTTCTTGACGGTACCAGTCACTCTGGTCTCTCCAATTCCTTCTCGTACGAAAAGCAGACGCAGCGCGTCCGTTCGAGAAGGAATGACGACCACGAGCGATACCCCTCGAGATTCGAGGTGATGCAGTGACCATACCCTATCGGGACGTTCCCAAACGTCTGACGCCCGAGGGTCAGCCACGAGCCCGCAGCCTTGCGGACCGATCGAGCGCCTCTCACAATGCCGGTGTGGAGGTTGTAGCGTGAGGTTCATCAGCAGGGGGTTCAAGGGCCGTCCCCGCGATACACCGCGAGATGCGCGAGTGCCGCCGGGTCAGTACGTGGTCCACGACTTCCCTGTGCTTTCTGCCGGCCCGACACCGCACCCATCGCTCGACACGTGGACGTTCTCCATCGAAGGCGAGGTCGATGCGGCAAAGCGCTGGACATGGGCGGAGTTGCGTGCGCTGCCGAGCGAGACCGTGACGCGCGACATCCATTGCGTCACGAAGTGGTCCAAGCTCGACACCACGTGGGAGGGCGTCTCTGTCGACACGCTGCTTGACGGCGTCGAGACGGCGGCCGACTACGTGATGGCGTTTTGTGATGGTGGGTACACGACCAACCTGCCGCTCGAGGATCTCACCGGCGGCAAGGCGTGGATCGCCTACGCCTACGACGGGGAACCGCTCGAGAGTCAGCACGGTGGCCCGGCGCGGCTGCTGGTGCCCCATCTGTATTTCTGGAAAAGCGCCAAATGGGTGCGCGGGCTGCGGCTGATGAGCGAGGACACGCCAGGCTTCTGGGAGACGTACGGCTACCACATGTATGGCGACCCGTGGTTGGAACAGCGCTACAGCGGCGACTGATCTGGCGCACCGCCGAGGTCGTCGACCTCGTCGATGAGACCCCACGTGTGCGAAGCCTCGTGCTCGCTGTTCCGGGATGGCCGGGACATCAAGCGGGCCAGCATGTTGATGTGCGCCTGACCGCTGACGATGGATACCAGACGCAGCGCAGCTACTCGATCGCGTCGGCTCCGTCCACCGATGAGCGCCTCACGCTCACCGTCGAGCGGCTCGACGACGGCGAGGTCTCGCCGTATCTCGCCGGTGAGTTGCATACCGGTGACCAGGTGGAACTTCGGGGTCCGATTGGCGGGTATTTCGTGTGGGCGCCCGCAGTTGGAGGTCCGCTGCTCCTGGTTGCAGGGGGATCGGGGATCTGTCCGCTCATGGCGATGCTCCGGCTCCGGCAGGCTGCCGGGAGCACCGTGCCCGCGCGACTGCTCTACTCGTCGCGCTCGCTCGACGAGGTCATCTACCGCGATGAGTTGAACAAACTGGTCGCGATGGACAACGGACTGGAGGTGATGTTGACGCTGACGCGCCAGCAGCCTCCGGGATGGACGGGTCTGCACCGGCGCATCGACGCCGAGATGCTGAGGGCTGTCGCCTGGCCGCCGATTGAACTGCCGTGCGTCTTCATCTGCGGGCCGACTCCGCTCGTGGAGACTGCCGCAAATGCCCTCGTTAATCTCGGACACGAGCCGGCGCGCATCAAAACCGAGCGATTTGGTCCAACTGGAGGGTGACATGGCGACTACCGAACAAGAGTTGCGACTCGATGGCAACGCCGCAGCGGGGCTGCTCCAGGACGTGTTCGTGCACGAGTTCACGAGCGTGCGCGGCGCGTGTGCGACATGTGGTGCTGAGGGTGAGATGGGCGCCCAGCATCTCTACATGACACCGCTGTCGCCGGGCGCAGTCCTTCGCTGCGCGACCTGCGGGAGCATGCTTCTGGTGGTCGTGCGCGCGGGTGGACGATTCCGCGTTGGATTGCAAGGCCTGGTATGGCTCGAGATGCAGGACGAGGTCGCCGCGAGCTGAGGTTAGTCCGGCAGCTCTGCAGCCAGCAGGTGCGAGGTGCGCGGCTCGGGGTCTGACATCGAGCGCGCGTAATCGAGGTACTGCGCGTCGGTACCGGTCATTCGATCCGCGTGCTGGCGCAGGTGCTCATCCCACGACGCGACCACGAAGAGCTCGACGAAATCGTGGGGCGTCTCGCCGACTCGGAACAGCCCCCACTGGATCGCGCCGGTCCGGAGCCGGGACAGGCGGACGCGGACCATCGCCTCCAGGAAGGCAGCGACGCGATCCGGTGCGATCGTGTAGAGGCATCTGACCACGACTGGTCCCTCGTCGGGTGCGGCAGTGAACGTGAGCTGCGGCTCCGATCGTGCGACCGTTCGCCGGTCCATCCCGGCGGTGTCGATGAGCGGCCAGATCCTGATTGTTGCGGCACCGACAAGCATCATCCCCGCAGCGATGAGGAAGGCCGGGACAACACCTTTCGGCGCGGCGGCGGCACCCCAGACCACAGCACCGACAGCCTGACTCCCGAACAGCACGGTGAGGTAGACGGAGAGTCCGCGAGCGCGCACCCATTGCGGAAGAAAGAGCTGCAACGACGCGTTCATCGTCGACAGCACCGTCATCCAGGCAAGGCCGGCCGGCAGCAATGCGATCACCACCACGAAGATGTTGGGAACGAGCACCACCACGACCGTCACTGCCGCATAGACAACGCTGCACGCAAACAGCAGCAGGTTCGGCGCGAGTCGCGCCCTGAGTTGACGGATGGCAAACGAGCCTGCGACTGCGCCGACCCCGAGCGCACCGAGCAGCAAACCGTATCCGCTCGCGCTCATGTGCAGCCGTTGCGTCGCGACGAGCGGCAGGAGCGCCCAGATCGCGCTGCCGGGCACCAGGAAGAATGCGGAGCGCAGGAGCATGCGCCGCACCACCGGCGAATAGCGCACGTACCGGCCACCGGCGCGAAGGGCCGAGACGAAGTGTTCTGGAAGCTGGCTCGACGTCGCAGTCTTGGGATGCCACGCGACCACGACGATGCCGTATGCCAGAAATGCCGCGGCGTTGATGGCAAAGACCGCGCCGACGCCGACCCGGGCGATCAGCACTCCGGCGATCGCGGGTCCGACCGCGCGGGCGAGGTTGACGCTGATCGACCCAAGCGTCGAGGCGGCGGCAATCTGGTCGCGGGGAACCAGATCGGGAATGAGCGACTGGTACGCCGGCAGGGAGATGACCGAGCCCGAGCCGAGCACGAAGGTGAAGATCAGCAGCAGCGCCGGCGGCATCTGGCCGGCGAACGTCAGCAGGGTGAGCGCGAGACCGGTCACCGCCATGAAGGCCTGGACGGCGATGAGCAAACGGCGCCGGTCGAACATGTCGGCGAGGACGCCGCCCACCACGCCGAAGATCACGTCGGGGAGCATGTCGGCGGTCTGGACCAGCGCCACCAGGATCGACGCGTGGGGCTGGTCGACAAGGAGCCACTGCGCCCCGACGGTCTGCATCCAGAGACCGATGTTGCTGACCAGGACAGCGAGCCAGATGGCGCGAAAACACGCCGAAGCGCAACGGCGCCCACGTGGACGCGCGCGGCGCGGGGGCGGACGTCATCGGAACGTCGGTCACGGAGCCGACAGACTAGCCTCCGGCGCCGTGGGCCACAAGCTCGGGCGTCAAGTCGAAGCAGAGTGCCGCAGGCTCATCATTGACGGATGGGCGACGCTGCCGGGGAGTGGCTGGCTCTGCCGTACGAGGAGTGGCGCGACACTCGGGACACCCTGCACATGTATGCGCAGGTGATCGGCAAGCTTCGCCTCGCGCTCAGCCCCTTCGAGCCGGGCTGGGCGAACGTCGCGCTCTACGTCACCGCGCGGGGATTGGCGACCTCGCCGGTGCCGTTCGGCCTGCGAACGTTCGACGCCGAGCTCGACCTCCACGACCACGTGCTCGTGCTCCGCGGGAGCGACGGCAGGACTGAGCGCCGCCCGCTCGGCGGCGCGGTGGCCGACTTCTACACTGACGTCATGGCGGCACTGCGACGGATGGGCATCGACGTCGCGATCTCCGAGACCCCATCGGAGGTGCCGGATCCGATTCCGTTCCCGGAGGACCGCGTGCACGCCACGTACGACGGGTCACAGGCGGAGCGCTTTCACCACGTGCTCTCGATGGTCGACCTGGTGATGAAGGAGCATCGCGCTCAGTTTCGCGGACGGACGACACCGGTGCACTTCTTCTGGGGCAGCTTCGACCTCGCCCTCACGCGATATTCGGGCCGGCTGACGCAGCCGGATACCGGCGACGGTGTCATCAGGCATTTCAGCTCCGACGCCGAACTGATCTGTGCCGGCTGGTGGCCCGGCGATCACCGCCTCGCGTCACCCGCGTTCTTTGCCTATGCGTACCCGGCACCTGAAGGCATACAGGACGTCGCGCTGCAGCCCCCGGAGGCCGGCTGGAACCCGACCGCGGGAGAGTTTCTCTATCTGTACGATGATGCGCGCTCGAGCGCGGATCCGCGACGCGCGCTCCACGAGTTCCTCGCATCGTCGTATGCGGGCGCGGCGAAACGCATGGGGTGGAGCAGCGAGTTGACGGTATTCCCCGAGCCCACACCGTCTTCCACCGCCCACGGTTCGAGGAGATCCACATGAGCAAAGTCTGCGGGCATCTTGACCAGATCAAGGATGTGACCCTGTCGGGAACCGGTTGTGTCGACTGCCTCGCGCTCGGGCGGCACGATTGGGTGCACCTGCGTGTCTGCCAGGAGTGCGGACATGTCGGATGCTGCGACTACTCGCCCCTGAAACACGCCACCGCCCATTTCCATAAGGTCGGTCATCCGCTCATCCGCTCGTACGAGCCCGGTGAGGACTGGTACTACTGCTACATCGACGACCTCATGTTCGAGCTTGCGGGTGCTCCGCCCGCACCGTCGCATCCGTAGCGACCAACGTCAGTCAGGTCTTTTCGTAGATCGACACATGCGAACCGCTGAGGCCGGTGAACGGCTCTCGTTTCCATCCACCCCAGCGTTCACGAAGGCGCAGGCCCGCGAGGCGCGCCATGAGGTCGAGCTCTGACGGCCACGCGTAGCGCCCTTCCACGGGGTACGAGCTGACCTTGCCGTCCTCCTCGAGCACGAAGTGATTCGAGGTGAGCCCCTGATTGACGACGTCGTACGTGTCGAACGACATGGTGCGTGCGTCGACGCGGAAGACGAAGACATCCTGACCGGGTGGCAGTCGCCGGAGGTTGGGAACCTCGAGCTCGACGACAAAGTGGCCACCATGCACGAGATGTGTGGCGGCATTCGCGAAGCAGGCAACCTGTTCGTCCTGCGTCTTGAGATTGAAGATCGTGTTGAAGATCAGGTAGACGAGACTGAACTGGCCGCCCACTCGGGTGGTCGAGAAGTCGCCGATGGCGACATCGATTGCGTCGTTGCCAGGTTTTGCGCGCAGCCTCGCGACCATCGCCGCCGACGCATCGATGCCGTGCACGCGAATCCCGCGCGCCGCGAGCGGAAGCGCGATGCGCCCCGTCCCGATGCCCATCTCCAGCACGTCACCGTCACCGGCGAGATTCGCGAGCACGTCGACCATCGGGGTCACGACCGCTGGATCGAACATGGCGGCCTCTTGTTCGTCGTAGACCGCAGCCTCTCGCTCGCCAAAGAAGCGCGCGCCGTAGTGCTCCGCCATGTGCGTACTTTCTCAGTTCAGCGCGGTTCGCTGCCGTCCAACGCGCGGTAATTCGAACCGATGGTCGTTGCAAGCGTGCGGTGGGCCGGACCGGTGCCGACGAGCACCGAGCGGGTCACGTCGACACCATGTGTGCGCGCGAACTCGAGGATGAGCCCGGGAAGCGGTGGCCTGCACCAGCACACGGGCGCACCACCCTGATGCGGGCAGAGCGCGGCAATGACCGGACCGCGGACGACCGCCGCAAGCCGGGCCACCTCCGAATCGAGCACATCGGGGCTCGCACCCGGTCTCCAGTCAAAGAGCAAGTGCGCGGAGTCCGGGGTGATGGTTGACACCGCACCTTCCCAAGCCGGGAGCGACAGCGCGCCGGCAGCCACGAATACCGCCGCTGCGTCGTCGGCATTTGCCGGCGCGCGGGGCGAGCGTTCGAAGGCTTGCTGCTGCACCGCGACGAAGCCCTCGTCGGTCGACGGCGGCTCGAGCTCACGAAATGCGCGCATCTGCCTGGTCGGACTGAGCAGCCCTGGCTCGCGGCGAGCCGTTGCGCTGATCTGATCGGGATCGGGCAGTGAGCCGAAGCGGTCGAGGAGACGCTCGACCATGTTCACCTGCGCCTGTGCGAGCGGCGTGTCGATCCAGGTGCAGCGGACCACGGCTCCATGTCGTGCAGCTCTCTCGATGATGTGACTGCGTGCCGCGCGAGTCAGGTAGGTGTTGTCGAGGACGATTCGACGCTCGCCCGAGGCCAGCGCGGCGTCGAGCGCGTCGCTGATCTCGCGCAGCGACCCTCCGCGTTCGTCACGATTCAGACGAACGTAGCCACGCGCGACATACTCCTCGGCGTGACGGCTCTTCCCAGCGCCGGGAACGCCCATGATCACCACGACTTCCGCCGTGCCCTTCGCGGGTGCCGAGCTCCTGGCAGGTCCTGCTTGCGGCCAGCCGATTGCGGCGGCGAGGGCGGATTGCTCGCGTTGTGTCAACACGATTGAGGCTGCGCGGGCCGCCGACCGAGCCGTCGCCGGCCGCCGTGCTCCCGGGATGGCAATGATCAGTGGGGAGACGTCGAGCACCCAGGCAAGCGCCACCTCCTCCGGCGTTGCATCGCGAGCACGTGCGATCTCCGCGAGTTCCGGTCGCCGCGCGAGCGCACGAGCGCGGCGTGGCCCACCGAGCGGTGAGTGGGCGATGACTGCGATGCCGCGCTCGGTGCAGAGCTCGAGCAGCCCTCCCCGGACCGCGGTGTCGTCGAGCGCACTCAGCGCTACCTCGATCGCCGTGACATCGACAAGGTCGAGAGCTTCCTCCAGTTGACGGCGCGTGACGTTGGAAAGGCCCGACATGACGGACGATGCCCTCGTCGAGCAGTCGCGCCAGCGCGCGCACCGATGTGGGCCAAGGTGTTCGCGGGTCTGGGGCGTGGATCAGGAAGAGGTCGATGGTCAGGCCGCCGAGCGCTTCGAGGCTTGCCTCGCAATCCGCGTGGATCGATTTGCCACGGCCGTCCGGCAGCCAGGCGCTGCCGAGGCGGGTCATGCCGCCTTTGGTGACGATTCTCGCTCGACGATCCGCACCGCACCCGCGCAGCGCCTGGGCCACGAGTCGCTCGTTCTGTCCCGACGCCGCATCGTCGCTGCCGTACGCGTGCGCCGTATCGAAGATCGTGATCCCGGCCGCCGCGGCTGCGGCGATCGTCTCGCCCGCCACGTCATCGTCGGCCGGCAAACGCATGCAGCCGAGGCCGATGCGGAGCTCCGCGGTCTCGACCCAGCTCCTGCCGTTCAAGACCGGTGTCGCCCTAACCAACTCGCCGGTAGCTCCACACTGCCAGCGGGACGAAGACGATGAGGATCCCCGCGAGCCACAGGAGGCTTTCCCAGAGTGAGGGGTTGAGCGGGAAGTCGGGTCCACCCAGTGCCATGGCCCGCATCGCGTTGATGACGAGCGTCACCGGCTGGTTGTTCGCGAAGACCTGCAGCCAGCCGGGCATGGTCGCGATCGGCACGAACGCGGAGCTGACAAACGTCAGCGGGAAGATCCAGATCAGACCGAAGGCCTGCACCGATTCCTCGTCCTTGATCGCGAGCCCGACGAATGCCGACACGGAGCAGATGGTGATGCCGAAAATCTCGGCGAGCAGCACCATGCCGACGGCGCCGGCGACGCCGTTCTGGAAGCGGAATCCGACCGCGTAACCGACACCGATGATCACCAGGATCACGATCAGCATGCGAATCGAGTCGGCGATCAGCCGTCCGGCGAGCACTGCCGAGCGCGCCATGGGCATGGCGCGGAAACGGTCGATGACTCCCTTGGTCGCTTCCTGCGCCAGCGCGATCGCGGTGGCAAAGGTTGCGAACGCTGCGGTCTGCCCGATGATGCCGGGCATCAGGTAGCTGACATACCCGCCCGTTCCTGGCGCGTGGATTGCCCCGCCGAACACGTAGCGGAAGAGCAGCACGAAGATCACCGGCTGCACCACCGTGAAGACGATGTAGGCGGGGACTCGCAGCCACACGAGGAGGTTGCGCCGTGTCATGACGAGCGAATCACTGATCGCCCAGCGGGCCATCTGCGCGGCACTGGGCCGAGCCCTGGCGTTCAGGCGTTCCGCGATCGCGGTCACGATGCCACTCCGGCGGTCGCGCTCTTCTGGCCCTTCGCGGCACCGTCCGGTGCGGCCTCGGCCGCATGGCCGGTGACCGCCAGGAACACGTCGTCGAGCGACGGCCGGTGCAACGCCAGATCCTCGGTCACGACGCCGGCGGCGTCCAGGCGGCGCACCGCCTCCACGAGCGCTGTCGATCCACCGCTCCCAACGGGCACCTTGATGCGCTTGGCGTCGGTTTCCACGGTCGGAGCGGAGTTGGACAGCCCGGCCACGGCGCGCACGGCGTCATCGAGCTGGGCGCGGTCGGGCACGGTGAATTCGAGGAGATCGCCGCCCACCTGGTCCTTGAGCCGGTCCGGCGTTCCCGAGGCGATGACCTCGCCGTGATCGACCACGACGATCGTGTTCGCGAGCTCGTCAGCTTCCTCCAGGTACTGCGTGGTCAGCAGCAGGGTGGTGCCCCGGCCGACGAGCTCGCGGATGATGTCCCACATGCCGAGGCGCCCGTAGGGGTCGAGGCCCGTGGTCGGCTCATCGAGGAAGAGCACGGAAGGCTCGGCGATCAGGCTTGCCGCGAGGTCGAGGCGTCGCTGCATACCCCCCGAGTACGTCTTGGCGGGCCGATCGGCCGCATCGGCGATCTCGAAGCGCTCGAGGAGCTCAGCGGCTCGCCCTCGGACGCTCGATCGGGGCATGTGGTTGAGGCGCCCCATGATCTCCAGGTTCTCCCGTCCGGTCAGCTCGAGCTGGATCGCCGTCGCCTGACCGGCGAGGCCGATCCGGCGGCGTACCGCGGCCGCGTCACGAACCACGTCGTATCCCTCCACGATGACCCGACCCGAATCCGGCCGCAGCAGCGTCGTCAGCACGCGCACCGCGGTGGTCTTGCCGGCGCCGTTGGGCCCGAGCATGCCGAGCACGCTTCCACGAGGGACCGCGAAGTCGACACCCCGTAGCGCATGCACCTTGCCGAAGGACTTGTGCAGCGCCGAGACCTCGATGGCGAAATCCGTGTTGGTGAGGGTCATGGCCGCACGAGGATAGGGCAAGAGGCCCGACGCACCACCTGAGGGGACGCGGGGATCCGTCTGTGACATTCTCAAGGCGTGGCCTATCACGTCTCCACCGACGAGTTCGAGCGCATCGCCGCTGACGCGCTGGAGAGCATCCCGCCTGCGCTCCGCGCTCGGATGGAGGCCGATAACCTTCTGATCACCATTCAGCCCGAGGCCACCGACGATGACCGCGCCCGGGGGATCGACGAGCGTGTGCTCGGCTATTTCCAGGGCGCGAACGATTCGACCTTCAGCCCGAGCGGGTATCCCAAGCGGATCGTGCTGTTCCAGCACCACATCGAGAGGTGGTGCTGGACGCGTGAGCAGCTCGTCGACCAGGTGCACGACACGGTGCTGCACGAGGTGGCCCACTACTTCGGCATGAACCACAAGGACATCGAGACAACTCGACTGCATCACTGAACCAACCTGGAGGAGCGGCGGTTATGGACGAATCAGGCCACAACCCGAAACCTGATCAGTCGCGAGGTGATCCATCAGTTGTCATCACGAAGCTGAGTCCACAGTTGGTGGCGGACACCGTCGAGCGGCTGCTCGCACTCGTGGCATCGAAAGGGTTGACGGTCTTCGCTGTGATCGATCACAGCGGCGCTGCGGCAGGTGCCGGCCTCACGCTCCGCGACACCAAGGTGGTGATCTTCGGCTCTCCGCAGGCGGGAACTCCGGTGATGCAAGAAGCGCCGCTCGCCGCCCTCGATCTTCCCCTGAAGGTGCTGATCTGGGCGGACGGAAGCCAGACCAAGGTCAGCTACACGGCCCCAAGCGCTCTGGCGGCACGGTTTGACCTGAGTCCGGAGCTGTCGGCACAACTCGCCGGGATCGACGCGCTGACCGACGCCCTCGTCGCCTGGTAGGGCAGGTCGCAGAGCGAATCTCCCGTTGCGCCGCCGTTCCGGGATTGAACGCAGGCGTCGACGCCCCGGAAGGTCTTCCCTCGCGCGCGTAGCGTGGGGCTGTCGACGGCAGCGCGTACGCTCCGCGACCGTCATGAGGCAACCAGTGCCACCAGGAAGTGATCGAGAACGACCGACGTCGCGGGATGCCCATTTCTGGGTGAGCAGCGCAGCTGCCGCTCTGCTGACCTTCGGCGTGGTCGCCGCGCTGGTCGGCCTCCATGCATGGTCGAATCAACGGCAACTGGCGGCGCAATCGATCGGCGCGCTTCGCACTGCTGTCGCGATCGAACAGGAGGGGGTTCTTGACTCCGCGAGTACTACGGCCAACCAGCAGGCGACGGCGAATCAGGCCCTCTCGCTCGTTGAAACGAACGAGACATCCAGTTCAGACCTCAGCGCGATCGTCACGCTCACACGCAATTATCAGACGGCCGTCACGGACGAGATATCCGCAATGGTTCGGGGCAACACCCTGGCGGCGGCCGCGATCAATACCACGATTGGCGACCCGGCCTTCACCATCCTTGACCCCGAGCTCGCACGCGTCAACGAAAAGGACGCATCCAGCGCCGCGAGCGGAGTGACCGCCGCCTTCCTCGCGTCAATCGGCATCGTCATGGGCTCCGGCTTTGCCGTCTTGCTCTTTGCGATGTACGCGCGCCGCAGACGCACTGCCATTGCTGCCGAAGAGACCGCTTCGGCTTCACTCGCCTCCGAGGCGCGGGTCGCAGCGACACGCGAGGAGACGTTTCGACTGCTCTTCGACGAGAACCCTCAGGCGATGCTGGTGACAAGGCTGCCGACGAAAACAACCGTGGACGGCAATCTGCAATTCCTCGCGGTCAACAGCGCGGCGATCGCGATGTACGGATACAGCCGTGCCGACTTCCTCGCACTCACGCTTGCGGAGATACGCCCTCCCGAGGATCGTGAACAGTTGCGCACCAACCTGCACGCGATGCGGGGAGGACGCACCCATTTCGATGGCATCCGACATTCGACCAAGGATGGCGGCGTGATCGACGTCGAGATCGATACTCGCGAGACGATCTTTGACGGCGAGCCCGCAATGATCGTCTGCTCGAGCGATGTCACCGACCGCGCCCGTCTGCAGCGCGAACTCGAGCACCAGGCGTTTCACGATGCGCTCACCGGCCTGGCGAATCGATCGCTCTTCGAGGATCGTCTCGACCATGCCCACCAGCGCCTCGCTCGTGGCACCGGCTGTTACGCCGTCTTGATGCTGGATCTCGACAACTTCAAGACGGTGAACGACGGCCTCGGTCATGCCGCTGGCGATGCGCTCCTGCTCGAGGTGTCACGCCGATTGTCGACAGAGATCCGCGCTGGAGACACGGCCGCACGCCTTGGCGGTGATGAGTTCGCGATCCTTCTCGAGGACCTCGCCGACCCAGCAGCAGCAGCGCGAGCCGCTGCGGGCATTCGCGAACGGCTGCGTGCGCCCTTCGCGGTCGCTGAGCGCTTCCTGACCATCACCGCGACAATCGGTGTGGCCACGTCATCGGGTGGCGGGGCCGCGACCGATGTTGTCCGCAACTCAGATGCTGCGATGTACGTGGGCAAGGCGCACGGCAAGGATCGGTATGAGGTTTTCCTCGAGGACATGCACGCGACCGCCATGGAGCGGCTCACGCTGGAGCAGGACCTTCGCGCAGGCATCGGGCGTGGCGAGCTCGTGCTCATGTACCAGCCGAAGGTTGACGCGCTGTCGGGCCGCATGACGGAAGTCGAGGCACTGGTCCGCTGGAATCATCCACTCCGCGGCCTCGTGCCTCCCGACGAGTTCATCCCGGTCGCGGAACAGAGTGCGCTCATCAACGATATCGACGCCTGGGTGCTGACGACCGCGTGTCGCCAGGCTCAGGCGTGGGCAACCTCCGCCGTCGGCCCCGTACCGGTCGCGGTGAATGTGTCGGGAAGGAACCTGGTGAGCTGCGGGCTTATCGATCGCGTGCTCGTCGCGCTCAAACAGACCGGCCTCCACCCGAGCCTCCTCGAGCTCGAGATCACCGAGAGCGCCGCGGTTCCGCAGCAGGGCGAGGCGCTCGACCTGCTCCAGAGCATTCGCGACCTGGGCGTGCGCATCGCGATCGACGACTTCGGTACCGGATACTCAGTATTGAGCCGCCTCCAGGGATTCCCGGTCGACACGGTGAAGATCGACCTGTCGTTCGTGCGTTCGATCGTCGCTGAAAATACCAGCGCACCGATTGTCGACGCGATGATCGCAATGGGCCTCAGTCTCGGCCTCAAGATCGTCGCCGAAGGCGTCGAGACCGAGGTGCAACGCGCGTATCTCGTGAAGCGCCATTGCTCCGAACTGCAGGGCTATCTGATCAGCCGGCCAATCACGGCCGACGAAGTGGTGGCGCGGTTCCGGCCTTTGCCGGTCGGCGCGGCGGCTCTTTAGACCGTTCTGCGACGCGGATCGGGAGGTCAGCAAACAGCGCCGTCTCGGAGCGGGAGGGGTCGCCGGTGCCACAGCGAATTTGGCAGCGCCCGAGCGAGTGCGACAATTTGCTTGCGCGAACGAGGGCGCTGACAAGCTGAGCAGGGGCGCCGGCGACCCCTCCCGCTCCGATGCGTCAGACGGTGCCGTCGGCTAACTCTCCGCGCCGTGGGACTTGCGGAACCGACGCTTCTTCGCGGCGTACATTGCCGCGTCTGCTCGCTTGGTGACCGAAGCGATCGATTCTGCATCCCGGGCGGTTGCAGCGCCGAACGACAGTTGCAGGGCTGACACTTCGGTCTTCCGGATCCGGCGGATCGCGGCGCGGACGCGCGCGAGGTAACGGCCGGCGCCGCGCATGTCAGTTTCGGGCATGAGTATCAGAAACTCGTCGCCGCCGACGCGCGCGATGCGGTCGGCGCCACGGGCGTGTCTGCGAAGGAGGTTCGCTGCGGCGCGGATCAAACGATCACCTGCCTCGTGACCGTAGCGATCGTTGACCGCCTTGAGGTTGTCGAGGTCGGCGCTCACGACGGTCACCGATCGCGCGTACCTGGAGCGTCGAGCCTCCTCGGCCTGGACGTGCTCGTCCCAGGCGGCGCGATTTTCGAGGCCGGTCAAAGGG
Organism: Candidatus Dormiibacterota bacterium; assembly: GCA_963830305.1. Taxonomy (GTDB): domain Bacteria; phylum Chloroflexota; class Dormibacteria; order Aeolococcales; family Aeolococcaceae; genus Palsa-851. The sequence goes on along the minus strand of CAWHLW010000011.1, from coordinate 48,525 downwards.
TCGATGCGTGCCTGACGCGCGAAACGGTCGCGGTCGGCGGAGAGCTGCTCGCGCGAGATGGCTTGCACCAGGAGTGACTCCGCCACCTCAGCAAGTGAGGATCCGATCCGCTGACAGAGGTTGGTGAATCCACGCGCTCGGGTTGCGGCGTGAGCGACCACGAGCACGCCAAACGGCTTGGGCCGGCCGATTGGTACTGCGAAACGCGCGACGAGTCCCTGGTCGCGACCGAGGGCGTCGCCGGCCGCCGCTTCGAGCTCGAGTTCCAGCAGGGCACCGTTCTCGACGCGCTGGAAAAGGGTGACGAGCGTGGCTCGGACCTCGGTGGAATCGAGGCGCTCCGACCAATTGCGCGTGATCACCTCCGCCACCAGGCTGCCGTTGTAGTGAAGGAGTACCGCACCAACCTCGCACGAGAGTGGTTCTGCGGCCTTGGAAGCGATGTGCCGGGCTGTCTCGACAACCCGCTCAGGGCGGTATTCGATGAGGTCGCGGATGGCGTGCACCACCTCGAGCTCGTCGGCGAGCAGCTTCGCCGGCGACACCTGCTGCACCTCGGCGACAAGGTGCGCCGCAGCGGGGACCAGCGTTGCGTCGGGATCGGGCAGCGGTTCGTCGCCGCCAAAGACCACCAGGTGCTCACCACCGACCGGCACGAGCACGGCGTGTTTTGCCCAGTACGGTCCGACGACGCGAACGGGTTCGTCGGTGTTGTCAAGTCGCGCCGGGCGGCTCGAACCATGGACCTGCATCGCCAGGGGCTCTTGATCGAGCGTGAGGTCGACGATGCCGGTCCAGCCGGCCCCGCGGCCGCTCCCCCCGACGAGGCTCAGCCCAGCCGGCGAGATGTGAAAGATCAGCGTGTCCTGGGATAAGCGCGTTGCTTCATTGGATTGTGCGTGCATCGTCTCTTCGGCTCCCTGATGCGAGGGACGCTCGCGGTGGCGGAGTCTCACATATTCGTGGTGCCTTGTAGGGACGACCCCGGCACATCGCTGGACACAAACGGACCCACCGGCCACGAGGCCGGTGGGTCATAAGAGGGACCGAAACCCTTCCGTTGTCCCTTACGCGTGCTGACGGACTGTTGTCGGGAGCGCGGTCTCGCGGCTGGTGTGCCCCGCACCGGCCGTCTCGCGCCAGCGGACGATCTCGAAGAGGAAGGCGCCGAGGACCGCAACAGCGGCGATCGCGAGGCCGATAGCCGCGTAGCCGGCGAACACGCCGATCTCGGACCAGCCGTAGGCGTTCAGCAACATGCTGCGCAACGTGGTGCCCTTGAAGATGGTCGCCACTTCGCCGGCGAGCTTGGTGTTGGTCGGGTCAGCCTGTGCTTCCGTGCTGAGCTGGGAGTAGGTCTTGCCGGCGCCGATCTCACCGAGATGGACGTTGATGAAGTTGTTGGCGTACACCTGAGCCTGCGCACCGGTGAGCAGCTCCTGACCGGCGTACTGGGTCATCGCGATGTCGTCGACCTTGGGAAGCGCGGTGAGCGCCGCCGATCCGGCAGCCGGGAAGTAGATCTGCTGTGCGGCGAGCTGGTCGTGCACAGTCGAGGTCGCGAAGCTACTCGCCCAGAAGGCGAAACCGCTGACGAAGGCAAGGATGCCGATGAGTCCAACCTGGAGTACGAAGATCCGCCAACGAAGTCCGCTTGTCATGGTCCGTGTCCCTTTTCTGTCTGTTGTTCTCGAGTCCAATGTGACTCTGTATTCACATCCTCGACCCCAGCAGGGCTATGGCAATAGAGCCGTCCGCCATGAGATCCCGCGTGCTAGTCCCGAGCGCGGTGGGTCATCGGTCCTTAGTGGCACAGTGCCATCTGGCCCATGCCGGAGACCAAAGCAGCGGAGCTAGTTTCGATGTCCAGATCACAGCGCTCCTCCGACGAGCCGCAAGGTCAGCCCGATTCGGCTGTGAGATTGAGGGCAGCGTTCCAGCGCCGTCTGCAACTCGGCGGACGCCGGATTCAGGCCTGGCGTCCGACGGGCCTGCGGAGATGGGGCTTGATCCGCTTCTTAATGACGTCATATGTCGCCGTCGGCGTGACGTTGTACGTTCAGCCCGGTCGATCCGCCGGCACGCTGGCGCTACTGGGGCCGGTCATCGCGATTGCTGTGGTCGGCACGCTGCTGCGACCGGTGCTGGCGGGGGCCGCCGTCGTGCTCAACTCATTCGGGCTGTTGCTGATCGGGATCGTGTCGCAAGCGATCATCCTCGATGTCGCGATCGCGATTGATCCGAATGTCGACATCGGCACCCACCCAGCCGTCTTGTTCGTCTCTTGGCCGGCTGCAGTCGTGGCGGGTGCCGTCACCTGGTTGTTCGACACCAGTACTGAAGACACCTTCCTCGCTCAGCTCCTCGGCCGGGCGATTCGCGTGGCGCGCACGCGGGCGCGTACTGACGGCCCATCGACGGAGCCCGAGCACGACGGTCTGATCGTCATCCAATTCGACGGCGTGGGCGAGGACGTCATGCGTCAGGCGATGGCGGCTGGCGCGATGCCGACAATCTCGGGCTGGTTGCACTCGCAAAGCCATACGGTCCGCGGATGGCACACCGGGCTACCCGCAACCACACCGGCGGGCCAGGCGGTTCTGTTGCACGGCGACGTCACCGAGGTCCCCTCCTTTCGGTGGTTCGAGAAGGAGAGTGGTCGACTCATGGTTGCGAACCATCCGCGCGACGCTGCCGAGATGCAACGCCGGATCTCGAACGGTCAAGGATTGCTTGCTGACCGCGGGGTGAGCGTCGCAAACCTCTTCTCAGGCGATGCGCCGACCCGGTTCCTGACGATGAGCGACGCCCGGCTTCCACCGCGCAGCACCCAGCGGTTCGCAGCTTTCGCCACGACTCTCACCGGGCTCGCGCGTTCGCTGGTGGTGTTGACGAAACAGATGGTCATCGAGCTCTATCAGGGGCAGCGTCAACGGCAGCGCCATATGCGACCTCGGGTGCGGCGCGGGGCGGTGTTCGCTCTGGAGCGGGCGGTGTCGACAGCCTTTCTCGGAGATCCCACCGTGGCGATCGTGACCGAGCAGATCGCGCTCGGAGCTCGCGTCATCTACGTCGATTTCGTGAACTACGACGAGCTGGCCCACCACGCTGGTCCGAGCCGGGAGGAGTTGATGCAGACGTTGGAGGGATTCGACGGCTTGGTCCAGTTCTTCCTCGGGGTCATTCGCGAGACCGGGCGGGATTACCAGATTGCGATCGTCTCAGACCACGGTCAGTCCCAGGGCGCCACCTTTGCGCAACTCGCCGGTCTGTCCCTCCAGGAGGTCGTCGCTCAGCTCACCGACGACGTCGTGACACGGCCCGACGCGACGCCGGCTGTAACGATCAGCGCCGATCCGATGCCGGCCGAGCGCTGGGGATCGGCAAACCTCCTGCTCACGGGTGTCGCCCGGTCCGAGGGAGCCGCGGCCCGAGCCGTGACGCGATCACGCGCGGGTGTAGCCCCGGACGCGGAGATCACCGTGGGTCCACCGCGGGCGAACGCTCCGGTGACTCCGGCGCACGAGGCCGCTGTGGTGATCGCCGCTTCTGGAAGCCTGGCGCACGTGTATCTGCGCGCCGTGGCGGGGCGCGCCAGTCGTGAGGAGATCGATGCGCTCTATCCCCGCCTGATCGAAGGTTTGGCGCAGCACCCGTTTATCGGTGCGGTGATGGTTCGGTCGGACTTTGCCGGCACGTTGGTCGTCCTCGGCGCCGATGGGTGGCGGATGCTCACGGCCGACGGTGCGGTCGGTGGTGACGGCGGAGACCCAACCGCCGTCTTCGGCCCAGACGCCGCTGCGGACCTCTACGCGTTGGATCGTCGCCGGCACGTCGGCGACCTCGTGCTCCTGGGTCGGTTCGATCCCATCAGCGAGGAAGTTGCGGCCTTCGAGGATCTGGTCGGCTCTCACGGAGGCCTCGGCGGCGGCCAGACCGGGGCCGTCCTTGTTCACCCGTCATCCTGGTCAGCGCCGAGCGGGCGCGACCTGCGAGGCATCGACGTCTACCAGTTGTTGCGCAGTCAACTGCGCGGCGATACCAGAGCCGATGTCAGGTGAGCGCTCCCGTGTCGATCACCTGGTGGGGCCACGCCACGACGACAATCGCGCTGAACGGACGGCGCGTGCTGACAGACCCGGTCCTGACACGACGGCTCGCACATCTGACCCGGATCGGCCGGCCGCTTCCGGGCATAGATGCGTTGCGGGCGGACGTGGCCTTGGTGTCGCACCTCCACTTCGACCACCTGGACGTGCCGTCGCTGCGGCAGTTAAGTCTCAGCACTCGCATCGTGGCGCCAGATGGTGCCGTTCGCGCGCTGAGGCGTTCCGCACCGGATGTGGCCCAGCGCATCGAGGAGGTCGTGCCGTGCGACATCGTCAACCTCGATGGCGTGCGCATACGAGCCGTGCCGGCAAAACATGATGGGCGACGGTCGCCGCTGTCCCGGTTCAGCGGGCCTGCATTGGGATTCATCATCGAGAACGACGACGCTGAAATTCCGACCCGAATCTGGTTCGCCGGGGACACGGGCTTGTTCGCCGCCATGTCCCAGCTTGCTCCAATCGACGTGGCTGTGGTCCCTGTCGGAGGTTGGGGTCCGAACCTCGGGCCAACGCATCTCGACCCCGAGCAGGCCGCTGAGGCCGTGCGTCGCGTCGGTGCCGGCGACGCCATTCCGATTCACTACGGGACCCTCTGGCCATCCGGGCTGCGGCGTGTTCACCCAGCGAGCTTCAGGCGGGGATTCACAGACCCCGGCACGAAGTTCGCCACCGAGCTTGCAAGGAGTTGTCCAGGCGCAACGGCACACGTCATCAGCCAAGGACAGACCGTGACGATCCATGGGTCGGGCTCATGAGTGTTCCCACGCTCGGGCTCGGTTACCTGTTCGGTCTGTTCGGCGTGGTGGCGCTCGGAGCCGTCGTTCCCATCGTGCCGACCGGCGCCGCGGTGAGCGCTGCCGCGGCGCTGGCCGAGAAGGACAACCTGCTTCTCTTGCTCGTGGTGATTGCGCTGGGAGCGGCGGGCGCATACGTCGGCGATATAGCAACCTATGGCGTCCTGCGGCTCGAAGGTCGCCGCATTGCTCACGGGTCGGGCCGGCTCACGAGGTGGCTCCATAAGCCCCGCGAGGAAGAAGTGCTTGCCCGAGTGGAACGTCAGATCGAGAGCCACGCACTGCGCACGCTGGTGCTGTCGCGGCTGGTGCCCGGCGGGCAGACGCCAGTGCTCCTCGCTGCCGCCGCCAGTGGATACCGATGGGCCAGGTACGCGGTGGCTGACATCGGCGCCGCGATGCTGTGGTCGGCCGTGTATGCCGCCACCGGTGTTGTGGGTCGCGCCGTCTTCTCGGGCCCTTTGGAAGGCGTGGCAGCCGGCATCGCCCTGGTGCTCCTGATCAGTCTGGCGAGCGCCGTTTGGTCTCGACTGCGCAGGCGCGCCAGCGATTAGCCGTTCTTGAAAGCGCGTAGGCTGGCGAGGCCATGAGCAAGATCCGCGAGAGCTGATGTGCTTCTCGGCCGAGGCGGATCTCGTCACCGGAATCGTTGTGGGGGCGGTCGGTGTCGACGCTCTTCGCCACGTGCACAAGCGCCATCAGATCCCGCTGGCCGCGACCCCACTGCTCCTGGCCGTTCATGAGATCGACGAGTCCTTCGTGTGGTGGGGACTGCATGGGCAAGTGGCGTTGCCAGTCGAGCACGCGGCGATCTATGTGTTTCTCGCGGTCGCGTTCGTGCTGCCGTTCTGGGTGCCGTTCGCGATGCTCGGCGTCGAGACCAAGGTGCACCGACGCTCATGGCTGAAGGCGTTTCTCGCGGTGGGCACACTGACATCGGTGGCGCTGTTGGTAGCCGTCATCAGTGGTCCGGTCGGGGCGTCCATCGACGGATCGCACATCGCGTACACCGCAAATATCAGCTACGCAGGCATCCTCATTGCTCTCTACATCGTCGCCACGTGTGGGTCGTGCCTGGTGGCGAGCAACAGGTGGCTCGTCCTTCTCGGCCTTGCCAACCTGAGTGCGGTGATCGCTCTCGGATGGATCACGTTCACGGGATTCACATCGCTGTGGTGTGCGTGGGCGGCGCTGACGTCCGTCGCGATCGCGATCTATCTACGGCGATCCGGTCGAACCAGCGCGCCGGCGGCTATGCCCGGTATGCGTCCGGCGATGAGTTGATACGGTGGGTCACATGGTGCGATGCCGCGTCAGTCTGATTAGCTTGACGCCATGACCTTGCAGGACCTTGAACCCCCCGTCCCCGGGCGCGTCGGCGGGTCGACGCTACCCGTGCTCGCGATCCGCGGCGATGCAGCGACCGGCCAGCTGGAGATCGCCGAGATCCACGACAGCAGTCTCGCACTCGGTGACATTCCCGAGAACACGCCGCGTCGCATGGTGGCTGCCGCCGAGTTTCGTCCGTGGCCGCAGCAGACGGTCTTTGTCGGTGGTCAGCCCTTCGTGTACCAATGGACAGGCGGGCACGCAAGATGTGCCAGGTGCGATGCGGAGCTGCAGCCCTTTGCCTATTCAGGTATCCCGGGCGGCGATGTGCGTGAGCGCGGGCAGGGGACGGGTCTGCCAGTCTGGTATTGCGAAAGCTGCGTCCGTGGCGCTTTGGGTCTCGCGCCGCGATAGCAGGTCTCGCGGGTGGTGTGTGCCATGAGATCCCTGGTTTGGGGTTCCCAGCCGTGACGTGCCCTCGAGCCTTCGGCGCGCAGTGCCATCCGACCCTTCCTGGAGATCAGCGCAGGCGGCGAACCTCAGTCTCGGCGTGGCGGCGCCAGGGCATCAGGCGGATCCGCACGTCGACGGCCACGGCGCCGCGCTGCGAGGCGATCACGGGATTCAGATCCATCTCGGCGAGCTGTGGGACCTCTTCGGCAAGCCGGGCCACCCGCAGGAGCAGGTCCTCGACCGCCGCCACGTCGCATGGCGGCGCGCCGCGGTGCCCAAAGAGCAGCGGCGCCCCGCGAATGGAGCGCACCATCTCATGGGCGTCCTGGTCCGACATCGGCAGGATGTGGAGCACCCGGTCTCCGAAGAGTTCGACAGCGGTGCCTCCACTTCCGAACATCACAACCGGGCCGAAGAGCGGGTCAGTGATCACACCGGCGATGAGTTCCACGCCGTGCAACATTTGCTGCACGATCGCCCCTTCCATCGCGTCACCGATGTGGCCTGCCATCGCCGCGAACGCCTCGGAGACATCATCAGCAGTCGTCAGGCCGAGGCGCACGCCGCCGACATCGGACTTGTGCAGGATCGTCTCGCCGACGGCCTTGAGGGCGACCGGGAACCCGAGCTCGCAGGCCGCTGATTCTGCCTCTCGTGACGACGAGACCGCGGCCTCGCCAGGCGTGGCTATACCGAAGGCGCGAAGGATTGCCGCCGACTCGCCAGGTGACAGCCAGCCCCCTTCGCGGTGTGCGGCGAGATATCCCTTGACGATTGCCTGCGCCGCGTCGAGTTCGATGCCCTCGAGTTGCGGGACGTGACGGACGGGTCGGGTCTTCCAAGTGGAGTGTTCCGCAATGCGTCCCAACGCTCGGACCGCGCGCTCGGGAAAGGCGTACGACGGTATCGTTCGCTCCTCCTGGCTGAGCGCGTCGGGAGGCGCGCTATCACCGAGATGCACGAATACGAGGGGACGCAAGCCAGCATCGATGCCAACAACCGCTCTGGCGACATCTTCCGGGTCTGCGGTCGATACGGGGGCGAGGATGACGACTGCCCCGTCGATCGATGGCGACGCGAGGACAATTCGCAGCGCGCCTTCAAAGAGCGCTGCCGTCGCACCGGCTCCAAGATCGACTGGGTTGCTGACGCCCGCATTCGGCCCTGCAAGCTCGCGCAGCGCTGTCTGCGTTGCGGCGTCGAACTCCGGAACCTTGAGGCCGGAGGCCTCGCATGCATCCGCCGCGAGCACGGCGGCGCCGCCGGCGTTGCCGACAATCGCGAGACTGTGTCCTGCTAGAGCGGGCTGATTGGCCAACAACTGGCCGCAGTCGAGCAATTCCTCGAGCGTGTCGACCCGGATAACGCCAGCCTGACGGAAGAGCGCGTCGACAACCGTATCCGGGCTGGCGAGCGCTGCGGTGTGCGACGCGGCTGCTCGTGTCCCGGCTGAGCTTCGACCTGACTTCACGACGACAATCGGGGTTGTACGCGACACTATCGGTGCAACCCGCGCGAAAGCCCGCGGATTCCCGAAGGACTCAAGGTAAAGAAGGATCACCCGGGTCCGACCGTCCTGCTGCCAGTACCTGAGCAGGTCATTGCTGCTGACGTCCGACTTGTTGCCCATGCTCACAAAGCTGGACAGCCCGAGCCCTGAGATGAGCGACTGCTCGAGTACGGCGATCCCGAGCGCCCCGGACTGTGACGCGAATGCGATGCCGCCCTGCACCGGTGCTCGAGAGGCGAACGTTGCGTTGAGGCGCACATCAGACGCGGTGTTGATCACCCCAAAACAGTTCGGCCCGACCACACGCATCCCACCGCGATGCGCGTGCCGGAGCAATTCACGTTGCAACCCCACACCGTCGCCGCCGATCTCGGCGAAGCCCGACGTGATCACGACGAGCCCTTTCACCCCCTTGCGTCCGCAGGCGTCGACGGCGTCGATGCACATCGAGGCAGGGAGCGCGAGGACAGCGAGGTCGACCGGGCCGTCGATTGCCTCGACGCTCGGAGAGCACGCGAGTCCGAGAAGGATGTCGACGTTCGGATTGACCGGATACACCGGCCCGGTGAAACCGCCATCGATGAGGTTGCGGACAACGGCGTGGCCGATCCCCTGTGGATTGCGCCCCGCGCCGATCACTGCGACCGAATGTGGCTGCAGGATCCTCGCGATGCTACGCACGCCTGCGGACCAGGCGCGGCCTTCGCTTGCGGCCAACGATTCGCCTGTCGGCTCGATGTCGAAGGCAAGATGGACAACGCCGAACTCGATCGATTGGCTCTCGCGTCGGAACCCCGCCGCCTGAAAGACTTCGAGCATCCTCCTGTTGTCGATGAGCGTGTCGGCACTGAAACGGGTGATGCTTTGCGTGGCAGCGTAGGTCGCGAGATACTCGAGCAGCAGCGTCGCGAGCCCACGACCCTGATGCGCGTCGGCGACCGCGAAGGCGACCTCCGCCTCGTCGGTGACGGCAAGGCGCTCGTAGCGACCGACGGCGATCATCTCGTCTCGCAGAAAGGCGACAAATGCCATGCGGTCGTGATAGTCGACAGTCGTGAAATGGGTGACCTCGCGGTCCGTCAATGTTGAGCGTGGACCGAAGAATCTGAAGTACACACTCTGCTCGGACTGGCTCGCGAAAAACGCGCGATGCGCGGTGGCGTCGTCGGACCGGATGGGTCGTATGTGGACCGTGCCGCCATCCGACAGGACAGCGTCGATGGCCCACGCCGATGGATAGCCTGGAGGCGTCGCCATTGTCACAGGGGAATTCGCACGCGTATCGTCGTGCCCGTTCCGAGGTGCGTATCGACTTCGAGCGTCCCGCCGATCGCCTGCGCGCGTTCCGCCAGGTTTCCCATACCCATGCCGGGCGTCACTGACTCAGCCTCGAAACCCTGGCCATCGTCATCGATCTCGATGACCGCAGATGATCCGGAGCGGAGGATCGAGACACGACAGGTCGTCGCCGCAGCGTGACGTCCCATGTTCGACAGTGCTTCGCGGACGATATGCACGATCTGCGCCGAGAACTCGGCGAGCACGCTCTCTAATGAAACGTCGATCTCGACGATCACGGTCACGCCCGTCCGTTCCTCAACCTCGTGGGCGAGTTGCTCGATGCTGTTGGTGAGGTTGCCGGCGGTGAGCACGCTCGGGCGGAGTCCGAAGATGTAGCTGCGCACGTCGCCGATGACGCGGTCGATCTCGCCGACGAACTGCTGGATGCGATCCGCAAGACGCGGATCACCGACCACCGCCGCGGTCCCCTGGAGTCCGATACCGACAGCGAACAAGGACTGGATGACACCGTCGTGCAGGTCGCGAGCGATGCGCTCTCGATCCTCGATCATCCCGAGACGGGAGAGCTCGGAGACGGCTCGCGCATATTCGAGCGCCAGGCTGGCCTGTTCGGCAAAGCTCTCCAGTAGCGGCGTGTCGGCCGCACCAAAGGGTGGTCGCCCCGCGAAACGGCCGACCGCGAGCACACCGGCCCTGCTTGTCCGGAGCGCCAGTGGCACCAGGATCATCGGCCCGACCCCGGCGATGCTCACCATCGGCTGCGTCAAGGTCGAGTGGCTCGCATCCGCGACGACCATCGTGCGCTCGGTCCGGATCACCTCGGCCGACAGTGAGCCGGCAAGTGACACCTCGACATCGAGCAGATCGTGCGCTCCGGCGCCGTCGGCGACGATGATGCGCAGACCGTCGCCTTCTGGCACGCTGATCGTGGCCATATCGGCGTCGCCGAGCTCACGGGCGCGTTGCGCCACGAGTTGCAGGGTGGTGCTTGCCGTGTCACCGGAGAGCAGCGTCGTCGCGACCTCACGCACCGAGTCCAACCAGCGTTCGCGTTGCTGCAGCTCGGCGTAGAGCTGCGCATTGGCGATCGCAACGCCCGCCTGCGTTGCGAGCACGAGCAGGGTTGCCTCGTCGTCCTCCGTGAACTCCGGTGCTGCCTGCTTGTCGGTGAGGTAGATGTTTCCAAAGATGCGGCCGTGAGCACGGATCGGTGCGCCGAGGAATGAGCGCATCGGCGGATGGTTGGGCGGGAGTCCGGTTGAACGTGGATCGCCGGCGATGTCGGGGATGCGCAGCAACGCCGGTTCACGAATGAGAACGCCGAGGATGCCGCGCCCGTGCGGCAATTCCCCGATCGCTGTGCGTTGCTCGTCGCTGAGCCCGCTCGTGATGAAGTCGCTGAGCTCGGTACCGTTCGGGGACAGCACTCCCAGCGCGGCGTACCGAGCGTCGGTCAGGTCAACCGCCTGGTCGACGATCCCCTGGAGCAGGGCTGGAAGGGACAGCTCCGCGGCCAATGCCAACCCTGTTTCGAGCAGGCGCGCAGTCCGGCTGCCACTGAGTGCCATCCAATCGGGATCATAGACGTGCGGTTTCAGGTGCGCTGAGCGTCGCCACGAGCTGGCCAAGAAAGGCACGCACGCTCGCCTCGGCGACGCGATGCATGAGGAGCCGGTCGAGCCGGCGACCGACGGCGCCGAGCGGAGGTTCATATCGCCCCCTGAGCGTCAGTTGGGTGAGCTCCGCGTCAAGTGGCGCGATCTCGAGGTCGGCACTCATGACAGGAAACAGCCCTGGAGTCGCCGTCGCCCTCCAGGTCAGCGGCACAACGGTCACCTCATCGCGCTTGAGCGGCTCACCGACCTGCAGCTTCACCGTCTTGCCAAGCATGGGGACGGCGCCGAGCGGGCCAATCCTGAGATGCAGAGTCTCGGCTTCGCTCACGGCGGCATCTGCGAGGAGGGCAAGCCACACCCCGTCCTCGGCGAGGATGCGACTGCACACCCGCTCGGCGGAGACGGGGACGTAAGCGAAATCGTGAAGCAGCATTGTGTTCATGGCGTGCCGGTGTTCTCATCGTGGGTGCACGAGCTGCCGGTGCCAAGGGGAGAAGGTCACGAAGTCGGCGGGCCGATCGGCTCGGGCGCTGCCGCAGCGCGCAGTACAGTGCAGACGTGCCCGACGAGCCAGCGATCCGGATCCTGCTTTGCGACGACCATGAGCTGGTTCGGCGCGGACTGAGCAGCATCCTCGATGGTGTCGGCGGCATCACCGTGGTGGCCGAGGCGGGAGACGCCGACGCGGCGCTCAAAGCGGTCGAGGCCAGCCACCCGGACGTGGTGATCATGGACGTCCGCCTTCCCGGCCGATCGGGCATCGAGGCCTGTCGGGAGATCCGGTCGGCGTTCCCGGACACGAAAGTGCTGATGCTCACGGCGCATTCCGACGACGAGGCGCTGTTCAGCTCGATCATGGCCGGCGCTGCCGGCTTCGTCCTCAAGCAGGTTCGAGGCAGTGACCTGGTCGGCGCCGTGCGGCAGGTTGCCCGAGGTGAATCGCTGCTCGATCCGACCGTCACCGCGCGCGTGCTTGCCCGCCTCCGCGGCGAGGGAACGCAAGTCGATGACGGGATCGCCGACCTGACCCCGCAGGAGCGGAAGATCCTCGACCTGGTCGCCGAGGGGATGACCAACCGTCAGATCGCCGAGAAAGTGTTTCTCGCGGAGAAGACCGTCAAGAACTACGTTTCGAACATCCTGATGAAGCTGGGGTTGTCGCGCCGCGCCGAGGCGGCGGCGTTCATGGCGCGTCGCAACCTCAAGGCTCGCGAGTCCAGCGACTGGTCCTGACCGAGGCGCAAGTCGGGACCAACGACGAAGGCACTGATGCCAAAGGTCCCTGGCAGCGACGCGCCGACATGGCTACGTTCAGAAGCATCTAACAAATGCAAGCAGGGAGATGCTGATGAAAGCCGCAGTCGTTCGTGATTTCCGTCAACCACTCGTCATCGAAGATCGTCCGATTCCGACACCGGCATACGGTGAGATCGTCGTCCGTATCGAGGCGTCTGGACTGTGCCATACCGACATCCACGCGGCAAACGGTGATTGGCCTGTCAAACCGAGTCTCCCGTTCGTCCCGGGCCACGAGGGAGTTGGCATCGTCTCGCGCGTTGGCGCTGGGGTGACCCGCGTGAAGGAAGGCCAGCGAGTTGCGCTTCCGTGGCTCGGCTACGCGTGCGGTACATGCGAATTCTGCGTCTCCGGATGGGAGACCCTGTGCTTGCGGCAGGTCAACACCGGGTACGGCATGGACGGCGCTTACGCAGAGTACGCGAAGGCATCGGCAGCCTATGTCGGGATCGTTCCCGACGGCGTCGATCCATTCGACGCAGCGCCACTTGCATGCGCCGGCGTCACCACGTACAAAGCGGTCAAGGCCTCAGGCGCACGGTCGTCGGACTTGGTCGCGATCTTCGGCGTTGGTGGTTTGGGGCACCTGGCGGTGCAGTACGCGAAGATCGCGGGTGCCACAGTGGTCGCGGTTGATCTCACCGATGACAAGCTCGCGATGGCGACGGAGCTTGGCGCCGATTACACGGTGAACGCGTCCCACGAGGACCCGTCGCAGGTGATCCAGGGCCTCGGTGGCGCCGACGCGGCAATCGCACTGGCAGTGTCCCCGCGTTCGTTTGAGCAGGCGTTCGGATCGTTGCGGCGCAAGGGCACGCTGGTCTTCGTCGCACTTCCTGCCGACAACGCCGTGAGCATCCCGATCTTCGAGACCGTGCTCAACGGCATCTCCATCGTCGGGTCGATCGTCGGTACGCGGAAGGATCTCGATGAGGTGTACGACTTGCATGCTCGTGGGCGGACCCGCGTGTGCCGCGAGACTCGTTCGCTCGACACAGTGAACCGGTCGATCCAGGACGTGCTCGATGGCACCGTCACCGGACGTATCGTCTTCGACCTCAGGGACCAGGCCGTCGCCGAACCGCTGGAGCGCGAGCTCAGCGCGGCTGGGGTATAGCCGGGGCCGGCGCCGGTGCCGCGATTCCCGTGACTGCGAGGATCTCCGTCTCGCCGAGCGTGTCGTGCTCGAGCAGCGCATGGACGAGCGCGTCGAGCTTGTCGCGATTGCTCGTGAGCAGCGCAACAGCCTGACGGAGACACTCCTCGCAGATGCGTCGCACCTCCTCATCGATGAGCGCGGCGGTTTCCTCACTGTAGGGTCGCGTCAGCGAGAGGGACTGGCCCTGACCCTCGTCATCGAGGCTGAGCACGCCAACCTTCGGGCTCATGCCCCATTTGACAACCATCTGGCGCGCGATAACGGTCACCTGGCGGAGGTCGGCCTCCGCACCCGTGGTGACGACCCCATAGACCAGTTCCTCTGCCGCACGACCGCCGAGGGCGCCGGTGATCCGTCCTCGCAGATAATCCTCGCCGTAGCTGAAACGGTCGTCGACGGGGCTCTGCACGGTCGCGCCCAGCGACTGTCCGCGCGGGATGATCGACACGCGACGTACCGGGTCCGCGCCGGGCTGCAGCAAACCGAGCAACGCATGGCCGGACTCGTGGTACGCGATCTTCTCGCGATCCAGCACGGTGAGCGAGAGCTTGCGTTCGGAACCGAGTTCGACCTTCTCGAGAGCATCGGAGAAATCGGCCTGGGACACGGTTGTCGCATCCCGGCGGGCCGCGGCGAGGGCTGCTTCGTTGGCGAGGTTGCGCAAGTCCGCACCCACCATCCCCGCGCTGAGTGAGGCGATCAAATCGAGGTCCACGTCCGGGCCGAGCGGAATGTGTCTCGTGTGGATGCGGAGGATCTCGAGGCGACCTCGCCGGTCGGGGAATGGGACCGTCACTCTTCGGTCGAAACGTCCGGGACGGAGCAGTGCCGGATCGAGCACGTCGGCACGGTTGGTCGCCGCGAGCACGATCACGCCGGTGTGCGTATCGAATCCGTCCATCTCGGTGAGGATCTGGTTGAGGGTTTGCTCCTGTTCCTCGTTGCCTCCGAGGCGAGCGCCCGTCGAGCGCGACCGGCCGATGGCGTCGAGCTCGTCGATGAAGACGATTGCCGGCGCCGCGGCTCGCGCTTTCTGGAAGAGATCGCGCACCCGGGCAGCGCCGACGCCGACGATGGCCTCGATGAACTCGGACGCTGAGATGGAGAAGAACGGCACCCCGGCCTCGCCGGCGACCGCGCGGGCGAGCAGCGTTTTCCCTGTGCCCGGCGCGCCGATGAGGAGCACGCCCTTGGGGATGGTGCCGCCGAGGCGCTGGTACTTCTCAGGCTTCTTCAGGAAGTCGACGATCTCGACCAGCTCGGCTTTCACCTCGTCGATACCGGCGACGTCAGCGAAGGTGGTGTCGGGTCGCTCGGCGTTGTACAGCCGGGCGCCGCTCTGGCCGAATCGCCCGAGCAGGCCGCCAGTCCCACCACCCCCCAGGGCCGCGGCGCTTCTGCGCATCAGGTAGATGAACCCGAAGACGATCAGGAGCGTCGGTCCGAACCAGAGGAGCAACGTCTCCCAGAGGGGCGTGGGAGGGTTGGGATTCTCGGCGAGGATTGTGACCTTCTTCTCGATCAGCGTGGCCTCGAGGTTGTCGCTGGCAAACGACGGGCGTTGGGTCAGGAAATTCTTCGCGCTCGGCTGTCCGGAACCGGGGCTGACGGCCTTCCGTGTCGTTCCCGTGATCGAGTCACCCGTCGCCGTGACGTTGATCACGTTGCCGGCACTGATCTCGTCGAGGAAGAGGTTGTACGGGATGGTCACCGAAGCAGGCGTGCTTGCGCTCTGGATGATGCTCGAGATCACGATGTTCAGCAGGAGCAGACCAAAGATGAGCAACCAGAAGCGCCGCCAGCGCATCGGGTTGTAGCCGACCGTATTCGAGCCGGTGGGCGTCGGCCTCCTTGCCGGCCCGGGACTTGCGGTCGCCATCCGTGAAGCTTAGTGGCCGCGCTGTGGCACACAGGGCCCGCGCCGACCTTCGAGGCCCGGCTGTCGAAACAAGGCTCGGGGCTACTCCCCGTTGTCGGAGATGACGTGCATGGCGGCATCTTCAGCGGATTCGTCGTCATCGTCCTCGAGTGAATCCGATGGATCCGGCTCACCCGGCGTCACCTCGATGTCGTCATCGCCAGCCTCGGGTGCCTGCAACTCACCGGCTTCCGGCTCCTGGAACAGGAGGAGTTGATCGGGCTCCTCTTCACTGAGGCGCTCGTCGAGAGTGTCGCGATGATATTCATCGACGTCCTGCAGCCGTTCGGGGAGCGAGGAGTTGCGGAGGGCTGGATCGTCCTCGTCGCCGGTCACCTCTGCGGGGTCGGGCTCCCCCTCACCGAGCGGTGCGTCTGAGTTGGCGGGGCTGTCATTCCAGGGCAGGTCTTCAGGATGCTCAGTCATATCCTCATGATGGAGGAAGGGTCCCGCGACACGGCAGAGGAGGTGCCAGATGACCAGTGCAGAGGTGCTTGCGGATGCCTTCGGGCGAATCCGTGACGTCGTTCATCGAGTGCTCGACGGGCTCAACCCCGATCAGCTCGCCGCCCGCCTCGACAGCGACGCCAACTCGATCGGGTGGCTGATCTGGCATCTCACGCGGATCCAGGACGACCACATCGCGGGCGTCGCGGGGACCGAGCAGGTCTGGATCTCGGGTGGCTGGGTGGAGCGATTCGGACTACCGCTCGAGCTGGCCGATCATGGCTATGGGCATACGTCCGCTCAGGTTGCGTCCGTCATCGTTGAGTCCGAACCACTCCGCGAGTATTACGACGCGGTCCACGAGGCGACCCTCGCGTACGTCGCGGGCCTCACGGACGCGGACCTCGATCGCGTCGTGGACGATCGTTGGGATCCTCCGGTGACCCTGGGAGTCCGGCTGGTGAGCATCATCCATGACGACGTGACGCACACCGGTCAGGCGGCGTTCATTCGAGGCATCCTCGAGCGCAGCTAGGCTCGACCCACCGACGTCGGGTCACTGCGCGGACGTCCCGCGTCAGGCTCCGGCGCGTAGAGGCTCTCGATCTCCGCCGCATAACGTTCAGCGACGATCTTCCGGCGCACCTTGAACGTCGGAGTCGAGTTCGACACCGACCTCGAATTCTCGAGGGAGAAGACACCACCGACGAACGCGTTCAACGTTGGCGAGATGGCGATTGACGGACTCGACGCGTCGCTGTATCTCCTCGAGCAGGATGGGGTGGCGGACCAGCTCCTGGACGTCCGTCGGAAGGCTGCGCCTGCGAGCGAAGTGCTCGAGACCGGACGCGTCGAGGCTGAGCAGCGCGGCGATATACGGCCGCCGGTCGCCGATCACCACGGGGGTGGCGATGAGCTCGCTGCGCAACGCGTCCTCGATGTTCGACGGAGCGACGTTCTTGCCGCCGGCAGTGATGATCAAGTCCTTCTTGCGGTCGGTGATCCGCAGGTATCCGTCGGCGTCGAGCTCGCCGATGTCACCGGTGTGCAGCCAGCCGTCGACCACCGTCTCCGCGGTTGCCACCGGGTCCTTGTAGTACCCCGCAAAGAGCACGTCACCTCGCATGAGGATCTCGCCGTCATCGATGCGGAGCTCGACACCCGGGACGACCTGCCCGACCGTGCCGAGGCGCGCGTGCCCGTGCCGGTTGACGGTCGTCACGGTCATGTTCTCGCTCATCCCGTAGCCCTCGAGGACTTCAAGGCCGAGCGCGTGGAAGAAGCGCAGCACCTGCTGGGAGATCGGCGCCGCGCCGGTGATGAGGGTGTGCGCCTGATCGAGGCCGGTCTCGTTGCGAATCCGGCTGAGCACAAGGCGGTCCGCCACGCGGTGGCGCAACCGCTGCACGGCCGTCGCGGCCTCACCGCGCTGATCGCGGTCGACGGCCTGCTCGCCCGCGGCGATCGCCCAGCGCGCCAGGCGACGGCGCGAGCTCGACAGTGCATCGATCGCGACGTTGATCGTCGCCGCCATCTTCTCCCATACCCGCGGAACGCCCACGAAGCAGGTCGGTCGAAGGTCGCGCAGCTCCGCCGGCATCTCGGCGATGGAGGCTGCGAACCACAGCGCGCTGCCGGCGCAGTCGAGACGCACCTCGCTGTTGAGGCGCTCGAGGATGTGGGCCAGTGGCAGGTAGCTGAGCACGCGGTCATCTGAGGACAGGTTGACGATGGGTCCCAGCGCGTTGATCGCCGCGATGAGGTTTCCATGTGTTGCCATGACCGCCTTCGGTGGACCCGTCGTGCCACTGGTGTACACGAGGGTCGCGATGTCGCTCGGTTGCACCGCGTCGCTGCGCCGATCGAGATCCTCCGCAAGCTGTTGCAACGCGTCGAGACCGCGTTGCAGCGCGTCGGTCCACGACACGACGAACGCCTCGTCACCTTCGGGCGCGACACCGTCCATGAGAACGACACAACGCAACGCCGGCAGCTGATCGCGAAACTCGAGCACCTTCGCGAGGTGATCCTCGTTCTCCACGACTGCAACCGGCGCGTCGGAATGACCGAGAACGTAGGCGGCTTCGGATGCGCTCAAGGTCTGATAGAGGGGTGCGGTGCAGGCTCGAGCCAGCATCGTCGCCGTGCTCGCGATGAGGAATTCCGGCCTGTTGAAGGACCAGATCGCGACGTGTTCCTCCTCGTTCAGCCCCACGCTCATGAAGAACGCGCCCATCGCGCGCGCCTGGTGCGCGTACGTGTTCCAGTCGATTGCCGCCCAGGAATCGCCTTCGCGATGGAACATCGCCGGGCTGCCGGAACGCGATCCGGCCTGGCGACGAAACAACTCCACAAGCGTGCGCTCTGGAACCGGCGTGGCATTGGTCATCGATATCTCGCCCCAATCCGGCGATCGTCCCGAGCCGCTGGTGGTCTCCGAGTATGACCTTCGGTGCTGGTCAGCGTGCGTGTCAGGCGGCAGTGCTTCAGGCCACGGCTGCCTCGGGATGAGCCGGAACGGCGTCGAGGCATTCTTCGATGATGGCGTGCACGAGCCGGTCCACACGCTGCTCGCCCAGCCGCGGCGCGTGCCGGGAGAGCCGCTCGACGATCTCCTGCTCCCGGTCGAGATCTCGCTCCGGCAGGAGTGCAGCCGATTTCTGCTGCTGCACCGCCCCGACCATCGCCGCGCGGTACTCGAGCATCCGGAACACCGCATCGTCGATGGTGTCGATCATCGCCCGGCATTCCGCGACCGAGCCTGCCACCGCGGGCCTGGTCATCGCGCACAGCGACAGTGACGTCTGCACGATCCGGCTCAGCACCTGCGGCGTGATTGCCTGCGCGGCGTCACACAGCGACGCTGCGGGGTCGGGGTGGCACTCGATGAGCAGTGCATCGGCGCCCGCCGCGAGCGCCGCGACTGCGAGTGACGGGACCCATCGCGCATTGCCGGCCGCGTGACTTGGATCCACCGCGATCGGGAGGTCGGTCATATCCCGAAGCACGGCGATGGCGCTCACGTCGAGGGTGTTCCGAGTGGCGGTCTCGAAGGTACGGATGCCGCGCTCGCAGAGGATGACCTGGCGGTTGCCCTCGGTGGTGACGTAGTCGGCCGCGGCAAGCCATTCGTCATACGTGGCCGACATCCCGCGCTTGAGGATCACCGTCATGCCGCTCTGGCCCGCGGCGCGCAGCAGCGGCGTGTTGTGCATCGAGCGTGCGCCGATCTGCAGCGCATCGACATGGCCGCGCAAGACATCGATGTCGTCCGTGGCAAGCGGTTCGGCGATCACCGGTAAGCCGGTCACACGCTTCGCCTCGTCGAGAAGCGGCAGCCCGGCGGTCCCGAGACCCTGGAACGATCCTGGTCGCGTCCTCGGTTTGAGGACGCACCCGCGGAGCACCGACGCTCCCGCGCGATGCGTGGCAATCGCGTGTTCGACGTAGCCGGGCTCGACCGCGCAGGGTCCCGCGATGACCGGCACGGTATTGCCGCCCACCTCGACGGCGCCGATGTTGACTCGGTGTGTGTCGTGTCGTCGGGTCGCGCTGACGAGCAGCGGCTCGATGGTCACTGTTTGGCACCTCCGTGTGGTGATGGGCCACCACACGGGATCCGGGGCTGACCCATCTCTGATGAACCAGCCCTGGTAACGACTGCGCGGTCGGGTTTAGAAGACCCCCGGCAGCCTTACGGCTGGCGGGCCAAAGTATCGACGCGCAGTTGTAGCCATTGACGCAAACCCTAGCACACGCGCGGCCCTGTGTTTGCGGAGCTTGATCCGACGGCCGGAGCATGTCAGGCTACGCACGTATCGGCCAGCAGCTCGGCGAGCAGCCCCTGAATCGAGGTCTGTTCGACACGGCCATCGAGCATGACGCCTGCGGCGTGGCGTTCATCGCCCGGATCGCCGGCGGGCCTGCTCACTCGGTCGTCGAGCAGGGCATCCAGGCGCTCGTCAACCTCGGTCATCGGGGCGCCTCGGGCGCCGAGCCCGACAGCGGCGACGGTGCCGGGATCCTCCTCCAGCTCCCTGATGCCTTCTTCCGGGACTCGTCCGGGTTGTCGCTGCCGGCGTCCGGGGCATACGGCGTCGGCATGGCGATGCTTCCCCAGGATCCCGATGACCGGGAGCGGTGCGAGGCGATCACGCTGGCTGCGTGCAGGGCCGAGGGCTTGCGTCTCCTCGGCTGGCGCGATGTGCCGGTGGACGCAGCATCGATTGGACGATCGGCTCGTGCGGCGCTGCCCGTCCTGCGCCAGATGTTTGTCGCCGCCATCGGCCTCGACGGCGCGGCGCTCGAGGGACGCCTCCTCGTGCTGCGACGCGTCATCGAGCGCGGCGCCCTCGAGGCCGGAATCGGTCGTGATCGATTCCACTTGGCCAGCCTGTCGAGCCGGACCGTGGTCTACAAAGGGATGCTCACCGCAGCGCAGCTCGCGGGCTTCTACCCCGACCTGCTCGATGAGCGCGTGACATCGATGCTCGCGCTGGTCCACGCCCGCTTCTCCACCAACGTGCTGCCCCGCTGGGACCTGGCGCAGCCCTTCCGGCTGTCGGCGCACAACGGTGAGATCAACACGCTGCGCGGCAACGTCAACTGGATGCGCGCGCGCCAGTCGAAGTTCCGCAGTCCGCACTTCGGGGATGACATCGCAAAGCTGGTGCCGGTGCTCGACGAGTCGGGATCCGACTCCTCGCAGTTCGACAACGCCCTGGAGCTGCTCGCAATGACCGGCCGGTCGATCGAGCACGCGGTGATGATGATGATCCCCGAGGCCTGGCATCAGAACCCGCTCATGGATGACGAGCGGCGCGCCTTCTACGAGTTTCACGGCTCGCTGCTCGAGCCCTGGGACGGTCCGGCGGCGATCGCCTTCACCGACGGACGCGTCATCGGTGCGACGCTCGATCGCAACGGCCTGCGTCCCGCGCGATACCTGGTGACCGAGGACGGGCTCGTGGTCATGGCCTCCGAGGCGGGCGTGCTCGATCTGCCCGAGGAGCGCATCGCCAGGAAGTGGCGCCTCGAACCCGGGCGGCTGCTCCTCGTCGACACTGCGGCGGGCCGGATCCTCGATGACGCCGCCGTCAAGAGCACGCTCAGCTCGGCGCAGCCGTACAGCGAGTGGATTCGAGCAGGCACGGTGCACCTCGACGAGCTCGATTCCCCCGATCACGTGCCGGCACCGGACCCGGGCACGCTGCTGGTGCGCCAGCAGGCATTCGGCTACAGCATCGAGGACGTCGAGATCCTGCTGGAGCCGATGGGCGAGACCGGCGAGGAGGCGGTCGGATCGATGGGCAACGACACGCCGCTCGCCGTGCTGAGCGAGCGGCCGCTGCCGCTGTTCAACTACTTCAAGCAGCTCTTCGCGCAGGTGACCAACCCGCCGATCGATCCGATTCGCGAGCAGGCGGTGATGTCGCTCGTGACGACGCTCGGTGCCGGCGGAAACCTCCTCGAACAGGGCCCCGCGCAGGCGAAGCGACTCGAGATGCCACACCCCGTGCTCACCAACCACGACCTCGAGAAACTCCGTCACGTCACGCAGCGCCACTTCCCGGCGGAGACCATCTCGATGGTCTTTCACCGTGACGCCGGTGCGGCGGGGCTCGTGGCCGGACTCGAGCGGATCTGCCGCCTCGCCTCGAAGCAGATCGAGGCCGGCGCAACCGTGCTGATCCTGAGCGACCGGCACATCGATGCGTCGCACGTGCCCATCCCGTCGCTCCTCGCCACCGCCGCGGTGCATCACCACCTGGTTCGCGAGCAGACGCGCACGGGAGTCGGTCTGGTCATCGAAACGGGCGAAGCGCGCGAGGTGATGCACCTCGCGCTGCTGATCGGGTACGGCGCTGAAGCAGTCAATCCATATCTCGCTTTCGAGACGATCGCCGACATCGCCCGACGCGAGCTGATGCCTCCCACCATTGATGCGGAGCGTGCCGAAGCGCTGTACGTCCAGGCGCTTGTCAAGGGGCTGCGCAAGACCATCGCGCGCATGGGCATCTCCACCATCCAGTCGTACTGCAGCGCGCAGATCTTCGAGTGCCTCGGCATCGATCGCACCGTCGTCGATCGCTACTTCCCCAACACGCCGTCGCGAATCGGTGGCATCGGTATGGACGTGATCGCGGCCGAGGCGATCGCGCGCCACCAGCGCGCCTTCCCGGATGTACGGATCACGCCGCCGACCCTGGAGGACCGCGGCGAATATCGATGGCGCCGCGATGGTGAGCACCACCAGTGGAATCCCGAGGTCATCGGCGCGCTCCAGCACGCGGTGAAGTCCAACGACGAGTCGGCGTTCCGGCACTACGTGTTGCTTGCCGATGACGAGTCGCGGCGGCTCAAGAATTTGCGTGGCCTCTTCGTGCTCCGGGAGGCACCGGACCCGGTGCCGCTCGACGAGGTGGAACCGGCGCTGGACATCGTGCGCCGCTTCTCCACCGGCGGGATGTCGCTCGGCTCGTTGAGCAAGGAGGCGCACGAGCTCATCGCGATCGCGATGAACCGGATCGGAGCGCGTTCGAACACCGGTGAAGGAGGAGAGGAACTCGTCGCGCTACGAGCCGGATACCAACGGTGACTGGCGCAGGAGCGCCATCAAGCAGGTTGCATCGGCGCGCTTCGGGGTCACCGCCCACTACCTGGTCAACGCCGACGAGTTGCAGATCAAGATCGCCCAGGGCGCCAAACCCGGCGAGGGTGGTCAGCTGCCCGGAGCCAAGGTCGACGAGGCCATTGCGCGGCTGCGTCACTCAACGCCCGGCGTCGGGCTCATCTCGCCACCGCCGCACCATGACATCTACTCGATCGAGGACCTCGCCCAGCTCATCTGGGACCTGCGCTCGGTAAATCCAGATGCCCGGATCAGCGTCAAGCTCGTTGCCGAGGCGGGCGTCGGCACCGTTGCTGCAGGGGTTGCGAAAGCACGCGCCGACCACATCGTCATCGCCGGCTACGAGGGTGGCACCGGTGCGTCGCCGCTCACCGCCATCAAGCACGCGGGCGTGCCGTGGGAGCTCGGCCTCGCCGAAGCGCAGCAGGTGCTCACGCGGCAGCGCCTGCGCAGCAGGGTCACGCTCCTGGCGGACGGCCAGATGAAGACCGGACGCGATGTCGTCGTCGGGGCGCTGCTCGGCGCCGACGAGTTCGCGTTCGCCACGGCACCGCTGATTGCGGCGGGCTGCGTAATGATGCGCGTCTGCCATCTCAACACCTGTCCAGTCGGCATCGCCACGCAGGACCCGGTGTTGCGCTCGCGGTTTGCCGGCCGGCCCGAGCACGTCGTTGCCTTCATGCGCTTCCTTGCCGAGGATGTGCGCCGCTGGATGTCGCGGCTCGGTTTCCGGCGCTTCGATGACATGATCGGCCGCGTCGATCTCATCGAGACGAATCCCGCCGTGCATCACTGGAAGGCACGCGGGCTCGACCTTTCACCGCTGCTCATGGTGCCGGAGCTCGAATCCCCGGACGACCGCCGGCACAGCAGGCAGCAGAGCGCAGACCTTGGCGACATGCTCGACAACGAGCTGATCGCGCGCAGTGGTGATGCGCTTCGCGGCGGCAACGCGGTGCACATGCGCCTGCCGGTGCGCAACGTCCATCGCTGTGTCGGAGCGATGCTCAGCGGCGAGATCGCGCGACGCCACGGCGCCGCCGGCCTTGCCGACGGCACCATCGACGTCGAGCTCGATGGCGCCGCTGGACAGTCGTTCGGCGCCTGGCTTGCGAGCGGCGTCACGCTGACGCTGCGCGGTGAGGCGAACGACTACGTGGGCAAGGGACTCTCCGGGGGACGCCTCGTCGTGCTGCCTCCGAGCACTTCGACCCGGCGCGCGGAGGACAACATCATCATCGGCAACGTCGCGCTCTACGGCGCAACCTCGGGTGAAGCCTTCATCCGTGGAGTGGCAGGTGAACGCTTCTGCGTCCGCAACTCCGGTGCGGTGGCCGTCGTCGAGGGTGTCGGCGACCACGCCTGCGAGTACATGACCGGAGGCACCGTCCTCGTTTTGGGAGCGACCGGGCGGAACTTCGCGGCCGGCATGAGCGGTGGGGTCGCCTACGTGTTCGACGAGCGGCAGGCATTTGCCGCACGCTGCAACCGAGCATCCGTGGCGCTCGAGCAGCTCGGTGCTGACGACAACGAGACGGTGCGCGCACTGCTCGAGCGCCATGCGGCACTCACGGGAAGTGCCGTCGCGGAGCGCGTGCTGCGCAGCTGGACCCAGGAGCGCGAGCGTTTCGTCAAGGTGATGCCTGAAGAGTACCGGCGCGCGCTGCGCGCCCAACTCGAGCTGGTGAGCTGATGTCGGTGCGCACGGGATTCCTCGAGCACACGCGGCACACGGCTCAGAAGCGGCCGGTCGCAGAACGCGTCGCCGACTATCGCGAGGTGTACCTCCCGCTCCCAGTCCAGGTGCTCCGCGACCAGGGATCGCGGTGCATGGACTGCGGCGTCGCGTTCTGTCACCACGGATGTCCGCTCGGCAATCTCATCCCCGAGTGGAACGACCTCGTGCACCACGACAACTGGAAGACCGCAGTCGAGCGGCTGCACGCGACCAACAACTTCCCCGAGTTCACCGGCCGTCTCTGCCCGGCGCCCTGCGAACCCGCGTGCGTGCTGGCCATCAACGATGACCCTGTCGCGATCAAGCAGATCGAGCAATCCATCATCGATCGCGCCTTTGACGAAGGCTGGATCCGTGCCGAACCGCCCGCGCATCGCAGCGGGCGGCGAGTGGCCGTCGTCGGGTCTGGACCGGCGGGACTTGCGGCAGCGCAGCAGCTCAACCGAGCCGGCCACCGCGTGACCGTGTTCGAGCGCTCTGATCGCGTTGGCGGGCTGCTCCGGTATGGCATTCCCGATTTCAAGATGGAGAAATGGGTCATCGACCGGCGCATCGATCTGCTCGAGGCCGAGGGGATCATCTTCGAGACCGGCTATGACATCGGCGTTGACGTGAGCGTGGAGCAGTTGCGCGAACGATTCGACGCGGTCGTGCTCGGCGTCGGCGCCGACCGGCCGCGCGATATCGATGTGCCCGGGCGCGGGCTGCGCGGGATCCACTTCGCGATGGACTACCTCGTGCAGCAGAACCGAAGGGTGGCGGGAGATCGCGTCAGCGCACACCCCGAGATCACCGCCCGCGGGCGCAAGGTCATCATCATCGGCGGCGGCGATACCGGCGCAGACTGCCTCGGCAATGTCATCCGTGAGGAGTGCAGCGACGTGCAGCAGCTGTACATCTACGCGCAACCACCGGATTCGCGGCCCGAGGGGAATCCCTGGCCGCAGTGGCCGCTCATCCTGCGAACGTACCCGGCTCACGATGAGGGAGGCTCACGAGAGTTCGGCCTCATGGTCAGGCGCTTCGAGGGCGGCCAGGGTGATGTGCGCAGCGTTCGTGCGGTGCGGGTGGAGGCGCGTCGCCACGGTGGCAGCCGTGCGTTCGTCCCTGTCTCCGAGGACGAGATACAGCTCGATTGCGACCTCGTGCTCATCGCGATCGGCTATGAGGGAGCCTCGCGCTCCACGCTGCTCGAAGAGCTCTCCATCACACGCAACTCGGGGGGCAACGTCGCCGTCGATGAGGACTTCGCGTGCGCGACACCGGGCGTCTTCGCGGCCGGCGATGCGGTCCGGGGTGCTTCGCTCATCGTCTGGGCAATCGCCGACGGCAGGGCCGCAGCGCGCAGTTGCGACGCATATCTGACCGGGAGCGTTCGGCTCCCCTAGACTGCGCGCGAACCTGCTCGCCGATGCTGGCGGCGCAAGCGTCCAGTGATCCTGCTGCAGCGCGCTGCCGAGTAGCTCCTAGGCAGGCGGGGTCGGCGTCGGCGTGGGAGCCGGCGTTGACGAGGGAGCGACGCTCGGGGTCGGCGACGCGGGCGCCGATGGCGATGCTGATGGTGTCGGCGAAGGCTGAGTTGATGCGCTTGGCGAGGCGGACGGCGAGGCGCCGGCGCTCGGCGATGCGCTGGCCGACGGCGACGCCACCGCTGACGGGGTCACGTCTGGCAGCGGGCCGATCTTGAGGTTGGGGACGATGTTCCCGATGCGCGGCAGGTCCGCCTGTGGACCGCCGAACGGCGCGTTCTCGCTCGGCGAGACGACGACCAGTGCAATCGCGGCCGCTGTCGCCGCCACGCCCAGGGCCGCGAGTGGCGCAACCAGCGGTCGCCTGCGTGCCGGCCGATCGCCGGTGTTCTGCGGCGAGCGAGCATAGGCGCGCCGTTCAGGCGTGAGGATGATGCCCTCGGCCGCCAGGCTCGCCCACGGCGCATTGGAATAGACAAAGGCTTCGAAGAGCAGCAGCAGCGCCAGCACGATGGTCGCGACGCTCGGGGAGCGCACCAGCATCGCGGTGGCGCCGGCAACACTCGCAATCACCAGCAGGGTCTCCGCGCGTGATGCGCGAAGCGCACCGATGAGCGAGCGGCCCTCCTTGCTCTTGGCGGTGCGGAGAAAGTCCGCGTGCTTCTGCACGAGCCCACGGACACACGCGAGCGTGACGACCCAGGAGAGCGCAAACCACACACGCAGTGCGTAGAGGGCGTCGCGGGTGCTGGCGCCGCACGCGCGGCGAAGCGCCCAGACGGCACGGAGCACACCCGTGCCTGCAAAGGCGAGCGGCACCGCGAGCACGGCGCCGGTCAGCTGGCGGATCGGAAGCTTTTCATGGAGTGAGGTGGCCAGTGCGGTCGCGAGCAGCAGGATGGTGAACGTCGCTGTGAGCACCTCGGCGAACCACTGGACGCTCCCGAGCAGGTAGTGGATCCGCTGCGCGATGGTGAGGCGCATCTTGTGCCGGGCGAACGGGACCATCTCGCGCCAGTGAAACTTGAGGATCTGGATACCGCCGAGCGCCCAGCGGAACCGCTGTTTCTTGAGGCCGTCAAAGTCCAGCGGCATCAACCCCTCGCCGTACGCCGCCTTGTCGTAGACGCCGCGATAGCCGGCGCCGAGCATGCGCAGCGAGGCTTCCGCATCCTCGGTGATGCACTCCTGGTTCCAGCCACCGATCTCATTGAACGCTGAGCGACGGATCAACCCCATCGTTCCGCAGAAGATGATCGCGTTGCGGTGATTGCGAGCGATCATCGTGATGTCGAAGAAATAGCGGAAGCTGTAGAAGAGGCCGCGCAGGTAGGGGTTGTCCTGCCATTCGCGATAGTGCTGCGAGGTCTGCATGAACGCGACCGACGGATCGTCGAAATAGCCGATCGTGTTGCGCAACCACTGCGGATGCACCTGGTAGTCGGCGTCGACGATGCCGAGGATCTCGACCTCCTGGGGCAGTCGCGGGGTGGCTTCGTTGAGCGCGCCGGCCTTGAATCCCGGCCAGTTCTCGAGGTGGACGAAGCTGAAACGCGGGCCGAGCTCGGTGCAGAGCTGCTCGAGCGGTTGCCAGAGCGCGGGGTCCGTCGTGTTGTTGTCCACGACCTGGATGAGGAGATTCGGGTAGTCAAGCTGGGCGAGCGACTCGAGTGTTGGTCGCACCACCTCGACCGGTTCGTTGTACGTCGGTACCTGGAGCGCGACCCACGGAACCCGTGTGAGCGGCGGGATCGCTCTCCGGGGTTCGCGTCGTGACAGGACGTCGCAGATCTCGAACGTGAAGGACACCGACAGCCCCAGCGCGAGGATCTCGAGGACCAGCAGAACGATGGAAGCGAGGACGGCTGCGATCGGCAGCCCGCCAAGAAACGTCTGGAGCGAGGCATAGACCAGGTAGCAGATCGCCGCGGCCGTCACGGCCACGAACAGTTGCGCGCTGACGAAGCTCCAGCGCGGCTGGACGATGCGCATTGCGATGACCAGAACGATGGCCACGATGCCGAGCGCGATCAGGCCCGGCTCGTCTCGTTCGATCGGGAGAAAGGCCGCGCCGGCTCCCGCGAGCGCGACGATGCAGCACGGTATGCCAAGCCAAGAACGCGCGGTCATCGTTCGGGGGAGCAGGGCGACGATGAGCGTGGTCGCGAGCAGGAGCGCGAAGAAGATGACGCTCTCGAGGATCATGCGGCGACTCGATCGAGATCGACCAGCGCGCCACCAGCCAGCGCGAGGCCGAACCACACCCAGTTCTGCTCGAAGTAGTTCTGCGGATCACCGAAATATGCAGGCGACGATGGATGAAACGACGCCAGCAACAGCTGCGCGATCTGCGCGGCGCCGGCGGGATCGGTCACCAGGAAGTTGCCGATGTCACCGCCATACACTGTGGGGTCGGCGTACGAGCTGACGACGCTGCCGTTATGCGCGTAGACCGGTTCCAGGTGCTTGGCGGTGTTCCATTGCGTGCGTAGAAAGCTGCTGCGCTCGAGGTACGCGCGAGCGCGCGGTTCGGCATTCCAGAGGGCGTCAAGCGCCACGCGCCACATGACCCGGAACGCGTCGTACCCGTAGTCGTCGGCATCTGCGATCGTCGGGAACGACACGATCTTGCCGGTTGCACGCGAGATCGCGCACCAGTTGGGTGGCAGGCCGCTCGACGGCGTCCCATCGAGCACCGTATCGGTGCACTCATTCAGCAGCATGTACGAGCTGTCGACCAGCGTCGACCACGGATGCGCCGGATCCTCAGTGGCGAAAGTCCGGTATGCGTATGGTGCGAAGTAGGAGGGGTTGATCACCGGCCCGGGGACCTGTTGCGTGACCGCCCAATTGCCGGCCGTCAGCACGTTCATGCCGTCGATCGACACGACGTCGTCCTTCCAGATCGCGCTCAGCGTCCTGAGTGCTTCCTCGCGGAGCGCCGGATCATCGAAGCGACGCGCGGCGTAGAGCAGGGCCAGCGCGATGTCCGAATCGGCGTCGCTTGCCGAGTCCGCATCGGTCACCTTGCCGGCGCTCCAGAGCGATGCGAACGGTGCATCCCCGCCCACCCCGAGATTGCTCGCTGTCCAGCGCCACACCGTGTTGAACGCCGTCTGGTCGCCCATCCAGACGGCGCGCAGCAGCGCATAGCTCTGACCTTCAGAGGTGGTGACACCGCCACGGCTGGGGTCCGCGACGCGCCCATCCGGCTGGATGAACACCTGCTTGTACCCGGCCCAGGCTGCATCGAGCACAGAGCGGAGCCGGTTCGAAGGCTGCGGCAACGTGGCGCGAGGAGCCACCGAAGATGCGGTGCCGCAGGCGGCCAGCACCAGGCTGCTCGCCAGTGCGGCGGAGGCAACCCATTGAGCCCGAGCGAGGCCGGATTGGGCCTGGGCGCTCGCAGTCGACATATGCCGAAACCCCGCGTGCGTACTTGGTCCATCTGCTTGATCGGTGAGCAGGACGCTCAACCGCAAGTATTCAATCTGTTAGTTTAACTAGCAGATTTTCTGGAGGTTACGGTATCAGATCGACCCCGCGGGAAGCTGCCGGCAGGACGACCTCGAGAAACCCTCCGTAATCGCCTCGGCTCCTCCCTTGATGGCCCGACGTGCGCGAACCGGTACTACAGTCCGGTCCAGATGTGATAGGATCGCTGTACGAATAAGCCATAGGGTCGCTGACAATATCCTGGGATAGGGCGGGGCAGCGACGCAAGGAGGTAGTTGCAATGGGCCTTGGAGTAGGCATCTTCCTGTTGGCGGTGGGAGCCGTGCTGGCTTTCGCCATCCATGTCACGACCAGCGGGGTCGACCTACACACCATCGGGTACATCCTCATGGGAGTGGGTGCACTCGGCATCGTCCTGTCACTGATCTTCTGGTCGTCGTGGGGCGGTCCGGGCTACGTGAGGCGGAACGGAACCACCACGACCACGATCGACGATCGTCCGGTCTGACCGCGGACGCGAAGACACATTGAAGTTAGCGACACAAGGAGGCGAGGCGTGATCGTTCTGGGCATCATCCTGCTCATCGTCGGGTTGCTGGCGGCCATCCCCGTCCTGGTGACGGTCGGCGTCATTCTCATCGTCCTCGGGCTCGTGCTCGAACTGCTCGGGATGGCCGGGCATGCGGTGGGGGGCCGGCGCCACTACTACTGACCCCGTTCAGCCCCGCCCAACTGCGCTCACAGAAGACACGTCCCGCATGGGGCGTGTCTCTTCTGTTTCCGGCAGCGAAGACGGGGTGCTCCGAAGCAACCTAGCGGGGATCTGGGCGGTCGAGGGTTCCAGTGCCGTCCGACGACGGCCAGCCACGAACCGCTCGGGGTCGCCGAGAGTCCGAAGCGACTGATCATTCGCTGCCCACCCTCGTGGTCGCCGTACAGCAGGTCGATCGTCACAGGCTGTGCCGCGGTCGCGGCGTCGCGGGCGACCGCGAAGATCGGATCGTTCGGATCGCGAAACGCACCCTGCCAGAACCCCGTGTCACCGGCGGGAACATAGATGTCTCGGGTCATGCGCCGAAAATCGCGGACGTTGGCCGGTTCACCGGCCCCGATGCGCTCCGGGTAGAAGTGCCAGCCGCGGAGTACCGCGATGCCTCATCCGGCGTTGCGAAGGCCGATCACCAGGTAGATCGCCTGCGGGCTCACTTCGAAGGAAGCGTGGCCGCCTTCGATGGTCACCCAGTGGAGGTCGTTGAACGACACCTTCTGGGGCGGATCCTGGAGACGTGACGGCATCAGCACGGGACGCAAGCCGGCGAGCAGCGATCGTTCCGCGGCACGCGCCGCCCGGTTGGCGGATCGAACCGATGAGAACGTCGCGACCGCGAGGATCAGGGTTCCGCCCGCGGTCGCGAGCGCGGAGATCGTGACCCAGTCGACCATGACGCGGGAGCTTACCGATCCCGCGCGTTGACCGCGACGTGACGACGCCTGATCAGCCTCGCTGTGGGATCAGTGCGGGGGAGTGACCGGGGCTGGCCGCAGCCTCGACATCACGAGCCCCGAGATGTTCGCCGCACGAGCTGCACACCAGCACGGCCTCGGTCACCGCGCCGCACGCCTTGTGAGTCACGCGCAGCGGCGGGCCGCTCGGGGCTGCATGACGGTCGCCCCACTGACGCATCGCGGTGAGGACGGGCCAGAGGTCGCGTCCCTTGTCCGTGAGCCGGTAGTCGTCACGGGGCGGATGCTCGGAGTACGGCATCCGGATCAGCACGCCCGCCTCCACCAGCGTGTTGAGTTGCTCGTTGAGGATGTTGCGAGAGATGCCGAGGCGGCGCTGAAAGTCGTCGAACCGGGTCACGCCGAGGAACGCGTCACGGACGACGAGCATGCTCCACCACTCCCCGACGACCTCGAGGCACTGGGCAACCGAGCAGTCCATGCCCGCGAAGCTCTTGCGATCCATTCGCCTGAGCATAGTGAGTTGCATGATAGAACGCAAGGGCGTAGAGTCCCGGCAATGAGCCAGCTGGGCGCTCCGCCGTCACCGCTTGCGACACCTGTGACGCGCAGGCGCATCGTCTTCGCGGTCACGGCACTCGGGGCGTTCATGGCGTCGCTCGACCTGTCGATCGTGAACGTGGCATTTCCGGCTCTCGAACGGTCATTCCCGAGCGATCCGCGGGCCGCGCTCGCCTGGGTGATCACCAGCTACGGGATCGTGTTCGGGTCGCTGCTGGTAATTGCCGGACGCACGGCGGACCGGCTCGGCAGCCGGAAGGTGTTCTTCGCCGGCCTGGGCGTCTTCACCGCCGGGTCGGCGCTCTGCGGCCTCGCGCCGTCGGTAGAACTACTCGTGGCCGGCCGGGTGATCCAGGGTTGCGGCGCGGCAGCGCTCCTGCCGGCGTCGTTGAGCCTGCTGCTTGCTGCTTTCCCCAGCGACCGCCGATCCCAGGTCGTGGCTCTCTGGGGTGGGGTTGGTGCGCTCGCGGTGGCCACCGGTCCGTCGCTTGGCGCGGCGTTGATCACCGTCGGAGGATGGCGCGCGGCGTTCTTCGTGAATGTGCCGATTGGTCTGGCGGCCTGGATCGCGGGCCGCCGCGTTCTGGTCAAGTCACGCGCCGGCATACCCGGAGCGGCCCCGGATTACGTCGGTGCAGTGCTCATCGCGTTGAGTCTCTCCGCGCTCGTGCTCGGCATCACCGAAGGACCGACCTGGGGCTGGGCTTCGGCACCGGTAATCGGATGCTTTGCCGGGGCGATCATCGTCGGTGCGCTGTTCCTCTGGCGCTCGGCACGGCATCCCGAACCGGTCCTCGACCTGACGCTCTTCAGGGCTCGATCCTTCAGCGTGGCCAACGCGGCGACGTTTCTGTACGCGATGGGATTCTTCGCAATGCTCCTCGGCAACATCCTCTTTCTCACGAGCGTATGGCACTACCCGATTCTCGAAGCGGGACTGGCGGTAACACCCGGCCCGCTCGTCGTCGCGCTGGTGTCAGGCCCCGCAGGGCGCACGGCGTCGCGTGTTGGGTTTCGCAAGGTGCTGCTTGCCGGTTTCGCCGTGTTCTTTGTTGGGCTGGTCTGGTTCGCCACCCGTGTCGGTGTGCATCCCGACTACCTCACCACGTGGTTGCCGGGAACGCTGATCATCGGGCTCGGCATCGGGCTCACCTTCCCGGTGCTCGGTGCCGCCGCCGTCTCGAGCCTGCATCCGAACCGCTTCGCGGTGGGAAGCGCGGTCAACCAGACGGCACGGCAGATCGGTGGTGCGTTCGGCATCGCGCTCCTGGTGGTGATCCTGGGAACGCCGCACAGCCCCGCCGATGCGCTGGCGCACTTCCACAACCTCTGGTGGTACGCGGCCGGCACCGCGGCGCTCTCCGGTCTGGCATGCACCCTGATCAGCCACCGGCCGCGGGTTGCCGTGGAGGTGGCGCCCGTCGCCGAGGTGGTCACCGAGCCGGCGGCGGTCTAGGCGGCGAGCACCCGGCGCGCCTCGCGTGCCATCTGCGCGTCCTCGCGTGCGGTGACAACGACGACCGCCGGGCCGCGATTCGCGGGCGCGATGATCGCATCTCCATCTGCGGGGAGCAGGGACTCAGGGAGGCCAAGGATGCCGAGGCGAGCGCAGACGCGGCCGCGGACCACGGCCGAGTGCTCGCCGATCCCGCCGGTGAACACCAACGCATCGAGGCGCTCGAGCGACGTGGCGAGGCCGCCGATGACCCGGACGAGCACATGGACGTACACGTCCAGCGCCAGCACGCACGCCTGGTTGCGGAGCGCCGCTTCGCGCTCGACATCGCGAATGTCCGACATCCCGCAGAGTCCGAAGAGTCCGCTGCCGTGTTCGAGCAACCGCGTCATCGCTCCAACGGTGAGCCCGTGTGATTCCTGCAGCCAGAGCAATGCGCCGGGGTCGACAGTGCCGCTTCGTGACGCCATCACCGCCCCCTCGAGCGGCGTCAAGCCCATGCTCGTGTCGACGCTGCGTCCATCTCGCACCGCGCACGCCGAGACGCCCGACCCGATGTGCGCGATCACGACGTGCAACTCCTCCGCCGGTCGTTGCAGCAGCTCGGCGCTTCGCCGGCTCGACCATGCATACGAGAGCCCGTGAAATCCGTAGCGACGCACGCCCCAGTCGCGCCAGTGCGCCGGCACCGCATACGTGGTGGCGAACTCGGGGATGCCGGCGTGAAACGCCGTGTCGACACACACGATCTGAGGCCGGTCGATGCTCGCCCGTGCGGCGTCGAGCAACGCGAGCGCAGGTGGGACGTGCAGCGGTGCCAGCTCGGCAGCGGCGTCGAGCTCGTGACGCACGGTGTCGTCGACGAGGACGGCGTGCCGGATTGTCGCGCCGCCGTGCACGAGGCGGTGGGCAACAGCGTCAACGTCCCCCACGCGCGCAGCGAAGTCGCGCAACGCCGCTATGGGATCAGCGTCGCCGTCGCTCTCTTGCTCATCCTCGACACGATCATCGTCATCGACGACGCTCAGCTTCAGGCTGCTCGAGCCGGCGTTCACAGCGAGGATGCGCATCGGTCAGGCCGTAGCGGCAGCCGGCGACCGGAGCCTGTTCACCCCGGCCAGCGCCACTCGCGGATCTCTGGCATGTCCTCGAAATACTCGCGCACGTACGCGTGATGCCGGCGCAGCTGTGACTCGCAGAAGTGGATCAGATCCTCGGCCCCGGCCGGGGTGCGCCGGGCGCGGCGGAGCGCCTCCATGACCAGGTGGTAGCGACTCATCCCGTTCAGTACCACCATGTCGAACGGCGTGGTGGTGGTGCCGTGCTCGTTGTATCCGCGCACGTGGAATCGCGCGGCGTTGGGACGCCCGTGCACGACCTGGTGGAAGGCTCTCGCGTAGCCGTGAAACGCCATCACCACGTCGACGTCATCGGTGAAGAGCTCGGCGAACGTTTCGGCGCTGAGCGCGTGCGGGTGGAACGGCGCGGGGCTCATCGCCAGCAGGTCGACGACGTTGGCCATGCGAAAACGCAGGTCGGGCACGTACTCGCGGAGCAGCGCCGCTGCAGCGAGGGTCTCGAGCGTCGGGATGTCACCGGCGCAGCCGAGCACGACGTCCAGGTCGCCATCACCCTCGTTTGACGCCCAGGACCACACGGATGCGCCGCGCGCGCAATGCTCGATGGCCGCATCCATGGACAGGTACTGGAGCTCCGGCTGCTTGTCGATGACGATCAGGTTCACGTAGCCGCGACTGGTGAAACAGTGATTCGCCACCGAGAGCAGGCAGTTCGCGTCCGGGGGCAGGTACACGCGGACCACGTCGCCGCTCAAGGACATCACGGTGTCGATGAGTCCGGGCCCCTGGTGGCTGAATCCGTTGTGGTCGTTCCGCCAGCACGTTGATGTCAGCAGGATGTTCAGGGCCCCGACCGGCTCGCGCCATTGCAAAGCGCGCGCAGCCTCGAGCCATTTGGCGTGCTGAACCGTCATCGACGCGGACACCATCGCGAAGGCCTCATAGGTGGCGAACAACCCGTGCCGCCCGGTCAGCAGATACCCCTCGAGCCAGCCTTCACAGAGATGCTCCGACAGCACCTCCATCACACGCCCGCCGGCGCTCACGTGATCGTCGATCGGGATCGTCTCCTCCTCGAAGCAGCGGTCCTCGATGTCGAACACCGCGCCGAGCCGGTTGCTGTTGGTCTCGTCCGGGCAGAAGAGACGAAAGTTGTCGGGATTGTCCCGATAGATGTCGCGAATCCACTCCCCGAGCCGCCGGGTCGACTCTGCGACAGTGACCCCGGGGACGACGGGCATCGCGTACTCGGTGAACTCCGGAAGGTGCAGGGGGCGGAGCAACCGTCCGCCGTTGGCGTATGCCG
The DNA here is from genome assembly GCA_963830305.1 of Candidatus Dormiibacterota bacterium. Lineage (GTDB taxonomy): Bacteria > Chloroflexota > Dormibacteria > Aeolococcales > Aeolococcaceae > Palsa-851. The sequence goes on along the minus strand of CAWHLW010000011.1, from coordinate 13,432 downwards.
TCGCACCCATGCGCTTGTCGCCGTGAGGCATGAGCGACGTCACCTCGGGGGCTGGAGCACCGCCGGCCTCGAACAGCTCCTCCGGTCGGTAGCTGCGCATCCACTCCTCCAGCTGGGCGAGATGCTCCGGGTTGGTCCGGACGTTGTCGAGCGGCACCTGATGCGCACGGAAGGTTCCCTCGACGGGCAGCCCATCGACGAACTTCGGTCCCGTCCACCCCTTGGGGGTGCGCAGCACGATTGCGGGCCAGATCGGCTGGCCCGATTCGGCGCCGCTCCGCGCGCGCGACTGGATCTCGCGGATGCGCTCGTAACAACGATCGAGGGTCTGCGCAAACTTCTCGTGCACGGCACGAGGATCGTCGCCGCCGACGATGTGGGCCTCGTATCCATGCGCGCTCAGCAACCCCAGGACGTCCTGCTCGCGCGCACGGCCGAGCACCGTGGGACCGCTGATCTTGTAGCCGTTGAGCTGCAGGATGGGGAGCACCGCACCGTCGCGACGAGGATCGAGGAAGCTCACGCCCTTCCACGATCCCTCGAGCGGGCCGGTCTCCGCCTCACCGTCGCCGACCACGCACGCCGCGATCAGGTCGGGATTGTCAAAAACTGCTCCGAACGCGTGCACGAGCGCGTATCCCAGCTCGCCGCCCTCGTGGATGGACCCAGGCGTCGGAACGCTGACGTGGCTGGGGATGCCGCCCGGCGTCGAGAATTGACGCACTAACCGGAGGAGACCGGCGTTGTCGAGGGAGACCGCCGGGTAGATCTCCGAGTAGGTCCCTTCGAGGTACACGTTGGCGACGATGGCCGGCCCGCCGTGGCCCGGCCCGGCGATGTACAGGACGTCGCAGTCGCGCTGTTGAATCAGACGGTTGAGCTGGAGATAGATGAGGCTCTGCGCAGGGGACGTCCCCCAGTGGCCGAGCAGCCGTGGCTTGATGTGCTCCGCACGCAGCGGCTCGCGCAGCAGCGGATTCGCCTGAAGGTAGATCTGCGCGACGGTGAGGTAATTGGCCGCTCTCCAGGAGGTGACGAGAGCGTCCAGGTCGATGCTGCCGGTGGACGGGGTCAGGGTGGTCACCACCGCCATCGTAGCGGGGGCGGAGGGTTGCACCGGAATGGCACATTTCCCCGGGAGTGATGCAGGACCAACCACCGAGCGACCCGGGCAGGAGCGGCAGGCGCCGCGTGAACACGCGCTCGGTCATTGCACTCCTGTGCATCATCGCGGTGGCCAGCGCGATCGGGATCGTGATCTCACTCGGGCAGCGCCCAACGTCCGCTCCCGTCACCTCATCTCCCACGCCCACACCGGCGCGGCAAACCATCACTCCGAGCCCGGTACCGCTCGAGCCCGACGCGGGCATCGGCTTCAGCGTCGCCGACGATCTTGCCACGCATGAGGTCGTGCTCTTCGGCGGTGTCGGCGATTACCCGAACACGTGGATCTGGGACGGCGCCCGGTGGACGCTCGCCCACCCGTCACTCAGCCCCGCCGGGCGGTTCGGCGCTTCCGAGGCGTATGACCCGCAGACGAAAACGGTGATGCTGTTCGGCGGGCGCCTGGAGCCTGGCGAGCCGGTCCACGACACATGGGCGTGGAACGGAACCACATGGGTGCAGCTCGACAGCGGGGCGGGTGGCCCGGATCCCGGTGAAGGTTCCGACATGGCCTGGGATCCGGCGACCATGCAGATGGTGCTGCTGACGCGCTCGGGGGTCATCTCGAATCCCGCCGCGACCTGGGTCTGGGCCGGAACCCATTGGAGCCACTCGGCCGGCGGGGCGCTGCCTGCCGGGGCGACCTACAGTCCGATGGGGTACGACCCGGTGACGCGCTCGCTCATCGCCGTCGGCTGCTGTGTCGGCCCGCCGCCTTCCACCGGCGCGGTGAACACGACCTGGCGGTGGAACGGCGGCTCGTGGGCTCTGTTGCCGCCGACGACCGGGGCTCCCCTCAACGGATCAACGATGGCACTGGACCCGGCAAATGGCCGCCTCGTGCTGTGCAACTGCAGCGGGTCCTCGTCGACGTCAGCGGCACTGTGGGTCTGGGGTGGCGCGGACTGGGCGTCGTTTCCGACTGGCGCCCTGCCGGTGGTCGGAGGTACAGAGGTCACCGACGGCACTGACCTGCTCATCTTCGGACCACCGAAGTCTGCGGCTCAGTCACAGGCGCCACCCGTTGACGCCTGGGTGCTCACGCCGCGGTCGACCTGGTCTCAGCTCGGGAAGGTCACCTGACGGACGGGAACGCTAGGCTGATGCGCATCACCACCACCGCGCCGGCAACCCGAGATGTCAGCTTCCCCTCGCGGGGTTCGACATTTCGCGGCTACCTTGCGCTGCCTGACGGCGCGGGTCTGCATCCCGGTGTGGTCGTCATCCATGAAGCGTTTGGCCTCAACGACAACATCCGCGACATCACACGCCGATTCGCTCGCGAGGGATACGCGGCACTCGCGGTGGATCTGTTCACCGGCCACAGCCGCGCGGTCTGCATGGCGAGTCTCATGGGATCGATGCTCACCGGTCGCGAGCCCGCATCGATCGCCGACCTTGGCGCTGCGATGGATCATCTCGTCGCGCAACCCGAGGTGGACCCGGAGCGTGTTGGTGCCATCGGTTTCTGCATGGGCGGAGGTTTCGCCATCGCCTGGGGCCGGCGGGACCGGCGACTCCGAGCCATCGCCCCTTTCTATGGCACCAACCCGCGGCCACTCGAAGCTGTGCGCCGGATGTGCCCGGTGGTTGGCAGCTATCCGGGCAAGGACTTCACCGCACGGTCCGGGCGCAAGCTCGACGCCAGGCTGGCAACGCTCGGTGTCGCGCGCGACATCAAGGTGTATCGCGGAACCCGACATTCATTCTTCAACGACACCGGCAAGTTATACGACGCAGCTGCAGCTGCCGATGCCTGGCGCCGCACCCTCGAGTTCTTCGCGGAGCACGTGCAGTCACCGCGGCCATCCCAGTGACCGAACCGATCGACGTTCGCGAGCGAATGGGACTCTGCGACCTTCTGCTCGAGCTCGGTCCGGACGCGCCCACCCTCTGCGAGGGCTGGACGACCGCGGATCTCGCTGCGCATCTCGTGCTGCGCGAGCACTTCCACCGTTGGTCCGATGCGCAGCGCGCAGCGGAGAAGGCCAAAGGATTCCCTGCGTTGGTCGCGCGTCTGCGCGCCGGCGCGCCGTTGATCCCGTGGCGCCTCCCGCGCATTCGCGACACGTTCAACGGGTTGGAATACTTCATCCACCACGAGGACGTCCGCCGCGCCAACGGTCGTGATCCGCGCCCACCGATGGCCGATCTCGAGGCAATCGCCTGGGGCGCGACCGGCTACGGTGCCCGCCGCCTCGCACGAGCGATCCGTCCCTTCGGGCTCGAGCTGGTTCGTCCCGGCGGTGCTCGAAAGCAGCGCGGCTCGGGCGATATGGCCGTGCTCACCGGCCCGGCGAGCGAGCTGATCCTCTACCTCGGAGGCAGGCGTGCGACGGCGCATGTGGTGCTCAGCGGCGCTCCCACCGCGGTGGCCGCGGTCGAGCGCAGCAGAATAACCCTCTGAGCGCGAAGGCGTCGACCGCACCCATGGGGAGATTCGGTGACTGAATCGGTGACCCGGATGCTCGCCGATGACGCCGCGTCACGCGGACTCGGCATCAAGGTACGCGACGTCAGCGCAGGCGCCGCGACCGCGACCATGACCGTCCGCGCGGACATGGTGAACGGTCATGGCATCACGCACGGCGGGTTCGTGTTCGCGGTCGCGGATACCGCTTTCGCATGTGCCTGCAACAGCCACGGTCCATTGGCCGTCGCCGCAGCGGTCGACGTCACTTTCGTGGCGCCGTCACGTGCCGGCGACGTCCTCGAAGCGCGCGCCGTGGAGCGCACCCGCTTCGGACGCTCGGGAATCTACGACGTCACCGTTCGGCGTGGCGACGAGGTGATCGCGGAGTTTCGGGGCACCAGCCGTACGATCGGGCCAGCGCCGGCGTGACCCTGGGAACCGCGCCGGCTCCCGAACTGCTCGACCAAGGCGAGCGGCTGAGCCGCGACGAATTGCTCGCGGTGCAGCTCGAGCGCCTGCGATGGTCACTGCGGCACGCGTACACCAACGTCGCGCATTACCGGCGCGCATTCGACGTCGCCGGTGTTGTGCCAGACGACTGCGAGACGCTTGCCGACGTCGCGCGGTTTCCGTTGACCACCAAGCTCGATCTGCGTGACAACTACCCGTTCGGTATGTTCGCGGTACCGCGATCGGAGGTCCGCCGCATCCATGCGTCGAGCGGCACCACCGGACGGCCGACGGTGGTGGGCTACACGCAGGACGACCTCGACACGTGGTCCGACCTGGTGGCGCGGTCGATCCGCGCAGCCGGTGGGCGCCCCGGCGACACCGTGCACGTCGCCTACGGGTACGGCCTGTTCACCGGTGGCCTCGGCGCGCACTACGGGGCGGAGCGTCTCGGCTGCACCGTCGTCCCGGTTTCCGGCGGGATGACCCCGCGCCAGGTGCAGCTGATCCTTGATTTCGAGCCCGCGATCATCATGGTCACGCCCTCCTACATGCTCGCGCTCATCGACGAGTTCGAACGTCAGGGTGTGGATCCTCGAACCAGCTCCCTGCGCATCGGCATCTTCGGCGCGGAGCCTTGGACCGAGGCGATGCGCGCGGAGATCGAAGGTCGCATGGACATGCACGCGGTGGACATCTACGGACTGTCGGAGGTGATGGGTCCGGGCGTCTCCCAGGAGTGCGTGGAGACCAAGGACGGCCTCCACATCTGGGAGGACCACTTCTATCCCGAGGTCATCGACCCGGTGAGCGGGGAGGTGCTCCCTGACGGAGCGATGGGCGAGCTGGTCTTCACATCCCTGACCAAGCAGGCGCTCCCGATCATCCGCTACCGGACTCGCGACCTCACCCGGCTCCTCCCGGGAACCGCCCGGCCGGCGTTCCGGCGCATGGAGAAGGTGACCGGCCGGAGTGACGACATGATCATCCTGCGCGGCGTCAACGTCTTTCCGACCCAGCTCGAGGAGCTGGTGGTCCGCACCGGCGGTCTCTCCCCGCACTTCCAGGTGATCCTCGAGCGCGAGGGCCGGCTCGACACGCTGACCGTTCGCGTCGAGGCTCGGTCCGACTGTCCGCCCGAACGCCGCGATCCCGCGGCGCAGACCCTCGCGCGTGAGGTCAAGGACCGAGTTGGAGTCACCGTCGCCGTTGAGGTCGTCGACCCCGAGACCATCGAGCGCTCGGTGGGAAAGCTCCAGCGGGTCATCGACCGCCGGTCGTAGACTCCGCCAGCCCGCCAGTCCAGGTGTTCACGGGAGGCATTTCGGGTGGATCGCTTTCTTCTGTACCGGACCTACGATGAGCTCGAGGTTGGTCAGACGCAGCGCACCAGGGGCCGGACCATCACCGAGACGGACATCGTCAACTGGTGCGCGCTGACCGGCGACTGGTTCTACCCGCACATCGACAAGGTGGCGGCGGAGCGTTCGATGTTCGGGCAGCGGGTCGCGCCCGGGATCATGGTGTTCGCGCTCGGGACCGGGCTCGGCGTTCCCGCGGACGCCACCACCATCCTTGCCAACTACGGCACCGACCGCCTGCGCTACACGGCGCCGACCTGGATCGACGACACCATCTATCTGGATATCGAGGTCATCGAGAAGTCCGACAAGGACCCGAAGTCCGGACTGGTGACGTACCGCTGGGACATCCTCAACCAGAACGGCGTCACCGTCTGCGCGAGCCAGCTCAAGATCCTCACCGCCAAGGAGCGCGCGGCATATGCCGGAATCTGACGGCGAACGTACCGTTCTGCTGACCTTCGCCGGCGGTGTCGCCGAGCTCGTGCTCAACCGCCCCGCCAAGATGAACGCGATGAACTCGGCGATGGTGCGCGAGCTCAGCGAGAGCCTCGACACGGTGGAGTCGGAGGGTGCGCGAGCGCTGCTGGTCCGCGGCGAGGGCCGCGCGTTCTGCAGCGGCCGCGACCTTGCCGACGCCGACCCGCTCCACGAGGATGGCGAGGCGATCCTCCGCGACGTCTTCAATCCGCTGATCGAGCGTCTTGCCGGCCTCGCGGTGCCCACCATCGCGGCGGTCCAGGGTGCGTGTCTCGGCACCGGCCTTGGGCTGGCTCTCGCCTGCGATGTCATCTACGCCGCCGACGACGCGCGGGTCGGATCCCCGTTTGCACGCATCGGTGCCGTCCTCGACAGCGGGGCACACGCTGCGTTCGTCGCGCGAGTCGGCGCACATCGCGCACTCGAGCTCATCTACACGGGGCGATTGCTGTCGGGGCGTGAGGCGGCCGAGTGGGGACTGGTCAACCGCAGCGTGGCCGGCGCCGACCTGGTGCGCTGGACCCGGGAGATGGCCGCGTTGATCGCCCGCGGTCCCACCGCCGCGTTCGTTGAATCCAAGCGGATCGTCCGCAGCATCACCGACGCCTCGCCGTCATTTGCGGAGGTGCTCGCCGCGGAGGCTGCCGCCCAGGGCCGTGCATCGCGGACCCATGATTATCAGGACGGGATCTCCGCCTTCCAGGAAAAGCGCAAGCCCGCGTTCACCGGAACGTGAGGCGCGCCAACCGATGACGGACCTCGCGACCGCATTTCCAAGCCTCGTCTTCGAGCGACCCGAGGCCGGGATCCTGGTCATCACGATGAAGGCCGAGGGGCGCCTCAACGCAGCGGACGCGGCCATGCATCGCGACCTTGCCGAGGTATGGCGGGCGGTGGACACGGACGTTGCAACCCGCGCCGTCATCATTCGCGGGGCAGGCGGCACCTTCTCATCGGGTGGGGATTTCGACCTCATCGAGTCGATGGCCGCGGACTTCGCGGTCCGTGCCCGGGTGCTCCGGGAGGCTCGGGACCTTGTCTACAACATCATCAACTGCAGCAAGCCGATCGTCTCGGCGATGGATGGGGTCGCGGTCGGGGCCGGCCTCGTCGTGGGCCTGCTTGCGGATATCTCGATCGCCGGGAGCGGCGCGCGCCTGATCGATGGACACACCCGGATCGGGGTCGCCGCCGGCGACCACGCCGCGATCATCTGGCCGCTGCTCTGCGGCATCGCCAAAGCGAAGTACCACCTCCTTCTCTGCGAGCCGGTTAGCGGTGAGGAGGCGGAGCGCATCGGTCTGGTCTCGCTCAGCGTCCCGGATGACCAGGTCCACGCGAAGGCGCTCGAGGTCGCCCGCAAGCTCGCCACGGGTTCCGCGACTGCGCTCAGCTGGACCAAATACGCGCTCAACAACTGGCTGCGCGCGGCCGGGCCGATCTTCGACAGCTCGCTGGCCCTCGAGTTTCTCGGCTTCACCGGACCCGACGTCGCCGAGGGCGTGGCGGCGAGGCGTGGGAAACGCGCTCCGAACTTCGGTGCCCAGGGTCCGCAGGGGTAGGATCGGTCAACGTGAGTGTGGAGGTGTCGTCCGCCGCAAGCGGGCCGTCCTCATTTCCCGGGCTGCCCCAGGCGGCCTGGCAGGATGTCGCTGCCGAAGGTGCGCTCGGCGCAGCCACTCCACACGACGTTGACCTGAGCGCGGAGCAGCTCCGCTCCCTCTATCGCCTGATGGCGCTGAGCCGTCGCATTGACCGTCAGGCGATCAACCTCACCCGCCAGGGAGCGCTCGGGGTCTTCGCCTCGAGCCAGGGCCAGGAGGCTGCACAGGTCGGCTCGGTCTTCGCACTCGAGCCGGACGACTGGCTCTTCCCGACGTATCGCGAGACCGTCGGCACCTTCGCGCGCGGGGTCGACGTCGTCGAGCTCCTCGCGCTCTTCTCCGGCAGCTGGCACTGCGGCTTCGACCCGTACAAGTACCGGGTCGCCCCGCTGACGACCCCGCTGGCCACGCAGGCGCTCCACGCGGTCGGTCTGGCGATGGCCGCGCGGATCAAGCACGATCCAATCGTCGCGCTGACCTTCTTCGGTGATGGCGCCGCCAGTGAGGGTGACGCGCACGAGGCGCTCAATATGGCCGGGGTCTATGGCGCGCCGGTGGTCTTTGTCGTCCAGAACAACGGCTACGCGATCAGCGTCCCGTATCGCCTCCAGACCAGGGCGTCATCGATCGCGCTCCGCGCGGCGGGGGTCGGCATCCCCGGCATCCGCGTCGACGGCAACGATGTCGTGTCCGTCTACGGAGCGGTGAAAACCGCGGTCGACCGCGCCCGTCGTGGTGATGGACCGACCCTGATTGAAGCAGTGACGTACCGCCTCGAGGCGCACACCACCGCCGACGACACCAGCCGCTATCGCAGCGACGACGAGGCAACCGAATGGCGCGGTCGCGACCCCGTCGAGAGTTTCCTGCGCGTGATGCGGGACGGCGGCGTCATCGACGACGGTTTCGTGGCCGAGGTCGAAGCAGAGGGTGAGGCGACCGCGGCACGCATGCGTGACTTTCTCTTCGATGCCCCGGCAGGCGACCCGCGCGAGATGTTCGACCACGTGTACGCGGCGCGCACGCCACAGCTGGACATCGAGCGCGCGCTCCTCGACCAGGAGTTGCGGGCGGCGGAGGAGAGCTGATGGAGCTCACGATGGCCGGTGCGCTCAACGCGGCACTGCGCGACTCGATGCGCGATGACGACTCCGTCGTCGTCTATGGCGAGGATGTCGGCCGGCTCGGCGGCGTGTTCCGCATCACCGATGGGCTCCAGGCGGAGATGGGGACGGATCGCTGCTTCGACACTCCCGTTGCCGAGGCGGGGATCGCAGGCACGGCACTTGGCATGGCGCTCTACGGACTGCGTCCGGTTGTGGAGATGCAGTTCGACGGATTCTCCTACCCGGCGCTCAACCAGGTGATCAGCCACGTTGCGAAGTACCGCAATCGCACCCGCGGGCGCGTCGGGTTGCCGCTGGTCATTCGCATCCCGTACGGCGGCGGCATTGGCGCAGTCGAGCATCACTCGGAGAGCCCGGAGGCCTACTACGCGCACACCGCCGGGCTCACGGTCGTCTCTCCGGGGACGCCCGCCGATGCGTATGCCCTGCTCCGTGCGTCGATCGCGTTCGACGACCCGGTGATCTTTCTCGAGCCGAAGCGCCGCTACTGGTTGAAGGAGGACCTCGACCTGCCGGTGACCGCCCCGCCGATCGGCGAGGCGATCGTGCGCCGCGAAGGGACGACCGCGACCGTGATCGCCTACGGCCCGATGGTCACGACCGCGCTCGAGGCAGCCACGCGCGCCGCGGACGAGAACGGCTGGGACCTCGAGGTCGTCGATGTCCGCACCCTCTCGCCGGTGGACATAGACACGCTCGTCGCGAGTGCCACCAAGACGGGCCGAGCCCTGGTGGTCCACGAGGCCGCGCGCTTCGTCGGCTACGGCGCGGAGATTGCCGCCGAGTTGAGTGAGCGCGCCTTCGGCTACCTCGCGGCTCCGGTGCTGCGCGTCACCGGCTTCGACGTCCCCTACCCGTCGGCAAAGATCGAGCGTCATTTCCTCCCCGACGCCGATCGCGTCCTCGACGCGGTCGCGCGACTGCTCGAGTACTGAGCGATGCCCAGGATTCGCGACTTCCTCATGCCCGACCTCGGCGAAGGGCTCACCGAGGGAGAGATCAACCGCTGGCTCGTTGCCGAAGGTGATGTCGTCGTCGTCGACCAGCCCGTCGCAGAGATCACCACGGAGAAGGCGGTCGTCGAGGTCCCGACTCCCTTCGCCGGTCGCGTGGCCACGCTGCACGGCGCTGAGGGCGCAAGCATCACCGTGGGCAAGCCGCTGATCAGCATCGAGGTGGCGGCCTCCGCAACTCCTGAAGGCGCGTCAGGCAATGTCCTGGTCGGTTACGGGACCAGCGCGGCGGCGCCTCGCACGCGCCGGAGTGCGCCTCCTCAGCGGCCGGACGGTGCTGCGCCGGTTGCAACTGCCGCGACGCCACCTGCGTCTCCGCTGGTGAGACGGCGCGCGGCCGAGCTGGGGATCGACCTGAGCACCGTCACGGGCAGCGGCCCTGGCGGCATGGTGACCAGCGCGGACCTCGAACGCGCGAACGCTCGCGACGCTGCGACCTCGGCCGGCGAGCCGCAGCCTGCAGCCGCCGGCACAACCCGCATCGCGCTCGCCGGCGTGGATCGGATTGCCGCAGAACGGCTCACGCGGTCTCACCGCGATGTGCCGAGCGCGTCCGCGTGGGTCAGTACCGACGCGACGCGGCTCATGGAGTTGCGAGCCGAGCTTCCTCCCGGGTCGACGGACGCGTCGGTGACACCTTTCGCCATCATCCTGCGGCTCTGCGCAGTTGCGCTCCGGAAATTCCCGCGGCTCAACGCGCACTTCGACGCCGAAACCAACGAGGTGGTGCGTTTCAGGCCGATCCATCTCGGGGTCGCGGTGCAGACCGATCGGGGCCTTGTCGTCGCGGTGATTCGCGATGCGCAGACAAAATCGATGCGGGCCATCGCGGACGAGTTGCAGGTGCTCGCCGGCGCCGCACGAGACGGCTCCATCGACGCGGCCGATCTCCGCGGCAGCACCTTCACCGTGTCCAACTTCGGCGCCTTCGGCGTCGATGGCGGGACAGCGATCATCAATCCCCCGGAGGCGGCGATCCTCGGTGTCGGACGGATCGCGACGCGCCCATGGGTCGTCGACGACGAGGTTGTGGCGCGCTCCGTCGTCGAGCTGTCGCTCGTCTTCGACCACCGTGTCGCCGACGGCGGCATCGCCGGTGGTTTCATCCGGCACCTGGCGGACCTGATCGAAACACCTGACGAGGCGATGGCCGATGACTGAAAGCCCGACCAAAGTGCCCGTCCCCCAGGCGGAGCTGCGCCGCGCTCAGGCGGACACCTGGGTGTACTTCGACGGCGAGCTTCGCCGCTACGGGGACGCGCACCTTGGCCTGCTCACCCACGCGCTGCACTACGGCACCGGCTGTTTCGAGGGCATCCGCGCGTACTGGAGCGAACGCGAGCAGCGCATCAATGTCTTCCGGATGGCGGATCACTTCGCGCGCATGACGGGCAACGCGCGGATGCTTCACATGCAACTCCCTCACAGCGTCGACGAGCTCTGCGACATCACCGTCGAGTTGATGCGGCGCAACCACTTTCGCACCGACGTGTACATCCGCCCGCTGATATTCAAGGCGAACGAGGAGATCGGGATTCGCTTTCACAACCTGCGCGACGGGTTCATGATCGTGCCCGTGCCGTTCGGTGCGTACGTTGACACGACGGGCGGCATCCGCTGCCAGGTGTCGAGCTGGCGGCGCATCGATGACAACGTCGCGCCTGCACGGTCCAAGGCGACCGGCATCTACATCAACAGCGCGCTCGCCAAGACCGAGGCCTTTCTCAACGGGTTCGACGAGGCGATCCTGATGACCCAGGACGGTCACGTCTGCGAGGGCAGCGCCGAGAACCTGTTCATCCTTCGGCGCGGCCAGCTGATCACGCCGCCCGCATCCGAGAACATCGTCGAAGGGATCACGCGAGCAGTGTTGATGCAGTTCGCGCGCGACGAGCTCGGCATCAAGGTCGTCGAGCGGACCATCGACCGCAGCGAGCTCTACGTCGCCGACGAGGTGCTGCTCTGCGGGACGGGGGCGGAGGTCTCGGCGGTCATCGAGATCGACAACCGCCGGATCGGTGACGGCGAGCCGGGCGAGGTGACCCGTGCGCTTCAGGACCGTTATTTCGCGGCCTGCAAAGGCGACGACGACCGCTACGCGAGCTGGCTGACCCCGATCATCTGAGCATGCTCGCCTCGCGGCGAGATCACTGATCGAAGTCGAGGACGACAGTTGGCGTCGTGGGATGCGACTGGCACGCAAGGACGAAGCCGTCGTCGATCTCGCGCTGTTCGAGGGCGAAATGCTGGTCCATCTCGACGCTGCCGCTCACCAGCCGTGCCCGGCATGTTCCGCAGACCCCGCCCTTGCATGCATACGGCGCGTCGGAGCGCACTCGCAACGCGGCGTCGAGGATCGGCTCACCGTCGGCATCGACGTTGAACGTCGAGCTGCGTCCGTCGAGGATGACCGTGACCTCCGCGGTGCCTGCAGACGGTGCCGAGGTGCGCTGCTCCGCGGCCGTCGGGCGCTTCACGTCCTTGGCATGGAAGAGCTCGGCGTGCACGTGCTCGGCATCGACACCGCGTTCGAGCAGCACGTCTCGGGCGGACTCGATCATCTCGCGGGGTCCGCAGAGAAACCATTCGTCGATGTCGTCGGGGCGGATCAGGTGATGGAAGAAGAGGTTGAGCCGCTCGGCGTCGATGTGCCCGTGGAAGAGCGGCACCTCCTGCTGCTCGCGTGAGAGCACGTGGTACAGGGCAAACCGCTCCGGGTACCGGTTCTTCAGGTCCTCGAGCTCCTCGAGAAACATGATGTCCTTGACCGTTCGGTTCCCGTAGATCAGCGTGACGGAGCTCTGCGGTTCGACGGCGAGAATGGTGCTGAGATTGGACAGGATGGGCGCGATCCCGCTGCCCGCGGCGATCATGGCGTAGGAGAGCGTATGGCTCGGATCGAGTGGGGTGTTGAAGTGGCCAATCGGGGTCACGACCTCGACAACGTCGCCGGCGCGAAGCTGTTCCAGCGCGAACGCGGAGAAGATGCCGCCGGGAAGGTGTTTCACCGCCACACGCAACGCTCCTGAGCCCGCGGGGCTGCAGATCGAGTAGCTCCGTCGGGCATCGTCGCCGGCCGCCTCACATCGGAGCGAGACGTGCTGCCCGTGCGTGAACGCGAAATCGCCCGCGAGCTCGGGCGGAACGTCGAACGCGATCACCACCGAATCGTCGGTGAGCGGCTCGACGGTCTTCACCCGCAGTGGATGGATGGTCGCGCGCCGATGTGCTGCGGGGGCGTCCGCAACCGGCGTGGCGGTCAAATCGTCAGTGCTCCTTGAAGTGCGGGAAGGTCTCGCCGCAGGCGTCGCACTGGCGCACCGCCTGGCATTGCGTCGAGCCGAACTGCGCCAACTCGTGAGTCCGCGACGAGTTGCACAGGGGGCACTGCACGGCGATGGTCAGCGGTGTGAGGTCGAACCCATGCTGACGAGGCGGCGCGACCCCATACTCGGCGAGCTTGACCCGGCCCGCCTCGGACATCCATTCCGTGGTCCACGCCGGCGACAGCACCGTGCGCACGGTCACATCGGCGTAGCCCTGATCGCGAACGCAACGCTCGACACCCTCACGGATCGTGTCGAGCGCCGGGCATCCCGAGTACGTCGGCGTGATGTCGATGTCGACATGCCCGGAAGCGTCGATGCGCACGTCGCGCAGGATGCCGAGGTCCGCGATGGTGAGCGCGGGCATCTCCGGATCGGGGATCGCCCCGGCGGCGCTCCGGATCTCATCGATTGCGTTCACCACGTCACCCCGGGGAACGACCTGTGAAGGTGCTGCATCTCGGCCAGCATGTACCCGAACGGCTCGGTATGTA